>NZ_BMQC01000006.1 GCF_014647915.1 Pilimelia terevasa
CCACATAGCCATGATCGACAACCTCGCCAGAAGAGTCACCGACGAAACCACCCCGACCTGGCGAGACCCCTACGACCCAGAAATATCACAAACTACGTGAACCAGACGCCCTCTCAGAGGTCGGCGCAGGCGGCGATGCGCTCCTCCAACTGCTCGATGGTCGCCTGGGCGCTGGGCGGGCCGCCGCAGCGGCGCCGCAGCTCCGCGTGGATCCGGCCGTGCGGGGTCTCGGTGCGGTGGTGGTGGGCCGCCACGAGCGTGTTGAGCTGCCGGCGCAGCGCCACCCGCCGCTGCGCGGCCGAGGCCGGCGCCGCCGCCCGCTCGCCGGCCTGCTGGGGCGCGGTGTCCCCGACCCGCCGCTCGCGCCGCTGCGCCGCGAGCTGGTCGGCCTGCCGCTTGCTCAGCAGGACCGAGACCTGGTCGGCGGTGAGCAGGCCGGGCAGCCCGAGGTACTCCTCCTCCTCGGGCGTACCGGCGCCCACCGGCGCGCCGAAGGTCGCCCCGTCGAAGATCACCTGATCCAGCTCGGCGGTCGCCGACAGCGCCTCGAACCGGTTCTCCAGCTCCCCCGAGGCCCGGTCGGCCTGCTGGGCGCGCTCCAGCAGCTCGTCCTCCCAGCCCTCCCGCTTCGGACCGCCCAGCACGTGGTCGCGCTGGGCCTCCAGTTCGCTGGCCAGCCCGAGCAGGTGGGGCACCGAGGGCAGGAACACCGACGCCGTCTCGCCCGTCCGCCGGGCGCGGACGAACCGGCCGATCGCCTGGGCGAAGAACAGCGGCGTCGACGCGCTGGTGGCGTACACCCCGACGGCCAGCCGCGGGATGTCCACCCCCTCGGAGACCATCCGCACGGCCACCAGCCAGCGGTCCGCCGAGGACGCGAACGCGGCGATCCGCGCCGAGGCGCCGACGTCGTCGGAGAGCACGACGACGGCGGCCTGGCCGGTGATGTCGCGCAGCAGCCGGGCGTACGCCCGGGCGGACTGCTGGTCGCTGGCGATGACCAGCCCGCCCGCGTCCGACATGCCCGCGTCGCGCAGCACCTGGAGCCGGGCGTCGGCGGCGCGCAGGACCTGCGGCATCCACTGGCCCACCGGGTCCAGCGCGGTCCGCCAGGCCTGGGCGACGAGGTCCTGGGTCATCGGCTCGCCGAGCCGGCAGGCCAGCTCGTCGCCGGCGCTGGTCCGCCAGCGGGTCTCGCCCGAATACGCCAGGAAGATCACCGGTCGGACCACGCCGTCGGCGAGCGCGTCGGCGTACCCGTAGGTCGAGTCGGCGCGGGAGCGGGCCAGGCCGTCGCCGCCGGCCTCGTAGGTGACGAACGGGATCGGGTTGTCGTCGGACCGGAACGGCGTACCGGTCAGCATCAGCCGCCGCACGGCGGGCGCGAAGGCGGCGACGACGCCCTCCCCCCAGGTGCGGGAGTCCCCCGCGTGGTGGATCTCGTCGAGGATCACCATCGTGCGCCGCGTCATGGTGCGGCGCCGGTGTACCGCGGGCGCCATGCCGATCTGCGCGTACGTGACGACCGCGCCGTGGAAGTCGGCCGAGGAGTGCACGTCGGCGTTGCGGAACGCGGCGTCGAGCTGGATGCCGACCCGGGCGGCCGCCTCGGCCCACTGCGTCTTGAGGTGCTCGGTCGGCGCGACGACGGTGACCGCCTCGACCGTCCCGTCGATCAGGCACTCGGCGGCGATCCGCAGCGCGAATGTCGTCTTGCCGGCGCCGGGCGTCGCGACGGCGAGGAAGTCGCTGGCGCGGCGGCGCAGGTACTCGACCAGCGCGCGCCGCTGCCACGCCCGCAGCGGCGGAAACGCCTCGCGGTCAGGCAGCGCTACGGGCACGACGGATCCTTCCGCAGGGGGACGGGGGCGACACGGCCCGCTGCGGGCGCGGCGGGCGCACCACCGGTCGGGTGGCGCACGGTGGTCATCGCCGCGGCGGCGCGGCGGGCCGGCTCACGTCCAGTTCGCCAGCTTCTCCTCGTCCTCGTAGATCTCCTTGCACTCCGGGCAGACCGGGAACTTGCTCGGGTCGCGGGAGGGCACCCAGACCTTGCCGCACAGGGCCTTGACCGGCGTACCCAGGACCATCGCCTCGGTGATCTTGTCGGCTTCGGCGTAGTGCGAGAACCGCTCGTGGTCCCCCTGCTCCAGGGGCGCCTCGATCCGCTCGTCGAGCGTCGTGCCGCCGCCCTGCGGCTCCAGCGTCCCGCGGTGCGTCGCCACCATCGCCGGACCCGTCGTCACCTCGCGGGCCGTCGTCACCTTCGGGGCCGTCGCCGCGCCCGGGGCGCCCGTCACTCGAATCGTCACGGCGGCCATTCTGCCAGGCGCGGGCACCGGCGCCCAACAGCCCGTCGGCCGGTCCCGCCCGCCGCCCGGCGGGCCGGCGCGGCCGGTTCAGTCGTCGGCGTCGATCACCGTCGCGGCGCGGCGGCTGTCCAGGGTGCGGGCGGGAGCCCCCGGGGCCGGGGCCGGGGCGCGCAGCCGGTGCTGCGGCTTGGCGGGCCGGTCGTTGGCGATCAGCACGGCCAGCCAGGGCAGCAGCACCATCGCCACCGCGCAGATCGTCAGCCACAGCCACAGCAGCGGCACCTCGGCGCTGGCCAGCACCGCACCCAGGATCAGGCACGCCACCCGGACGGACATCATCGTCAGGTACCGGCGCTGCCGCGAGCGTAGCTGCGCGTCCGCACTCGGCTGCGCGTCGGTGATCAGTTGCGGCGCCTCTCGGGCCACGGTGCCCTCCCGCCCGCGGTCGCCGGGGGACCCGGGGCGCCCGCTAGGTGTCGGCCTCGGCCGCCCGCGCGGCGGCCTTCCTCTCCTGCTCGAACCCGCGGACCCGCGTCAGGCCGTGCCCGTCGAACGATGTCCGCCACTGAACGGTACGCCCCCGCGCGGCCGCGCTCCGCCTCAGGATTCTCCGGCCTTCGCCGCCGCCTTCGCCTGCTGCTTGTACTCGCGCACCCGGAGCAGCGAAGCACCATCGACGATGTCGGCCACGGAGCGGAACGCGCCCTCCTCGCCGTACCGGCCGCACGCCTCCCGCCAACCCTGCGGCCGCACGCCGAACTGCTTGCCGAGCAGGGCGGCGAAGATCTGCGCCTTCTGCGTGCCGAAGCCCGGCAACTCGCCGACCCGGGTGACCAGCTCCTGGCCGGTGGCGACGCCGGCCCACACCGCACCGGCGTCCCCGCCGTACCGCTCGACCAGGATGCGGCACACGTCCCGGACCCGGACCGCCATCGCCTTCGGGAAGCGGTGCAGGGCCGGCCGCTGCGCGAAGACGGCGATCAGGGCGTCCGGGTCGTAGTCGGCCAGCTCCTGCGCCGTGGGCTCGTGGCCCAGCCGCCGGGCCAGGTCGTACGGCGAGGCGAACGCCCGTTCGAGCGGGATCTGCTGGTCGAGCACCATGCCGACGAGGAGGGCCAGCGGGCTGCGTCGCAGCAGGTCGTTGGCCTCGGGGGCGATCGGCAGCGAGAGCGTCATGAGGTACATGGTGCCGGCACGGCACCGGCTGGATCAACGAGTCCCGTATTTGATCCGTCTACCGGTCCGAGCTTCGGGTGGACCGGTCCGGCCGGCGGGTGGCATGACGGTGGCCGCCGAGGCGGTGTGGGGAGACACCGGCCGGGCGGCCACCGGGGAGGGTGACGTTCACTCGCTAGTTGACGACGGCGACGCGGACCACGTCGAAGGCCGGCGTCTGGTTGGCCCGCTCCATCATCGGCAGGCGGTGCGAGCCGTCGCCGGCCCAGACCGCGCACTGGGCGGTACCGGCCGTCGGCATCCCGTCGACGCGGATCTGCACCTGGTCCGGCTGCGCGCCGCCCCGGCCGTCCTCGGTCGCCTCGAAGAAGGCGGGGTCCGGGGCCGGGTTCTGGGCGACCTGCTGGTTGCCCAGCATCCGGCAGGCGGTGTGGATGTGGCCGCGCTGCAGGCCCTGGCCGTTGAGCAGGGACGCCTCCAGGTAGTAGCCGCCGTCGGCCGCGCCGAGGAACCGGTCGCGGACCAGGTTGCGACTGCTCACCACCAGGTTGAACGCCTGCCCGCGGCGCACCGCGCGGGGCGCGCCGGTGATCAGCAGGGACGGGTTCTGGCCCGCCGCGCTGACTTCGCCGAACTGCGTGTTGACGCAGCGCAGCCCGGCCTGGAAGCCGTCGTGGGGCTGTAGTCGGCTGCCGTTGCAACTCCGGCTGAGCACGTTGAGCCCGTTGATGACGACCTTGGTGCGGTTGTCACCTGCCCCGGCTCCCGCCCCGGCTCCTGCCCCCGCTCCTGCCCCCGTGCGGCCGCCTGCCCCGCCCCCGCCGCGGGCGCCGCCGGCAAAGGCACCGCCCACCTGCTGGGAGGACTGCCGGCGCTCGGCGGCTGAGGAGATCTGGGTGACGGCAACCGTCGCACCGAGAACCGCGAGAACCGCGCCTGCGGCGAACAGCCGCCTACCGCGCCCGGTCGGGGCGCTCGCATACCTGCGCTTCGCTGACCTGTTCACGTCTGGTCACCTTTCTTTGCGGACGGCGGGGCACCGCCCGGGAGGATCTAGCGTCGGCGGAAAACTCGGACAGATGTGGCTAGCGCGGCGATCACCGCGACAGCCAGGACCACCCAGAGCACCGCAGGGTCGAGGGCGGGGCTGGCCGGGAGACCAGGTAGGCCGGCGGCCTGGGCCGCGGCTGCCATGGCGGCCGCCCCCGGCGGGGGCGGTGGCGCTTCGGGCAGCGCGTCG
Organism: Pilimelia terevasa; assembly: GCF_014647915.1. Classification (GTDB taxonomy): domain Bacteria; phylum Actinomycetota; class Actinomycetes; order Mycobacteriales; family Micromonosporaceae; genus Pilimelia; species Pilimelia terevasa. Next base: position 4,729 of record NZ_BMQC01000006.1, read on the forward strand.
TAGTTGACGAACGTCGTGCTCTCCAGCAGACGCATGTGGGTCATGACGAACCCGTTGCCGACCTCGGCGAACGCGCGCATCATCTCGTTGCGGGTGCCGGCGCGGACGCCCGCGATGACGGTGAAGACCTTGCCGTGCGCGTCCCGCAGGAGCTGGGCGTACGCCCGGTCGAACGCGTCGCCGCGGAGCTGGCCCAGCGTGGCCAGGAACCCCTTCTGGTCGGCGTTCGGGTCGGCGGGCAGGCCCACCCCCAGTCGGGCCGCCGCCTGCAGCGTCTGGCGGTCGAGGTCGGCGTGCTGGTCGGCGATGATCCGCCCGACCTCCTTGACCCGGGCGCTGGCCGCCCGGTCCTGGGCCAGTTCGCCCGCCGCCATCTCCCACAGGCCCGCCTGCCGGACCTTGATCAGAAGGTCCCGGTCGGCCGGTCCGAGGGGGCCCCACTGGGTGGAGACCCACCCGCCGGGCATGGAGCCCGGGATGTCCGGCGCCGCCGCCGCGGGCGTCGTACCGCCGAACCAGAGCACCCCCAGCGTGGTCACCGCCAGTGACGCGAGGAGCGCGGTGAACCGCTTAGGACGAGACCACATACGCACCTCCAACTTTACTCACCGGAATACTTCTCCACTCCACTGACAGGGACCGTATGGGGTTCGTCAATAAAGCGTCAAGGAATAGCTTTGCAATTGGTACGAGCAGCCCGCGAACGAACCGCGAGTCCATCTGTCCAGTCAACCGAACGGCCAATCCACACTCATTCTGCGCAGTGGCCGAACAGTCGGCCGCAGAGGCCGAGCGGTCACCCGTGACACAGAATGGCCGACAAGGAATTCAAGTGTGATTCGAGTGGCGCCGAGCAATGTCGGACATCCATTTCGACGTTGTTCGATATTGTGGTCGACGGTGCGGCCCGGCGTCCGCCGCACGCTTCCGGGAGATCGGAGCGCCGGGCCGCAGCACCGTCAGTTGTAGTCGCCGCCGCCACCGCTGTCGCCGTAGCCGCCGCTCTTGTCGTTCTTCTTGTTGCCGCCGTTCCCGTACTGGCCGCCGCCGCCCTTGTCGTTGTTGCCGCCCTTGTCGTTGCCCGGCGGCGGTACGGCGCTCGGCGTGCCCTCGGGCATGCAGCTCGTGTTCTTCTTGCCGTCGGGTGCGACGACGAACCACACCCCGCCGACGCCCTGGCCCTTCCACTGGCCGGGCTCCTTGTCACCGATGTACCGGTACAGGGGCCAGCCGTTCAGGGTGATCTGCTTGGTCCCGTCCGCGCGGGTGACCGAGCCGACCTTCTCGGCGTCGATGCCCTGCAGCTTGGGATTGCCGTCGGTGTACGCCGGGGGCCACACCTTCTCGCAGTCGCCGTTGCAGTTGCTCTTGGCGGGGTCGGGGGTGTCCTTGTCGAACCGGTACATCACCCAGCCCTTCTCGTCCGTGACCACCTCGCCCATCTGCTTGACGCTCTTGGCGATGAGACGCTCGGTCAGGTCCTGGCTCTCCCCGTTCCGGTTGTCGGCGTCGCCGCCGCTGTCGCCGGCATCACCGGCGTCGCCGCTGTCGCCGGTGTCGCCACCGGCGGAGTCGCCCTCGTCCGTCGCGTCCTCGTCGGCGCCGCTGTCCGCGGCCCCTGACCCGTCGGGAGCGGCTGCCTGGTTGGCCACCGGCTGCTGGTTGACGCCGTCGCCACCCACCGGAGCGCAGGCCGACATCGACAACGCGGCGATGACGGCGAGCGCGCTGCCGGCGATCGCGTTTCGGGTCTTGACCTTCACAGATCCTCCTGGTGTTCCCGGCGGTCGATTCCGCCGTAAGGCTTCGCGGTGCCCGTTCACCTAGGAGTACGCGGCCCCGGGGCCTGCGGATTAACGGATCTGGAGATTTTTCGATGAATTGAAGACCATTGTGGACCTCCGCGGGACCGAACTCCGGGAAGGTCCGGGATATCGACGAAAATCGCTCAGACGTCGACGGACACGAGGCGGCCCGGACGGGCTCCCTCGTTCACCGACTGCACTTCGATGCGGTCGATGTCCGCGCGCTTGAGAGCGGTGGAGGCGGCGAGCTGCAACGACTTGCCGTTGTCCGCGTTGCCGTACCCGATCTGGTCCACGGTCCAGGTGCTCAGCACCTCTCCGTAACCGTCGGAGCCGACCGCGACGAGCTGGCACTTCAGCGGACCGCGCACATTGCGCAGCTCCAGCGCCAGCGCGGTGCCCCAGGGCTTCTCCGCCAGCCGCACGCTCGCCTGCACCTTGGTGGCCGGGTCGGTGGACCGGATGGCCGGCACGGATGCCAGCACGCCGCTGTCGGTGTCGGTCAGGATGCTGGCCGACGGCTGCGCCTGGGGGGTCCGCCCCCCGGTACCGCCGATGTTGCCGGCCAGCAGGCCGGCGCCCACGGCCGCGGCCAGCGCGACCACGCCCGCGGCCAGGGAGAAGGTGCGGCGCACCTTCGTGCGGCTGCGCTCGTAGGTGACCGTGTTGATCATCTTGTCCAGCATGTCGCCCTCGGCGACGGCCGCCTCGGCGTCCAGGAACGCCTCGCCGTCGACGTCGGCGAGCAGCGAGGCCACCGGCAGGAAACTCTCCAGCTCCGCCGCGCAGCGGTCGCACGCGACCAGGTGGTCCTCGAAGACGGCGGCGTCCGGCCCGTCCAGCAGACCCAGCGCGTAGGAAGCCACGTCGTAGTGCTGTGCCTCCGACCGGTTCATCGGGTCACCCCCCGCTCCTCCAGAGCCGTGCGCAGCGCGCGCAGAGCGTAGTAGACCCGGGACTTCGCGGTGCCCAGCGGCAGGCCCAGCGCCTGCGCCGCCTCCGGCACACTCCGTCCGCGGAAGTAGGTTTCGACCAGAATCTCCCGGTGCGCGTCCGACAGGGCGCGGAGGGCGTCCACCACCGTCATCATGCCAAGAACCCGGTCAGTCTCGTCGGTGGTCGGGAACGCTTCGAGGTCCCGGTCGTAGGTCTCGCTCACGCGCGCGCTCTCGCTGCGGAACTCGTCGATGGCGATCCGCCGGGCCACCGTCACCAGCCAGGGGCGCAGCGACGTCTCGCCGTTGATGCCCAGCTTGTGGGCGTTGCGCCAGGCACGCAGCAGGGTCTCCTGCACGATGTCCTCGGCGCGCTGCATGTCGCCCCCGGTGAGCCGGGAGACGAACATCAGCAGCGGGCCGGCGTGCTGCTCGTACAGCAGGCGGAGCAGCTCGTCCTCGTGGCGTTCGGCACCCGAGGACGGATCCCCCCGCCGGGTTCCAGGTCTGGGTGTCACCGCAACATCATTACCTCTCGGTGACCCGGCGTCGAGCACCCGCCAACGGTCCGCGATCGGGGCGTCGCGACTGACCGCATGCGCCGCGGCGATATTCGCGTGCGCGGACGACAACATCGGCTACCTCCGGTGCTGACGGTGCTGGACGCATGGAGATACGGGGGCGTCCGCCGTACGGATCAAAGCGATCGGGAGAATTTTCGGCCGGCCGCCGGGGCCGCCGCCCGAGGGACCGCCGGGGCGCGGGAGGATGCCGGGGTGACTGGGACTACCGCACTGCTGCCCGGGGACGATCTGGCCCGCCTGCGGGCGGCGCTGTCCGCGGCCGACTTCACCGCCACCGGCGTCGCCGCCCGGATCGGGCCCGAGGCCGCGGCGGCGGTGAACCGCGGCGACCACCGGGCCGCGCTACGCGCGACCGCGGGCGGCACCCCGCTGGACACGCTCGTGCGGCTGTACGTCTGCGGGCAGGCCGTGCCGGCGGACGCCGCCGGGGCGGCGGTGCCGGTCGCCCCCCTGCTGGCCGGCGGGCTGCTCGTCGCCGACGGCGGGGCGGTGCGCGCCGGGGTCGACCTGGAGCCGTACGGCGACGGGTGCTGGGTCGTCGCGGACCTGCCGGCGGCCGCCCGGCCGCGCGGCGCCGGGACCGCGCTGCCGGCCGACCACGTCCTCGGCGTCGGCGGCGCCTCCCGGATGCTGGGCGCGGCGACCGTCCGGCACCCGGTGGCCAGCGCGCTGGACCTCGGCACCGGCTGCGGCATCCAGGCCCTCGACCTCGCCCGGCACGCCGCCCGCGTCACGGCGACCGACGTCAGCGCCCGCGCCCTGCGGTTCGCCGCGACGACCGCCGCGCTGTCCGGCCAGTCCTGGGAGCTGCTGCCCGGCGACCTCGCCCGGCCGGTGGCCGGGCGCCGGTTCGACCTCGTGGTCAGCAATCCGCCGTTCGTGGTCGGGCCGGGCGCCGGCACCCACGCCTACCGCGACTCCGGCCGCGCCGGCGACGCGGTGTGCGCCCAGCTCGCCGCCGCCGCACCCGGACTGCTCACCGAGGGCGGCACGATGCAGTTCCTGGCCAACTGGGCGCACGTGCGCGGCGAGGACTGGGCCGACCGGGTGGCCGGCTGGGTCGAGGGCGCCGGCCTGGACGCGTGGGTGGTCCAGCGGGAGGTCTCCGACCCTCTCTCCTACGCCCGGCTCTGGCTGGCCGACGCCGGCCAGGAGCACGACCCGCACCTGCTGGCGGCGTGGCTGGACTGGTACGACGCACACAGGATCGAGGCGGTGGGGTTCGGGCTGGTGAACCTGCGGCGCACCGACGCCGCGCCGGTCGTCCGGGTCGAGGACCTGCGCCAGCCCGTCGAGGGCCGGTGGGGGGACCACGTCGCGGCGTGGTGGGCCCGGCAGGACTGGCTGCGCGGGCGGGACGCCGAGGGGCTGCTGCGCACGCGGTACCGCACGGCGCCGGAGCTGCGGCTGGAGCAGTCCGCCGCCCGGGGGGCCGACGGCTGGGCCGTGGACCGCCAGCTCCTGGCCCTGCACGGGGGGCTGGGCCGGCGGGAGGAGGTCGACCCGGTGCTGGTCGCGCTCGTGGGCGGGTGCGACGGTACCGCGACGGTCGCCGACCAGCTCGCCGTCCTCGCCGCCGCCTACGACGTACCGGCGGCGGCGCTGGCCGGGGTGGCGGGGCCGGTGCTCGCCCGGCTCGTCGAGCGGGGCGTACTCGTACCGGTGGAGGGCGACGTTGTCGGCGCGGCGTGAGGCCGCCCCGCCCGGACGGCCCGCGGGCCGTCCGGGCGGCCGCGGTGGCGGGGCGCGATGCGGGCGGTGATCCAGACGGTGACGGGGGCCCGGGTCACCGTCGAGGGCGCCGAGGTGGGCGCGGTCGGCCGCGGCCTGCTCGTCCTGCTGGGCGTGACCCACGACGACACCGCGGCGACGGCCGCGACGATGGCCCGCAAGATCCACGAGCTGCGGCTGTGGGACGACCGGTCGGCCGCCGAGCTGGGCCTGCCGGTGCTGCTGGTCAGCCAGTTCACGCTCTACGGCGACGCGCGCCGCGGACGGCGTCCGAGCTGGGCCGCCGCCGCGCCCGCGGCGGCCGCCGCGCCGCTGGTCGAGGCGTGCGCGGCGGCCCTGCGCGCCCGCGGCGCCGAGGTGGCCACCGGCCGGTTCGGCGCCCACATGCAGGTCAGCAGCACCAACGACGGGCCGCGCACGATCATCCTCGACGTGTGACCCGCCCTGCGGGGCCGGCACCGACCACGCCGCGGCCGCCCCGCGGGCCGGCCGGTGTCAGGAGAACAGGCCGCGCCGCTGGCAGGACTGCCGCAGCCAGCCGTCCAGGTGCGCCGACCAGTCGATCTGGTCCACCGTGGCGTAGTCGACCGTGAAGCGGCCGAACGCGTCGCTGCCCTCGGTGAACAGCCCGCCCCGCTTGTCCACCTCCAGGACGACCTGGAGCTGGTGCGGCGTGGCCACGAAGGTCAGCTCCAACTGGTTGATCATCCCCGCGTACTGCGGGGACGGGTGGAACTCGATCTCCTGGTAGAACGGCAGCTCCTGCTGGACGCCGTACAGCCGGCCCTTCTCGTTGTCCGCCCGGCTGAACCGGAAACCGAGCTGGACCAGCGCCTCCAGCAGCCGCTCCTGGGCCGGCAGCGGGTGTACCGCCACCTGGTCCAGGTCGCCCTTGTCGACCGCCCGGGCCACGGACAGCTCCGTGCGCACGCCCATGGTCATCCCGGTCAGCCGCTGGCCGTACACCTCCGTGATCGGCGTCTCCCACGGCACGTCCAGGCGGAACGGGATGCTCTGCTTCGCCCCCGGCGCGAGCGCGAACGACCCCGCCACGAGCAGCCGCTGGAACTCCTGGGTGGAGTGGAACTCGCTGTCCCCGGACTCGACCTCGACCTCGGTGACCAGGCCGAGGGCGACGTGCTCGATGGCGACCTCGTGGTCGCCGCCGACGATGTGGACCTGGCCCTCCAGGTGCCCGCCCGGCCGGCAGCGCGGATCCGTCAGGACGGTGTCGACCGACGGCCCGCCCACCCCGAACGCCTGCATCATCCGCTTGAAGACCAAGACACGCTCCATCCGCTCACACCGGGCCGGCACGCCGCCGGCCGCTGCCTGGGTGTCCGCCCGAAGTTACCCCGGCCGCGCCGCACCTCACCCGGATCACGCGCGCGACTCACGGACGTTTCACGGAGCGTCAGCAAAGCTGACCCCCACACCGCGCGGTGGCCCCTCACCCGCGGCGTACACCGACGGGGCGAAGGAGAGGACCATGGGCCTGCACCTGATCACGAGGGACGGCGCCGGGACAGCGATCCGGCCGGAGCCCGACCTGGACGCGTGCGACGAGCGCGGCGTCTCCGCCGACCTCGTCCGGGTGTACCTGAACGGGATCGGCCGCACCGCGCTGCTGAGCGCCGCGCAGGAGGTCGAGCTGTCCCGCCGGGTCGAGGCCGGCCTGTACGCGGCGCAGAAGCTCGCCGACGGGGTCGCCGACCCGGCGCTCGCCGCCGACCTGCGGCTCGTCGCCCGCGAGGGGGGCGCCGCCAAGAACCAGCTCCTGGAGGCCAACCTGCGCCTCGTGGTGAGCATCGCTAAGCGGTACGCCGGTCGGGGCATGGCCTTCCTCGACCTGATCCAGGAGGGCAACGTCGGGCTGATCCGGGCGGTGGAGAAGTTCGACTACGCCAAGGGCTACAAGTTCTCCACGTACGCGACCTGGTGGATCCGCCAGGCGATCTCCCGGGCGATGGCCGACCAGGCGCGGACGATCCGGCTGCCCGTCCACATGGCCGAGCAGGTCAGCCGGCTGGCCCGGGTCCGCCGCGAGCTGACCCTGACCCTCGGCCGCGAGCCGCTGGTGGCCGACCTCGCCGACGCGCTCGACGTGACCGAGGTGGCCGTCCTGGAGCTGCTGTCCTACGACCGGGAACCGGTCAGCCTCGACCAGAGCGTCGGCGAGGACGGCGAGAGCGTCCTGGCCGACTTCGTGACGCCGGTGGTGCACGGGCCGCAGCACGACCCCGGACTGCGGTCCGAGGTGGAGGAGATGCTGGCCGGGCTGTCCAGCCGCGAGCAGGCGGTGATCCGGCTGCGGTACGGGCTGGACGACGGCCGGCACCGCACGCTGGACGAGGTGGGCCGGGAGTTCGGCCTGTCGCGCGAGCGGGTGCGGCAGATCGAGCGCGGGACCCTGACCAAGCTGCGCCGGCCGATCCTGGTCGCCTGAGGAGAAGGCACCGGTCAGGGTGTCGGCCCTGTCGCCACCGGGCGGGCGGGGTCGGCGACCCAGTTGCTCCACGAGCCCACGTACAGGGCGGCGTCGGGCCGGCCGGCCACGTGCAGCGCTAGGACCGCCTGCGCGGCTGCCACTCCCGAGCCGCAGTACGCCCCCACGGGCACCCCGTCGCGCACGCCCGCCCGCGCGAACGCCGCGCGCAGCCCGGCCGGGTCCGCGAGCGCCGCGCCGGCCAGCGCCGGTACCGGCAGGTTCACCGCGCCCGGGACGTGGCCGGCGACGGGGTCGATCGGCTCGACCTCGCCGCGGTACCGCGCCGCCGCCCGCACGTCCAGCAGGACGCCCTCGGGTCCGGTGGCCAGCGCCGCCGCGGCGGCCGCGTCGAGGACCGGCAGCCCGCCCGCCGCGACCACGAAGTCGCCCGCGGGCGGCGCCGGCACGGACCCGGTGACCGGCGCGCCCGCGGCCGTCCAGGCGGCGAAGCCCCCGGCCAGCACACGCACGTCGCCGTGGCCGGCCCAGCGCAGCGTCCACCAGGCGCGGGCGGCGCCGGCGCCGTCCCCGTCGTCGTACACCACCACCGGCGTGCCCGCCCGGACCCCGGCCGCCCGCAGCGCCGCCTGCAGCGGCGCGGGCGCGGGCAGCGGGTGCCGGCCCGCCGGCCCGGGCGGCCCGGACCAGACGGCGTCCAGGTCCACGAACACCGCGCCCGGCAGGTGCCCGGCCCGGTAGTCGTCGGCGGCCGGCGGGCCGAGCAGCCGCCAGCGGGTGTCCAGGACGGCGGGCGGGGCGGGCGCCGCCAGCTCCGCCGCGAGGGTGTCGACGTCGACGAGGACCGCAGTCATGGTCCCAGTGAACACCAGCGGCACCGGGCCTGGCGCCCCCGGCCCGGCACCGGGCGCGGTGCCGGAGATGTCCGCAGTGCCGCCGCGCCCCGGCGGCCGTCACGGCGGGTAGCATCGACCGCCGGAGGTCACCGGCGCCGGGACCGCCGGGTCGCCGCCCCCTGCGCGTGGGCGGCCGCACCCGGGTCCGCCGCCCGACCTCGCGGGCGGTCCGGGCGGCAGTCGCGGGCGCCACCGGAAAGCCACCAGCAACGACACCGTCGGGAGGGTGCCGTGAAGCACCTCGTGGACACCACCGAGATGTACCTGCGCACCGTGCTGGAGCTGGAGGAGGAGGGCGTCCCGCCGCTGCGCGCGCGGATCGCCGAGCGACTCCACCAGAGCGGCCCGACGGTGAGCCAGACCGTGGCCCGGATGGAACGCGACGGCCTGCTCACGGTGGAGGGCGACCGGCACCTGGCGCTGACCGACCTCGGCCGCGCCCACGCCGTCGCCGTCATGCGCAAGCACCGGCTCGCCGAGCTGCTGCTCGTCAACGTCATCGGGCTGCCGTACGAGGACGCCCACGAGGAGGCGTGCCGCTGGGAGCACGTGATGAGCGACGCCGTCGAGCGGCGGGTGTACGACCTGCTGCACCGGCCGACGCGCTCGCCGTACGGCAACCCGATCCCCGGGCTCGACGAGTTCGACGGCGACCGGGCGGTGTCCGACCCGACGGGCGACGGCGAGCGGAACCTCGCCTTCCCGGGACTGGCGGGCCAAGTCGTCGTCGCGCGGATCTGCGAGAGCGTGCAGACCGACGTGGACGTCCTGCACCAGCTCCACGCCGCCGGGGTCGACCCGGGCGCGGTGGTGACGGTGGCGCAGGAGCGCGACGGGGTGCTGGTCGACCGGGCGGGCTCGCAGGTCCGGCTGCCGCGCGAGGTGGCGTCCCGGGTGTTCGTCACGGTCCGCTGACCGGCCGGCCGACGGCCCGGCACGGGCGGGGCTCAGGTCACGTACGGGCAGTGCCGGCAGCCCCGGCCGCAGCAGGTGCCGCGGGCGGCGAGGAACCCGGCCGTCAGGACGAACAGGCCGGAGACCGGGTCCGGGTAGCCGGCCGCGCCGTCGGCCAACGCCGCCGCGTGCGCGGCCAGGACGGCGTCCCTGCCCGGCGCGTCGGGGGCCAGCCGGTCCGGGTGCGGGACGGTGAGCGGCCGCGCCGCCAGCGGTGCCGCGCGCGGCGACGGGGCGTCCATCGGGCGAGCCTAGCGTCGGCCGCGCGGCGTCGGCCAGGCGCGGGTCGGCCAGGCATCGGTGGGGTCAGGCGCGGGTCGGGGCCGTCGGCACGATGACGGGTGTCTCCGTCGCCGCCGCCGCGTGCCGCGCGCGCCGGCCGCGGCCGATGCGGCCGCCCGGCGACTGCTTGCCCGCCGCGGCGGCCACCACCGTCGCCGCGCGCCGGTCCATCCGCCGGCTGAACAGTTGCTGGAGGATCCCGCCCAGCAGTGCGACGCCCAGGATCTCACCGGCGCTGCGGGGGGTGAACGGGACGACGCCCGCGCCGAGCACGAGCACCGCGAGCAGCGCGGTCAGCCCGCCCCACGGCAGCTTGACCAGCAGCAGCGCCGACGACAGTCCCGGTTCGGGGAGGTCGAGGCGGCCGAGCCGGGCGGTCGCCGCCGCGCACAGCGCGGCCGCCACGACGCCGAGCAGGGCCACCACGGCGATGTCGCCGCCGGTCGCCGCCCCGCCCGCCAGCGCCGCGCCCGGTCCGGTGACGGCGCGCACGCCGGTGGGGCAGGCCGCCTGGTCGAAGCCGAGCGGGAAGCACAGCGACAGCGCGGAGGGGTGCCACACGCCGACGACCAGCAGGCTGACCAGGATGGCGGTGAGGACCGCACCGGTCGCGTACACGATCTGCCGGAGGCGCACCACCCGCGAACGCGCGGCGCGCTGCGCCGCGTGCCCCGCGGCCACCGCGTACGCGAGCGACTCGCGCAACTGCCGGTCGAGCGGGCCGTACTGCTGGGCCAGCGCCTCCACCTGCACCCGCCGCAGGTCGTCCGGCGGCAGGAACCGCCGCAGGTGGGTGACCAGTCCGGGCAGCGCGCCGCGCAGCACGTCGGAGGGCGCGATCCGCAGCACCTGCGCCTCGGCCGCGTGCACGTTGGCCCAGGTGCGGACGGCGTCGGTACCGGTCAGCGCGCCCCACAGGCGCCACAGCGTCGGCGCGCCGGTGCTGTCGGCGCTCTCGCGCGCGGCGGCCAGGTGTCCGCTGGCCGCCTCGTCGACGGCCTGGGCCACCGCGATCTCGGCGGGGTCGGGGTAGCCGCCCGGTACGTGCTCGCGCGCCGTGATCTCCGCTATGCAACGGCGACGTAACGCCTCGGTCTCGGCGATGCGGCACAGCGCGTCCTCGCGCCACGCCGCCGACGCCGGTCCGCCCACATGCACGGCTAGGACGTCCGCGGGGACCAGGCTGGTCCGGTGTTCGCCGCTGCGCGGAAGACTCCCCATGGCCTGATCCTTGCGCGTCTGCGGCGTTCGTGCTGGCGGATCCGGTCAATAAGGGCGCGGTACTGCGCAGTCCGACTCGCGCAGCGGTAGGGTCGCCCGCGGGTCGCGCCAGTGTCGACCCCCGGCGTGCGGCGCCCGGTACCCGGGCCGCGCCGGCCGACTGCCCGTGGAGGACAGATGAGCAAGCCCACCGTCGCGCCGATCACCGGAGACGCCCCCGCCGACCTCGTCGTGACCGACCTGACCGTCGGCGACGGCGCCGAGGTCACCGCCGGCCAGACGGCCACCGTGCACTACGTCGGCGTCGCGCACAGCACGGGCGAGCAGTTCGACGCGAGCTGGGACCGGCACGAGCCGTTCAGCTTCCCTGTCGGCGCCGGCCAGGTCATCGCGGGCTGGGACACCGGTGTCACCGGGATGCGGGTCGGCGGCCGCCGCCGGCTGGAGATCCCGCCGCACCTGGGGTACGGCAGCCGCGGCGCGGCTGGCGCCATCAAACCGGATGAGACGCTGATCTTCGTGGTCGACCTGCTGGACGTCCGCTGAGTCTGCCCGTCGGGGCAGCGGCGCCCCGCCGTCAGGAGCAGCCGGAGGTGGCGCCGCAGCCCTCGCACACGTAGCAGGAGCCGGCCGGGCGCATCGGGATGCCGCACGTGAAGCACAGCGGTGCGTCCGCCGCCCGGTCCGGCGCGGGACGCGGGGCCGGTGCGGCCGGGTGGCCCGTCCGGCCGTCCGCGGTCGGCGCGGCGGTGTCGGGCGCAGCGGCGGTGTCGGGCGCGGTCGTGCCGACCGGCCCGGGCGGCGCGGACGCGACGGGCGCGGAGGCGGCCATGCCCGGCAGGTCCAGGTCCTCGCCGGCCTCGGCGCGCGCCTGGGCCGTGCGCTCGGCCGCGCTGAGGATGCCCAGGTCGGCGCGCGTGTCGTACGGCAGGTGGTCCAGCGCCAGCCGGCGGAAGATGTAGTCGACGACCGAGGCGGCCATCCGGACGTCCGGGTCGTCGGTGAGTCCGGCCGGCTCGAAGCGCATGTTGGTGAACTTGGCGACGAAGGTCTCCAGCGGCACGCCGTACTGCAGCCCGATGGAGATGGCCACCGAGAAGGCGTCCATGACGCCGGCCAGCGTCGAGCCCTGCTTGGACATCTTGAGGAACAGCTCGCCGAGCCCGTCGTCGGGGTACGACGACGCCGTCAGGTAGCCCTCGGCGCCACCGACGGCGAACGAGGTGGTCTGCGAGGGCCGGCGCTTGGGCAGCCGCCGGCGGACGGGCCGGTGCGCGGGCTCGGCGGTGCCCGGCGCGGCCGCGGCGTTCGGCGCCGTCGCCGCGGCGGCCGCCCGGCCGCCCGCGGACAGCGGCTGGCCCACCTTGCAGTTGTCCCGGTAGATCGCCAGCGCCTTCAGGCCGCTCCGCCAGCCCTCGAAGTAGATCTCCCGGACGTCGGCCACCGTGGCCGACTCGGGCATGTTGACGGTCTTGCTGATCGCGCCGCTGAGCAGGGGCTGGACGGCGGCCATCATCCGCACGTGGCCCATCGGCGCGATCGCCCGCGCGCCCATCGCGCAGTCGAACACCGCCTGGTGCGCGGGCTGCAGGCCCGGGGCGTCCACCACGTCGCCGTGCGCGGCGACGTGCGCCACGACGGCCTCGACCTGGGCCGCGGAGTAGCCGAGGGTCCGCAGCGCCCGGGGCACCGTCCGGTTGACGATCTGCATCGACCCGCCGCCGACGAGCTTCTTGTGCTTGACCAGCGCCAGGTCCGGTTCGATGCCGGTGGTGTCGCAGTCGAGCATGAAGCTGATCGTTCCGGTGGGGGCCAGCAGGCTCGCCTGGGCGTTGCGCCAGCCGCTCACGGCGCCCCGCGCGTTGCCCTCGCGCCACTGCGTGGCCGCCGCGCGCAGGATCGCCGCCGCGACCGGGCCGGCCGCCTCGACCGCGTCGCTGGCCCCGGCGTGCCGGCGCAGGACCCGCTGGTGGGCATCCGCGTTGCGCGCGTACCCCTCGTACGGGCCGACCACGCCGGCCAGCTCGGCCGAGCGGCGGTACGCGACGGCCGTCATCAGCGACGTGACGGCCGCCGCCAGCGAGCGCCCGGCCGCCGAGTCGTACGGCAGGCCGCTGGCCATCAGCAGCGCGCCGAGGTTGGTGTAGCCGACGCCGAGCTGGCGGTACGCGCGGGTGACCTCGGCGATGGTCTCCGTCGGGAAGTCCGCGAAGCAGATGGAGATGTCCATGGCCGTGGTCACCAGGGCCACCGAGTCGACGAACCGGTCGACCGCGAACGCGCCGTCGTCGTCCAGGAAGCGCATCAGGTTGAGCGAGGCGAGGTTGCAGGAGGAGTTGTCCAGGCTCAGGTACTCCGAGCAGGGGTTCGACGCCGTGATCCGGCCCGACTCCGGGTTGGTGTGCCAGGCGTTGATCGTGTCGTCGTACTGGAGCCCGGGGTCGGCGCACTCCCACGCGGCCCGGGCGATCTGGTCGAACAGGGCCCGCGCGTCGACGGTCTCCAGCACCTCGCCGTTGAGCCGCCCGCGCAGGTCGAACGTGCCGCCGTCCTCGACGGCCCGCATGAACTCGTCCGAGACCCGCACCGAGTTGTTGGCGTTCTGGTACTGCACGCTGGCGATGTCCGCCCCGCCGAGGTCCATGTCGAAGCCGGCGTCGCGCAGCGCCCGGATCTTGTGCTCCTCGCGGGCCTTCAGCGCGACGAACTCCGCGATGTCGGGGTGGTCCACGTCCAGGACGACCATCTTCGCCGCCCGGCGGGTCGCCCCGCCCGACTTGATCGTGCCGGCCGAGGCGTCGGCGCCGCGCATGAAGCTGATCGGGCCGGAGGCGGTGCCGCCGGAGGACAGCAGCTCCTTCGAGGACCGGATCCGGGAGAGGTTGACGCCGGCGCCCGAGCCGCCCTTGAAGATCAGGCCCTCCTCGCGGTACCAGTCCAGGATCGAGTCCATCGAGTCGTCGACGCTGAGGATGAAGCAGGCCGAGACGAACTGCGGCGACGCGGTGCCGACGTTGAACCAGACCGGCGAGTTGAAGCTGAACACCTGGTGCAGCAGCATCCAGGTCAGCTCGTGGGCGAAGATCTCGGCGTCCTGCGGGCCGGCGAAGTAGCCCTCCCGCTCCCCCGTCGCCCGGTACGCGCCGACGACCCGGTCGATGAGCTGGCGCAGCGACGACTCGCGCCGCGGGGTGCCGACGGCTCCGCGGAAGTACTTGGTGGTGACGATGTTGCCGGCGTTGACCGACCAGTCGGCGGGGAACTCGACGCCGGACTGCGCGAAGTTGACGGTGCCGTCGCGCCAGTTGGTCACCACGACGTCGCGGCGCTCCCACTCCACCTCGTCGTAGGGGTGCACGCCCGCGGTGGTCCACACCCGGTCGACGCGCAGGCCCCGGGTCGGGGCCGCGGTGTCGTCGGTCGCCTTGCTGCGGGTGCTCACGACGTCGTCCTCCTCGGACGCGGCGGGCGCGGTCGCGCCGGCCGCTCAGGTGGTGGCCGCCGCCTCGGACGCCCCGGGCCTGGCCCGGGCGGCGGCGTCCTCGCGGAGGGCGGAGATCTCGGCCTCGAAGTCGGTCAGCGACTCGAAGGAGCGGTACACGCTGGCGAAGCGCAGATAGGCGACCTCGTCCAGCTCGCGCAGCGGCCCGAGGATCGCCAGGCCGACCTCGTGGCTCGGAATCTCGGCGGCGCCCCGGGCGCGGACGGTCTCCTCGACCTTCTGGGCGAGCAGGGCCAGGGCGTCGGCGTCGACGGGCCGGCCCTGGCACGCCTTGCGCACCCCACCGATGATCTTGGGGCGGCTGAACGGCTCGGTGACGCCGCTGCGCTTCACCACCGCGAGCACGGCCTCCTCGACCGTGGTGAACCGCTTGCCGCACTCCGGGCAGGAGCGGCGGCGGCGGATGAGCTGGCCGTCGTCCGCCTCGCGGGAGTCGACCACCCGGGAGTCGGCGAACCGGCAGTACGGACAGCGCACCGTGAACCCTCTCTGACCGTGAAACCCCAACTTGTTGGCAAGCTACACCGCTGTAACTACTACATGTGGGGTACGACGTTATTCGCACAGCCTACGTCGCCGCAAGCGGGCGCCACCGACGAGGGCCGGGTGGCACCCGGCGGCCGGAGGCGGCCGGTCGTACAGATGTTTGAAAAACGCGGGCCGGGCCACTACGGTCGGACCGACAGGTTTGTCGGATCCGATGGTCAATACCCGTTGCTGGGCCGTTCGTACCCGCGTGCCGCGCGGGCCGCCGGCCGGCACCCGGAACCATCCGACCCGGCGGAGCAACGGACACGCGTCACGACACGGGATGAGGGTGCAGTGGGGAGCACGGGACGGACGGGGCGCGTCGGACCGGTCGAGGTCGGACCGGTCGAGTCGGCGCCGGCCGGCGCCGCCCCCACCCGGGGCCGCCCGCGCACCGCGCGGGCGCTGCGCGCGGTACCGCCCGACCCGGCCGCCGACGCCGCGGGGCTGACCGACCGGCAGCGCCGCATCCTAACCGTCATCCGCGACTGGGTGGCGGCCCACGGGTACCCGCCGAGCGTCCGCGAGATCGGCGAGGCCGTCGGCCTGGTGTCCCCTTCGAGCGTGGCCTACCAACTGAAGGAGTTGGAGCGCAAGGGCCTGCTCCGGCGCGACCCGCACCGGCCGCGCGCCGTGGACGTCCGCGCCCCGGCCGCCGGGGACGCCGTCGGCGGCCGACCCACGCCCGCCTACGTCCCGCTGCTCGGGCAGATCGCGGCCGGCGCCCCGATCCTGGCCGAGCAGTCCGTGGAGGAGGTGTTCCCGCTGCCGCGGGAGTTCGTCGGCGAAGGGGAGCACTTCGTGCTCCAGGTCCGCGGCGACTCCATGGTGGAGGCGGCGATCTGCGACGGCGACTGGGTGGTGGTCCGGCGGCAGCAGACCGCCGACCCGGGCCAGATCGTCGCCGCGATGATCGACAACGAGGCGACCGTCAAAACGTACCGGCAGCGCGACGGCCGGCCCTGGCTGCTGCCGGCCAACCCGGCCTACGACCCGATCGCCGCCGACCACGCGTCGATCCTCGGCCGGGTCGTGGCCGTCCTGCGCCGGGTCTGAGGGCGGCGGCGCCCCGCTGCGGTCAGCGGCGGCTCTGGTCGTCGGGCTGCGGGGTGCGCCGCCCGCCGTAGATCGCGCCGGACGTGGTGCCCGGCGGCGGCTGCGGGATCGGCCCGGGGTAGCCGACGGGCGCGGCCACCGGGCTCGGCGGGCGGCTCTGCGGGCGCGCCGGCCCGGGCTCCCGCGCCTGGCGGTCCCGCGCCGGCGCTGCCGGCGCGCGGCCGTCACCACGGCCCGGCGCGCCCTCCGCGGCCCCGTCGCGGCCCGCGGCCACCGCGGCCGCGGCGCGGCCCGTCGGCGCCGCCGCGGCGACCGGCACGCTGGCCTTGCCCGCCGCGGCGGGCACCGGCGCGGCGACCGGCACCGGCTGTCCGGGCGTCTCCTGCGCGGGGCGGGCGCCCTCGTCGTCCCCGGCCTCGGCGGCGCGGGCACGACGGAACCGGGTGATGCCGATGATTCCGGCCACGACCAGCAGCAGGCCGAGGACGCCGACCCCCGCGACCAGCTTCGTGATGTCGGCCAGGCTGAGGGTGTCGAGGAAGGACGACTTCCTCCCGGTGTCGGCGGCCGCCGCCGGGGCCGCGGCCGCCACCGTCGCCCGCTCGTAGCTGAGGATCGTCGGCTTGAGGTCCGGGTTCTGGGCCGTCTCGGACACCGTGAGGAACCGGGTGCCGTCCGCCGTGTACGCCAGCGACTCGCCCCACGGCTCGTCCGGCAGCGCGGTCGCCCGGGGCCGCCCGGAGGTGATCGCCTTCACCAGGTCGCCGTCGGGGGCGTCCCACTCGAAGGCGTCGGCGTACGTGCGCAGCGCCACCCTGGTGGCGCCGGGGGCGGTCGCCCCGCCGGTCACGTACAGCCGGCCGAGCGCGCCCAGCGGCGTACTCGTGGTGGTCCGCGGGATCGTCACCTCGCCGACGCGCTGGAGGGTGCCCTGCCCACCCTTGCGCAGTGGCGCCGCCGGCACGTACACCAGCGCCTTCGCGCCCTTGGTGACCACCACCGGCACGCCGTCGCGGCCGACGAGCAGCGCCTCGGCGTCCTTGGGGCCGTCGGGGTAGGTCAACCGGAACAGCTCGGGCGCCCGGGCGCCGTCGACGGGCATCCGCCAGAGGGCGATCGTGTCCCGCCGCCCGTCGACGTCGCCGGTGTCGGCCACCCACAGCGTCCGGCCGTCGGGGCTCAGCGCCAGGTCCTCCGGGTCGCGCGGGCTGCTCGGGAACGCGAGCGCCTTCGTCACCTTGCACCTGGCGTCCAGATAGAAGACGCGCTTGCGCGCCTCCTGGTCGCTGCTGTCGTTGACCACCACGTAGCCTTTGCCGGCGGCGACCAGACCGGACAACTCGACGAGGCGGTCGTCGCCGGCAGTGCACACCCGGGTGCCGACGGCCGCCGCGGCCGGGGCCGCGCCGAGCGCCGACGCGAGGACGACGAGCACGGCGGCGCCCAGGGCACCGGCCCGTACCGACGCGGCGGCCGGCACCCCGAAGGGTGCGGCCGCGTGCGCCCGGAGGCTCCACAACCACATGTGACTAGTGTCGCACGCCGGGTCCGGCCGGCCGGACGGCCGCGCGGCCTGTCGTGGGCCGGCCGCGCGGGCGGGCCGGGCGACCGCCGGGGGGCGGCGCCGCGGCCCGGCGGGTGGTCGGCCGGTCCGGTGCCGGCGTGCCGCGTGTCCGGTCAGGTCCCGGCGCGCAGCGTGGCGGCTAGCGCCTCGTCGACCCGGACCCGCAGCCAGGTGCCGTCCTCGGTGTGCCGGCTCTCCAGCACCTCGCCGTGCGTGCGGATCTGGTGGACCAGCCCGCCCGACTCGTACGGCACCGTCAGCTCCAGCTCCACCGGCGGCCGCGGCAGCCGGGCCTCCACGGCCGACCGGACCTCCGCGATCCCGGTCCCGCTGCGGGCCGAGGCGAACACCGCGTCCGGCCACAGCCCCTTGAGTCGCAGCACCGTCTCGGCGTCGGCGGCGTCGGACTTGTTGACCACCAGCAGCTCGGGCAGCGCGTCGGCGCCGACCTCCGCCAGCACCTCGCGCACCGCGCGGACCTGCTCCTGCGGATCCGGGTGGGCGCCGTCGACCACGTGGACCACCAGGTCCGCGGCGGCGACCTCCTCCAGCGTCGAGCGGAACGCCTCGACGATCTGGTGCGGCAGGTGCCGGACGAAGCCGACCGTGTCCGAGAGCACGTACTGCCGGCCGTCGGGGGTCTGCGCCCGCCGGGTGGTCGGGTCCAGCGTGGCGAACAGCGCGTTCTCCACCAGGACCCCGGCGCCGGTCAGCCGGTTGAGCAGGCTGGACTTGCCGGCGTTGGTGTAGCCGGCGATCGCCACGTGCGGCACGGCGCCGCGGGCGCGGTTGGCCCGCTTCGTGTCCCGCGCGGTCTTCATGTGCTTGATCTCCCGGCGCAGCCGGGCGATCCGCGAGTTGATCCGCCGCCGGTCGGTCTCCAGCTTGGTCTCGCCGGGGCCGCGCAGGCCGACGCCGCCCCCGGAACCGCCGCCCGCCCCGCCGCTCTGCCGCGACAGCGCCTCGCCCCAGCCGCGCAGGCGTGGCAGGAGGTACTCAAGCTGGGCCAGCTCGACCTGCGCCTTGCCCTCGCGGCTCTTGGCGTGCTGGGCGAAGATGTCGAGGATCAGCGCGGTCCGGTCGATCACCTTGATCTTGATCTGCTGCTCCAGGTTGCGCAGCTGCGAGGGCGACAGTTCGCCGTCGCAGATGACGGTGTCGGCGCCGACGGAGGAGACGATCCCGCGCAGCTCCTCGACCTTGCCGCGGCCGACGAAGGTCGCCGGGTCCGGCCGGCTGCGCCGCTGGATCACGCCGTCGAGGACCTGGGACCCGGCGGTCTCGGCGAGCTGCGCCAGCTCGGCGAGCGAGTTGTCGGCGTCGGTGGCGCCGCCTTCGGTCCAGACGCCCACGAGGACCACCCGCTCCAGCCGGAGCTGCCGGTACTCGACTTCGGTGACGTCGGTGAGTTCGGTGGACAGACCGGCCACCCGGCGCAGGGCGTGCCGCTCGGCCAGTTCGAGGTCGCCGCCGGTCAGCTCGGGGTGCTGGTCGAACTCCGGTGCGACGTCAGTGTGGCTGCGCAAGAATGCACTCCTGGGGTAGTCCGCCGCGACGGGGCTCCGCCGCTGCTCAATGGTGGCACGCCGGTGGGCGCGCCGACACCTCGTTTATCGGGGGTCCATCGCCGGTGGTCGATCGGGTCCACCCGGTGGGGGCGCCGGTGGCGGCCCGGTGCCCGGTCCGCCGGTGGTGGGCGGGTACAAATGAGGGCTATGACCAGCCGTCTGCCCAGTGCCGGGTTCTCGATCACCATCCGGGTCAGCGTGCCCTCCGACAGCTCCGCGATCGGCCGCCTCACCACGCAGGCCGGGGAGGCCGGGGGCGTCGTGACCGCGCTCGACGTGGTGGACTCCGACCACGTCCGGGTGGTCGTCGACATCACCTGCGACACCGCCGACTCCACGCACGCCGACCAGGTGGTCGCGGCGATCACCGCGCTGGACGACGTCGAGGTCCGCAAGGTGTCCGACCGGACGTTCCTGCTGCACCTCGGCGGCAAGATCGAGGTGCAGTCCAAAATCCCGCTGCGCAACCGCGACGAGCTGTCCCGGGCGTACACCCCGGGCGTGGCGCGGGTCTGCCTGGCGATCGCGGAGAACCCGGCGGACGCCCGCCGGCTGACGATCAAGCGGAACACCGTCGCCGTGGTGACCGACGGCTCGGCGGTGCTCGGGCTCGGCAACATCGGGCCGGCCGCCGCCCTGCCGGTGATGGAGGGCAAGGCGGCGCTGTTCAAGCGGTTCGGCGGCGTGGACGCCTGGCCGGTGGTGCTCGACACCCAGGACAGCGACCAGATCGTGGAGATCGTCCGGGCGATCGCCCCGGCGTACGGCGGGATCAACCTGGAGGACATCGCCGCGCCGCGCTGCTTCGAGATCGAGGAGCGGCTGCGCGACCTGCTCGACATCCCGGTGTTCCACGACGACCAGCACGGCACGGCGATCTGCGTCCTCGCGGCGCTGCGCAACGCCCTGCGGGTCGTGGGCAAGGAGCTGCCCGACGTCCGGGTGGTGGTGTCCGGGGCGGGCGCCGCCGGTACGGCGATCATGAAGCTGCTGCTGCGCCAGGGCGTCGGCGACATCGTCGCCTACGACCGCCCGGGCGCGCTGCACCGCAAGATGGAGGGCCTGTCGCCGTCCTGGCAGTGGCTCGCCGACAACACCAACCGGGACGGGTACGCAGGCGACCTGCCCGGCGCCCTCGTCGGCGCGGACGTGTTCATCGGGGTGAGCGCGCCCAACCTGCTCACCGGCGACCACGTCGCCGCCATGGCCAAGGACTCGATCGTGTTCGCCCTGGCCAACCCGGACCCGGAGGTCGACCCACGGGAGGCCCGGCAGCACGCCGCCGTCGTGGCCACCGGCCGCTCCGACCAGCCGAACCAGATCAACAACGTGCTGGCCTTCCCCGGGGTGTTCCGCGGAATGCTCGACGCCAGCGCCGAGGAGTTCACCGACGACATGGCGCTGGCGGCGGCCAAGGCCATCGCCGACGTGGTGGACCCGGGCAAGCTCAACCCGTCGGTCATCGTGCCGAGCGTGTTCGACGCGCGCGTCGCCCCCGCGGTCGCCAAGGCCGTCCGCGCCGCCGCCCGCACCTGAGCGGCGCCGCCGGGCGGGAGTCGTCAGGCGGGCAGGGGCGCGGCCGGCAGGGGGACGGTGCCGGTGGCGACGATGACGGCGGGGCCCGACATCCAGCAGCTCCCGTCCGCCAGCGTCATCGTCAGCCGGCCGCCCGGCAGGTCGACCGCGACGACGCCGTCGGTCCGGCCGGCGCCGGCCAGGGCCACCGACGCGACCGCGCAGGCGCCGGAGCCGCAGGACAGGGTCTCGCCGACACCGCGCTCGTACACCCGCATCCGCACCGCCACGTCGGCGCCGGGGACGGGGGCGGCGGGTGCCAGGAACTCGACGTTGGCCCCGCGCGGGAACACCGCCGGGTCGTAGCCGGGCAGCGGCCGCAGGTCGAGGTCCGCCAGCGGCACCTCGGGCGGCAGCGGGCAGACCAGGTGCGGGTTGCCGACATCGACGACGGTACCGGCCAGCGTGTGGCCCGGGACCGTGGCGACGGCCGGGCCGAGGTGGCGCGGGCGGCCCATGTCCACGGCGATGTCCGGGCCGTCGGCGCGGACGGCCACGACACCCGCGCGGGTGGCGACCGGGAGCGGGCCGTCGGCCGGCCAGCCGGCCAGGCCGGAGTCCAGCAGGTAGCGGACGAAGGTGCGTACCCCGTTGCCGCAGGTCTCGCCGTGCGAGCCGTCGGCGTTCCAGTAGTCCATGAACCACGGTGCCGCCGCGGCGTGCCCGGCGGCGTCCGGGTGCGCCGCGCTGCGGACCACGCGCAGCAGCCCGTCCCCGCCGATGCCGAACCGCCGGTCGCACAGCGCGGCGACGGCGGCGGGCGTCAGGGGCAGCGCGCCGTCGGGGTCGGGCAGGATGACGAAGTCGTTGCCGGTCCCGTGGCCCTTGGCGAAGGGCACCGGCGGAACCGCGGGAGCGTGCGCGCGCGTCATCGGGCAATCATGACGCACCGCCGCCGGGCGCCGCCCGGGATGCCGCCGCGACGGCCGCCACGGCCGCTTCGCCCAGGTCGGCGCGCGCCCCGTCGAGCCAGACGACCGCGGGGTCCCGACGGAACCAGGTGCGCTGCCGGCGGACGAACCGGCGCGTCGCCTGGACCGTCCCCGCCCGGGCCGCCGCGGCGTCGCAGGCACCGTCGAGCTGCGCGAGCGCCTGCTGGTACCCCAGCGCCCGGCCGGCCGTCCGGCCCTCGCGCAGGCCCCGGTCGGCCAGCGCGGCCACCTCCTCCAGCAGGCCGTCCGCCCACATCCGGGTCACCCGGACCGCGATCCGGTCGTCCAGCTCCTCGACCGCCCGGTCCACGCCGAGGCTGACGTGCGGGTAGTGGGGCCGCCGGGTGGGCAGCGCCGCGGTGAACGGCTGCCCCGTCAGCCCGATCACCTCCAGCGCGCGGACGATCCGGCGGCCGTTGCCCGGCAGGATGGCCAGCGCGGCGGCGGGGTCCAGGGCGGCGAGCCGGGCGTGCAGGACGGCCGGCCCCACCTCGGCCAGCTCGGCCTCCAGGTCCGCGCGGGCCGCCGGGTCGGTCCCCGGGAACGCGAACTCCTCCAGCGCCGCCCGCACGTACAGCCCGGACCCGCCGACCAGCAGGGCCGTCCGCCCGCGGGCGTGGATGTCGTCGATCGCGGCGCGGGCCAGTCGCTGGTACTCGGCCACGCTGGCCGGCGCCGCCACGTCCCAGACGTCGAGCACGTGGTGCGGCACGCCGCGGCGGGCCCCGACCGGCACCTTCGCGGTCCCGATGTCCATCCCGCGGTAGAGCTGCATCGAGTCGGCGTTGACCACCTCGGCGTCCAGCGCCTCGGCCAGGTCGAGGCTGAGGGCGGTCTTGCCCGCGGCGGTCGGGCCGACGACGGCCACGACGGTCCCCGGCGGAGGGCCGGGGCGGGGTGCCGGGTTCACGCGGGCCGCCAGGACGCGACGAGGTACGCGACGCCGTACGGGGCCGCGTGGTGGTGCAGGGTGCCCTGCCACGGCCCGGGTGCCGCCGCGGCGAGTGCCTGCCACGGCGCGTGCCCGGCGACCAGGAGCGCCGCCGCCAGTTCCGGGTCCAGGGCGGCGATGCCGGCGGTGTCGGCACCGCCCAGCAGCGCGGCCAGGTGGGCGTCGTACGCCTCGGCCCGCGGGTCGGCGTACCCGGGCGCCTTCTCCCCCCGGCACGCCGATCCGTCGCCGAGCACCAGCAGCCCCACGGCGCCCGCGAGCGCGCCGATCGCGCGGCCGGCGCCCGCGCCGCCGCCGGGCGCGACTCCCGCGGCGTGGCACCGGGCGGCCGGGTCGGACCGGCCCAGCAGCCAGGCGCCGACGGTCAGGCTCAGCGGCAGCGTGCCGTCGTCGACCAGCGGCAGCGTGTCGTCGTCGACCGGCGCCGGCGGCGCGAGGACCCGCGCGGACGGCAGCGGCGACTCCCACCCGTACGGCGCCAGGGTGGGCCGGGCCGCGGCGGGCCACCAGCCCGTCCGGGGGGCGCCGCCGACGAGGACGACGCGGTCGCAGCCGCGCAGCACGCCGACGGCCTCCGCGCAGGCGTCGCGCAGCGCGGTCAGCTCCCCCGCCGCCGCCCCGGCCACCCCGGGGACGAGCAGCGGCGGGTGCGGGCACACCGCGACCGAGACGACAGGCATGCCCACCACCGTATCGACCTGGTGTGCACCAGGGCACGTCAGGTGGGAACGCCCCGTTTCGGGGCAAGACACTTATTGGTCACGGTAGCCGGTGGGGGCTTTCGGAAGCCCCGGGGGGACCTGTGACAATGCGTACGACAGCCGTGCATTGGCGGCGGCCGTCGCGCCGCGCACCGTGGGCCACCTTCGCGGATGTCCACCCGGCCGCGACCCGCCGGAGAGACGAGGACAGGCAGATGAACGACTGGACGAGCTTCGGCCGCATCGACGCTGACGGCACCGTCTACGTCAAGGCCGGCGACGGCGAACGCGCTGTCGGTTCCTGGCAGGCCGGTACCCCCGAGGAGGGCCTCGCCCACTACGCGCGCCGGTTCGCCGACCTCGTCACCGAGGTGGACCTCGTCGCCGCCCGGCTGGGCGCCGGGGCGGCCGACGCCCAGCAGTCCCTGGCCACCGTGAAGCGGCTACGCGCCTCCCTCGCCGACGCCGCTGTCGTCGGCGACATCGACGGCCTCGCCGCGCGCCTGGACAAGCTGGCCGCCGACGCCGAGACCAAGGCCGGCGAGGCGAAGGCCGCCCGGGAGGCGGCCCGCGCCGAGGCCGTGGCCCGCAAGACCGCCCTGGTCGAGGAGGCCGAGAAGCTGGCCGCCGAGTCCACGGGGTGGAAGGCCGCCGGTGACCGGCTCAAGACCATTCTGGACGAGTGGAAGTCCATCCGCGGCATCGACAAGCGCACCGACGGCGAGCTGTGGAAGCGGTTCGCCGCCGCGCGCGACGGCTTCACCCGGCGCCGCGGCGCCCACTTCGCCAGCCTCGACTCCCAGCGCAAGGAGGCCCAGGGCGCCAAGGACGTCCTCGTCGCCGAGGCCGAGACGCTGTCCGCGAGCGAGGACTGGGGTCCCACCGCCGCGCGGCTCAAGGAGCTGATGACGGAGTGGAAGGCCGCGCCGCGGGCGTCGAAGGAGGCCGAGCAGAAGCTCTGGGAGCGGTTCCGGGCGGCCCAGGACGCGTTCTTCAGCCGCCGCAGCGAGGTGTTCTCGGCCCGCGACAGCGAGCAGAAGGCCAACCTGACGGCGAAGCAGGAGCTGCTGACCCGCGCCGAGGCGCTGGACGTGGACGCCGACCCGGCGCTGGCCCAGAAGCAGCTCCGGGAGATCCAGGGCCAGTGGCACGAGGTCGGCCGGGTGCCGCGGGAGGCGATGACGGGCCTGGACCGCCGGCTGCGCGCGGTCGACGAGCGGATCCGGCAGGCGATGGACTCCGCGTGGCGCCGGGTCGACCCGTCGGACAACCCGCTGCTGCGCCAGATGCGCGAACAGGTCACGGAGGCCGAGCAGCGGCTGGAGCGGGCGCGCGCGGCCGGCGACGCCAGGCGCGTCAAGGAGGCCGAGAAGGCCCTGGCGGGCAAGCGCCAGTTCCTCGCCCTCGCCGAGAAGGCCGACTGACCGCGGACCTGGGCCACCGGCCCCGTCCGCCGGCTCAGCCGGCGGACGGGGCCGAGCACCCGGCGGCGGGTGGGGGTGTCGGGGGGCGGCCGATCGTCGGCATCCCCAGCGCGACACCGGGCAGCTTCGGGGCGCGGCCCGCGGCGTAGGCGTCGCCGGCCCGGGTGCGCCGGTGGGCCACCGGCTCGCCGTCGCAGTTGAGGTGGTGCGGCGCCGCGTACGTCACCGTCGTGTCCACGATGTCCCCCGGCCGGACCGCCCCGGCCAGCGCTCCGGCCTGGAAGTGCACGAGCCGGCCGTCGCGCGCCCGGCCCGACAGCCGGCCGGTCGCCCCGTCCTTGCGGCCCTCGCCCACCGCGACCAGGACCTCCACGGTCCGGCCGACGAGCTGGCGGTTCTCCGCCCAGGTGATCTCCTCCAGCGTGTCCACGAGGCGCCGGTACCGCTCGCCGACGACGTCCGGTGGCACCTGGTGGGGCATCGTGGCCGCGGGCGTCCCGGGGCGCGGGGAGTACTGGAAGGTGAAGGCCGTGCTGAACCGGGCCGCGCGCACCACGTCGAGCGTCGCCTCGAAGTCGGCGTCGGTCTCGCCCGGGAACCCGACGATGATGTCGGTGGTGATCGCGGCGTCCGGCATCGCCGCCCGGACCTTGTCGATGATGCCCAGGTACCGGTCGCTGCGGTAGCTGCGGCGCATCGCCTTCAGGACCGCGTCCGAGCCCGACTGCAGCGGCATGTGGAGCTGGTGGCACACGTTGGGCGTCTCGGCCATCGCCGCGATGACGTCGTCGGTGAAGTCCCTGGGGTGCGGGCTGGTGAACCGCACCCGCTCCAGTCCCTCGACGCCGCCGCAGGCCCGCAGGAGCTTGCCGAACGCGTACCGGTCGCCGAACTCCGCCCCGTACGAGTTGACGTTCTGGCCCAGCAGGGTGACCTCCAGCACCCCCTCGGCGACCAGCGCGCGCACCTCGGCCAGCACGTCGCCCGGCCGCCGGTCGCGCTCCTTGCCGCGCAGGCTGGGCACGATGCAGAAGGTGCAGGTGTTGTTGCAGCCGACCGAGACCGAGACCCAGCCGGCGTACGTCGACTCGCGGCGGGTGGGCAGCGCGGAGGGGAACGTCTCCAGCGCCTCCAGGATCTCCACCTCGGCCTCGGCGTTGTGCCGCGCGCGCTCCAGCAGCGCCGGCAGGGAGCCGATGTTGTGGGTGCCGAACACCACGTCCACCCACGGCGCCCGGCGGACGATGTCGCCGCGGTCCTTCTGCGCCAGGCAGCCGCCGACGGCGATCTGCATGTCCGGGCGCCGGGTCTTGGCCGGGCGCAGGTGCCCGAGATTGCCGTACAGCCGGTTGTCGGCGTTCTCCCGCACCGCGCACGTGTTGAACACCACCACGTCGGGGTCGGCACCGGCGGCGCGCGCGTACCCGGCGCCCTCCAGCAGCCCGGCGATGCGCTCGGTGTCGTGCATGTTCATCTGGCAGCCGTAGGTGCGGACCTCGTAGGTGCGCGGCGCGGCGTCGGCGGCGTGGCCGGCGGCACCGGCGTCGGTGATCGCGTCGGCGGCGTCGTCGGCAGCGGCGGCGGCGGCGGAAAGGCTGGCGCTGGGGGAAGCAGGCAGGGTAGTCATGACAGCAGACCACGATATCCGGGCGGGATCACGAACAGGGAGGCGCCCATGTGCCGATCGATCAAGACGCTGCGGGAGCCGTTCACGCCCGCCGTCACCGAAGCGGACATGCGGGCCGCGGCCCTCCAGTACGTGCGGAAGATCTCCGGTTTCCGGGCGCCCGCGCCGCACAACCAGGCGGCGTTCGACGCCGCGGTCGCGGCCGTGACCGCGGCGACGCACCAGCTACTGGACTCCCTGGTCGTCCGGGGGCGGACCGCCGACCCCGCCGCGTAGCCGGGTTTCCGCCGCCACGGAGGGTCACCACTGGGGACAGGCTGGGCGTTACCGGCCCGTGACCCGCCAGGCGGCGCTTCCGTGGCCAGCCCCGCCTAAAGTGACCTCCAAGTACCGCACGGACCGCACGGGCCGGGCGACCAGGGAGGCAGGGCATGGCTACGGACACGGCGCCGTTGATCGTTCTCGACGGCGTGAACAAGTGGTTCGGCGAGCTGCACGTCCTCCGCGACGTCCACCTCTCCATCGCCCGCGGCGAGGTCATCGTCGTCATCGGCCCGTCGGGCTCCGGCAAGTCGACGCTCTGCCGGGCGATCAACCGGCTGGAGACGATCAACGGCGGCGAGATCCGGTTCGACGGCGTGCCGCTGCCGGCCGAGGGCAAGGCCCTGGCCCGGCTGCGCAGCGAGGTCGGCATGGTCTTCCAGTCGTTCAACCTCTTCGCGCACAGGACCATCCTGGACAACGTGACCCTGGGCCCGCTGCGGGTCCGCCGGGAGTCGCCGGACAAGGCCCGCACGCACGCGCTGGAGCTGCTGGAGCGGGTGGGCATCGCCAACCAGGCCGACAAGTACCCCGCGCAGCTCTCCGGCGGCCAGCAGCAGCGCGCCGCCATCGCCCGCGCGCTGGCGATGAACCCCAAGGCCATGCTGTTCGACGAGCCGACCAGCGCGCTGGACCCGGAGATGGTCGGCGAGGTGCTCGACGTCATGACCGCGCTCGCCCGCGACGGCATGACCATGGTCGTCGTCACCCATGAGATGGGCTTCGCCCGGCACGCCGCGCACCGGGTCGTGTTCATGGCCGACGGGCAGCTCGTCGAGGAGGCCGCGCCGAGCGAGTTCTTCG
Source organism: Pilimelia terevasa (assembly GCF_014647915.1). Classification (GTDB taxonomy): domain Bacteria; phylum Actinomycetota; class Actinomycetes; order Mycobacteriales; family Micromonosporaceae; genus Pilimelia; species Pilimelia terevasa. The sequence goes on from NZ_BMQC01000006.1 coordinate 32,137, forward strand.
CCAACCCGCGCAGCGACCGCGCCAAAGACTTCCTGTCCAAGATTCTCACGCACTGAGGCATCACCACCCTGGGGAGCGGTGACCCGCGCCGACAGCGGGCAACCACCACGAAGGAGAAACCATGCGTATCACCCGGATCGTCGCGCTCGCCGCGGCGGCCACGCTGACTCTCGGCGGCCTCGCCGCGTGCGGCGAGAGCAACGACGGGGGCGCTGCCGCCGCCGGCATCGTGAACAAGGCCAGCAAGGACAAGAAGCTCGTCATCGGCGTCAAGGCCGACCAGCCCGGCCTCGGCCTCCAGACCGGCGCGACGTACGAGGGCTTCGACATCGAGATCGCGAAGATCATCGCCAAGGGCCTGGGCGTCGAGCCCGGCGGCATCGAGTGGAAGACCACCGTCAGCCTCAACCGGGAGCCGTTCATCCAGCAGGGCCAGGTCGACCTCGTCGTCGCCACGTACACCATCAACGACGAGCGCAAGCAGAAGGTCAACTTCGCCGGGCCCTACTACGTGGCCGGCCAGGACCTGCTGGTGGCCGCCGCGTCGACCGTCACCGGGCCGGAGGCACTGAGCGGCAAGCGGGTGTGCTCGGCGACGAACTCCACGCCCGCCAAGCGGATCAAGACCGACTACAAGCAGATTCAGTTGGTCGAGTTCGACAGCTACTCCAAGTGCATCAACGCGCTGACCGGCAAGACGGTCGAGGCTGTCACCACCGACGACATCATCCTCGCCGGCTACGCGGCGCAGGAGCAGTACGCCGGCAAGTTCAAGGTCGTCGGCAAGACCTTCAGCAGCGAGCCCTACGGCATCGGCCTGAAGAAGGACGACAAGGCCGGCTGCGAGAAGATCAACGAGATTCTGAAGACCGCCGCCACCGACGGCAGCTACAAGGCCGCCTGGGACACCAGCCTCGGCAAGAGCGGCAAGGCCGCCCCGACCCTGGACACGAGCAAGCTGACCAACTGCGGCTGACCGACCAGACGGTGGGCCGGCCGGCGCGGCCGGCCCACCTCCGCAAGACCCGCGAGGAGCATGGATGGACATCTTCAGCCAACCGGATGTGCAGCAGGCCGTCCTCACGGGCTTCGCCTGGATCCTCAAGCTGACCGGCGCGTCCGGCGTACTCGCGCTGGTGCTGGGCGTGCTCCTCGCGGGTATGCGGGTGTCGCCCGTACCGGTCCTGCGCGGAATCGGCACCACGTGGGTCAACACCTTCCGCAACACGCCGCTCACGCTGGTCGTCTTCTTCTGCTACTTCGGCCTCTACACCACGCTCAGCGTCGAGCTGTCCTCCGACCTGGACCTCAACGTCTTCTGGCTGGGCGTCCTCGGCCTGTCGGCGTACACGGCGGCGTTCGTCTGCGAGGCGATCCGGTCCGGCATCAACACCGTGCCCCCCGGCCAGGCCGAGGCCGCCCGCGCCATCGGGCTCACGTTCGGCCAGACGCTGCGGCTGGTCATCCTGCCGCAGGCGGGCCGCGCCGTCGTCGCGCCGCTGGGCAGCATCCTCATCGCCCTCACCAAGAACGCCACCATCGTCGGCACGATCGGCCTCGCCGAGTCCGCCAACGCGATGAAGCAGCTCATCAACGACAACGGCAACGTCGTGATCCCGATCTTCCTGGTCTTCGCCGGCATCTTCGTGGCCCTGCTCGTGCCCACCGGCTACCTGTTCAACTGGCTCGGCAACCGCCTGGCGGTGCGCCGATGACCCGATCCCCCGCCACCAGCGCAGACCGGGAGTCGACGCGATGAGCGCCACCAGCACCATGCTCTACGACCACCCCGGCCCGCGCGCCCGGATCCGCAACCGGCTGCTGACGGTCGGTTTCAGCCTCCTGACCGCGGCCCTGCTCTGGTACGTCTACGTGCAGTTCGACGAGAAGGGCCAGTGGGCGCCGGCCCTGTGGAAGCCGTTCCTCAAGAGCGCCACCTGGATCGACTTCATCCTGCCCGGACTGTGGGGCACGATCAGCGCGGCGGCCGTGGCGATGGTGCTGGCGCTCGCCTTCGGCGTGATCTTCTCCGTCGGGCGGCTGTCCGCCCATGCCGCCGTCAGCGTGCCGGCCGGCGTCGTGGTCGAGTTCTGCCGCGCCGTCCCGCTCCTCCTGATGATCTTCTTCCTCTCGTACGGCGTGCCGTTCATCACCGGAGCCCCGTTCCCCGCCTTCTGGGCAGTCGTCATCGGCCTGACCCTCTACAACGGATCGGTGCTCGCCGAGGCCTTCCGGGCCGGGATCCGGGCGGTACCGGCGGGCCAGTCCGAGGCCGGGTACGCCCTGGGGCTGCGCAAGTCCCAGGTGATGACGCACATCCTGGTGCCGCAGGCGGCCCGGTCGATGCTGCCGGTGATCGTCAGCCAGCTCGTCGTCCTACTCAAGGACACCGCGCTCGGCTACATCATCGCCTACCCCGAACTGCTCCAGCAGGGCGTCAACGTCCTGTCGGCCAACTACGGCAACGTGATGCAGGCGGCGATCGTCGTGGCGGCCATCTACATCGCCATCAACAGCGTGCTGACGTGGTTCGCGGGCTGGCTGGACCGGCGCACGACCCGCACGGGCAGGACGACCGTCCGGATCGCCCCGGTCCAGGACCTGGGCACCGCCGCCGCCTGACTCCCCGACGCCACTGACCCGCGCAGCAGCCGACGCCCGGCCAGAACCGGGTGGACAGGTTCGAGTAGTCCTTCGGGTGCGGTCCAGCCCTGAGTGGCAGGCGGTCAGCGGGCGATCTCGGTGACCCGGGACTCGCGGATGACCGTGACCCGGATCTGGCCCGGGTAGGTCAGCTCCTCCTCGATCTGCCGGGCCACGTCGCGCGCGAGCAGGTGGGCGCTGGCGTCGTCGACATCCTCCGGCCGCACCATCACCCGCACCTCGCGGCCGGCCTGCATGGCGAACACCTTGTCCACGCCCGCCCTGGCCCCGGCGATCTCCTCGATCCGGGCGAGCCGCTGCACGTACGCCTCCAGGCTCTCCCGGCGCGCGCCGGGCCGCCCGCCGGAGCAGGCGTCGCTGGCCTGCGTCAGGACCGCCTCCACGGTCCGCGGCAGGACCTCGTCGTGGTGCGCCTCGATCGCGTGGACCACCTCCGGCGCCTCCCCGAACCGGCGCGCGACCTCGGCCCCGACGATCGCGTGGCTGCCCTCCACCTCGTGGGTCAGCGCCTTGCCGATGTCGTGCAGGAACGCGCACCGCTTGACCAACGCCGGTGCCAGCCCCAGCTCGGCGGCCATGACGCCGGCGATGTGCGCGGACTCCACGAGATGCTTGAGGACGTTCTGCCCGTAGCTGGTCCGGTACCGCAGCCGACCCAGCAGGGTCACCAGCTCCGGGTGCAGGTCGGTGATGCCGACCGCGACGAGCGCGTCCTCGGCGGCCTGCACGCACCGGCGGTCCACCTCGTGGCGGGCCTGGGCACACACCTCCTCGATCCGGTGCGGGTGGATCCGGCCGTCGGCGACCAGCTTCTCCAGCGTGACCCGGCCGACCTCGCGGCGGACCGGGTCGAAGCAGGACAGCAGCACGGCCTCCGGGGTGTCGTCGATGATCAGATTCACGCCCGTGACCGTCTCGAACGCCCGGATGTTGCGGCCCTCCCGCCCGATGATCCGGCCCTTCATCTCGTCGCCGGGCAGGTGCAGCACGCTGACGACGCTCTCCGCCGTCTGCTCGCTGGCCACCCGCTGGATGGCCTCCACGACGACCTGCCGCGCCCGCGTCTCGGCGGACGCCCGCGCCTCCTCCTCGATCTGCCGGGCCAGTACCGCGCCGTCGCGGCGGGCCTGCCGGGTGATCGTCCCCATCAGCTCGGCGCGCGCGGCGACGGCCGTGAGCCCGGCCACGCGCTCCAACTCGCGGCGCAGCCGGCCTTCCGCGTCGCCGAGGGCGGCGTCGCGGACCGTCACCTGCGCCCGCCGCTCGGCCAGTGACTCCTCCACCCCGACAAGTCGCTGCTCGCGGGCGGCGAGTCGCTGGGCCGCCTGGCTGTGCAGGTGCTCCTGGCGTTCGAGCCGCTCGGCCCGGCGGGCCAGTTCGCCGGTCTGGTCCCGGACGGCCTTGGCCTCGACGCGGGCGGCGTCGAGGATGCGGTGCGCGTCCACCCGGGCGGCCATCAGCTCGCCCTCGGCCGCCGACGTCGCGCGCACGGTCAGGCCGCGGATGAGCCGCAGTGCCACCACCAGGCCGCTCAGCCCCAGGATCACCACGAGGACCAACGCGCCGACGAGGGCCCATTCGCGGTCCGGCATCCGCTCCCCCTCCGGCAGGTGTCTGCGGCCCGGGGCGGGCGCAGCTTCGGTGGCGGCAGCCCACGGCCGAGCGCGGCGCGGGCCGCCGGTGGCGGCCGGGTCCGGGCGCGTGCACGGAGGACTGTCCACGCTGGCGGCCGCGCGGATCCTGGCGGCGGTGGCGGGCCTGGGGGTGACGCGGATCGGTCGGGGTACAGCGTGGTAACGCGAGACTAGGACCCGAACGGGAGCCGGTCAAGAAGGCGTGATTTCGGCGGCGGCGCGGACGCGGGTGGGCGCGACGGCTGGTCGCCATCACCGGAACCGCATGGCGGCGGGTCTGGTTCCGGTGAGGCAGTGGCGCTGCCCCGGCGGTGGCGCCGGTCCGTCGTCCACACGGCCGGTGGTCGCCGTGCCGCCGCGGGCGAGCTCGCGTCGCCGTCGCGCGCTACCCCGCCGCCGGGTCCCAGGCGTCGTCGTCGGGTGCCTCGACGCCGTCCCACGCCCCGGCCTCGTCGGCGACGGCAGCCAGCTCCTCCCGGACCACCGCCACGGCGATGCCGGCCGGATACCCCTTGCGGGCCAGCATGGAGACCAGGCGCCGGAACGCGGCCTGGTACTCCAGCCGGGCCACGGCGCGCAGGCGCCGCCGGACCAGCGCGCGGGCGGTGGTGGTCTCGGTCTCGGTGTCCAGCCCGGACAGTGCCTCGGCGGCGTCGTCGGTGGAGACGCCCCGCTGCCGCAGCTCCTGCACCAGCGCCCGCCGCGCCAGCCCCCGACCCTGGTGGCGGCTGGTCACCCACGCCTGGGCGAACGCCGCGTCGTCGATCATGCCGACCTCGGCGTACCGCTCCAGGATCGGCTCCGCGACGTCGTCGGGCACGCCCTTGCCCCGCAGCGCCCGCGCCAGTTCGGCGCGGGTCCGCGGCCGTGCCGCGAGCTGGCGCAGACAGATGTCGCGGGCGAACTCCGCCGGATCCCGCTCCAGCGAGGGACGGTCGCCGCCCCCGCCCGCGCGGTCGCTCCCGCCCGCGCGGCCGGCGGCGCGCCCCCGGGCGCGGTCCTGCCCGGGGGCCGGGTCGGACGGCGGGGCAGCGGCCGCCGACGGCGGGGCGGCGTCCCAGCCGCGCCCTCGGCGGGCGCCGCGTGCCCGCCCGGTCACGTCACCGCCCGGTCGGGTAGCTGTCGGACCACGTCACCGTCCGACCACGTCACTGCCTGGTCGCGCGTTGCTGCCCGGTTGCGCGTTGCTGCCGGATTGTGGGCCTGCCGGGTCATGTGGTCCTCGGCGGAGTTTCAGAAGTCGACCGGGGCGTCCGGGCCGCCGGCCTCGTCGGTGGCCGTACCGACCCCGAGCTTCTCGAAGATCTTCTTCTCGATCTCGGCGGCGATGTCGGGGTTCTCCTTCAGGAAGTTGCGGGAGTTCTCCTTGCCCTGGCCGAGCTGGTCGCCCTCGTACGTGTACCAGGCACCCGACTTGCGGATGATGCTCTGCTCCACGCCGACATCGATCAGCGAGCCCTCCCGCGAGATCCCCTTGCCGTAGAGGATGTCGAACTCCGCCTGCTTGAACGGCGCCGCGACCTTGTTCTTCACGACCTTGACGCGGGTGCGGTTGCCGACGACGTCGGTGCCGTCCTTGAGCGCCTCGATCCGGCGCACGTCCAGCCGCACCGAGGAGTAGAACTTCAGCGCGCGGCCGCCGGTGGTCGTCTCCGGCGAGCCGAACATCACGCCGATCTTCTCGCGGAGCTGGTTGATGAAGATCGCCGTGGTGCCGGTGTTGCTGAGCACACCGGTGATCTTCCGCAGCGCCTGGCTCATCAGGCGGGCCTGGAGGCCGACATGGCTGTCGCCCATCTCGCCCTCGATCTCGGCGCGCGGCACCAGCGCCGCCACCGAGTCGATGACGATGATGTCGATGGCGCCGGAGCGGATCAACATGTCCGTGATCTCCAGCCACGAGCATCGCGTCGGTGTCGACGCCGAGCGCCTTGGCGTAGTCGGGGTCGAGCGCGTGCTCGGCGTCGATGAACGCCGCGATCCCGCCCGCCTTCTGCGCGTTGGCCACGGCGTGCAGCGCCACCGTGGTCTTGCCGCTGCTCTCCGGGCCGTACACCTCCACCACCCGGCCGCGGGGCAGGCCGCCGACGCCGAGGGCGACGTCCAGCGCGATGGAGCCGGTGGGGATCACCGAGGTCTGGACGACGGGCCGCTCCCCCAGCCGCATCACCGAACCCTTGCCGAACTGCTTGTCGATCTGGGCGAGCGCGAGATCCAGCGCCCGTGCCCGGTCCGGGCCTGCCGTCATGCCTGCCACCCCTGAGGTCGCCGATTTCGCCGGTCGTTTCGTCACGCGGGCCACGCTAGGCGGTGGGTCCGACGAAATGACGGGCGGCCGGCGGGTACCTGTGGACACACGTCCTGGTGTGGACAGTAACCGAACATGTGTTCGATCGTAAGCGAAACCCGCGGGAGTCCACAAAAGCGCAGGTCAACGCAGCTTCGGCGGCACCCGGTCGGGGTAGGCGGCGCACACGGCCCGCCACACGGTGACCGTCGGCACCCCCTCGTCGAGGGCCTGGACGACGGTCCGGCCGCCGAGCTGCAGCAGGACCTGGTCCGCCGCGACGCTGGCGGCGTACCCCGGCCCGAACACCTCGTCCAGCCGCTGCCAGAAGTCCGTGAGCCGCACCCGTGCCTCCTCCTCGCCGTCGACGGTCAGGTCCGCACCCGGCCCGGGCGCAGCGTCCACAGCGCCAGCGGCACCGTGGCCAGCGCCGCGGCCAGGGCCAGCGCCCGGTAGTCCCAGCCCGCGACGACGAAGCCGCTGACCGCGCCGGCGCCGGCGCCGGCCAGACCCATGATCAGGTCGGACAGGCCCTGCGCGGCCGGCCGCACGGCGAGCGGCACGTGTTCGGTCAGCATCGTCGAGCCGGCCACCATCGTGCCCGACCAGCCGAACCCCAGCAGGGTGAGGGCCACGGCGAGCCGGGTGGTGTCGTGGCCGGCGGTGGCCGCGGCGAGGCAGGCGGCGGCGAGGACCACGGCGCCGAGGCCGACGACGGGGCAGCGGCCGATCCGGTCGGCGAGCAGGCCGACCAGCGGGGACAGCGCGTACATGCCGGCGATGTGCAGCGACAGCACGACGCCGACGACCGCGAGGACGTCGTCGGGGTGGTGGTGGGCGCCGAGGTGGACCGGGGTCATGGCCATGACCCCGACCATCACGAGGTGGCCGAGCGCGACGGCACCGATCCCGAGGCGGGCGTACGGCTCGGCCACCACGACCGCGAACGCCGCCCGCATACCGATCCGGGGCGCCGCCGCGGTCTCCGCTGGCGCCCCGGACTCCGCGGCCGTGCCGCACCCCGCGGGCGCGACGGCCCGCCCGGCCGGCGGGGAAGCGACCGAAACGGCGGGCCCCCCGGACACGGCGGCCACCGTGGGCGTGCCAGCCACCGCAGGCGTGCCGGTCGGCGCGGTCGGCGCGGCCGCCTCCGTTGCGGCCGCGGCGCGCGCGGCCAGGAGCGGGTCGGGGCGCAGCAGGACGAACAGGGTCGACCCGCCGACGACGAAGGCGACCGCGCTGACCACGAAGGGGCCGCTGAGGGGAGCCAGGCTCAGCCCGCCGACCAGCCGGTCGGCCAGCGGCGCCAGCAGCGGCGCGGCGACCGCGCCGAGCGTGGTCGCCCACACGATCAGCGAGAGGTGCCGCCCGCGGCGGTCGGCGGGGGCGAGGTCCACGGCGGCGTACCGGGCCTGGAGGTTGGCGGTCGTGCCGCCGCCGAACAGGACCAGGCCGCCGAACAGCAGCGGTACCGACACGAGGGTGGCGCCGGCCACCGTGAGCAGCGCCCCCACCGCGCCCACCGCGTAGGCCAGGACCAGGCCCGGCCGGCGGCCGCGGGCGGCGGTCACGCGGGTGACCGGGATCGCGAGCAGGGCGCCGCCGACGACGGCGCCGCTCTGCGCGAGGCCGGACAGCCGGGTCCCGGCGATCTGCGAGGTGAGCAGCGCGCCGACGGAGATGCCGATGGCGACGCCCACGGCACCGAGGATCTGGGTGCAGAAAAGCAGGCGCATGGTGCGCCGGTGGAGTGCGTCCGTGGTCATGCGGGGCCTCTCGCTGTGGTCCGGCGCGCGATCGTATCCGGGCGGGGGCGGGGTCACACGCCGGAGGCCCGCGGGCGGGCCGCCGCGGCGGCCACGGCGGCGGCGAGCGCGGGCGCGTCGGCCGCCGTGAGGGTGCTGATCGTGACCCGGATCCCGGGCGGGGCGCCGAGCCGGTACCGGGAGCCCGCCGAGACCTGGTACCCGCGGTCGCGCAGGACGGTGACGGCGTGCGCCTCGTCGGCGACGGGGATCCACAGGTTCAGGCCGGTGCGGCCGTGGGCGGCCACGCCGTGGACGGCGAGGGCGTCGTGCAGGAGCCGACGGCGGTCGGCGTACGCGGCGCGGGCGCGGTCCACCGCGGCGGCGGCCGCGGGGTCCTGCCACAGGTGCAGGACGATCCGCTGCAGCAGCGTCGACACCCACCCCGAGCCCAGGTTCATCCGGCCGGCCACGCGGGCGACGGTGGCGGCGTCGCCGGCCACGACCGCCAGCCGCAGGTCGGGGCCGTACGGCTTGGCGGTGGACCGGACGTACGCCCACGCGCCGTCCCCGCCCCCGAGCAGGCACAGGGGTGTGGTGGCCAGCTCGGCCGAGTGGTCGTCGTCGATGGTGAGGATGTGCGGGTGCGGGCGCAGCAGCGCCTGGAGGGCGGCGGCGCGGGCGGCGGTGAGGGCGGCCCCGGTGGGGTTGTGGGCGCGGCTGGTCACCAGGACGCAGGACGGCCGCTCGGCGAGGGCGCGGCGCAGGCCCGCGACGGTGGGGCCGTCGTCGTCCACGGGCAGCGGCACGGCGACGAGGCCGAGGGCCGCGATGAGGTCGTGGAACCGGCCCCAGCCCGGGTCCTCGACGGCGACCCGGTCGCCGGGCCGCAGGTGGGCGGAGAGCAGCCGGTCGATCGCGTCCAGCGCCCCGGCGGTGACGGCGAGGTGGTCGGCGGGTACGCCGTCGGCGGCGAGCCGCGCGCGGGCGGCGGCGCACAGTGCGGGCAGCGGGCCGCCCTGCGCGTAGTTGGCGGGGGCGGGGGCGGCGGCCAGGGCGCGCAGCGCGGGGCCGAGGTCGGGCAGCAGCGCGGGGTCGGGCTCCCCGGCGGCGTGGTCGCGCAGGCCCGCGGGGGTCGGCGTGGCGACGGGGGCGGCGGCGATCGGCGGCCGGGGGCGGATCCGGGTCCCGTGCCGGCCGGCGGTCTCGACGATGCCGCGCTGCCGCAGGTCGGCATACGCCCTGGCGACCGTGCCGGCGGCGAGGCCGAGCTGTCCGGCCAGCGCCCGGACCGGGGGCAGCGCGGTGCCGGGCGGCAGGTCGCCGCGGCGCACGCCGGCCTCGATGCCGGCCGCGACGGTGGATGCGCTGTCACCGGTGAACTGATATTGTTCTGCCACAGTTGCCAGATTGTACCAGAACAAAATTGCTGGCAGCACCGCTTGCTCCTCGACGGATGCGGCCGGCCTGTCTCCGCGGAAGGGACCGTCATGACCTACCCCGTCACCGCCGCCACGACCCCGCACCGGCTCCGGGACCGGGTCGGCTACGACCGCGCGGCCGTCCACGCGGTCCTGGACGAGGCGTGGTACTGCCACCTCGCCTTCGTCGCCGACGGCGCGCCGGCCCAGTTGCCGACCATGCACGTACGCCTGGGCGAGACCGTCTACCTGCACGGCTCCACCGGCAGCGGGCCGATGCTCGCCGCCCGCGCCGCGGGCGGCCTGCGGGTGTGCCTGGCGGTGACGCTGCTGGACGGGCTGGTGTACGCGCGCTCGCAGTTCCACCACAGCGCCAACTTCCGCTGCGTGGTCGCGCACGGCACCGCCGCGCCGGTGACCGAGGCGGCCGAGCGGGACCGGGCGTTCGCCGCGCTGGTCGACAAGCTCGGCCCGGGACGGGCGGCGGACTCCCGCGGCGTCAGCCCCCGGGAGCACGCCCAGACCGCGCTGCTGCGGCTGGAGCTCACCGAGGTCTCGCTCAAGTCCCGCGCGGGCGCCCCCGCCGACGACCCGGAGGACCTCGACCTGCCGCACTGGGCCGGCGTGGTGCCGCTGCGCCTGACCCCGGGCACCCCGGTCCCGGACGCCGGGACCGCCGCGCCGGCACCCGCCTACCTGCCGAGCTGATCCCCCGCCGCGCCGCCCGGAATCCGGCCTGCTTCCCGGGCGTCGTGCCCCGCGGTCGCGCGCCAGGCGCGGGCGGGTGTCGGGGGTACCGGGCAGGATGGGTCGGGTGACGGGAGTGCGGGGACGGTCGGGCGCCGAGGGGCGCGACGCGGGGGATGCCGGGTCCGGGGGCGCCGCGGGCGCCGCTGTCGGGGGATTCGACGGCGGGCGGTTCGGGGCCGCCACGCGGGCGTGGTTCGACGGCGCCTTCGCCGCGCCCACCCCCGCGCAGACCGGGGCGTGGGCGGCGATCGCCGCCGGCCGGCACGCGCTGGTCGTCGCGCCCACCGGCTCCGGCAAGACCCTGGCGGCGTTCCTGTGGTCGCTGGACCGGCTGGCGCACACGCCCGTGCCGGCCGCGCCGACCGCGCGCTGCCGGGTGCTGTACGTCAGCCCGCTCAAGGCGCTGGCGGTCGATGTCGAGCGCAACCTGCGCGGGCCGCTGGCCGGCATCCGCCAGGCGGCCGCCCGCCTCGGCACCGCGCCGCCGGACATCACCGTCGGGATGCGCACCGGCGACACCCCGGCCGAGGAGCGGCGGGGGTTCGCCAAGGCGCCGCCGGACATCCTCATCACCACTCCCGAGTCGCTGTTCCTGCTGCTGACCTCCTCCGCCCGGGAGGCGCTGGCCGGCGTCGAGACGGTCATCGTCGACGAGGTCCACGCCGTGGCTGCCACCAAGCGCGGCGCCCACCTGGCGGTGACGCTGGAGCGGCTGGACGCGCTGCTGCCGCGGCCGGCCCAGCGGATCGGGCTGTCGGCGACGGTACGGCCGATCGAGGAGGTAGCGCGCTTCCTCGGCGGCGCCGCGCCGGTGACCGTCGTGCAGCCGCCCGCGGCCAAGACGTTCGACCTGTCCGTACAGGTGCCGGTCGAGGACCTGACCGCCCTCGACGCCGCCGACGACGACACCGGACCCCGCCGCGCGTCCATCTGGCCGGCCATCGAGGAACGGGTGCTGGACCTGATCCAGGCGCACCGGTCGACCATCGTGTTCGCCAACTCGCGCCGCGGCGCCGAGCGCCTGTGCGCCCGGCTCAACGAGATCGCCGCCGAGCGGGCGGCCCCGCCCGAGGGGCCGCCGGCCCCGCCCGAAGGGCAGCCGGCCCCGGCCGACGGGCGGGCGGCCCCGCCGCCAGAGGAGGCCGCGGCCGGCCGGTCGGGTGGGATGCCCGCGGAGATCCTCGCGCAGTCCGGGGTGGCGGCCGGCGCGCCGGCCGCCGTCGCCCGCGCCCACCACGGCAGCGTCTCGCGCGAGGAGCGCAAGCAGATCGAGGAGTCCCTCAAGGCCGGCCTCCTGCCGGCGGTCGTCGCCACGTCCAGCCTGGAGCTGGGCATCGACATGGGCGCGGTCGACCTGGTGGTCCAGATCGAGGCGCCGCCGAGCGTCGCCGCCGGCCTGCAGCGGGTCGGCCGCGCCGGCCACCAGGTGGGCGCGGTCTCGCGCGGCGTGGTCTTCCCCAAGCACCGGGGCGACCTGGTCTCGTGCGCGGTGGTCGCCGACCGGATGGTCGCCGGCCGGATCGAGGAGCTGCGGTACCCCCGCAACCCGCTGGACGTCCTCGCCCAGCAGATCGTGGCGATGGTCGCGCTGGACGAGTGGTCCGTCGACGACCTGGCCGCGCTGGTCCGCCGGGCCGCCCCGTACGCCGCCCTGCCCGACTCGGCGCTGCACGCCGTCCTGGACATGCTCGCCGGCCGGTACCCCTCGACGGCCTTCGCCGAGCTGCGGCCGCGCCTGGTCTGGGACCGCGCCACCGACCGGGTGACCGGCCGGCCGGGGGCGCAGCGGCTGGCCGTCACCTCCGGCGGCACGATCCCCGACCGGGGACTGTTCGGCGTGTTCCTGGCCGGCGCCGAGCGGGCCGCCCGGGTCGGCGAGCTGGACGAGGAGATGGTCTACGAGTCCCGCGTCGGGGACGTCTTCCTGCTCGGCTCCTCCTCGTGGCGGATCGAGGACATCACGCCCGACCGGGTCCTGGTCTCGCCCGCGCCCGGCCAGGCCGCGCGGATGCCCTTCTGGAAGGGCGACAGCCCGGGCCGGCCCGTCGAGCTGGGCACGGCGATCGGCGCCCGGATCCGGGCCCTGTCCCGCGCGTCGGACACCGAGGCGGCGGACTCCCTGCGCGCCGCGGGTCTCGACGCCTGGGCCGCCGACAACCTCCTGGCCTACCTGCGGGACCAGCGCGCGGCCGTCCGGCACCTGCCCGACGACCGGACGGTCGTGGTCGAGCGGTTCCGGGACGAGCTGGGCGACTGGCGGCTGGCCGTCCACTGCGTCCTCGGCGCCAAGGTCAACGCGCCCTGGGCGCTGGCGGTCGGCGCGCGCCTGCGGGAGCGGTACGGGGTGGACGCGCAGGTGCTGCCCGCCGACGACGGCATCGTGGTCCGCCTGCCCGACACCACCGACGAGCCCCCGGGCGCCGACCTGGTCGTGTTCGACCCCGACGAGATCGAGGCCGTCGTCCACGAGGCGGTGGGCGCTTCGGCGATGTTCGCGGCCCGGTTCCGGGAGTGCGCCGCCCGCGCCCTGCTGCTGCCCCGCCGCGACCCGCGCCGCCGCCAGCCGCTGTGGCAACTGCGCCAGCGCGCCGCCCAACTGCTGGAGGTCGCCCGGGAGTACCCCGAGTTCCCCGTCACCCTGGAGGCGGCCCGCGAGTGCCTCCAGGACTCGTTCGACCTGCCGGAGCTGGTCGGCCTCATGCGCCGGCTCGGCGGGCGCGGGACGCGGCTGGTCGAGGTGGAGACGCCGAAGCCGTCGCCGTTCGCCCGGTCGCTGCTGTTCGGGTACCTCGGCGCCTTCGTCTACGAGGGCGACGCGCCCCTGGCCGAGCGGCGCGCCGCCGCCCTGGCCCTGGACTCCACCCTGCTCGGCGAGCTGCTCGGTCGGGTGGAGCTGCGCGAGCTGCTCGACCCGGCGGTGGTCGCCGCGGCGGGTGCCGAGGTCGCCTGGCTGCACGAGAGCCGCCGCCCCCGCGGCCCGGAGGACGTCGCCGAGCTGCTGCGGGTCCTCGGCGACCTCACCGACGCCGAACTGGCGGCCCGGGGCGCGCCGCCGGAGTGGGTCGCGGCGCTGCACGCGGCCCGCCGCGCGCTGCGGGTGCGGATCGCGGGCGAGGACCGCTGGCTGGCCGTCGAGGACGCCGCCCGGGTCCGCGACGCGCTCGGCGCGGCGCTGCCGGTCGGGGTGCCGCAGGCCTACCTGGAGCCGGTGGCCGACCCCCTGGGCGACCTGCTGGCGCGGTACGCGCGCACCCACGGGCCGTTCGCGGCCGCCGCGGCGGCCGCGCGCTTCGGCCTCGGCGTCTCGGTCGTCGAGCACGGGCTGCGCCTGCTGGCCGCCCGCGGGCGGGTGGTGGCCGGCGAGTTCAGCGACGCGGGCGGCGCCGAGTGGTGCGACGCCGAAGTGCTGCGGATGCTGCGCCGCCGCAGCCTGGCCGCGCTGCGCAAGGAGATCGAGCCGGTACCGCCGCGCGCGCTGGCGACGTTCCTGCCCGCGTGGCAGCAGCTCGGCCGGGGGCGCGGCGTCGAGGCGGTGGCGGCCGCCGTCGAGCAGCTCCAGGGCCTGGCGGTACCGGCGTCGGCGCTGGAGCGGCTGGTCCTGCCCGCCCGCGTGCCCGACTACTCCCCCGGCCACCTCGACACCCTCACCGCGGGCGGCGAGGTGCTCTGGGTCGGCGCGGGGGCGCTGGCCGGGGGCGACGGCCGGATCGCCCTGGCCTACGCCGACACCGCCGCCACGCTGCTGCCGCCGCCGGACGACACCCTGGCGCGCACGCCGCTGCACGACGCGGTCCTGGACGCCCTCGACGGCGCCCTGTTCTTCCGCGACCTCGCCGACCGGGTGGCGCGGGCCGGGCTGGCCGCCGACGACGCGGCGCTGGCCGCGGCCGTCTGGGACCTGGTCTGGGCCGGCCACCTCACCAACGACACCCTGGCCCCGCTGCGCGCCGCCCTCGGTGCCGGCGGCGCCCACCGCGCCCGTCCCGCGCCGGGCCGGAGCCGGTACCGGCGGCCCGGCCGGGTGGCGCTGCCCAGCCGGGCCGGGCCGCCCTCGATGTCCGGGCGCTGGTCCCGCACCCCGCCGCGCGAGACCGACCCGACCCGGCGCGCGGCCGCCTACGCCGACGCGCTGCTGGAGCGGTACGGCGTCGTCACCCGGGGCGCCGTGGTGGCCGAGGGCGGGCCGGGCGGGTTCGGCGCGGTGTACCCGGTGCTGGCGGCGCTGGAGGAGCGCGGCGCGGCGCGGCGGGGGTACTTCGTGGAGGGTCTGGGGGCGGCGCAGTTCGCGCTGCCGGGGGCGGTCGACCGGCTGCGCGCCGACCGGCCCGCCCGGGGCGCCGCGCGGGTGCTGGCCGCGACGGACCCGGCCAACCCGTACGGCGCGGCGCTGCCCTGGCCCGAGCGCGCCGTCGAGTCCGCCGACGGTACCGACGGCGGGGGTGGGCGATCGGGTCACCGGGCCGGCCGCAAGGCCGGGGCGCTCGTGGTCTGCGTGGACGGTGTGCTGGCGCTGTACGTCGAGCGCGGCGGGCGCACGCTGCTGTCCTTCTCCGCCGAGCCGGACCTGCTCGCCGCGGCCGCCGCCGCCCTCGCCGACGCCGTGCGCTCCGGCGCGCTGGGCGCCCTGTCGGTGGAGCGGGCCGACGGCGCCACCATCCACAGCACCGCCCTGGCCACGGCGCTGACCGCGGCCGGCTTCCGGGTCACCCCCCGCGGCCTGCGCCTGCGCGCCTGAGACCCGGCCGGCCTCTGACATCCCCGCGGTCCCGCCGGACGCACCGGTACTGACCGCCGGCACGGGGGCCGCGGCGCGGCCGGGCCGCGGCGACGCCGGGCGGGTCCGGGGCCGGTGGGGCACACTGGCGGGATGCCCGAAGGCGACACCGTGTGGCAGACCGCCCGGCGCCTGGACGAGGCGCTGGCCGGGCGGCCGCTGGCGCGCGCGGACTTCCGGGTGCCGCAGCTCGCCACCGACCGCCTCGCCGGCTGGCGGGTCGCCGGGGCGGTCAGCCGCGGCAAGCACCTGCTGCTGCGCCTGCACCCACCGGCGGCCGAGAGCGCGGAGGGCACGGGAGCCGAGGGCACCGAGGGTGGCTACAGCCTCCACTCCCACCTGCGGATGGACGGCGCCTGGCGGCTCTACCGGCCCGGCCAGCGGTGGACCGGCGGACCGGCGCACCAGATCCGCGTCGTGCTGCACGGGGCGTCCGCGGTCGCGGTCGGGTACCACCTGCACGACGTGGCGCTGGTGCCGACGGCGCGGGAGGACACCCTCGTCGGCCACCTCGGCCCCGACCTGCTGGCCGTCGACTTCGACGCGGCCGAGGCGCTGCGCCGGCTGCGGGCGGCGCCGGGGGCGCTGGCCGTGGACGCGCTGCGGGACCAGCGCAACCTGGCCGGGATCGGCAACGTGTACGCGGCGGAGCTGCTGTTCCTGCACGGGGTGCCGCCGGACGCGCCACTGACCGCGGTACCCGACCTGCCCGCCCTCGTCGCGGACGCCCGCCGGCTGCTGCTGGCGAACCGGGACCGGCGGCGCAGCACCACGGGGTCGCGCCGCCCGGACGAGCTGACCTTCGTGTACGGCCGCCGCGGCCGGCCCTGCCACCGCTGCGGTACGCCGGTCCGGCAGGGCGCACACGGCGACCGGGTCAGTTACTGGTGTCCCCGCTGCCAGCCGCCGGCGGGGAGCTGATCAGGCGGCGCGGACGACCTCGCGGCCGGGCCGGGTCGACCGCACGTTGCGGGTGGTGCGCAGGGTCGCCTTCAGCGGCGTCTCCTGGCGGACCGCGACCGACACCTGGCCGTCGGTGACTCTGGTCCGGCGGGCGGGCCGGGCGGCCGGCGCATCGGCGCCCACGGGCACGAGCACCCCCTGCATCCGCTCGGCGAGCGCCACCGTGTCGGACACCTCGCGCAGGACCTCGGAGAGCTGGGCGCCGAGGGCGTCGCAGATGGACGCCAGCAGCTCGCTGGACGCCTCCTTCTGGCCACGCTCGATCTCGGACAGGTAGCCGAGGCTGACGTTCGCCGCGGTGGACACCTCGCGCAGGGTGCGCTGCTGCTCCTGGCGGCGGGAGCGCAGGGCGTCCCCGATCACGCGTCGCAGCAGGACCATGCGCACCTCCCGGGTGAAGCGCAGGCCCGGTCCGCCGACCGGGCAGGGGTCAACCGTACCGCCTGGGGTGCGCATCGACACCCTTCCTGGCGCGTGGCGGGGCGGGGTGTCACGCGGCGGGCGCGGAGAGCCGGGACAGAAAAAGCACTAAAGCGGCATCAACCGCGGCGTTTCGGATTGCGTCCCGGTCGCCCTCGAACCGGCACGTCCGATGGGTCGCGCCGTCGGGTCCCGCGACGGCGATGTGGACCAGCCCGACGGGCCGGTCGCCCTGTGCGAGCGGTCCCGCCACGCCCGTCGTGGCCACCGCCCAGTCGGCGGCGCAGCGCGCCCGGGCGCCCGCGGCCATCGCCCGGGCGACGTCCGGGTCCACCGGCCCCCGGTCGGCGAGCAGGCCCGCGGGTACGTCGAGCAGGCCGGTCTTGAGGTCCGTGGCGTAGGCCACCAGCCCGCCGCGGAAGACGGCGCTGGCCCCCGGCACCGAGACGAACGCGTCGGCGAGCCGGCCGCCCGTCAGCGACTCCGCGACCGCCACGGTCGCGCCCGCCGCGCGCAGCGCCGCCACGGCGGCGGCACCGGCGGGGCTCACCGGCCCGTCCGCAGCCGCACGACGCGCACCACGTAGTCCAGGCCCGTCGCCACCGTCGCCACGACGGCCGCGCCCATCAGCCACGGCCCCACCCAGGCCGCGGCGTCCGGCACCGGCCACAGGTACCAGGTGATCGCCACGATCTGGAGCGCGGTCTTGACCTTGCCGCCGCGGCTGGCGGGGATGACGCCGAGCCGGATCACCCAGAACCGCAGCAGGGTCACCCCCCACTCGCGGACGAGGATCAGGACGGTCGCCCACCACGGCAGCGCCCCGTACGCCGACAGCAGCACCAGCGCCGCGCCGGTCAGCGCCTTGTCCGCGATCGGGTCGGCCACCTTCCCGAACGAGGTGACCAGCCCGTACCGGCGGGCGATCCAGCCGTCGGCCACGTCGGTGAACGAGGCCGCGGCGAACGTGGCGCAGGCGGCCATCCGCCAACCGGGGGCGGTGAAGTCGGAGGCGACGACCAGCGCGACGAACACCGGGACGAGCCCGAGCCGCAGGACCGTCAACGCGTTCGCGGGGTTGCGCAGCGGCACCTGGTCCGCGGAGCCGACCGAGGTGCCGGCGCTCACGGCCGCACCGCCGCGGACACCATCTCCGCGGGGACGGCCACCAGGTCCACGCCGTAGCTGCCGGTCACGGTCGCGCGGACCAGGTCGCCCGGGCGCAGGGCCGCGAGGTCGACCCCGCCGTCCCCGGCGACCAGCGTGGTCGAGCCGTCGACCTCCGGCGCCTGGTGCGCCGCCCGCCCCTCGACCTCGCCGCCGACGGTGTCCACCAGGACCTCGACCGTGCCGCCGACCCGCTCCTCGGCCCGCTGCGCGCACAGCTCCTCGGCCAGGCCCAGCAGCCTGCCGTACCGCCGCCGCACCGTCGCCGCGCTCAGCTTGCCGTCCAGGCCGGCGGCCTCGGTGCCGTCCTCGTCGCTGTAGTCGAAGACGCCGATTGCGTCGAGCCGCGCGTGGGTGAGGAAGCGGGTCAGCTCGGCCACATCGGCCCGGGTCTCGCCGGGGAAGCCGACGATGAAGTTGCTCCGCGCCCCCGCCTCCGGCGCCAGCTCGCGGACGCCGGCCAGCAGCTCCAGGAAGCGGTCCGTCGAGCCGAAGCGGCGCATCCGCCGCAGCACCGGCTCGGCCGAGTGCTGGAACGACAGGTCGAAGTACGCGGCGACGCCCGGCGTGGTGGCGATCGCCTCGACCAGGCCGGGGCGGGTCTCGGCGGGCTGGAGGTACGAGGCGCGCACCCGGACGATGCCCTCGATTGCCGCGAGCTGCGGCAGCAGCTTCTCCAGGGCCCGGGGGTCGCCGAGGTCCTTGCCGTAGGAGGTCGAATTCTCGCTGACCAGGACCAGCTCGCGGACCCCGGTGCCGGCCAGCCAGTGCGCCTCGGCCAGCAGTTCGTCGGGCGTCCGGGAGACGAAGGCGCCGCGGAACGACGGGATCGCGCAGAACGCGCACCGCCGGTCGCAGCCGGAGGCCAGCTTCAGCGACGCCACCGGCCCGCCGTCGAGCCGGTGGCGCAGGATCGGCCGCAGGTGGGCGGGGGTCGCGGCGTCGACCGTCGGCCGGTCGCCGTGGCCGGGCAGCGCGACGGCGTGGTCGCGGCGGTCCACGGGGGTCAGCGGCAGCAGCGCGCGCCGGTCCCGGGGTACGTGCGCGGCGTGGGTCTCGCCGGCCAGCACCCCGCGCAGCCGGTCGGCGATGTCGGGGTAGTCGTCGAAGCTGAGGACCGCGGCGGCCTCGGGGAGGCTCTGGGCGAGTTCGCGGCCGTACCGCTCGGCCATGCAGCCGGCGGCGACGACCCGGGCGCCGCCCTCGGCCGCGGCGAGCAGGGTCTCGATCGAGTCCTGCTTGGCCTTCTCGACGAAGCCGCAGGTGTTGACGACGACGACGTCCGCGCCGTCGGCGCCCTCGCTGAGCTGCCACCCGTCGGCGTGCAGGCGCGCCGCCAACTCCTCGGAATCCACCTCATTACGGGCACAGCCGAGAGTGAGCAGCGCGACCCGTCGGTGCGCTCCCGCGGGGTGGTCTGGGGAAGTCGGTACGTGCACCCTCCGAGGGTACCGGTAGCCCCGCCCGTCTCCGGCACGCCGTGTGCGCGCAGGACTTCCGACCGGTCCGCTGAGTCCGGGGCGCCCGCGCGGAGGGGCTCCGGCGCCCGGCAGAGGAGCCACCCCGACAGACGAAACCGCGCCGGCCGCCGGAAACCCGGCGACCGACGCGGCCCGTGTACGCGCGGGACTCAGCCGATCCGGCCGCCGGTCAGCAGTCGCAGGCGCCCGGCCTGCAGGATCTCGCCGATGGGCTGGAAGTAGGTGGTCCCGCCGGAGCGGCAGTTGCCGGAGCCGCCGGAGGTCACGCCCTGGGCCTGGGAGCCGGCGATCAGCGAGCCGCCGGAGTCGCCGGGCTCGGCGCACACGTCGGTCTTGATGAGGCCGGTGACCGAACCCTCCTTGTAGCTCACGGTCGCGTTGAACGAGTGGATCCGGCCGCAGTGCCAGCCGGTGGTCGACCCGGACCGGCACACCGTCGCGCCGGTCGAGGCCGGGCTCGCCCCGGCGACGGGCACGGTGCCGCCCTTGTAGTTGTTGACCGCGCCCACCGGCCGGTCGCCTCCGGTGACGGTGACCCAGGCGTAGTCGTTGCCCGGGAAGCTGGAGCCGTCGAAGCGGCCGGTCGGGCCGGTGGTGGAGGTGCCGCGGGTGCCGCAGTGGCCGGCCGTCGCGAAGCCCCGGTCGACCGGGAAGCCGACGGAGCAGCGGCCGCCGCTGCCCATGTGGTAGGCGTTGCCGCCGACCACGGAGGCCAGGGTCCGCGGCATCTCGGTGGTCAGCTCGACCCGCACCGCCGCGGGGTCCACGCCCGCCGCCGAGGCGGCGAAGGCGCGGCCGGCGGCCTCGTCGGTGGTGGTCACGACGAGCTGGTTGGTCGGCAGGTCGACGTGCCAGCCGGTCACGGCGGCCGGGGGCGCCGCGCCGTTCAGGCGGCTCATCATGCGGTCCAGCGCGGCCGCGCTGCGCGCGACGACGTGCGACTCGGCGCCCGCGGACCGCGCCGTGCCCAGGGCACGCGGGTCGGTGACGGCGACGCGGAGCACGTCGCCGTCGATCCAGGCGCCGCCGAAGCGCTCGCCGAGCCGGGCGCCGATGGTCCGGCCCAGTTCACTGGCCCGCTCCTGCGCGGCCCAGCGGGCGGACGCCCCCGCCGCGTCCAGGCCCAGGTCGCGGGTCAGCGCGGCGTCGTACCCGGACAGGACGGTGCCGGGCGCCGCCGGCTGCGCGGACGCGGGGGCGATGGTGAATGCCGAGGCAACAGCGGCGAGGGTGGCGGCGCTGGCCAGGAGTCGACGGGACAAGTCGTCACTTCCTTTGACTGAAGGGAGCCGGCAGCCATAAGGGACTATGGGGGTGGAGCCGACTCCGGTGCAGGGGTGGGACGGCATGGCGGTGCTGCGGCAGACCGAAGACGACCGGCGGGGACCGGCCAGGACTGCGCAACCGTCAATATAGATCCTAATGAATCCACTGCGATCCCACCAGAGCGGACCCCGAGTTGGCGCCAGTCAGGAATTCGCCACTTGTACCTCGGCGAGCGCTGATTCCAACTCGTCCGGTTTGACGAGGACGTCGCGCGCCTTCGAGCCCTCCGAGGGTCCGACGATCCCCCGGGACTCCATCAGGTCCATCAGCCGCCCCGCCTTGGCGAAGCCGACCCGCAGCTTGCGCTGGAGCATCGACGTCGAGCCGAACTGCGACGTCACCACCAGCTCGATCGCCTGTACCAGCAGCTCCAGGTCGTCGCCGATCTCCTCGTCGACCTTCTTCCGGCCGCCGTCGGCCGCCGCGAACACCTTCGCCTCGAACTGCGCCTCGCGCTGCCGCTTGCAGTGCCCGACGACGGCGTCGATCTCCTTCTCCGAGACCCACGCACCCTGGATGCGCTGCGGCTTGGAGGCGCCCATCGGCAGGAACAGGCCGTCGCCGCGGCCGATCAGCTTCTCGGCGCCCGGCTGGTCGAGGATGACCCGGGAGTCGGCCAGCGACGAGGTCGCGAAGGCCAGCCGGGACGGTACGTTCGCCTTGATCAGGCCGGTCACCACGTCCACCGAGGGGCGCTGGGTGGCCAGGACGAGGTGGATGCCCGCGGCGCGGGCGAGCTGGGTGATGCGGACGACGGCGTCCTCCACGTCGCGCGGGGCCACCATCATCAGGTCGGCGAGCTCGTCCACGATCACCAACAGGTACGGGTACGGGCGGATCTCCCGCTCGCTGCCCGGCGGGGGCACCACCTCGCCCGCCAGCACCTTGCGGTTGTAGTCGTCGACGTGCCGGACGCCGGCCGCCGCGAGGTCGTCGTACCGCATGTCCATCTCGCGGACGACCCAGTCGAGGGCGTCGGCCGCCTTCTTGGGGTTGGTGACGATCGGCGTGACCAGGTGCGGGATGCCCTCGTACGCGGTCATCTCGACCCGCTTGGGGTCGATCAGCAGCAGCCGCACCTGGTCCGGCGTGGCCCGGGACAGGACCGAGACGAGCAGCGAGTTCAGGCAGGAGGACTTGCCGGCGCCGGTCGCCCCGGCGATGAGGATGTGCGGCATCTTCGCGAGGTTCGCGGCGATGTAGCCGCCCTCGATGTCCTTGCCGAGGCCGACCACCATCGGGTGCGGGTCGCCGGTCGCCTGGGCCCGCAGGACGTCGCCGAGCGACACGTCCTCCCGGTCGGTGTTGGGGATCTCCACGCCGACGGCGCTCTTGCCGGGGATCGGCGACAGGATCCGCACGTCCGGCGACTTCACCGCATAGGCGATGTTGCGGGAGAGCTGGGTGATCCGCTCCACCTTGACCCCGTGGCCGACCTCCACCTCGTACCGGGTGACGGTCGGGCCGCGGGTGAAGCCGGTCACGTCGGCGTCCACGTCGAACTGGTCGAACACCCCGCGCAGGGCGGCGATCACCTCGTCGTTGGCCTTGCTCCGGGACTTGGCCGGCGCGCCCCTGCCCAGCAGGTGCGGCGGCGGCAGCCGGTAGTCGCCCGCCGCGGTCGAGATGGTGAGCTGCTCCATCTGGGTGGGCGCGGGCGAGTGGGCCGGCGGCGGGGCGGCCGGGCGGCTCGCCGGCACGGGGCGGGCCTGCCGCTTGCCGCGGGGCACGGCGACCGTGTCGTGCACGATCGGCTCCTCGACGTCGTCCCCGACCGGCGCCGCGGGCGGCAGCGTCGCGCGCGGGGGCCGGCGGCGGGCCGGACGGCGGTCGGGCTCCTCCCCGACCTCCGCCTCGTCGTCGATGGCGTAGGCGCCGTCGCGGCCCAGCGCCCAGTCGCGCAGGCCGCCGAGCCGGGCCGGCACCTTGTTCACCGGCGTCGCCGTCACCACCAGCAGCCCGAACAGGAACAGCAGGACCAGCAGCGGCACGGCGGCCCAGGCGGTGACCGCGGCGCGCAGGGCGTCGCCGACCCCCCAGCCGAGCAGGCCGCCCGCGGCGTCCAGCTCGGGCGGGGTACGGGCGTCCCGGCCCAGGTGCAGCAGGGCCGCCGTGGCGGCGATCAGCGAGAACCAGCCGACCGCGCCCCGGCCGCGCGGCTCGGTCTCGGCGGGCTCGCGCAGGACCCGCACGGCGCCGTACGCGAACAGCAGCGGCAGCGCCGCGGCGATGACGCCGAGGAACAGGCGCACCGCGTCGTTGATCGTGCGGCCGACCGGCCCGGCGGCGTCGAACCACACCGCCAGTCCGGTGAGGATGGCCAGGCCCAGCAGCAGCAGGCCGGCGCCGTCGCGGCGGTGCTCGGGCGCCAGGCCGCGCCCGTCGTCGCGGGCGCCGCCGCGGATGAGCTGGCCGACCCCGCGGGCGGCACCCGACCAGAGCCCGCCGACGGCCCGGCCCATGCCGCCGGAGCCCTGCCGCCGGGCGGCCGTCGCGCGCGCCGGGGCCGGGCGGGCGCGCTGCCGGACCGGCTTGGCGGCGCGCGCCTTGGTGCCGCGCGTCGATGCCGTGCTCCGACCGCGGCCAGTCGAGGTGGTACGACCCGCCATGCCCACACGGTAACCCGTGGCCGGCAACCCCGCGTCGGACGCCGCGCCGGTGCGCGGCCGCGCGACACGCCGCGACCCGTGCGACTTCGGGCATTCGCGACGACCGTCGAGGATAGATGTTTGACGATATGCTGCCCGCCCGGGATCGATCGCTGGCCGGGGGCGGGCGCCCCCGGCGGCGCCCCCCACCCTGGACCGAGGAGAGATCCACATGGCGCACTCCCGCCTGACCGACGTCATCCACTCGCTGTTCCGCGTCGTCATCGGCCTGCTGTTCGCGTTCCACGGCGCGGCGAAGCTGTTCGGCCTGTTCGGCAGCAAGACCGCGCAGCTCGGGCACTGGCCGGGCTGGTGGGCCGGACTGATCGAGCTGGTCACCGGCCTGCTGGTGCTGGTCGGCCTGTTCACCCGGCCCGCGGCGATCCTCGCCTCCGGCACGATGGCGTACGCCTACTTCGTCGTCCACCAGCCGGCGGCGCTGCTGCCCATGCAGAACCGCGGGGAGACGGCGGCCCTGTACTGCTGGATCTTCCTGCTGATCGCCGCCATCGGGCCGGGCGCGTACGCCCTCGACCGGTACCTGCCCGACCTGCGGGCGACGGCGACGCGCCACCGCCAGGCCCGGACCTGAGGCGCCGCCGGACCCGGATCTGGAGCACCGCCAGGCCCGGATCCGGGACGAGGACGGGCCGCCCGGCCGGCGCGTGCCGGCCGGGCGGCCCGTCCCGCCGGGCGGCTCAGACCTCCAGGACCGTCGGGACGATCATCGGCCGGCGGCGGTACTTCTCGTTCACCCACCGGCCCACCAGGCGGCGGACCACCTGCTGCAACTGGTGCGGGTCGGTCACGCCGTCGGCGGCGGCCCGGTCCAGCGCCTCGGTGATCAGCGGCAGCACCGGGTCGAAGGCCGCCGGGTCCTCGGAGAAGCCCTTCGCGGAGATCGTCGGGCCGCCGACGACCTTGCCGTTCACCGAGTCGATCACGACGGTCGTGGCGATGAACCCGCCGTCGCCGAGGATCTTGCGCTCGGTCAGCAGCGACTCGCTGACGTCGCCGACGGCCAGGCCGTCGACGTAGACGTACCGGCTGCGCACGTGCCCGACCTGGCGGGCGTGCCCGTCGACCAGGTCCACCACGTCGCCGTCCTCGCACAGCACCACGCTGTCCGGGTCGATCCCGGTCTCCACCCCCAGGCGCCCGTGCGCCCGCAGGTGCCGCCACTCGCCGTGCACCGGCATGAGGTTGCTCGGCCGGACGATGTTGAGCAGGTACCGCAGTTCGCCGGCCGGCGCGTGGCCCGACACGTGCACCCGCGCGACGTCCTTGTGGATGACCGTCGCGCCGCCGCGGGAGAGCAGGTTGATCACCCGGTACACGGCGGTCTCGTTGCCGGGAACCAGCGAGCTGGCCAGCACCACCGTGTCGTGCGGCTCCAGCGTCACGTGCCGGTGGTCGCCGTTGGCCATCCGGCCCAGGGCGCTCATCGGCTCGCCCTGCGAACCGGTGGACATGAGCACGACCCGCTCCGGCGGCAGGTTCTTCACCTCGTCGATCCCGACCACCAGGCCCGGCGGGATGGTCAGCCGGCCCAGGTCGCGGGCGATGCCCATGTTGCGGACCATCGACCGGCCGATCAGCGCGACCTTGCGGCCGTGCGCCGCGGCGGCGTCGAACACCTGCTGGACCCGGTGCACGTGCGAGGCGAACGAGGCCACGATGATCCGGCCGGTGGCCTTGGCGAAGATCGAGTCCAGGACGGGGCCGATCTCGCGCTCGGGCGTGACGAACCCCGGCACCTCGGCGTTGGTGGAGTCCGACAGCAGCAGGTCGACGCCCTCGGCGCCCAGGCGGGCGAAGCCGGCGAGGTCGGTCAGCCGGCCGTCCAGCGGCACCTGGTCCATCTTGAAGTCGCCCGTGTGCAGCACGAGGCCGGCCGGGGTGCGGATGGCGACGGCCATCGCGTCGGGGATGGAGTGGTTGACGGCGAAGAACTCGCAGCCGAACGGCCCGAGCTGCTCCCGCTGGCCCTCGGTGACCGTCAGGGTGTACGGCTGCATCCGCCGCTCCGCCAGCTTGGCCTCCACCAGCGCCAGCGTGAACTGCGAGCCGACCAGCGGGATGTCCGGCTTGTGCGCGAGCAGGTAGGGCACCGCGCCGATGTGATCCTCGTGGCCGTGCGTGAGGACGATCGCCTGCACGTCGTCGAGCCGGTCCAGGATCGGGGCGAAGTCCGGCAGGATCAGGTCGACGCCGGGCTGGTCCACGTCGGGGAACAGCACGCCGCAGTCGACCACCAGCAGCCGGCCGTCGTACTCGAAGACGGTCATGTTGCGCCCGATCGCGCCCAGGCCGCCGAGCGGGATGATCCGCAGGCCGCCCTCGGGCAGCGGCGGCGGGGCGGCGAGGTCGCGGTGCGGCTCCGTCACGCGGCCTCCTCGGGCAGCTTCACGCCCGCCGCGACGCAGTCGGCGACGAGCGTGGCGTACTGCTCCGCCGTGGCCTCGACCAGCGGCGGCCGGACCGGCCCGGCGGGCAGGCCGAGCCCGCGCAGGCCCGCCTTGACCAGGATCGGCCCCTGGGTGCGGAAGATGCCGGTGTGCAGCGGCAGGAGCTGGTGGTGCAGGCGCGCGGCCAGGCCGGCGTCGCCGGCGACGTACGCCGCGATCAGCTCCCTGGTCTGGGGGCCGCACAGGTGCGTCGAGGTGCCGACCACCCCGACGGCGCCGATGCTCAGCAGCGGCAGGGTCAGCGCGTCCTCGCCGGAGTAGTAGGCCAGGTCGGTGCGCCGCATCACCCAGGCGCTGGCGAGCAGGTCGCCCTTGGCGTCCTTGACCGCGACGATCCGCTCGTGGGCGGCGATCCGCACCAGGCTCTCGGTCTCCAGCGGCACGCCGCTGCGGTGCGGGATGTCGTACACCATGATCGGCAGCTCGGTGGCGTCGGCGACGGCCGCGAAGTGCGCCACCAGGCCGGCCTGCGGCGGCTTGTTGTAGTAGGGGGTGACCACGAGCAGGCCGTGGGCGCCGGCCGCGGCGGCCTCGCGGGCCAGCGCGACGGTGTGGGCGGTGCTCGGGGTGCCCACCCCGGCCAGGATCCGCGCCCGGTCGCCGACGGCCTCGGCCACCGCCCGGATGATCGCGGACTTCTCCGCGTCGGTCGTGGTCGGCGACTCGCCGGTCGTGCCGTTGACCACCAGCGCGTCGTGGCCCTGCTCGTCGACCAGGTAGCCGGCCAGGCGGGACACGCCGTCGAGGTCGACCTCTCGATCGTCGGTCATCGGCGTGACCATCGCGGTGATCAGGCGACCGAACGGCGTCGGTCGGGCGGATGGCTCCGAGCGGCCACCGCCGGGGCCCTGCTGCGCATGCGTCATGGTGGCTAACTTATCGCCCCGCCAGCGACGGGGGAAACACGCCGTCCGTCGCGGGCGCCGTGGGCCGGCCGGCCAGGGCGGGAACGCCGCGCAGCGGTCGTTTCCGCCCGGCCGGCCGATCGACGGGCGCGAGAGCGGTCAGGACTCCCAGGCGTACGGGCTGGCGGCGATCTCCGACCCGTCGGCCAGCGTCGAGATGGCGAAGTCGCCGAAGACCGCCGGGGCGACCTTCTGGAGCTGCCGCAGGCACTCCACGGCCAGCTCGCGGATCTCCACGTCGGCGTGCTCCGTAGCCCGCATGGCGACGAAGTGCCGCCACGCGCGGTAGTTGCCGGTCACCACGATGCGGGTCTCGGTGGCGTTGGGCAGGATCGCGCGGGCGGCCTGCCGGGCCTGCTTGCGGCGCAGCGTCGGGTTGGCCACGTCGGCGAACTTCGCCTCCAGGCCGGCCAGCAGCGCGTTGTACGCGGCCACGCTCGCCTCGGCGGCGGCCAGGAACGCGGCGTGCAGTTCCGGGTCCTCGGCGATGGCGGCGGGCTCGACCATCGCCGCGTCCCGCTCGGGCACGTACCGCTGGGAGAGCTGGGAGTACGAGAAGTGCCGGTGCCGGATCAGCTCGTGGGTGAACGAGCGGGAGACGCCGGTGAAGTAGAAGCTCACCGTGCCGTGCTCCAGCACCGACAGGTGCCCGACCTCCAGGATGTGCCGGAGGTAGCCGGCGTTGGTGGCCGTGGCCGGGTTCGGCTTCGTCCAGGACTGGTAGCAGGCGCGGCCGGCGAACTCGGCCAGCGCCTGGCCGCCGTCGGCGTCCGTGGACCAGGGCACCTCCGCGGGGGCCTCGAACTGGGTCCACGCGATCAGCCGCACCTGCGGGGGGACGACCTTCGGCGAGGGGGGATCTTCGGGCACGCGCCGCTCCTTCCGTCGCCCGCGACCCTAGCGTGCGGGGCGGGCAGCCGCCGGGGCGGGCGGCCGCGCCAACGGGTGACGAACCCCGAAAGATCAGACGTACAGCCAGGTGAACGGCGCCCACGGCAGATTCCGGGCCACCGAGAACACCAGGGCGACGCCGAGCAGCACGCTGACCCCCCACGGGGCGAACCGGACCCGCGGCAACTGCCGCCCGGTGGTCAGGCGCAGCGCCCAGGCGGCGTACACGTAGACCAGCAGCGGCGCCGCCAGCACGAACAGCAGGTGGTGCCGGGCCGCCGGGCCGAGCTGGCCGTGCAGGAGGTAGAAGAACGCCCGGGTGCCGCCGCAGCCGGGGCAGTCGAGGCCGGTCGTGTACTTGAGCAGGCAGCTCGGCACGGCGTCGGCGCGGCCGTCGGTCGGGTCGGCGGCGAGCACGTAGCCGGCGGCGGCGGCGAGGCAGGACAGGACGGCCAGCGGCGCCGTCCACCGCGGGATCCGCGCCCGCCACCGGTCCAGCCAGCGGTCGAACCGGCCGCCGACGGGCGCGGGGTGGGCGTAGTGGCCGGCGGCCACGTCGGTCAGGTGCGCCGGCTGCCCCGCGGGCGCGGCGTACGGGCCGGGGTACGACACGGGGCCCACCGCCGGCCGGGGATCCCTCATCGTGGGGGACCTCAACGCCGGGTGGGACTCCATCGCCGGACCGGACTCCATCGCGGGGCGGCACTCCATCGCTGGGCGGCAGGGAAAGCCGGGCGGCGGCCCCGGGCGGGCGACCTGCTCAGGCATCGCCACCACGGTACACCCGCAGCGCGGCGGCCAGCGGCGCCGCGAGGTCCCCGCCCTCCGGGGCCAGCACCGTGCCCAGCCCCAGCCACTCCGCCAGCCGGTACAGGTGCGCGGCCAGTGCCTCCGCCGTCGGCCCCGGCGCCGCGTCGGGCTCCCGCCAGGCCGCCGGCACCCGCAGCACGGCGGCCCGCCGGTCCGCCTTCAGGTCCACCCGGGCGACCAGGCGCTCGCGGTGCAGGAACGGCAGCACGTAGTACCCGTGCACCCGCTTGGCCGCCGGCACGTAGATCTCGATGCGGTACCGGAAGTCGAACAGCCGGGCCGCCCGGTCCCGCTCCCAGACCAGCGGGTCGAACGGGCTCAGCAGCGCCCCGGCCCGCACCGACCGCGGCAGCCGCGCGTCGCGGTGCAGGTAGGCCGGCTGCCGCCAGCCCTGCACCGCCACCGGCGTCAGGACGCCCTCCTCGACCAGCGCGGCGATCGCCGCCCGAGCGGGCAGCGGCGGCTGGCGGAAGTAGTCGCGCAGCTCCCGCGCCGCCGCGACGCCCAGCGCCCGGGCGGCGACCTCGACCAGCGTGCGGTGGGCCGCCGCGGGCTCCGGCGTCGGCGCCGCCAGGACCGCCGCCGGCAGCACCCGGTGCGGCGCGGCGTACCGGCGGGCGAAGCCCGGGGTCCGGTCGGCGGCGCAGACCTCCCCGGACCAGAAAAGCCACTCCAGCGCCCGCTTCACCGCCGACCAGTTCCACCCCCAGTTGCCGCTGGCCCGCGGGACGTCGTGCTCGATCTCGGCGGCGGTCAGCGGGCCCCGGTCGTAGACCTCCTGGCGGACCCAGTCGACCAGCTCCGGCGAGTCCCGGGCCACCTGGCGCATCCCGCCCCACGCGTGGGTGTGGGCGGCGGCCATCCGCCAGCGCAGCGCCGGCTGGAGGCCGACCGGGACGAGGGACGCCTCGTGGCCCCAGTACTCGAACAGCTCCGCCGGGCGCCGGTAGGCCGCCCGGTCCAGCAGGGCGGTCGGGTAGGCGCCGAGGCGGCTGAACATCGGCAGGTAGTGGGCGCGCTGCAGGACGTTGACCGAGTCGATCTGGAGCAGGGCGACGCGCCCGAGGACGCGGCGCAGGTGCCGGATGTCGGGCTCGCCGGCGGGTGGCCGGTCGGCGAACCCCTGGGCGGCGAGCGCGACCCGCCGCGCCTGGGCGAGCGAGAGGCTGTCCCGGACGGTGGTCATGGCCGCAGGCTAGCGGGCCGGTACGACGTCCCCCACCGGCCGCGCGGCCGCCGGTGCCGCGGGCGCCGTGGGCGACCGCCACACCGTGCGCGACGGCACGCAGACCAGCAGCGCGAGGCTGACCCAGACGTACGCGTTGCCGCCGAGGAACCCGTCGACCCCGCCGAAGTCCCGCTCCCAGGCCCACACCAGCCGGCTGCACAGGACGGCGTACGCCAGACCCACCCCGACCAGCCAGCGGCGGCGCCGGGGGTCCCCGGTGGGCAGCGCCAGCGCGTGCCCGGCGCACAGCACCAGCGCCGGCAGCAGCCAGACCAGGTGGTGGACCCAGGTGACGGGGCTGATGAGGCAGCCGACGACGCCGGTCAGCGCGAGGCCGGCGGCCGCGTCGCAGCCCGGCCGGGTGATCCGCCAGAGCCAGATGCCGACCACGGCCAGCACCAGCAGCGCCCACAGCGCGCCGCTGGGGTGCGCCGGGTTCAGCCGGGCGACCACGCCCTCCAGGCTCTGGTTCGAGGCGTAGCTGAGGGTGCCGACGCGGTCGGTGTTCCAGATCGCGTCGGTCCAGAAGCCGCGGGCGGTGTCCGGGGTCAGCACCCCCGGGACCAGCGTGGCCAGGCCCGCCGCGAAGACGGCCGTCCCGGCCGCCCGCCACCGCCGGGTGGCGAGCAGGTAGATCAGGAACACCCCCGGGGTCAGCTTCACCGCGGTGGCCAGGCCGATCCCCAGGCCCGCCCAGCGGCTGTCCCGGCCCACGAGCAGGAGCAGGTCGGCGGCGACGACGGCGAGCAGCAGCAGGTTGACCTGGCCGAACGTGATCGTCTCGCGGACGGGCTCCAGGGCCAGGGCCAGCAGCGCCACGACGGTGAGCACCCACCACAGCGGACGGCCGGCGCGGGCGGCCAGGGTGCCGGTCAGCCAGTACAGGACGGCGACCAGCGCGCCGAGGGACGCCAGCACCGAGACCACGACGACGACCGGGAACGGCAGGAACGCCATCGGCGCCATGACGTAGGCGCCGAAGGGCGGGTACGTGAAGCCGTACTTGCTGCGCGGCGTCAGGAAGTCGTACAGCTCGCCGTCCTCGACCAGCCAGTAGCGCATGGCGCCGCGGTACACGGTGAGGTCGAACCAGTCGTGCCACCACAGGGTCAGCGCGAGGAATACGGCGAGGACCGCCGCCAGGGTGACGACGGAGGCGACGGGGCGCCGCGAGAGGCGGGTCAGTGCGCCGGTCCAGCGGCCGGCCTGCGTACTGCTCATCGGGCACCGAGGCTACTGTCGGCGCCGGCCGGCGGGGCGCCGGGGGTGCCGCGGGCCACGAACAGCCGCACGCCGCCGCCCTGGGCGACCTGCGCGTACCCCTCGGCGGGCAGGGCGGCGACGAGCCGCCGGTACTCCTCGGGGGTGCCGTTCCACCGGCCGGGGGCGTCACGGGTGGCCACCCACGGCGTGCGCAGCCCGCGGTCGACCTGCGCCTGCGGGAAGGCGAACACCCGGCAGCGCGCCACGAGCTGCGGCGACAGGTTGTTGTCGGCGGCCACCACGGCGCCGTCGGGCACCTGGGCCAGCACCGCCCGGGCGGCCGCGACCTCGGGCGGGACGCGCCACGCCCGGGCGTGCAGCAGCGCGGCGGCGGGCTGCCCGACGCCCACCAGCAGGGCGACCGCCACCAGCAGCGCGGCCACCGCGGTGCCGCCCGGCACGCGGAGGTCCCGGCCGGGCAGCCGGAGCGGGGGCAGGCGGTCGCGCAGCGCACGGCACCACCGGTCGGCGCGCAGCCGGTCGGCGCCGTCGACGGCCGCGGCGAACAGGATCGGCATCAGTACCGCGTTGTAGTGGAAGCCCCGCTCCCAGTACGTCCACCGGTCCGCCCAGAACCGGGCGGCCAGCGGCAGCACCACCAGCAGCGTCAGCGGCGAGCGCAGCGCCAGCAGCCCGGTGACGGCCAGCAGCAGCCCGACGAGCTTCCACTTGGCCACCGGCGCGAGCAGCCGCGTCACCGGGTCGCCGGACGCGGCGGCCGAGCCGAGGTAGTCGTACCCGCCCGCGGCGTTGAAGGCCGGGATGACCAGCAGCACGATCACGGCGCCGGCCAGCACCGCCGCCGCCATCACGGCCGCGCCGAGCCGGCGGCTGCCCTTCCAGCAGATGTACGCGCCGATCCCCAGCACGATCAGGGCCTGGTCCTCCTTTACCAGCAGCAGCGGCAGCGCCCACCACGCCGCCGCCCGCCACCGCCGCCGGGCCAGCGCCGTCACGCTCGCCGCGATCAGCGGCACCGCGAACGCGATCTCGTGGAAGTCGAACCGGACCGCCTGCTGGAGCCCGAACGACAGCCCGTACGCCGCGCCGACCGCGGCCCCGGGGCCGGCCCCGAGCCGGTCGACGGCCCACCGCGTCACCGGTACCACCGAGAGCGCCAGCAGCAGCGCCTGGGCGACCAGCAGGGTCCGCGGATCGGGGAACAGCCGGTAGAACGGGGCCAGGACGGCCAGGACGGGGTGGAAGTGGTCGCCGAGCAGGTGGTACCCGGGACCCTTCAGCTCGGCGACCGGGGCGCGCAGCTCCGCGTACCCCCGGACCGCCTGGGTGAAGATCCCGAGGTCGAAGCCGGTGCTCTGGAGCTGGGCGTGCCGCAGCAGCGAAATCGCCGCGTACAGCGGGGCGACGGCGCCGGCCACGATCCAGCCGATCGGGTGGGACCGGGGCATGGGCGCGATCCTAACCTGCCGCCGCCACCGGGCGGTCCGCGCCGTACGCTGGCGCCATGTCCCAGGGTTACGTCCGCCCCGCGCGGCCCGCCGAGGCGGCCGAGATCGCGCGGATCCAGCTCACCACCTGGCGGGTGGCCTACGCGCGGATGCTGCCGCGGCACGTGCTCGCCGACCTGGACGCCGACCGGCTCGCCGCGGCGTGGACGGCGGCGATCACCGCACCGCCCAGCGCCCGGCACCGCGTGCTGGTCGCGGTCGAGCAGGCCGGGGAGTCCACCGTGGTCGGCTTCGTCGCGGCCGGACCGGCCGACGCGCAGGCGCTGGCCCCGGACGAGCCCGCGCTGCCGGCGGACGCCGCCGCGGTGACCGACCTGCTGGTCGAGCCCCGGTGGGGCCGGCGCGGCCACGGCAGCCGCCTGCTGGCCGCGGCCGTGGACCTGTGGCGGGCGGACGGCTTCGGTCGGGCCGTCGCGTGGGCGTACGAACAGGACCCGGCCACCCGGTCGTTCCTGCGGGGCGCGGGGTGGGAGCCGGACGGCGCGGCCCGCGCGCTCGACGTCGACGACCTGCTGGTCAACCAGCTCCGCCTGCACACCGACCTGACCGCCGCCTGAGCACGGCCCGATCCGCGGCGCGCGGCCGGCGCCGGGAGCGCGGCGCGGCCGGCGGCCCGGTCCGGGCCGCCGGTGCGCGGGTCGGCGGCGCGGCGGCCCTCAGACGAGCAGGTCGTTCAGGCCGACGGTCAGACCGGGCCGGGCGAGGACCTGGCGGATCGACAGCAGCACGCCCGGCATGAAGGACACCCGGTCGTAGGAGTCGTGCCGCAGCGTGAGGGTCTCGCCGAGCGCGCCGAAGATGACCTCCTGGTGGGCGACCAGGCCGCGGGCGCGGACCGAGTGCACCCGGACACCCTCGACACTCGCGCCGCGCGCCCCGTCCAGCTCCTCCTTCGTCGCGTCCGGCACGTCGCCGAGTCCGGCGTCCGCGCGGGCGGCGGAGATGGCCGCGGCGGTCGCCAGGGCGGTACCGCTGGGGGCGTCCAACTTCGCCGGGTGGTGCTGCTCGACGATCTCGACCGACTCGAAGTACCGGGCCGCGCGGGCGGCGAACTCCATCATCAGGACCGCGCCGACGGCGAAGTTCGGGGCGATGACGACGCCCTGCTGCGGCCGGTGCGCCAGCCAGCCGCGGACCCGCTCGATGCGCTGCGGGGTGAAGCCGCTGGTCCCGACGACGACGTTCATGCCCTGCTCGACGCACCAGTGGACGTTGTCCATGACCACGTCGGGGTTGGTGAAGTCGACGACGACCTCGGCGCCCGCGTCCGCGGCGCTGAACAGCCCGTCGCCGGTGTCGACCATGGCCACCAGCTCCATGTCGGGGGCGCCGTCCACCGCCTTGCAGACCTGGGCGCCCATCTTGCCCTGCGCACCGATGACCCCGACCGCGATCGGGTTCGTCCGCTCCGCCATGTCCCACCTCATTCTGTGTACCGGCCGCGCGGTGTCACGGCCGGGGCGCGAAGTCCCCGTCGGCGAACGGACCCACCACGGCCAGGGACGCCGGCTGCCGCAGCAGCTCGCCCGCGACCGCCGTGACCTGGGCGGAGGTCACGGTGTCCACCCTGGCCAGGAGGTCGTCCACCGACAGTTGTTCGTCGTACAGTAGTTCACCCTTGGCCAGCCGGGTCATCCGCGATCCGGTGTCCTCCAGGCCCAGCACCAGCGTGCCCTTGAGCATCCCCTTGCCGCGGGTCAGCTCGTCGTCGGTGATCCCCTCGGCGCGGACCCGGTCCAGCTCCGCGGCGATCAGCGCCCGGACCTCGGCGGCCCGGCCCGGCGCGCAGCCGGCGTAGACGGCGAAGTAGCCGGTGTCGGCGAACTGGCTCGCGTACGAGTACACCGAGTACGCCAGGCCGCGCCGCTCCCGGATCTCCTGGAACAGCCGGCTGGACATCCCGCCGCCGAGCACGTTGTTGAGCACCCCGAGGGCGAACCGCCGGTCGTCCAGCCGCCCGATTCCCGGCACGCCGAGGACGAGGTGGGCCTGCTCGGTGTCCTTGCGCTGCACCACGACCGACGACGCCGCGGTGGCCACGACCGGCGTGGGCGGGCGGTGTCCGGCCGGCGCCGCGGGAGCCGCGCCGTCCCCCAGCGGGGTACCGGCCAGCGCGGCGCTCACCTGGGCGACGACGCGGTCGTGGTCCAGGCTCCCGGCGGCGGCGATGACGATCTGCGGCGCCGTGTAGTGGCGGGCGTAGAAGTCGAGGATCTGCCCGCGGGTCATCGCCGTGATGCTCTCCTCGGTGCCCGAGATGAGCCGGCCCAGCGGGTGCCCGTCGTACAGCGCCCCCACCAGCAGGTCGTGCACCTCGTCGCCGGGCTCGTCGTCGTGCATGGCGATCTCCTCCAGGATCACGCCCCGCTCGGTCTCGACGTCCTCGGCGGTGAGCAGCGAGTCGGCGACCAGGTCGCACATGACCTCGATGGCCATCGGCAGGTCCGCGTCCAGGACCCGCGCGTAGAAGCAGGTGTACTCCTTGGCGGTGAAGGCGTTGGTCTCCCCGCCCACGGCCTCAATCTGCGCGGAGATCTCCAGGGCGGTCCGCGTGCGGGTGCCCTTGAACAGCAGGTGCTCCAGGAAGTGCGAGACGCCCGAGTCCGCGGGCGCCTCGTCCCGGGAGCCGGCGGCCACCCAGACGCCGAAGCAGGCGCTGCGCATGGCGGGGATGGCCTCGGTGACGATCCGCAGGCCCTGCGGCAGGACGGTGCGGCGTACCGTCCCGTCCAGGACGGCGGCGCCGCCCGCGTGCGCGTGGCTGGTCCCGGAACCGGCCCGGGCCGGCGCCTCGCGGCGGCCGGCCCGGACAGGAACCTCGTGACGAGAGATTGTCATGGACGCAGGTCAGTCCCGACGCTGCCGACGACGGCGCGGCTCGCCGCCCTCACCCTCGCCCTCGGCGCGCGGAGCGCGGTCCTCGGCGCGCGGAGCGCGGTCCTCGCCGTCGCCGCGGGGGGCGCGGTCCCGGTCGCCGCCCTCGGCGCGCGGGGCACGGTCGCCGCCCTCAGCGCGCGGGGCGCGGTCGCCGCCGTCGCGGCGCGGGCCGCGGTCCCCGCCCTCGCGGCGCGGGCGGTCGCCGCCACCGCCGCGACGGTCGCCGCCGGACTCGGCGGCCGGGGCCACCTCGCCGTCGGCGCGGACCTTGTCCAGGTAGACCTTGCCGCGGGCGTCGATGTCCGCGATCTGGACCTCGACCTTGTCGCCCACGTTGAGGAAGTCCTCGACGCGGTCGACCCGCTTGCCGTCGCCCACCTTGGAGATGTGCAGCAGGCCGTCGCGGCCGGGCAGCAGCGAGACGAAGGCACCGAACGCGGCCGTCTTGACGACCGTGCCCAGGAACTTGTCGCCCACCTTCGGCAGGGTCGGGTTGGCGATCGCGTTGATCCGCTCGACCGCGGCCTCGGCGCTGGGGCCGTTGGTCGCGCCGACGTAGATCGTGCCGTCGTCCTCGATGGAGATCTCGGCGCCGGTCTCGTCCTGGATCGCGTTGATGGTCTGGCCCTTCGGGCCGATGACCATCCCGATCTTGTCGACCGGGATCTTCACGCTGGTGACCCGCGGCGCGTACTCGCTCATGGTGGCCGGGGACTCGATCGCCCGCTGCATGACGCCGAGGATCGTCTGGCGCGCCTCGTACGCCTGGGCCAGCGCGCCGGCCAGGACGTCCGAGGGGATGCCGTCGAGCTTGGTGTCGAGCTGGAGGGCCGTGATGAAGTCCGGCGTACCGGCGACCTTGAAGTCCATGTCGCCGAACGCGTCCTCGGCACCGAGGATGTCGGTCAGCGTCACGTACCGGGTCTTGCCGTCGACCTCGTCCGAGATCAGGCCCATCGCGATGCCCGCGACCGGCGCCTTCAGCGGCACGCCGGCACTCAGCAGCGACATCGTGGACGCGCAGACCGAGCCCATCGAGGTCGAGCCGTTGGAGCTCAGCGCCTCGGAGACCTGGCGGATCGCGTACGGGAACTCCTCGCGCGTCGGCAGCACGGGCACGATCGCCCGCTCCGCCAGCGCGCCGTGGCCGATCTCGCGGCGCTTCGGCGCGCCGACCCGGCCGGTCTCGCCGACCGAGTACGGCGGGAAGTTGTAGTTGTGCATGTAGCGCTTGTGCTTGTCCGGCGACAGCGTGTCGAGCTGCTGCTCCATGCGGAGCATGTTCAGCGTGGTGACGCCCATGATCTGGGTCTCGCCGCGCTCGAACAGCGCCGAGCCGTGCACCCGGGGCAGGATCTGCACCTCGGCGGTCAGCGCCCGGATGTCGGTGGTGCCGCGGCCGTCGATGCGGATCTGCTCGCGCAGGACGCGGGCCCGCACCTCGGACTTGGTCAGCGACCGGAACGCCGCCGACAGCTCCTTCTCGCGCCCCTCGAACCGGGGGGCGAGCTGGTCGAGCACCTTGGCCTTGATCCGGTCCAGGGCCTCCTCGCGGTCCGCCTTGCCGGCGATCCTGAGGGCCTCGGCGGTCTCGCCCTGCACCAGGCCGGCGACGGCCTCGTAGGCGTCGGGCTGGTAGTCGAGGAAGACGGGGAACTCGGCGATCGGCTTCGCGGACACGGCCGCCAGCTCGCTCTGCGCCCGGCACAGCTCGCGGATGGCCACCTTCGCGGCCTCCAGGCCGCCGGCCACGATCTCCTCGGTCGGCGCGGTGGCGCCACCGGCGACGAGCGTGAGGGTGTGCTCGGTCGACTCCGCCTCGACCATCATGATCGCGACGTCGCCGTCGTCGAGCGCGCGGCCCGCGACGATCATGTCGAAGGTGGCGCGGCCCAGCTCCTCCTGGGTCGGGAACGCGACCCACTGGCCGTCGACGTGGGCCATCCGGGTCGAGCCGATCGGGCCCGAGAACGGCAGGCCGGAGATCTTCGTCGACAGCGAGGCGGCGTTCATCGCCACGACGTCGTACGGGTGCGCCGGGTCGAGCGCCAGGACGGTGCAGACGACCTGGACCTCGTTGCGCAGCCCCTTGACGAAGCTGGGGCGCAGCGGCCGGTCGATCAGGCGGCAGGTGAGGACGGCGTCCTCGCTCGGCCGGCCCTCGCGACGGAAGAACGAGCCGGGGATCCGGCCGGCCGCGTACATCCGCTCCTCGACGTCGACCGTCAGCGGGAAGAAGTCGAAGTGGTCCTTGGGCGTCTTGCCCGCGGACGTCGCCGCCAACACGACGGTGTCGGCGAGCTGGGCGGTCACCGACCCGGCGGCCTGCCGGGCCAGCCTGCCGGTGGAGAAGACGATCTCACGGGTGCCGAAGCTGCCGTTGTCGATGATCGCCTTGCTGTGCTGGGTGCCGAGTGCGTTGTGCTCGGTCATATAACGGTGTACTCCGTTTCGGTCGTGGGGCCACGAACCGAGGGGAGACCGCACGCGCGGCCGGTCTTCGATCGAAGCTCCCGGCGGGCGCCGACCCTGTGCGTCGACTCGCCGGGGGCCACTACCGAGGACCGGTGCGTCGGCCGGTCGCCATCGCTCTGGTCCGCATCACCCCGTGGTGGTGGAGCGGGGTCCGACGCGGGCGCCGGACCCCGTCACGTCAGCGTCGCAGGCCGAGGCGCTCGATGAGCGACCGGTAGCGGCTGATGTCCTTCTTCTGGATGTAGTTCAGGAGGCGGCGCCGACGGCCCACCAGCAGGAGCAGACCACGCCGGCTGTGGTGGTCGTGCTTGTGCACCTTCAGGTGCTCGGTGAGGTCGGCGATCCGCTTGGTGAGGACCGCGACCTGTACCTCCGGCGAACCGGTGTCGCCGTCGACGGTGGCGTAGTCCTCGCGGATCTTGGCCTTGGCTGCCTGGTCGAGCGCCATGTTCTCCCTGTTCTCGGTAAGGGTGGTGGACGCTCCGCTCCCGCGGCGTCGTGCAGGTGGCGGAGCCGTGTCCGGCGGCGGCGCTGCGGGGGCCGCGTGGCGGCACTCGTCCCGCTGGTGCGGCGCGCACCCGCTCCGCCGGACCGGGCCGGACCCGCCGCAGGCGGGTCACCGGAGCGCAGATGGATCGCCGGACACAGTGACATCGCCGGACACAGTGACGGAGTACCCGCCACTGCGGTCACCCTACCAGGCCGGGTACCGGCCGCCGCGGCGGACGCCGCCGGTCACGGGCGCAGCGCCGCCCGGGTCTCGGACACGTCGGCGTCGATCTGCGCCACCAGGTCCTCCACCCGGTCGTACCGGCGCTGCCCGCGCAGCCGGGCGACGAAGTCCAGGCCCAGCCGCTCCCCGTACAGGTCGCCCGCGAAGTCCAGCGCGTACGCCTCCACCCGGCGCTCGTCGCCCCGGAACGTCGGGTTGGTCCCGATCGACACCGCCGCCCGCAGCCGCGGCGGCCCGTCCGGGGCCACCGGCGCGCCGTCGGGCCGGACCAGCCACGCGGCGTACACCCCGTCGGCCGGCAGCGCCGTGAACGGCGGGCAGAGCAGGTTGGCGGTGGGGTACCCGAGCTGCCGGCCGCGCTGGTCGCCGCGGACCACGACGCCCTCGATCCGGTGCGGCCGGCCCAGCGCGGCCGCCGCGGCCGCGACCTCGCCGGCCGCCACGCCGCTGCGGATGTACGTCGAGGAGAAGACCTCGGCCGCCTCCCCGCCGACCAGCGGCGCGCCGTCGACCGCGAAGCCGAAGGTCCGGCCGAGCCGGTCCAGCAGCGGCACGTCGCCCTGGGCCCGGTACCCGAACCGGAAGTTGTGCCCCACGACGACGAGGGCGGCGTGCAGGCGCTCGACGAGGATGTCGTGGGCGAACTCCTCGGCGGGCAGCCGGGAGAACTCGCGGGTGAACGGCAGCACCCAGAGGGCGTCGACGCCCAGCCCCGCGACCAGTTCGGCCTTGCGGGCCGGGCCGGTCAGCACGGCCGGGTGGGCGCCCGGCCGGACGACCTCGGCGGGGTGCGGGTCGAAGGTCACCACGACGCTGCGCAGCCCGCGGGCGCGGGCCTGGGCCACAGCGTGCCCGATCGTCGCCTGGTGCCCGCGGTGCACGCCGTCGAACACGCCGATGCTGACCACCGACCGGCCCCAGCCCGCCGGCACCGCCCCGAGTCCACGCCACCGCTGCATCCCGCGAGCCTAGGCGGCGGCGGGCGGCCGGCCGGCGCGCACCCCGCGGCGCGCCGGAAACGGGCCGGCGGCCGCGCGGGGCCCGCCGACCGGGTCAGGTGCCGGCGGTGGCGACCTCCTGGAGGTCCTGCACGAGGGCGACGGCGCGCGCCGTCGCGGTCTCCAGCGGCGGCAGGTCCGCCCGGGCCGGGTGGCCGGGGTCCTCGGGCAGGTCGTCGGCGAGGAACGCGACGTAGTTCTGCACGATCCCCAGGGCGTTGGCCAGGTCGTGGGCGAGCCGCCCGACCTCCGTGCGCAGTCGCTGTGCCTCGTCCGCCGTGTCCACCGCCACCCCTCCCGCCCCAGATCACCGACCTGGGCGGCGCGCCCGCGGCCGCCGCGCGGGACGTTGCCCATCATCCGACAGTGCCGGTACGCGTGTCACGCGATCTGGTTACAGTTTGCGTGGGGAAGGTGATGGACAGTAACCAGCCGTTGACGATGATCGCCGAGCTGTGTCTCGCGGTCGTCTTCCTGCGCGCCCTGTGGGGCTACCTGCGCAGCCGCGACCCCATGCAGCGCGACGTGACGATCATGTTCGCCGCGGCCGCCGCGCTGTTCGTCCTGGACCTCGTGCAGGTCCTCGGCCAGCCCGTGCACCGGGCCCTGTGGGCCGCCGCCCTGGGCCTGCTGCTGCTCCAGCCGTACCTGACCCTGCGCCTGGCCCACCGGCTGCACCACGTCCCGCAGTGGCTGACCCGGACGACCATCGCCGCGTACCTCGTCGCCGCGGTACCCGCGGTGGCGGCGCCCCGACCGCTGGCCTGGGGGCTGGCCCTCGGCTTCATCGTGGTGTTCATGGTCACCGAGGGGATCGCCGCCGGGTACCTGTTCGCCGAGGCCCGCCGGCGCACCGGCGCCAGCGCTGTCCGGCTGCTGATCACCGCCGTGGCGACCGCGCTGTTCGCGGCGGCCGGCGGGACGCTCGGGGCCAGCGTGGCCGCCCCGAGCCTGGCCACGGTCGCCCGGGTGATCGGCCTGCTCGCCGCCCTCGGGTACCTGCTGGCCTTCTTCCCGCCGGCCTGGCTGCGCCGCCAGTGGTCGGCCGCGGCGGCGTACACGATCGGCGAGCGCATCCTCAACGCCCCGGCCACCGACACCAGCGCCCGCATCTGGCACCGGTACGCCCGCACGGTCCGCGAGGTCGCCGGCTCCGACGCGGTCGCCGTACTCCTGCACGGTCCCGACGGGACGCTGGTCCAGCCGGCGACGGCCGGCTTCACCATGGCGCCGCCCGCCGGCTCCCCCGCCGACCTCGAACGGCTGCTCGCCGCCAGCCGGCCGGCCCCCCTGGCCGGCGACGCCGGGAACCCCGTCGCGGCGCACTACCGGCAGGTGCTGCACGGGCGGTACCTGACCGCGGTGCGGCTCACGGTCCCGCCCACCACGGCCGGCGCCCTGCTGGTGTTCGACGCCCACCGGGGCCTGTTCGCGGAGGACGACCTGCGGATGCTCGCCGACCTC
Organism: Pilimelia terevasa; assembly: GCF_014647915.1. GTDB lineage: Bacteria > Actinomycetota > Actinomycetes > Mycobacteriales > Micromonosporaceae > Pilimelia > Pilimelia terevasa. The sequence continues at coordinate 72,998 of NZ_BMQC01000006.1, forward strand.
GGCGGCCAGGCCGGCATCCTGGCCGAGCGCGGCGAGGTCATCGCCGAACGGGGCCGGCTCGCCGACGAACTCGCCGACTCGGTCCAGGCGCTGACGGTGGCCAGCCAGGCCAAGTCGAACTTCCTGGCCAGCATGAGCCACGAGCTGCGCACCCCGCTGAACGCGATCATCGGCTTCTCGGACCTGATGCGCGGCGAGCAGGCCCAGGGCGACCACCGGCTGGTCCCGGCCGACTGGGTCGACCACATCCACTCCAGCGGCCGGCACCTGCTGGGACTGATCAACGACGTGCTCGACCTGACCAAGGTCGAGGCCGGCCGCCTGGACCTGCAGCCGGTCCCGCTGCGGCTGGACACCGCCGCCGCCGACCTGCTGACCGCCCTGCGGCCGCTGATCGACACCAAGCACCTGCGCGCGCGCAACGACCTGCCCGCGCTCACGGCGCACGTGGACCCGGTCCGGTACCGGCAGATGCTGGAGAACCTGCTGTCCAACGCCATCAAGTTCACGCCCGAGGGCGGGGACATCACCCTCACCGGCGGCGCGGACGGCCCCCAGGTGACCGTCAGCGTCACCGACACCGGGGTCGGCATCGAGCCGGCCGACCACCACAAGGTGTTCGAGGAGTTCCAGCAGGTCGGCGACGCCGCCCAGCGCCAGGCCGGGACGGGCCTGGGCCTGGCGCTGACCCGCCGGCTGGCCCAGGCGCACGGCGGGGACATCCGGATGCGCTCGGCGCCGGGCCGGGGCAGCCAGTTCACGCTGTACCTGCCGGCCGCGGTGCCCACGGCGGCGGAGCGGGCCGAGCCGGCCCGGCGCGGCGACGCGGCCCTGGGCCGGGTGCTGCTGATCGAGGACGACCTGCGGGCCGCGGAGCTGATGCGGACGTACCTGAGCGCCGCCGGCTACGACATCCAGCTCGCCAGCACCGGCGAGGCCGGTCTGCAGATGGCCCGGGCCGAGGCCCCGCACGCCGTCCTGCTGGACCTGCAACTGCCCGGCATGAACGGCTGGGAGGTGCTGCGCCAGTTCAAGAACGACCCGGGGCTGGCGACCGTGCCCGTCCTGGTGGTGACCGTCCTGGACGAGCGACGCACTGGCGTGGCCATGGGGGCGGCCGAGTACTTTGTCAAGCCGGTGGAGCAAGGCGAACTGCTCGCCGCGCTCGCCCGGCACGTCCCCCGACCGCACCCGAACCCCGCCTGGCCGCTCAACGACGCCTCGGCCCTGCGGCCCCGCCGCCGGGACCACGACGCCGCGGACCGGCAGGGCCGCTCGTCCGGCCTCGTCGGCGGCGCCGCCGACGACGCACCGGACGGCGTGCCGCAGCGGCTCGCCGTACCGCACGACAGCACCGGAGGAGCATCATGACCGCCCATCAGGTCCTGCTGGTCGAGGACGAGGAACTGAACCGCGTCCTCGTCCGCGCGAGCCTCGCCCGCGCGGCCGACCCGGATGTCCGGGACGTCGAGCTGGTGGAGGTCGCGACCCTGGCGACGGCGCGCGCCGCCCTCGTCTCGACGCCGCCGGACGTGGTCCTGCTGGACCTCAACCTGCCGGACGGCAACGGCCTGACGCTGGCCACGGAGCTGGCCGACCAGGACCAGGCCACCCGGCCGGAGGTGGTGGCGCTGACCGCCAGCGTGCTGCCCGCCGAGCGGGCCGCGGCGATGGCGGCCGGCTGCGACGGCTTCCTGGACAAGCCGTACGTGGCCGCCGACCTCGTGGAGATTCTCGCCACCCACCTGCGCCGCCGGGCCGAGCGCCCCGCGGGCTGACCCTCCCGGGGGTCACCGGCCCGGCGGGGTGACCGGCGCCGACGAACCGGGCGGGCCGCCGCCCCGCCGTCACCGGGCTACGCCGCCGCGAACACGACCTCCGGGCGGGCGCGACCCTGCCGGTCGCGCAGGACCGCGAGCAGCGCGCCGTCCGGCCCGATGGCGGCGTACGGCCCGTCGACCGGCACCTCGGCCGGCTCCAGCGGGCCGCCGTGCGACAGCACCCGGGCCTCCTGCGCCGTCACCTCGCGGGCCGGCAGGAAGCGCCGCGCCGCGGCCGCCATCGGCGTACCGGTCACCGGCGCGTCCCCGGCCGAGGCGGCGAGTGCCTCCAGCGTCGCCGCCTCGGCGAGCGTGAAGCCGCCGACGGCGGTCCGCCGCAGCGCCGTCAGGTGTCCGCCCACGCCCAGGGCCGCGCCGAGGTCCCGGGCGATGGCCCGGATGTACGTGCCGGAGGAGCAGATCACGTCGACGTCGATGTCCACCACCCCGGCGCCGGGCCGGCGCACCGCGTCGACCGCCAGGCGGCGCACGGTGACCCGGCGCGGGGCGAGCGCCACCTCCTCGCCCTCGCGCACCCGCTTGTACGCCCGCACCCCGTCCACCTTGATCGCGCTGACGGCGCTCGGCACCTGGTCGATCTCGCCGGTCAGGGCGGCCAGGCCGGCCGCGATCCCGGCGTCGGTGACCGCCGAGGCGTCCGCCCGCGCGGTGGTTTCGCCCTCGGCGTCGTCGGTGACGGTGGCCTCGCCGAGCCGGATCGTCCCGGCGTAGGACTTGTCGGCGCCGACGACGTACGTCAGCAGCCGGGTGGCGCGGCCGACCGCGACGACGAGGACCCCGGTGGCCATCGGGTCGAGGGTGCCGCCGTGGCCGACCTTGCGCGTGCGCGCCAGGCGGCGCATCCGGCCGACGACGTCGTGCGACGTCCAGCCCGCCGGCTTGTCCACGATGACCAATCCGTCCCCACTCACCGGGACAGCCTGCCACTGCCCCCGCGGCGCCGCGCAGGCCGGTCCGGGGGTTCGGGCGGCGGCGGCCAGTCCGGGCGCCGGACGCGCAGCAGGAGCAGGGCGAGCCGGGCGACGACGAACAGGGTCAGGCCCGCCCACACGCCGCCCAGCCCCAGGTCGGCGTACGCCGCCGCGAGGCTGGCCGGGACGAACACGCCGACCCCGCTGACCACGGTGACGGTCCGCAGGTAGCCGGCGTCCCCGGCGCCGATCAGCACGCCGTCCAGGGCGAACACGACCCCGGCCAGCGGCTGCATCCCCACGAACCAGGGCCACGCCTCGCGCGCCGCGGCCCAGACCGCGGGGTCGGGGGTGAACACGCGGGGCAGTACCGTGGCGACCGCCGCGAGGACGACCGCGGCGGCGGTGCCGGTGCCGAGGCCCAGCAGCGCGCTGCGGCGGGCCAGGCCCCGGGCGTCGCCCGGCCGGCCGGCGCCGACCGCCTCGCCGACCAGGGCCTGCGCGGCGATCGCCACCGCGTCCAGGACGAAGGCGCAGAACATCCAGAGCTGGATGGCGATCTGGTGGGCGGCCAGCGGCGCCGACCCGAACCGGGCGACGACGGCCGTGGCGCACAGGAACGACCCCTGCATCGCCGCGCCGCGCACGAGCAGGTCCCGCCCCAGCCGGAGCTGGCCGGCCAGCAGGCCGGGCCGTGGGCGCAGCGGTACCCGCTCGGCCAGCAGCGCGCGCAGGAACAGCAGCCCGCCGAGGCTCTGCGCCCCGACATTGGCCCACGCCGACCCGACGAGCCCGAGCCCCGCCGGGTACACCAGCAGCGGGCACGCCGCCGCCGACAGCGCGTTGGCCCCCAGCGCGTACCGCAGCGGCCGCCGGGTGTCCTGCACGCCGCGCAGCCAGCCGTTGCCGGCCATCGTCAGCAGGATTCCCGGCGCGCCCCAGGCGGCGATCCGCAGCCAGTCCGCGGCGCCCTCGACCACGGCCGGGTCGCCGCCGCCGAGCGCGGCGGCCAGCGGGCCGGCGGCCCAGATCGCGCCGACGGCCAGCGCCACCCCCAGGCCCAGCGCCAGCCAGGTCGCCTGCACCCCCTCGGCGACGGCGCCGGCGCGGTCCCCCGCGCCGAACCGCCGGGCGGACCGGCTGGTGGTCCCGTAGGCCAGGATGGTGCCGAACCAGGCGGCCACGGTCAGCACGCTGCCGCCCAGGGCCAGCGCCGCGAGGGCGTCCCGGCCGAGGTGGCCGACGACGGCGCTGTCGACCAGGACGTACAGCGGCTCGGCGGCGAGGATCACCAGGGTCGGCAGCGCCAGCCGGACGAGCCGGCCGAGGCCGGGAGACGGGGTGGCCGGCGGACCGGCGGCGGCGCTCACCGCGCCAATATCCCACCGGGCCGTAAGGTTTGACTACCCCTGAGACCCGTTACCGCACCCACAGGCCCGCGCTCCGCGCGGGCCTGACGGATCGCGGCGTCGGTCGCCGCGGCCGGCTAGGTCAGGAGACCGCGGCCGGCAGGGTCAGCAGGGCGGTGGCCGGCCGGCTCAGGAGGCGGTGGCGAGGGACTCCCGCAGGCGCGCCAGCACCTCGTCCCGGGTGCCGCGTCCGGTGAAGCCCGCGGCCAGGCGGTGCCCGCCACCGCCGAGCGCGACCGCGACCGCGGCGACGTCGCGCGCGCCCTTGCTGCGCAGGGACACCGACCACTCCCGCTCGCCGAGCTGCTTGAGGACGCAGGCGACATCGGCCTCCGCGGCGCCGCGGACCGAGTCGATCAGCGCCTCCATGACGTACGGCTCCTGCCGGTGGGTGGCCAGGTCGGCGAGCGTGACGTACGCCCAGACCAGGCCGGCGCCGCCGGCCGCCGCCGGCTCCAGCTCCGCCCGGCTGAGCGCGTCGCCGAACAGCCGCACCGCGCCGAAGGGCCGCGAGTCCAGAACCCGCTGCGAGATCTCCCCCGGCCGCAGCCCGGTGCGCAGCAGCCGCGCCGCCAGCTCGTGCACGGCCGGCGTGGTGAGGTCGAACTTGAACGAGCCGGTGTCGGTCACGAGCGCGATGTAGAGGCACTCGGCGATGCGGGCGTCCAGCGGGTAGTCGAGCCGGCGCAGCAGCTCCGCCGCCACCACCGAGGTGGCCGCGGCGTGCGGGTCGATCAGCGGCAGCGTGCCGAAGCCGCCGTTGGACGCGTGGTGGTCCAGCACCACCGACACCCCGGCGGTCTCCAGCCGGCCGGCCAGCCTGCCCAGCCGGGCCGGGCTGGCGGCGTCGAAGCACATCAGCAGGTCGGGCGCGGCGACGGCGTCGTCCTCATCGACGAGCAGCTCCAGACCGGGAATCTGCCGGAACGGGACCGGCAGCGTCGACGGGCCCGGGAAGGTCGCCTGGAGCCGGGTGAAGCCGGCGGCCCGCAGCGCCAGTCCGACGCCGAGCATGCTGCCGAGCGCGTCGCCGTCCGGATTGACGTGGCAGACCAGGAGGACGGCGGCGTCGGGCGGCAGCGCGCGGACCGCATCCACCGCCGCCCGCCACCGCGGGGCCGCGATCCCGGACGCCGGGGCCACCTCGTCCTCGGTCACCGTCGACCCTCCATGCTCTCCGCCGCGTCGGCGGCGCCGGGCCCGGCGTCCGCGCCGTCGTCGGAGTCCACATCGGACTCTAGTCGGTACGGCTGGGTGTCGCCCGCGAAGCGCGCCCCCGCCGCCCGGCGCTGGACCTCGGCGTCGGCCTCCCGGGCCGCCTCCAGCAGCTCGTCGATGTGCTGGACGTGGTCGTGCACCTCGTCCAGCACGAAGGCGATCGTCGGCGAGTGGCGCAGGCCCAGCGCCTTGCCCACGGTACTGCGGACCATGCCCTTGGCGCTGTCCAGCGCGGCGGCGGTGCCGGCCTGGGCGGCGCTGTCGCCGAGGACCGTGTAGAAGACGGTGGCCTCGCGCAGGTCGGCGGTCAACCGGGCGTCGGTGATCGTCAGCATCCCCAGCCGCGGGTCCTTGATCTGCGTGCGGACCACCGAGGCCACCAGCTCCTTCACCCGCTCCGCGTGCCGCCGTACCTTGGCCTGGTCGCTCATCCGCGACCACCTCCACTCTCGCTGACGCCCGTCTCCGTCTCGCTGGCGCCGGACCCGCGGGTGCAGTGCCGCGCGGACGGACGCCCTACCGGCGGGAGTGGCCCACGGGCCGGGGTTCCCGCTACGTCGACCCTACCCGGCGGCCGGCGGCGGCGGCCGGCGCGCTGCGTGGCGACACCCCGGTCCCGGCCGGGCCGCGGGCGGTCAGTCGTCGGCGCCGTACAGCCGCCGCCGGACCGACAGCAGCGTGATCTCCGGGCGCCCGGCGACGGCCCGCTCGCACGTGTCGAGCACGTGGGTGACCTGGCCCGGACCGGCCGCCACGGCGGCGACCCCGATCCGCGCGCGCCCGTACAGGTCCAGCTCCCCCACCTCGGCGGCGGCCACCTCGAAGCGGCGCAGGGCGGCGATGATCGGCCGCACGTACCCGCGCTTGCCCTTCAGCGACCGCGCGTCGTCGGGCAGCAGGACGTCGAACTCCGCCGTAGCCGTGTACATGGTGGCCCACGCTACGGCAGACGCGCCGAGGGCGGGTGCCGGTCGGCACCCGCCCTCGTACGTCGTCACATCCGGGTCAGGCGCGGGGCTTCTCCCGCATCTCGAAGGTCTCGATGGTGTCGCCGACCTGGATGTTGTTGTAGTTGCTCAGCGTCAGACCACACTCGAAGCCCTCGCGGACCTCGGTGGCGTCGTCCTTGAACCGCTTGAGGCTGGACAGCGTGAGGTTGTCCGCCACCACGACGCCGTCCCGGACGAGCCGGGCCTTGGCGTTGCGGCGCAGGATCCCCGAGCGGACCATACAGCCGGCGATGTTGCCGATCTTGGACGAACGGAAGACCTCGCGGACCTCCGCCGAGCCCAGCTCGACCTGCTCGAACTCCGGCTTGAGCAGACCCTTCAGGGCCGCCTCGATCTCCTCCAGGGCCTGGTAGATGACCGTGTAGTACCGGATCTCCACACCCTCGCGCTCGGCCAGGGTCTCGATGCCCTTGCCCTGCGCCCGGACGTTGTAGCCCACGATGATCGCGTCCGAGGCCGACGCCAGCATGACGTTGCTCTCGGTGATCGCGCCGACGCCGCGGTCGAGGATCTTGAGCTGAACCTCTTCCGGGATGTCGAGCTTGAACAGCGCGTCCTCCAGGGCCTCGACCGAACCGGAGACGTCGCCCTTCAGGATCAGGGTGAGCGAGCTCTTCTCGCCCTCCTTGATCTGATCCATGAAGTTCTCCAGCGTCGCCCGGCCGCGGGAGTTGGCGAAGCTCGCCGCCCGCCGCCGCGCCTGCCGCTGCTCCGCGATCTGCCGCACCGTGCGGTCGTCCGAGGCCGCGAGGAACGTGTCGCCCGCGCTCGGCACCGAGGTGAGACCCAGGACCAGCACCGGCCGGGACGGGCCCGCCTCGGTGACGGCCTGGCCGTTGTCGTCGAGCATCGCCCGGACGCGGCCGTGCGCGCCACCGGCGACGATCGAGTCGCCCGCCTTCAGCGTGCCCTTCTGCACCAGGACGGTCGCGACGGCGCCGCGGCCCTTGTCCAGGTGCGCCTCGATGGCCACGCCCTGCGCCGGGCCGTCGATCGGAGCGGTCAGCTCCAGCGACGCGTCGGCGGTCAGGAGTACCGCGTTGAGCAGCTCGTCGATGCCGGTGCCGGGCTTGGCCGCGACGTTGACGAACATGGTGTCGCCGCCGTACTCCTCGGCCACCAGCCCGTACTCGGTGAGCTGCTGGCGCACCTTGTCCGGGTTGGCATCCGGCTTGTCCACCTTGTTCACCGCGACCACGATCGGAACCTCGGCGGCCCGGGCGTGGTTGAGCGCCTCGATGGTCTGCGGCATCACGCCGTCGTCGGCCGCCACGACCAGGATCACGATGTCGGTGACCTGGGCGCCGCGGGCACGCATGGCGGTGAACGCCTCGTGACCCGGGGTGTCGATCAGGGTGATCGCCCGGTCCACCTCGTCGTGCATGACGTGCACCTGGTACGCGCCGATGTGCTGGGTGATGCCACCGGCCTCACCCGCGACGACGTCGGCCTTGCGGATCGCGTCGAGCAGCTTGGTCTTACCGTGGTCGACGTGACCCATGACGGTCACCACCGGCGCCCGGCTGACCAGCCGGTCCTCGGCCACCGCGGCGTCGAGGTCGATGTTGAACTGCGCGAGCAGCTCGCGGTCCTCGTCCTCGGGGCTGACGATCTGCACGTCGAAACCGAGGTGCTCGCCGATCAGCAGCAGCGTGTCATCCGAGCACGACTGCGTCGCCGTGACCATCTCGCCCAGGTTGAACATCTCCTGGACGAGCGAGCCCGGGTTCGCGTTGATCTTGTCGGCGAAGTCCGACAGCGAGGCACCGCGCGACAGCCGGATCGTCTGACCCTGACCGCGCGGGGCGCCCGAGCTCATCGTCGGGGCCGACAGGTTGTCGAACTCCTGTCTGCGCTGCTTCTTCGACTTGCGCCCGCGCGCCGGCTTGCCGCCGGGACGCCCGAAGGCACCCGCGGCGCCGCCACCGCGGCCGCGGCCGCCACCACCGGGCCGGCCGCCGCCACCGGGACCGCCGCGGAAGCCGCCGCCGGCACCCGGCGCACCGCCGCCACCGCCGCCGGGACCGCCGCGGTAGCCACCGCCGCCGCCGGCGCCGCCGCCCGGACCGCCGCGGTAGCCGCCACCGGCACCACCGGCGCCGCCACCGGGACCGCCGCGGAAGCCACCGCCGCCGCCACCGGGACCGCCGCGACCGCCGCCGGGACCACCCCGGCCGCCGGCCGGGCCGCCGCCGGGCCGACCCGGCTGCCGCGCCGGCATGGACGCCGGGCTCGGCCGCGGCGGCATGGAGGCCGGGCTGGGCCGCGGGGGCATTCCGGGCGCGCCGCCGCCGGGACGGGGCGGTGCCCCGCCCGCCCGCGGGCTGCCCGGCGTGATGCCGAACGGGTTGTTGCCGCCGCTGCGGGCCGGCGGACGTCCGCCGGGACCCGGTCGCGGGCCGGCGCCGCCGCCGGCACCCGGCTGGCCGGGCGCACCCGGGCCACTCGGCCGCGGCATGGCGGCCGGCGAGCCGGGCCGGGGCGGCATCGAGCCGGGGCCCGGCCGCGGCGACGTCCCCGCCGCACCGCCGGACTCCCCGCCGGGCCGGCCCTCGGCCTGCCGCTGCTTGGCGGCGCGGACGGCCGCCTCCTGCTCCTTCTTGAGGGCCGCGGCGCGCTGCTCAGCGGCCTCGACCTCGATGTCGTGCGCGCTCTTCGCCGCCGCCGGGGCCGGGGTCACGACCTTCGGCGCGGGCGGACCCGGCACCGGGGCCTTGGGGCCGGGCCGGGGAGCCGCGGCCTTCGGGCCGGGACGCGGGGGCGCCGGCCTCGCGGACACCTGCGGCGCCGCGGGCGCCGCCGGGGCGGCGGCGGACGCAGCCGCCCCGGCCGCCGGAGCCACGGGAGCCGCGGGGGCCGCCGGGGCGGGGGTCGCGGGCGACGAACCGGCTACGAACGCGTTGCGCAGCCGTCGGGCAACGGGGGCCTCGACGGTGCTGGATGCGGATTTGACGAACTCGCCCATCTCCTTGAGCTTGGCGAGAACGGTCTTACTCTCGACCCCGAGCTCTTTGGCGAGCTCGTGTACGCGGGCCTTGCCTGCCACTGCACTCCTCACTGTGCGAGGTCGTGCGGACAGCCCGCAGCGACCTCAATCGTGCACTTGAAGCCTGGTCATCTGAGCGACTTCATCGTGTGCTCATGTCGGTCGTCCTACCTTGCTGGTCTCAGGTGCGCCGTGAAGGCCGCCACCGTCTGTGGTTCCGGGCGGCGCGCTGACCGCCCGGAGGTGCTCGGCGAGCGGACTGGTGTCGGGGACCCCAGGTCTGCGGAACGCGCGCCCGAAGGCGCGGCGCCGCTCCGCCAGCGCGAGACAGGCCGGGTCGGGGTGCAGGTGCGCACCTCGGCCCGACAGTCGCCGCCGCGGGTCGGGCTGGACGGACCAGCCCGGGACCGTATCGCGGACGACGACACGTACGAGTTGCGACGCGGGGGCGCGTTCCCGACACCCCACACACATCCTGACAGGCTTCTCCGTCGCCCCGGTGGGCCCCGCCGTCGAGCGGACGGGCGAACCGGAGGCTGACGGGCCAGAGGATGGCGAACCGTCAGAGGGGCCGTCACGAGATGGCAGGCCGTCGGACGGCGCGCCACGCGTCAGTGGGAGTCTACCCCGCGCGCCCCGTGATCGTGTCGGCCGGTCCGCTCCCGGCCCGTCCCTCACTCTGCGTCGGCGAGCGCGTGCGGGTCGGCACCCCGGTCGCCGCCCGCCGCGCCCTCGGCCGGGGCGGGCTCGGCCGGCGGGGCGTCCGAGCGGATGTCGATCCGCCAGCCCGTCAGGCGGGCCGCGAGCCGCGCGTTCTGCCCCTCCCGGCCGATCGCCAGCGAGAGCTGGTAGTCCGGGACGGTCACCCGCGCCGTCCGGGCACCGGCGTCCACCACCTCGACCTTGAGCGCCTTGGCCGGTGACAGCGAGTTACCGACGAACTGGGCGGCGTCGTCCGACCAGTCGATGATGTCGATCTTCTCGCCGTGCAGCTCGCTCATCACGGCGCGGACCCGCTGCCCCATCGGCCCGATGCAGGCGCCCTTGGCGTTGACGCCGGACACCGTCGAGCGCACGGCGATCTTGGTGCGGTGCCCCGCCTCGCGGGCGATGGCGGCGATCTCCACCGTCCCGTCGGCGATCTCGGGCACCTCCAGCGCGAACAGCTTCCTGACCAGGCTCGGGTGCGACCGCGACACGGTGACCTGGGGGCCGCGGAAGCCGCGGGTCACGTGGACGACGACGGCGCGGATGCGCTGGCCGTGCGGGTACTTCTCGCCCGGCACCTGCTCAGCCTGGGGCAGTACCGCCTCCAGCTTGCCGAGGTCGATCGAGACGATGCCCTTCTCCAGTCGCGCCTCGTGCGCCTGGACGACCCCGGTCACCAGGTCGCCGTCGCGGCCGACGTACTCGCCGAAGTGGGCGTCGTCGGTGGCCTCCCGCAGCCGCTGCAGGATCACCTGCTTGGCGGTCATGGCGGCGATCCGGCCGAAGTCGTGCGGGGTGTCGTCGTACTCCCGCACCACGGCGCCCTCGGCGTCCGTCTCCTGGGCCAGCACGCTGGCGGCGCCGGTCTTGCGGTCGATGTCGATGCGGGCGTGCGGCTGGGCGCCCTCGGTGTGCCGGTACGCGGTCAGCAGCGCCGTCTCGATCGCGCCGAGGATGGTCTCGAACGGGATCTCCCGCTCCCGCTCCAGCGCCCGCAGCGCCGCGAGGTCGATGTTCACCTCAGGTCACCTTCCTCATCCTCGTCGGCGGCGATCTGGTCGAGGTCCTCGTCGGCGATCTCGTCCATCCGCTGGAACTCCACCTGGACCCGGCCCGGGCCCAGGTGGTCGTACGCACAGCTCTGGTGCTCCCCGTCGACGTCCAGGACGACCGCCGCGTCGTCGGCGGCCACCACCCGGCCGGTCAGCGCGGTGTCGCCGTCGTCGGTGCGCCGGGTCACCTTCACCAGCCGGCCGACGCTGCGCCGCCAGTGGCGGGGCAGGCGCAGCGGCCGGTCGGTGCCGGGCGAGCCCACCTCCAGGCTGTACTCGCCGTCGAACAGCGGGCTGCCCGCCTCCTCGGCGGCGTCCAGGGCCTGGGAGACCGCCCGGGACACCTCGGCGACGTCGTCGAGCGAGACGCCGCCGTCGGCGTCGACGACCACCCGCAGCACGCTGCGGCGGCCGGCCCGGGACAGCGTCAGGTCCTCCAGGTCGCAGCCGGCGGCGACGACGACCGGTTCGACCACGGCGCGGACCCGGTCACGCCGGGTGGCCTCGGAGCCGCCGCCGTGCTGGGTGCGTACCCGCGCCGCCGCCTCGCCGCGGACGCCGGCCGCCCGGCCGGGCGCCGCCCCCGAGCGACCCGAGCGCGACTCGGCGGGGCGTCCGCCGGCCCGACCGCGTGACATCACGACTGCACTCCCCTTCGCCGGGCGTCGGCACTGTCCGCCCCGTCGGTCCACCGACGCCGCCCCGACCCGCATCCGCGCCCGTGCCTGGCGACGCGAGACGCGGCCCCCGGGGCATCCCCGACGGCCACGCAGAGCCTAACGCGCGCGCCCCAGCGGCGGACGGCAAGCCAGCGGGACTCCGCCGACATCACACACCGGGGTGGCGCGGGCACGGTGCGGCGGGGCCGATGGTGTTCACTGGAGAGCGATGTCTCGCCACCACGCCGCCGCGCCCGGCACCGCCCCGGCGGCCGCCCGGCCGGCCTCCGCCCTCCCCGCCCGCGGTGCCGCCGCCGCGGCGCCGCGCGCCAGCTCACCACACGCGACGCTGCCACCCGCGACGCTGCCACCCGCGACGCTGCCACCCGCGGAGCCGCTGCCCGCCGGGCCGCTGCGCTGCGCGGCGCTGCCACCCGCGGCGCCGGCGCGTACCGGCGCGCCGCGGGCCACGGCGCCGCGCGCCACCCCGCGGCGGGCGGTCCTCGGGGCGGTGGGCCTGGCCGCCCTGGCCGGGGTGGGCGGCTGCGGCCTGTTCCGCGACGACCCGGCGCCGCCGCACCCGCTCGCCCCGCTGCTGGCGGAGACCGACGCGCTGGTCGCGGCGTACGGCCGGACCATGGCGGCCCAGCCGGCCCTCGCCGCGCGCCTGGAGCCCGTGCACGCCGCCCACACCGCCCACGCCGCCGCGCTGCGGGCGGCGATCGGGGCCGGCGCCGGGACGCCCGCGCCGGACGCCGGCGCGGCCGCGCCGGGCGTCGCCGCGCTGCGGCGGGCCGAGCAGGCGGCCCAGCGGGCGGCCGCGGCGGCGTGCCTGAGCGCCGACGGGGTCCGGGCGACGCTGCTGGGCGAGATCGCCGCGGCCCGCGCCACGCACCTGGAGGTCCTGCCGTGACGGCGCCCCTGCCCCAGCAGCGGCTCGCCGAGACGCTGGCCGGCGAGCACGCCGCCATCTACGCGTACGGCGCGCTCGGGGTCCGCCTGCCGGCGGCGCAGGCGGCGGTCGCCCGGCGCGCGGAGGCCGCCCACCGGGACCGCCGCGACGCCCTGCTGCTGCGCCTGGACTCCGACGGCGGCAACCCGCCGGCCGCCCGGCCGGCGTACGCGCTGCCGTTCGCCGTGGCCGACGCCGCCGCGGCCCGCCGCCTCGCCGTCCACGTCGAGGAGCGCACGGCCGGCCTGTGGCGGGCCGCCCTCGGCGTGACGGAGGGGCCGGCCCGCCAGCTCGCGCTGACGGGGCTGACGGAGTCGGCGCTGTGGGCGGCCCGCTGGCGCCGGTACAGCGGCCAGGCGCCGTCCACGGTCGTCTTCCCGGGTCGCCCGGCGGGCTGAGCCGGGCCGCTCAGGCGGCGCCGACGCCGATCCACGCCCCGATCGCGTACGTCGCGCCGGCCGCCGCCGCCCCGAGGACGAGCTGGCGCACGCCGGAGCCCCAGGGCGACCGCCCCGTGAACCGCGCGACGAGCGCCCCGGCGGCGAACAGACCCAGACCGCCGACCGCGAGTGCGAGCCACAGGTGCGGCAGCCCGACCAGGTACGGCAGCAGCGGCACCAGCGCGCCCACCGAGAAGCAGGCGAACGAGGATGTCGCCGCCGTCCACGGGCTCGGCCGCGCGTCGGGGTCCACGCCCAGCTCCTCCCGCACGTGCACGCGCAGGGCCTCGGCGGGGTTCCGCTTCAGGACGTCGGCGACCTGGTGGGCCAGCGCGGCGGGCAGGCCGCGGGCGATCCAGACTCCCGCGATCTCGGCGGCCTCGGCGTCGGGGAACCGCTCCAGCTCGCGGCGCTCCTTGGCCACCTCGGCGGCGATCTGCTCGTTCTGCGCCCGGACGCTGGTGAACTCGCCGAGTCCCATGGAGACGGCGCCGGCCACCAGGCCGGCCACGCCGGTGAGGACGAGGGTGCGGTCGGCGACCCCGCCGCCGCCGACGCCCGCGATGAGGGCGATGTTCGTCACGAGGCCGTCCATGGCGCCGAAGGTCGCGGCGCGCAGCCAGCCGCCGCTGACGTCGGCGTGGTGGTCCCGGTGGGCGGCCGCGGGCAGGGGGCCGGGCATCCCTACGGGAGGGTCAGGATCTCGTGGCCGTCGTCGGTCACGACGACGGTGTGCTCGAACTGCGCGGTCCACCGGCGGTCGGCGGTGACGACCGTCCAGCCGTCGTCCCACAGCTCGTACTCGTGGGTGCCCAGTGTGATCATCGGCTCGATCGTGAAGGTCATCCCCGGCTCCATCACGACGTCGAGCTGGGGGTTGTCGTAGTGGGGCACGTACAGGCCACTGTGGAACGCCTCGCCGATGCCGTGGCCGGTGAAGTCCCGGACGACGCCGTAGCCGAACCGCCGCGCGTACGCCGAGATGACCCGGCCGACGGCGTTGAGCTGCCGGCCCGGGGCGACCGCGCGGATGCCGCGCATCATCGCCTCGCGGGTGCGCGCGACGAGCAGCGCGGCCTCCTCCGCCACGTCGCCGACGCAGAACGTGGCGTCGGTGTCGCCGTGCACGCCGTGCAGGAACGCGGTGACGTCCACGTTGACGATGTCGCCGTCGCGGATCACCGTGGAGTCCGGGATGCCGTGGCAGATGACCTCGTTGAGCGAGGTGCAGCAGGACTTCGGGAAACCCTTGTAGCCCAGGGTCGACGGGTAGGCACCGTGATCGCAGAGGAACTCGTGCACGACCCGGTCGACCTCGTCGGTGGTGACGCCGGGCTTGCAGTGCTCACCGGCGAGCTGCACGGCCTGCGCCGCGACCCGGCCGGCCACCCGCATCTTCTCGATGGTCTCCGCCGTCTGCACGTGGGAGCCGGTCCAGCGCCGCGGCCCGGGCCGGCCGACGTACTCGGGCCGGGCGATGTGCCCGGGTACGGGGCGCGGCGGCGTCTGGGTGCCGGGGGTGATCGGGGCGCGGTCGCTCATCCCGCCAGCGTAGCGTCGCGGCGCCGGCGGGCGGGCCGCGGTCGCGCCGGGGCCTCACGTCGTGTCATGTCGTCGTTACGAGGGGAACCCGACACTGGTGACATCGGGGCGCAGTCTCGGATAAAGTCGCTCACCGCACCCGGCCAGCGCGGGGAGGACCGCCGGATGGACATCCACGTACATACCGACGGCGGCATCGACGCCGCCCTCGACCTGGCCCACTGGATCGCCGCCGACCCCGGCGTCCCGCCGGAGGCGTCGCCGGTGCCCGCGGCGCCCGCCCCCGGCAGCATGTCCGCGACCACCGACGTCCTCCAGTTCGCCGTCGGCAACGCCA
This sequence comes from Pilimelia terevasa, assembly GCF_014647915.1. Lineage (GTDB taxonomy): Bacteria > Actinomycetota > Actinomycetes > Mycobacteriales > Micromonosporaceae > Pilimelia > Pilimelia terevasa. The sequence continues at coordinate 88,063 of NZ_BMQC01000006.1, forward strand.
TCGCGCTCGGCGCGCTGCTGGTCTCCGTCGCCCAGTGGCGGCAGTCGCGGCCGGTCCGGCCGACGGTCCGGCTCACCGCGGTGCGGCCCGACGGCGCCAGCGTGACGGTCGAGTCCGACGACCCCGCCACGCTCGCCGCCGCCGTGCGCGAGCTGGGCGGCACCTGACCCGATGGCCCGGCTCGCCGATCCGAGCGCGTCGCGGGCGGTGCTCATCGGCACCGCCCGCTACGACCACCTCCCCGCCCTGCCCGCGGTCGCCGGCAACCTCGACGGCGTGGGCGGGGCGCTGCGCGACCCGCTGCTGTGGGGCCTGCCCGCCGACAACTGCCGGCTGCTGCTCGACCCGGTGACCCCGCGCGAGGTCGACATCGCCCTGTCCGAGGCCGCCGGGGCCGTGCGGCCGGGCGGCCTGCTGCTGGTGTACTTCGCCGGGCACGGGCTGGTCGACGTGGACAGTCGGGACCTGTTCCTGGCGCTGCGCGACACGGTCCCGACCGCGATGCACGCCACGGCGGTGCCCTACGACTGGGTCCGGCGCAACGTGCGCCGCAGCGCGGCCGACCGCCGCGTGGTGATCCTGGACTGCTGCTACGCCGGCCGGGCCGAGATGTCCGCGCCGCACACCGGGTCGGCGATGCTCGCCGACAAGGCCCGGATCGACAAGAGCTGCCTGCTCGTGGCCGCGGCCGCCACCGAGGCGGCGCGGGCACCGGCGGGCGAGCCGTTCACCGCGTTCACCGGCGCGCTCGTCGGGCTGCTGCGCGCCGGGCTGCCCGGCGGACCGCGGCTGCTGGACGTCAAGACGATCTGGGAGACACTGCGCGACCGGCTGCTCAACGCCGGGTACCCCCGGCCGGAGGTCCGCGCGCGCAACTCCGGCGACGACATCCCGCTGGTCCGCAACGCCGCCCTGCACAGCCACGACCTGGCCGGCCGGGTGCTCGTCGCCGCCCCCCACGTGACCGGGCCGGACCTGCGCGAGGCGGTTCTGCTGATCCTGCGCTACGACCCCGAGTGCGGCGCGGTCGCCGTCCGCCTCAACCAGCCCACCGCCCAGCCGGCCGCCGCCGTGGCCGGCCACTGGGAGCACCTGCTCAGCGACCCCCCGGTCGTCTTCGACGGCGGCCCGGTGCACACCCCCGGGTACCTGGCACTGGCCCAGCTACGGCCCGACGCCGCCGCGCCGACGCGGTTCACGCCGGTCGCCGGGCGGCTCGGCACGCTGGCGCTGTCCGCCGACCCCAGCGATATGGACAGCTACATCGGGGACCTGCGGCTGTGCGCCGGCTACCTCGGCTGGGGACCCGGCGAGCTGGAGTCCGACTTGGAGTCGGGCCTGCTGCACGTCGTCGAGGAGGCGCCCGACGCCCCGTTCTCCCCCCGGCCCGGCGAACTCTGGCACGAGTTGCAGACGTAGCCCATGAGCACCCCACCGACCGGAGCCGGCTCGTACGCGCTGGTGGACCACCTCGCCCACGCCGTCCGGCGCGGCGAGCACCTGACGCTGCTCGTGGGCGCGGGAATCAGCGTGCCCGCCGTCCCCGGCGTCGCCGACATGCTCGCCCTCGCCGACGACTACGCCGAGGGCCGCGACGACCTGGAGGAGCTGACCGGCGCGCTGGCCCAGGCCCGCGCGGCCGGCGACGCCCCGGGTGCGGTGTACCGGGCGTACCACCAGGCCTTCGCGAGCTGGATCGCCGGCAGCGAGTTCGACGTGGTGGCGCAGGAGGCCGTCCTGCACGCCTACCAGCCCAGCGTGCGCGCGCACTCCGCCCTGGCCACCCACGGCGTCTGGCAGCGGCTGGACAACCGCATCGGCGAGCGCCTGGAAGCCGACCTGGACGCCTGGCGGATCCCGGACGGCGTCGCCGCGCTCGGCCGGCTGCTCGCCCGGCGGCCCGCGCAGTTCGGCAACCGGCTGCTGACCACGAACTTCGACCCGCTGGTGGAGATCGCCATCCGCCGGGCCGGCGGCCGGGCCAGCCCGCTGACCCTGACCGAGGAGGGGACGGCGCCCACGCCGCTGCTGGCCGCGGACGCCGTGCGGATCTTCCACCTGCACGGGTACTGGCGCCCCGTCCGCCCGGCCGAGCGGCGCGGGATGCTGCACGACCCGCACCGGCTGCGGGGGGCGGGCGCCGGCCACTCGGCGGCGCTGGCCCGGCTGCTGCGCGGCGACACGGTCTGCGTGGTCGGGTACGGCGGCGCGGACGACGCGTTCCTGCGCGCGCTGCGCCAGGTCAGCCACCGGGCCACCGTGGTGTGGGCGCTGCACGAGGCCGACCCGGCGCTCGCGCAGGCGCAGCGCGACCGGCTGACCGCCGCGCTGACCGACCACCGCAGCCCGCTGGTGTTCGGCGACGTCGCCGCCGACCTGCTGTTCCCCGCGCTCGCCGACCGGCTCGGGGTGCCGGCCCAGCCGCGGATCCCGCGGACGCGGCGCCGGTACCGGCAGCGCGGCTGGGAGCGGGAGCTGGTCTCCGAGCCGACCAACACCCCGCCGGCCGGCGCCCGGGACCTGCTGGAGCAGTTGGACCGCCGCTTCGGCTGGGAGTTCCACCAGCCGCCGGACACGCCGCCGGTCGCGCCGGGGCTGCTGTACTGGCCGATCCGGCTGCGGGAGAGCGCGTCGCTGATCCACGCCGTGCAGGCGCTCGCCGCCGCCGCGCTGTCGGCGCGCGGGGTGCCGGTGACGGTGTGCCTGGACGACTTCGGCGTCACCCAGCGTTACCGGTACACCCACCGGTTCACCGCCGACCTGCGCCGCTGGTTCGCCCTGGTGCCCGACGCGGCGCCCCCGCAGATCGTGTCGCTGCAGGACTTCGTGGAGCGGCACGACGTCGTCGCCGACCCGAGCGCCCTGCTGCGCCCGGTCCGGCCGTGGGCGGTGGCGCAGGAGGCGTACGGCGAGCGCAACCCGTCCCTGTACAGCGTGCTGGTCGCCACCAAGGTGCTGCCCGACGTCCCCGTCGAGCGGCTGATCGACGCCGGCCCGGCGGTCGTGCAGGCGCTGCTGGCCACCAACGCGCGCCGGCTGCTCACCCCGCTGACCGTGTGGGCGCACCTGAACCACCTGCTCCTGGACCGGCCGAGCCATGCGGTGATCACGCTCAGTGGCCAGGACGAGCGGCCGTTCTGGCAGTTGTGGCGGGAGGTGTTCGACTACGACCTGCACCAGTTGTGCAATCCCCGGGCGGAGAGCCTCAGCAACGACTCGCTGATGCTGCGCTGGACCGAACCGGACGAACTGGCCGACCACCTCACCCGGGCGCACGCGCTGCCGGACTGGGACGCCCACGGCGGGTACCTGCACTGGCTGGTCCAGCACGCCGTGCTGCTGCCGCTGTACCTGACGGCCCACCAGACCCCGACGATCGGGCAGCACCGGCTGGACTGCTGGGCGTCGGTGCGCGAGGCGGTGCGCGAGGACCCCGCGGCACTACGGACCGTGGCCGAGCGGGTCTCGCGCCTGTACCTGCCCGCCTCGCCCGGCGACGGGCCGGCGCGACCCTGACGACAGGGGTTCCGCTGCGGGGGTCGGCGGGGTTAACCTCGGACAATGACGATCAGCGCGGAAGTTCCGGCGTTCCCCGGCGCCGCGCCGGACGGCATCGGGGTGCGCGAGCCCGACACCAGCCGGCACCCCATCCCCGGCGAGGAGGCGGTCACCGACGGTCACGCCTCGGCGGTCGCGTTCGACCACGCGGTGGAGGTCATCGACGACCTGGGCACCGCGCTGGCCGAGACCAGCGAGTGGCTGGGCACCCCGCTGGCGACGTACGTCAGCGGCGCGGCGGGCACGGCCGAGCTGTCCGGCTGGATCGAGTCGGGGCCGGCGGTCGCCGCCAGCAAGGAGGCGCTGGCGCGCCTGCAGACCGCCGTCGAGGTGATCGACATCTTCGCGGCCGTCAACCGCCCGACCGACGCGAAGGCGTGGCTGCGCGAGGTGTCCACCGAGACCGTCGGGCGCAGCCCGGCGCAGCTACTGCGGTACGCCCGGCATGAGCGGCTCCTGGGCCAGATCCGGCACGCCGCCACCCGGCACGCCCACGACACCCGGGACTGACCGGACCGGCACCGCCTCCCGCCGACGACCCCGCCCGGTGGCACGGGGTGGGGATTTCCCCGATGTTCGGTGCGCGCCCCGGCGACGAGGGTGGACCGCACGGCCGCTGCCCGCGGCCGGGTCGACACACCCCCAGGGGAGACAGATGAACACCACGCTCCGGTCGGCGCTGGCCGCCGCCGGCACCGCCGTCCTCACCGGCACCGCCGTCCTCGCCGGAGGGGCCGCGCCGGCGCTCGCCGGCCCCACCTACACCTACGACGTCACCGTCCGGACGGGCGACCGGGAGAACGCCGGGACCAGTGCCGGCGTGTTCCTGACCCTCTACGGCGACGACGACCGCAGCGCCGAGATCCGGCTCGACAACGAGGGCCACGACGACTTCGAGCGCGGGCAGACCGACCGGTTCCGGGTCAGGACGCCGGTGCGGCTCGGCCGGCTGCTGACGGTGCGGATCCGGCACGACGACCGCGGCAAGAAGCCCGGCTGGTACCTGGAGCACATCCGGGTGGACCGGGCCGGCGAGGACAATGACGCCCGGTTCGCGTTCCACCGCTGGCTGGCCAGGGGCCAGGCCGACAACGCCATCTGCCTGCTCCAGCACCGGCGCCCCGGCGAGCCCACCCCCTGCCCCTGACCCGGCCGGCCGGGCGCGCCCAGACCGGTCAGCCCGCCGGCACGGGGGTGAGCGGGCCGTTGAGGTAGCGGCTGGCGTGACCCGGCCAGTCGACGCAGGCGTCGAGCCGCTGGCGCATCCGGGCGGGGTCGGGGCGCTGGTCCGGGGTCCAGACCACCTGCTTGCCCGGCCCGTCGGCCCGCTGCACGCAGAGCTGGCCGCGGGAGTCGATCAGCAGGACCGACCGCGGGGCGGAGTGGGTACCGGTCACCCGGATGTCCAGCGGCAGGCCGGCGGCGACACACTCGGCGACCAGCTCGCGCAGCCGGTCGAGGACGTCCGGCCCGGGCAGCACGGCGGGCCGGCGCTCGGCCTTGCCGGCGGGGACCGCGGCGTGCAGCACCCAGTACCGCACGCCGCGGTCCAGCAGGTCGTCGCGGAGCCGGCGCAGCGCGTCGCCGTCCTCGTTGTGCCGCCCGACCACCGTCTGCACGCTGCACGGCACGTCCGCCTCGGCGAGCCGCCGCAGCGTGGCGTGGGCGGCGTCGAACGCGCTGGTACCGCGCGGCAGGTAGCGGGTGTTGATCGGGCGCGCGCGGTCGTGCACCCGGCGGTCGGCGCTGTCCACCGACACCCGCACGTGCGCGCCCGCCCGGCGCAGGGCGGGCAGCAGCGGGTCGACGTCCCCCGCCCCCGAGGTGTCCAGCACCACCCGCTTGTGCCGGCTGAGCCGGTCGATGAGCTGCGCCGCCCGGACCGGCGCGACGATCGGGTCGCCGCCGGTGACGACCGCGACCAGGGCCGGGATCAGCGTGGCGGTGCGGTCCACGGCGTCGACCTCGCGGGCGCGCTCGGTGTCCCGGTACGGGATCATCAGGTCGTCGGCGTGGCAGTAGACGCAGCGCAGCGGGCAGTGGGCCGTGCTGAAGCAGTTGACCAGCAGCGGCCGGGTCAGCGGCGGCAGCTCGCCGAGCCGGCCGAGGACCGAGCGGCCCTGGTTCGGCCGCGGCGGCGTCGGCGGGTCCGTGACGCAGATCCCGAGCGCGGCCAGCGCCCGCACCCGGGCCGCCTCGGCGGCGCGGACCGGGCGGGCGCCGACGGCCAGCCGGCGCAGCAGGTCGGCGTGCGCGCGGTCCAGGGCGAAGAAGTCGTCGCGGCGGCCGACGTAGGCCACCGCGCCGAAGGACTCGAAGCGGACGGTGGTGTCCACGCTGCGGGCGGCCGTCGCGGCGACCGGGGTCCGGGCGCGCACGCGCGGGGCCGGGCGGCTGATCACCCCGGGCACGGGCGCCCGCCCCGCGGACGGCGGATCGACCTGCCGGGGCGGCCCGACGGGACCGACGGCAGCGCGTCGGGGTCGCCCGGCCTGCGGGCGCGGACCGACCGTGGAGCATCGGTCGCGGCGTGCGGGTGGATCGCCATGTGTGAGCCTTCGTCGGTGTTGCCGGCCGTCAGTCCCGACAGTGTGCCGGCGACGCGGGCGCAGGCCGGTCGGCGGACCCGATTTCGCGCTACCGCGCACAATCGCCCCAGGACGTAACGAGCGGCCGCGCGCCTGCGCAGCGGCCGCCCCGGACGGTCGTCCCTCAGAAGAGGACGGTCGCGAAGGTACCCACGGTGCGGAAGCCGCAGCGTTCGTACGCCCGCCGCGCGACCGTGTTGTACCCGTTGACGTACAGGCTCACGGTGGGCGCGACCCGGTGCAGCGCGTCGGCGACGACCGCGGCCATCGCCGGGGCGGCCAGGCCCTTGCCCCGCCAGGGCGGGGCCACCCAGACCCCCTGGATCTGCGCCGTCCGGGCGGTCACGACGGCCAGTTCGGCCTTGAAGACGACCTCGCCGTCGACGACCCGGGCGTACGCCCGCCGCGCGCGGATCAGCTCCAGCAGCCGGGAGCGGTAGCCGGCGCCGCCGTCGTCGGCCAGCGGCGACATACCGATCTCCTCCTCGTACATGGCCACCGCCGCCGGGAACAGCACGGCGGCCTCGTCCCGGCGGACCAGCCGGACCTCCGGGTCGGGCGCCACGGCCGGCGGCCCGTCCAGCAGCAGCAGCGGCTGGTCGGCGCGGACCTCGCGGGCCGGCCCCCAGGCGGGCGCCAGGTGCTCCCACAGGCCCAGGACGGCGTCCGCCCGGCCGACGACCGAGGCGCAGGTGCGCGGCTGTACCGACAGCAGCTCCCCGAAGGCGCCGACCGCCGCGGCGTCGGCGCAGACGGGGATCAGGTGGGACCCGACCCAGCACAGCGCCTCGGGCCGCGGGCCGCCGTAGCCGAGCAGGCGGCCCTCGGCGCGCCAGCGGTGCCAGCCGCGCTGGGTCAGCCGCTCGGCGACCTGGGCGCCGCCGAGGGGGTCCCGGTCGAGTACCGCGTACGCCTCGGCGCGGTCGCCCGCGCCGAGGGAGCGCACCGGTACCGTCAGCATCCGTCCAGCCTGCCAGAGGCCGGCGGGGGATGCGCCTGGTCCGACAGATCGCGCCGGTCGGCCGGAGTCGCCCGGATCGCCGCGGACCGGCCGGCCGCGCCCGTGGTCAGTGGACCGTGACCCGCGGGCCGGGCACCAGGTCGCGCAGGTCGGCGGGCAGGTCGGCGCCCATGCTGTCGGCCAGCCGCAGCGCCTCCTCGACCAGCGTCTCCACGATCTGCGACTCGGGGACCGTCTTGATCACCTCGCCCTTGACGAAGATCTGGCCCTTGCCGTTGCCGGAGGCCACGCCGAGGTCGGCCTCGCGGGCCTCGCCGGGGCCGTTGACGACGCAGCCCATGACGGCGACCCGCAGCGGCACCGGGAAGCCGTCCAGGGCCGCCGTCACCTGCTCGGCAAGGGTGTAGACGTCGACCTGGGCGCGCCCGCAGGAGGGGCAGGAGACGATCTCCAGACCCCGCTCGCGCAGGCCCAGCGACTCCAGGATCGCCTGGCCGACCTTGACCTCCTCGACCGGCGGCGCCGACAGGGAGACCCGGATGGTGTCGCCGATACCCTCGGCCAGCAGCGCCCCGAAGGCCACCGCGGACTTCACCGTGCCCTGGAACGCCGGCCCGGCCTCGGTGACGCCCAGGTGCAGCGGGTAGTCGCACTGCTCGGCGAGCTGCCGGTACGCGCGGATCATCACGACCGGGTCGTTGTGCTTGACCGAGATCTTGATGTCGTGGAAGCCGTGCTCCTCGAACAGCGAGCACTCCCACAGCGCCGACTCGACCAGTGCCTCGGCGGTGGGCTTGCCGTACTTGTCCAGCAGGCGCCTGTCCAGCGAGCCCGCGTTGACGCCGATGCGGATCGGGGTACCGGCGGCCGCGGCGGCCCGGGCGATCTCGCCGACCTTGTCGTCGAACTTCTTGATGTTGCCCGGGTTCACCCGGACGGCGGCGCAGCCGGCGTCGATCGCCGCGAACACGTACCGCGGCTGGAAGTGGATGTCGGCGATCACCGGGATCGGCGACTTGCGGGCGATCGCCGGCAGCGCCTCCACGTCGTCGGCCGAGGGCACCGCCACCCGGACGATCTGGCAGCCGGCGGTGGCCAACGCGGCGATCTGCTGGAGGGTGGCGTTGATGTCGGCGGTCAGGGTCGTCGTCATCGACTGGACGCTCACCGGCGCGCCGCCGCCGACCGCCACCGGGCCGACCATGATCTTCCGGGTCGCCCGCCGGGGGGCCAGGGCCGGCGGCGGGACAGGGGGGATGCCGAGGTTGACGGCGCTCACGGGGGGAACCACCTTCACTGGTGCCTCAACGGAACATGGTGATCGGGTTGACGATGTCCGCCGCCACGGTCAGCAGCGTGAACGCCCCGAAGATCAGAATGACACCGTAGGTCAAGGGCATGAGCTTGGCGTAGTCGACCCGCCCCGGGTCCCGTCGCCCGATCCGGGCGTACACCACGCTGCGCAGCTTCTCGTACCAGCTAATCGCGATGTGCCCGCCGTCCAGCGGGAGCAGCGGCAGCAGGTTGAACAGGCCGACGAAGAAGTTCAGCGAGATGAACAGGAACAGGAACATCTCCCACGCGTCGTGGGCCACGGCCTCGCCGCCGAGCCGGCTGGCGCCGACCACGCTGATCGGGGTGTCCACGTCGCGCTCGCCGCCGGTCAGGGACGTCCACAGCGCCGGGATCTTCTCCGGGAACCGCTTCATCGCCTCGACGGTCTTGCCCGCCAGGAACCCGGTGAAGTCGCCCGTCGCGCCGACCGCGGCGCCCGGCCCGTACGTGATCATGGTCTTCGTGCCCGGCGGCAGCGTCAGGCCGACCCCCATCGCCGACACGGTGCGGGGGGCGCCCGCGGGGTCCCCGGCCGGCGGGCGCTGGACCGCGGCCAGGTCCACACGCGCGGTCCGCGGCTGCCCGTCGCGCTCGAACGAGATCGTGACCGGCCCCGGCGGGACGGTCCGGGTGGTGGTGAGCAGGTCGCCGAAGGTGCCGACCGGGCGGCCGTCGATCGCGGTGATCCGGTCGTTGTCGCGCAGGCCGGCGGCGCCGGCCGGGCTGGCCGGGTCGCCCGGCTGGCAGGAGCGGGCCGGGTCGTGGGCGACCACGACGCACTCGGAGATCTTCACGTACGCCGGCAGCGCGGCCGGGTCGTCGGGCAGGTCGCGGTTGGGCAGGCCGAGGGTCATCGCCATCGCCCAGGTCGCCACCAGGGCGAGCAGGAAGTGCACCGCCGACCCCGCGGACATGACGACCGTCCGCTTCCAGACCGGGTACCGCCACATCGCGCGGCGCTCGTCGCCCGGCTCGACGTCGTCGTCCTGGGCGGTCATTCCGACGATCTTGACGAAGCCGCCGAGCGGGATGCCCTTGACGCCGTACTCGGTCTCGCCCCGGCGGAACGACCACAGGGTGGGGCCGAAGCCGACGAAGAACCGCGTCACCTTCATCCCGAACATCTTCGCCGTGGCCATGTGTCCGGCTTCGTGCAGGCTCACCGACACCAGGATGAGGAGCGCGAAGGCGAGAATGCCCAGGATCTCTTTCATAGCTCCCTCTACCTACCCGGCGGGACCGATCGCGTCGATGATCTCATTTGCCGGCGATGATCTCGTTGGCCCGGTTCCGGGCCCAGGCCTCGGCGGCGAGGACATCGCCCACGGTACTCGGTTCGGCAAGGTCGGGCGCCTGGCTGAGGGTTCGCTCGATGGTGTCCACGATGCCGAGGAACGGTAGCCGTCCGGCCGTGAAGGCGGCGACGCACTCCTCGTTGGCGGCGTTGTAGATCGCCGGCCGGCAGCGGCCCTCCCGCCCGGCCGCCATCGCCAGCCGCACCGCCGGGAAGGCGGCGTCGTCCAGCGGGGCGAACTCCCAGGTGTGGGCGGCCGTCCAGTCCACCGCCGCGGCGGCGTCGGGCACCCGGTCCGGCCAGCCCAGGGCCAGCGCGATGGGCAGCCGCATGTCCGGCGGGCTGGCCTGGGCCAGCGTCGACCCGTCGGCGAACTCGACCATGGAGTGCACCACCGACTGCGGGTGGACCACGACCGCGATGTCGTCGTACGGGGTGCCGAACAGCTCGTGCGCCTCGATGACCTCCAGCGACTTGTTCACCAGGGTGGCGCTGTTGAGCGTGACGACCGGTCCCATGTCCCAGGTGGGGTGGGCCAGGGCCTGCGCCACCGTCACGTCCGCGAGCGCGGCCCGGCCGCGGCCCCGGAACGGCCCCCCGCTGGCGGTGAGCACCAGCCGGCGGACCTCGGCGGCCCGCCCGCCGCGCAGGCACTGGGCCAGCGCGCTGTGCTCGGAGTCCACCGGCACGATCTGGTCGGGCCGGCGCAGGGCCGCCCGCACGAGCGGGCCGCCCGCCACCAGCGACTCCTTGTTGGCCAGCGCCAGCGTGGCACCCGCGCGCAGGGCGGCCAGGGTCGGCGCCAGGCCGAGGGAGCCGACCACGCCGTTGAGCACCAGGTCGGCGGGCCAGCCGGCCAGCTCGGTCATCGCCGCCGGCCCGGCGACGATCTTCGGTACGGCGAACGCACCCGTTGCGTACCCCCGGCGCGCGGCCTCGGCGTAGAAGGCGAGCTGGAGGTCCTGGGCGGCGCTGGCCCGGGCGACGCCCACCACCTCGACGCCCAGCTCCAGGGCCTGGGCGGCGAGCGCGCCGACGTTGCCGCCGCCGGCGCCGAGCGCGACCACGCGGAACCGGTCGGGGTGGCGGCGGACGATGTCGAGGGCCTGGGTGCCGATGGAGCCGGTCGACCCGAGCAGCACGATCCGGCGCGGCGCATCCTGTGTCACCGCGCCATTCTCGCCGATCGCTCCCGGCGGCACCCCGGCGCCTCGCGCGGTCGGCGCCCGGCAGGCGGGCGGAGCCGGCGGCACCCGCTCAGGACTCGCGGATGCCGTACCGGGCGTAGAAGCGGGCCAGCGGGCCGGGAGCCCACCAGTTGCCGCGGCCGAGCAGCCGCATCGTGGCCGGCACCAGGAGCATCCGCACCAGCGTGGCGTCCAGCACGATCGCGACGATCATGCCGACCCCGACCATTTTGATCATCGTGATGCTGCCGGCCGCGAAGCCGCCCACCACGAGGATCAGCAGCAGCGCCGCCGCCGTAATGATCTTGCCCGTGTGCTGGACGCCGCGGGCCACGGCCAGGGTGTTGTCGCCGGTGGCGTCCCACTCCTCGCGCACGCGCGAGAGCAGGAAGACCTCGTAGTCGGTGGCCAGGCCGAACAGCACGGCGAGCATGATGATCAGGTTCGTCGGGTCCAGGAAGCCGGTCGAGGTGAAGTCGAGCAGGCCGGACAGGTGGCCGTCCTGGAAGCCCCACACCATGACGCCGTACGAGGCGCCGATGGAGATCAGGTTCATCAGCACCGCCTTGAGCGGCAGCAGCAGCGAGCCGAACGCCAGGAACAGCAGCACGTACGTCGCGGCGGCCATCAGCACCGCCATCCAGGGCAGTCGCTCCCGCAGGGCGTCCAGGACGTCGACGTCGTTGGCGGTCCGGCCGCCGACCAGCATGGTCCCCCCGGCCGGCGGGGGCAGGTCGCGCAGGTCGCGGACGAGCCGCTGGGTGTCCCGGTCCGTCGCCTCCCCGGGGTAGCTGACCGCGACCAGCGTCGTGCCGTCCCGGGCCGCCACCACCTGCGCGTCGGTGGCCGGGGGCAGCGCCGCGAGGCGCGTGGCCGTCGCCGCGGCCCCGGCCGGCGGCACGCCGGTCAGCACCACCTGGATCTTGTCCGAGCCGCCGTCGGGGAAGTCGCGGCGCAGCGTGTCGCTGACCGTGCGGGCCTCGGTGCCGACCGGCAGGATCCGCTCGTCGAACCCGCCCCAGGTCATCCGCAGCGTCGGCGCGGCCAGCGCCAGCAGGACCGCGGAGACGCCGACGGCGTACCAGACCGGCCGGCGCATGACGCTGCTGGCGATCCGGGCCCAGGCGCCGGTCGTGGCCAGGCCCGGCGCGGCCGGGGCGGCCCGGCGGCGGCCCAGCGGCAGGCGCAGGGCGTTCACCCGGTGGCCGAGCACGGCGAGCAGGGCGGGCAGGACCGTCAGGGCGCCGAACATGGCGATCAGCACCGCCGACATCCCGCCCAGCCCCATCGAGCGGAGGAAGAACTGCGGGAAGATCAACAGGCTGGCCAGCGCCAGCGCGATCGTGAGCCCGGAGACCATCACGGTCCGGCCGGCGGTGGCCACGGTGCGGGCCACGGCGGCGGGCACGTCCCGGCCGGCGGCGAGTTCGTCGCGGAACCGGCTGACCACGAACAGGGCGTAGTCGACCGCCATGCCGAGCCCGAGCAGCGTGATCACGTTGATCGCAAAGATCGACACGTCGGTGAAGGTGGCGAGCACCCGCACCATGGCGAACGAGCCCAGCACGGCCAGGGTGCCGATGATCAGCGGGGTGGTCGCCGCCACGAGCCCACGGAAGATCAGCAGGAGCATGACCAGCAGTACCGGCGCCGAGAACAGCTCGGCGCGGGTCAGGTCCTGGGTGGAGCGCTCCTTGGTCTGGTACTGGAAGCCGACCAGGCCGCCGACGTCCGTCCGGAGCCCCGGCACGTCCGCGAGCGCCCGGACCCGCGCGTACGCGGCCAGCTTCGCGTCCTCCCCCGGACCGCGGAGCTGCGCCACGACGATGGTGGCGTGTCCGTCCCGGGAGACCAGGCGCGCCGCCGCGGCCGCGGCCGGGCTCCCCGGCGGCGCCTCGACGGCGCTGCGGACCTCCCGCACGTCCGGGTGCGCGCGCAGCCGCGCGGCCGCGGCGGCGACGCCCTGGCGGAACGGCGGCGCGTCCACCGTGGCCGCGGGGTCGCGGTACAGGACCACGAGGTCGCTGCCCTGGTCGCCGAACGTGGCCGTGATCCGCTCCCGCGCCCGGTTGGCCTCGCTGTCGGCGACGAAGAAGCCGCCGCTGGTCAGGTGGTCGAACAGGCCCGCACCCCAGGTGCCGCCCAGCACCGCCACCCCGAGCCCGGCCAGCAGGACCAGCCACCGCAGCCGGACCACGACGCGCCCCCACCAGGCGAACATGACACCCCCACGATCGAAAACCGAGCCGCAGCGCGCGGCGGTACCGCACAGCTAATCAGGCGCGCGACCGCGCGCCGCCGCGACACCCGCCGCGGCCCGGGGCTACGCCTGGCGGTCCGCCCGGATGCGGTGGCCGACGCTGGTCAGGCACCGGCCGGAGGTCAGGTCGAACCGCCACCCGTGTAGCTGACAGGTCAGCACGTCGCCGTCGACCACGCCGAAGCGGGTGAGGTCGGCCTTCAGGTGGGGGCAGCGGCGCTGCACCCGCCAGCCGTCGAGGGTGATGTCCTCCGCGTCGGTGCTGCGCTCGTGCTCGTCGTACCAGCCCTCGGCGTACTGGAGCCGCTCCTCGGACAGACACTTGAAGAAGGAGTAGACGAACTCGTTGTACTGGCCGATCCGGGCCGCCGAGAACCGGGCGGAGAGGAACAGCGAGTTGACCCAGTCCCCCTCGTCGACGTGGATCAGGTGCTCGACGAGCGACCGGCCCGTCCTGAACCGGTACCGCACCTTCTCCCCCGGCTGCGCCGGCCGGACCACCTTGGCGGGGAAATCCACGGCGATCGACTCGACCACCTCGCCGGCCTCGTCGGTGAGGTCGAACCGGACCGGGCCGCCCACGCCCTTCGCCATGTAGATCGACTCCTCCAGCAGCGGCTCGATCCGCTTGCGGAGCGCCGCCAGGACGTCGATCTCGGGGTGCCGCCAGGACGCCTTCTCCGCCTCGATGACCGGCCGCTTGCGGTCGCGCATCTCCTCCAGCACGGCCTTCTTGTCGGCGAAGAACCCCTCGACGGAGGGCACCGGCTGCGTCGTCCCGCAGGTGTCGGCGGTCAGCTCGGTGACCGTGCCGGGCAGCAGCACCACGGCGTTGTCGCCGCCGACCTTGGCGTACTCCCGGACGAAGTCCGCCTGGTCGGGGAAGATGTTGCCCTCGTCGCCGTGGATGTCGTTGAGGTGCCACAGGTCGTCGTCGAGGAAGCAGGGCGGGCCGGCGATCGGGAACACCCACGACGCCTTCAGGTCGTCGATGTACCGCCAGGTCCGGTCGTACTGCCGGTCCTTCTTCTGCTTGCCGAACGCCGTCTTCGCCGCCTGCGGCAGCTCGTAGACCATCGGGTACCAGATCGCGCCCGAGAACTGGAGCAGGTGGGCGTGCACGTGCCCCAGCTCGGCGAACCGGACCAGGTCGGTCGGGCGGGCGTCGTTCTGGTTCAGGACCCGGACGCCGTCGTACTCGACCCACAGCGACGAGTCGCCGATCGGCCCGTCGGTGGGGCTGATCAACGCCTGGATCATGACCTTCAGGCCGCCGTCCAGCTCGTGCACCTCGTCGGAGACCGTGCGCAGGAACCGGGTGAAGCCCAGCTCGCGCAGCTCGTCCTCAAGCTGGCTGGTCGGGTACTGCGGCAGCAGCACCGTGGCCTTCTTGCTGACGTACCGGCGCAGGTGCGCGGCGTCGAAGTGGTCCCGGTGCAGGTGCGAGACGTACAGGTAGTCGACCTGGCCCAGGGTTTCCCAGTCGAGCTGCGCGTTGTCCGGGAACGGGAACCACGAGGCGAAGTACGCGGGATTCACCCACGGGTCGGTCAGGATGCTCCCCGCGGGGGTGTCGATGCGCAGACTGGCGTGCCCGGTTCCGGTGATCCGCACCGTCTGTTCTCCCTCGGCCGTGGCGGGTACTCCGCACGACTATCCCACCCGGCCGCGGCGCCGGCACGGCCGGCCGGGGCGGCGGATCCGGACTGCCGGCGTGTCCCCCGCACGGGCATGGAAGACTTGGCGGCGACCGAACGTACGCGCCCCAGGCGCCCCACCCGCCCGGCGCCCCGCCGCCCGGCGGCAGCGGGGACGGCGCACGAGTGGAAGGGCCGGACGCCCGTGGCTGGCAACGCTCCCGTGACCGCACCGGACCAGCACAAGCCGACCAACCGCAAGTGGCTGCGGATCGGCGCCGTCGTCTCCGCGGCGATCATCGTGCTCATGGCGGCCTTCGGCAACCACGAGGGCCGGGTCGAGAACTACGTCTCGTACGTCATCGCCGGCCTGATGGTCCTCGCCGTCGTCGTCGACGCCGCGATGCACCGCGCCGGCCTGCGCGACTGACACACGCCGACCGCCGACGCGCACCCCGGCGGCACCCGCCCCGTGGGGCGGGTGCCGGGTGCGGCCCGGCAGCGCCCGGCGGGCCGGTCAGAAGCGGCGCAGGATGTCGCCGACCTCGCGCAGCGCCGACTCGACCTCCGCCTCGAAGTAGCCGCCGGGCACCAGGCCGAACCGCGCGCGCTCCAGCTCCCCGGGGCTGGCCGGCATCGGCCCCCGGCCGGCCAGGGCCGAGATGATGCCCTCGAACAGCCGGTCCACCTCGGCCGGGTCGTACCCGCTGCCGAACCGCCGCGGCTGGAACCCCCGGCGCAGCGCGTCGACCCGCTGCGCGGCCGGGGGCAGTCCCCCGCCCGGCGGGCCGGCCGAGGGGGCACCGCCGAATCCGCCGCCCGGCCCCGGACCGCCCGGCCCCGGACCGCCGTAGCCGGGCTCGGGACGGCCGCCGTACCCGCCGCCCGGCGGGGGGTAGCCGGGTTCCGGGCGCCCGCGGCCGTAGCCGCCGGGCTCCTGGGGGTCCTGGCCGTAACCG
This sequence comes from Pilimelia terevasa, assembly GCF_014647915.1. Lineage (GTDB taxonomy): Bacteria > Actinomycetota > Actinomycetes > Mycobacteriales > Micromonosporaceae > Pilimelia > Pilimelia terevasa. Next base: position 103,842 of record NZ_BMQC01000006.1, read on the forward strand.
GGTTCGGCGCGGGGCGGCCGGCCCAGGCCCGGGCCGGCGGGGTCGCGCTCGGCGTAGCCCGGCGGCGGGCCGGCGGGCGGGCGCTCGGGGTAGCCGGACGGGTCGCCGCCGCCGTAGGGCCCCGGGCCGGCGGGCTGGCGCTCGCCGTAGCGCGACGGCGGTGCGTCCCGGTCGCCGTACCCCGGCGGCGGTCCCGCGGGACCGCGGTCGCCGTACCCCGCGGGCGGTCCGGCGGGGCCGCGGTCGCGGTCGCGCTCGACGTAGCCCGGGGGTGGGCCGGCCGGTTCCCGGCCCCGGTCTCCGTAGCCGGGCGGCGGGCCGGCCGGCGCGCGGTCGCCGTAGCCCGGCGGCGGGCCGGTCTGCTCCCGGTCGCGGTACCCGACCGGCGGGCCGGCGGGCTCCGGGCGGGCCGGGCCGCCGTACGGGGCGCCGGGCGGCGGCTCCCCGTAGCGGGGGTCCTCGCGCTCGGGCAGGCGGTGCATCTCGTTGGTCATCTCGGCCTTGCCGTGCCGTCCGAGACCCCGGCCGGGGAACGTCTGGTTGGGCGGGTACCCGGGCTCGTCGCGGTCGCCGTACCCCCGGTCCTCGCCGCCGCGCCCGGCGAAGGCGCCCGGCTCCCGGCCGGCGCCGGGCGGACCGTCGTAGCGGCCGGCGTACGCCTCGCGGTTGCCCTCCCCCGGGCGCGCGGCGGCGGCCGCCCGCTCCGGGTCCCGCCGGGGCTCGCCGCGGCCGGCCGGCCGGCCGAGGTCGGTGTCGCGGGAGACCACGCGCCCGCCGGACTCCTCGCGCTCGGCGAGCTGCCGCTCGACGCGGTCCAGGTGCAGGTCGACCTGCCACTCGTCGTACCCGCCGAACCGGACCCGGAAGACCACGTCGTGGACCTCCTGGGCGGACACCGGGGCGTCGGACTCCGCGCCGGAGAGGGTCGCCTCGACGCGGTCGAGGAAGCCGTCGACCTCGTCGACCTTGTACCCCCGGCGGAGTGCCCGCCGGCGGAACCGCTGCCCCTGACTGGTCACTGTGCCGCCTTTCGTTCACGACCGGTGGTCTCAGCGGCGGCCAGCTGGCCGCAGGCGCCGTCGATCTCCCGGCCGCGGGTGTCGCGGACGGTGGTGGACACACCGGCCGCCCGCAGCCGGCGGACGAACTCCCGCTCGACGTGCGGGGCACTGGCGTCCCACCGGCTCCCCGGGGTGGGGTTGAGCGGGATCAGGTTGACGTGGGCGAGCCGGCCGGCCAGGAGCGCGCCGAGCAGGTCCGCGCGCCACGGCTGATCGTTCACATCCTTGATCATTGCGTACTCGATGGAGACCCGGCGGCCGGTTTGGGCGGCAAAGTCCCAGGCTGCGTCGAGGACCTCGGCGACCGCCCAGCGCTGGTTCACCGGGACCAGCTCGTTGCGCAGTGCGTCGTCCGGGGCGTGCAGCGAGACCGCGAGCGTCACCGCCAGGCCCTCCTGCGCCAGTTTCCGCATCGCCGGCACCAGTCCGACGGTGGACACCGTCAGGTGCCGCTGGGACAGCCCGAGGCCCTCGGGCGCCGGGGCCGTCAGCCGGCGCAGCACCTGGACCAGGCGGGCGTAGTTGGCCAGCGGCTCACCCATCCCCATGAACACCACGCGGGACAGCCGGGCGGGCGCGCCCGACACCGCCCCGCTCGCCGCCACGGCGGCCAGGTGGACGACCTGGTCAACGATCTCCGCAACGGACAGGTTGCGGGTCAGCCCCGCCTGGCCGGTCGCGCAGAACGGACAGGCCATGCCGCAGCCGGCCTGGCTGGACACGCAGGCGGTGACCCGGTCCGCGTACCCCATGAGCACGCTCTCGACCAGCGCCCCGTCGTGCAGCCGCCACACGGTCTTGCGCGTGGCGCCGCCGTCGCAGACCTGCTCCCGCAGCGCGGTCAGCAGCGGCGGGAGCAGCGCGGCGGCGGGGTCGGCACGGAGTGCGGGCGGCAGGTCGGTCATCTCGGCGACATCCCGGACGTACCGCGCGAAGTAGTGCTGGGAGAGCTGGTTCGCCCGGAACCCGGGCAGGCCGCGGGCGGCCACGGCCTCGCGGCGGCCGGGCAGGTCCAGGTCCGCGAGGTGGACCGGCGGCAGGGCCGCCCGCCCGCGCCGGCCGGCGCCGAAGTCGACGACCGGCAGGGCCCGCCGAACCTCCGGGGTCTCCGGGGCTTCGGGGGCGTGCGGGGTCTCGGGGGCCTGCGGGGCGACTCCCGCGCCGTCGGCGGCCGCGCCGGTGGGCTGGCCGGGCACGACGACGCCCCGGCCGTCCGCGGAACCACACGAGCCGGACTCGCGCGCAGGGTCGGACGTACGGGCCGATCCCGACAGGCCCGTCGCGGACAGGGTTGTCGCGGACAGACCCGCCGCGGACAGGGTTGTTGCGGACAGGGTTGTCGCAGGCACGGTTGTCGCGGACAGAGGTTGCGCAGTCATGGTCTCACCAGTCTCGCACGTCCGCCGCGGCGCGGCAGGCGGCGGCCGTCCCGGGCCGGGCGGTCAGCCGGCGACCGGCGCGAGGACGGTCAGCAGCAGGTACGCGGTCGGCACCGCGAAAATGATCGAGTCCAGGCGGTCCATCAGCCCGCCGTGGCCGGGCAGCAGGTTGCTCATGTCCTTGACCTTGAGATCGCGCTTGATCATCGACTCGGCCAGGTCGCCGAACACGGCGACGACCGCGATGAGCACCCCGAAGACGAACCCCCGCCACAGCGCCAGGTCCAGCAGCGCCCAGGCCAGCAGCGCCCCGCCCAGACCGGCGGCCAGCAGCGAGCCCCCGAAGCCCTCCCAGGACTTCTTCGGGCTCACCGTCGGCGCCATCCGCCGCCGCCCGAACCGGACGCCCACCGCGTAGCCGCCGGTGTCGGACAGGACCACCACGGCCAGCGTCAGCAGCACCCGGTGCATCCCGTCCTGCGCGTGGGCCAGCGGCGCGGCGAAGCCGAGCAGGAACGGTACGTAGACGGCGACGAGCGCCGCGGCGGCGACATCCTTCTCGTACCCCTCCGGCCCGTCGCCGAGCCGCCAGATCATCGCCGCGAGCACGGTGACCAGCAGCCCGCCGGCCAGGCCGTCGGAGCCGGCGAGGAAGCCCAGGACCGGGATGACCGCCGCCCCGAGCAGCAGCGGCACCAGCGGCGGCCGCAGCCCGGCGACGCCCAGCGCCCGGACCATCTCCCACACCCCGGCGGCGGCCGCCGCCGCCACGACCAGGGCGAAGGGGAGCGGGTGGCTGAGCGAGCCGAGTACCAGCGCGCCGAGCAGCAGGCCGACGCCGATCGCCGCGGGCAGGTTGCGGCCGGACCCACGGCCCGGGCGCCGCTGCCGGCCGCCCGCCCGGTCGACCTCGGGCGCCGGCTGACCATCTGGCGCGGACCGCGCGCCTGCGGCGGGCTCCGTGCGCGCGGACCGCCGCGTGTCTGAGCCCGACTCGGTGTCTGAGGCCGACTCCGCGTCCCGGGCTGACTCCGCGCCCGGCGCCTGAGCCACGTCGAGGGGGGCGGCGTCACCGTCGGCCCACGGGTCCGGTTCGGCGGCGCGGCGGTGCCGGCGCGGGTACCCCGTCGGCGGGTCCGCGTCGATGGCGCTCGCGGCGTCCGCCGGCCACGCCGGCTCGGCCCGGCCGGCATCCGGCAGCGGATCCGGCCAGTCGTCCGCGGGTCGGACGTCGTCCGGCTCGGCGGCGGCGTGCCGGGCCCGGCGGCGGGAACGCCGACCCCCGACCGCGGAGCCGCCGCCGGGGTCGGTGGGGTCGGCGAACATCAGGTCACACCTCTAGCAGTTCGGCTTCCTTGTGCTTGATCAGCTCGTCGATGGTGGCGACGTACCGCTGGGTCAGGTCGTCCAGCTCCTTCTCCGCCCGCCGGCCGTCGTCCTCGCCCGCCTCGCCGTCCTTGACGATCCGGTCGAGCTCCTCCTTGGCCTTGCGGCGGATGTTGCGGACGGAGACCTTGGCGTCCTCGCCCTTGTGCTTGACGACCTTGGTCATCTCGCGGCGCCGCTCCTCCGTCATCGGAGGGAGGTTGATCCGGAGCTGGCTGCCCTCGTTGTTCGGGTTCACGCCGAGGTCGGAGTCGCGGATCGCGCGCTCCATCGCCGCGAGCTGACTGGCGTCGTACGGCTTGATGAGCACCATCCGCGGCTCGGGGATGCCCACCGAGGCCATCTGCGGCAGCGGGGTGGGGGCGCCGTAGTAGTCAATCATGATCTTGGAGAACATGGCAGGCGTGGCACGGCCGGTGCGGACCGAGGCGAAGTCCTCCTTGGCGAAGTCCACGGCGCGGTCCATCTTCTCCTCGGCTTCGAGCAGCGTCTCGTCGATCACAGCTCGTCTCGCCTCCTTCTACCAGTCGGGGGATGCGCGGGTCCGTGGCCTCAGGCCGCGGTGATCAGGGTGCCGATCTGCTCGCCACGCAGGGCGCGGACGATAGTGTCCTCGCCCTCGGCGCCGAAGACCAGCATGGGCAGGCCGTTGTCCATGCAGAGACTGAACGCGGCGGCGTCCGCGACCCGCAGTTCCCGCCGCAGGGCCTCACCGAAGGTGACGGCGTCGAGCTTACGGGCCGTCGGGTCGGTCCTGGGGTCGGCGGTGTACACGCCGTCGACGCCGTTCTTGCTCATCAGCACGATGTCGGCGTGGATCTCCAGAGCGCGCTGGGCGGCGACGGTGTCGGTGGAGAAGTACGGCATCCCGGCGCCGGCACCGAAGATCACCACGCGGCCCTTCTCCAGGTGCCGGATCGCCCGCCGCGGGATGTACGGCTCGGCGACCTGCGCCATGTGGATCGCCGACTGGACCCGCGTCTCGATGCCCTCCTTCTCCAGGAAGTCCTGGAGGGCCAGGCAGTTCATGACGGTGCCGAGCATCCCCATGTAGTCGGCGCGGGCGCGGTCCATGCCGCGCTTCTGGAGTTCGGCGCCGCGGAAGAAGTTGCCGCCGCCGATCACCGCCGACACCTGGATGCCGGTGCGGGCCACGAGGGCGATCTGGCGGGCGATGGCCTGCGCGACGTCGGGGTCCACACCCACCCGGCCGCCGCCGAACACCTCGCCGGACAACTTCAGGACCACGCGGCGCGCGGGGCTGCGCCGCTGCGCCACCCGCCTCGCCGCGGGGGCCGTCTCCTCCGCCGTCACCGCCATCTGACCTGCCTTTCCTGTCTACCCCGCGCCGTCGGCCCGCCGCGCGGCGCCGGGGCGCCCCGGAGGACCATATGTGACGAGAGGGCCGCGGCGCCCATCCGGTACACCCGCGACCCCCGCCCCACCTCGAACGTGTGACCCGAGGACCGGGTCAGGCCTGGCCGACCTCGAAGCGCAGGAAGTTGGTGACCTCGATGCCGGCGTCGGCCAGCACCTGCTTCACCGACTTCTTCTGGTCGGCGACCGACGCCTGCTCCAGCAGGACGAAGTCCTTGAAGAAGGAGTTGGTGCGACCCTCGACGATCTTCGAGAGCGCGGCCTCGGGCTTGCCCTCCTCGCGGGCGGTCTGCTCGGCGATCCGCCGCTCCGACTCGACGACCTCGGCCGGGACGTCCTCGCGCCGCAGGTACCGCGGGCGCATCGCGGCGATCTGCATCGCCGTCGCGCGGGCGTCGGCGTCACCGGCCTCGTCGGTCCTGCCGGCGTACTCCACCAGCACGCCGACGGTCGGCGGCAGGTCCTGGCTCTTGCGGTGCATGTACACGGCGACCGTGCCGTCGAGCCGGCCGAACCGGTTCACCACCAGCTTCTCGCCGATCTTCGCCGAGAGCGCCTGCACGGCGTCGGCGACGGTACCGCCCTCGAACGGCGCGGCGAGCAGGCTCTCCGCGTCGGTGGCCTTGCTCTCGACGCCCTGGGCGACGAGGCGGTCGGCGAGCGCGATGAACTCGTCGTTCTTCGCGACGAAGTCGGTCTCGCAGTTCAGTTCGAGCAGCGCGCCGCCCGAGTGGGCGACCAGGCCGTTCGCCGCGGTGCGGCCGGCCCGCTTGCCGACGTCCTTGGCACCCTTGATCCGCAGGATCTCGACGGCCTTCTCGACGTCGCCCGCGGCCTCGTCCAGCGCCTTCTTGCAGTCCATCATCCCGGCGCCGGTCAGCTCGCGGAGCTTCTTGACGTCCGCGGCGGTGAAGTTAGCCATGACTCTCTTCTCAGGTTTGTCAGACTTCTGGGTCAGGTCGGTGGTGACCGGTGGGCGGCGACCCGCGCCGCCCACCGGCGACACTCATTCGGCGCTGGCGCTGGCCGTGGCCGGCTCGGCGACCGCGGCGGCGGGCGCCTCGGTCGCGGCGGGGGCCTCCGTCGCGGCGGGGGCCTCCGTCGCGGCGGGGGCCTCCGTCGCGGCGGGGGCCTCCGTCGCGGCGGCCTCGGCGGTCTTCTCCAGCAGGTCGCGCTCCCACTCGGGCAGCGGCTCCTCGGCGCCGGCCTCGGGCTTCTCCTGGCCGCCGCGGCCGCCCTTGCCGGAGCGCGCGATCAGACCGTCGGCCACGGCGGCGGCGACGACCCTGGTCAGCAGCTCGGCGGAGCGGATCGCGTCGTCGTTGCCCGGGATCGGGAAGTCGACCTCGTCGGGGTCGCAGTTGGTGTCGAGTACCGCGATGACCGGGATGTTCAGCTTCCGCGCCTCGTCGACGGCGATGTGCTCCTTCTTCGTGTCGACGACCCACACGGCGGAGGGGGTGCGCTGCATGTCCCGCAGGCCGCCGAGCGTGCGGCTCAGCTTGATCTTCTCGCGGGAGAGCTGGAGCGTCTCCTTCTTGGTGTAGCCGGCGGCGGTGCCGGAGAGGTCGCCGAGGGCCTCCAGCTCCTTCATCCGCTGGAGCCGCTTGTAGACCGTCTGGAAGTTGGTGAGCATCCCGCCGAGCCAGCGGTGGTTGACGTAGGGCATGCCGACGCGCGCGGCCTGCTCGGCGATCGCCTCCTGCGCCTGCTTCTTCGTACCGACGAACAGGATGGTCCCGCCGTCGGCGACGGTGTTGCGGATGAACGCGTACGCCTTCTCGATGTACTCCAACGTCTGGCGCAGGTCGATGATGTAGATGCCATTACGCTCCGTGAAGATGAAGCGCTTCATCTTCGGGTTCCAGCGCCGGGTCTGGTGCCCGAAGTGCACACCGCTCTCCAGTAGCTGACGCATGGTCACGACGGCCATGGGGTAACTCCTCGAATCCCTGGTTGTACGGGACCGGTCGGCCCCGCCCTGGCGCCTGGTCGTCAGCCGTCGCGGGCCGCGCGTGCGCGGACCAGGGAGGCCGCCGCCACCGTCGCCGAGCAACGGGGAAGGCGCGCGAATTGCGTCGGGACGGTCGATTCGTACGACTCCGGCAGGCCGTGCCCGGCCGGTGACGCGGCGGAACGCCGCTCCGACGGGCGACCATCCATGGACGGTCGCCAGTAGGCCAGTGTACGCGCCGCCGCCGGTGCGTCACGCCGGGGCCGACCCCCGACCGGGCGCCCTCCCCCACCGGCACCTACCAGATTCGACGGGCCACCGGCGCCCCGTCCACAACGCCCGGCCTGTCCACAGGAGCGCCGCCCGTCCGGTTGCCCGGCGGGTTCACCCGCCGCGAGGGTTCCCGGCATGACGAAGGCGAGCACCCGGGCGCTGGGCGCCACCGGCGAGGCCATGGCGGCCGCGTACCTGACCCGTGCCGGCATGACCATCCTCGACCGGAACTGGCGCTGTCCCGCGGGCGAGATCGACCTGGTCGCCCGGGACGGCCCGGCGGTGGCCTTCGTCGAGGTGAAGACCCGCCGCGGTACCGGCTACGGCACCCCCGCGGCCGCCGTGGACCCCCGCAAGGCCGCCCGGCTCCGCCGGCTCGGCGCCCGCTGGCTGGCGGCGACGGCGCTGCGCCCTCCCGTGGTCCGCTTCGATGTCGTGGCGATCACCGTCGCCGGCGACGGCACCGCGCGGATCGACCACCGGCCCGGGGCGTTCTGAGGTGGGGTACGCGCGCGCCCTGGGCGCCGGAGTGGTCGGTGTCGCCGGGTGCCCGGTGGAGATCGAGGCGGACATCGCCAACGGCCTGCCGACCATGCGCATGTCCGGGCTGCCGGACGCGGCACTCCACGAGGCCGGCGACCGCATCCGCGCCGCCATCACCAACTCCCGCCTTCCGTGGCCGGACCGCCGCCTCACCGTCAACCTGCTGCCCGCCGCGCAGCCCAAGCACGGCTCCGGCTTCGACCTGCCCGTGGCCTGCGCGGTCCTGGCCGCCGGGGGCGCCGTACCCGCCGCGGCGCTGGCCACCCGGGCCCTCATCGGCGAACTGGGGCTCGACGGCCGGGTCCGGCCCGTCCGCGGCGTCCTGCCGATGGCCGTCGCGCTCGCCGCGACCGGCGTCACCGAGGTCGTCGTGCCGAGCGGCAACGCCGGCGAGGCCACCCTCGTCCCCGGCCTGGCGATCCACCCGGCCGACGACCTGGCGGCGGTGGTCGGCCACCTGCGGGGCACCCGCCCGCTCGCCCGGACCGCCGTACCGGCGCCCGCCCCGGCGCCGCACCGCCTCGACCTGGCCGAGGTGGCCGGGCAGGAGTTGGGCCGGCGCGCGCTGGAGGTCGCCGCGGCGGGCGGGCACCACCTGGCGCTGCTCGGGCCGCCGGGTGCCGGCAAGACGATGCTCGCCGAGCGCCTGCCGACGGTCCTGCCGCCCCTGGACGACGCCGCCGCGCTGGAGGTCACCGCCCTGCACTCCCTGGCCGGGGTGCTCGGCGAGGGCGCACTCGTCCGGCACCCGCCCTTCCAGGCGCCGCACCACACCAGCACGCTGCCCGCGCTCGTCGGCGGCGGCAGCGGCATGGCGCGGCCCGGCGCGCTGTCGCTGGCCCACCGCGGCGTGCTGTTCCTGGACGAGGCGCCGGAGTTCTCCGGGCGGGCGCTGGAGGCCCTGCGCCAGCCGCTGGAGACGGGCCGGATCCGCGTCCGCCGGGCCGGCGGCGGCACCGACTACCCGGCCCGCGTACAGCTCGTGGTGGCCGCCAACCCGTGCCCGTGCGCCCAGGTCGCCGCCGACGGGCTGTGCCCGTGCACCTCGATCGCCAAGCGCCGTTACACCGGCCGGCTCTCGGGTGCGCTGCGCGACCGGATCGACATCCAGCTCGCGCTGCTGCCGGTCCGGGCGGCCGACCTCACCGCTTCCGCCGGGAGCGAAGGGTCGGCGGCGGTGGCCGCCCGGGTGGCCGCGGCCCGCGCGGTCGCCGCGCGCCGGTGGGCGCCGCTGGGCTGCGCCACCAATGCCGAGGTCAGCGGCGCCGTGCTGCGGCACCCGCCGTACGCGCTGCGCCCGGCCGACACCCGCCAGCTACGCGACCGCCTCGACCGCGGGGTGCTCACCGCGCGCGGATACGACCGGGCGCTGCGCCTCGCCTGGACCGTGGCCGACCTCGACGGGCGCGACCGGCCCGCCGCCGACGACATCGCCGAGGCCCTCGCCCTCCGAACTGGAGCCCTGACATGACCCGCGCCCCTCGCCCCGATACACCCCCGACGCGGTGTTCCGTGGCGTCGGGGACCCAGCCGGCAGGCCGGCCGGCACCGGCGGCCGGTGGCGACCCCGCCGCCGATCTGCGGGCGCGGATCGTGCTCAGTTGGCTGGTCGAGCCCGGCCACCGGATCATCCACTCCCTCGTCGAGCGGTACAGCGCCACCGCGGTCCTCGATTTCGCGCGGGCGGGCGACCTGCCCGAACCCCGGCTGCGCGAATCCGTCGCGGCCCGGCTGCGCGCCGCCGACCCGGACCGGGTGGCCGACGCGGCGCTCGCCGGCGCGGCGCGCCTGGGCGCGGACGTCCTGACCCCCGGTGACGACGCGTGGCCCGCGGCCCTGGACGACCTGCGGCACCTGGAGTCGACGGCGCGGGACGGCAACACCCGCCCGCCGCTGCTGCTGTGGGTGCGCGGCGAGGCCCCGCGGACGCTGCTGGGCGGCGCGGGCGTCGCCGTCGTGGGCGCGCGCGCCTGCTCGCCGTACGGGAGCCACGTCGCCACCGACCTCGGGTACGGGCTCGCCGAACGGGGCTGGACGGTCGTCTCGGGCGGGGCGTTCGGCATCGACGCGGCAGCCCACCGCGGCGCACTCACCGCCGGTGGCGCCACGGTCGCCGTGCTGGCCTGCGGGGTGGACCGGCCCTACCCTTCAGGCAACGCGTCCCTGTTCGAGCGGATCCTCGCCACCGGCCTTCTGGTCAGCGAGTGGCCGCCGGGCGCCGCACCCCACAGACACCGCTTTTTAGTACGCAACCGGGTGATCGCGGCGCTCGCCGCCGGGACCGTGGTGGTGGAGGCGTCCCCGCGCAGCGGCGCGCTCGCCACCCTCCGCCGGGCGGCGGCGCTGGGCCGGGTCGCGATGGCGGTCCCCGGACCGGTCACGGCGGCGACCTCGACCGGATGCCACCTCGCGCTGCGGGAGGAGCCCGGCGCCCGCCTCGTGGCGCGGGCGGCGGACGTGATCGAGGAGGTCGGCCGGTGGGGAGCGGACCTGGCGCCGCTGCCCCGCGGCCGGGAGACGGTGCTCGACCGGCTCCCGCCGGACGCGGCCGCCGTGCTGGAGGTCGTGCCGCCGTCCCGGCCGGCCGCCGCGGATGCGGTGAGCGGCGCGGCCGGTCTGCCGGTGCGGACCGTCCTGCGGGTGCTGCCGCTGCTGGTCGACCTCGACCTGGTCCGTGCCGTGGACGGCGGCTACGTCCTCGGCCCGCGCCGCCCCTGACGTGCTGGGGCGACGCCGTGCTCCGTGGCCGGCGCGACCTGCGCCCTCCCGTCACGGGAGGAGGCGGCTACGGCCGAGGCCCAGCATCGCCAGCGGGTCGAGGTACTGCCGGTCCCGGCGCAGTCCCCAGTGGAGGCAGGCCGGCCGGGCACAGCCGGCGTGGCCCGCGTCCAGCCGGCCGACCGGGGAGCCGGCGTCCACGCGGTCGCCGACGGCGACCGTCCCGGTCACGGGCTCGTACGTGGTGCGGAGGCCGGACGGGTGCTGGACGCTCACCACACCCCGGCCGGCGACCGCTCCGACGAAGGCGACCTCGCCGGCCGCGGCCGCGGACACGACCGCGCCGGGCCGCCCGCCCAGGTCCACCCCTCGGTGGCCGGGCCGCCACGGCTGCGGCGGCGGGTCGAACGGGCGCGCGATGTCCGGCGGACCCGCCAGCGGCCACACCGCCCCCGAAGCGCCGGGCCGCGGTGCGGCGTCTACCGGTCCCTGGTGGGCGAGGCCCTGCGGCGCGAAGGCCAGGGGCGGAGTGCGGTTCAGCGCGGAGGTCGATGCCGACGGGGCGGCCGGACCGGCAACGACAGACCGCAGCGGGAGGAAGGGCGCCGGATGTTCCTGACCACACCACCACACGGAGGTCACCGCCACGACCCCACTCGCCGTCACCGCGACGGCCGTCCCCGCGGCCCTCGCCATCCTGCCGGCGCGCCGCCGCGAAATGATCAACCTGTCGCCACGAGTACCCATGGACGCAGCATCGGGCCGGTCGTGCGCGTGCCGCCACCGCGGCGAGCCGCCTCTGTGGACAAGCCCGTCCCTGTGGACAGACATCGCTCGCTGGAGGGCGTGCGGGCAGCCGCCCGAGCGGTCAGGGCACCCGCGAGGGGCTCAGTTGCCGAATCCGGAGTCCGAGGGCAGGGAGATGTCGGGCTTCTCCAGCTCCTCGACGTTGACGTCCTTGAACGTGATCACCCGGACGTTCTTGACGAAGCGCGCGGGGCGGTACATGTCCCACACCCAGGCGTCCTGCATCTCGACCTCGAAGTACACCTCGCCGTCCGCGTTGCGCACGTGGACGTCCACCTGGTTCGCCAGGTAGAACCGGCGCTCCGTCTCCACCACGTAGGAGAACTGGCGAACGATGTCCCGATACTCCCGATAGAGCTGAAGCTCCATCTCCGTCTCGTACTTTTCGAGATCTTCGGCGCTCATCGCCCTCCGCCTTCCATGGCCACATCTTCCCCCACGGACGGGGTGGACCGCCGACGCGCCCGACGCGCCACGCCGACCGTACCTCCCGGGGTGCCGGCGCCCGTCGGCGGCTCCACGCCGACCGGGCGGGCCGCGCGCGCGGCCGCCGCCACGTTGACGTACGAGAACCGGTGCTCCGCGCACGGCCCCAGCCGGGTCAACGCCTCCCGGTGCTCCGGCGTCACGTACCCCTTGTGCACCGCGAACCCGTACCCTGGGTACGTCCCGTCCAGCCCGACCATGATCCGGTCCCGGGTCACCTTGGCGAGCACGCTGGCCGCGGCGACACAGGCCGCGACCTGGTCACCTTTCCACACCGCCAGGCCCGGGACCCCGGCGCCGTCCACCCGGAACCCGTCGGTCAGGACGTACTGCGGCGGTACCGGCAGCCCGGCGAGCGCCCGGCGCAGGGCCGCGACGTTGCACACGTGCAGGCCGCGCGCGTCGACCTCGGCGGCCTCGACGACGACGACGCGGTACGCCAGCGCCCGCGCCACCACGGCGTCGTACACCCGCTCGCGCGCCGCCGGGGTGAGCAGCTTGGAGTCGGCGAGTTCCGGAATCTCACCCCGACGGCCGGTACCGAGCACCGCGGCGGCGGCCACCAGCGGGCCGGCGCAGGCGCCCCGGCCGGCCTCGTCGGCGCCGGCCACCACGGCGAAGCCGCGGCGGTGCAGCGCGCGCTCCAGGGTGTAGATGTCCCCGTCGCGGCGCAGCAGCGTGCGCGGGGGCGTCAGCACGCCGACTCCGCCAGGACGCGGTCGAGCAGGTCCGGCAGCACCGCGGGGTAGACGGTCTCGGCCGTGTCCGCCAGCGCGGCGCGGGTCCACCAGCGGTGGCCGTCCACCGTGCGCCGCTCCGCCGCGCCGAGACCGCCGGGATCGGCGCGGGTGTCGACGGCGAAGGCGGTGGTGCGCAGGACGAAGAACTCCTGGTCCTGGACAACGTCCCGGCCGGCGCCGCGGTACCGGATCGTCTCCCGGTGCACCGGCGCGCCCAGCGCTGCCGCCGGTACCCGCAGGCCGGTCTCCTCAGCCAGCTCCCGGGCGGCGGCCCCCGCGGCCGTCTCGCCGGGGTCCAGGCCGCCGCCGGGTGTCAACCAGTACGCGCGCGGCGGGTCGGACTCCCTGACCCGCAGCAGCAGCACCCGGGCGTCGTCGTCCACCACGAGAACCCGCGCCGCCCGTCGAATGTCGTCCTCCATCGCAGCCGCCAGCCTAGTCCGCGCCCGAGCGGGTCCGCCGCGGGCGCGGCCCGCCGGGGTCAGGGCTTGGGGGCGGGGACGCTGTCGAACGCCGCCGGCGGGCTCAGCCAGGTGGCCCGGGAGAACGGCCAGAACAGGACGAACGCCCGTCCGACCACGGAGTCCGTCGGTACCGTGGCGACCTTGATGTCCGCGCTGCGCCCCCAGTGCTCCAGCGAGTCGCCGGACTGCGAGCGGTGGTCCCCCATGACCCAGAGGCGGTCGGCCGGGACGGTGACCTCGAACACCCGGTCGGCGGGCGGGTCGCTCACGCCGCCTTCGGAGTACAGGTACGGCTCGGTGATCGAAACGCCGTTGATCATGAGACGCTGCTGGGTGTCGCAGCACTTGATGTGGTCGCCGGGCAGGCCGATGACGCGCTTGATGAAGTCGTCGCTCTCCGCGCCGGTCCGCCACTCCGTCGGGGCCTTGAACACGATGACCTCGCCCCGGGCCGGGTCGCGGAAGTCGTAGACGAGCTTGTTGACCAGGACCCGGTCGTTCAGATCGAGCGTGTGCTCCATCGACTGGGACGGGATGTAGAAGGTCTGGAGCACGAACGCCCGGACCACGAAGGCGACCAGTACGGCCACCACCAGGAGAATGGGCATCTCACGCCAGAACGAGGTGCGGCGTTTGTCGGTCTGCTCGTCAATCACTCCAGAAGCGTACGACGCGTCGCTGAGAACTGCCTGCGGGTACGCCCGGACACGAGCGAAGTCAACAGCAGCGGGAGGACAATTCCGAACTCTCCGGCGTTGCGGGTGCCTTTCGCCGTACCGCGGACCGGGGCGTTGGCCACGTCGGGCACGGCGTCGAACGTGGACGGTGTCTGCAGAACGCGCCAGTTCCTGGTCGGCCAGACCACGGCCATCGCCTTGCCGATCACGTTGTCGATCGGCACCAGCCCCTGGCAGCGGCCGTCGAGGGAGACGAGCCGGTGGTCCCCCATGACGAACATCTGCCCGTTGCCGACCACGACCTCCTCGAAGCGCCGGCCGCGGCACTGGCCGCCCGGCGGGGCGTCCAGCGGCGAGTTCTCGAAGACGTAGGGCTCGTCGAGCGGCACGCCGTTGACCAGGACGCGCCCGTCGGGGTCGCAGCACGACACGCGGTCACCGGGCAGGCCGATCACCCGCTTGATGAAGTCCTTGTCACCGGGGCGGGTCACCCCGACCAGGTCGCCCAGGGTCCGGCTGAACTTGGCCACCAGGCCCAGGTTCGGCTCGGGCGGGATCTCCGGCAGCCACGAGTCGGTGCCGCTGAACACGACGACCTCGCCGCGCTGCGGACCCCGCATGTCGTACACCATCTTGTTGACCAGCACCCGGTCCTTGACCAGCAGGGTGTTCTCCATCGAACCGGAGGGGATGAAGAACGCCTGCATCAGGAACGTGCGGATCAGCACCGCGAGGCAGAACGCGACGACGAGCAGGACCGGCATCTCCTGCCACAGCGGCATCTCCTTGCGCCGCGGCGGCGGCGGCGTGGCGCGGGCCACGGGCCGGGAGCGGACGCCGTCGGTCGCGCCGAGGTCCAGCCGGGCCCGGGCGGGCACCTGGAGGCGCCCCGTCCCGGTGGTGCCGGCCCGCACCGGCACCCGGCCGGCGGACGCGCCCACCGCGCCGGGAGCGGGCACCTGGGCGCGGTACGAGGGGGGGCGGGGTGCCTCGCCGCGGGGGTCCGCGCGGTAGGAGGGCGCCCCGATCGCCCGGCGGCCGTCCTCGGCCCCGCGGCCCCGGGGGTCGCGGGCGGAGTCGGGTGCCGGGTCGCGCTGTCCGTCGGGCCGCGGCCGGCCCGGCACGTCGCCGCGGTACGCCCGCCGCGGCTGGTACTCGCCGTCGTCGCGGGACCGCCCCCGCGCGGCGCCGTCCGGCTCCTCGCGCAGGTCCCGCCGCCGGGCGGCGGGTTCGCCGGGGTCGTACGACGGGCCGGTGTGCGGCCTGCGGCCGGAGCGCTCCAGCTCGCCGCCGCGCCGGTCGCCCGCCTGGCCGCCGCGGTCGACGTCGCCGCGGCGCGCGACGCGGCTACCGCCCGGGGCCTCCTGGGAGGTTCCCGCCGAGCGGTAGCCGAAGGTGTCGCCGCGGTCGCCGCGGTCGGAGCCAGAGCCGTACATCGAGACCCAGCCTAAGGGGCCGGCCTGATCATGCCCAGCCCCGATCGGCCAGTGCCGATCCGTTTTTGGGCGACGACAGTCAGCCGACCTTCTAGCGCAGTTCCTTGATCTTGGCAGCCTTGCCGCGCAGGTTGCGCAGGTAGTAGAGCTTGGCGCGGCGCACGTCGCCGCGGGTCATGATCTCGACCCGGTCGATCGCGGGGCTGTTCAGGGGGTAGGTCCGCTCGACGCCCACGCCGAAGCTGACCTTGCGGATGGTGAAGGTCTCGCGCAGGCCGGAGCCCTGGCGGCGGATCACGACGCCCTGGAAGACCTGCACCCGGGAGCGGTTGCCCTCGACGACCCGGGCGTGCACCTTGAGCGTGTCTCCTGCGCGGAAGTCCGGGATGTCGGTCCGCTTCGACTGGGCGTCCAGAGCGTCCAGCGTGTTCATCGCTGCATACCTCGTCAGCTCAAGGCACACCGGCCCGCGCGGGACCGGTCGTGCGTACGTATCTGGCTAGAATGCCCTCGCCGCCACGGCGGTGGCGCCCGTGCCGGCGGCAGGTCGCGCGGCGGGTACGCCGCGGCAACCCCCCTACTCTGCCACACCGGGTTCCGCGGTCGGGAACCCGCCCTCGGCCAGCACGGCCCGATCCCGCCGGTCCAGGGCGGCCGCGGCCGGGCCGGCCAGCAGATCGGGTCGGCGGCGGGCGGTCCGCAGCAGCGCCGATTCGCGCCGCCAGCGGGCGATCCGGCCGTGGTCGCCGGAGCGCAGCACCTCCGGGACGTCCAGACCGCGCCAGGTCGCCGGCTTCGTGTAGACGGGCGCCTCCAGCAGGCCCGCGGTGTGCGACTCCTCGACCAGCGAGTCGGCGTTGCCGAGCACGCCGGGCAGCAGGCGGGTGACCGCCTCCAGCATCACCAGCACCGCGACCTCGCCGCCGAAGAGCACGTAGTCGCCGAGGGACACCTCGGTCACCGGCATCCGGCGCGCGGCGTCGTCGAGGACCCGCTGGTCGATGCCCTCGTACCGGCCGCACGCGAACATCAGCCACGGCTCGGCGGCCAGCTCGACGGCCAGCCGGTGCCGGAACCGCTCTCCCGCGGGGCTGGGCACCACCAGGCGCGGCGGCGGGCCGGCCGCGGGCAGCAGCGCGTCGAACGCCTCGCCCCACGGCTCCGGGCGCATCACCATGCCGGGGCCGCCACCGTACGGCGTGTCGTCCACGGTCCGGTGCGCGTCGTGGGTCCAGGTACGCAGGTCGTGCAGGCGCAGGCTCAGCGTCCCGGCCGACCGCGCCCGGCCGATCAGGGACAGGTCGAGCGGGGCCAGGTACTCCGGGAAGATCGTGAGTACGTCCACCCGGAGCTGTGCCGCGCCGTCGGCGCCGACCGCGGTCACAGGTCGAACAGGCCGGGCGGCGCGTCGACGACGATCCGGCCGCCGGCCACGTCGACCTCCGGCACGATCGCCGCGACGAACGGCACCAGGCCCCGCGAGCCGTCCGGCCGGCGCAGGACCAGCAGGTCGGCGGCCGGGGCGTGGTCGATGCGCAGCACCTCGCCGACGGGCTGGCCGGCGGGGTCGACGGCCCGCAGGCCGACGAGCTGGTGGTCGTGGAACTCCTCCGGGTCGTCCGGGGCGTCGATCTCGGCCACCGGGACCCACAGGACGACGCCGCGCATCTCCTCGGCCACGTCGCGGTCGGGGGTCTCCTCGAACGTGACGAGCAGGCGGTTCTGGTGCGGGCGGACCGTGCGTACGCGCAGGCGCGCGGGCACCGTCCAGCGGCCGTCGGTGGCCGGCGGTGCCGGGGCGGGACCCCGGTTGGTGCCGGTGAGCAGCGTGGCGCCGACGGTGAACCGGGCCAGCGGGTCGTCCGTGCGGACCTCCACGACGAGCTCGCCGTGGATGCCGTGCGGACGGACGACCCGCCCGACGATCACGTGCACCGGTGGTAGGGCCACGCTCAGTAGGCGTCGACGATGTCGACGCGCACGCCGCGCCCGCCGATCGAGCCGACGACGGTCCGCAGGGCCTTGGCCGTGCGTCCGCCGCGCCCGATCACGGTGCCGAGGTCCTCGGGGTGCACCCGGACCTCCAGGCGCTTGCCGCGCCGCGAATCCACCAGTCGCACGCGCACATCGTCGGGGTTGTCGACGATGCCCTTGACCAGGTGCTCCAGGGCCGGCCGCAGCGCCATGTCAGACCTGCTCGCCGGTGGTCTCGGCGGCCGACTCGACCGGAGCCGCCTCAGCCTTGGCCTTGTCGTCGACCTTGGCCTTGTCGTCAGCCTTGGTCTTGTCGTCAGCCTTGGCCTTCTTCGGCGCCGCCTTCTTGGCGGGCTTCTCCTCGACCGCGGTGGTCCCGGGCTCCTCGGCCGCCGCCGCGGCCGCCTCGGCGGCGGCGATCTGGCGGGCCTTGACGGCCGGGATGAGCAGCGGCTTGGTCGGCGCCGGCAGGCCCTTGAACTGCTGCCAGTCGCCGGTCAGTTCGAGGATCCGCTGGACGGCCTCGCTGGGCTGGGCGCCGACGGACAGCCAGTGCTGCACCCGGTCGGACTTCACCTCGATCAGCGAGGGGTCGTGCTTCGGCTGGTAGATGCCGACATACTCGATCGCGCGACCGTCGCGCTTGGTGCGCGAGTCGGCGATGACGATGCGGTACTGCGGGTTGCGGATCTTGCCCATCCGCATAAGCCGGATCTTGACGGCCACGTGTGCGCGCTCCTGAAGTCTGGGTGAGCCGAGCCGGTCGACCCGACGCCGTGGGGTTGGCGCGCGTCGACAGCTCACGGACTGGACAGTACGCCCGGGTTAGAGGGCGCCGTGCGCACTGCCGCATACCAACACGTCATTCTGCCAGACGCCTTGCTCCCCCGGCGCCCACCCCCGCCGATCCCCACCCCGACGCGCCGCGGGGTACCGCGCGGGAGCCCGCCGGGGCCGTCCCGGCTCAGCGCGCCGCGGGCCGGTCCCAGCCGTCGGGCAGCGCCGCCGGTACCGTCCAGCCCGCCTCGGGCGCGAAGTCGCACCACGTGCCGTCGAACGGGAACGCCCCGGCCTCCGCCGACCGGGCGACCCGCCGACCCTCGGCCCACACCGCGTCCGGGTCGGGTACCCAGTAGTGCCCCGGCAGCGCCAGCCGCTCGGCGAACTCCCCGACGTCCTTCCACTCCCAGGACAGGTCGGGCCGGACCACCAGGTCCAGGTCCTGGTCGCGCATGTCCACCCCGCGCAGCCCCGGGTCGGCCCAGCGGACCGCGGGCTCCTCCAGGTTGACGTACCAGTTGCGGAAGCCGCCGCCGTCGTCGAAGAACCACCACACCGAGTGGCCCGCCCCCGGCGGCAGGAGCTTGAGCACCCCCGGGCCGTGCCATGTGTGCGGGAACACGCGGTGCTCCAGCGTCACCCACTCGGCGAACGGCATCGCCCGCATCCCGCGGCCGTCCGCGGCCACCAGGCTGCCCACCGGCGCGCCGCGCGGGATCCACAGCAGCAGGCCCCGGTCGTCGTCGGCCACCACCACCGCGGTGCGGACCCAGCCGATCGCGCCGGGCCGCACGTTGCGGTGGACCACCACCTCGCCGGGGGTGAAGCGGAACACGGCGCTCAGTACGCGCGGGACAGGATCGCCACCAGGTCCGGCTCGTCCTCGCTGTCCGGCACCGCGCCGTCGGGGCGGACCAGGCAGCGGACCGTCACGCCCTGGTTGTTCGCCTCGGCCTCGCCCGCGGCGCCCACGGCCGCCCACGGCACCCGCGCCCAGCCGGTCGCGGCGGCCTCCAGCGCCTCGCCCAGCGTCGCCACCTCGACGGTGCGGTCGGTCCGGGCCTTCAGCGCCTGCGCGTACAGGGCCTGCTGGTCCTCGGCCAGCGCCCGCACGACCGCGTCCACGACCGCGTCCACCGCGACGGGCGTCTTGCTGCCGTCGACGCGCCGGACGAGGGTCACGGTGCCCTGGGCCAGGTCCCGGGGGCCGACCTCGACGCGGACCGGGTAGCCCTTCAGCTCGGCGTCGACCGCGCGGCGGCCGAAGGCGGTGTCCACCCGGTCGTCCAGCGCGACCCGGACGCCCGCGTCGCGCAGGGCGTCGCGCAGCGTGGCCGCCGCGGGCAGGACGCCCTCGCCGTCCTTGACCACCATCACGTACGCCTGGACCGGTGCCAGCAGCGGCGGGATGCGCAGGCCGTCGTCGTCGCCGTGCACCATGATCACGCCGCCGATCATCCGCGTGGTGACGCCCCACGAGGTGGTCCACGCGTGGCTGACGCCCTTGGCGCTGTCGGAGTACGTGATGTCGAAGGCGCGGGCGAAGTTCTGGCCCAGCTCGTGGCTGGTGCCCATCTGGAGCGCCTTGCCGTCGCCCATCATCGCTTCGAGCGGGTACGTGTCGGTCGCCCCCGCGAACCGCTCCCGGGCGGTCTTGCGGCCGACCACCACCGGGATCGCCAGTACGTTGACCATGAAGTCCTCGTAGACCTCGTGCAGGATCCGGCGGGCGTAGGCACGCGCGTCGGCGGCGTCGGCGTGGGCGGTGTGGCCCTCCTGCCAGAGGAACTCGCTGGTCCGCAGGAAGATCCGCGGGCGCAGCTCCCAGCGCACGACGTTGGCCCACTGGTTGAGCAGCATCGGCAGGTCGCGGTACGAGCCGATCCACTTCGCCATCGACTCGCCGATGATCGTCTCGCTGGTGGGGCGGACGACGACGGGCTCGGCCAGCTTCTTGCCGCCGCCGTGGGTGACGACGGCCAGCTCCGGCGAGAAGCCCTCGACGTGCTCGGCCTCGCGGGTCAGGTAGCTCTCCGGGATGAACAGCGGGAAGTAGGCGTTCTGCGCGCCGGTGGCCTTGATGCGGGCGTCCAGCTCGGCCTGCATCCGCTCCCAGAGCGCGTAGCCGGTCGGCCGGATGACCATCGTCCCCCGCACCGGCCCGTTGTCGGCGAGCTGCGCCTTGGCGATGACGTCCTGATACCACCGGGGGAAATCCTCGGCACGCGGAGTGACTACTCGACCCATTCGACCATCCTATCGACGCCCGCGACCCGGTCTCCGCCACCCGCCCGCCGTCACGGGGTGACGACCCGGCCGCGCAGGATGATGTGCCGCGGCGCCTGGACGACCCGCAAATCCGTCCGCGGGTCCGCCGGGTACACCGTCAGGTCGGGCAGGCCGCCGTGGGTGAGGCCGGCGAACCCGAGCCACTCGCGCGCCTTCCACGACGCGGCGGCCAGGACGTCGACCGGGGCCATCCCGGCCTTGTCCCGCAGCATGAGCATCTCGCTCGCCGCGAGTCCGTGGTGGATCCCGCCACCGGCGTCGGTGCCGACGTAGATCGGCACACCCGCCTCGTACGCCGCCGCGACCACCTCGGGGAACCGCCGGTGCAGCGCGCGCATGTGCGCGGCGTACCCCGGGAACCTCGGCTGCGCCTGCGCGGCGATCTCCTCGAAGTTCTCGATATTGATCATCGTCGGAACCAGCGCGGTCCCGTTGCGGGCCATGGTGTCGACCAGGTCCAGCGACAGGCCGGTGCCGTGCTCGACGGAGTCCACACCGGCCCGGACCAGGATCTCCACGGCCTCCTCCGAGAACGTGTGCGCCGCCGCCCGGGCGCCCACGGCGTGCGCGGCGGCGACGGCGGCGCGCAGCGCGTCGGCGCTCCAGGCCGGCGCCAGGTCGCCGACCCCGCGGTCGATCCAGTCGCCGACCAGCTTCACCCAGCCGTTGCCGGCCCGGGCCTGCCGCACCACCTCGTCCACGACGTCCTCGGCGGTCACCTCGGCGCCGATGTCGCGCAGGTACCGCCGCACCGGCGCCACGTGCCGGCCCGCCCGCGCCAGCCGCGGCACGTCGGGGTCGTCGTCCAGCTCGGGGTACGGCACCGGCGAGCCGGCGTCGCGCAGGGCCAGCACCCCGGCGTCGCGGTCCACCAGCGCCAGCTCCCGGGCGTGCCGCACGTCGCGGACCGGCTTCGCCCCGTACGCGATGCCGATGTGGCAGTGCGCGTCGACCAGCCCGGGCAGGATCCAGCCCTCCGTACAGACGGTCCGGGCGCCCGGCAGCGGTTCGAGACTCACGGCGTCCTCGGTCAGCCAGAGGTCCCGCACCTCGTCGTCCGGTAGGACCACCCCGCGCACGTGCAGCACCATCCGCCCCACTCCGTTTCCCTCGCTTCGTCCGGTTCACGCCCCGCGGCCACCGCACAGTGGCCATTTCCCTCTGCTGGGAGCGGCGGCGTTCTCCGTACCGTCCGATAACCGCGCATCCTCCGCGGCCCGACCGGTGTCGGCCACGGCGGACCCGCACCGCACACATCACACCAGACGCGCCGCGCGACCGGAGGCCGACCATGCCGCACATCCGACCCGCCCACGCCCGCCGGCTCGGGCCGCTGGGCCTGGCGCTGGCGCTGGGTCTGGCGGCCGCGAGCTTCCTGGCGGTGGACGAACCCGCCGCCGCGCCCCCGGCCGCCGCCACGCCGACCCCCGCCGCCAGCCCGGACCTGACCGACTTCCCCGCCCGGCTGGCCCACGTCTCGCAGATGCGGACCGGGGCGAGCCGCCGCGGCGTGGTCGCGCTCACGTTCGACGACGGGCCCTCCGCCTACACCCCGGGGATCCTGAAGGTCCTGAAACGCCACGGCGTCCGCGCCACGTTCTTCGCCCTGGGCGTGGAGACGCAGAAGCACCCGGTCCTGGCCCGGCGGATCGTGCGCGAGGGGCACCGGATCGGCAACCACACCTGGGACCACCCCGACATGCGCACGCTCAGCGACGACGGGGCCCGCAGCCAGATCACCCGGCAGCAGCGCCTCCTGCGCCAGGCCACCGGCGTCACCCCCACGTCGTTCCGGTTCCCCTACGGCGCCACGGACGCCCGGACCACCGCGATCGTCGCGAGCTGCGGCCTGCGCCCGGTCAAGTGGAACATCGACACCCAGGACTGGGAGCGCCCCGGCGCCAACCGGATCCGCGCCCACATCCTCGGCGCCGTCCGCAAGGACCGCCTGAACGTGGTCCTCATGCACGACGGCGGCGGCAACCGTGCGAACACCGTCGCGGCGCTGGACCGCACCATCGCCACCCTCAAGGCGCGCGGCTACCGCTTCGGGGTCGTCTGACCGACGCCCGCCGCGCTACTGCTCGCGGGGGTCCTCGTCGCGCTTGGTCAGCTTCGTGAAGTCCAGATTGGGCAGCGTGAACCCGCCACCGCCCGGCGCGCCCGGGTCCAGCCCCGGGGGGAGCTGCGGCATCCCGCCCGGCAGGCCCCCGGGCAGCCCGCCCACTCCGGGCAGCCCGCCGCCGGTGCGCGGACGGTTGCCGCCGGACTTGCCCTTGCGCTTGTTCTTGGGCGACTTGGTGGCCTTGCGCCGGCTGCCGGGCAGGCCCATCATGCCGCCCATCTGCTTCATCATCTTCTGCGCCTGGCCGAACCGGTTGAGTAGCTGGTTGACCTCCATGACGGTCACCCCGGAGCCGTTGGCGATCCGCACCCGCCGCGAGCCGTTGATGATCTTCGGGGTGGTGCGCTCGGCCGGCGTCATCGACCGGATGATCGCCGTGATCCGGTCGAAGTGGCTGTCGTCCAGCTCGGCGAGCTGGTCCTTCATCTGGTTCATGCCCGGCAGCATCCCGAGCACGTTGGCGATGGGCCCCATCCGGCGGACCGCGGTGAGCTGGTCGAGGAAGTCCTCCAGCGTGAACTGCTCGCCACCGAGCAGCTTCGCCGCCATCTTCTCCTTCTGATCGGCGTCGAAGGCCTGCTCGGCCTGCTCGATCAGGGTGAGCATGTCGCCCATGCCGAGGATCCGGCTGGCCATCCGCTCGGGGTGGAAGACATCGACGTCGGTCAGCTTCTCGCCCGTCGACGCGTACATGATCGGCTGGCCGGTGACGTGCCGCACCGACAGCGCCGCGCCGCCGCGGGCGTCGCCGTCCAGCTTGGACAGCACGACGCCGGTGATCCCCACGCCGTCCCGGAACGCCTCGGCGGTGGCGACCGCGTCCTGGCCCACCATCGCGTCGATGACGAACAGCGTCTCGTCCGGCTCCACCGCGTCGCGGATGGCGGCCGCCTGGGCCATCATCTCGCCGTCGATGCCGAGCCGGCCGGCGGTGTCGACGATCACGATGTCGCGGGCCGCGCGGGTGGCGTGGGCGACGGAGTCGCGGGCCACCTGCACCGGGTCGCCGACGCCGCTGCCCGGCTGCGGTGCGTAGACCTCGACGCCGACCCGCTCGCCGACGACCTGGAGCTGGTTGACCGCGTTGGGGCGCTGGAGGTCGCAGGCGACGAGCAGGGGCTGGTGCCCCTGGCCCTTGAGCAGGCCGGCCAGCTTGCCGGCGAACGTCGTCTTTCCCGCGCCCTGGAGGCCGGCGAGCATGATCACGGTCGGCGGGTGCTTGGCGAACTGGAGCCGGCGCGCCTCGCCGCCCAGGACGCCCACCAGCTCGTCGTGAACGATCTTGATGATCTGCTGGGCCGGGTTGAGCGCCTGAGAGACCTCGGCTCCGCGCGCGCGGGTCTTCACCGCGTGGATGAACGCCTTGACCACCGGCAGGGCGACGTCGGCCTCCAGCAGCGCCAGCCGGATCTCCCGGGCGGTGGCGTCGACGTCCGCGTCGGTCAGCCGGCCCTTCCCGCGCAGCTTGGTGAAGATGCCGGAGAGGCGGTCACTCAGGGTGTCGAACACGGTGGCTACGTCCCATGCGTCGGTCCAGCGGCGGTCGGGGCCTGCGGGCCCGCCTGCCAGCGTAGCCGCCGGCCGGCTCCGCCCGGGTACCCCGGCTCCCGGCCGGCCCTCCGACGCCCCGCGCGGCGGGCTCCCTCCCGCGGCCCTACCCCGGACGAGCCACGCTGTCGGCCTCCGCGGCCCCGTCGGGCCTGGCAGGCTGGTCGCCATGACTGAAGAATGGCGCTTCGACGGCCTCCGTGCCCTTTTCGTCAACTGCACGCTCAAGCCGTCCCCCGAGCGCAGCCACACCGGCGGCCTCGTGGCCCTGAGCCGCCAGATCATGGAGAAGCGCGGCGTCGAGGTGGACGAGTTCCGCGCCGTCGACCACGACATCGCCGCGGGCGTGTACCCCGACATGCGCGCCCACGGCGCCGCCACCGACGAGTGGCCGGAGCTGTACCGCCGGGTGCAGGCCGCCGATATCCTCGTGCTGGCCGGCCCGATCTGGCTGGGCGACAACAGCTCGGTCACCAAGCGGGTCATCGAGCGGCTGTACGGCAACTCCGGGCAGCTCAACGACGCGGGCCAGTACGCCTACTACGGGCGCGTCGGCGGCTGCCTGATCACCGGCAACGAGGACGGCGTCAAGCACTGCGCCATGAACATCCTGTACAGCCTCCAGCACCTCGGCTACGTCGTCCCGCCGCAGGCCGACGCCGGATGGATGGGCCCGGCCGGGCCGGGCCCGTCCTACCTGGACGAGGGCTCCGGCGGGCCGGAGAACGACTTCGTCAACCGCAATCTGACCTTCATGACCTGGAACCTCATGCACCTGGCCCGCATGCTCAAGCACGGGGGCGGCATCCCCGCCCACGGCAACCAGCGGGCGGCCTGGGACGCCGGCCGCCGGTTCGACTTCACGAACCTGAGCACGTCCCAGCGCGGCGGCTGACGGCGGCTGACGCTGGCCCTGCCCGGACCGCGTCGCCCTAGCTGGACACCGTGCGCGGCTCGGCCTGCTCCGGGCTGTCCCACGTCAGGACGTTCGGAGCAGCCCAGCCGGTGGCGTTTCAGACCGTGCTCGTCCGCGAACTCCGTACGACGCGCCCGCACCTCGGCCGGCACCTTGCGCTGTCGTCGCTGCCGGCCCGGGTGCGCGTGGCTCCACGATGACTCGCCCCGCTGGGCGACACAGGAGGTCGTTTCGATGAGCTACCAGGGCCTGCCGACCCGTCCGCCCTTCATCGTCGTGCGTCGATTTGTTCTGGTCGTTGCTGCGGGGAGCTGAAATCGACAGGCGAGCGGGGCGAACGGGCCGGCGGAGCCGGGAGCGGGCCGAGGGTGGGTGGTCAGTCAATCTTGCGGTACATGGCGCGGACGGCCAGGTCGAACTGGGGGCCGTCCACCTCCTTCTCCGCCTTCGGCATGTTGCTGTTCACGCTCATGATCCGGCCGTAGCCGTCGGCGTAGTCGCGCAGCCACGGTCCGCCGCTGGCGCCCTTGGTGAGGTCGCAGTCGATCCGGAGCTGCTTCCATTGACCCGAGCGGCGCGTCGCGTCGGCGCACTTCTTCTGCTGCGCGTTGCCCGTGAACTTGTGGCTCGACGGGTACCCGATCGCCGTCACCTTGACCCCGAAGCGCCGGCCGCCGAACGCGTAGCCCTGGGCGCCCACCTCGGACTCCAGGCCCTTGCCGAGGTCGCTTTTCGTGACGCGGAAGAACGCCACGTCCCGGCCCTGGTTGGACCGCTTGGTCCAGCCGTTCATCGCGCGGACCTTCTCCGCCGCGAACGTGCCGTGCGGCCGGACGTGCTCCGTGCCCTTGACGTCGTAGCCGGGGATGAAGACCAGGTTCTGCACCCACCGGCCGCCCTTGCCGGTGTGCACGCAGTGCCCGGCGGTGGCGACCAGCATCTTGTGCGTGCTGCGGACGACCGAGCCCGAGCAGCGCATGTCCTTCTTCGCCACCGGGTCGTGAAAGAAGATCATGCCGACGGGGCGGGACATGACCGCCCGGCCGGTCGCGCGGGTGTCAGGTCGGGTCGGGCCGGCGGTGTCCTCGTCCTCGTCCGGGTCCCGCTGGGGGTCGTCGGGGTCGCTGACGGTGTGGGCCGGATCGGCGTACGGCGCGCGGCTGAGCCGGTCGGCCGTCCAGTACTTCCGGATCCGCTCCGCGGTGTCCCGGCCCGGCGGGGCGTCGGCGGACGCCTCGACGGTGCCCTCGGTGGAGTCCTTGTCCTCGGGGTCGAGGACCGCGGCCGGTGGCCGCGCCGCCGCGACGGGCGCGGCGCCGAGCGGCAGGACGGCGACACAGAGCGCGGCGATGACGCCGGCCGTGGTGCGAGGTCTCACTGATGCCTCCCTGGGTGTGGCGGGCGCTGGCGTGCCGCCCGACACCACCCTCGCAGCGGCGGGCGGCCCTAACATCCGTGATTTCCCTAGGTGCCGACCCGGACCGCGGCCGGCGCGTCCGTCCCCGGCACGGCGCGGTGCCCGCGGCCGGCGTGGCCGCGGGCACCGCGTGCTCGGCGGTCAGCCGATCCGGTACGCCCGGATCGTCGTCTGCTCCGTGGTGTTGCCGGCCTGGTCGGTCACCACCGCCCGCAGGGACGCGAAGCCCGGCGCGGCGGGGTTCTGCGCCTGGTAGGTGTACCGGCCGTCGCCGCGCCGGGTCAGCTCCAGGCCCGCCCACGTGCGGCCGTCGTCGTAGGACACCTGCGCGGTGACCGACTTCAGGCGACCCGGGGCACCCGTGCGCTGCACGAGCACCGGCACCTCGATCCGGGCGCCCCGCGGGCTGGCGTTGCGGTCGTCCAACGCCGGGCTGAACCGGACGGCGGCGGCGTCGGGGGTCACCTCCCCCTGGGCCGGCGGCGCCTGGGTGAACGCGTACCGCGTCCGGGTCTCCGTGCTCACCGCGAGGTCGCGCATCCGCGCCACCACGTCCACCTCGTACCGGGCCGTGCCCGCCGGCACCGGCAGCTGGCCGCACAGCTCGTCCAGCCGACCCAGCTCGGCGCCGTCCCGGCGGACCGTGACCGTCCCCGCCAGGGTGCCGAAGCCGGCCCGGCCGGCGCCGTCGTCGAGCAGGGCGGGACAGATGCTCATGGTGCCCTGCCCCATCCGCACCGGCGCGTCGTCCGACCTGACGGCCGGGCCGAACACCCCCCTGTTCCACTTCTCGAAGTACCCGCGGCCGGGCTCGTAGCGCCGCGGCGTGTCCATCGTGCCGAGCATCGTCGCGTCCTCGGCGATCGTGCCCTCCATGGTGTCGCTCTGCCAGCGGAGGTCCGGGCTGTCGTTGAGGAAGTACTCCGTCATGACGTACGGGCGCGGGAGCGCCTCGCTGACCCCCATCGACATCATCGGCGTGCCCATCTGGGCCATGTTGAACTTGGCGCCGGTCCCCAGGCCGACGTCGGCGATGTCGGTGGTGACCGTCGCGAGCTGGTCACCGGAGACGGTGCGGGCGAAGCCCGTCGGCACCCGCCCCTGGACGGCCCACGCCAGGTTGTAGCCGTACCCGCGGTTGCGGCGGC
This sequence comes from Pilimelia terevasa, assembly GCF_014647915.1. Lineage (GTDB taxonomy): Bacteria > Actinomycetota > Actinomycetes > Mycobacteriales > Micromonosporaceae > Pilimelia > Pilimelia terevasa. Next base: position 131,340 of record NZ_BMQC01000006.1, read on the forward strand.
CGTCGCCCTCCGGGTGCAGCTTGGTGACCTGGACCATGGTGCGCAGGTGCGGGTAGCTGATCTTCGGGCCGAGCTGGCCCACGTACATCGACGCGCCGCCGGGCCGGGGCGAGTCGCCGAACATCAGGGCCGTCTCGGACGGCCGGTCGGTGAACGTCGGGGCCATGACCACGCCGAGGTCCCGGGCGTCGGCGTGCGGGACCCGCGTGACGACCGGTCTGGTGATCCGCGCGTCGGCCGTGATGGTGGTCGTGCGCGACACCCGGTACGCCGGGTGGACCATGAACGCGGCCGGCTTGGTCCCGTCGACCGGGATGCTGATGAACGCCGCGGCGAACGTGCCCTTGGCCAGCCGGAGTTGCGGCTGGTCGACGCCGGGCCGGCTGGTGGCCATGAACATCTGACCGGCCATGTCCGCCATCAGGGTCAGGCCGACCGCCGGGAGGCCGTCGCGGTCCAGCGTCCTGACCGTGACGTCGTACCGCTCGCTGTCGCGCTGGATGCCCACCGGGGTGCGCAGCGAGACGCCCGGCGCGGTCGCCGTGACCGTGCCGGCGTAGTCGCCGAGGGCGCCCTCGACGGCGGTGCGCGCCGTCAGGTCGACTGTCGCCGTGGTACCCGGGGCGACGGTGACCTGGCTGGCGGCCAGGGTGAACATGCCCGACGGCGCGGGGGTGCCGTCGGCGGTGCCCATGTCCAGCCGCAGCGCCAGCGTCACCGGGGCGGTACCGGGGTTGACATAGGAGACGGACCGGCTGACCGGCTGGTCGTCGTCGTGCGGCCAGAGCTGACGCGGGAAGTTGACCGAGGCGGTACCCGGCAGCACCGACGCGCGGACCGCGGCCGCGACGTCGACCTGCCCGGCCCCCTGGGCGTGTACCGCGGTGCCGACCGTGGGCTTGGCGTACGCCACGAGCGCGCGCTTGAGGTGGTCCCCGGTCCACTCCGGGTGCCGCTGGGCGAGCAGCGCGGCGGCACCGGCGACGTGCGGGGTGGCCATCGAGGTGCCCGACATCGTGGTGTACGGCCCGCTGCCCGGGCTCTGCGCGCTGCGCGCGGCGTTGATGTCCAGGCCCGGCGCGGCGATCTCCGGCTTCACGGCCCCGTCCTCGCGCAGGCCCTTCGAGGAGAACGCGGTGACCTGGCCGGCGCCGTCGACCGCGGCGACCGACAGGGCGGCGTCGGCCGTCGACGGGGAGCCGACCTGGCCCAGCCCGTAGGAGTTGCCGGCCGCGACGACGAACAGCGTCCGGTGTCGCGCGCTGAGGCCGTTGACCGCCTGCTCCAGCGGGTCCTCGCCGATCGTGTCGCTGCCGCCGAGGCTCAGGTTCACCACCCGCGCGCCCTGCTCGGCCGCCCAGGTCATGCCCTCGACGATCGCGCTCTCGTCGCACATCTCCGACGCGCAGACCTTGCCGTTGAGCAGGGACACCTGCGGCGCCATGCCCTTGCGCCGCCCCTGCGACGCAGCGCCGGAGCCGGCGACGGTGGAGGCGACGTGGGTACCGTGGCCGACCTTGTCGACCCCCGGGTCGCCGGTGTCGGTGCCGAAGCTGCGCGCGGCGGCGACCCGGCCGGCGAGGTCCGGGTGGGTCGCGTCGACCCCGGTGTCCAGCACCGCCACCTTGACCCCGGCGCCGTCCAGGCCGGCGGCCCACGCGGCGGGCGCGCCGGTCTGCGGCACGCTCTTGTCGAGCGACACCTGGCGTACGCCGTCGAGCCAGACCTTGCCCAGCCCGCCGCGGAGCTGGCGGGCCTGGCCGGTGTCCGCGGTGATGCCGCGCCACAGCGCGGCGGCCTGGCCCGCCCCGGCGCTCACGGCCAGGGCGCCGATGGCCGGCAGCGGCCGGGCCGCGCCGCCCGGCGTCGCGGTGACCGCGGCCCGGGCGGCCGCCGCGCCCGCGGGGGCGGCGACGATGAGCCGGACCGCGTCGCTGCGCCGGGCCCGGTTGGCCGCCAGGATCTCGTCCACGCGGAACAGCCGCTGGTCCAACTTCCCCGCGGCGAGCAGGCTGACGGCGTCGCGCGGGATTACCAGGACGGACCGACCGGCGCGCTGGCCGACGAAGGTCATTCCCGTCCGGCCGGGACCGGGGCGCGCCACGACGCCGCCGTCGGCCCGCACCTCCACCCGGTCGCCCGTGAGCAGGGTGACCGCCCCGGCCGCGGCGGCCGGCGCGGGTCGGGCGGCCGGCGGGCGCGCGGGCGGGGCGGCGGCGGCGGGGGCCGCGGCCAGTCCGCCGCCGAGCAGGGCGGCGCCCAGGGCGGCCGCCGTCGTCGTTCTGGACCGATGAGGCACGGATCCTCCAAACGGTGGATGTGGTACCCGCGATCCCACCAGATTGGACGCCTCCCGGGCGACGACCTGTCCGGCTTCCGACACTCCGGTGTGACGCCCGGCCGGGGAAGCCGGGCCGGCGCCCGGCCGGGCTTCAGTCGGCGAGGAGCGCGTCGACGAAGGCGGCCGGCTCGAACGGCGCGAGGTCGTCGGGGCCCTCGCCCAGGCCGACGAGCTTGACCGGGATGCCGAGGCGCCGCTGCACGGCGATGACGATGCCGCCCTTGGCCGTACCGTCGAGCTTGGTGAGCACCACGCCGGTCACGTTCACCGCCTCGGTGAACACGCGGGCCTGCTCCAGACCGTTCTGTCCCGTCGTCGCGTCGAGGACGAGCAGGGTCTCGGCGACCGGGCCGTGCTTCTCGGCGACCCGCTTGACCTTGCCCAGCTCGTCCATCAGCCCGACCTTGTTCTGGAGCCGGCCGGCGGTGTCGATGAGGACGGTGTCGGTACCGGCGTCGATGCCGCGCCGGACGGCGTCGAAGGCGACGCTCGCCGGGTCGCCGCCCTCGGGTCCCCGGACGACCTCCGCGCCGACCCGGGACGCCCAGGTGGTGAGCTGGTCGGCGGCAGCGGCGCGGAAGGTGTCGGCGGCGCCCAGCACGACGGTGTGCCCGTCGGCGACGAGCACCCGGGCGATCTTGCCGCAGGTGGTGGTCTTCCCAGCGCCGTTGACGCCGACGACGAGCAGGACCGCGGGCATACCGCCGGTGGGGGTCGCGGCGAGCGAGCGGTCCAGCGCGGGGTCGAGGACGGCGACCAGCTCCTCGGCCAGCAGCGCCCGCAGCTCGGCGGGGCTGCGGGTGCCGAGGACCTTCACCCGCGCGCGGAGCCGGCCGACGATCTCGGTGGTCGCGTCGAGCCCGACGTCGGCGCCGATCAGGCTCTCCTCGATCTCCTCCCAGGCGTCCTCGTCGAGGTGGTCGCGGGCCAGCAGGCTCAGCAGGCCCCGGCCGAGCAGGCCCTGCGAGCGGGCCAGGCGGCCGCGGAGCCGGACCAGCCGCCCGGCCGTGGGCGCGGGTGCCTCGACCCCGGCCTCCGCCGCCCCGGCACCGGCGGGCTCCTCGGTCGGGGCGGGCTCCCGGGTCGGCGCGGGCTCCTCGGTCGGGGCGGGCGCCGGCGGTCCGGGCTCCGCCGGGGCGGGCGCCTCGGCGGGCACGGCCGGCGGCTGCGGCGCGGCCCCGGCGGAATCCTCGTGCGGGCGCGGGGTGGGCAGCGTCGTCGTCGCCGGTACCGCGGTGGCGCCCGTGGTGGCCCCCTCCCCGGCCGGCGGCGCGGTCGGGCGGCGGCGCAGCCGGGGCGCGAGGAGGGCCACCGCGCCGAGCAGGAGCACGCCCAGGAGGATGATGACGGCAAGCACGGGATCCATGCTGAAATCCTGGCAGACCGGCAGGATGCTGATCCCTTTGCCCCGGAGGTTCGCCGTGTCAGCACCGTCGATCGTGATCGGCCCGCTGCTGCGCCGCGTCGTCGGCGACCAGGCCACCGTCTGGCTGGAGCTGAGCGACCCGGCGACGGTCGAGGTGCGGGCGGGGGCGGCGGCGGGCCGGGCGCGGACCTTCAGCGCGTACGGCCACCACTACGCCCTCGTCGTCGTCAGCGGCCTGCCGCCGGCCGCGGCCACGCCGTACGAGGTGCTGGTCGACGGCGCGCCGGCCTGGCCGGACCCGGAGCGCACCGCGCACCCGGCGGCGGTGATCCGCACCCGCGGCGCCGGGGACCCGGTCCACCTGGTGTTCGGCTCGTGCCGCGAGGCGACCGAGCGGACCAGCGGCCGCGGGCTGCCGCCGGACGCCCTGGACGCCTACGCGCGGCGGCTGGCGGCGGACCCGTCGACGCCCCGCCCAGACCTGCTGGTGCTGCTCGGCGACCAGGTCTACGCCGACGAGACCTCCACGGTCGTCCGGCGCTGGCTGCGCCAGCGCCGCCGGCCGGCGCACGCGCCGCAGGACCAGGTGATGACGTACGAGGAGTACACGGGGCTGTACCGCGAGTCGTGGCGGGACCCGGAGATCGCCTGGCTGCTCGCCACCGTCCCCTCCGTGATGATCTTCGATGACCACGAGGTCATCGACGACTGGAACTCCTCGGCCTTCTGGCGGGAGGAGATCCGCCGCCAGCCCTGGTGGCCGGAGCGGATCGCCGCCGGTCTGGCCTCGTACTGGATCTACCAGCACCTCGGCAACCTGGCGCCCGCGCAGCTCGCCGAGGATCCGCTGTACGCCCGGCTGCACGACGCCGCGGACGCCACCGGCGCCGTCCGGGAGGTGACCGCCGACGGCGGCAGGTACCGGTGGAGCTACGTGGTCGACCTCGACCGCACCCGCCTGGTCATGCTGGACAACCGCGCCGACCGGGTCCTGGAGCCCGGCCGCCGGTCGATGCTGGCCGAGCGGGACTGGCACTGGCTCGCCGCGCAGGTCGCCGACCCGCCGGACCACCTCGTCATCGGCGCGTCCCTACCGTGGCTGCTGCCGCCCGCGGTCCACCACCTGGAGAACCTCAGCGAGCGCCTGGCCGAGTCCGGCCGGGCCGGGGTCCGGGCGTGCGGCGAGCGGCTGCGGCTGGCGGTGGACCTGGAGCACTGGGGCGCCTTCCGGGCGTCGTTCGACCGGCTGGTCGCGCTGTGCGCGGAGATCGGCTCGGCCGCGCGGGGGCCGGCGACGATCAGCGTGCTCTCGGGCGACGTGCACCACTCGTACGTCGCGCGGGCCCGGTACAACAGCGCGGTGCGCGCGCCGGTGCACCAGCTCACCTGCTCGCCGCTGCACAACGACGTGCCCGGCTTCATGCGGCCGTTCCTGCGGCTGGGCTGGTCGCGCGGCGCCGCGGTGGCCGGACGGGCGCTGGCCCGGCTGGCGGGGCTGCCGCGGCCGTCCCTGCGCTGGCGGCGGCTGGCCGGCCCGTTCTTCGGCAACGCGGTCGCCACACTCCGGCTGTCCGGGCGGGCGGCGCACGTGGACTTCGAGGCGACCACGAAGGAGGGGACGCTGCGCCCGCTGGCCTCGGTACCGCTGACCGGCGGGCCGGAGCGGGGGTGAGTGCGGCTCAGGCCGCGCGGATGCTCTGGGTCGCGTGGGCGATGGCCCGCCGGAGGGCGGCCAGCGGGATCGTCCGGTCGTCCTCGGCCTCGGTGAGACCCAGCTCGATCCACTCCCGGATGAGGGTGGAGAACGGGATGCCGGCCCGCTCGGCGGCGGCCCGGACGCGGCGGTCCAGCTCGACGGGCAGCCGGACGCCGCGCATCACCATCGGCTCGGTCTCGGCGGGCGGCGGCGGGTCCTCCTCGATCTGCGCGGCGTAGTCGACGTCCCCGTGGTCGAAGGCCCGTGCGGCCGCGGTCAGCTCACGCTCGGACTGCGCTCCGGTCATGCCGTCGCCTCCCACTGCTCGAACCGGGCGGTCTCCGCCGGTGTCAACTCCCGGGCACCCAGGATGAGCTGGTCGAAGTCATCGATGCGGCGGACCGCGACGATGAGCGCCCGCCCCGTCAGCGTACGCCCGGCGACGGTGATGATCCGGACTCCGCCGCTGATCGCGGCCACGGGCATCCGCCGCGGCGCGGCCAGCACCTGGGTGACTTCGTGCGGCTGGACACCGCGCAGCGACTCCAGCGCCGCCGGCAACCAGTCGTACCCCATGGGGCGAGTGTAAAACGCTTGCTGGACGGCGGTAAATGGCGAAGATGGGACACATGACCTGGACCGCACCCGCGCAGGACCGCGCCGACGTACCCCACACCGGCGACGAGCGCGCGCAGCTCGCCGCGTGGCTGGACTTCCACCGCGCCACGCTCCTGACCAAGTGCGCCGGCCTGACCGGCGCACAGCTCGCGACCGCCTCGGTACCGCCCTCGCGGCTCACCCTGCTCGGGCTGGTCCGGCACCTGGCCGAGGTGGAGCGGTACTGGTTCCGCCGCGTCCTGGACGACGAGCCGGTGCCGAGCCTGTTCTCGTACGACACCGATGCCGACGCCGACTTCCACGACCTGGACCCGGACCGGGCGGAGGCCGACTTCGCCACCTACCGGGCCGAGGTCGCCGCGGCCCGGGCCGCGGCGGGCCGGCACGACCTGGACGCCACGGTGTCCTCCCGCGGCCGGCCCGGCGGCGACTTCACGGCCCGCTGGGTGCACCTGCACATGGTCGAGGAGTACGCCCGGCACAACGGCCACGCCGACCTGATCCGCGAGCGGATCGACGGCGCGGCCGCCACCTGACCGGCCGTCAGCGGGCCGCCAGCGTCAGGCAGGCCACCCGGGCACCGGCGACGCCGGGATTGCTGTGGTCGTGGCTGGTCGGGTCGGCGTGCACCACCACCGAGCCGGGGGCGGCGCGGTAGGTCCACGGGTTCTCCGCGGCGGTCACCGCGGTGCCGTTGGCGTCGGTGGTGACGTCGAGCCAGACCTCGTTCCGCGGGTTCGCCGCGTGCGGGTCGGTGCCGGGCTCCTGCTGGTAGTGGCCGCCGGACGAGGCCGGCTCCGGGCCGCACGCGAGGGCGTGCAGGTGGGCGCCGTACGTGCGGTGCGGCAGCAGGCCGTGGACGGTCAGGGTCGTCTTCGTCACGCCGGTGCTCAGCGACGCCGAGCCGAGGTGGACCAGCGCGCCGTCGGGGACGAGCGTGGCGTCGTACCGGTACGCGCCGCCGCTGCCGCCGTCGGTCGCGGTGCCGGTGCCGTAGAGAAGCTGGGGGCCCACCGCGGTCGCGGCGGCGGGCAGCGCCGCGCCGGTGAGGCCGATCGCCGCCGCGGCGCCCAGGGCCGCCATCCGCCTGTTCGTTGGCATGGGACTGTCCTCTCGACGGATCCAAGTTCCTCGATGTTGTGCCAGCTAAACACAATCCCGGCCGCCGGCCCAGCCCCGGCGGCCGGCGGATCCGGCGGGCGTCACAGCCCGAGGGCCGCCCGCACGTACCGGACGTCGGACGGGCCGCCCGTCCAGCGTTACGCGGCCAGGGCGGCGGCCACGTCGTCGCGCCACTGGCCGCGGTCCGCAGGCCGGCCAGGGCCGGCACCCGCAGGGCCGGCGCCAGCGCGCCGGCCCGGACCTCGGCGCCGCTCACGCCGTGCCGGGAGCCGAGGTCCCGCTCGTCGGCGTACCGGCGGAGCACGTCGAAGTCGATGAGCAGGGCGGTGGCGGGGGAACGCCGCACGGGGGTCCTCTGGCGGTGGGCCGGGCCGCGGCGACGGCCGGGTGGGCCGGGGGCCGCCGCCGCGGCGGCCGGGTCGGCGCAACGTCGGACGCTTCGGTAGCAGTCGGGCCAACCAGGCCGCCCGGACGCCCGTGCCACGGTAGTCCTGAGGGGTGGGCGACGGCACGGACCCCGGGTGCGGGGCGGACGCGGGGGCGTTTGCGCCCCGTGCCGCGCTGTCTGGGCGGTTCGGGGTCGGGCGCCCGGCGGCGGGCGCGACGGCCGCCGTTGTCCTGGCCGCGGTGCTCGCCCTGCTGCCCGCGCCGACCGCCCGGCAGGCGGCGGCCGCCCGCGACCCCGTGCGGATCCTGGCCCTCGGCGACTCGCTGACCTGGGGTACCGCCGCGCCGCACCTCGACGGCTGGCGGCGCGGCCTGCGCGCCCGGCTGGTCCGCGCGGGCGTCCCGGTGGACTTCGTCGGCAGCCGGGCCACCGGCGCCTTCGCCGACAACCAGCACGACGGCCGGCCCGGCTGGCGGATCGCCGACCTCCGCCGCGCCGCCCCGGCCCTGGTCCGCGCCGCGGACCCCGACGTCATCCTGCTGCACGTCGGGACCAACGACGTGAAGCTGCCCGGCCCGGGCGTGGCCGGGGCGCCCGCCCGCCTCGGCCTGCTGCTGGACCAGCTCCTGCGGCTGGCGCCGGCCGCGCCGGTGCTCGTGGCCCAGGTGGCCAACTCGCCGCGGGTCGACATCCAGCCGCGGCTCGCCCGGTTCAACCGGTCGCTGGCGGTGGTCGCCGCCCGGCGCGGCCCGCGGGTCCGGGTCGTGGACATGGCCGCCCTCGGCGTGTTCTCCGACTTCGCCGACAGCCTGCACCCGAACCGGCGGGGCTACGCGGTCCTGGCCCACCGCTGGTACCGGGCGCTCCAGCCGGTCCTGCGCCGCGGCGGCGCGCCGTGGAGCGAGGCCGGGGACCCCCAGCGCAGCCGGTACCAGTGCGCGCGCGTGCGGGTCGACGCGCACCGGCGGCTGCGGGGCGCGTACTGCCGCTGGTGGCACCTGCGGCCCGGCCCCGGCACCGCCGCCGGCCGGCCCGGGGCGCTGACGTGGCAGACGGTCCGGGTGCGGACGGTCACCGTCGCCGTCCGGCGGGCCGACGGCACGACCGTGCGCCGGGTCACCCGCGTCCGGTACTGGTCGGCCGTCTGAACCGGACCCTCCCCCGATCGCGGGACCCCACGATTGAAACGCGCGCGGCCCGGGTACCGGTGGCCCCAACAGGATCTCCACTGGAGACTTCCACTGAGGAGGATCACCGCGATGACCGAACGATTCACGCCGTACGCCTACCGGGCCGACAGCGGCTTCGAGACCGGCCAGGATCTCTCCGGTTACGACGTCGAGGCCACCGACGGCAGCATCGGCAGCATCGACGACGCCAGCGAGGAGGTCGACGCGCACTACGTGGTCGTCGACACCGGCCCGTGGATCTTCGGCAAGAAGGTGATGCTGCCGGCCGGCACGATCAACCGGATCGACCACGCCGACAAGAAGGTCTTCCTGGACCGGACGAAGGACCAGGTCAAGGCGAGCCCGGAGTACGACGAGGACGCCCACCGGCGCCCCGAGTACCGGGACGAGGTCGGCTCGTACTACGACCGCACCTACCAGGCCTGAGCGGCGCACACGGGACGGCGAACGGCGCACGCCTGACGTGCGCACCGATGGGCGCGGCGTTCTCGCCGCGCCCATCGGTGCGTCCAGGCCACGCCGCTGTCACCGCCGGGGTAACCCTGCCGTGCCACGGCGGGGCTGAATGTTGCACTATGACAACCGTCATAATGTTGCCGTATGGCAATCGTCAGACGGCGGACGTGAGGGGCGAGCGGACCATGGTGGGCGCGGCGGTGTCGAGGGGGAGCGGATGGGGCGCGACGCGCCGGGCGGGAGTCGCGCGATGAACTCCGGCATGGCAGTCATCGGTGCGATGGCGCGGGCGTGCGCGCACGAGATGGTCGACGTCCTGGCCGCCGCGCTGCACGACGAGCTGGGCGTCACCGCCGTCGAGCTGCTGCTCGCCGACTACCAGCTCGTCACCCTGCTGCCGGTCCTGGACCCGGCCGGGCCGGCCGCGCCGCTGACCGGCGGCCCGGCCGCCGGGTGCTTCACCCAGCAGGAGCCCGTCGCGGACGGCACCGACCTGTACGTGCCGGTCAGCATCCGCGGCGACCGCCACGGCGTGCTGCGCGCCACGCTGCCGGACGCCGGGGCGCTCGCCCGGCACAGCGCCACGCTCGCCGAGGTGGCCACGGTGCTCGCGCACATGCTGCCGGCCGCCGACCGGGCCACCGACCGCTACGACCGGGTCCGCCGCACCCGGCGCCTCACCCTGGCCGCCGAGATGCAGTGGGCGCTGCTGCCGGGCCGGAGCTGCCGGACCGCCACGCTGGACTTCGCCGGTCAGTTGGAGCCGGCGTACGCGGTGCGCGGCGACGGGTTCGACTGGTCCGACGACCACGACCGGTTCACGGTCACGGTGACCAACGGCATGGGTACCGGCATGGAGGCGGCGACGCTGACCACGGTGGCGATCACCGCGCTGCGCAACGCCCGCCGCGCGGGCCTGAGTCTCGTCGACCAGGCCAGCCTGGCCGACCAGGCGCTGTACAGCCAGTTCCGCGGCGAGCTGCACCTGTCGACGCTGCTGCTGCAACTGGACCCGCACACCGGCCAGGTGACCTTCATCGACGCCGGCTCGCCGGTGGTCCTGCTGCTGCGGGCCGGCGACCTCGACGTCGTCGAGCTGGCCCCGCAGCCGCCGCTGGGCGCGCAGGACGGCACCGAGTACACCGCGCAGCACGTCTGGCTGACCCCGGGCGACCGGCTGATCGTGGTCAGCGACGGCGTGACCGAGCTGCGCGGCGGCGACGGCAACCGGTACGCCGAGCGGGCGCTCCAGCGCGCCCTGCGCCGCACCCGCGCCATGGCCCCCCTGGACGCGGTCCGCACGGTGGTGGGCGACCTGCTCACCCACCACGGCACCTCGCCGCTGGACGACGACGCTGTCGTGACCTGTCTGGACTGGTACGGGCCGCGGCCGCCGATCGCGCCGGAGGCGGATGTCCGCGCGCTGTCCTGAGTGCCCGCCGCCCGTCCGGCGGCGGGTTGGCGCGGCACCCGCCGAATGTTGCACTATGGCAAGTGTGGAACCGGAGCCCAGCCCGCCCGCCGCGCCGGGGGCGGGCGGCGGCCGACCCGCGGGCGGGTCACGCCAGCCGGCGCTGCCGGCCGTCGGCCGACCGCAGCGCCGGCCGCATGGTCAGCCCGATCTGCCCGTCGTCGGCCAGCACCCGCGCGATCCCCTCGCGCCGGTGCGCCCGCAGGCCGGCCAGCAGCCGGCGGCCGTCCCCCGACAGGCTCAGCACCACCTCGCGGCGGTTGTCCTCCCGCGGGTGCCGCTCGATGAGGCCGGTGGCCTCCAGGCGGTCGCACAGCCGGCTGGTGGAGGACATCGCGGTGAACAGCAGCTCGGCGAGCCTGCCCAGGTTGAGCGCGCCGTGGCGGTCGATCGCCGTCAGCGCCTGGAACTGGAGGTGCGAGAGCCGGGGGGAGGTCGCCTCCCGGGCGCGGTCGGTGTACTCCATGACGAGGTCGGCCAGGACGTCCACGCTGTCGGCGTCGGGCCCGGCGACGGGCCTCCGACGACCAACCTGCGGCATGAGACGCACCCTTCCTCACCGACACTGCCGGGTTCAGTATCCGGCATGGCGGGGCCGCCCGCGACCGATGCCCCGACACGGCACCCCGGCGGCCCCCCGCAGGCCGCCGACGGCGGGCGCGAACTGCGCCTGCTGCTGGTCGAGGACGACGCCGGGGACGCCCTGCTGCTGCGCGAACTGCTGGCCGACAGCGGACTGCCGGCGGCGGTCACCTGGGTGCGGACCCTGGCCGCCGCGCGGGCGGCGCTGCCCGCCGGCGCCGACTGCGTCCTACTCGACCTGCACCTGCCCGACGGCCGCGGCCTGGCCGCCCTGCCGGCGGTCCTGGACGCCGCGCCGGACGTGCCGCTGATCGTGGTCACCGGCCTGCACGACGAGGCGGCCGGGGCCGGCGCGGTGGCCGCGGGCGCGCAGGACTACCTGGTCAAGGGACAGATCGACACCTCGACGCTGGCGCGCGCCGTCCGGTACGCCGTCGAGCGCAAGCGCGCCGAGAGCGCGACGGTGCGCCTGCTGGAGAGCCAGCGGCGGGCCGCCGAGAACGCCCGCCTGGAGCGCGGCCTGCTGCCGGAGCCGATCGTCCGGGACCCGGCCCTGCGGGTCGCGGTCCGGTACCAGCCCGGCCGGCAGCGGGCGCTGCTCGGCGGCGACTTCTACGACCTGGTGCAGCAGCCCGACGGGACGGTCCGGGCGCTGGTCGGCGACGTGTCGGGGCACGGGCCGGACGAGGCGGCCGTCGGCGTCTGCCTGCGCATCTGCTGGCGGACCGCCGTCCTGGCCGGGCTGGACGACCTGGCCGCGCTGGACCTGCTCGACCAGGTGCTGCGCGCCGAGCGCCCGACGCCGCAGATGTACACGACCGTGTGCCTGACCAGCATCGACGCCGACCGGGCCGGCGCCGCCGTGCTGTGCGCCGGGCACCCGCCGCCGCTGCTGCTCGACGGAGGCGCCGCCGCCGTCGCGCTGCGCCACCAGCCGCCGGTCGGCCTGCTGCGCGGCCCCGTCGCCCGGCGCCCCGGCACGCGGATCGCGCTGCCGCCCGGGGCGGAGCTGCTGCTGTACACCGACGGCCTCGTCGACGGCCGGGTCGGCGACGGCGACGAGCGGCTGGGCATCGACGGGCTTGCCGGTATCGTGTCGCTGCTGCACCAGCGCGAGACCCGCCGACCCCTGGTGGACGCCGTGGTGGACGCGGTGACGGCCGCCGACGGCGGCCGGCTGGCCGACGACCTGGCCCTGGTGCACGTGAGATGGAGCGCATGACGATGGCGACGCCGATGACGGCGCAGCAGTGGTTCGGCCGGCTGCTGGCCGTCTTCGGCGTCCTCGTCGCCGCGGGCGTCGGCGCCGGCTGGTACGTGCTGGCGCGCACGGACGCCACCACCCGGATCCTGGTCGACGACGTGGCGCTGGGCCGCGCGGCGGCCGGCGAGCAGCGCTCGGCGCTGCTGGACCAGGAGACCGGCATCCGCGGCTACCTGCTCAGCCGCGACCGGACGTTCCTGGCCCCGTACGAGGCCGGGCTCGCGCGGCAGGACCAGGCGGCGCGGAACCTGCGCCGCCACCTCGGCCGGCACCTGTCCCTGGAGGACGAGCTGTCGGCCGTCGAGCGGACGTCCGCGGCGTGGCGCGACAGCTACGCCGGGCCGGTTCACGAGGGCGCGCCGGCCCCGGACGCGGCCGCGGGCAGGGCCCGCTTCGAGGACATCCGCGCCGCCGTGGCCGCGCTGGACCGCGAGCTGCTGGCCTTCCGCGACGCCCAGCGGCACACCCTGGACCGCCAGGCGTACTGGCGGGCGGTCGTCTTCGGCGCCGTCGCCGCGCTGGTCGTCGGCGCCTGCGCCGCGCTGGCCTTCGGCCTGCACCGCGGCATCGTGGGGCCCCTGCGCCGGCTCGGCGCCGACACCCGGGCGGTGCTGGACCGGGACACCTTCGACCACCGGGTCAGCGCGGGCGGGACCGCCGAGCTGCGGCAGCTCGGGGCGGACGTCGACGCGATGCGGCAGCGGATCGTGGCCGAGCTGACGACCGCGCGCGCGGCGCGCGACGAACTGGAGCGGAGCGCGACGGAGCTGCGCCGCTCGAACGCCGAGCTGGAGCAGTTCGCGTACGTCGCCTCCCACGACCTGCAGGAGCCCCTGCGCAAGATCACCTCGTTCTGCCAGCTTCTCCAGCGGCGCTACGACGACCTGCTCGACGACCGGGGCCGGCAGTACATCGCCTTCGCCGTCGACGGGGCCTCCCGCCTCCAGGTCCTGATCAACGACCTGCTGCGGTTCTCCCGGGTGGGCCGGATGTACAGCGGCCGGGCGCCGGTGGACCTCGCGGCGGCACTCGCGGCGGCGCAGCGGCACGTCCAGGCGATGTACGACGAGAGCGGCGCCCAGACGACGGTGCGGGTCCCGCTGCCGACGGTCACCGGCGACGTGACGCTGCTGACGATGCTGTTCCAGAACCTCGTCCACAATGCGATCAAGTTCGCCGAGCCCGGCGTGCCGCCCCGGATCGAGATCGACTGCGTGCGGCACGACGACGAGTACGAGATCGCCGTGTCCGACAACGGGATCGGCGTGGCGCCGGAGTTCGCCGAGAAGGTGTTCGTCATCTTCCAGCGCCTGCACACCCGGGAGGCGTACCCGGGCACGGGCATCGGCCTGGCCATCTGCAAGAAGGTGGTCGAGTACCACAGCGGCAGGATCTGGGTGGATCCGGCGCATACTGGAGGCACCTGTATCCGCTTCACCCTGCCCGCGCCGGGTGAGGACACGTCAGCGGGCGAGTCCGCCGCCGGAGCGTCCCTGGGCGCCCCCGCGACACCGACAAGGATTGAGTGATGAGCGAAGACAACCAGCAGCCGATCGTGGTGCTCCTGGTGGAGGACGACCCGGGCGACGAGATGATGACCCGGGAGGCATTCGACGAGAACAAGGTCGCCAACGACCTGCGGGTGGTCCGCGACGGCGAGGAGGCGCTGGACTTCCTGTACCGGCGCGGCGCCCACGTCGGCGCCCCCCGCCCCGACCTGATCCTGCTGGACCTCAACCTGCCCAAGTACGACGGACGGGAGATCCTGGCCCAGCTCAAGGGCGACGAGGACCTGCGCTCGATCCCGATCGTCGTGCTGACGACGTCCAAGGCCGAGGAGGACATCGTCCGCAGCTACCGGCTGCACGCCAACGCCTACGTGACCAAGCCGGTCGACTTCGTCCAGTTCATCGACGTGGTCCGGCAGATCGACAACTTCTTCGTGGCCGTGGTGAAGCTCCCCGGGCGCGGCGGCCCGCTGCCCGGCTGAGCCGCCGCGGCGGAAACGGTCCGGCCGCGGGTGCGCGGCCGGACCGTGGCTCAGGCAGGGGTACCGCTTCAGGGGGACTGCCGCTCAGGCGGGGGACCGCTCAGGTGAGCGCGCCGCGCAGCGTGCCCAGCGCGCGGGCCAGCAGCCGCGACACGTGCATCTGGGAGACGCCGATCTCGGCGGCGATCTGCGACTGGGTCATGTTGCCGTAGAACCGCATCACGATGATCTTCTGCTCGCGGGGGTCGAGCTGGGACAGCGCCGGGCCGAGGGTCGCCCGCAGGTCGGCGGCGGCGTACTCGTCCGAGGGCTCCGGCAGGGTGTCGCCCAGCTCGCCGCCGCTGTCGGCGGCGCCGCCCAGCGGGGTCGACAGCGAGACGGCGTTGTAGGCGTGCGCGGCCTCCAGGGCCTCCAGCACGTCCTCGTCGCCCACGCTGAGGTGCTCGGCGATGTCGGTGACCGTCGGCGACCGGCCCAGGCTCTGGGTCAGCGCGCCGCGCGCCTCGGCGATCTGGAGCCGCAGCTCCTGCAGCCGCCGCGGCACCCGCACGTCCCACGTGCGGTCGCGGAAGTGCCGCTTGATCTCGCCGACGATGGTCGGGATGGCGAACCCGGCGAAGTCGACCCCGCGGCCGGGGTCGAACCGGTCGACGGCCTTGATCAGGCCGACGGTCGCCACCTGGATCAGGTCGTCGGTGTTCTCGCCCCGGTTCGTGAACCGCAGCGCCAGCTTGCGGGCCAGCGGCATCCACGACTCGATGACGGTGTCGCGGACCTTCGCCCGGGACGGGTGCTGGGCCGGCAGGGACGCCAGCAGGGCCAACCGCTCACGGGAGACGCTGTCGAACTCGGTCTCCGCGTGGGCCGGGGTCGTACGGGTGTGCACAGACGTGCTCATCAGTCCTCCTGGTGTACCGGTGGGCTGCGCGCTCGCTTAACTTATGGCAAAGGTCTAACCAAAGTCTAGCCGTTCATCCGGTTGACTTTGACTGATCGTATCTGTATAGCGGAGGTCCCTCTATGAGGCAGGTCACTGGCCTATTAGTACAATTGCCGCGAAACAGCTAGCACCCGTCGTGGAGGAACACGTGAGTTGGACACGGCGGCGCCTGCTCACCGCCCTCGGCGGCGGTACCGGCGCCCTCCTGCTGCCCGCCGGGGCGGCCGCCGCGGACGCGCCCGTACGGATCATGGCCCTCGGCGACTCGCTGACCTCCGGCACCGGCTCCTCCGACGGGACCGGCTGGCGGCGGTACCTGGCCGCCCTGCTCACGCCCGTGCGCGACGTCGCCTTCGTCGGCTCCCGCCGCGGCGTCGACTCCCCCGACCACGAGGGCCACCCCGGCCTCCGGCTCGCCCAGGCCGCCGACCGGGCGCCCGACTGGCTCGCCGCCGCGGCGCCGGAGCTGGTTTTGCTGCACCTGGGGACCAACGACATGAAGATCGCCGGCCGCGAGCGCGGCGCCACCGCCCGCCTCGCCGGCCTCCTGGCGACGCTGTGGCGGGCCGCGCCCGACGCGCTGGTACTCGTGTCCACGCTGGTGGGCTCGCCCGCGCCGGCGGTCCAGCGCCGGATCGCCGCCTACAACGCGACGATCCCCGGCCTCGTCGCGGCCAGCTACGGGCGCGCGGCGCTGGTCCGGATGGACGCCGTCGACCCGGCGGTCCACCTCGGCGACAACCTGCACCCCAACGACCTCGGGTACGCGGCGATGGCCGACTGCTGGAACGCCGTCCTCGCGCCGCTGCTGGCCCCGCGCTAGCCGGTCACTCCTCCACCCGCAGGCGCTGGGAGATCACCTCGGTGACGCCGGCCCGCATCGTCACGCCGTACAGCGCGTCGGCGACCTCCATCGTCCGCTTCTGGTGCGTGATGATGATGAGCTGGCTCTTCTCCCGCAACTGCTCCATCAGCGTCAGCAGCCGGCCGAGGTTCACGTCGTCGAGCGCCGCCTCCACCTCGTCCATGATGTAGAACGGGCTCGGGCGGGCGCGGAAGATGGCGCAGAGCATCGCCACCGCGGTCAGCGAGCGCTCCCCGCCGGACAGCAGCGACAGCCGCTTGATCTTCTTGCCCGGCGGCCGGGCCTCCACCTCCACGCCGGTGGCCAGCATGTCCGAGGGGTCGGTGAGCACCAGCCGGCCCTCGCCGCCCGGGAACAGCACCGCGAACACCTGCTCGAACTCGCGCGCGGTGTCGTGGTACGCCTCGGCGAACACCTCCAGGATCCGGTCGTCGACGTCCTTGACGACCGTCAGCAGGTCCCGCCGGGTGTTGCGCAGGTCCTCCAACTGCTCGGACAGGAACTTGAACCGCTCCTCCAGCGCCGCGAACTCCTCCAGCGCCAGCGGGTTGACCTTGCCGAGCAGGTTCAGCTCCCGCTCCGCCTTGGCGGCGCGCTTCTCCTGTACCGCCCGGTCGTAGGGCTCGGAGTCCGGCGGCACATCGCCGATGGCGGCGGCCGCCGCGATCTCGACCTCGGTCGGCGGTACCGGCTGCTCCGGGCCGTACTCCCCGATCAGCGTCTCGACGTCCAGGCCGAAGTCCTCGGCGGCCTTGGCTTCGAGCTGGTCGATGCGCAGGCGCTGCTCCGCGCGGGCGACCTCGTCGCGGTGCACCGCGCTGGTCAGCCGCTCCAGCTCGGCGGCGTGGTCGCGGGCGGCCGCCCGCACCTCCGACAACTCCGCCTCCCGGCCCGAGCGCGCCGTGGCGATCTCGTCCCGGGCCGCCGCCGCCGCGGTCAGCGACGCCGCCACCCGGTCGAGGGCCTGCCGCGCGCCGGCCTGGACGGCCCGGGCGATGTGCGCGCCCCGGGCGCGGGCGGCGCGGCGGGCGGCGGCGCGCTCCCGGGCGGCCCGCTCGGCCTCGGCCTGCCGGGCCAGCGAGTCCGCGCGCCCGGACAGCGCGGACACCCGCTCCTCCGCCGTCCGTACCGCGAGCCGCACCTCCAGCTCGTTCTGCCGGGCGTGCGGCACGAGAGCGGCGAGGCGGTCCCGCTCGTCGGCGGACGGGTCGGCGTCCACCGGGGTGGCCTCGGCGAGGTCGAGGCGCTCCTCCAGCTCGGCGAGGCTGGTCAGGTCGGTGTCGCGCGACTGCCGGGCGCGCGCGAGCGCCGCCTCCAGGCGGGCGGTCTCGGCGGTGGCGGAGCGCGCGGCGGCGCCGAGTTCGGCGAGCCGGCGGGCGGCGGCGTTGCGCTCGCCCTCGGCGGCCCGCCGGGCGGCCGCCGCGGCGTCGACGTCGGCCTTGCGGGCGGCGACCTCGGCGCGGGCGGTGTCGAGCTGCGCGGCGAGCTCCACCACGGCGCGCTCGGCGGCGCCGCGGCGGGTCCGGGCCTCGTCGACCGCCGCCTGCACCTCGATGAAGCTCGTCGCCTTCGCCGACCCGCCGGCCGCCTCGTAGGCGCCGAGCACGTCCCCGTCCGGGGTGACGGCGCGCAGCAGCGGGGCCGCGGCGACCAGGGCGGCGGCCGCGCCGAGGTCGGCGACCAGGACGACGTCGCGCAGGACCCGCAGGACGGCGGGGCGCAGCGCGTCCGGGCAGGTCACCACGTCGGGCGCCCAGCGGGCGCCGGCCGGCAGCGGCGGCCGGAGCTGATCCAGCGAGCCGCCCAGGCCGGCGCCGGCCGGCCCGGCCACCAGCAGGGCGGCCCGGCCGGCATCGGCGATCTTGAGCGTCCGCATGGCCTCGGTGGCCTCGTCCACGCCCGCGACGGCGACGGCGTCGGCCAGGCCGGCGAGCGCGGCCGCCAGCGCCGCCTCGCAGCCGGGCTCCACGGTCAGCAGGGAGGCGAGGCTGCCCAGCAGGCCAGGGACCTCGGCGGCCCGGGCCAGCAGGGCGCCGGCGCCGTCCTTGCGCCTGAGCCCGAGGGCGAGGGCCTCCTCGCGGGCGTGCCAGCTCGCGGCCTCCTTCTCGGCGGCGCGCTCGGCCTGGGTCAGCTCGCGCACGGTGCGGGTCGCGGCCTCGTGGGCGGCGACGGCGTCGGCGTGCCGGGCGTCGATCTCGGCGTTGTCCCGGTCGGCCTCGCTGGAGTGCGCCGCCACCTCCTCCAGCTCGCCCTGCGCGACGCCCGCCCGCCCGGCGGCGTCGGCGTGCGCGGCGCTCAGCCGCTCGATCTCCTCCGCGGCGGTGGCGGTGCGGGTCCGGGCGGCCTGCACCTGGCCGGTGAGGCGGGCCAGGCCCTCCCGCCGGTCGGCGATCGCCTTGACCTCGGCGACCAGCGCGCGCTCGGCGTCGGCCAGGGCGAGTTCGAGGTCCTCCCGGCGCAGGACCGCCTCCGCCAGGCGCTCCTGGTCCTCGCGCAGGGCCTCGCGCAGCTCGGCCTCCTGCTCGCGGACCCGCTGCGCCTCCGCGGCGAGCTGGTCGGGGTCGCGGCCGGGCCGCTCCTCCTCGGCGGGGGCCTCCAGGTGGCGCAGGCGCTGGGCGGCGAGCTGCTCGGTGGCGCGGAACCGCTCGGCGAGGGTCGAGAGCTGGTACCAGGTGTCCTGCGCGGCGGCCAGCAGCGGGGCGTCGGCGGCGAGCCCGGCCTCCAGCGCGGCCTGCCGGCGCTGTACCTCGGTGTACGCCCGCTCGATCTCCTGGCGGCGCTCGCGCAGGGCCGTCTCGTCGGCGATCTCCCGGTCGAGGGTGGTGCGCAGCGTGGCGAGGTCGTCGGCGAGCAGGCGCAGCCGGGCGTCGCGCAGGTCCATCTGGATGCCGGCGGCGCGGCGGGCCACCTCGGCCTGCCGGCCCAGCGGCTTGAGCTGGCGGCGCAGTTCGGCGGTGAGATCGGTGAGCCGGTTGAGGTTGGTCTCCATCGCGCCGAGCTTGCGCAGCGCCTTTTCCTTGCGCTTGCGGTGCTTGAGGACCCCGGCGGCCTCCTCGATGAACGCGCGCCGGTCCTCGGGCTTGGCGTGCAGGATGCCGTCGAGCCGGTTCTGGCCCACGATGACGTGCATCTCCCGGCCGATGCCGGAGTCGCTGAGCAGCTCCTGGATGTCGAGCAGGCGGCAGGAGTCGCCGTTGATCTCGTACTCGCTCTCGCCCGAGCGGAACATCCGGCGGGTGATCGACACCTCGGTGTACTCGATCGGGAGGGCGCCGTCGGTGTTGTCGATCGTGAGGGTGACCTCGGCGCGGCCCAGCGGCGCGCGCCCGCCGGCACCGGCGAAGATCACGTCCTCCATCTTGCCGCCGCGCAGCGCCTTGGCGCCCTGCTCGCCGAGCACCCAGGCGATGGCGTCGACGACGTTGGACTTGCCGGAGCCGTTGGGGCCCACGACGCACGTGATCCCCGGCTCCAGCTTCAGCGTGGTGGCGGAGGCGAAGGACTTGAAGCCCTTCACCGTGAGGCTCTTGAGGTGCACAGATCTCCGCAGGCAGGTCAGCGCGCGGACCGGGCTGGACCCGCGCGGTCAGAGTGCCGAGGGTACCCGTGCCCGGTGGAGCCGCCGGCTGCGACACGGGCCGGCGGGAGCCGGCGGGCCGCGAATACACCCGTCCCGCGCACGGCGCGCCCTACCGCCGGAAAGCGGAGGTCAGGGACGGGTGCGTGCGGTAACGGACATGTGCCACCAGGCACGCCGGCCGGACCGGGGTACGGACACCCATGGGCCGACGGGCCTGACGGTCCGTTGTCGCTGCCGGTGCGGAAGCGGGCTCAGGTGAGCGCCGGTTCCAGCCGCAGCAGGTGGTCGTCCGACTCGGCCACCGCGGCGGCGAGGCGGTCGTTCTCGGCCCGTAGGCGGGCGATCTCGAACTCCAGTGCCCGCACCGTGGCACGCAGACGGGTGACCTCGTCGGTGATGCGGCGATCCCGCGCGACGCCGACGTGGCCGTAGAGGGCCTTCGCCATATCGTCTCCTTGTCATGCGCAGCCGGCAAATCCGGCGATTACGCGCGCCCATCAATCAGGCTACCGCCCGAACACGAGCCCCGGATCGGAACACCCGGGACCACACGTCGTCGCGGACGGCGCACGGCGTCGGCCGTACTCCGTTCACGTATTGCGATATAGCGCCAGACCGCGCGAAACCGATATTCGATCCTCAACAGAACGATCTACAGGCATTCGATCTTCGCATCGGTGTGGGCGATCCAGCCGATACTTAGGCGCCCCCGACCCCGGACCGGTTCCGCACGGAGCGAATCCGATCAGTTCCCGATCCGGGCTGGTCAGCGGGCCGCGTGGCCCACGGACCGAGTAGGCCCCGCGGACCGAACAGGTCAGCAGACCGAGCAGGTCCGAGGGCCTGGCGCGTCTGGCGATATTTCTATAGTCCGTCGGCCCTGCCGCAGAGTCAAGCGGGGGCGGCCCTCATCACGCGGCTGACCTCGCCGCCGGCCACTCGGCCGGCACGTAACGGGACACGGGTGACGACCCCGCCGGGAGTACAGCGGAACCTTAAGTCTCACTGTGCCGCGTTGTCCTGCGCGGCGGAGAAAACTAACGTCCGCTGCGGCCGAGGCGACATCCGTCGATCCATTCGACCGCGCGCCGCCGCCCGCGCCACCGATCCGCGGCAGTACCAGCCGGGCGCTGCCGCCCCGCGAGAGGACCTCCCCGTGACCCGCCCGTTCCCCGCGGACCCGCACACCGCGCTCCGCCGCCTCGCGCGCCCGCTGCTGGCCGCCTCGGCCCTGCTCGCCGTCGCCAGCGGGACGGGCGCCTGCGCCGTCGACAACGGGACCGCCCGCGGGGTGCCGGCCGCGGACGCCGCGGCGGACGTCGCCGCCGACCCGCCCCCCGGCGGGGAGCCGCCGACGGCCACCCCCGCGGCGCCGCCCGCGGACGCGCGGCCGACGGCCGCGCCGTCGCCGACGGCGGGGCGGCAGAACCCGCCGCCGCGCCGCAGGCCCGACGCCCCCGCCCGGCCGCCCGCCCCCCGCAAGCCCGCGCCCCCGAAGCCGGCGCCCGCCGACCGGGGGGCCTCCACGGCCCAGGAGCGCGAGGTCACCCGTCTGATCAACATCCAGCGCCGCAGGCACGGCTGCGGCGCGGTGACGATCGACGCCAAGCTGCTCAGGGCGGCGCGCGGCCACAGCGCCGACATGGCGGCGCGCCAGTACTTCAGCCACACCGGCAAGGACGGCCGCCAGCCCTGGGACCGTGCCGCGGCCGCCGGCTTCCGCAGCCGGTCCGTCAGCGAGAACATCGCGATGGGTACCGGCGTCGACGCCGCGCGGGTCGTGCGGATGTGGATGGACAGCCCCGGGCACCGCGCCAACATCCTGCGCTGCGGCTCGGGCGTCACCGCCGTGGGCCGCGCCGCCCGGGGCGGCACCGCGTACTGGACCCAGATGTTCGGCGGCCGCTAGGCCGCCCCCCGACCCCGACGAAAGGGTTCCCTGTGACGCACGCCCCCGGTACCCCCGCCGGACCGCGCCTCCGCCGCCCGCTGCTCGCCGCCGGCCTGCTGCTCGCGGTGTCCGCCCTGCTGGTCGGCGCGCCGGTCGCGGCCGGCGCCCTGACCGCCCCGGCACCCCCCGCCGCGCCGGACGTGCCGGCCGCCGAGCCCACGGCCGAGGAGGCCGAGGTCACCCGGCTGGTCAACGCCGAGCGGGCCAGGGCGGGCTGCGCGGCCGTGGTCCACCAGGCGCAGCTCCACACCGCCGCGCGGCTGCACAGCCAGGACATGGCCGACAACGGCTACTTCGACCACACCAGCAAGGACGGGCGCAAGCCGTGGGACCGCGCCCGGGCGGCCGGCTACCCGAGCCAGTTCGTCGGCGAGAACATCGCCATGGGGCAGCGCGACGCCCAGGCGGTGACGGACGCCTGGATGAACAGCGCCGGGCACCGCGCCAACATCCTCAACTGCCAGTACCGGTCCACCGCCGTGGGCGTGGTGGTCAACGCCGGGAAGCAGCCGCTCTGGACCCAGATGTTCGGCGGCCAGTAGCGCGCCCCCTGCGCCGCGGCGGAGAGCGGCGCGGGTGTCAGCCCCGTCCCCGCGGGCGGGGCTGACACCGCGGGCAGGAGAACGACGACCGGTTCATGAACGACTCCCGGCGGATCGACGCCCCGCAGCGGTCGCACGGCGCGCCCTCGCGGCCGTAGACGTGCAGGGCACGGTCGAAGTAGCCGCTCTCGCCGTTGACGTCGACGTACAGGGCGTCGAAGCTCGTCCCGCCCTGCGCGATCGCCTCTCCCAGCACGTCCACGACGTGGCCGAGCAGCCGGTGCGCCGCCGGCCCGGTCAGCGCGTCGGCCGGGCGGGCGCCGTGCAGCCCCGCCCGCCACAGCGCCTCGTCGGCGTAGATGTTGCCCACCCCGGAGACCACCGTCTGATCCAGCAGGGCGCGCTTGACCTCGGTGCGGCGGCGGCGCAGCGCCGCCACGCACCGGTCGGCGTCGAAGCCCGGCTCGAACGGGTCCGGCGCGATGTGCGCGATCTCCGCCGGCAGGTCCGCGCCGCCGCGGGACACGGCCAGGCCGCCGAACGTGCGCTGGTCCAGGAAGCGCAGTTGCGGGCCCTCGGCGAAGCGGAACCGCACCCGCAGGTGCGGACCGTCCGGCGCCTCCTCGGGCAGGACGCGGAACTGTCCCGACATCCCCAGGTGACCGATCATGGCGTCGCCGGAGTCCAGCGGCAGCCACAGGTACTTGCCGCGGCGGCGGACCTCGGTGAACGTGCGCCCGACCAGGGCGGCGGCGAAGTCCTCGGGGCCGGCCGCGTGCCGGCGGACGGCGCGAGGGTGGTGGACGTCCACCCCGCTCAGGCGGCGGCCCACGGCCCACTCGCGCAGGCCGCGGCGGACGGTCTCGACCTCGGGAAGCTCGGGCACGGCTACTCCGAGGGCACGACGAGCGACGCCTCGGGCAGCGGCGCCACGTCCTCGTCCGCGGGGGCGACCTCGGGCTCCTCCGGGCCGCTCAGCTCGCGCCAGGCCGCCTCGGCGGCCCGCTGCTCGGCCTCCTTCTTGCTCCGGCCGCTGGCCCCGCCGTACCGGTGACCGGCGACGACCGCCCACGCCGTGAAGGTCTTCGCGTGGTCCGGGCCCTCCTCGTCGATGTGGTACTCGGGCACCCCGATCCCCAGCGCGGCGGTCAGCTCCTGGAGGGAGGTCTTCCAGTCCAGCGCCGCCCCCCGCCCCGCCGACTCCGCCATCAGCCGGTCGAACAGGGTGTGCACGACGCGGGCGGCGACCTCCATGCCGTACTGGAGGTACACGGCGCCGAGCAGCGCCTCCAGGGTGTCGGCCAGGATGCTGGCCTTGTCCCGGCCGCCGGTGGCCTCCTCGCCCTTGCCCAGCAGCAGGTACGGGCCGAGGCCCCCGGGTCCCATGCCGCGGGCCACGTCGGCGAGCGCGCGCATGTTGACCACGCTGGCCCGCAGCTTGGCGAGCTGCCCCTCGGGCAGGTCCGGGTGGTTGTGGAACAGCGCCGTGGTCACCACGACGCCGAGGACCGAGTCGCCCAGGAACTCCAGCCGCTCGTTGGTCGGCAGACCGCCGTTCTCGTAGGCGTACGAGCGGTGGGTGAGCGCCCGGTGCAGCAGGTCGGGGTCGAGCGTGACGCCGATCGCCGCCTCCAGGTGCGCCGTCGACGGACGGCGGCGAACGGTCCGGTCGGTCATCCTCTAAGCCTCCACGCGGTCGGCGACGATGGCGGCGAGGGTCTGCGCCACCCGCCGGCGGTACAGGGTCGCGGCGAGCGCGATGCCCGAGGCCACGTCGGCCGGGCCCGCCGCGCCGTGGCAGACGACGGCCGTGCCCCGGACCCCGAGCAGCGCGCCGGCCCGGGGGGCGGTGCTGGCCGCGCCGGCCATCGCGTACGCCCCCTCGATGCCCTTGAGCAGGATGTTGCCGGTGAACCCGTCGGTCACCACGACGTCGGCCCGGCTGCCGTCGCACACCTCGTGCCCCTCGACCAGCCCGACGTACCGCGCCCGCCGGGGCAGGTCCGCCGCGGCGAGGGCGGGGTCGGCGAGCCGCCGCGCCCGGTCGCCCTTGCCGGGCTCGACGCCGATCGACAGCAGGCCGACCCGGGGGCGGTCGCGGTCGTGGACGAGGGCGGCGTACGCGGCGCCGAGGGCGGCGTGCCACAGCAGGGTGGCCGGGCCGCAGTCCAGAGAGCCACCGACGTCCAGCAGCACCACCGGGCCGGCGACCGCGGGGAGCGAGGCGGCGAGCGCGGGCCGCCGGATGCCGGGGAGCCTGCCGAACCCGAGGGCGGCGGCGGTGACGATGGCGCCGCTGGCGCCGGCCGAGACGACGGCGTCGGCGGTACCGGCGGCGACGGCGGCCACGGCCGCGCGCACGGTGGTCTCGGGGCGGCCCCCGCGGGTCGCGGGGTCGGTCATGGCGACGGCGCGGGTCGCCGGCAGCACGCTCAGCCGGTCGCGGGTGGCGGCCGGCGCGGCCGCGACGGCGGCCTCGGCGACCGCGGGCGGGCCGACGAGCAGCAGGTGTACGGCCGGGTCGGCCGCGCAAGCACGCAGAGCGCCGTCCACCACGACGTCGGGAGCGTTGTCCCCGCCGAGGAGGTCGACGGCGATCCGCACGGCACCTGGTGCACCCTCACGGTGCGCCGGGGCGTCCGGGCTCGGCCGGCGCGCCGACCGACCGGTGGTCGGACGGGCCACTGGGCTCCTTGGAGTCCGCAGCCGGGGCGCGGGGCGGGTACACCCCACGCGCGCCGGCCGTGAATCGACGGGTCAGACCTCAAGGACCTGACGGTTGTTGTACGTGCCGCAGACACCGCAGGCGGCGTGCGGCAGCTTCGCCGACTTGCACTGCCCGCAGTTCACCGTGGTGACGGCCGCGGCCTTCCAGTTGGCCCGGCGCGACCGGGTGTTGCTGCGCGACATCTTCCGCTTCGGGACGGCCACGGCTCTTACTCCTCAGTCATGGTCATGGTGCGCAGTTCGGCCCACCGGGGGTCGACCTGCTGGTGGCTGTGGTCAGCCGGGAGATCATCCCAGAGCGCACCGCAGTCGGGGCACAGGCCCCGGCAGTCCGCTCGGCACACCGGGTTCGTCGGCAGTGTCAGTACCACCGCGTCCCGCAGCGCCGGCTCCAGATCGATCAGGTCGTTGCGCACCCGGCCGATCTCGTCCTCGTCGGTCGTCTCGTCCGTGGCGCTGTCCTCGTAGGCGAACAGCTCCTGGACCGTCACCACCAGCTCGTCGCGGAGCTCCCGCAGGCAGCGCCCGCACTCCCCCGCCAGCGGCCCGCTGACCCGGCCGCTGACCAGCACGCCCTCGGAGACCGATTCGAGCCGCAGGTCGAGGCTCAGCTCGGCGCCCTCGGGGACGCCGATCATCTCCACGCCGAGGTCGGCCGGCGACGGCGCGACCCGGGTGAGGGTACGCATGGCACCAGGCCGTCGCGGCAGGTCCTTCGTGTCGAGGACCAGGGGCGCCCTGGGGTCGAGCTGCGGTTCCGAGTGCTTAGGCATGACTCACGGTGGCTGGTAGCGGCGGGTGGACCCTGCCGTCGGCCCGACGGACCCGGTGACGCCGGCCGCAGGGTGACGCAGACGACCCGGAGGTCGACCCCTCACGTTACCCGAGCCGCCCCGACGGGGTCGAACCGAGGCCGCTCAGATCGCCAGCGGGTGCTCCTCGTCCTCGCTGGCGAACGTCCCGATCTCGCGCAGCGCGTGCATCTTGTCCCGCCCGCGCTCGATCGAGGCCAGCGACCGGGTGAGGAACTGCTCGAAGTTCGCCAGCGCCGTGTCGACGTAGTCGTCGACCTCGTCACGCAGCCGCTGGGCCTCGGCGCGCGCCTCGGCGACGAGCCGGGCGGCCTCGTGCTCGGCCGACACGGTGATCTCGTTGACCGAGACGAGCCGGGCGTGCTCGCCCTCGCCCTCGGCGATGATCCGGTCGGCCTCGCGCTTGCCCGCGTCGACGATCTTGTCGCGCTCCTCCAGCAGGGCAGCGGCCCGGCGCAGGTCCGCCGGCAGCTCGGCCCGCAGGTCCTCCAGCATCGCGATGGCCTCGGCGCGCTCGATGACGCAGTTGCTGCGCGACATCGGCGCCGACCGGGCCTGTTCGATCATGGCGATGATCTCGTCGATGCGGTCCAGTGGATCCATCGGCGCATCACTCCCGTCATCCGTGTGCCGACCGTCGAGGTCGGTCGCTAGCCCATCCCGCACGTACCCATCATGCTGCCGATCATGACAACTGCCGCTGATCGCGCCCGCGCGTCGCGCCAACTTCTCGCCCGGCGCGCCGCCGCCGGGGCCGGGGCCGCGCCGGGCGGACCGGTGGGCCGGCGGCGCGGGTCAGTCCGCCGCGGCCGGTGCCGGCGGCGCGGCGAACCGGTCGCGCAGCCGCCGCGCCACCAGCTCCGGCACGTGGGCCGAGACGTCGCCGCCCCACTTGGCGACGTCCTTGACCAGGCTGGAGGACAGGAACGAGTACAGCGGGTTCGTCGGCATGAACAGCGTCTCCACCCCCGCCAGGCCGACGTTCATCTGGGCCATCTGCAGCTCGTAGTCGAAGTCGCTGACCGCGCGCAGCCCCTTCACCACGACCGGGGCGTCCTGGGCCCTGCAGAAGTCGACCAGCAGCCCGCGGAACGTCTCGACCCGGATGTTGGGCAGCTCGCGCGTCACGAGCCCGAGCAGTTCGACGCGCTCCTCGATCGGGAACAGCCCGGACTTGGAGGGATTGATCATGACCGCGACGACCACCTCGTCGAACAGGCGGGACGCCCGCCCGACGATGTCGAGGTGACCCTTGGTGACCGGGTCGAAAGAGCCGGGACAGACGGCACGTCTCATGATCGGCGACCGTACCAAACCGCGGTCTCGCCGTACCGCCGCGTCGCATGGGCCTCGATGCCCGCCGGCCAGGACAGGTCCGGCGTGCGCGACGAACGCTCCACGGCCACCACCGCGTCCGGGGCCAGCCAGCCCGCCGCCAGCGCCGCGAGCGCCGCGTCCACCTCCGGCGTCGGCGTCGCGTACGGCGGGTCCAGGAACACCACGTCGTACGGCGCCGCGGGGCGCACCGCCAGCGCCGCGGCCACCTTCGCCGCGCTCACCTGGACCTCGCCGGCCAGGTCGAGCGCCGCCACGTTCGCCCGCAGGACCCGCAGGACGGCCGGGTCGGACTCGACGAGCTGCACGTGCGCCGCCCCGCGCGAGCGGGCCTCCAGGCCGACCGCGCCGGAGCCGCCGTACAGGTCCAGGACGCGGGCGCCGTCCAGGTCGGTCAGCGACTCCAGGGTGCTGAACAGCGCCTCCCGCACCCGGTCGCTGGTCGGCCGCGTCCGGTCGCCGGCCGGCACCTTCAGCCGCCGCCCGCCGTACTCGCCCGCCACGATCCTCGTCACGCCCGGAACGGTACGCCCCGCCGCCGCGGCCGCGCTCAGCCCTTCTCCAGGTACTCCGCCCGGTCCTCGGTGACCAGCGCCGCCACGGCCGCCGCCAGCTCCGGGTGGGCGGCCAGCTCCGGGTCCCCGGCCAGCAGGTCGACCGCGGCCAGGCGCGCCTCGCCGATGAGCTTCTCGTCGCGCAGCAGGGAGAGCAGGCGCAGCCGCGAGCGCCGCCCCGACTGGGTGGCGCCGAGGATGTCGCCCTCCCGGCGCTGCTCCAGGTCCAGCTCGGCGAGGCGGAACCCGTCCAGGGTGCCGGCGACGGCGTCCAGGCGCTCGCGGGCGGGCGTGCCGGGGTCGGACTCGGTGACCAGCAGGCACAGGCCCGGGGCGGCGCCGCGACCCACCCGGCCGCGGAGCTGGTGGAGCTGGGAGACGCCGAAGCGCTCGGCGTCCAGCACGACCATCACCGTGGCGTTGGGGACGTTCACGCCCACCTCGACGACGGTGGTGGCCACGAGCACGTCCACCCGGCCGGCGGCGAAGTCGCGCATCACCGCGTCCTTGGCGTCGGCGGGCAGGCGCCCGTGCAGGACCTCGACGCGCAGCCCGTGCAGCGGGCCCTCGGCCAGCAGCGGGGCCACCTCGCTGACCGCCAGCGGCGCGCGCCGCCCCTCCTCCGCGCCGGTGTCCAGGTCGGCGTCGTCGTCGGCGTCGTCGGCGCCGATCCGGGGGCAGACGACGTACGCCTGGTGGCCGGCGGCCACCTCCTCGGTCAGCCGGCGCCAGGCCCGGTCCAGGTACGCGGGCTTCTCCGCCGCCGGGACGACGTGCGAGGCGATCGGGGAGCGGCCCTGCGGCAGCTCGGTCAGCGCCGAGACCTCCAGGTCGCCGTACACCGTCATCGCGACCGTCCGCGGGATCGGGGTGGCGGTCATCACCAGGACGTGCGGCGGCTGGCCGGCCTTGGCGCGCAGCGCGTCGCGCTGCTCGACGCCGAACCGGTGCTGCTCGTCCACCACGACCAGGCCGAGGTCGTGGAAGTCGACCCCCTCGTAGAGCAGGGCGTGGGTACCGATCACCAGCCCGGCCCGGCCGGAGGCCAGGTCCGCGAGCGCGGCGCGCCGGGCGGCGGCGGACAGCGAGCCGGTGACCAGCGTGACCCGGGTGCCGCGCGGGTCACCGTCCAGCTCGCCCGCGCGCCCCAGCGGCCCCAGCAGCTCGGCGACGCTGCGCAGGTGCTGGGCGGCCAGGACCTCGGTGGGCGCCAGCAGCGCCGCCTGTCCGCCCGCGTCCACGACCTGGAGCATCGCGCGCAGGGCGACCAGGGTCTTGCCGGAGCCGACCTCGCCCTGCAGCAGCCGGTGCATCGGGTGCGCGTCGGCCAGCTCGGCCGCGATCCGCGCGCCGATCTCCCGCTGGCCGGCGGTGAGCGTGTACGGCAGCGCGGCGTCGAAGGCGGCGAGCAGGCCGTCGGCGGCCGGCGGCCGGGCCACCGCGGGCCAGTCGGCGGCCCGCCGCTTGCGCTGGACGAGCGTGAGCTGGACCGCGAACGCCTCGTCCCACTTCAGCCGCCGCCGCGCCCGACCCAGCTCCTCCCACGACTCCGGCTGGTGGATGCCGCGCAGCGCCGCCGACAGGCCGACCAGGCCGCGGTCGGCCCGGACGGCGGCGGGGACCGGGTCGGGCACCTCGGCCAGCCGGCCGAGCACCTCGCGGACGCAGCGGGCGATCGTCCACGTCGGCACCGCCGCCGCGGCCGGGTACACCGGGATCAGCGCCCCCGCGAACTCGACCAGCTCCTCCTGCCCTTCGGCCCCGGCGTCGAGCAGCACGTAGTCCGGTCCGTTGAGCTGGCGTCTGCCCCGGAACTCGGTGACCTTCCCGGCGAACAGCCCCCACACCCCGGGGCGCAGGTCCTTCTGCCGCCACGCCTGCTGGAAGAACGCGCAGGACAGCGTGCCGCCGGACCCGTCGGCGAGGGTGACCTCCAGCATGGAGCCGCGGCGCGCCCGCATCGGCCGCACGCTGGCGCCGCGCACCTGGGCCAGGACGGTCACCTGCTCGCCGACGGTCAGCGCTTGCATGTCGGTGGGGGCGCCGCGCTCGTCGTACCGGCGGGGGTAGTGCCGCAGCAGGTCGCCCGCGGTGACCAGGTCGAGGTGGGAGTCCAGCGCCTTGGCGGTCTTGGCGCCCAGCACGTCGGCCAGCGGGGTGTCCAGGGTGGTCGGGCTGCTCACCTGGGCAGCCTAGCCCCGCGCCCCGGCAGCGCGCCGGAACACTTTCGGACCCGCTGTGCACTTTGCCCGGATCGACGCGCACGGTCGGCCGGCGCCCCAGGTCGGCGGGCCGGCGGTCGGGGTCGGCGTCCGGGCCGGTTCGCGGCGGAGGCCCGCGGTCAGGTAGCCTGATCCGGTTCCGCACCACCAAGACTTCAGGAGATTCCAGTGGCTAGCGTGTGCGACGTCTGCGGCAAGGGGCCGGGCTTCGGCCACAACGTGCCGTGGTCGAAGAAGAAGACCAACCGCCGCTGGAACCCGAACATCCAGCCGGTGCGTACCCCGGCCGGCGGCGGCACGACCAAGAAGCTCCAGGTGTGCACCTCATGCATCAAGGCGGGCAAGGTCGTCCGCGCCTGACCCCGTCCCCTGGAACCGCCGCCCTCCCCCCGGAGCGCGGCGGTTCTTTGCGTCCACCCGCCGCACCGCACGCGGCGGCGGGCCGGCGGGGCGTGTCCGGCTAGAGGGTCCGGGCGAAGCTGCGGGCCAGTTCGTGGTCCTTGTAGTGGCCGAAGCCGGGGACCGGCAGGTAGCCGGCCGACTCGTACAGCGCGATCGCCTCCGGCTGCTTCAGGCCCGTCTCCAGGATCAGCCGGACCTTCCCGGCGGCCCGGGCCGAGTCCTCCACGGCGGCGAGCATCCGCCGGGCCAGCCCGCGCCCCCGCGCCGCCTCGGCGGTGTACATGCGCTTGAGCTCGGCGTCCGCCCCGCGGCTGCGCCAGCCGGCCGAGGCCACCGGCGTCCAGTCCAGGTACCCGACCAGGAACGCCCCCCGCGGCGCCTCGAACTCGCCCGGGTCCACCGGTGTGGCGTCGCCCTCCCCCTCGTACCGCCGGCCGAGGTCGGCCATCGTGGCCTCGATCAGCAACTGGGCGTCGGGGTGCAGGTACGGCAGGGCGACGATGGTCAGCTCACTCACGGGCCCAGCGTAGAACCCGGCCGGAAGTGGTCCCAACCGGCCGGCCCGTCGCTGTACGGGCGCCCGTCCACGGTCACCTCGCCGGTGTCGGTCACGGCGCCGACGACCCACCAGCCCTCCGGCAGGGGCCGGCCCGCGGGGAACGTCGCGGCCAGGGCGTGGTCGTCGCCGCCGCCGAGGATCCAGGTGTACGGGTCGACGCCGAGCGCCGCCGCGGCGTCGCGCATCTGCACCGAGACCGTGAACGCCGCCCGCCGCAGGTCGACGCCCACGCCGCTGGCCCGGGCGACGTGGCCCAGGTCGGCGAGCAGGCCGTCCGAGACGTCGATCATCGCGGTGGCGCCCCACCGGGCCGCGGCGGGGCCGGCCGCGTACTCGACCTGGGGGCGGCGGTAGGCGTCCACGAGCAGCTTCGGCGTGCGGAAGCCGCGCGAGAGGACCGTGTACCCGGCCGCCGCGTAGCCCACCCGGCCGGCCAGCGCGACGACGTCCCCGGGCCGGGCCCCCGCGCGCAGCACGGCCTCCTGGCCCGCCAGGTCGCCCAGCGCGGTCACCGCGACGGTCAGCACGGGGCTGGCGGTCATGTCGCCGCCCACCACGGCCGCGCCGACCTTCGCGGCCTCGGCCGCCAGCCCGTCGGCCAGCTCCTCGGCCCAGCGGGCGTCCAGGTCCGGGGGCGCGCACAGGCCCACGAGCAGCGCGGTCGGCCGGGCGCCCATGGCGGCGATGTCGGCGAGGTTGGCGGCGGCGGCGCGGTGGCCGACGTCCTCGGCGCCGCACCAGTCCCGGCGGAAGTGGCGGCCGTCCACGAGGACGTCGGTCGAGGCCACGACCCGGCCGTCGGGGGCGGCGACGATCGCGCCGTCGTCGCCGGGGCCGAGCAGGCAGTCGGCGCCGGTGCCGAGCCGGGCGGTCACCCGGGCGATCAGGCCGAACTCGCCGGCGTGCGCGACGCTCATGCAGACTCCTTCATCGAAGCTCGTCCCCGGCAACACGGTACGACGGCGCGCGCGTTCCACCACATCCCCACGCACGGTAGTCTCATAAGTACACGCCGTCGCATTCTGTCGGCGGCTTCCGCCCAGCGGAGGGGTCCTGTCGTGGTACAGGCATACATCCTGATCCAGAGCGAGATCGGCACGACGGGTGACGCCGTCGAGTGGATCGCGAAAATTCCCGGGGTGGTCCGCGTGGACGCGGTCACCGGGCCGTATGACATCGTGGTCCTCGGCGAGGCCCCGGACCTCGACCACCTCGGTCGCATGGTGGTCGGCCAGGTTCAGGCCGTCGCCGGAGTCACCCGTACGACGACCTGCACGGTGGTGAATCTCTAGGTGTCCGACCCGCTCCGCCGCGGTGCCGCGCGCACCGCGACCCTCGTCGCGCTGCCCGTGACCCTGCTCGCCGGCCTCGGCGTGCACCAGCTCCTGCGCCCGGCCGCCGAGCCGGCCGCGGTGCCGGCCGCCGCCGCCCCGACCCCCTCGGCGGTGCCGGACACCCCGGTGCCGATGGCCGCCCGCCCGCTGGCCGGCCGCGCGGCGGCACTGTGCCGCGACCTGCTCGCCCAGCTCCCCGCCCGCGCCCGCGACCTCCCGCGCCGCACCGTCACCGCCGGGCCGGCGCAGAACGCGGCGTACGGCGAGCCCCCGCTGACGCTGGCCTGCGGCACCCCGCCGGCGGTCTTCCCCGCCACCACGCAGCTCCTGCGCCTGGACGGCGTCTGCTGGTACGGCCGCGGCACCCCCGCCGGCTCGGCGTGGACCACCGTCGACCGCGCCGTACCGGTCACGCTGACCGTCCCGCCGCCGGCCGACGGCGCCGCCCAGCGGGTCATCGACTTCTCCGCGCCGGTGGTGGGCGCGGTCCCCGCCGTCGCGGACCCGCCCCCGGGCTGCCGGGACCTGCCCCCGCCCGGCCACCCCGCCGGCAGTCCCCCGGCCCCGCCGGCCTGACCGTCGGCGGGCGGCGACAGCCCGCCGATGACGACGGCGGCGCGCCGCGCGACCCGCAGCTACGCGGGCGACCGCGGTCAGCGGCAGGCGCGCGGCCGGAGCGGGCGCTCCTGGTAGTACGTCTGCTCCTCCACCTGCTGCACCGGGCTGCGCCACCCCTGGTCGATCTCGTACGGCACGTCCGCGTCGGTGCGGAACGCCCGCTGGATGTTGCGGGCGCACAGCAGGGTCAGCCGCTTGCCGGTCGCCACGCCGCGGGCGTCGAAGCGGGTCAGCCCGGTCGTCGAGCGGTACGGGGTGGACAGTGCCCGGGCCTGCGCGTACACCTGCGCCGAGAACCCCGGCTGCGCGCGCCACCCGTCGGCGGTCAGCACGGTGACGGCCTTGAGCAGCAGCCGGGTGGCGTCGTAGGCCAGCCCGACCCGCTCGCCCACCGGCCGGCCCGGCGTGCACAGCCCGAGGGTGGTGCGCACGTCCTCCAGGAAGCCGCCGCGCTCGGTGTCCGCGGCCTGCGCCAGCCGGTCGCAGTAGGCCAGCGCACCCTTGGAGACGTAGGCGACGGGCAGGTTCGCGGGGGCGCGCTCGCGCAGCCTGGCGTTCGCCATGTACCGGTTCACGGAGTCGTCGGCCAGCAGCACCGCCCGCCCGTTGCACCGGTCGGCCAGGGCCGCGGCGAACGCCCCGAACTCGCTGTACCGGCCGCCGAAGAAGACCACGCCGTCGCGGTACCGGTCGGCGCAGTACGGCCGCAGGTCGGTGCCCGGCGTCCAGAAGGCGCTGTCGTAGTACGCCGCGCCGAACTTGGCCCGCACCCCGGCGGCGAGCGTCTGCACGTACAGGTCGCTCGCGGCACCCGCGAGTCCCTTGCTGCCGTAGGTGTAGAAGTTCATCACGCGCCTGCGGCCCAGGACCTTGGTCGCGTGGTCGTGCACGAGCCGGGCCTCGTCGATGTTGGGCGCCGAGAGCTGGAGGTACTGCCGCGCGCCGTCGGCGATGTCGTCGGCGGACAGCGTCGGCGCGACGGTCGGCAGGTGCGCCTCCGACAGCTTCCTGATGGCCTCCTTGGTGCCGGTGCGGCTCTCCACCAGGCCCACCACGCCGGCAACCGCCGGGTCCTGGCGGGCCAGGTCGCCGAGCATCGGGACGACGTCACCGGCGTGCGCCATCTCCTGGCCGGCGTTGGCCACGACGATCCGCAGCAGCGGCTGCGCCGGGTCGTTGGTGGCCAGCCCGTAGGCGCGGGCCTGCGCCGCCGCCATGCCCTGCAACTCCTCGCGCTCGGCGGCGAACGTCTCCTCGGTGGCCAGCGTCCCGGGCTTGGTCAGCGAGCCGAGGTAGACGAAGGTGACGTACGGCTGGTCGGGGCGCTGGTGCGCCGCCTCCCGGGCCAGCCGGTTGTTCTCAAAGATGATCTTCTCGGCCTCGCGCAGGCCGGCGTCCGCGGTGAAGAACTGGTCCGGGTGGTCGCTGTAGCCGACGCACTCGCCGCCGATCAGCTTCGTGCGGACCGCCCCGTCGGTCACCAGGGTGAGGCAGCCGGCCTTGTAGGCCTGGTACGCGCGGTACAGCTCGGGGCTGTACCAGCCGGCGGTGCCGAGCAGGGCGGCCAGCACCACCAGCCCCACCGCGAGCGGGTGCGCCAGCACCGGCGGCCGCGGCGGGCGGATCTTCGGCAGGTCGTCGACCAGGTCGACCAGCCCGGGGTGCGGCCGGGCCATCGGCAGGTACCACCGGGTGTTGGCGCCGGCCCGGCTGTCCGCCGCCAGCCGGGTCCGCCACGCCTCGTAGGCGCCCGCCGCGCCGCTGACCGGCACGCCCGTGGACTCGCCGGCCGGCACCCGGACCCGGCCGGCGATCACCAGCAGCGGATCGGTCTCCTCGGTGTCGTGCCGGATGGTGTTGATCAGCTCCAGCAGGGCGGCCCCGGCGGTACCGGCGGTCGCGTCCTCCAGCAGCGCCACCGGCGCCGCGGTGCGCCGCCACGCGGCCAGCCGCCAGGGCCGGCGCCGGTAGGCCACCCGCAGGTCCTGGAGCAGCGCGTGGACGAGGAGCCGGTCGAGCTTGGGCTGCATCGCCGGCTCGTGCCCGTGCCGGCCGAGGTGCCGGGCGAGGGCGAAGAAGCCCCCGGCCGGGCGCGGCGACGGGTACTGCTGCCGGACCGCCCAGCGGAACTCCCGGCCGAACCCGAGCAGCCGCCCCGTCACCAGCATCCGCATCAGCGGACCGGGCAGGACGGTCGCGGCCAGCCAGTACGAGAAGCCGATCCAGCCGCCGAGGGCCTGCGACGGCGCCCCCGGATCGCCGGTCTGCAGGTGCAGGTGCGCCCGGAGCTGCCGGTACAGGTGCCGCTGCTGCTGGTCGACCGGCACCTGGCGCAGGTCGAGGCCGACCAGCCAGTGCGCGAGCCGGTAGTGGCGCAGCCGCACCACGGGCAGGCCGAAGTCCTGGGCGAGGCCGCCGTACACCTCGTGCAGCAGGGCGCGCACGTCCGGCGCGTCGGGGACCACGACGTGCGGCACCTGGCGGCCGTCGGCGGCGAACAGGGGGCCGAGCCAGGCGGTCGCCGACCCGGCCTCGTCGTGGGTGCGCAGCGGGACCAGGGGCATGGGCCAGGCGCCGCGGCCGCGGCCGCCCAGCAACTGCCGCAGGAGCCGGACGAAGCCGACGGCGGCCGGGTACTCGCGCATCGGCCCGCCGGCAGGCGACTCGGTCTGCTCCACGTGCACGCGCGTCTCCCCCGCTGTCGGTGCCGACCGCAGGGGCGGTTGCCGACCGCGGGCGACGGCCAGGCCGCACCCTGTGTAACGACTCTGCCCGGGCCGGCGACGCGCCGGTACCCCGGCACGGGTGACCCGCAGCAGGGCCGGCCGGCCGGTCCCGCACGGATGCCGGACCCCGGCACCGTCGCGGATGTCAGGTTGCCGACACACCGCTCGACGCCCGCGCCCGGTGCTCGCTTGACTGGCAAGCGACGGGGAACCTGGCGGACGGGGAGACGATGAAACGGCGAATTCTGACAGCGGCGCTTGTGGCCACGTCGATGCTGGTGCCGGCGGTGCCGTCCGCCGCGGCCGGCCGCGCCAGCGGCGCCGGGTGGCCGTCCACCGGCTTCGACGACTCCGCGTCCAGCTACAACCGGTACGAGACGCGGTTGACCGCCGCCACCGTGAACGGCCTGGAGGAGGGGCTCTCGCTGCCGCTGCCCCACCCCGACATGAGCTGTCAGGGCGGCGGCCGCCCCGTGCTCGCGGGCGGCCTGCTCTACGTACCCGACGGCAAGGGCCTGGGCGCCTACGACCCGCGCTCGGGCGACCGCCGCTGGTATGTCCCGCTGGACACCGACGACTTCGTCGGCCAGATCGACGTCGTGCAGGGCAGGCTCGTCCTCAGCCAGAGCTACTGCCGTTCGTTCAGCGACTCCTCGGGCACCGTGACGGTGTACGACGCGGCGACCGGGGCGAAGCAGTGGAGCCGGTACCTCGACGTGCCCGTCAGGACAATGGTGGCCGGGGACGTGCTCGTCGCGGGCGGCGCGGAGTCGACCGACGCCGAGGAGGCGGCGGGCTTCCGCCTCGCCGACGGCGAGGTGCTGTGGCAGCGGCACTGGCCGCTGCTCGGCCGCGTCCTGGTCAACGGCGCCGCGGCGGTCGGCACGCCCGAGGGCGACACTGATCTCGTCGACCCGGCCACCGGCCGCACCCTGCACACGGTCCCCGGAAGCTACGCGCCGGAGAATCTGGGCGCCGACCGCACCCTGACCCTGGAGAGCAACCGCAACGTCACCACCGCCCGCGAGGCCGCCACGCGCCGGGTGCGGTGGCGGTCGAGCAGCGCACAGCGCATCGTCGCCCAGGCGGTGGGACCGCGGACCCTCCACCAGGTGGCGGAGCAGGAGCTGGTGGCTCTCGGCCTGGACGACGGCGCGCAGCGGTACCGCGTGCCGCTGGACGACCAGTACTACTCGATGGTCGGTGCCGGCGACCTGCTCTACCTCGTCGGGTTGGCGAAGATCCAGGTGCGCCGCGCCGACACCGGCGCACCCGTGGCCGACCTGCCCATCCCCGACGACGGAAGCGTGGTCGTCGCCGACGGCGACGTCTACCTCAACACAGACCGCACGCTGACCCAGTGGCGGCTGCCGGCGCGGCGGTAGGGCGGCGGTCGCGTGACCCCGCGCTCAGCGCAGGCCGGTGCCGCGGGCGAGCGCCGTGTGCACGAGCCGCGCCACCAGCTTCGGGTACTCCAGGCCGGCGGCAGCCCACATGCGCGGGAACATCGAGGTGGGGGTGAAGCCGGGCATGGTGTTGACCTCGTTGAGCAGGACCTCGCCGGCGTCGGTGACGAAGAAGTCGACCCGGGCCAGGCCGGCGCAGTCCAGCGCGGTGAACGCCGTCCGGGCCAGCTCCTGGACCCGGGCGGTCACCGCCGCGCCCAGCCGGGCCGGGACGTCGTACTCGCAGGAGTCGTCGAGGTACTTGGCCTCGAAGTCGTAGAAGTCGTGGCCGGCCACCACCCGCACCTCGGCCAGCGGCGACGCCTCGGGTACCCCGCCGGACTCGCCCTCCAGGACGCCGCACTCGACCTCGCGGCCGGCGATCCCGGCCTCCACGATCACCTTCGGGTCCACGGCCCGCGCGTGGGCGACGGCGGCGTCCAGGTCGGCCCAGTCGGCGACCCGGCTGATCCCGTGCGAGGAGCCGGCCCGGCACGGCTTGACGAACACGGGCAGGCCCAGCCGCTGCCGGGTCGGCCCGTCCAGGGTGGCCGTACCGGGCCGCAGGACGGCGTACGGCCCGACCGGGATGCCGGCCTGCTGCGCCAGCCGCTTGGTGAACTCCTTGTCCATGGCCGCCGCCGAGGCCAGCACCCCCGAGCCGACGTAGGGGAGGCCGGCCAGCTCCAGCAGGCCCTGGACCGTGCCGTCCTCGCCGTACGCCCCGTGCAGGACCGGGAACACCACGTCCACGCCGCCCAGCGCGGCGAACCCGCGCGCCGGGGCCACCACGCCGGGCCGGTCCGCCGGCTCCAGCCGCAGCGGGCCGTGGGCGGGGTCGCCGGGCAGGACCAGGGCCGGCCCCGAGTCGGCGGTGACCTCGGGGAGCCGCCGGTCGACGATGGCGAGCGGCGCGGTGTCCGCGGGCAGGACCCAGCGCCCGTCGCGGGCGATGCCGACGGGCAGTACGTCGAACTCGGCCGGGTCCAGCGCGGCGAGGATCCCGCCGGCGCTGACGCAGGAGATCGCGTGCTCGGTGCTGCGCCCGCCGAAGACGACGGCGACGCGGATTCTGTCCTGGCTCACCCCGCCACCGTACTGGCCGGTCACCACGGCAGGCGCACGGCGTGGGCGCGCCCGCCGCGGCGCGCCGCGCTCAGGGACCGGTGCCGGCGGCGTCCAGGGCGTCGGTGAGGTCGGCGACGAGGTCCGCGGTGTCCTCGATGCCGCAGGAGATCCGCACGAAGCCCGGGGGCACGTGGTCCCCCCAGACCGCGCGCCGGTCGACGGTGGTGTGCAGGCCGCCGAACGACGTCGCCGCCGCCGCCAGGCGGCTGTGCCGCAGCAGCCGGGTCACGTGCGCGGCGTCCGGGAACACCGCGGCCACCAGGCCGGGCGGGCGGCGCAGCAGCTCCCGGGCGCGGTCGTACGCCGGGTCGGTGGGCAGCCCCGGCCAGCGCACGCCGGTGACCTCGGGCCGGGCCGCCAGCAGGGCGGCCACGGCGGCGGCGTTGACGCCCTGCCGGGCCAGCCGCAGGTCCAGGGTGGCCAGCGAGCGGTGGGCGAGCCAGCAGTCGAACGGCCCCGGTACGGCCCCCGAGTGCTCCCGCCGGGCCCGCAGCAGCGCCGCCAGCTCGGGGTCGCGCGTGGCGGCGTACCCGATCAGCAGGTCCGAGTGCCCGGACAGCGCCTTGGTGCCCGAGGCCAGCACGAGGTCGGCGCCGTGGTCGAGCGGGCGCAGGCCCAGCGGCGTCGCGGCGGTGCTGTCGACCGCCACCAGCGTGCCGGCCGCCCGCGCGGCGGCCACCAGGCCGGCGAGGTCGGGCAGGTCCAGGCCCGGGTTGGCCGGCGCCTCCACCAGCACCAGCCGGACCCCGTCCAGCGCCGGTACCGGCCCCGCGGTCGGCGCGGTCCGCACCCGGACACCCAGCGGCGCGAGCGTCTCCACGCCGAACGCGGGCGTGCTGTGGTACCCGTCGGCGGGCAGCACGACGGTGTCGCCGGCGGCGAGCACGGCCAGCAGGGCGCCGGTGACCGCGGCCAGCCCGCTGGCGTACGCGACGGCCGTGCCGCCCTCCAGCTCCCCGACGGCGGCCTCGAACAGCCGGCGCGTCGGGTTGTCGGTGCGCGCGTAGGTGTCGGCGCCGGTCGGGTCGGCCGGGTCCAGGTGGAACGGCGCCGCGAACACCGGCCCCGGCAGCAGGGGCTCCCCCGGCCGGGCGGCCGGCAGGCCGGCGCGCACGCAGCGGGTACCGTCGCCGGTCACTCGGGCTTCGGCTTCCGGCTCATCAGCGTGGTCAGCGCCGCGCG
The DNA here is from genome assembly GCF_014647915.1 of Pilimelia terevasa. Lineage (GTDB taxonomy): Bacteria > Actinomycetota > Actinomycetes > Mycobacteriales > Micromonosporaceae > Pilimelia > Pilimelia terevasa. Next base: position 170,746 of record NZ_BMQC01000006.1, read on the forward strand.
CGGGTCCACGCCCTCGTGGCACACCCGCTCGATCTGCTCGGTGATCGGCATCTCGACGCCGTGCGCGCGGGCGAGGTCCCGGATGGCCAGGCAGCTCTTGACGCCCTCGGCGGTCTGCCGGGTGGCCCGCTGCGCGTCCTCCAGCGAGCCGCCGCGGCCGAGGTGTTCGCCGAAGGTGCGGTTGCGGGACATCGGCGAGGAGCAGGTGCCGACCAGGTCGCCGAGCCCGGCCAGCCCGGCGAAGGTCAGCGGGTCGGCGCCCAGTGCCACGCCCAGCCGCGCGGTCTCGGCCAGCCCGCGGGTGATCAGGGTGGCGCGCAGGTTGTCGCCGAGGCGCATCGCGCACGCCACCCCGTAGGCGAGCGCGATCACGTTCTTCACCGCGCCGCCCAGCTCGACGCCGATCACGTCGTCGTTGGTGTACGCCCGGAAGTACGGGGTCGTCACCGCCTCCTGCAACGCGGTGGCGCGGTCCTCGTCGGCGCAGGCGATCACGGTGGCGGTGGGCTGGCCGTCCATGATCTCCGGGGCGAGGTTCGGGCCGGAGAGGACGGCGACGCGGTCCGCCCGCACGCCGGTGACCTCCCGGATCACCTCGGTCATCCGCCGGCCGCTGCCCAGTTCGACGCCCTTCATGAGGGAGACCAGGGTGGCGTCGCGGTCGACGTGCCCGACCCAGCCGGCGAGGTTGGCGCGCAGGGTCTGCGACGGTACGGCCAGGAAGACCAGGGCCGCCCCGGACAGCGCCGCGGCGGCGTCGTCGGTGGCGTCAACCAGGTCCGGCAGCGGTACGTCGGCGAAGTACTCGGGGTTGCGGCGCCGCGCGCGGATGCCGCGGGCCACCTCGGGCCGGCGCGCCCACAGCGTCACCGGGGTGCCGGCGTCGGCCAGGATCCGGGCCACGGTGGTCCCCCAGGAGCCCGCCCCGAGGACGGCGGCCCGCGGTCGCCCGCTCACGCGGCGTCCTCGATAGGCCGCCCGCGGTCGCCCTCGACGGCGCGGTAGCGGCCGGTGGGCGCCGGCCGGTACAGCGGTGGCGGGGTGCCGCCGCGGATCTCGGCGAGCATGTCCCGCAGCGTCGTCATGATCACATCAGTCATCTCGGCCAGGGTCTCCCTGCTCGGGTCGGTGTGCCGGAACCGGCTCAGGTCGATCGGCGGCCCGGCCTTCGCGGTGACGGGGGTGCGCAGGCGCAGCCGCAGGATGCCGGTCCGGGGGTCGAAGATCTGCTGCGCCCCCCAGATGGCCACGGGGATGACCGGCGCCCGGGTGGCCAGGGCCAGCCGGGCGGCGCCGGTCTTGCCCACCATCGGCCACAGCTCGGGCTCGCGGGTGGTGGTGCCCTCGGGGTAGATCACGACGACGCCGCCGGCCCGGACCGCCCGGACCAGGCGTTCCAACGAGCGGGCGGCGTCGACGGTGCCGCGCTCGACGGGAATCTGGTCGACCCGGTCCAGCAGCGGCCCGAGCAGCGGCAGCCGGAACAGGCTGGCCTTGCCGAGGAACTGCGGCCAGCGGCCGGCCCGGTGGAGAAACCAGCCGGAGATCAGCGGGTCGGCGTGGGAGATGTGGTTGACGACGACGATCGCGCCGCCCTCGGCGGGGATGTGGGCGTACCCGAGCCACTCCCCCGCGGTGAACAGGGCGAGGACCGGCCTGGCCAGGCAGACGGAGAAGCGCCGCCAGAAGCCGAGTCTGCGCCGTGCCACGCCGCTCCTCCCTGCGCGCTACCGCGGGTCCCCGCGGCACGGAGTCCCTGACCCGCCATCATGCCCGCCGAGGCGGGCAGGACGGTAGCCGACCTGTCGGCAGGTGATCATCCGATTTGCGGCCGGCGCCGGCCGGGCACGGGGTCCGGGCCGGGGCCGACCGGTACGGTGCGGGGTATGCAGGCGACGGTGGCGACCTTCGACCCGCGGACCGGTACCGGTGTCGCGCTGACCGACGCCGGGCGGCGCGTGGACATCACGGCGGCGGCCTTCGCCGCCTCGGGCCTGCGCTTCCTGCGCCCGGGCCAGCGGGTTCGCTTCGACCGCGACCCGCAGGGCGTGCCCTACCGCGTCACGCTGCCGACACTGGACACCTCCCGTCCTCCTGGAGTTCAGCCCTGATTCACCCCGATCGGGTGATGATGTGCCGATGAACGCCACCCCCGCCGGACGCCCTAGCCGCGCCCGCGCCTCCACGCGCCAGACGGGCCGCCGCCCCGCGCCCGCCCGGCCGGCCCCGGGGGCCGCGACGCCGCCCGAGCCCGACGCCGACCCGGCCGCGGCGGAGAGCCCGCTGCCGACCGACCGGTTCCTCAACCGCGAACTCTCCTGGCTCGACTTCAACGCCCGGGTCCTGGCGCTCGCCGAGGACCCGGCGACGCCGCTGCTGGAGCGGGCCAAGTTCCTGGCGATCTTCGCCAGCAACCTCGACGAGTTCGTCATGGTCCGCATCGCCGGCCTCAAGCGCCGGCTCCAGGCCGGGCTGCCGGTGCGCGGCGGCGACGGGCTCCCCCTGCGCACCCAGCTCCGCAAGATCACCGACCGGCTGGCCGAGCTGGTCGACCGGCACGCGCGCTGCTTCACCGAGGAGGTGCGCCCGCGGCTGGCCGCCGAGGACATCCACCTGCTGGGCTGGGCCGACCTGGCGCTGGCCGAGCGCCAGCTCCTGCACACGTACTTCCACGACAACGTCCTGCCGGTCCTGACCCCCCTGGCCGTGGACCCGGCCCACCCGTTCCCGTACATCTCCAGCCGGTCGCTCAGCCTCGCGGTCACCGTCCGCGACCCCGGGGGCGGACCGGAGTTCTTCGCCCGGGTCAAGGTGCCCGACAACGTGCCGCGGCTGGTCCGGGTCGAGCGGGCCGACGGGTCCTGGTTCCTGCCCGTCGAGGTGCTGATCGCCACCCACCTCGACCAGCTCTTCGCCGGGATGCAGGTGGTCGAGGCGGACCTGTTCCGGGTCACCCGCAACGCCGACTTCGAGGTCGACGAGGACCGTGACGAGGACCTGCTCCAAGCGCTGGAGCGGGAGCTGGCCCGCCGCCGGCTCGGCCCGCCGGTGCGCCTGGAGGTCACCGCCGACATGTCCGACCACGTGCTGGAGCTGCTGGTCCGCGAGCTGGACATGGACGCCAACGACGTCCTGCGGGTGCCCGGCCTGATCGACCTGTCGTTCCTCTGGCAGGTGTACAACGGCGTCGACCGGCCCGACCTCAAGGACCCGCCGTTCGTGCCGGCCACCCATCCGCGGCTGGCCGACGGCGAGACCCCGCGCAGCGTGTTCGCCACCCTCCGCGACGGCGACGTACTGGTGCACCACCCGTACCACTCGTTCTCGACCAGCGTGCAGCGCTTCATCGAGCAGGCCGCCGCCGACCCGCAGGTGCTGGCGATCAAGCAGACGCTGTACCGGACCAGCGGCGACTCGCCCATCGTCGACGCGCTGATCGACGCCGCCGAGGCCGGCAAGCAGGTGGTGGTCCTGGTCGAGGTGAAGGCGCGGTTCGACGAGGTGGCCAACATCGGCTGGGCGCGCAAGCTGGAGCGGGCCGGCTGCCACGTGGTGTACGGGCTGGTCGGGTTGAAGACGCACTGCAAGACCGCGCTGGTGGTGCGGGCCGAGGGGGGCCGGCTGCGGCGGTACTGCCACATCGGCACCGGCAACTACCACCCCAAGACGGCCCGGCTGTACGAGGACTTCGGCATGCTGACCGCCGACCCCGACGTGGGGGCGGACCTGACGGAGCTGTTCAACACGCTCACCGGGTACGCCCGGCAGACCTCGTACCGCCGCCTGCTCGTCGCGCCGCACGGCATCCGCCGGGGCCTGACGGAGCGGATCGCCCGGGAGGCGGCGCACGGCGCCGAGGGGTCCATCCAGATCAAGGTCAACTCGCTGGTGGACGAGGACATCACCGACGCCCTGTACCGGGCCTCCGCCGCCGGTACGCGCATCGACCTGGTGATCCGGGGCATGTGCACGCTGCGGCCGGGGGTGCCGGGGCTGTCGGAGAACATCCGGGTCCGGTCGGTGCTGGGCCGGTTCCTCGAACACTCGCGAGTGTTCCGGTTCGGCAACGGCGGCCGGCCGGAGGTGTGGATCGGCTCGGCCGACCTCATGCACCGCAACCTGGACCGCCGGGTGGAGGCGCTGGTGCGGGTGACCGACCCGACCGCCGTCCGCACCGTGGAGAACGTGCTGGAGCTGTCCCTGGGCGAGGACGCCGACTGCTTCGTCCTGGCCGGCGACGGCACCTGGACCCGGCGGCAGGCCGGCGACCGCCCGCTGCGCCACCTCCAGCGGGACCTCCTGCGCGGCGTGGTCGGCCTCAAGGACACGTGACCGGCGGCCCCGGAGCGGCCCGACACCGGTGATCTCCGACGCTTTGTAGGAAACCTACAACGTTCGTAGTGCGAATTGGTGGTTGGCGACAGCGCACCAACCGCCCCCCGTACAGGAAAGTCGAACACGTGCTCGCACTCCTCGCGCCCGGCCAGGGCGCCCAGAAGCCCGGCTTCCTCGCCCCGTGGCGCGACCTGCCCGGGGTGGCCGCCCGCCTGCGCTGGTGGTCGGCACTGGCCGGCGTCGACCTGCTCCACCTCGGCACCGACGCCGACGCCGAGGAGATCCGCGACACCGCCCGGACCCAGCCGCTGCTGGTCGCCGCCGCCCTGGTCACCGCCGAGCAGCTACCGCTGTACGACGTCTCCGTCGTCGCCGGCCACAGCGTCGGCGAGCTGGGCGCGGCGGCGCTGGCCGGGGTCCTGAGCCCGGACGCCGCGGTCACCCTCGCGGGCGTGCGGGGCCGGGAGATGGCCGCCGCGTGCGCGGCCGAGCCCACCGGGATGTCGGCCCTGCTCGGCGGCGACGAGGCGGAGATCCTGGCCGCGCTCGCCGACCTCGGGCTGCACCCGGCCAACCGCAACGGCGCCGGGCAGATCGTTGCCGCCGGCGCCCTGGACGCGCTGGAGAAGCTGGCCGCCGCGCCGCCGGGCGGCGCCCGGATCCGCTCGCTGCCGGTGGCCGGGGCGTTCCACACGCCGTACATGGCGCCGGCCGAGCAGGCCCTCGCCGGGGTCGCCGCCGGGATCGCCCCCGCCGACCCGCAGCGGATCCTGCTCTCCAACGCCGACGGCGCCGCCGTCAACCACGGCGGCGAGCTGCTCCAGCGCCTCGTCCGCCAGGTCACCGCGCCGGTGCGCTGGGACCTGTGCATGGGCACCCTGGCCGACCTCGGCGTCACCGGCGTCATCGAGCTGGCCCCCGCGGGTACCCTCACCGGGCTGCTCAAGCGGGAGCTGAAGGACCGCGGCGTCCCCGAGATCGTCAACCTGAACACCCCCGACGACCTGCCCGCCGCCCGGGACCTCATCGCCCGGCACGGCGCCGGGCACACCCACGAGCCGACGCCGCAGTTCCACGTGGTCGTGGCCGCCGCGGCGGGTACCTTCACCCCGGGCGCCGACCTCGCCGAGGGCGACACCGTGCGGCAGGGCCAGGTGGTCGGGCAGGTCCGGACCCGCCAGGGCCCCGTCGACGTCACCGCCCACTCGGCGGGTTCGCTGACCGAGTGGCTCGCCCACGACGACGACCCGGTGGCCCCGGGTCAGCCCCTGGCCCGCATCGGCGGTGCCCAGCTGTGAAGTCCTACCGCCCAGGGAAGGTACGCCGATGACCGGCAGCCGGATCGTCTCACTCGGCCACTACCAGCCCAGCAAGATCGTCACCAACGACGACCTCGCCCAGCTCGTGGACACCAACGACGAGTGGATCCAGTCCCGCGTGGGCATCGCCAGCCGGCGTATCGCGCAGGACGAGACCGTCGCCGACATGGCCACCGCCGCCGCTGAGAAGGCGCTCGCCGGCTCGGGCCTGACGGCCGCCGACATCAACATGGTGATCGTCGCGAACTGCTCCTCGGCCGACCGCTGCCCCAACGTCGCCACCCGCGTCGCGGCCGCCCTCGGCATCGCCGCCCCCGTCGCGTTCGACATCAACACCGCCTGCTCCGGCTTCTCCCACGGCGTCGCGCTCGCCGACCACGCGATCCGCGCGGGCGCCGTCCGGCACGCCATCGTCGTCGGCGCCGAGAAGCTCTCCGAGCTGATGGACTGGACCGACCGGGCCACCTGCGTCATCTTCGCCGACGGCGCGGGCGCCGCCGTGGTCTCCGCCGTCGACGGCGACGAGGAGCCGGGCATCGGCCCCGTCGTGTGGGGCTCGGCGCCGGACAAGGGCGACGCCATCCGCATCGAGGGCTGGCAGCCGAAGATCCAGCAGGAGGGCCAGACGGTCTTCCGCTGGGCGACCACCGCCCTCGCGCCGTTGGCCCGGCAGGCGTGCGACGCGGCCGGGGTCGACCCGGCCGAGCTGGCCGCGTTCGTCCCGCACCAGGCCAACACCCGGATCATCGACGGCATCGTCCGGCGCCTCGGCCTGCCGGAGACCACCGTCGTGGCCAAGGACATCGTCGAGTCCGGCAACACGTCGGCGGCGAGCGTGCCGCTGGCGCTGTCCAAGATGGTCGAGCGCGGGGAGATCGCCAGCGGGGCGCCGGTCCTGCTGTTCGCCTTCGGCGGCGGCCTCACCTGGGCCGGACAGGTCGTCCGCTGCCCGTAGCCCCACCCAGATGTCCGGCGGCGGGCCGATCCGCCGCCGGGGAGCACCACCGACGAGAGGAAACACCAGCATGACCCGCGAGGAGATCACCGCCGGACTCGCCGCCATCCTGGACGAGGTCGCCGGCGTCAGCAAGGACGACGTCGCCGAGGACAAGTCGTTCACGGAGGACCTGGACGTCGACTCGCTGTCCATGGTCGAGGTCGTCGTCGCGGCGGAGGAGAAGTTCAGCGTCAAGATCCCGGACGACGAGGTGCAGAACCTCAAGACCGTGGGCGACGCCGTCTCCTTCATCGAGAAGGCTCTCTGAGAAACGTGTCCACGCATGAGGTAGTCGTCACCGGGCTCGGCGCCACCACCCCGCTCGGCGGGGATGTCGCGTCGACGTGGGAAGCGATGCTCGCCGGCCGCTCCGGGGTGGGCGTGCTCACCCAGGAGTGGGCGGAGCAGCTACCCGCCCGGATCGCCGCCGAACTGGCGGTCGAGCCCAGCGAGGTCATGGACCGCGTCCGCCTGCGCCGGCTCGACCGGTCCGAGGCGATCGCCCTGATCGCCGCCAACGAAGCCTGGGCCGACGCCGGCCTGGTCGACGGCGGCAGCGACCCGGAGCGCCTGGCCGTCAGTCTCGGCTCCGGCATCGGCGGTCTCCAGACGCTGCTCCACCAGGACGACATCCTGGAGGCCAGCGGCCCGCGGCGGGTCTCCCCGCACACGGTGCCGATGCTCATGCCGAACGGCCCGGCCGCCCACGTCGGGATCACGCTCAACGCGCAGGCCGGCGTCCACGCGATGGCCAGCGCCTGCGCCACCGGCGCCGAGGCCGTCGCGTGGGGGCTGGACATGATCCGCGCCGGCCGCGCCGACATCGTCGTCGCCGGCGGCACGGAGGCGGTCATCCACCCGCTGCCGCTGGCCGGTTTCGCCACGATGCGCGCCATGAGTACCCGCAACGACGAGCCGCAGCGCGCCTCCCGCCCCTGGGACAAGGGCCGCGACGGCTTCGTGCTCGGCGAGGGCGCCGGGGTCATGGTGCTCGAACGCGCCGACCACGCCGCCGCCCGCGGCGCCCGCGTCTACGCGCGGCTGGCCGGTGCCGGCATGACCTCGGACGCCTTCGACATCGTCCAGCCCCACCCGGACGGCGTCGGCGCCGCCAAGGCGATCGCCAAGGCCCTCGCCGACGCCGACATCGCGGCCGTGGACGTCGCGCACGTCAACGCGCACGCCACGTCCACGCCGATCGGCGACATGATCGAGATCAAGGCGCTGCGGCGGACGCTGGGCTCCCACCCGGTCCTCACCGCCACCAAGTCGATGACCGGCCACCTGCTCGGCGCCGCGGGCGCGCTGGAGTCGATCGCCACGATCCTGGCGATCCGCGACAGCATCGTCCCGCCGACGATCAACCTGGACGACCCGGACGACGGGCTCGACCTCGACGTCGCCGCCCACACCGCGCGCCGGCTCGACATCCCGGCCGCGCTGAACAACTCGTTCGGCTTCGGCGGCCACAACGTGGCGCTGCTATTCACCCGGGCCTGACCCGCGCCCGCCGCTCCCGCCCGGGGGAACCCGAGCCGCCTAGGAGGCACAACCCCATGACCAGTCCTTCCGTCGTCTCCGACCAGCCGGCGGTCGACCACCGCGACCCCGAGGTCCGCCTGCGCGCGCTCGTCGACCAGGGCACGCTGCGGCTGGCCGTCCCCGCCGACGACTCCGGGGTCCTGTGGGCGCGGGGCGAGATCGAGGGGACCGCCGTCGTCGCGTTCGCCACCGACGCCACCCGGATGGGCGGCGCGATGGGCCTGGAGGGCTGCCGGCACGTCGTGGACGCCATCGACGCCGCCGTCCGGGACCGCGTGCCGGTCGTCGGGCTGTGGCACTCCGGCGGCGCGCGGCTGGCCGAGGGCGTGGTGGCGCTCGACGGCGTGGGGCAGGTCTTCGCGGCGATGGTCCGGGCCTCGGGCCGGGTACCGCAGATCTCGGTCGTCCTCGGCCCCGCCGCCGGCGGCGCCGCCTACGGCCCCGCCCTCACCGATGTCGTGATCATGAGTGACACCGGCCGGATCTTCGTCACCGGCCCCGAGGTCGTCCGCAGCGTCACCGGCGAGCAGGTCGACATGGCCCGCCTGGGCGGCCCCGAGCCGCACGGCCGGCGCTCCGGCGTCGTCCACATCACCACCAAGGACGACGCGACCGCCCTGGAGAAGGCCCGCGACGTCGCCGCGCTGCTGGGCAGCCAGGGCCGGATCAGCCCGAGCGACGCCGCCGACGGCGAGGGCCACGACCTGGCCGCGCTGATGCCGGCCGAGGCCGCGCGGGCGTACGACGTCAAGCCCGTCGTCAAGGCCCTGCTCGACGCCCCCGGCGTCGAGCTGCACGCCAAGTGGGCGCCCAACGTCGTCACCACGCTCGGCCGGTTCGCCGGCCGCACCGTCGGCGTCATCGCCAACAACCCGCTGCGGCTCGGCGGCTGCCTGGACGCCTCCAGCGCCGAGAAGGCCGCCCGGTTCGTGCGGATGTGCGACGCGCTCGGCGTACCGCTGATCGTGCTGGTCGACGTCCCCGGCTACCTGCCCGGCCTCGGCCAGGAGTGGGACGGCGTCGTCCGGCGCGGCGCCAAGCTGCTCCACGCGTTCAGCGAGGCCGTCGTACCCCGGGTGACGCTGGTGACCCGCAAGGCGTACGGCGGCGCGTACATCGCCATGAACTCCCGCTCCCTGGGCGCGACCGCCGTGTTCGCCTGGCCGCACGCCGAGGTGGCCGTGATGGGCGCGTCGGCGGCGGTCAACATCCTGTTCCGCAAGAAGCTGGCGGCCACGCCGGTCGAGGAGCGGGAGGCGATGCGGGCCAAGCTGATCGAGCGCCAGACCGAGAGCGCGGGCGGCGTCAACCGGGCGCTGGAGATCGGCGTGGTCGACGAGGTGATCGCGCCCGGCGACACGCGGCGGCGGATCGCCGAGGCGCTCGCGGCGGCGCCGGCCGCCCGCGGCGCCCACGGCAACATCCCGCTGTAGCGGGTGCGGCCGGCCGGCCTGGCGCCGGGGTCGGGCGCGGGTACTAAGGTGGCGCGGGTGGAAGCCACCGAGATCCGCAAACTGGCCGCCCTGGAGGACACCCACTGGTGGTACCGGGAGCGCCGCGCCCTGCTGGCCCGCGCCCTGCGCCGCCTCTCCCGGTCCGGTGTCCGGCCCGGCCGCGCGCTCGACATCGGCGCGGCCGGCGGCGGCAACACCCGGGTGCTGCGCCGGCACGGCTGGCAGCCGGCGGCGCTGGAGTACAGCGTGGACGGTGCGCAGGTCGCCCGCGAGCGCGGCCTGGCCGTCCTGCGGGCGGACGCCCGCCGGCTCCCGGTCCGCTCCGCGAGCCTGGACCTGGTGACGGCCTTCGACATCCTGGAGCACTTCGACGAGGACCACCTGGCCGCGGGCGAGATCCTGCGGGTCCTGCGGCCGGGCGGTACGGCGCTGGTGGCGGTGCCGTGCGACATGCGGCTGTGGTCGGCGCACGACGTCGCCGTGGGGCACGTGCGGCGGTACGACCGGGCGGGCCTGCGGGCCGTCGTGGAGAAGGCCGGGCTGGTCGTGGACGAGCTGTGGAGCTGGAACGTCCTGCTGCGGCCGGTGGCCGCCTGGCGGCGGCGCACCTCCACCGGCAGCGACCTGGACGAGCTGCCGGCGCTGGTGAACTGGGGGCTCACCGGCGTCATCACCGCCGAGCGGTACCTGCCGGTGCGCGGCCTGCCGGGCGTCTCCCTGATGCTGCGCGCCCACCGACCGGCGCGGTGAACCCCACCGGCGCTATGAACCCAGGCGGCGCCGTGCACCCGCGCGGCGCGGTGCACGCACGCCGCGCGGCGCGGCGATCGCCCCGGGTGGTGACCTCGCCCGTCCGGGTCTTCAGCGCGCGGTGATGTCCAGCGGGAGGCGGCCGCCGCGCGGCAGCGTGACCGGCGTGGCGTCCGCGAACAAGGCGGCGCGGTCGTACCACCCGTCGGTCAGCTCCGGCCCGTTGCCGACGACGGTGACCCACCGGAGCCGGGCGTCGCCGCCGCCGAGCGCCCACACGTCGTAGCGCGGTTCGTCGGCGTCGGTGTTGGAGATGCCGAGCCGGGCGCCGGTGCCGGCGTCGAAGACCTCGATGAACCGCAGGTTCTCCCCCGGCCCGACGGGCGCGAACCGGCCCCGGATGTGTACGCCCGGGACGGCGCGCAGCGCCACCTCGGCGGTCTCGCCGGCCGTGACCTGGACGCCGGTGGCGGTCTCCGACGTGGCCGCGCCGCCGGCCCACTGGTGGGCGAAGCCGGTCCCGGACAGCCGCAGCGCCCAGTCGTACGGGCCGAGCCCGGGATAGGTGAACTTCCCGGCCGCGTCGGCGGCGACCCCGTCGGCAGCGTCCCAGGCGTACTCGGTGCGCAGGTGCACCCATGCCGGCACGTCGGCGCCCGCGGGGGTGCTGACCGCGCCGTGCACGGCGCCGGCCGGGTCCAACCGTACCGGCGGCGCGGCCGTGGTGGTACCGGCGGCGACGGTGACCTGGGCGGCGAGGTGTTCGCGCCCGGTACCACCGGCCGGGCCGACCCACTGGCGACCGAGCGGGCTGCCGGCCGGCGGCGTGGCGAACAGCCGGTAGGTGCCCGGCGGTACCGGCGGGGTCTCGGCGGCTCCCGCGGCGTCGGTGTCGCCCCAGCTCACGTGCCCCTGCGCGCCGGTGTGGGCGAAGGCTTCGACCGTGGCGTCGGGGACCGCGGCACCGGCGGGGTCGGTGACGGCGGCCGTGATCACGCCGCCGCGGCCGAGCGCGACGGCGACCGGGGTCGCGGAGTCGGCCGCGACGACGATCTGCGCCGCGGCGCCCACGTAGTACCGGTGGGGCGCGGTCCAGACGGCGACGGTGACGGTGCCGGCCGGGATGTTGTCGACGGTCGCGGAGCCGCCGGTGCCGCAGACGGAGGCGACCTGGGCGGTCGGCAGCAGCGGCTGGGCGCACACGCCGTCGAGGGCAACGCCGGTCGCCGCGTCGGTCGCCGTGGCGACGATGCTGCCGGTGCCGGCGCGGCGGCCGGTGGCGGGGACGGCCAGCCGGGCGGCCCGCGGGGTGCCGACCACGGCGGCGGCCGCGGCCGGAGACCGGTCGGCGGCCGCGGACCGGGCCACCGGCGCGGGCGACGACCCACCCGCGGCTGACGCCGGGGCCGCGCCGGGCAGCACGCCCGGGCCGACCGACAACACCGCGGCGACCACGGAGGCGACAACCCGCACCCCGACCGGACCCGACCTGGCCGAACGCGACTCCGCCGCACCCCACCCGGCCGTCGCCGTCCTCCACGCGACGGATCCGCGCACCTCGCCCCCCAGCGATCGACCCAACTCGATCGCCGTACGGTACCGGTGCCGGCCCGCCAGCGGAACTGGCAAGGTCATCTCAGGCGGTACACGGCGATCTTCCCGTTGTCGAAACGCCGCTCCGCGAGGGTGTCCAGCAGGGGCGACTCGGCGCCCGCGGCCCGGTCCGCCACCAGCCAGCGGACGCCGTGGCGGTCCCGCAGCGCGGCCAGGTCCGCGGCGGTCGGGGCGCGGAAGGCGGCCTCGTTGGCGGCGAACAGATCCTGGTCCCAGAAAGGACCGAACGGACTTATCCCCAGGGTGACGGCGCGCGGGGCGAACGCCCAGCCCTCCAGCAGGACGGTGCGCTCGGCGTAGGCGCTGAGCCAGAACGACCGCGAGTCGCACCAGCCCTCGACCACGGCCAGGCAGTGGGCGTTCGTGGCGACGATGTCCGGCGGCGCGCTGTGGGCGTGTACGTAGCGGGCGGCCTGCACCCGGGAGCGCGGCATCGTGACGTTGTGGTTGGCGCCGCCGTTGGGCTCGGCGCGGTTGGCCAGCGCGTCCATGACCAGGCCCGGGGCCCCGGCCACGAGGACGCAGGCCAGCGCCGCCGCGCCGCCGCGCCCGCGCAGCCGCGCGCCGGCCGGGGTCCGGCCGGCCAGCCGCCAGGCCAGCCCGCCGAGCAGCAGGAGGCCGGCGAGCGCCCCCGCCCAGCGCAGCAGCGGCAGGACGGCGTCGTGGGGCACGTCGTGGTCGCGCGCCGCCGGGCCGTAGCGCACCTGGACGGCGACGAGCGCGCCGCCCAGCAGCAGGGCGCCGCCCAGCAGCGCCGCCCCGGCCCGGCGGCCGACCCGGGCGCGGGCGCAGACCTCGACGAAGCCCCACGCCGAGGCCAGCACCCCGAAGGCGAAGGCGGCGCGGACGAAGTACTGGTTGCTGCTGCCCGGGTGCCCCAGCGCCAGGTACAGCGCCGGCCCGGCCAGCGCCCCGCCGAGCAGGAACGCCTCGGCGCCGTCCACCCGCAGCCGGCGCCGCCACAGCAGCGCCCCCACGCCGACCAGCCGCACCTGCATGTTGAGCAGGAACGCGAGGACCACCGCCGGCCACGCCCAGGCGACCCCGGGCGTGGCGTAGGGGGCCAGGCCGGAGAACGGCTGGACGGCGACGCCGTGCCGCTCGAACGCGAACAGCACGACGGTGGCGAAGCCCTGGGCGGCCAGGGCCAGGGCCAGCACGCCCAGCGCCGGCCACACCGGCCGGCGGCGGCGCAGCAGCACGACCAGCAGGGCGAAGCCGGCCGCCCCGGCGAAGACCGGGATGGAGCTGGCCTTGGCGCCGGTGGAGGCCAGCAGCAGCGCCGCCATCAGCAGCCACCCGCCCGGCCCGATCGGCGGCGGCGGCGCGGGCGGCTCACCCGCGGCGGTCCCCCGCGGTGCGGCGCCCGCCGGCCGGGGTCCGGCATCCGCCGGCCCGCGCGGGGCGGGGGCGAGGCGGTCGGCCGCCAGGGCGATCAGCGGCAGGAGCAGCACCCAGCTGTACGTCATCGAGGGGCTGCCCCAGACGATGAACGCGGTCTGCGTGCCGAAGAGCTGCCGGACGCCGTTCTCGAACCCGAACTCCCCGACGGTGAACATCAGCGCCGCGGCGACCGCCCCGACCGCCGGCCGCCGGCTGACCCGCCAGCCGGTGACGCCGACGGCCAGGACGCAGAGGGCGCACAGGGCCGGTACCGCGAGCCGGAAGAAGACCAGCGGCAGGTCCACCCCGCTCACGAGGCTGGCCGCCGCCATGTGCGCGAACCCGAACCAGTGGTAGTGCAGCGCCTCCCCGGCGACCTGCGGCACGTCCAGCGGGAACCGGTGCGTCGCCTCCCCGGCCAGCGAGAGCTGGAAGGCCAGGTCGATGTACTGCTGCTGCCCCTCCCCGGTCGGCAGCACCGGGTTGCGCCACAGGAACGCCTCGGCCAGGTACCAGGTGAAGCCCACGACGACGGCCGCCAGCGCCCACGACCAGGCCGGCGGGGTCGGCCGGTACCCGAGCACCCACCAGTGGCGACGCAGCCGCGGTACCGCGGCGAAGACGGCGAGCACGGCCGCCGGCCACAGCCAGAGCCAGCGCGGGACCCCCGCGGCGGCGAAGACCGCCCACGCGCCCAGTTCGAGAACCAGGCCGGTGACGGCGCCGTAGGTCAGGTCCTCGACCAGCGTGTGGGGGCGGGAGCGCACGGCCCGGTACACCAGGGTGCCGGGCAGGACGACGGCGAGCGCGGCGTACGCGGCGTAGGCGGCGAGCGCCCGCAGGGGCGTGTCGGCGGAGACGAGGAAGGCCGCGACGGCGGCGGCACCGACCACGGCGGGCGCGAACCGCACCACGATCCGGTTGACCATTCGCGGCACGCTACCAGTGCCCGCGGGGCCCGGCTGCCCCCGTTCGCCGCGGGTCCGGCCTCAGCCGCAGGTGCTGCGGGGCAGCCCCGGCACGGCCACGGGCGCGCGGCCCGGTGCCGCGGCCGCGCCGACCAGGACGGCGGCGGCGGCGTCCATCGCCGCGGCGGTGGTCGAGTAGGTCGCCAGCAGGACCGGCGAGCGGGCGGCCGCCAGTACGTAGGGAGTGTCGGTGGCCACGGTCACCGCGGCGTCGGCGCGCAGGTCCGCGGCGTCGTCGCCCTGCCCGACGACGTGGACCGGCACGCCGCCGGCCGGTACGACGGCCACGCCCCGCGCTGCGAGGCCGGCCCGCAGCCGCGCCGCCGCGGGCGCCTGGTCGGCCGCGGCGGTCACCGTGACCGGGCCGGCCAGCAGCGGCGGGCCGCCGCACCGGCCGCGCAGCACCGTCGCGGCCGCGGCCGCGACGGCCGCCGCGGCGTGCTGGTGGGCGGCGCCGCGCAGGGTGGACAGCGCCGGCTGCCGGACCGCCGCCCACCGCTGCTTGAGCCGCAGCAGGCGGGCCACCGACGCCACCAGCCGGTCGCGCGGCAGCCGCCCGTCCCGCACGGCCGCCACGAGTCCGGCGTGGACCGCGGGCAGGTCGGGCGGCATCAGCAGCAGGTCGTTGCCGGCCAGCAGGGCGCGCAGGGCGGCCTCGGCCGGCGGCCACCGGCGGGCGGGCGCCATGTTGAGGGCGTCGGTGACGACGACGCCGTCGTAGCCGAGCTGCTCGCGCAGCAGCCCGGTGACGACCGGGCGGGAGAACGCGGCGGGCGTGCCCGGGTCCACCGCGCGCAGGTCCAGGTGGCCGGTCATGACCAGGCCCGCGCCCGCGGCGATGCCGGCGCGGAACGGCGGCAGGTCGCCGGAGCGCAGGGCGGGCAGCGACCGGTCGAGCCGGGGCAGGTCGGCGTGGCTGTCGACGACCGTCTGGCCGTGACCCGGGAAGTGCTTGAGGGTCGCGGCGACCCCGGCTCCCCGCAGGCCGCCGACGGCCGCCGCGACCTGCCCGCCGACCGCCTCGGGGGTACTGCCGTAGGAGCGCGAGCCGATGACCCCGCCGGGCGCGGCGGCGTGCACGTCGGCGACGGGCGCGAAGGCGACGTTGACCCCCATCGCGGCGAGTTCGGCACCGGCGGCGCGCCACGCGGCGCGGGTCGCGGCGGGGCGGGCGGCGGCGCCGAAGGCCATGGCCGAGGGCAGGGCCGTCACGCCGGTGCGGATCCGGGCGACGGTGCCGTACTCCTGGTCGGTGCCCACCAGCAGCGGTACCCCGGCGGGCAGCGCCCGGGCGGCGCGCTGGAGGCCGTCGGTCAGGCGGCGCACCTGCGCGGGGTCGTCGACGTTGCTGGTGGGCTGGCTCGCGGCGGTCGGGTCGTCGGCGGACTGTCCGGTCAGGATCAGGCCGCCCAGCCGGTACCGGGCGATCATGTCGGCGGCGGTGTCGACACCGGCGGACGCGCGGTTGGCGGCAACCGAGCCGGGGCTGACCGCGGTGGCGTCGGCGCCGTACGCGAACGGCATCAGCACCTGGCCGACCAGGTCCTCGTCGGCGAGCGCGGCCGCGGCCCGCGCGGCGGCGTCGCCCGGGGCCGCCGGGGCGGCCGGGGTGCCGGCGGGCGGCGCCGCAGGGCCGCCGCAGCCGCCCAGCAGCGCCACGGCGAGGAGGGCGGCGCCGGCTACCCATCGCCCGGAAATGTCCACCTTGCAATGAGAACAGGACGGGCGAAGTTAGGCAAATGGGCTAAGTGTCTGGTTTGCCCTGTCGCTTCCCGGACGGTGTCAGCCGACCTGGGTCAGCAGGGTGACCGGGGCGCCGTCGCCGGCATAGCGGTACGGTTCGAGTTCGTGGTCCCAGGCCGCCCCGAGCGCCCGCTCCAGCGCGTGGGCCAGCGCCTCGGGACCCCGGGCGGACCGCATGATCTCGCGTAGCTGGTGTTCGCCGAGCTGGACGTCCCCGGCCGCCCCGGCGGGGGCGTGGAACAGGCCGCGGTTGGGCACGTGCATGAACCGCTCCCCGTCGCAGCCGGGACTGGGCTCCTCGCTCACCTCGAACCGCAGCATCGACCACTGCCGCAGTGCGTGCGCGAGCTGCGCGCCGGTACCGGGCCGGCCGCTCCAGTCGCACTCCGCCCGGTGGGCGCCGGGGTCGACCGGCTGGGGCGTCCAGTGCAGCCGGACGGGCGTTTCCAGCACACGCGCGATCGCCCACTCGACATGCGGCCGGACGGCGGCGGGTGTCGAGTGCACGTAGACGACGCCACGAGTGGACACTGCTGACCTCCTGGGACCGAGGTACGTCTTCCCCTACGACCTCGGATCCCCGGCGCCAGCCCGGCGTGCCGCACGCACAGCGGGTCGATGGCGGTGCTATGAAAGTGGTGTGGCCCGTGCAGTGGTCGGTCCGCGGCGAGTGGTGTCGTCGGGACCGCCGGTGCCCGGTCACGCGTTCCTGTGGTGGCTTGCCCCTCCGCGCGCCCGCCGCGGGACGCGCTCGTCGTGTGCCGGCGCCGCCGCGCGGACCCGGCCGCCGGAAACCCCCTCGACCCCTGCCCGCGCCGCGACTCCCGGAAGCGACGCCGCGTCCTGCCTGCGCCGCGATTCCCGAATGCGCCGAACGTGTCAGTCACCCCCATGATGCCGGGAAGGGCCCGCGCAGCGCCAGCGATCGGCAAAACTGGCCGCCGCCGGCCGCGCACCCCCGGTCGTGTACGCTGCTCTCCGGTCACCGCGTGCCGCGAGCCCGCACCGCGTGCCGCGCGCCCGGCGCCCGCCGGCCGCCCGGCACCCGCCCGCGCCGCGCCTGACCGCACCGACCGCCGGTGACGGCCGCGCAAGACCCGCACGCATCCGACCCGCAAGTCCCTAGGAGTGCCTCCCGTGGCGAGCAACACGTCGAAGACCGCCCGCGCATCCGTCCGCGCCGGCCAGGCCGGCCAGGGTGGCGCACTGAGCGTGCTCGGTGAGTTCAAGTACCTGATCCCGCTCAACGGCGGCAAGCACGCCTACGTGCGGAACCTGACCAACGGCAAGACGACCCACCTGAGCACCAGCTCGGAGGCGTTCGTCGAGGAGATCCGGGTGCTCACCGCCGCCGGTCACGGCACCAAGATCCGCGCCGAACTGGCGGCGCTGGCCGAGGCGAACCCGGCCGACGACTGGACGGGCATCGAGGCCCGGCTCGCCGAGGCCGGCGTCTTCGAGGGCTGACCGACCGCCGCGACACCACGCACGGCGACACCACTCCCGCCCGGTCTGCGACCGGGCGGGAGTTTCGCGTGACCGGGAACCTCGGCGCATTCACCCGTTCGGGTGAGCGGTTGCCTCGCGGCCGGAGGTGCTTTCCGGCGGATCGCCCGATTAAGGAAACGTTCAGTTCCCGTTAGCGTGGGCGATAATAGTTACCCATCGGTACCCCCGGTGGGACCCAGCGTCCGTGGAGGTTGGGAGATGACGACTCTGCCGGAGCCCTCGGGCCTGCCACTGCCGCAGCCCACCGGGCAGCACAGCGTGCGCCTCGCCGACGGCGTCCGGCTGCACGTCGAGTCGTACGGCCCCCGCCGCGCCCCCATCACCGTCGTGTTCCTGCACGGCTGGACGCTGGACCGCCGCATCTGGCACCGGCAGATCACCGCCCTGACCCGGCAGGCCGGCGGCCCGCGGGTCGTGGCCTACGACGCCCGCGGCCACGGCCGGTCCTCCGCGACCCACCGCCTGGCGGCCACCCTCCCCCAGCTCGGGGACGACCTGGCCGCGGTCCTCGCCCACGTCGAGGGGCCGGTGGTCCTGGTGGGCCACTCGCTCGGCGGGATGACGATCATGGAGTACGCCGCCGCGCACGCCGCCGCCTTCGCGGCCAGGGTCAGGGGCGTCGTGATGGTCTCGACGACCGCCGAGGGCCACACCCACACCGGGTACGGGCTGCCGCACCCGCTGTCGCGGATCGTCCGGGTGCTGGAGCTGTCCGGCTCCTACGTGATGGCCCGCTGCGGCGACGTCCGGCCGCACCGCCCGCTGATGGCCGCGATCCGGCCGGCGATCCGCTGGCTCATGTTCGGCGAGCGGTGCGACAACGACGACCTCCAACTCACCTGCGCGGCGGTGGCGGGGTCCAGCCTGCGCTCGATCGGCGGCTTCCGGGAGTCCGCCGGCACCCAGCAGCGGCTGGAGACCCTGCGCGGCCTGCCGCACCTGCCCTCGGCGGTGCTGGTCGGCGAGCAGGACCGGATCACCCCGCTGCCCTGCGCCCAGGGCATCGCCGACGCGCTCGGCGGCGACGCCGGCCTGCACGTGTGCGCCGACGCCGGCCACATGCTCATGCTGGAGCGCCCCACCGAGGTCACGGCCGCCGTCGCGGGCGTCCTCGCCGCCGCCGGCAGCCGCCGCCTGCGCCGCGCCGCCTGAGGCGCGGCCGGGGCCGATGCGGAGCGCGCAGCTCGGGTAAATTCGGTACCTCGCCCCTTCCGCCCACCGCCGAGGATGTGTCGTGGACCAGATTCAGGCGTGGCTCACCGCGCTGCCCCCCGGGGGCCTGTACGCGATCGTCGGACTGATTATCGGCATCGAGAGCATGGGCATCCCCCTCCCTGGCGAGATCGCGCTGGTGAGCGCCTCCCTGCTGGCGGCGACCGGAGCCGTCGACCCCTGGTGGGTGGCCGGCGCAGCGGCGACCGGCGCGATCGTCGGCGACTCCATCGGGTACGCGATCGGGCGCCGCGGCGGGCGGGCGCTGCTGGTGCGGCTCGGGCGGCGGTTCCCCAAGCACCTCGGCCCCCGGCACCTGGCGGCCGCCGAGCGGATGTTCGGCCGGTGGGGCGTGTGGGCGGTCTTCTTCGGCCGGTTCGTGGCGCTGCTGCGCATCCTGGCGGGGCCGCTGGCGGGGGCGCTGCACGTGCCGTACCGCAAGTTCCTGCTGGCCAACGCCGGCGGCGGTCTGCTGTGGTCGTTCGGGACGGTGTTCGCGCTGTACTCCCTCGGCCAGGTCGCCGAGCGCTGGCTCAAGGGCTTCTCGTGGGTCGGTCTGGTCGTCGCCGTCCTCGCCGGGCTCGGCAGCACCATCTGGCTCAAGCGCCGCGCCCGCCGCACGCTCGACGGCGGCGACGCGGCCGGGGACGCCGCCCCCGACCGGGTCGCCGCCGCGCCCCGCGACTGACCCGGGGCGGACACGCGGCCCGCTCCCGGGCGGGGGCCAGTACTCTCACCGAATGCCCGCGACTCCAGGAGAGCGATGAGCGACGCCGCGCCGCAGCCCGCCGACCGCGTACTCGCCCGCGAACTGGCCGCCGAGCAGGACCACCTCGACCGCGTGTACGCCCGGCTGGGGCAGTTGCGCCACCGCGCCGCCGAGACCGAGCGGGACGGGTACTCGCTGGCCCGGGTCGGCAACTTCGGCGCGCTCGTGGAGCGCGACGCGATGGTCTTCCACGCCGCCCAGCGCCGTTACGTACTGGACGCCGAGCACGAGGGCCTGGTCTTCGGCCGCCTCGACCGGCGCGACGGGCAGGTCCACCACGTCGGCCGGCTCGGCGTCCGGGGGGAGGCCAGCGAACCCCTGGTGGTCGACTGGCGGGCGCCCGCGGCCGCGGCCTTCTACCAGGCCACGGCCGCCGACCCGCAGGGTGTCGTCCGGCGCCGGATGATCCAGTCCAGCGGCGAGACCGTCACCGGCCTCTCCGACGACCTGCTCGACCCGGCCGCCGCCCCGCCGGACATGGCCCTGGTCGGCGACGGCGCGCTGCTGGCCTCGCTGTCGCGCACCACCACCCGCGGGATGCGCGACATCGTCGCCACCATCCAGCGGGAGCAGGACGAGGCGATCCGGTCGCCGGCCGGGGGCGTGACGATCGTCTCAGGCGGCCCGGGTACCGGCAAGACGGCCGTCGCCCTGCACCGCGCCGCCTACCTGCTGTACGCCGACCGCAGCCGGTTCGCCGGCAGCGGGATCCTCGTGGTCGGCCCGTCCCCGGTGTTCGTGGAGTACATCAGCGCCGTCCTGCCCTCGCTCGGCGAGGACGCGGCCACGCTGCGCTCGCTGGGCTCGCTGGTGGCGCGCCTGTCCCCCACCGAGCGGGTCGACCCGCCGGCCCTGGCCTCGCTCAAGGGGTCGCTGCGGATGCGCACCGTCCTGGAGCGGGCCGCCCGGGCCGCGGTGCCGGGCGGGCCGGAGGAGTTCCGGCTCGCGTACCGCGGCGGCCTGCTCACCCTGGACCGCGACGCCCTGGACAAGGCCCGCGTCGGGGCGCTGCCGCGCGGCGCCCGCCGCAACGAGGTCCGCCGGGCGGGCTTCGACAACATCTTCACCGCGCTCTGGCGCCAGGCCCCCCAGCAGCTCCGGGGCCGGCTGCCGGACCGGCCCCGGTTCGAGGAGGAACTGAGCGAGCACCCGGCGTTCCGGGACTTCCTGCGCGCCTGGTGGCCGCAGCTCACCCCGCTGCGGGTGCTGAGCTGGTGCGCCGACGAGCGCCGGTTGCGGCGCTGGGGACGCGACGTGCTGTCCGGCGCCGAGGTGGGCGCCCTGGCCGGGTCGTTCGCGGCCCTGCTCGACGTCGGGCCGACCGTCGCCGACATCGCGCTGCTGGACGAGCTGGACGCCCTGCTCGGCCGGCCCCGGCGGCGGTCGAGGCGGGTCCGCGACAGCTTCGAGATCGCGCCCGGGGTGCACGAGGTCAGCACCTTCGCCGACCGGCAGCGGGCCGCCCGCGCCCAGGCCGTCCAGCGGCCCGACGACTACCGGGACTACGCCCACATCGTCGTCGACGAGGCCCAGGACGTCACGCCCATGCAGTGGCGGATGCTCGGGCGGCGCGGCCGGCACGCCTCCTGGACCGTCGTCGGCGACCCGGCGCAGAGCGCGTGGACGGGCGACCCGGCGGAGCTGGCGCGCGCCCGCGACGACGCGCTCGGCCGCCGCCGCCGCGAGACGTACACGCTGTCGACCAACTACCGGAACTCGGCGGAGATCTTCGAGGTGGCGGCCGGCGTGATCCGCCGGGTGCAGCCGGACCTGCGGCTGCCGGTGGCGGTCCGCTCGACCGGCGTCGCGCCGCGGCACGTCGCGGTCGACTCCCCCGACGGCCTGGCCGACGCCGCCCGCGCGGCCGTGGCGGCGGTCCTGCGCGAGGTGGAGGGCACCGTCGGCGTCATCACCGCGCTCGGGCGCCGGGACGCGGCCGCGGGCTGGCTCGCGGAGGCGGGGCACGGCGAGCGCCTCCAGGTGGTGACGAGCCTGGAGGCCAAGGGTATGGAGTACGACGGGGTGGTCCTGGTCGAGCCGGCCGAGATCCTGGGCGAGGCGGCCTCGGGGGCCCGGACGCTGTACGTCGCGCTCTCCCGGGCCACCCAGCGCCTGACGACCGTGAGCTACGACACGTCGTGGCGCGCGGACGCATGAGGTCCCCGACATATGTCAAAGTGACTATATAATTCCCGGGTCGCGGCCGCCTGCCGATGGAGGAGAGATGGGCGCAGGACACGACCACGGGGCGGACGCACTCCGCACGGGGCAGCAGCACCTGGGGCGGCTGATCGCCGCCATCGCCATGCTCGCCGCGTTGACCGTGGCCGAGGTGGTGATCGCGTACTCGTCCGGCTCGCTCGCGCTGCTGTCCGAGGCCGGTCACCTGTTCACCGACGTACTCGGGATGTGCATGGCGCTCGCCGCGCTGATCGCCGTCCGGCAGAGCGGCAAGCACGAGCGGGCCAACCCCCAGCGCACCTTCGGCCTGTACCGGCTGGAGGTCCTCACGGCGCTGGCCAACGCGGTCCTGCTCTCCGGCGTGGCCGTCTTCGTCATGGTCAAGGCCGCCCAGCGGCTGACCGCGCCGCCGGAGATCGAGGCGGGGCCGGTGATGATCGTGGCCGGCGCGGCCGTGCTCGTCAACGTCGTCGCGTTCCTGCTGCTCCAGGCCGGCGCCAAGGAGAACCTCAACCTGCACGGCGCCGCGCTGGAGGTGCTCAGCGACCTGTTCGGGGCCGCGGGCGTCCTGGCCGCGGGGACCGTCATCCACTTCACCGGCTGGCACTACGCCGACCCGATCGCGGCGCTGGCCGTCGGCGTGTTCATCCTGCCGCGGACGTTCAAGCTGGCCCGCAAGGCGGTGCGGATCCTGATCCAGACGGCGCCCCACCACATCGACGTGGTGGACGTGGAGCGCGCGCTGCGCGCGGTCCGCGGGGTGGCCGACGTCCACGACCTGCACGTCTGGACACTGGCCTCGGGGATGGACGTGGCCTCGGCGCACCTGCTGCTGGAGTCCGACGCCGACGTCGCCCCGGTGCTGCACGAGGCCCAGGAGATGCTGCACGACAAGTTCCACATCACCCACCCGACGCTCCAGGTGGAGCCGGCCCGGTCGCATCCGGTCTGCCACGCCCCGTCCTGGTAGCGGGTCAGGGGGTGAGCGCGGGCTCCGGGGCGCCGAACAGGCCGTGCAGGCCGGTCACCCACAGGGTGCGGTGGACGTTCGGGGAGGGCTCGGCGACCACGAGCGCGGTACCGCTCACGCCGGCCGCCTGGAAGCAGGCCACCAGGGCGCTGATCCCGACGGAGTCGATGAAGGTGACCGCCCGCATGTTGAGGGCGATCCGGGGTGGCTGCTCGGTGTGCAGGATCTGGGTCACGGCGTCGGAGATCTCGTGGGCCGTCTCGATGTCGATCTCGCCGCCGAACGCGATCTCGACCGTGCCGTCGGGATGTCGCCGTACTTCTGCCGTCAAGCTCACGCCTGCCTCCTGTGCCGCCGGTCGCCCGGGCGTCAGGGCCGGCGCGCGCCCCGGGGGCGGGGTCCGCGCACCGGAGCCGATCCGTTGCCAACGTGGGGCGATACCCGAGGCCGTCGCACGGCAAACCGCCCCCACCATCATGCCGGGTAGGACGCGGCCCGGCCCCGTGCGGTTCCCGGCCCGGGTGCGGGTCACGGGCGGCCCTCAGCCGGCGGCGCGGGCCGCGGCGCGCGCCTGGATGGCGTCGCGCCGCTCGGTGAACCGGCTGGCGTTCTGGTCGAGGGTCGCCAGGAAGGCGGCCAGTTCCTCGCGGGCCCGCTCGCCGTCGCCGGACAGGCCGGTCCGCTCCATCACGCGCAGCTTGCGCAGTACGGGCGCGATCACCTCGTCGTGGTGGATCCGCAGGTCGTAGATCCCCGCCATGGCGATCTGCACGGACTTGCGCCCGAAGTTCTCGATGCCGTGGCCGGGCATCTGGAAGCTGCTCACCACGTCGGCGATGGCCCGCATGGTCTGGTTGGGCGCCAGCTCGAAGGCGGCCTGGAGCAGGTTGCGGTAGAAGACCATGTGCAGGTTCTCGTCGGTGGCGATCTTGCCCAGCAGCATGTCGCAGACCGGGTCCTCGCTGACCCGGCCGGTGTTGCGGTGGGCGACGCGGGTGGCCAGTTCCTGGAACGAGACGTACGCCACCGAGCCGAGCATGTTCATCGTCTGGTCGCTGGTGAACCCGCTGGCCATGTGCACCATGCGCGCCCGCTCCAGCGCCACCGGGTCGACCGCCCGGGTGGTGAGCAGGTAGTCGCGGATGGCGATGCCGTGGCGGCCCTCCTCGGCGGTCCACCGGTGCACCCAGGTGCCCCAGGCGCCGTCGCGGCCGAACAGCGCCGCGATCTCGTGGTGGTAGCTGGGCAGGTTGTCCTCCGTGAGGAGGTTGACGATCAGCGAGGTGCGGGCGACCTCGGAGAGCTTGGACTGGCCCGGCTCCCACGGCGTGCCGTTGAGCGGGCCGTCGAAGTCGGTGCCCTCGCTCCACGGGACGAACTCGTGCGGGAACCACTCCTTGGCCAGGGACAGGTGGCGGTTGAGGTTGGTCTCCACCACGCTCTCCAGCTCCCGCAGCAGGTCGGTGGGGGTGGGCTCCGGCTTGGTCATCAACGCTCCAGGGAGGTTAGGTGCTCGGTGTCCTAGGTGGCGGTCCCGCCGGTCGGCGCCGCGGAGACCCCACGGTCGCGGACCCGCTGACGGTCCCGAAACTCTACGGTCCCCAAACTTGTGGTCCCCGAACTTACGGTCCCGAAACCTACGGTACCGTAACCTACGATACCGTAGGTCCAACCCCGCGCATCCTCCCTCTCAGGGTCCACACCTTCTGTAGCCTGAAGTCGCTCATGTCCGACCGTTCCGCGTCGAGGTAGACGGAGAGCGGCGAACGAGCCGTAGAGGACCAGGTCGCACGGGGGCGCCATGAATCCGACGTTCTACCCGCTGCTCGACGCGCTGCGTCGCACGGGCGTCGATCCGGCTGCCATCGACCAGGCCGTCAAGGAGGTCGAGCGCAGCGGCCGGACGATCCGCGACGTCCTGATCAACGACCACGTCGTCACCGAGACCGAGCTGACCAAGGCCGCCGCGGAGGCGTTCGGGTTCGCCCACGCCGAGATCATCGACTTCGACATCGACGACGAGACCCTGTCGAAGGTCCCGCTGTCGGTGGTGCTGCGGCACCGGGTCATCGGCCTGGCCATCACCAACAACGAACTCACCCTCGGCATCACCGACCCCGCCGACGTCATGGCGATCGACGACGTCCGCGCCGCGACCGGCATGGTCATCCGGCCGATCGTCGTGCCGCGCAGCGAGGTCCGCAAGGTCATCGAGAAGCTCCAGCGCGAGGGCGCCGACATCGGCGCCTTCACCTTCGACGACGACGAGGAGGAGAGCAGCGAGCAGCTCGTCCAGACCGAGGAGGACGCGCCGGTCGTCCGGTACGTCAACTCGCTGATCGAGCAGGCCATCCAGAACCGGGCCTCGGACCTGCACCTGGAGCCGACCGAGCACGAGATGCGCGTCCGGTACCGGATCGACGGCGTCCTCAAGGAGCTGGACACCGTCCCCCGCAACGTCCAGGCGTCGCTGATCTCCCGCATCAAGATCATGTCGAACATCGACATCACCGAGCGCCGGGTGCCGCAGAACGGCCGCGTCACCGTCAAGATCGGCCGCCGCTCGGTGGACCTGCGGGCCGCCACGCTGCCGACGGTGTTCGGCGAGAAGGTCGTCCTGCGGGTGCTCGACACCGGCGGCGTGGAGCTGGACATCAACAAGCTCGGCTTCAGCGAGCACAACTTCGACCGGTACGGCCGGGCGTTCGCCAAGCCGCACGGCATGACCCTGGTCACCGGACCGACGGGCTCCGGCAAGTCGACCACGCTCTACGCGACCCTGATGGCGATCAGCGAGCCGTCGATCAACATCATCACCGTGGAGGACCCGGTCGAGTACCGGCTGCCCGGCATCAACCAGGTGCAGGTCAACCACAAGGCCGGCATGACGTTCGCCAAGGTGCTGCCGGCGATCCTGCGCTCGGACCCGGACGTGGTCCTGATCGGCGAGATCCGCGACGCCGACACCGCCCAGCTCGCGGTCGAGGCCGCGCTCACCGGCCACCTCGTGCTGTCCACCCTGCACACCAACGACGCCCCCGGCGCCATCACCCGGCTGATCGAGATGGGCATCGAGCCGTTCCTGGTCGGCTCCTCGGTCGACTGCGTGCTCGCCCAGCGGCTGGCCCGCAAGCTGTGCGACTGGTGCAAGAAGGAGTACGCGCCCAGCGACGAGGACCTGGCCGCGCTGGACTGGCCGCTGGAGCTGCTGCCGCGCCCGGAGACCCTGTGGCGCCCGGGGGCCTGCAAGTCCTGCTCGGCCACCGGGTACCGGGGCCGGATGGCGCTGCACGAGGTCATGCCGGTCAGCCAGGAGATCGAGTCGCTGGCCGTCCGGCGCGCGTCGGCCAGCGAGATTCGCGAGGTGGCGCTGGCACAGGGCCTGCGGACGCTGCGAGTGGACGGGCTGGCCAAGTCGGCGGCGGGCGTGACCTCGCCGCAGGAGGTGCTGCGGGTCGCCATCTGACCTGCGGTACGTCTGAAATTTCATAGTAAATCCCCTCCGGGGAGGCCGATCGGACACCGTTCCTCAGGTGGCCGGCCACCCGGTCGATCCAGAGGGGTGACCGGTCCGCCCGCCCCACCCGGGCGCGGACGGATCCGGTGGGGGCACGGGAGACCGACAGGAGCACTGCTGGCATGGCATCGCACGCGCTGCACGACACGCTGGTGTACCCGCCGATGAGCGGCGACCGTTCCTACCTGCACCGGATGCTGGTCGACCTCGTCCGGCTGCGGGGCTCGGACCTGCACCTGTCCGCCGGGGCCCCGCCGACGATGCGGCTGCACGGCGGACTGACGGCGATGCCCGGCTACGACCGGCTCAGCCAGGCCGACACCGCCATGCTGGTCCGCGCGGCCTGCGACGACGAGCAGATCGTCCGGTTCGAGCGCGAGCACGAGATCGACTTCTCGATGAGCCTCGACGACGTCTCACGGTTCCGCGTCAACGCCTACATGCAGCGCGGCTCCTGCGGCGCCGCGTTCCGGGCCATCCCCCACGAGATCCGGCCGCTGGAGGACCTGGGGGTACCCGACACCGTGAACCGGTTCGCCCGCCTCACCCGCGGCCTCGTCCTCGTCACCGGGCCCACCGGCTCGGGCAAGTCGACCACGCTGGCCGCCCTGCTCGACCTCGCCAACCGCACCCGGTCCGGCCACATCATCACCATCGAGGACCCGATCGAGTACCTGCACCCGCACAAGCGCTGCCTGGTCAACCAGCGGGAGGTCGGCACGGACACCGACTCGTTCGCCGCAGCCCTGCGGCACGCCCTGCGCCAGGACCCCGACATCATCCTCGTCGGCGAGCTGCGGGACCTGGAGACGACGGCGACCGCGCTGACCGCCGCCGAGACCGGCCACCTCGTGCTCGGCACCCTGCACACCCAGAGCGCGGTGCAGACCATCGACCGGATCATCGACATGTATCCGCCGCACCAGCAGAGCCAGGTGCGCTCCCAGCTCTCGGTGACCCTGCAGGGCGTGGTCAGCCAGGCCCTGTGCAAGTCCGCCGACGGCGAGAGCCGGGTCGTGGTCACCGAGGTGATGTCGACGACCCCCGCCGTCCGCGCCCTGATCCGCGAGGGCAAGACGGTGCAGATCCCGTCGTTCATGCAGTCCGGCACGGGCGAGGGGATGCTCTCGTTCGACCAGCACCTGGCCGAGCGGCTGGCCAACCAGCGGATCAACTACCAGGACGCGATCACCCTCGCCCACTCACCCGACGACTTCCGACGACTCACTGGACGGGCCTGACCATGGCGGCGAACACGCGTACGCGGACCTACGCCTACGAGGCGGTCGACACCAAGGGCAACCGCAGCAAGGGCCAGGTCGACGCGCTCAGCGAGGCCGCCGCGGCCTCGATCCTGCGCCAGCGCGGCGACATGCCGCTGGTCATCGAGGCCACCGGCAGCGGCAAGGGCATGCGCCGCGAGATCAAGATGCCCGGCGGCGGCAAGCGGGTCACGCTCAAGGACCTGTCGATCTTCTCCCGCCAGTTCGCCACGCTGGTCTCCTCCGGCATGTCGCTGCTGCGCGCCCTGGGCGTCCTGGCCGACCAGACCGTCAACCCCGCCCTCAAGCAGGCCGTGACGGACGTGCGGATCGACGTCGAGGGCGGCAGCGCACTGTCCGAGGCGCTGGGCCGGCACCGCAAGATCTTCCCGAAGCTGATGGTGTCGCTGGTGACCGCGGGCGAGGCCGGCGGCTTCCTGGACCGCGCGCTGGCCGACATCGCCGCCAACTTCGAGAAGGACTCCGAGCTGCGCGGAAAGATCAAGGCCGCGCTGACGTACCCGGCGATCGTGCTGGCGTTCAGCTTCGTCCTCATCGGCGCGGTCCTGATCTTCATCGTGCCGATCTTCGAGGACATGTTCGCCCAGCTCGGCGGCGAGCTGCCCCTGATCACCCAGCTCATCGTGACGGCCAGCCACAACATGGTGTGGGCCGGGCCGCTGTTCGTCACGGTGGTGGTCGGCGGCACGCTGCTGTTCCGCCGCCGGCTGGAGTCCAGCGAGTCGCTGCGGCTGTCCTTCGACCGGTTCAAGCTCAAGATGCCGGTCTTCGGCAGGCTACTGCAGAAGCTGGCGATGGCGCGGTTCGCCCGCAACCTGGCCACGCTGCTGCACTCCGGGGTCCCGGTCCTCAACGCACTGTCCGTGGTGGGCGGCACCACCGGCAACCAGGTGATCACCGACGCGATGGCCGACCTCCAGGGCGCGATCCGCGAGGGGCGGCCCATGTCGGCGCCCATGTACGACCACTGGATCTTCCCGCCCATGGTCACCCAGATGGTCGAGGTGGGCGAGGAGACGGGCGAGATCAGTCAGATGCTGGACAAGATCGCCGACTTCTACGACCGGGAGGTCGACAGCGCCACGGAGTCCCTGACCGCCTCCATCGAGCCGATCATGGTGCTCGTCATGGGGGTCCTGGTCGGCGGAATGATCATCTGCCTGTACCTGCCGATGTTCACGATCTACCAGAACATCCAGCAGTAATCCGCGTCAGTCTTCGTCACCGAGAGAGGAAACAACCATGCAGCACCTGCTCCGCAGCCTGCGAGCGCGGCGCGACCGCGGGGACGCCGGCTTCACTCTGATCGAGCTTCTCGTCGTCGTCGTCATCATCGGCGTGCTCGTCGCCATCGCCGTACCGACCTACCTGTCCTACCGCGAGGGGGCGGCCGACAAGGCCGCGCAGTCCGACGTCCGCAGCGGCATCTCGGCGATCGAGGCGCACTACACCAACAACGGCAACCAGTACCCGGGTGCCCCGGCAGCGGCGGCCGAGACGACCGTCTCGACCAACAACACCCTGACCGTCGACACGATGAGCATCCGAGTGTCGGAGAACGTGACGGTGACGTACACGCTGGCGGCCGGTGCGGCCACGTACACGCTGTGCGCGGTGAACGCCAACGGCACCGCGGCGTACACGTTCTCCAGCCAGACTGGCGGCGCGCCGACCAAGAAGACGACGGCGCCGGTCAAGACCTGCTGACGACGAGGCCCGCGGGCGGAGGTGGATCATGACGTGGGTGCTGTACCTAGGCATCGGGGCGCTGGGGCTCGCGGTGGGCTCCTTCCTCAACGTCGTGATCCACCGTGTCCCGCGGGGCGAGTCCGTCGTCCGGCCCGGGTCGCGCTGCCCGCGCTGCGCGCACGCCATCGCCGCCCGGCACAACGTGCCGGTGGTCTCGTGGCTGCTGCTGCGCGGGCGGTGCGCCCACTGCCGGGAGCCGGTCAGCGTCCGGTACCCGCTGGTGGAGGCCGGCACCGCGGCGCTGTTCGTCGCGGTGACGGCCCGCTTCGGGGTCGACCCGGCCCTGCCGGCGTACCTGTACCTGGCCGCCGTCGCCGTCGCCCTGGCGATGATCGACGTGGACGTCAAGCGGCTGCCGAACGTGATCGTCCTACCCTCGTACGGCGTCGGCGTCCTCCTGCTGCTCCCGGCGGTGCTCGTCGGCGGCGACTGGTCGGCGCTGGTCCGCGGGCTGCTCGGGATGACCGTCCTGTTCGCCCTCTACTTCACCCTGACGCTGGTCCACCCCGCCGGGATGGGCTTCGGGGACGTCAAGCTCGCCGGCCTGCTCGGCCTGTACCTGGGCTGGCTGAGCTGGTCGTCGGTGTGGGTGGGGACGCTGGCGGGCTTCCTGCTCGGCAGCGTCGTCGGCGTCGCGCTGCTGGCCAGCGGCCGGGCCGACCGCAAGACCGCCCTGCCGTTCGGGCCGGCGATGCTGGCCGGCGCGTTCCTGGCGGTGTTCGTCGCCGCACCCGTCACCCACTGGTACGCCTCGCTGCTCACCGCGGGCGCCTGACCTCCCGAAAGGAGAAACGCATGGCCACCGACATGCCCGTCGGACTGGACATCGGCGCGATGTCCGTCCGTGGCGTCGAGACCGGGCGCGGCCGCGACGGCTTCGTCATCTCCCACTTCGGGCAGGTGCCGCTGGCCCACGGGGTGGTGCGGGCCGGCGTGATCCAGGACCAGCCCATGGTCACGGCCGCGCTGAAGAAGCTGTGGTCGCAGGCGAAGTTCAAGACCAAGGAGGTCGTCCTCGGGGTGAGCAACCCGCAGGTGGTCGTCCGGGAGATGTCCGTGACGAACCTGCCGCCGCGGGAGCTGAAGCGCTCGCTGCCGTTCCAGGTCCGCGACTCGCTGCCGCTGCCGGTGGAGCGCTCGCTGCTGGACTTCTACCCGCTGGAGGACCCCGGCGACCACAAGACGGTCCGCGGCCTGCTCATCGCCGCCCCCAAGGACGCGGTCCTGACCGCCGTCCGGGTGGCCGAGAAGGCCGGGCTGCTGGTGACGAAGGTCGACCTCGCCTCGTTCGCACTGGTCCGGGCCGCGGCCCGCCTCGACTCGTACGCCGAGGCGCTGGTGGACATCGGCGCCCAGTCCACGACCGTCGTCGTGCACGTGGACGGGGAGCCGCGGATCGTCCGCACCGTCCCGCGCGGCGGCGCCGAGATCACCGAGTCGATCGCCAACCGGTTCGGGGTGTCGGTCGACGAGGCCGAGGCGCTCAAGTGCCGGATCGGGCTGCAACTGCACGAGGGGCCCGAGGTCGCCGAGCTGATCCGCGACAGCCTCCGGCCGCTGATCAACGAGATCCGCAGCTCCTTCACCTACCTGTCCTCCGGCTCGCAGTCCACCGACGTGCGCCGGGTCTCGCTGTCCGGGGGCGGCGCCAACCTCGCCGGCCTCGCCGAGATGCTGCGGGTACAGCTGGAGATGGAGGTCATCCTCGCCGACCCGGTGATGCGTCTGCACCGGCCCGGCCGCGGCCGCCACGACCAGATGGACCGCGTTCGCTCGTCCGCCGCCGTCTCGATCGGCCTGAGCCTGGGAGCTGCTGCCTGATGTCCTCGACCAACGTGGCCCGGGGTGCGGCGTCCGGCCGGCTCACCGGTCCGATGCGGATCCCGCCGATCTCCGCCGACCTGCTGCCGGACGAGATCCGCGACGCGCGCGCCAACCGGCGCCGCCGCCGCCAGGCGATCGCGGGACTGGTCGGCGCCGCCGTGCTGGTCGGCTCCGCCTGGGCCGGCGTGCTGGCGCTGTCGACCGCGGCGCGGATGCAGCAGGAGCTGGTCGAGGCCGACGTCGCCGCGGTACAGCGCCAGCAGGGCGAGTTCGCCCCCCTGATCGAGACGCAGACCAAAGCGGCCGCGATCAACAAGCAGTTGGCGGCGCTGATGGCCGACGACGTGCGCTGGCAGCGGGTCCTGCGGGGAATCCAGCAGGCGGCGCCGTCCGCGGTGAAGGTCGGCAGCCTCAACGCGAACGTGACCGCGTTTGAGGGCGGGGCCGGCAGCGCCCCCGCGGCCGGCCCGCCGACGGTGAGCGCGCCCGGCGGCGGCGACCGGGTGATCGGCAAGATCACGCTGTCCGGGACCGCCACCCGCAAGACGGACGTGGCGCGGTTCCTGACCGACCTGGAGAACGTCAACGGGATCGACCGCCCCCTGCTCGACTCCTACACCGGCACCGCGTTCAACCTGCACATGGACCTGACCGCCGCGGCGCTCGGCGGCCGCTTCGGCACGCCGGCCCAGGGGGGCAACTGATGGAGAGCCGCACCGCCGACCGCACCTGGCTGCTCGTCGGCCTCGCCGGGATCGTGGCCATCCTCGGCCTCGGCTGGGTCCTGCTGGTCGGGCCGGCCACGAGCGCGCTGGCCGACCAGCGCGCCCAGACCGAGAACGCCGAACTGGACCTCGACCGCCAGCAGACCCGGCTGGCCCAGCTCAGGAGCCAGAACAACCAGCTCGCCCAGTTCCAGGCCGAGCTGGCGGGCGCCCAGGAGGCGCTGCCGGCCAACGCCGCGCAGCCGGAGTTCCTGCGGGCGCTCCAGAGCATGGGTACCGCCACCGGCGTCACCATCGACAACCTGGCCATCAGCGACCCGGCCCCGGCCAAGCAGCCGGGCGTGGTCACCCTGCCGATCACGATGTCGGTCACGGGGCCCACGGCCGACACCGAGGCGTTCCTCAACCGGCTCCAGGCCGCCGGTCGGGCCGTGCTCGTGGGCCAGGTCAACTCCACGGTCCAGGGCAGCCGGACCTCGATGACGCTGAGCCTTCAGGCATTCGTCTCGCAGGCGGGCGGCTGACGAACTTCTGCCGGCGCGCGGCGCCGGCACCCCGCCGGGACACGCGCCGCGCGCCCGGATCGGTGAGAATGGACCGAGTGTCCACCGTGGCCGCCCACCCGTCGTGGGGGGCCGCGGTGGCCCGTTCCCACCGAGAGGTACGCCGATGGCCAGCCCGTACGTCGCCACTGCCCTGCTCACCGCCCTGACCTGCGCCTCCTGCGCGGTGCCGACGGTCGGGGCGCGGCGTGCCCACACCATCCACGAAATCCAGGGCACCGGCGCGGTGTCGCCGGTGCAGGGCACCCAGGTGACCGTGACCGGCGTGGTCACCGCGGTCCGCGCCGCCAAGCCCGGCGGCTTCTGGATCCAGAGCGCCGCCCCGGACGCCGACGAGCGGACCAGCGAGGCCGTCTACGTCTTCACCAACACCCGGCCCGAGGTCACCTCCGGGGCGACCGTGGAGGTGACGGGCACCGTCAGCGAGTACCGGCCCGGCGGCGCCGAGAGCGGCGGCCTGTCCCGGACCGAGATCACCAAGCCGACCGTCCGGCAGACCGCCGCCGCCGGGCCGCTGCCCGCGCCGGTCGAGGTCACCGCCGCGGCGGTGCCGGCCGCGTACGCCGCCGACGGCGACCAGGAGGCGCGCGCGCTGACGCCGACCCGGTACGCGCTGGACCGGTACGAGTCGTGGGAGGGGATGCGGGTGCGGCTCCGGGACGCCCCGGTGGTCGGGCCGACGGCGCACCGGGAGACGTGGGTGACGGTCCGCCCGGCCGAGCACCGCACGCCGCGCGGCGGCACCCTCTACGGCGGGTACGACCAGCAGAACGCCGGCCGGCTCAAGATCGCGCCGCTGGCCGGGGAGGCGCCCGCCGGCAACGTCGGCGACGTGCTGACCGGCGAGACCGTCGGCGTCGTGGACTACGACCAGTACGGCGGGTACGGCGTCGCGGCCACCGCCGTGGGGGCCCTGCGCCCCGGCGGGCTGGCCCGGGAGACGGCGGCGGCGCCGGCCCCCGGGCAGCTCACGGTCGCCACGTACAACGTGGAGAACCTCGACCCGCGCGACCCCGCCACCAAGTTCAACCGGCTCGCCACCGGCATCGTCACCCACCTCCGGTCGCCGGACATCGTCGCGCTGGAGGAGGTCCAGGACGACAACGGCGCCGCCAACGACGCCGTGGTCAGCGCGGCCGAGACGTACCGGCGGCTGATCGCGGCCGTTACGGCGGCCGGTGGGCCGGCGTACGCCTACCGGCAGATCGACCCCGTCGACGACGCCGACGGCGGCGAGCCCGGCGGCAACATCCGGGTCGGCTTCCTCTACAACCCCGCCCGCGTCCGGCACGAGGACCGCGCCGGGGGCGGGCCGACCACCGCGGTCACGGTCGTCGCCGACGGCGGGGCGCGGCTCAGCCACTCCCCCGGCCGGGTGGCCCCGACGGACCCGGCCTGGGCGAACAGCCGCAAGCCGCTGGCCGCCGAGTTCACCTTCGGCGGGCGCCGGGTCATCGTGGTCGCCTGCCACTTCGCCTCCAAGGGCGGCGACCAGCCGCTGAGCGCGCGGGTCCAGCCGCCGGCGCGGCCCTCGGAGCAGCAGCGCGGCGCGCAGGCGGCCACCCTGCGCCGGTTCGTCGACAGCGTCCTGGCGGTGCCGGGCGACACGCGGCTCGCGGTCGTCGGCGACCTCAACGACTTCGCCTTCTCGCCGACGCTGGCGACCCTCACCGCCGGCGGCGCCCTGCGCAACCTCGCCGACACGCTGCCGGCGGCCGAGCGCTACACCTACGTGTACCAGGGCAACTCCCAGGCCCTCGACCACACGCTGATCGGCGCGGGCTGGGGCGCCGCCGCCTACGACATCGTGCACCTCAACGCCGAGTTCGTGGACCAGGCCAGCGACCACGACCCGCAGGTGGCCCGCCTGACGCCGTGACCGGCCGCGCACCGCGACCGTCCGCCGCCCGGTGCCGGGCGGCGGACAGCGCGGTTCACGGCCGGCGGACCGGCCCGTCGTAGCGCGCGGCGTGCCGGCAGGCGCGGGGTTCGTCAGCCAGTCCGGGCACCGCCCGCAGGGCCGCCCGGGCACGCTGCCGGCCGAGGTTCCAGCCGTACCAGCGGTCCCCCCGCAGCCGGTCCGGCGTCCGGCTGAGCGCGCAGCGGCGCAGCTCCGGCGGCAGCGTCGCCAACACCGGGGTGGCGTCGGCCGACAGCGCCCGCAGGTACCACAGGTCCACGACGCCGTCGGTGCGGTACCGCTCGACGTTGCGCCGGGCGGCGTACCCCTCCGGGTTCAGGGCGGCCAGGGCCAGCAGCATCACCACGAGCAGCCCCGCGACGGTCTCGGGGATCCAGGCCCCGGAGCCGCGCAGGCCGGCGACGAGGACCAGCACGAAGACGAGGCCGAGGACCGCCTCGAACGCCATGACGAACAGGCGCTCGCCGGTGAAGCTGAACACCCGCTGGTAGGTGTACATCCGGGACAGCGCGGAGGCGACGATCACCAGGCTGAGCACGCACAGCGGGCCGAGCAGCCAGCGCAGCAGCAGCCGGTCCCAGCGGTCCTCCCGCTGCGCCCACCGGCTGATCACCAGGAGTACCGCGAGCGTCAGGACACTGACGGCCACCAGTTGCCAGAAGCCGCCGCGGGCGTACTCGGCGACGGTCAGGCCCGCCGACCGGGCCAGGTGGCGCGCGCCGCCGAACAGCGCGGTCGCCTGGACCGCCACGAAACCCGCGAACAGCAGCACCAGCGTGCCCGCGGGCGCCGCCCACTCCCACCGGCTGAACCGCGGGCGCCCCGGGCCGGTCAGCCCGCCGAGGTCCGGGCGGCCGGCCAGCGCGAAGGCGGCCCCGGCGGCGACCAGGCCGCCCGCGGCGAGCAGGAACAGCGTGCGGAACACGGTCCCGGCGGTGATGTCGGGCAGCAGGCCGGCGAGGATCCCGCGGTACACCGCGTCCGCCGAGGCGAGCAGGCCGCCGAAGACGACCAGGACCGCGAGGGTGCCGACGGCGGCCACGAGGCTTCGGCGCAGCGCCACCGCCCGGGAGCCGGCCGGGCCGTCCGCGCCCGGGCGCAGGGCCGCGGCCAGCCACGGCAGCGCCCGCAGGGAGGCGACCGGCGCGGCGCACACGCTGACGGCGACGGCCCGCAGCGAGCGGCCGCCGATCACGGCCAGGGCGGTGCAGCCGAAGGCGCCCAGAACGCAGAAGGTCACCAGCCACCAGGCGTTGCGGAACGCCAGCACGCCGAGCAGCGCCAGCGCCGCGCCGGCCCAGAGTCCGCGGCGGCGGCGCTCGGCCGGCGGCAGGTCCGCGGTCCGCAGGGCCAGCCCCCAGCCGCCCAGGACGCAGAGCCCGGCGAGGAGCCAGCCGATGCCGGTGCCGCCCAGCGGGGTGAAGACCGCGGCACCGAGAGCACCGGCGGCCACCGCGGCGATCGCGGCCGGGCGCGGGGCGGTCGAAGGCGCCGGCCACCACCGGTCGAACACCCCGGGGTGCGGGGGCGCAGCGGGCGGCGGCGGAGCGGGCGGCGCCGGTGGCGGAGGCGACGCGGGTGGCGAGGGTGACGCGGGTGACGAGGGCGACGCGGCCGGCGGGGGCGCGCCCGCCGGGGCGGGGGTCGGTGTCGCGGTCTCCTCCGGGTCCGCCATCGACGGACCTCCCTTCCGGGCCGTGGCCGGGCGGGACGCTCCCGCCGGGCGGCCCGGCGTGACCAGGCCGGTACCGGACAGTAACGGCCGGCCGCAAACGCCGCTGCCCCGCCGGACCGAGCCCGGCCGCGGTCAGCGCAGGACGCGCAGCGCCGCCGTGTCGTTCTCGGACCGGTCGTCGGACCGGTGCTGGACAGCCGGGTCGTCCGTCACCAGGGCCACCTCGCCGGCCCCGTCGTCGACGATCCGGTTGACCTTCACCGTGAAGGCGCACTCCTCGCCCGCGCCGACGGCCAGGTACCGCGCCGACGCGTAGCACCGCCACGTCCGCTCCCCGACCTCGCTGCACCCGTCGGGGTCTTCCACCACGGTCACGCCGAGCGGCAGCGTCACGTCCACGGCGGTCACCGCGCGCAGGCCCTCGGGCGCCTCCAGGGCGGCGGGGCCGGCCACCGCGTACCCGACCCGCAGGTCGACCGTGTCGCCCGGTCGGGCGTGGACGGTGCTGCCGCTGACCGCCACGTCGGTGCCGTTGACGCCGGTGACGTCGATCTCGGCCGTCGCCGTGTTCGGGGCGCGGTCGCCGTCGGCGTGGTCCGCGGCGGGCGGCGCGACCCGGGCGGCCCGGCGGTCGAGGCGCAGGAGCAGCGGTGCGCCGTCGCCGGGCTCGCCGACGCTGTCGGCGTCGATCGCGTCCTCGGCCTCGGCCCGGGTGAGCCAGGTGACGGTACTGGCCTGGACGCCGGGGGCGTAGGCGCGGGCGGCGACGTGCATCGGCAGGCTGGTCCGGTACGTCCGGCCGGGCGCGAGCGGGCCGGCGAAGTAGCAGTACCGCAGCACGCCGTCGGCGTAGTGGCAGTTGCC
The DNA here is from genome assembly GCF_014647915.1 of Pilimelia terevasa. GTDB lineage: Bacteria > Actinomycetota > Actinomycetes > Mycobacteriales > Micromonosporaceae > Pilimelia > Pilimelia terevasa. Next base: position 207,613 of record NZ_BMQC01000006.1, read on the forward strand.
GTAGTCGGTGTCGGCGTCGACGACGTGGTGGGTGCCCTCGAACACGGCCACCACCCCCTCGACCGGCCGGCGGCCGGCGTTGGTGACCCCCAGGCTGCGCGTGAAGCCGCCGTCGACCTCGGCGGACAGGGGCGGGTCGGCGGCGGCGCGCAGGTCGGCCCGCTCGCCGACCCGGACCCGGGAGGTGACCGCGGTGGTGCCGATGGCGGGGTCCGCCAGCGTCGTGGTGACCTGCCCGGCGGCGTGCAGCGCGGCGCCGTCGGCGGCCGCGACCCGGACCTCGGGCAGCGCGTCGCCCTCCCCGCGCAGGGTCCAGCCGGCCGGCAGCCGGCAGGTGAGCCGGCCGGGCGCCGCGGTGCAGGACTCCCAGCGATCCTCGTCCGCCGGGTCGGCCGCGGCCGCCAGCCGGACGACGGCGGCGGCGTCGCGGTAGTCGTAGGTGACCGTCGCCCGGTTCAGGGTCACGGGCGCCCCGGCGGTGTCGACGTACAGTTCCTCCGCCTTGGCGGCGCCGCCCGCGGCGACGGTCACGTCGTACAGGTACACCGAGGCGGCGACGCTGGGGGCGGCGGTGGCGCCGACCACCGGCGCCGCGACGGCGCCGACCAGGCCCAGCACCACCAGCGCGTGCCCCACCGGATGCGTACGCATGAGGTCCCTCTCTCACGGTTGGTCGGCAGTCGAGGCTAGCCACCTGCGGGCCGATTGTTAAATGATCACCGTCACCCGGTCACCCACCGGTGACAGTAGACACCGGTCATTCCGCACGAGTTTGGCACAACTCGGGCTCGTCTGATGCGGAACGTGGGCTGACGCACAGGCCCGACCGCGGCGGTGCGACAGGGCCGCCGCCGGGTACTCCGGCGCGTCGGCGGGTGTCAGGTGGACGACTTTCGCTGGAATCGGCCATCGGCCACTGGTTGACTGAGCGGTCCGGGTGCACCCCCGCACCCCCGCCCGACATCCTGTCCGATGTGGGCACTGCGCCCACGCCCGGACCAGAAGGAGTGAGCGTGAAGCGAACCATCGTGACCGCCGCCGTCGTCCTCGGCAGCCTCGCCCTGCCGGCCGTCGCCGAGGCGGCGCCGACCGCGCCGTCGGGGAACGTCGCCCGGCAGCTCAGCGACGCCGCCCGTGCGGGACGCGCCGACTGCGGCCGCAGCAGCCTGTTCCGCACCCAGCCGGACGGGCGCACCGTCTACGCCAGCAACGAGATGGACTACACCGGGGCGCTGGCCAACCTCGTGCGGCTGCGCGCGCCGGCCGACGGGCCGTGGGAGGAGCTGGACATCTGCGCCCACCTCGACGGCGGCAGCACCTACCTCACCTTCCAGTCGATCGCCAATGACAAGTACCTCAGCGCCGAGCTGGGCGCCACGGGCATCGACTACGGCATGGTGCGCGCCCGCGGCGAGCGGATCGGCCCGTGGGAGAAGTTCGACATCGACTGCGACGGCGACGAGGGTCCCTGCTACCTGAAGTCGCTGGCCAACAACAGGTACCTCTCCGTCGAGGAGGGCCACAGCGGCACCCGCAAGAACATGCTGCGCGCCCGCAGCGCCACCAAGGGCGAGTGGGAGCGCTTTTTCTAGGACCTCCGCGGTGCGGCGGCGGACATCCGCCGCCGCACCGCCCTGTTACCGGTCAGTAGCCAGGGTGGGGCGCCGTGATGCCGCACCGGGGCATCGCGGTAGCGGACGTTTCCGCTGGTCAGAGGCGTGACAGATCTATTCCGACCCTGTGAGCCACATCACGGGAGACGCGGCGACGGCGCCGCTGCTCCCGCCGGGCCGGGGACGGCGACTGGCCCCGTACGCCGCCCTCACCGCCCTGGGCGTGGCACTGGCGTGGGCCGACACCCCCGCGCTGCGGGGCTACTGGTTCGCGGCCGGCGCCCTCAGCGCCGCGCTGGGACTGGCCTGCCTCGCGCTGCCGTGGCGGCGGTGGCCGCCGGGGTGGCAGGCGGCGCCCGCCCTGGCCTACTTCGCGGTCGCCGGCCCCGTGCGGCTCGCCGGGGGCGGGGCGGTCTTCGTCGCCCTCGCGTTGCTGCCCGTGCTCTGGCTGGCGGTGTTCCACGCCGGCCGCGCGCTGCGGGCGGGCCTGGTCCTGCTCGCCGTCGTCCTCATCGCCGGCTACGACCGGCCCCCGCCGACTACCTCGCGCGCATCACGATGGCGTTCGCCCTGGCCTGCGCCGTGGCGGTCGCGGGCAGCCACCTGGCGGCGCAGGTCCGCCGCCGGGCCTGCGACGAGTCGGCCGCGCGCGCGAGCGCCCGTGCCAGCGGCGACTTCGTCGACGCCGTCCTCCAGACCGTCGGCTGCCTGGTCGCCGTGGTGGACCGCGGCGGCCGGGTGACGCTGGTGAACCGCCGCTGGGAGGAGCTGCTCGGCTGGACCGCGGCGGAGACCGCCGGCCCGCCGTTCTGGGAGTTCGGGACGCCGACGTGGTCCGCGGGCCGGGACCCGGTCGCCTCCGACTCCGGCTGACGGCGGCCGGAGGTAGACGGCGGGCCGACCAGGTCGTCCCCGGTCGGCCCGCCGCCGTCAGCTACCGGCGCTAGCGGCCGCCGCGGCGGCTGCCCACCCGGGAGCGGCCAGAGAACGCGGCGGCTCCCGAACTCGACGCCCCGGCGCGGCCGCCGCGGTCGGCGCGGACGCCGCGCTCGGTGCCGGCGTCGCCCGAGGCGGTCCGGCCGCGGGCGGCCCGGTCCGCGGTACCGGCGGAGGTGCCGGCCGACCGCGTGCGGGAGCCCCGCGACGGGTGCGGCTGGGAGCGTCCCCGCGTGCGTCCGCGGCCGGCCGCGGCGGCGGGCGCGGGCGGGGCCGCGGGGGGCTCGACGAACATCCGGTCGCCGGGGGCGATCTCCGCCAGCAGCGGGTCGCCCGGGCGCAGGCGGGTGGTCGTCGGCCTGATGCCCGCCTTGCGGACGAGGTCGCGGACGTCCGCGGTCTGGTCGTCGGTCATCAGCGTGACCACGGTGCCGCCGGCACCGGCGCGGGCCGTGCGGCCGGACCGGTGCAGGTACGCCTTGTGCTCGACCGGCGGATCGGCGTGCACGACGAGGGTGACGTCGTCCACGTGGATGCCGCGGGCGGCGATGTCGGTGGCCACGAGCGTGCGCGCCGTCCCCGCCGTGAACGCCGACAGGTTGCGGTCGCGGGCGCCCTGGGCCAGGTTGCCGTGCAGCTCGACGGCCGGCACGCCCGACGCGATCAGCCGCCGGGTCAGCGCCTTGGCGCCGTGCTTGGTGCGGGTGAACACCAGCGCCCGGCCGGGCGCGGCCACGAGATCCACCAGGACCGGGAGCCGGTCGTTGCGGTCGACGTGCAGCACGTGGTGGGTCATCGCGGCGACCGGCGACAGCGAGGAGTCCACGCTGTGCCGGACCGGGTCGACCAGGAACTGGCGCACCAGCGCGTCGACCGCGGCGTCCAGCGTGGCCGAGAACAGCAGCCGCTGGCCGCCGCGCGGCGTCTGCGCCAGCAGCCGCCGGACCACCGGCAGGAAGCCGAGGTCCGCCATGTGGTCGGCCTCGTCCAGGACGGTGATCTCCACGCCGTCGAGCCGGGCGTGCCCGCTGGCGACGTGGTCGGCGAGCCGGCCCGGACAGGCCACGACAATGTCGACACCCGCCCGCAGCTCGCGGATCTGCCGGCCTGCGCCCACGCCGCCGAAGACGGTCAGGGTGCGCAGGGACAGCGCCTGCGCCAGCGGCTCGACCGACGCCGCGATCTGGGTCGCCAGCTCGCGGGTCGGGGCGAGGATCAGCGCGCGCGGCCGGCCCGGGCGCCGCGCCGCCGCGCCCGGCGCCGCCAGGCGGTGCAGGACGGGCAGGACGAACGCGTAGGTCTTGCCGGAGCCGGTCCGCCCGCGGCCGAGCACGTCGCGCCCGGCCAGCGAGTCGGGCAGCGTGGCCGCCTGGATCGGGAAGGGAGTGGTGACGCCCTGACGGGCCAGTTCCCGGACGAGGGCGTCGTGGACGCCGAGGGCCGAGAAGCTGGACGGGACGGGCGAGGTGGGGTGATGAGGGCGGCGTGCCGCCATACAGGTTCTCCGTACACGAAAGGGTCGTCCTGCCCGGCGCAGCCCATGCTGGCTGCGGCGCGTGGGGATCGACGGAAACGCGCCTCGAGGCAGAACGGTGCGGGCGCGCTGCGGCCACTGTACCCCAGCCCGCGCGCGACGGGTACGGGTTCCGCACGGTGCTATACCGTCGGCGTATGAGAGTCGAGCGTCAATGGTGGAACGGCGAGCGCAGCGCCCGCGCGCGGCGGGACGTGTACATCCGCACCGACGGCGAGCACTGGGAGGTCGAGGCGCAGGCCGGCGGCGACGCGGGCCGCTCGACCGTGCACCAGTGCCCCGGGCGGCAGTCCGCCGAGATCCTGGCCCAGGCGTGGATGGGCGGGCCCAGCCGCTGGCAGCAGGTCGCCCGCTGAGGCCCGGCGGGCGACAGTGGCGGTACTCACGCAACGCCGCACCGACGCCAGACTGGGGATTCCCGCCGACAGGGCGTATGTTGTAGCGAGTGGTCGTGATTTTGCGTGTGAACTACCTGGTGTATCGGGAGCCCGCGAATCGGTAAGCGGGCGTCTCGCGTTCTCATGGACGTCGATGCCGGCCTACGGCCTGCGGCGCCGCACCGTGCGGCCCGTGCAATCGAAGGAGCATTCGGCATGGCGCAGGGAACTGTGAAGTGGTTCAACGGCGACAAGGGCTTCGGCTTCATCGCCGTCGACGGCGGCGATGACGAGATCTTCGTCCACTTCTCGGAGATCCAGTCCAACGGCTTCCGCACCCTGGACGAGAACCAGCGCGTGGAGTTCGAGATCACCCAGGGCGCCAAGGGGCCGCAGGCCAGCGCCGTCCGGGTCATCTGACGTAGATGTCGCGCTGACCGGCGCGGCTCGCGCCGGTCAGCCACATCCTCCCGCTCCACCGGTTTTCTTCCGCGGACACCCGCGCTTGAGGGTCACCACCTCGGCGGCGGCCGAGCCGCGCGCACCCCGCACTTCACCGGCGTGGTCCGACACCCGGCCGCCAGTTTCCTCAGCTCACGGCCGTGACCTCAGTGGACCCGCGCGTCGCGTTCCCGGTTCCCGGCACTCCACACAGGCGGACAGATCGGCCCTCCACGCCCCTCTGTCCGGGCCGCACGGAGAGCGCCTCAGAGGGACCCGTCCCCCCACGGTTCCCCCAGAGCCACTTTCCAAGATCAGTGATCTTGCGTTTGCGCTGGTGGGGCGGGCGGGGCTCGAACCCGCGACCCAAGGATTATGAGTCCCCTGCTCTGACCAGCTGAGCTACCGCCCCGGACGTGCCCCGAGGCTACCGGACGCCGCCGATGTCGCTCCACAAGGTCCGATTAACGACATTCGGTGCAGCATCCTGGTCTACCGACGAAACCGGACGTACCGCACTGCCAGGCGCCGAGCGCCCTGCCCCTCGACGAAGACGGCCACCGCCGCTGACGGCGATGGCCTGACCTGGAGCTCCCCCATTTGGACTCGAACCAAAAACCTGCCGGTTAACAGCCGGCTGCTCTGCCAATTGAGCTATGGGGGAATGTAGACGACGCCGCTGGCTGGCGGGTCGGGGACCACATTACAGGAGACACCCCCGTGGGGTGCCACCGGGTTCGGGGAGTTTCCCCCTCGCCCCAGGCATACCTGAAGGGGAGGATGGGTATGCCACGAACACGTACGACGCGGAGGCCCAGGCACCGACCAGGGGCAGCGCACCGACCAGCACCAGGGCCGGGCGGGCCGTCCGCGGCAGACTGAGAGGAGCGCGGAATGCGCGGGAAACTGTGGTTCGCTCTCGGAGCCGCCGCCGGCTACGTCATCGGCGCGCGGGCCGGGCGGGAGCGGTACGAGCAGATCGCGGTGACCGCCCGCAGGCTCTGGGACCACCCGACCGTCCAGGAGGCCGCCGGCGTCGTCCAGGCGGAGGCGAACAAGCTGTACGACCAGGGCAAGGACGCGGTCAGCCACACGTTGAGCAACAGCAAGCTGGGCGAGAAGCTGCGCCACGGCAGCGCCGAGCCGCTGTCCCCGGCGGGCGTCGGCGGCGGGTCGCCGGGCCGACCTCGCTGAACCCGAGCTGCTCGGGGCGGGCGCTGCGATCACACGCGCGCCCGCTTCGTGCTGCGCGGCCCCGCTCGGCCAGCTACCAGCCGGCGCCGAAGCAGACCAGCGGGGTCGGCGTGTCGACCGACTCCAGCGCCTCGGCCAGCGCCGCCGCGGGTGGCAGGCCCCGCCGCAGCGCCCCGTGGTGGACCGGACCCACCGCGTAGGCGACCTCGTCGCCGATCCGGGCCAGTCCGGCCACGACACTGCCCGCCCCGCCGTGCAGCAGCGCCGCCGTCATGCCCAACGTCTCGTCGCCGGGCCGCCGGTGCGACAGTCCCAGCTCGCACGCCGACAGGACGACGTGCCGGGGCGGCCGCTCCCAGGAGTCGCACTCGTGGCCGTACAGCGGGCCGTCGGCGAGTTGCAGGTACGAGAACAGCGGGTTGTCGGGCTCGTGCACGCCGTGCGCGGCCACGTGCAGGACGTCGGTCGACCCGGCCGCCGCACGGACGGCGGCGGCCGTGGCCGCCGGCCCGCCCAGTGTCACCGCGTCCGGCCAGGTGTCGGCGACCAGCTTGACCTCGGCGTCGGCCCGGGCCACGAGCGGCCCCGCGGCGACGGTGACGACCGGCCGCGGCGGGAGCGCCGCCCCCGGCCGCGCCGCCAGCCAGGCCGTAGGCGAGCGGACCACCGACAGCGGGCGGCCGCGCAGCGTCGGCAGCAGGGTCCACGGCAGCGTGGCCAGCCGCGCGGGCGGGGCGACCAGCAGCGGCCCGTCCCCCAGCCGGCCGGCCAGCGGCCGCGCGAGGAGGTCGTCGACGCCGGCCGCGGCGCGCGCGCACGCCGTGCGCACCGACGCCCGCAGCGCGGGCGGCAGGGTCTCGGCGGCGAGCGCGTCCAGATCAGCGCGCCAGCGGCGCTGCAACTCGTACAGGGGCGCGGCGGCGCCCAGCGCCACCAGCTCGCGGCGGCGCCCGCTGACCACCAGCGCGTGCAGCGCCTCGTCCACGACCAGGTACGTCACCAGCGTCCCGGTGCCCAGGCCGCCGACGATGTCGCGCAGCGCGGCGGGCGCGGTGACCTGGCGGGGGCCGGGCCGGTACCAGGCACGCTGGCGGATCTGCCGCTGCAGCGCCAGACAGCGGGTCCGCAGCACCGGGTCGGGGTGGCCGGCCAGGGCGCCGGTCCGCAGCGCGGCCTGCGCGTGGCGCAGCTCGGCGAGCATCTCGGCGGCGGCCGCGTCGGCCGGCGCGCTCACCGGCGCCAGCCGGGCCGACAGGGCCCGGGCGCGCTCGGTCCAGGCCAGTACCGCCGCCGGTACGCCCTGCTCCAGCGCCCGCCGCAAACCCTGGGCGGCCAGCCGCTCCACGTGTGCCGCGGCGGCGGTCTGCAGGTCGAGGCTGCCGAAGGACGCCTGGTGCTGCTGGAGGTCGGACACGGCCGCCCGCAGTTCGACCAGCGCCTGCTTCGGCTCCTGCTCGGCGTCGGCCAGGTCGGCGCGCAGCGCCCGGGCCTGCATCCGGGTGCCGATCGGGTCGTCGCGGCGCAGCCGCAGCGCGTCGCCGGCCAGGTGCCGCGCCATCAGCGCGCGCTGGCCGGCCGGGCCGGCCCGCCCGTCGCGGCGGCGCAGCGCGGCGGCGGCCGCCGTCAGCGCGGTGCGCCGGCCCTCGTCGGCCAGGCCGTGCTGCCGCAGCCGCGCCGCCAGCGCGGCGCCGGCCACCTGGACGGCCGCCAGCCCGCGCCCCGCCCCCAGGTCGGTGGCCAGCAGCACGGCGTCGGCCACCAGCGCCCACGGCGCGGCCCCCCGTTCGCCGAACAGCCGGCGGGCGGTGGTGGCGTGGGCGCGCGCGTCCCCCCAGCGCTCCTGGCGCTGCGCCAACTGCGCCCGGGCCAGCGCGGTCTCGGCCTGGTCCTGCGGGCTCTCGGTCACCGCGAACAGCGCTGCCGCCTGCCGCAGGTCCTCGTCCGCCTCGTGGAACAGGCCCGCGGTCAGCAGGACGCTGGCGCGGTCGACGTGGTAGACGGCCGAGACCGTCGGCGAGTGGTCGGCCAGGACCGGTGCGACGGCGTCCATCTCGCGGATCGCGCGGGGCAGGTCGCCGGCCAGCAGGGCGAGGTACCCGAGGTTGTGGCGGGCCTTCGCCGCCAGCAGCGTGAGGTCGTGGCTGTCGGCGATCCGCACGCACCGGGCGAAGTCCGCCTCCGCCTGTACCAGCGACCCGGGGGCCAGGCGCAGCATCCCGCGGTTGAGCAGGGTCCGGCAGATGTCCTGCGGCTCCGACTCGTCCAGCAGCGCGATCGCCGCGTCGAAGCCGGCCAGCGCCGGGCCCGGCGCGCCCGCGCGCAGGTGCAGCAGGCCGCGCTGCATGGCCACGATGCCCCGGACCTGGTCGGGCAGGCCGCCGGTGTCCGCCTCGTCGAGCAGGGCCAGCCCGGCGGCGAGGCTGCGCCGTTCGGCCTCGTGGAAGGCCAGGCTGACCAGGATGCGCGCGCGGCAGGCCGGCGGGGGCTGGGCGCCGAGCGCGGCGCGCAGCAGCGACCAGGCCTCGTCGTGCTGGCCGCGCTCGGTGGCCCGGACCGCCTCCGCGTGCAGTTGCGCCGCCCGCGCCGACACGGCGTCAGACCTTGAGCAGGGCGCCGAGTGCCCGGAAGCCGCGGGTGACCGCCTCCGCGCCGGTCGCGTCCAGCGGGATGCCCTGGGGCCGGCGCGCCTGGGCCAGCAGTTCGCGCGCGACGCGGGCGGCGAAGACCGGGGTGGCGTAGGAGGTACCGCTGCCGACGGCGAAGCCGCCCACGAAGTCGGCCGCGCCGGTGAAGTTGTCCAGGTCCAGCGAGCGCCGCACCCGGCCGGTGGGGTCCTTGGTGGTGGCGCCGGAGTTCAGCCCGTTGGCGAACGGCGGCATCGTGCTGACCAGCGCCGCCCCCGGCTCCCAGCGCAGCACCCAGTCGCCGCTGTTGCTGAACAGCGCGACGCTGTCGTCGGGGTTGAGCGCGCCGACGCTGACCACGGGCAGGCGCTCGCCGCCCTCGGCGCCCTCGGGCCGCTCGCCGAAGGCGGCCGGGAACAGCCGCCGCGTGGTCGCGTCGTTGCCGGCGGCGCACACCACGGGGATGCCGAGCTGGCCCAGCTTGTCGATGATCGCCAGCAGCGCGGTGTCGGTGGCGGCGTCCTCGGGGGCCTCGTGGTAGTAGCCCAGCGACAGGGAGACCACGTCGACCCGGTGGCCGCCGGGCTCCCCCGCGGCGTGCCGGCGGGCCAGCTCGACGATCTGCTCCAGGGCCGTGATCAGGGACGACTCCGGGATCACCCCGTCGGAGTGGATCACCCGCACGGCGAGGATGTCGGCGTCCGGGCAGACCTGGCGGATCAGGCCGGCGATGAACGTACCGTGGCCGGCCAGCGGGTCCCGGCCGCCGTCCAGCGGTCCGATGAGGTCGCCGTCGCGCTCGGGGTCGGGCTTGAGGTAGCCGACCGGCTTCTCCTCGCCGCTGACCGGGTCGGTCAGCCCCAGGTCGGTGATGACGCCGTCGGCGAGCCAGGTGTGCGCGCCGCACCCAGTGTCGAGGGTGGCCACCACGGGCCGGGTGGGGACCTTGGTGCGCGGGGGCGGCGGCTGGACGACGGCGACCGGCTGGGTGCCGCCGTAGCCGGGCTGGGAGTACTGGGCGATGGCGCCGCCGTCGAACGGTGCCGCCGAGTAGTACGGGGCGGCCGAGTAGTAGGGCGCCGCCGAGTAGTACGGGGCGCCGAAGAACGAGCTGGTCGAGAACATCAGGTGGTCCAGCCCGACCCCCCGCAGCGGGCTGCCGGAGGCCGCCCGCGCCTGCTGGAGGACCGCCCACGCGTCGACCACGGCGGCCTTGCCAGGTGCCGGCCGGATCTTGAGCCGGACGCCGGTGCTGACCGTGCCGACGGTCCGCGGCTCCTCGCGGATGGTCAGGCCCAGCGACTTGGCGGCCGCCGTCAGCGGGGCCATGAGCTGGGTGAGCCGGTCGGCGCGGGCGAGCAGCCAGTCGGTCCGGTACGCCGTGGGGCGGATCCGCTGGCCGTCGGTCACCATCGCCGTGGCGCCGTCGAGGACCCGGGCGCCGTACTGGGCCAGCACACTCTCGGGCGGCAGCGGCGGGTCGACGTCGCCGGGGGTCCTGCTGCGGGCGGCCGGGTGCGGATCGATCGGGTCGGTCATGGCGTGCCTCCCGGGCCTCAGACCTGTACGGCGGGTGTGACGACGGCCCGCAGCAGCGGACCGCCCGGCTGGATGCGGAGCTGGACGAGGCCGGCGGGCACGCCGTCGAGCGCGAACCGCCCGTCGGCGTCGGCCTCGGCGTGCAGGGTGCGGTCGCCGGCCCGGACCTCGACCGCCAGCGCCGCCCCCGGGGCGAGCCAGCCGTCGAGCCGGCGCAGCGGCGTACCGTCCGCGCCTGCGCCCGCGGCCTGGACGGTCAGCAGCACGGTGAGCTGCGAGGCGTGGAAGGTGATGCTGGTGGCCGTCTCGGCGGCGGCCGTCCGGGCACCGGCCAGGCTCTGCTCCTGGAGCTGGGCCAGTTCGACCTCCAGGTCCTCCAGCGCGAGGGTGAACATGACCCGCTCGGCCAGGTCGGCCGGGGCGGGGTCGGCCGCCGTCCACATCCGGCGCAGGTCGCGCAGCAGGGCCGCGTCCGCGGCGCCGACTTCCTCGGTCCCGGTCATGACGCCCTCCCCCGCCTCGTCCCCGCACCGACCAGATCCGCGCCCGTCACGACACCCTCCACTGGGGATCGTCGGCGAGCAGGTGGCGCAGCTTCTCCAGGCAGCGGCCGCGGGTCGGGCCGATGCTGCCCACGGGCATCCCGAGTTCGGCGGAGATGCTGGCGTAGTCGGGCCGGTCGTCGAAGGCGATGACCCGCAGCAGCCGCCGGCAGCGGGCGGTGAGCCCGGCCACGTGCCGCCACAGGGCGGCGGCGCTGGCGTCGGCGAGGACGGCGTTCTCCGGCCCGGCCGAGGGGGGCGCCGCGGCGTCGAGGTGCTGGTCGTCGGTGGTGGCCTCGCGGCGGTCGCGGCGGGCGGCGCGCCACGCCTCCCGGCGGGCGGTGACGGTGGCCCAGCGCCACACGGCCTGGGGGTCGCGCAGGGAGTCGGCGCCGCGGACCAGGGCCAGCCAGGTCGCCTGGACGACGTCGTCGGCGGCCTCCCGGTTGAGCCCGTACGCCCGCGCGGTGTGCCACAGGACGGGGGTGAGCGCCTCGACGAGGCGGCGCAGGCCCGCGGGGTCGCCGGCCCGCCAGTCGCTGAAGTCGCGCGCCGCCAGCTCCCAGGCCGGGGGCGCCTCGGCGGCGGCCCGGTCGCCGCGGCCGGGTGTCGCAGGCCGGGGCGAGGTCGTCGATGCCATGGTCCCTCCCTCAAAGGGCAACCCTACTTGTCAGGGTATGCCCGCTACGCGCGTTTCATGCCGTCGCTGCTGATCCCAGGAGAGATCAGGCCGGCGCCTGATACCACCGCCACAGGGTGCCGCGGGCGCCGCCGCCTCCCGCGGGTTCCGGGGGCGTGTCACCCCGGCGCCGCGCGCGGGGCGCCGGCCGTCACCCGGCTCCCGCCCGGCGCCGCGGCGCCCGCGTCACCCGTTTGGCGGTCCGGCGTTGAATGGGCTGGCACGCCGCTCGCCACCGGCCGCCATGAGGGGGACGACCTTGTCACGCTTCGCCCGACGCATCCCGATTCTGGCCGGCCTACTGACCGGCGCCCTGCTGACCGGCTGCGCCGCGAAGAGCGCGCCCGCCGACACCGAGGCGGACCCGCGGCAGTTCCTGTCCGGTACCGTCCGGGTCGGGGTGAGCGGCGACGAGTACCCCGGCTGGAACCGCGTGATCAACGGCCGGCGGTTCGGCTTCGACATCGCCGTCGTGGAGGCGCTGGCCAGCTACTTCCACTTCACCCCGCAGTACGTCGAGGTCTCCATCCCGGACCGGATGAACAAGCTGGTTGCCGGGGAGGTGCAGCTCGTTGTCTCCAACTTCTCGATGACCACCGAGCGGGAGAAGGACGTCGACTTCGCGGGGCCGTACTTCGTCGACGCGCAGAGCTTCTTCCACTGGACCGACGCCACCGACCTGCTCCAGATCCCGCCCAGCCAGATCTGTACGCCGAACGGCACGACGGCCGCCGACCGGCTGCTGCAACTCGGCTGGCGCCCGCGCCTGGAGCAGTCGCTGTCGGCGTGCATGAACAAGTTCCTGACCTCGCGGGACAAGAAGATGTTCGTCTCGACCGACGCCTCGATCCTGGCCGCGTTCGCGCGCGGCCACGGGATGCTGCCGCCCAAGCCGATCCCGATCGGCGGGATCGAGCAGTACGGCGTGGGCCTGCCGAACAACCGCCCGAAGCTGTGCGCGGAGGTGAACAAGGCGCTGGAGCTGTTCCTGGCCAACGAGTGGCAGACCGCGTTCGGCACCTACCTCCAGGACAGCGTGGACATCGCCGCCAAGCGCCCCGGCGCGCTGCGCCCCTGCGACCCCGGCCCGAGCCCGAGCACCCCGACTCCCCGCTGACCGCCGGCCACCCCTCGGCGCCGCCGGCCGGCCGGGCCGTCCTCAGAGGTCGGTGGGCGTGGCGCTGGCGCGCGCCGCCGCGACCAGGGCGTCCGTGGCCGCCACGACCTGCGGGTCGTCGGCCGGGGTGCCCGGGTCGTAGCGGACCGTCCAGACCAGGCCGTCGGCGCCGGCGACCCGGCGGCCCGCGACCCGGGCGCCGCCGCCGGGCACGGCCCCGTGCACGGTGTAGCCGACCGAGCCGGTGACCCGGGTCCGCACCTGGTGCGGCACGTCGCCGGGGTCGGCCAACGCGTAGCGGCGCGGCACGTCGTCGGCGACGACGGCGTACCCGTCGCGGGCCGCACCCTCCCGCGCCGCCGTGACGGTCAGCGCCCGCTCGTCCCAGGTCGCCTTGAGGATCCGGTGCCAGTCCAGCCGCTCGGCCGCCCCGGGCAGGTACAGGCCGAGGTTGGTCACCACTACGGTGGCGGCGTCGGCCGCCGCCGCCCAGGCGACCACCCGCTCGTCGCGGGCCAGCGCCGGCCGGCGGTCGGCCGGCAGCCGCCGGCGGAAGAAGATCATCACAGCCCCCCGACGGCCTGTTCGCGCAGCGCGCGCGCCTGCTGCTCCAGGGAGAACAGCTCCCCGGCCAGCGTCAGGTACTCGTCCCGGTGGGTCACCGGGTTGATCCGCTGGACCCGGGACTTGAGGTCGCCGATGCGGCGCGCCACCGCCCCCCACTGCAACTGGGCCAGCGTCACCGCCACGTACGCCGGGTCGACCTCGCCGTCCACCCGCAGCGGCTCCACGGCGAGGGCCGCGACCAGGGCCTGGGCGCCGAGGTCCGCGCAGTGCGACCGGACCGCGTCGCACCACACCGCCCCGCCGGCCGCCGCGACCGCACCGGCGGCGCCGCCGGCCGCCGCGACCGCCTCGCGGACCGGCCGCAGCAGCGGGTGCCGGTAGTTGTCGGGGCCGACCGCGTCGAACATCGGACCGGCGAGCACCGGCGCCTGGATGGCGATCTTGAGCGCCTCGCGCTCGACGAGGGCGTCGGGGCTGTCCGCCTCCGCGGCGGGGCGGGCGGCCTGCTGCGGCACGCCGCCCCGGCGCCCGGCCGCGGCGACCGCGCGCTGCACCGGCTCCAACTCCATGCCCAGGTCGCCGGCCAGCTTGCGGACGTACTCGGGCCGCTTGTCCTGGTCCTTCAGCGCCGCCACCAGCGGGGCGGCCCGGCGCATCGCCTCGACCCGCCCGTCGACGGTGTCCAGGTCGAACCGGGCCAGCGTGTGGCGCAGCGCGAAGTCCACCAGCGGCTCGCGGCTGGCCACCAGGTCCCGCACGGCGAGGTCGCCGCGGGCCAGCCGCAGCTCGCACGGGTCCATCCCGTCGGGGCCGACGGCGATGAAGGTCCGCCCGACGAACCGCTGGTCGGAGTCGAACGCCCGCAGCGCGGCCTTCTGCCCGGCGGCGTCGCCGTCGAAGGTGTAGATGATCTCGCCGGCCACGCCGTCGGTGTCCATCAGCAGCCGGCGCAGGACGGTGATGTGCTCGCCGCCGAACGAGGTGCCGCAGGTGGCGACCGCCGTCGGCACGCCGGCCAGGTGGCAGGCCATCACGTCGGTGTACCCCTCGACGACCACGACCTGGCCGCGCTTGGCGATCTCCCGCTTGGCGTGCTCCACGCCGTAGAGCACGGTCGACTTCTTGTACAGCGGCGTCTCGGGGGTGTTCAGGTACTTCGGCCCGTTGTCGTCCTCGAACAGCTTGCGCGCGCCGAAGCCGACGATGTCGCCGCTGAGTTCCCGGATCGGCCACAGCAGCCGGCGCCGGAAGCGGTCGATCAGGGATCCCGAGCGGGCCTCCTTGGCCAGCCCGGCGGTGACCAGCTCCGCGCCGGTGAAGCCCCGGCCGCGCAGGTGGCCGGTGAGCGCGTCCCAGGCGTCGGGCGCGAACCCGCAGCCGTACCGCTGGGCGTCCTCCCGGCCGAAGCCGCGCCGGGCCAGGAACTCCCGGGCCAGCCGGGCCCCCGGGGCGGCGAGCTGTGCCGCGTAGAACTCGGCGGCGGCGGCGTGCGCCGCCACCAGCCGCTGGCGCTGGCCCTGCCCCTGCCGGATCGGCGCGGCGCCGCCCTCGACGATCCGAAGCTGGATGCCGGCGCGGCCGGCCAGGCGCTCGACGGCCTCGGCGAAGGCCAGGTGCTCGGTGTCCATCAGGAACTTGATGGCGTCGCCGCCCTGGCCGCAGCCGTGGCAGAAGTACACGTTGCGGGCGGGCGCGACGGTGAACGACGGGGTCTTCTCGTCGTGGAACGGGCACAGGCCCTTGAGGTTGCCGCCGCCCGCGTTCTTGAGCGTGACCTGCTCGGAGATCACGTCGACGATCGAGGTCCGCTCGCGGACCAGCGCGATGTCCTCGTCCCGGATCCGGCCCGCCACCCGCGCCTCCTCACCGCCGCCCGTCCTGCCCGTCCATCCTGCCCGGCGCCCCCGACGGCGCCCCCGGCGGGGGCCGGTCGCCGCCGGGGGCGCCGTCGGGGCGCGCACCGGCGGCGCGGGCGGGGCCGGCCGGTGGGACGGCGGCGGCGCGGTCCCGGTCCAGGGCGGCCCAGTCCCGGGTCCCGTGCGCCGGGCCGCGGTCGGGGCCGGGCGCGGAGCCGCGGCCGGCGGCCAGCAGCGCGTCGGCGAGGGCCAGGTGGACGTACCGCCGCGCGACCGGGCCGCCCCGGGGTGGGGCCGCCACCGCGCCGGGGCGCAGCAGCCCGGCGAGTCCCCGGCCGCCGACCTCGGCCAGCAGCGCCCGCGCGGCGGCGGCCACGGCGGCGGCCCGCGGGCGGCACGGCGGGTCGGGGTCGGCGAAGGCCGCGCGCAGCCGGCCCCGCGCCAGGCCCGCCGGCACGGCGAAGGCCGCCACCACCGCGGCGGGGCTGAGGGCGACGTGGACGGCGGCCGGGGCGGCGGTGCCGCGGCGCAGCCGCTCGGTGAGGTACACGTAGTCGGTCACGTCGGTACCGGCCAGGCCGAGTTCGGCGGCGTGCCGGAGCAGGTCGGCGAAGTGCTCGCGCCGGGCGGCGGCGGCCTGCGGCGCGAGGTCGCCCACCGTGGCCAGGTGCCGGGCGGCGAGCGCCCCGACGACGGCGGCGCGGTCGGCGCACCGGTCGGGGTCCGCGGGATACCACGACACCGGGGCCCGCGGGCCGCCCGCGGCGACCGGCGGCGGTGGCGGCGCGGCGGGGTCGAGCAGGTCGGCGCCGGGCAGGTGCAGGTCGTGGCGGTGCAGCAGCCGCGTGGTGGCCTCCCGCAGGTCCCCGACCGGCGCCGGCCCGCCGGGTGGTGCCGGCGGCGCGGCGGCGGGCGGGTCGGCGGCGGCACGCAGGGCGTCGGCGGCGGCCCGCGAGGCGGCGGCGGCCGCCCGGAGCGCCGCGGCGGCCCGGTCGGGGTCGCCGCCGCGGCCGGCCAGGCCGGCCAGCACCAGGTCGTCGACGGTCCGGCCCACCCGCCACGCGGCCCGCCACGGGGCGGCCCCGGCGGCCGGCGGCGGGGGTCGCAGCGTGATCCGGGTCCCCGGGGCCAGCAGGCGGACCCCGCGCACCGGCGCGTCGTCGCCGCCGAAGTGCCCGCTGGCGGCCACGCCCGCCCACGTCCACGGGTCCGCGACCGGGGTACCGCCGAGGAGGTCGGCCAGGACCGTGGACCGGTCGGCGAAGGCGAGCACGCCGTCGCGGGCACCGGTGTACAGGCGGGCCATGCCGAGCCAGTCCTGCGCCACCCGCACCGTGCCGTCCACGTCGCGGGCGATCACGGCGAACGGCGGTACCACCTCGGCGGCCGGGTCCGCGCCCGCCGCGAGCCGCCGCGCCAGCGCCAGCGGCCCGCCGGTGGCGTCGAGCCCCACGGGCAGGCCCAGCGAGACCGCGAGCTGCCCCTCGCCCGCGGCGCAGCCGGGCCACGGGGCGGGGCGGTGGCGGACCGCGATCCCCCAGCCCGGGCCGCCGAACTCGGTCCGGGCGCCGGTCCCCCCGCGGGCGAAGGCGGCCCGGGCGCGCCGCCGCCAGTGCGGCTCGCGCGCCGACGCGGTCCGGTCCACGGCGAACCATGCCAGTACCTCGACCACGACCCTCCCCCACAAATCGCCTCATTTTTGCCCCACGTACGACACCGCGCCAAGCCGGACGGCACCCGTCCGGGGTCGGTCGATCGGCGGTTCGCGCAGGCACCGCCGGACCGCGCGGGGCGGGCGACGCCGGGCCTGGCCGGCCACGGGGACAGGCCGCGGCTCAGCTCGCGAGGTCGTGGTGCCAGGCGACGGCGGCGGGGTCGGTCAGGGAGGCGACCTGGTCCACGATCACCCGGAGCCGGGCCGCGTCGTCCGGCGCGGCGGTCCACAGCGGAGCGAACACCGGGTCCAGGACGTCCGGCGCCCGCACCGTCAGCGCGTGCACCAGCTCGGTGATGATCTCCCGCTGCCGCTGGTAGCCCGGCTCGGCGCCGCGCCGCCGCAGGACGTACCGCAGCGCCATGCCCTTGAGCAGCGCCACCCGGGCCCGCGTCTCCGCCGGCACCACCAGGTCCGCCGCGTACCGCCGCAGCGGCCCCGCCCCGAACGCCGCCCGCGTCGCCGCCACCGCCGCGGCCACGAAGCTCCCGGTCAGGGTGCTCGTGGCGCCCTTGAGCGCCACCTGCGCCCGGTGGCCGCCGTCGTACCCGGCCAGCGGCGCCAGCACCGGCTCGGCCAGCAGGTCGACCAGCACGACGCCGAGGTCCGCCGCCGACTCCCCCGAGTACCGGCCGGCCACGTCCGCGCACAGCGCCGCCCGCTCGGCGGCGTCGGCCAGCAGGTGCCGGAGGCTGACGTGCCCGCCGAACACGCCGTCCTCCACGTCGTGCACCGAGTACGCCACGTCGTCGGCCCAGTCCATGACCTGGGCCTCCAGGCACCGGCGGGTCGGCTCCCCGGCGGGCGCCTCGGCGCGCAGCCAGGCGAACACCTCGGCGTCGTCGGCGTACACGCCGAACTTCCTGCCGCCCGCGCGGCGCGGCCACGGGTACTTGCACGCGGCGTCCAGGGCCGCCCGGGTCAGGTTCAGGCCGGCGGAGCGCAGGTCGGGAAAGAGGACCTTGGCCTCCAGCCGGGTGAGCACCCGCAGCGTCTGCGCGTTGCCCTCGAACCCGCCACAGCCCTCGGCCACCAGGGCCAGCGCGTCCTCGCCGTTGTGCCCGAACGGCGGGTGCCCCAGGTCGTGGGCCAGTCCGGCGACATCCACGACGTCGGGGTCGCAGCCGAGGCTCTCGCCGAGGTGGCGGGCGATCTGGGCGACCTCCAGCGAGTGGGTCAGGCGCGTGCGCAGGAAGTCGCCCGCGCCGCCCGGCCCGGGGTGGGCCGGGCCGGTGCCGGCCGTGTGGACCTGCGTCTTGGTGGCCAGCCGCCGGAACGCCGCGCAGTGCAGCACCCGCGCCCGGTCGCGCTCGAACGGCGACCGGTCGTTGCCGGTGCCCTTGGGCGCCTCCGGCGCCCACCGCTGCGCCCCCGGCCCGTGCCGCTGCGACCCGCGCGCCCCCGGCTTGTGCAACCTCGGCCCGGAAGTCCCCGGACCGGAAGACCCCGGCCCGGAAGATCCCGGACCGTGCTCGACGCCCCACCCGTCACCCACGCCCCAACCCTACCGACCACGCCGCCGGGCGGCCGCGCGTCGCGCGCGGACCGCCCGGTCGGCGCCGGGTCAGCGGGAGTCGGAGGCGGTACCGGCGGTCGCCGCGCGGCCGGCCTCCAGCCGCGCGATCGGCACCCGGAACGGGGAGCAGGACACGTAGTCCAGCCCGACCGCGTGGAAGAAGTGGACGGAGTCCGGGTCGCCGCCGTGCTCGCCGCACACGCCGAGCTTGAGGTCCGGGCGCGCCGCCCGCCCCTCCTCCACGGCGATGCGGACCAGCCGCCCCACGCCGTCGGCGTCGATCGACTCGAAGGGCGAGACGCCGAAGATGCCCAGCTCCAGGTACCGGGAGAAGAACGCGCCCTCGACGTCGTCGCGGGAGAACCCCCAGCCCATCTGGGTCAGGTCGTTGGTGCCGAAAGAGAAGAACTGGGCCGCCTCGGCGATCTGGCCGGCCGTGAGCGCCGCCCGCGGTACCTCGATCATCGTGCCGATCAGGACCGGCACCGGCTGGTCGGCGGTCACCGCGGCGACGACCTCCTCCGCCTCGGCTCGGACGAACTCCAGCTCCTGCACCGCGCCGACCAGCGGGACCATGATCTCCGGGCGCGGGTCCAGGCCGCGGGCGGCGCAGGCCACCGCGGCCTCGGCGATCGCCCGCACCTGCATGGCGAACAGCCCGGGGATCATCAGCCCCAGCCGGACCCCGCGCAGCCCGAGCATCGGGTTCTGCTCGTGCATCCGCTGGACCGCCGCCAGCAGCGCGGCGTCGCGGCCGGCGTCCTCGCCGCGGGCCCGGGCGACGGCCACCTTCACCGACAGCTCCGTCAGCTCCGGCAGGAACTCGTGCAGCGGCGGGTCGATCAGCCGGACGGTCACCGGCAGGCCGTCCATGGCCTCGAAGATCTCGACGAAGTCGGCCCGCTGCAGCGGCAGCAGCGCCGCCAGCGCCGCCGACCGGGCCTCGTCGGTCCCGGCGAGGATCAGCCGCTCGACCAGCTCGCGGCGGTCGCCGAGGAACATGTGCTCGGTGCGGCACAGGCCGATGCCGGCGGCGCCGAAGCGGCGGGCCCGGGCGGCGTCCTCGCCGGTGTCGGCGTTGGTCCGCACACCGAGGCGGCGGGCGGCGTCGGCGTGCCGCAGCAGCCGGTCGACCGCGGCGACCAGCACCGAGGAGTCGGCGGCGGCCGTACCCTCGAAGTACTCCACCACCTCGGACGGCCGCACCGGCACCTCGCCCGCGTAGACCCGGCCCGTGGTCCCGTCGATCGAGATCACGTCCCCCTCGCGGACGGTCGCGCCGCCGACGGTGAAGGTGCCCGCGGCGACGTCCACGTCGAGGGAGTCCGCGCCGCACACGCACGTCTTGCCCATGCCGCGGGCGACCACCGCCGCGTGGCTGGTCTTGCCGCCGCGCGAGGTGAGGATCCCCTGCGCCGCGATCATGCCCGGCAGGTCGTCCGGGTTGGTCTCCCGGCGGACCAGGATCACCTGCTCACCGGCGCCGGCCGCCGCCACCGCGCGCCGCGCGTCGAAGACCGCGCGGCCGACCGCGGCGCCCGGCGAGGCCGCCACGCCCCGGCCCAGCGGCGCGGGCGCCCCGGACAGGTCGAACGCCGGGAACATCAGGTGCGCCAACTGCGCGCCGGTGACCCGGCCGATCGCCTCGTCCAGGTCGATGACGCCCTCGTCCACGAGCTGGTTGGCGATGATGAACGCCGCCGCCGCGGTGCGCTTGCCGACGCGGGTCTGCAGCATCCAGAGCCGGCCGCGCTCGATGGTGAACTCGATGTCGCACAGGTCGCGGTAGTGGCCCTCCAGCGTGGACATGATGTCCATGAGCTGGTC
The DNA here is from genome assembly GCF_014647915.1 of Pilimelia terevasa. GTDB lineage: Bacteria > Actinomycetota > Actinomycetes > Mycobacteriales > Micromonosporaceae > Pilimelia > Pilimelia terevasa. The sequence goes on from NZ_BMQC01000006.1 coordinate 227,689, forward strand.
GTAGGAGGCCTTGTCGAGCTGCTCCAGCTCGTCCAGGTGCAGGGTGTTGCGGATGCCGGCCACGACATCCTCGCCCTGGGCGTTGGCCAGGTAGTCGCCGTAGGCGCCGCGGGCGCCGGTGCCCGGGTCGCGGGTGAAGGCCACCCCGGTGCCCGAGTCGGCGCCGAGGTTGCCGAACACCATCGACTGCACGTTGACCGCCGTGCCGAGGTCGGCGGGGATGCGCTCCTGGCGGCGGTACAGCACGGCCCGCTCCGAGTTCCAGGACCGGAAGACCGCCTCGACGGCCATGTCGAGCTGCTCGCGCGGGTCCTGCGGGAAGTCCCGGCCGGCGTGCTCCGTGAAGATCTTCTTGTACGCCTCGACCAGCGCCCGCAGGTCTCCCGCCGACAGGTCGAGGTCGCTGGTGACGCCCTTGCCGCGCTTGACGTCGTCGAGGGCGTGCGCGAACGCGTCGCCCGGTACGTCGCAGACGGTCTTGCCGAACATCTGGATCAGCCGGCGGTACGAGTCCCAGGCGAACCGCTCCCCCGCCTCGCCGCCGGTCTGCGCGGCCAGCCCGGCGACGCTGCCGTCGTGCAGGCCCACGTTGAGGACCGTCTCCATCATCCCGGGCATGGAGAACTTCGCGCCCGACCGGACCGAGATCAGCAGCGGGTCGGCCGGGTCGCCGAGCCGGCGGCCCATCGCCTCCTCCAGGGCGGCCAGGTGCGCGGAGACCTGCGCGTCGAGCCCGGCCGGCCGGTCGCCGGTGGCGAGGTACGCCTGGCACGCCGCGGTGGTGATCGTGAAGCCCGGCGGCACCGGCAGCCCGAGGTTGGTCATCTCGGCGAGGTTGGCCCCCTTGCCGCCGAGCAGGTCCTTGAGGTCCCTGTTGCCCTCGGCGAAGTCGAACACCAGCTTGCCCGCCGCTGACTCCCCAGCCCGCTGACCGGTCACGTGTGCCTCCTGAAAGCCCATGGGTCGCGCACCACGCCGGCGCTACAGGTGGCCGGCGGTAAGAAGCCGGCTACCCGGACGTAGTGACCCGTTGGGCGGGACGTTATGCGACCGCGCCGCCCATCGGGAGGTGCAGGTGACGCGCGGCACACTGAGGTCGGGATTGCCGCAGTTTCGTGCGCGCTGGGCTGGGTTTTCGCGCACAAGACGTCACCTTGATCATGGCACGGCTCAGCGGCTGGGAACGCGTTCCCGCAGCAGCAGGATCAGCCGGGCGCCCGGCTGCGCCGGCTCGTGCCGCACCCGGCCGCCGTGGGCCCGCGCGAGCTGGTCGACGATCCACAGGCCGAGCCCGACCGTGTCGCCGTGCGCGCCGTCGGCGCCGAACCGGGTGAACAGCGTCCGCCGCACCTCCGGGGGGATCCCCGGCCCGTGGTCGCGGACCTCGATCGACACCCACCCCGCCGCGTCCTCGGCGCGGACCACGACCGGCGCCCGCCCGTGCCGCAGCGCGTTGCCGACCAGGTTGATCAGCATCTGCTGGAGCCGCTCGGGGTCCACCTCGACCGTCAGCTCCGGCGGCACCTGGACCGCCACCCCCGCCCCGCCGACCGCCTCGACCGCCTCGGCGACCGCGTCGACCAGCCGCACCGGGGCCAGGTCCAGCCGCAGCGTCCCGTCGGTGTCGATCCGCTCCATGTCCAGCAGGCTCGTCGACAGCCGGTTGATCCGGGTGATCTGCCGCTGCACGCTGCCGAGCAGCCGGTCGCGCTCGGCCGCCGACATCTCGTCGCTCTCCTCCCGGACCATCTCCACCGCCGTCTGCATCGTCGCCAGCGGCGAGCGCAGGTCGTGGGCGAGCGTCGCGGTCAGCGCGGCGCGCCAGCGCTCGACCTGGGCGATCCGGTCGCGGTCGCGCCGCTGTGCGGCGAGCTGCGCCGTCACCGCGAGGCCGACGAGGACGCAGACCAGCAGCAGGATCAGGCACTGCGCAACCGACAGCGCCGCCGGCTCGACGTACAGCAGGGCAGCCAGGTAGCTGGCCGCGGTGAGCGGCGCGGTGGCCAGGGTGACCCAGCGCGGGAAGTTCAGCGCGATCCACACGTGCACCAGGACCAGGTACGGCGCGTTGCCGGTCTCGAAGCCGCCGAAGGTCACCGTGGAGTAGCCGACGTTGAGCAGTTGCAGCGGCAGGAGCAGGAGCTGCCAGAGCGGGTTCCAGCGGCGCCACGGCACGAACGCGGCGACCGCGGCCAGGGCCAGGTTCGTGCCGGCGTAGAGCAGATCGAGGTAGGGGTACTCGTCGAAGACCGCCAGCACCAGGTTGAGGACGGCGCCCATCACCAGCAGGACGGCCGCCTGCCTGGCCGCCGCCCAGGGGCCGGCGTCCGCCGATCGGAACCAGGATCTGCTCACCGCGGCCCGAGTGTACGGGAGCCGCCGGACACCGGTTCCGTACTCGGACAAGCCGCCCCACAACCACACATCCGCAGGTCACCGGGCCTGCGCCACCGGGTGTGCGCGGCGCCCGCGGGTACCGTGTTGACCACCCCGGCGCGACCCCCGCCGCCGGCCGCACCGTCTGGGAGGCGATTCGTGTCCCTCGACCGCCGCCTGCGCCGCGTCGCGCTGGCCGTGGCGCCCGCGCTGGTCGCCGCCCTCGCCGGCTGCGGACTGGTCAGCGGGCAGACCGGGCCGGCGCAGATCCGCGTCGACCAGGTCGGCTACGCCCCCGGCGGCGCCCAGACCGCGTACCTGATGGCCGCGCGCGCCGACGACGCCCCGTTCGAGGTCGTCGACGAGGCCGGGGCCGTGGTCCTGCGCGGTACCGCCGGGGCCGACCGCGGCCGGTGGAGCGACGCCTACCCCGCCGTGCACCCCCTGGACCTCGGCGCCCTGCGCGCCCCCGGCCGGTACCGGGTCCTGGTCACCGACCCGGCCGCGGCGTCGCCGTGGTTCACCGTCGCCGACGACCCGCACCGCGCCCTCGTCGACCGCGCGGTCACCTTCTTCCAGGCCCAGCGCGACGGCCCCGACGTCGTCCGCGCCGTCCTGCGCCGGGCCCCCGCCCACCTCACCGACCGCGCGGCCCAGCGCTACGCCGTGCCCGCGTACGACGGCACGACGCTGGACGGCCCGCTGCGCCCCGTCGGCGGGCGCGGCGACGTCAGCGGCGGCTGGTACGACGCCGGGGACTACCTGAAGTTCACCCACACCGCCTCGTACGCCGCGGTCGTCCTCCTGCTCGCCCGCCGCACCCGCGCCGCCGGACCCGACACCCCCCTGGCCCGCGAGGCGGCGCACGGCCTGGCCTGGCTCGACCGGATGTACGACGCGCGGGCCGGCGTCCTGTACGCCCAGGTCGGCATCGGCGACGGCAACGACACCACCGTCGGCGACCACGACCGCTGGCGCCTGCCCGAGGCCGACGACCGCGCCCCGGCGACCCCCGGCGACCCCGCCCGCCTGCTCACCCGGCGGCCGGTGTTCCCCGCCAACGCCCCCGGCGCACGGATCAGCGGCAACCTCGCCGGCCGGGTCACCGCGGCCCTGGCCCTCGGCGCCCAGCTCGCCGCCCCCGCCGAGGCCCGCCGCCTCCTGGACCGGGCCGCCACCCTCTACGCCCGCGCCGACGGCCGCGCCACCGTCACCACCTACCCCGCCGCCTACTACACCGAGAACTCCGCCGCCGACGACCTGGCCCTGGCCGGCGCCGAACTCGCCCTGGCCGCCCGGCGCCTCGGCGACCCGCGCGCGGCCACCTGGCGGGCGCAGGCCCTGCGCTGGGCCGCCGCCTACGCCGCCGACGACTCCCCCGAGCCGCCCGGCGCGGCCGACGTCGGGGCGCTGGCGGCCGCCGAGCTGCTCCCCCAGGCGCCCGAGGCGCCGGCCGCCACCCGCGACGCGCTGCTGGCCGCGGTACGCCGCCCGCTGGACGCGGCGCGGGACCGCGCGGCCGGCGACCCGTTCGGCGCCGGGATGAAGCTGACCGAGTTCGACGCGGTACCGCGGGCGTTCGGCCTCGCCGCCGCCGCCGCCCTCTACCGCCGCGCGGGCGGCGGCGACGGCTACGCCGCGCTCGGCGCGGGCCAGCGCGGCTGGGCGCTCGGCGCGAACCCGTGGGGCCTGTCGTTCCTGATCGGCGCCGGGACGACGTCCCCCCGCTGCCCCCACCACCAGGTCGCCAACCTGACCGGCGGCCAGCTCACCGGCGCGGTGGTCAACGGCCCGAACAAGGCCAAGCTCCTGCGCGGCCTCCACGCCCCGGGCGGAGCGCACCGCTGCGCCGGGGTGGCGGTGGAGGCGTACGACGGCGGCGGCGCCGCGTACCGCGACGACGTGGCCGCCTGGCCCACAGGGGAGGCGGCGATCGACTACACCGCGACGGCCGTCCTGGCCCTCGCACTCTCCTGAGCCCGGTCGCCTTTCCCCTTTCGTTGCCGCTCGCGCGGCGCTGACCGGGCCGCGGCTCGGGGCGCCCTGACGGGCATCGGCCGGCTGGGACGCTTTCGACAATCCGTCGGTGTCGGTCGGTCAGCCGCCGGAGTCGGCGAGTCGGCGCCCTCCGGCACCACGGCGCTTTCTCGCAGTCGAACGACAGCGGACCGGTCGCTCGGTTGGCTCGGGCGGACGGGGCGGAATCAGGAGGCGACGTTCGATGAGTGCAGTGCGGCCTGGCAGTTCCAGAAATGCTTGATGCCCTGGCAGGCGGGACCTGTAGGAGCGGTCAATGCAGACAGCGGCGACGTGAGGGACGCCTTCACCGGTCGAGCCTTCATGCCGGCACGACACGGACCAGATCTTCGAGGTCCGCGAAGTCGGCAACGTTGCGCGTGTACACCGCGGCGCCGTGGGCGTGGGCGGTCGCCGCGATCAACAGGTCCATGACCCTGGCCCGTGGCTGACGGCCGACCTCGACCACCCGCGCGGCCAGGCGCCCGTAACTGTCGGCCACCGACTCGTCGACCGGCAGCGGGTCGAACCGGCGCTCCAGCGCCACCAGACGCGCCAACCGGGCCGACCGGGCAGTCGAGTCCTTCGCCACCAGCACACCGAAGCGCAACTCGGCGAGGCTCACCACGCTGATTGCCAGTTGGCCGGGGATAGGTGTCACGTCGGCGGCAATGAGCACGCTCGTGTCGAGAATCCCGCGCGTTCCTGGTTCGGTCATGCCGGACGTCGTCATGCCCGCTCCCACGGGTCACCCAGGTCGCCGTCGACCAGGTCCCGGTCAGCCGCCCAGCTTCGGTCGGCCGGCTGGCGGAACAGGTCGGCGAGATCGTCCCAGCTCCGCCACGCCCGCGGACCCACCGGGCCGAGTACAGCCGCCGCGCGCCCGGCGACCGTGATCGTCACGCGGGTCCCCGACTCCGCCTGGCGGACCAGCTCGCTGGCGTTCTGCCGGAGTTCCCGCAGACCCACTTCAACACTCATGACCACCAGAGTAGCACTTGTGCTACATGCCATCCGCGAACGCTCTGAGCTGACCGCCGAGGGCAACCCGCTTTGCTGGCGAGCCTGTTCGGACGAACCGGCTTCGCACTGCGTCGCAGTGCAAGGTCGGCACTGGTGGCTCGCCAGGGAGCTGCTGGCCGAAGGGAGACGGCTGGCCGGCCGCGCACCGGGTGGGGCCGGCGGACCCGGATCCGCTTCCTAGTCAGCAGATATTGACGTCGCTGGCGCCGTGAGCAGCCCGCGGCTGATGTGGCCGTCACACAGGATCTGGTCCTTCAGGAACGGGTCACGCTGATGTTGGAGCAGTCTGCCAACTGGGCCGGACCAACTGATCATCGCCCGACCGCGCGGGGCTGCACCCGCTCCCGACAATCAACTACCTTCGGCGCATGACCGATGACCCCCGGTACACGACCGGCTTCCTGGCGTACCTGTCCTGGGCAGCGGCCACCCGCCTCATCGCCGCCGGTACCCAGTGCAGTCTCGCCGCCCGCCACACTCTCTTCGCCCAGGGCACCACCGGGGACTTCGTCTACCTGATCCACGAGGGTCTGACCAAGGTGGTCCGCCACGAGGACGCCGGCCGGATCGCCATCCTCACGCTGCGCGGGCCCGGCGACCTGGTCGGGGACCTGGCCGCGGCAGACGGCCATCCTCGCCTGGCAACGGTGACGGCGCTCACCCGCCTGACCTGCACCCTGCTGTCCGGCCGGGCGTTCCGCGGTCTTCTGCAGTCCGCGGAGATCGCGATCTCCGCGCACCGGTACACCTCGCACCGGCTCCGCGAGGCCGACCACCACCGCGCCGAGTTGGCGGCGCTGCCGGTCCGGCAGCGCCTCGCCCGACTGCTGCTCCGCCTCCCCGGCCCCACGCCCCCGCCGCTGCCGCAGCAGGACCTCGCCGACCTGATCGGCGCCTCCCGCAACGCCGTGGTCAACGCCCTCGCCGAGCTGCGCCGGTCCGGCTGCCTCGACACCGGACCGCGCCGGCTGCGCATCCGGGATCGGAATGTCTTGATGACTATCGCCGGACTGCCCATTTCTGGGCAGCACCCGCGGGACTCCCGCACCACGATCGCAGTACCGAAGCGAACGTGAAGGAGTCAGCACGTGATCACACCGTTCACCGAACCCCGGCCGCTGCCCGACTACCGGGCTGTCCTGGCTGTGGACGCCAAGGGCTTCACCCGACGGCCGGGCAGCACCCACGCCGACCTGGCCGCGGTGATCCCCGGCCTCGTGGAATCCGCCATGGAAGCGGCCGGGCTCGCCGACGCCTGGGCCGCCCGCGAGTTCTTCAGCCACACCGGCGACGGCCTGGCCACCGGGCTGCCGACGCGGATCGTGCCGCACCTGCTGCACCCCTTCCCGCTGCACCTGCAGGAGCAGTTGGAGCGGTTCCGGTACCAGCAGGCGGCGGCCGAGCCGCTGCGGATGCGCGTCGCGCTGCACATCGGGCCGCTGTCGGCGGCGGTGGGGCCGTACGGCAGCAGCGGCAACGGCGACGCGCGCAACGACACCCACCGCCTCCTGGACAGCGGCCCCGTCCGGGAGGCGCTGGAGCGGCACAGCGCGCACGTCACCCTGGTCGCCCTCATCGTCTCGGACCGAGTGTTCCAGGATGTCGTGGTGCCGGGGTACACCGGGCGCCACCCCCACCACTTCACGCCGGTCACCGCGGCTGTGGCCGGCAAGGACTTCAACCAGGCGGCCTGGCTGTACCTGCCGTCCCCGTCGGGGACGGTGAGCGCTCCCCCGCAGGCCGCCCCGGAGGCCGGTCACGCCGGACCCGGCCCCGGCGCCACCGCGCCCGCGAAGTTCGCGGTCGGCGTGAACCATGGTCAGGTCAACGAATCGGCGCACGGCACGTTCCACTTCGGCTCCGCGGGCGGCGCCGCGTGAACGGCCTGTCCGTCGTACCGCCGGAGCCGCTGGTCGTCCTACCGGACGACGTGCGCGGACCGGCCGCGGCCGCCGCGGGCCATACGTTCATCGCCGTCGAGGAGAACAGCGGCGCTGTGTTCGGCACCGCCCACGGCACGTTCAATGTCCGCCACGCCACCGCTGACCAGCTCCACGTGCACGTCGCCCGGCGAGTGATCGAGGCGCAGCAGCTCGGACCCGCCCACGTACGCGATCTGCTCGCCCGGCACGTTCCCCGGCGTTTCCGGCGCTGGGGTGAGCCCGGGTCGCCCCTGTCCCAGGAGGAGGCCCTGGCCGGCGCAGCCGACGCCTCGTGTGTCGTCCTGCTGGGAGAGCCGGACTCCGGGCTGCGCAGCGCGGCTGTCGCCGTGCTGGCCGCCCTAGCGGGGGCCGGGCGACTCCACACTGTCCCGATCGACGACGTGGAGGACGCCGAGGACGATCCGCTGACCGAGGCGCTCCGCTTCGTCGAACGGGGAGCCGGCTACCTTCTGCGGCTGCCCGAGTCCGCCGTGGACCCGCACCTGGCGGAACGGTGCGAGGGGCACGGGAACCGCCTGCGCCAGCACGGCTCCTGGCTCGTCGTCACCGCCAGCCCGCGCACCTGGCGGGCAGTCGGCGGGGTGGCCGGATCCGCCGTCCTCGCCGTCGACCCGCCGCCCGCCGCCGCACTGCTCCGGCAGACGTGCGGGCCGGACGTGGCCGACCGCCTGATGCGCGAAGACGCCATGCGCGACCTGCTCGACGGCGTACACGGGACTACCGACGGCGCTCGGCTGGCCCGCATCGCCGCCGAGGTGACGGCGGGCGGCGACGGCGGCGCCGAGCAGTGGGTCGCGCACATCGAGGGCGCCGTACACGACTGGAGTGGGCACCTGGAGAAGCTGTACCAGGGTCTCCGGGGGGCACCGCAGCGCTGCTTCCTCATCGCGGCCGCGATGCTCGCCGGTCATCCGGCGACGGTGGTCAGCGAGGCAGCCCACGACCTGCGCCGGACCATCGAGGCGGACGGGCCGGCCGGCGACGCCGTCGACGTCTGCGGCGACAGCGTCTCGACGCTGGTCGCGGCCGTCGATGCGGCCCTCGACGACCAGCGGCTGCTGACCTGGCCCAGGCCGCGCTACGCCGAAGCCGTGCTCCACTACCTGCACACGGAGTACCCGCCCCGCCTGTGGAGCGCCGTGTGGCGCTGGGCGATCGCGCTGCCCCGGGAGGACGGCGACCGCGGCGCGGCACTCGCCGGTCGGGTCAGCGAGCAGGCGCTGCGCGTCGCGGAACGCTACGGCGACACGGGGCCGCTCTGGCAACTGCTCTCGTGGTGGGAGCGGCCGGCGCTGCGCCCCCACCTGGTCGACGCGTTGACGGTGGCCGCCCTCGGCGACCCGCTCGGCCGGCGGGTGCGCGAGCGCCTGTACGAATGGGCGACGAAGCGCATTCCGAACCCCCACCACCACCTTGTGGCCCAGGTGTGCCGCGGGGAGTTCGCCGAGGTGTACCCGAGGGTCAGCCTCACCCGCCTCGGGCACCTCGCCGACGTGGCCGACGCCGCGCTGCATGTCGAGGTGGCGGAGTCGATCCGCGGGATGTGGACGCGGCGGGCCCTGCGGCCGCAGGTCCTGCGCGCGCTGGCCACGTGGGCCGGCGCCGACCTGCCGCGCAGCGGCCCGGCCGTGGACATCCTGGTCGAACTGCTGGCCGCCGGGCCGTCGGCGCTGGCGGGCGCGGGGGACAGCGTCCGGGGGGCGCTGACCGACGCGCTCGCGGCCGGGTACGGGGCGGGAAGGCCGGGCCGGCATCGGCTGCTGCACGCGCTCCTCGGCGCCGCCGCGGCGGTACCCGAGGGGCAGGCTGTCCTGGCCGGCGTCATCGTCGAAGCCGTGACCCGACCGGGGCCGGCCATCACCCGGATCGCCCACCTGTGCGCGGACCTCGTCGCCTGGTGCCCGCCCACCGAGGAGGATCCCGGGCGCCGTCAGGTCCGCGACGTGGTCCACCAGGCTCTCCACCAGGCCAATCCACTCGTGACGGGAGCACGGCGATGACGCTGCGGGAGCGGTTCCGGGAGTGGCTGCGCGCCTTCCTCGCTGAGCCGGCCGGGCCGGCCGAGGAGCCGCCCGAGGTCTGGCAGGAGTGGTTGACGGACGTGGCGCCGACAGCCGTCCGCGGTGCGGACTTCGGCGTCGAGCTGTGCGCCACCTACACCGGGGAGTGGAACCCGGCCGCCGTCCGTACCGCGCTCCGGGATCTGGTCGTGCAGTGCACCGCCGACCGCCTGGTGACCGAGGACGCTGCCGTCCAGGACCTGCTCAACTCCGCACGCTCCCGGCAGCTTCCGGACAGCAGCACGGTGATCACGTCGATCGAGGCCGTGGTGCGGGTGTCCGCGTCCGCCGTCGCCCGCACCGAGGAGCACCAGCGCCTCGCCGCCGCGCGCGCCGCCCGGGAGTACGAGCGGGCCGAGCAGGTCGAGGATCTGCGGTTCCTCTGGACGGAGATCTTCAGCAAGCCGGAGCTGGCCCGCATGTACTGGCACCGGCGCCACCCCGACCGCCTGCAGGAGCTGGGCGGCGAGGTCTTCGAGGTGATCGCCGGCCGGCGGACCGACGCCTGCGCCCCGCCGGACCCGCTCGTCGACGCCGTCGCGGAGTTCCTCCGCGGCCTGGACGGCCCCGAGCGCGCGCAACTGATCAGCACCCTGCCAGTGATCTTCCAGGGCTACGGACGGGAGGACCTGGCCGCCGCGGTACCGACGCAGCACGCTCCAGATGACCTGTGATCCCGCCGGCGCCCGCCGGGTGGAGGCGACCTGGCGGGCACTGGCCCAGGTACAGGAGGTCATCCGGTTCGCGGACCTCAAGGCCGGCGCCGTGCTCGCCGGATCGGCGGCGCTCGGCGGGATCACCGCCACCGCCGCGAAGGGGGTGCGCGGACCGACCGGGTGGCTGCTCGCGGCAGGCGCGGGGCTGCTGCTCGCCGCGGCGCTGCTGGCCCTGCGGACGCTGGCGCCGCGGGTCGCGCCACGGGCCTGCAGCACGCGGGTTTACCAGGTGGGTCGGCTTCCGCAGCGCTTCGTCCACGACCGGAGCGCCTTCGTCGACGCGTGGCTGGCGCTGGGCGGCGACGACGCCGCGCTCGCGGCCGAACTCGCCCACCAGCTCTGGATCGCGCAGCTCATCGCCACCCGCAAGTTCACCGGCATCGGCTGGGCGATCCGCGCGCTGGCCACCGCGGCGCCCCTGCTGGGTGCCGTACTGCTGCTGTCCTGAGACTCCTTCAGGTCGAAGGGCGCTCACCGGGACGTGGTCCAGCCGCGCAGGAGGGCGGAGAGGCTGGCGCGGAGGGGCGCGCGGGCATCTGCCGAGCCACGTGAGGAGCACCGGGTGACGGTGTGCCATCCTCGCCGGGTGACATCTCCCCTGCGGTTCGGGCGCTTCGCCGTCGACACGCCGGTCGTTCTGGCCCCCATGGCCGGCATCACGAACGTGGCGTTCCGGCAGTTGTGCCGGGAGCAGGGGGCCGGCGTGTACGTCTGCGAGATGGTGATGACCCGCGCGCTGGTCGAGCGGAACCCCAAGACCCTGCGCATGATCGCGTTCGCGGACGACGAGCGCCCGCGCAGTCTCCAACTGTACGGCGTCGACCCGGAGGTGACGGCCGCGGCGGTCCGGCGAATCGTCGACGAGGACCTCGCGGACCACATCGACATGAACTTCGGCTGCCCTGTGCCCCGCGTGACCCGCAAGGGTGGCGGCGCGGCGCTGCCGTGGAAGCGCCGGTTGTTCGACCGGATCGTCAGCGAAGCGGTCAGGGCCGCCGCGCCTGCGGGGATCCCGGTGACCGTGAAGATGCGGATCGGCATCGACGACGAGCACCAGACCTACCTGGATGCCGGCCGGATCGCCGAGGAGGCGGGAGCGGCGTGGGTCGCGCTGCATGGGCGCACCGCCGCCCAGCGGTACTCCGGCGAGGCGGACTGGGAGGCCATCGCCAAGCTCAAGCAGGAGCTGAGCGTCCCGGTCCTGGGCAACGGGGACATCTGGGAAGCCGAAGACGCCCTGGACATGATGCGTCAGACAGGCTGTGACGGCGTCGTCATCGGCCGGGGCTGCCTCGGGCGACCGTGGCTGTTCGCGGACCTGGCCGCCGCTTTCGCCGGTCAGCCTCGCCGGGCCCGGCCCGCGCTCGGCGAGGTCGTCGCCATGATGCTGCGCCACGCTGAACTCCTGGTCCGGTGGTGGGGCCGCGAGCGGGAAGGCGTGACGGACTTCCGCAAACACGTGGCCTGGTACCTCAAGGGCTTCCCCGTGGGATCAGAGCTGCGCCGCAGCATGGCGATGACCTCGACGCTGGATGAACTGGCACACCTGGCCCACCAGCTCGACTTCAGCGCGCCGTTCCCGGAGACGGTTCTCGGCAAACCCCGCGGACGCACCAACAGCCCCGGAAAGGTCAGCCTGCCGTACGGCTGGCTGGACGACCGCGACAGTACCGTCGTGCCTGCGGGCGCCGAAATGGACGACTCAGGCGGCTGACAGCCAGACCGCGGAGGAGTGCCGGACCCCAGCACTGCTGCGTCTCGTTCTCTCCCATTCGCGGCGGGGATTCCCGCGGCCTCACCGGGCTGTACAAGCATCCGCACCCGCGCTCACGCCGATCCCTACCATCTGTCGGATATCCGTTAACGCGGCGTACCGCCCTTCGCTGCGGCGGCGATCGAGGCAGCTCACCGGCCTACTCCCGATCAATCTCCGAGGTAGGCACTTCTTCCGCCGCCTGACGGGACTGCCCGGAAGGGACAGTCGCCACCGCGGCCAGTCCTACACTCAATTCACTGAGCCGAAGGCCGGGTTCTGACACACGCCGGGCTGTTCCTGTTCGTGTCGCTGCCTCTCCTCGGCGTGGGCATGTTGCTCCTCTGAGGGGCTGGATGTGGCCGGTCGGCTGGCGAGGCCGGGATCGACTGAACGCGATGTCGGCGGGACGCCGCCGCACGCCGGTTACCTCTAGATTGTCCACATGGCAGTTGAGGCGTGGTTCACCGAGGACGACCTGCGCGAGATTGCGGACGGCCGCTCGTTCGACCGGGGTGTCGGCTACCGCGACGCGGTGGTGGAGATACGCCACACGCCGGCCGGCGTGTGGGCGAGGGTGCGGGGCACCAGCACCTACACCGTGGAGCTGTCGGGATGTCCGGACCTGCTGGACGGCGCCTGCCGCTGCCCGTACGGCGCGGAGGGCGCGTTCTGCAAGCACTGCGTGGCAGTCGGCCTGGCGCTGCTCGACGGCGTCGTCCCGGAGCCGGCCGAGCCCACCGCCGATCCGGCGGCGCTGCGGAGCTGGCTGCGCACCCTGCCCCACGACGATCTTGTCGATCTCGCCGTGGCCATGGCGCATGACTACCCGGCGATCCATGCCGCCCTGATGACCCGCGCGGCCGACGGCGGAGCCCTCGATGTCGTCGACGGTGCGGCTCTGCTGGAGCCGCTGTACGTCGACGAATACCTGGACGACCGGGCGGCCCGGCGCTACGCCGACGCCGCCGGTCACGTGCTCGACGTCCTGGCCGCGTTGGCCGACAGCGACCCGGTACGGGCCTCGAAGCTCTATCGGCGCGCAGTCGAGCAGTTGAGTGCCCAGGCGGCGCAGGCCGACGACTCGTCCGGCGAGATCGCCTCGGCGGCCGCTGCCGCCTACGCCGGCTATGGCCGGGTCTGCGCCCGAGCGGGTGAGCCGGCACCCGCCGTGCTGGCCGGGTGGCTGGCCGACCTCGTCCTGGACGACCAGTGGGTACTCGATGTCGACCTGACCGACTACGCCGACGCGCTCGGTTCCGCGGGGGTGGCCGCTTTCCAGGCGTGCCTGGACGCCCGGCCCAGCTCGCGGCGCGCCGTCACGGCCCTGCGACTGCGCGACCAGTGCCGCCGGCTCAGGCAGGCCACCGGGTAGGGCGGGGAGGCTGGAGCGGAGGGACCGCTCCGCGGTTCCGGCGTCGAGTGCCCCGGCCACGTCGAGAGCCACGAGCCCGTGCGAGCCCATCCGGACGGAGCGCGATGTCGGTCGGGTCGCCGACGAGCACCGACCCGGCCAGCGCGGCCGATCACCTCCGGCAGCGGCCGGACGGGTCTCCCGCGCCGACGGGGCCTCCGGGTCGAACGGCTGTACGCCGCTCAGGCCGTGACCCGAGGATGGTGGTCGTGCCCGTCGGCGGGCGGCGGGGTCCCGTCGGCGCCCCGCCCGGGCACGGCGTCGGCCGGCCAGGTGTACTCGGTGACCGCGCCGCCGCGCACGTCGACCCGGGCCAGCGGCTCCGCGGCGTCCTGCCAGATCAGGTAGGACCCCTGCGGCAGCGCGTCGATGACAACGCAGTACGAGACCTGGCCCTGGACGTGGCGGGCCCGGACGGCGGCGTGGGTGCGCTTCCCCGTCGCCCCCGCGCGGCTGACCTCGATCTCGTGGCCGTGCCACCGGTCGTCGGTGTGGATGACCAGCGCACCGATCTCCCGGCCGATGTTCAGCATCACCGTGCCCTGACCGGAGGGGGCGAGCGTGTGATGGTGTCCGTGACTCATGCTGCCCCTCCGGTCAGGTTCGCGGCGGCCCCGCGTCGGCCCCTCATGACGGGTTGTTGAACCCGTCGAACGGCGTGGGCAGGTACGGGAACACCCGCAGCAGTTCGGCGCTGACATCCTTGATGGACAGCCCCTGCTCCACCGCTGTCGCGGCGGCGTCCGGTTTGAAGTTCGCGTCCACCAGCGGCACGGTGGCACCGGCGATCGCGCGCAGCGAGATCGAGACCACGTCGTCGGCGATGCGCCGGCCGTTCGGGAACCCGGCGATGTCGCCGCCGACCACCCCGAAGGCGTTCTCCTTGCTGGCCGGCGGAATGGCGGTGTTGAGCCGCAGCATGTCCGCCTGGAGTTCGCCGGTGTTGTTCTGGAACCCGTCGATCAGGCCGCTCGGGATGCCGGTGAGCAGAATCGCCAGCAGGTCGGCGCGGGGCTTCTTGGCCTTGTTGAGGCCGACCAGGTTGTCGAACAGGCCCGGGTACAGCACCGGCAGCAGCGCCGCCAGCTCGGGCGTGGCGACGAACTCGGCGAAGTTCTTGTCCTCGCTGGGCGGCGAGGCGTTCCACCGGTCCTTCTCCGCCATCGGCACGATGACCTCGTTGAACAGCGGGTTGCCGAGCCGCGAGACCTGCACCTGCGGACCGACGACGACGTCGCCGCCGCCCCGGTGGCCGCGCACCTCGACCTGGCGGCGGCTGGCGGAGGTCCAGATGCCGATGACGGCGGCGGCGTCCTCGGCGCGGACCCGCTTGCGGCCGTCGCGGCGGACCATGTGCAGCGGGATCTGCAGTGCGATGCTGTGCACGTTGGTCTTGTCGGTGGCGTTGACCGCCTTGCCGGCGTAGTTGAACAGGTTCTGGCCGACCAGGTGCTTGTCCTGGAACGGGCGCAGGGTGCCCAGGTCGAAGATGGCGCCGAGGTCGACGAAGAAGGCGTCGGCCCGCTGCCCGGCGAAGACCTTCTCGCCCGTCTTCAGCTTGTGCACGGCGTCCTCGGCGAGCCGGGCGTAGTCCGGGATGGAGATCGTGCCGACGTTGCACGGCGGACACGGCAGCCTGTTCGCCAGCACCGTGCGCCGGCCGCGGTGGTCGACCTTGGTGACCGAGAAGAACTGGCGGCGGTTCCAGTTCTCGCTGTCCAGCGACTCGATCTGGCCGGTGTTGTAGAGGAAGGTGCGGTTGTTGCGCAGTTCGGTGCGGAACCGGAACTGGTAGGTGATGTCCGGGCGGGCGTCGCCGTTGGCGTCGATGTGTACCTCGTAGAGGACGTCGTCGCCGAACTCGAAGAAGTTCGGGCCGCTGGCGGGGGTCTGCAACGGGACGTAGTTGGCGATGATCGTGACGGTGTCGGGTCGGTCGGGGCTGACGAAGGCGTACAGGTCAGCGCTGTCGGCGACCGGGTCCTTGCTGATTTCCGGTGCTTCGCGGTGGGAAGACATTGCTCGGGTCTCTCCTGTCGGAAGGTCAGCGGCCAGCGGCCTTGAGGAGGCTGGCTACGAGCTGCTTGTCGGTGATCGTCCTGACGCTTTCCCCGGAGAAGACATCGATCGTGCCCTCCTTGGCGTCCCGCAGCGAGATGACCAGCGGCGCGCCGTCGTCCTCCTCACCGACCTCGTTGGCGAGACCCAGTCCGGCGACGGAGGCGACGGAGACGCCGACGCCGGTCGCGGCTAGCGCTAACACCCGACGGCGGGACAACCAGGAGTGGCCCGGGGCGCGGTTACGTGTGGAACTCATGCTTGGCCTTTCGTCGTCGGAACATGACGAGCCGATGCCTGTCAGTACGGGATCGACGGGCCCACGGTTCAGGTATTCGCCGCCGTATGTGCGCGGGCTCGGGGACCGCCCGACACGCCGATCGGCCAGCGCAGGACACGCCGACAGCGCCGGCACAGACGGCACTTGAGCCTGCCCCGACCCATCCGTCCCAGCGACCGGACAGCCGCCGGCCCGCTCCCGGCCCCTCGCCGCCGCGGATCGACGACTACCGAACAGGCCGGGTTCGCCTTCCGCCGGGGTGCGCGGTCGCGGCGCTTCCGTCGGTCGCGGGGGCCGCGTAGCCTGGCGGGCGGTACGGGTTCACCGTCGTCCGCACGTGGGCGGCGGTGTCGCAAGAGGGAACCCGGTGCGAGTCCGGGACTGCCCCGCAGCGGTGTGGAGGAACGACCGCCGTCGAAGAACACTGAGCCCGTCGGGCTCGGGAAGTGACGGCCAGTAGGTGGGCGCGCGTGCGCCCGCGCCTCCGAGTCCGAAGACCTGCCCGTGCCGCATCCGCCGGCACGGGTCGGCGGGTGCGGTCGCCGACCTCGTGGGACGGTCGCGCGTCGTGCGGGCGCGGTCGACTGCGCCCGCCACTTCGCGCCCCTTCCCGGAGTCCGGTGACGTGCCAGGACTTCGAGGGAAGGAATACCGGGCGCATGTACGCACCATTCGGTACCACCACGGTGCTGGGCTATCCGCGGATCGGCCCGCACCGGGAGTTGAAGTCGGCGGTGGAGGGCTTCTGGGCCGGCCACGTCGACGCGGCGGGCCTGCTGGCCGCCGCCGCGAAGCTGCGGGAGGACACCTGGCGGACGCTGCGCGACGCCGGGCTGGCGGCCGTCCCGTCGCACACGTTCTCCCTGTACGACCACGTGCTGGACACGGCCGTGACCGTCGGCGCGGTGCCGGCGCGGTTCGCGCGGCTCGGCCTGGGCGCGCTGGAGACCTACTTCGCCATGGCGCGCGGGACCGACGCCGAGCCGGCCCTGGAACTGACGAAGTGGTTCGACACCAACTACCACTACCTGGTGCCCGAGATCGGCCCGGACACCGCGTTCGCCGCCGACCCCGGCCGGCTGCTGGCGGAGGTCGCGCAGGCCCGGTCACTGGGGATCGAGACCCGGCCGGTCCTGGTCGGACCCGCGACGTTCCTGCTGCTGGCCAAGGCGGACGCCGCGGCTCCGGCGGGCTTCGACCCGCTGTCCCGGCTGGACGACCTGGTCGAGGTGTACGGGGCACTGCTGGCCGCCCTGCACGGGGCCGGGGTGGCCTGGGTGCAGTTGGACGAACCGGCGTACGTCGGCGACCGGACTCCGGCGCAGATCGCGGCGCTGGCGCGGGCGTACCGGCGGCTCGCGGCTCTGCCGGCGCGGCCGCAGATCTTCGTGGCCACGTACTTCGGCGCGCTGGGCGAGGCCCTGCCGGCGCTGCTGGACACGCCGGTGGAGGCGGTCGGCCTCGACCTCGTGGCGGGACCGGAGAACCTGGACGGGCTGGCCGCGCACGGGCAGATGCCGTGGCGGACGGTCGTGGCGGGGCTGGTCGACGGCCGCAACGTCTGGCGTACGGACCTGCGGGCGGCCGCGGCGAAGGCGGCGGCGCTGCGGGAGCTGTGCGACCGGGTGGCCGTGTCCACCTCCTGCTCGCTGCTGCACGTCCCGGTCGACCTGGACGCCGAGGTGGATCTGGACCCGCGCCTGCGGGAGCGGCTGGCGTTCGCCCGGCAGAAGGTGGACGAGGTCGTCGCGCTGGGCGCGGCGGTCCGCGACGGCGCGGACGGGTTGCCGCCGGCCGTCGCGGCGCCTCCCCCGCACTGGCGGGACGAGAAGGTGCGGGACCGGCTGGCGGCCCTCGGGCCGGGGCAGCGCCGACGGGTGCCGTACCCGCGGCGGGCCGCCGCCCAGCGGGAGCGGTGGGGGCTGCCGGTCCTGCCGACGACGACGATCGGGTCGTTCCCGCAGACGGCGGAGATCCGGCGGGCCCGGGCGGCGTGGCGGGCCGGGCGGCTGGCCGAGTCCGACTACGTCGCGCGGATGCGGTCGGAGATCGACGCGGTGCTCGCCTTCCAGGAGCGGGTCGGGCTGGACGTGCTGGTGCACGGGGAGCCGGAGCGCAGCGACATGGTGCAGTACTTCGCCGAGCGGCTGTCCGGGTTCGCGGCGACCGCCCACGGCTGGGTGCAGTCGTACGGCTCGCGGTGCGTCCGCCCGCCGATCCTGTTCGGCGACGTGGCCCGGCCGGCGCCGATGACGGTGGCGTGGTCGGCGTACGCGCAGTCGCGCACCGACCGCCCGGTCAAGGGGATGCTGACCGGGCCGACGACGATCCTGGCCTGGTCGTTCGTCCGCGAGGACCAGGCGCTGGCGGACACGGCGATGCAGGTGGCGCTCGCCCTGCGCGACGAGGTGGGTGACCTGGAGCGGGCCGGGATCGGGGTCATCCAGGTGGACGAGCCGGCGCTGCGGGAGCTGCTGCCGCTGCGCGCCCGCGACCACCGGGCCTACCTGGACTGGGCGGTGGCGGCGTTCCAGATCGCCACCGCGGGCGCCGCAGAGGCGACCCAGATCCACACGCACCTGTGCTACTCGGAGTTCGGCGCGGTCCTGCCGGCGATCGAGGCGCTGGACGCCGACGTGACGAGCATCGAGGCGTCCCGGTCGAGGATGGAGGTCCTGGCCGACCTGGCCTCCGCGGGCTACGGCCGGGGCGTGGGTCCGGGGGTGTACGACATCCACTCGCCGCGGGTGCCGGAGCAGGCCGAGGTGGTGGCGGCGCTGCGCGCCGCGGTCGCCGCGGTCCCGGCCGAGCGGGTCTGGGTGAACCCGGACTGCGGGCTGAAGACGCGCGGGTACGACGAGGTGGAGCGGGCGCTGACCCGCCTGGTCGCCGCCGCCCGCCAGGTGCGCGCGGACCAGTGACGACGGTGGGGCGGCCCGCGGTGGGCCGCCCCACCCCGCGCTACCGGTCGGTGAAGGCCGGAGCGCGCTTGCCGAGGAACGCGGCCACGGCGTCGCGGCGCTCGACCAGCACCGCGCCCGGTCCGGCCGCCGGCGAGGCGGTCACCGGGTCTCCTCCGGCGCGCGCCCGGCGCGGTCGGCGATGGCGGTGACGATGGCGGAGAAGTCGCGGCCGTCGGCGTCCGCGGCGACGAACGCCTCGTACCGGCCCGCGGCCGCGGCGCCGAGGTGGGCCGGTACCCCGGTGGCGGCGGCGGCGTCCCGGGCCAGGCGCAGGTCCTTGAGCATGAGGGCGGCGGCGAACCCGCCCGCGTAGCCGCGGTTGGCCGGCGAGTCGGGCACCGGCCCCGGGACGGGGCAGTACCGGGTCAGCGCCCAGCACTGCCCGGAGGACGCGGCCGCCACGTCGAACAGCGCCTGGTCGGTCAGGCCGAGCGCCCGGCCGAGTACGAACGCCTCCGACACCGCGATCATGGAGATCCCGAGGATCATGTTGTTGCAGATCTTGGCGGCCTGGCCGGCACCCGACGGCCCGCAGTGGACCGCGCGGGCGCCCATCGCCTCCAGCAGCGGCGCGGCCCGCCCGTACCCGGCCGCGTCCCCGCCGACCATGAAGGTCAGCGTGCCGTCCCGGGCCCCGGCGACGCCCCCGGAGACCGGCGCGTCGACCGGTACCGCCCCGGCGGCGCGGGCCTGCGCGGCCGCGGCGCGGGCGTCCTCGACGGCCACCGTGGAGCAGTCGACCAGCAGGGTGCCGGCGGACACCCGCGGCAGGACGGCGGCGTAGCACTCGCGCAGGTGGGCGCCGGTGGGCAGCATGGTGACGACGGTGTCGGCACCGGACACCGCCGCCGCGGCGGTCGGGGCGAGCGCGATGCCCGCGGCGCGGGCGGCGTCCGCGGCCTCCGGCGCGGGGTCGTAGCCGGTGACCGGGTGGCCGGCCCCGGCGAGGTTGGCGGCCATCGGGCCGCCCATGTTGCCCAGTCCCAGGAACGCGATCATCGGGGTCCTTCCGCGGTCAGATCCAGTGGCGGCGTGGCGGGGGCGAAGCACGCGGCGACCGCGGCCTCGTCGACGCCGTCGAGGGTGGCCGGTCGCCAGCGCGGCCGGCGGTCCTTGTCGATGATCTGCGCGCGGATCCCCTCGGCCAGGTCGGGGTGGCGCAGCAGCGCGGCGGACAGGCGGTACTCCTGGGTCAGCGCCGCGCGCAGGTCCGGCAGGCCGGCGGCGGTGCGCAGCGAGCGCAGCGTGACCGCGAGCGAGGTGGGCGACCGGCCGGCGATCTCCTTGGCCGCGGCCTGCGCGGCCGGGTCGGGGTGGGCGGCGAGCCGGTCCAGGACCGCGGCGACCGAGTCACCGGCGTAGCAGGCGTCGATCCAGGTCCGGGCCGCGGCCAGCTCCCCCGGCGGCGGGGTGTCGGTGAGCGAGGCGACGGCGTCGGCAGCGTCGCGGCGGGCCAGGGCCAGGCGCAGGTACGGCAGCCGCGCGGCCGGGACGTAGCGGTCGGCCAGGCCAGCGGCGATCGCGTCGGCGGCGCCGACCGGGGTGCCGGTCAGCGCGAGGTGGGTGCCCAGCTCCCCGGGGGCGCGGGAGAGCAGCCAACTGCCGCCGACGTCGGGGTGGAAGCCGATGCCGACCTCGGGCATCGCCAGCCGGGAGCGCTCCGTGACCAGCCGGATCCGGGCGTGCGCGGCGACGCCGATCCCGCCGCCCATGACCAGCCCGTCCATCCACGCCACCACCGGCTTGGGGTAGGCGGCGATGGCCGCGTTCAGCCGGTACTCGTCGGCCCAGAAGCGCAGCGCGCCGTCGCCGCCGGACACCGCGTCGGCGTGGATCGCGCGGATGTCCCCACCCGCGCACAGGCCCCGCTCCCCCGCCCCGGTCACCAGGACCGTGCGGACGCGGTCGGAGCCGGCCCACAGGTCGAGCGTGCGGTGCGCGATGGCGACCATCTCGCCGGTCAGGGCGTTGAGCGCGCGGGGCCGGTTGAGGGTGAGGTGGCCCAGGTGGCCGGTCAGGCGGGCGATGACCGGCGGGGCGGCGCTCACGCCGCGGTCCGGCGCAGGAGGTCCTTGGCGATGATCACGCGCATGATCTCGTTGGTGCCTTCCAGGATCTGGTGGACCCGCAGGTCCCGGACGATCTTCTCGATGCCGGTCTCGGTCAGGTAGCCGTAGCCGCCGTGCAGTTGCAGCGCCGCGTCGGCGACCTCGTACCCGGCGTCGGTGGCGAGGCGCTTGGCCATGGCGCACAGGCGGGTCGCGTGCGGGGCGCCGGTGTCCAGGGCGTCAGCGGCCTCCCACAGCAGGAGCCGGGCCGCCGCGAGGTGGGTGTGGGCGTCGGCGACCCGGAAGCGCAGCGCCTGCGCCTCGGCCAGCGGCGCGCCGAACGCCTGCCGGTCGTGCAGGTGGGACACGGCGCGGTCGAGGGCGGCGCGGGCGCCGCCCAGCGAGCAGGCGCCGATGTTGATCCGGCCGCCGTCGAGCGCGACCATCGCGATGCCGAAGCCCCCGCCCTCCCCGCCGAGCAGGCCGCCCGCCGGCACGCGGGCGCCGTCGAGGACGACCTGGCGGGTGGGCTGGGCGTTCCAGCCCATCTTCGCCTCGTTCGGCCCGAAGGACAGGCCGGGGGTGTCGGCCTCGACCAGGAACGCCGAGATGCCGCCCGCCCCGGGGCCGCCGCTGCGGGCGAACACCACGTACAGGCCGGCGGCGCCCGCGCCGGAGATGAACTGCTTGACCCCGTCCAGCCGCCACCCGCCGCCGTCGCGCACGGCGCGGGTGCGCAGGGCGGCGGCGTCGCTGCCCGCGCCGGGCTCGGTGAGGCAGTACGCGCCCAGGTCGTCCATCGCGCACAGCCGCGGCAGGTGGGCGGCCCGCTGGGCGTCGTCGCCGTACCGGTCGACCATCGCGGCGACCATGTTGTGGACCGAGGTGTACGCGGCCAGCGACGGGCAGCCGCCGGCCAGCGCCTCGAAGATCAGCGCGCCGTCCAGCCGGCCGAGGCCGCTGCCGCCGTACCGCTCGTCGACGTACACGCCGCCGAGCCCCAACTGCGCGGCCTTGCGCAGCACGTCCACGGGGAAGTGCTTGCGCTGGTCCCACTCCACGGCGCGGGGGGCCAGGTGCTCGGCGGCGAAGTCGGCGGCGGTGTCGGCCAGCGCCCGCTGGTCGTCGGTCAGTCGCATCGCCGGCTCAGCTCATCGTCGGGATGACGAAGCTGGCCCCGTCCCGCACGCCGCGGGAGGGCCACCGCGAGGTGACCGTCTTGGTCCGGGTGTAGAAGCGGATGGCGTCCGGGCCGTGCTGGTTGAGGTCGCCAAAGCCGGAGGCCTTCCAGCCGCCGAAGGTGTGGTAGGCGACCGGCACCGGGATCGGGACGTTCACCCCGACCATCCCGACCTGCACCCGCCGGGCGAAGTCGCGGGCGGTGTCGCCGTCGCGGGTGAAGATCGCCACCCCGTTGCCGTACGGGTGGGTGTCGCACAGCCGCAGGGCGGCCTCGTAGTCCGGCGCCCGCGTCACGCACAGCACCGGCCCAAAGATCTCCTCGGCGTACACCCGCATCTGCGGCGTCACGTGGTCGAACAGGGTGCCGCCGAGGTAGAACCCGTCGGGCCGGCCCGCCACGGCCACCTCCCGCCCGTCCACCACGGCGGTCGCGCCCTGCGCGATCCCGACCTCGACGTACTCGCGGACCCGCGCCCGCGCGGCGGCGCTGACCAGCGGCCCGAGGTCGGCGTCCGGGTCGTCGGCGGCCCCCACCCGCAGCGCCCGCACCCGGGTGGCGAGGGCGGCCACGAGCGCGTCGGCGGTCTCCTCGCCGACCGGCACCGCCACCGAGACGGCCATGCACCGCTCACCGGCGGACCCGAACGCGGCGCCGACGAGGGCGTCCGCGACCTGGTCGAGGTCGGCGTCGGGCATCACCACGGCGTGGTTCTTCGCCCCGCCGAAGCACTGGGCGCGCTTGCCGTGCGCGGCCGCGGTGGCGTAGACGTACCGGGCGATGTCGGTGGAGCCGACGAACCCCACGGCCCGGACCCGGTCGTCGGTCAGCAGGACGTCGACGGCGCCCTTGTCGCCGTTGACCACGTTGCACACCCCGGGCGGGCCGCCGGCCTCGACGAACAGCTCGGCCAGCCGCAGCGGCACCGACGGGTCCCGCTCGCTGGGCTTGAGGACGAACGCGTTGCCGCAGGCCAGTGCGGGCGCGGCCTGCCACAGCGGGATCATCGCCGGGAAGTTGAACGGGGTGATGCCCGCCACCACCCCGAGCGGCTGGCGCATCGAGTACACGTCAATGCCGGTGCCGGCCGCGTCGGTGTACTCGCCCTTGAGCAGGTGCGGGATGCCGATGGCGAACTCCAGCACCTCCAGGCCGCGCTGGAGGTCGCCGCGGGCGTCGGCCAGCGTCTTGCCGTGCTCGGCGGACAGGGTCGCGGCCAGCGCGCCGGCCTCGGCCTCGATCGCCGCCAGCCAGCGGACCAGGACCCGGGCCCGCTTCTGCGGGTTGGTCGCCGCCCAGCCGGGCTGCGCGGCGGCGGCGTCGGCCAGGGCGGTGCGGGTCTCGTCCGCCGAGGCGAGCGCCACCTGCCGCGCCACGGCGCCGCGGCTGGGGTCGTACACGTCGCCGAAGCGGCCGCTGGTGCCGGCGACGCGCTTGCCGCCGATGAAGTGCCCGAGCTGGCCCATCTCGCTTCCTCTCGTTGTCGCCCGACGGGTCAGGCGCCGGCCGGGACCGGCCGCTGGCGCGGTCCGGTGTAGGCGCCCAGCGGGCGGATCAGGACGTTGGCATGGAGCTGCTCGGTGACGTGGGCGGTCCAGCCGGTGATCCGGCTCATCACGAAGATCGGGGTGAAGGCCGGGGTGTCGAAGCCCATCAGGTGGTAGGCGAGCGCGGACGGGTAGTCCAGGTTGGGGTGGATGCCCTTGCGCGCCAGCATGGCCCGCTGGAGTCGGCCGTACAGGTCCGCGGTCCGCCGGATGCGGGCGTCGCCGTGCGCGCTGACGAGCTGGTCGAGCGCGGCCTGCATGATCGGCACCCGGGAGTCGCCGTTCTTGTACACCCGGTGCCCGAACCCCATGATCCTGCGCTTCTCCGCCAGCGCCCGGTCCAGCCACTGCTCGGCGCGCGCCGGGTCGTCGATCTCGGCCAGCATGTCCATGACGGCCTCGTTGGCGCCGCCGTGCAGCGGCCCCTTCAGCGCGCCGATCGCGCCGGTGACCGCGCTGTACAGGTCGGACAGAGTGGAAGTGATGACGCGGGCGGTGAACGTGGAGGCGTTGAAGCTGTGCTCGGCGTACAGGATCATCGTGATCTCGAAGGCCCGCACGACGTCGGCCGGCGGCACCGCGCCGAAGCACAGGTGGAAGAAGTTCTCCGCGTAGGACAGCGCCGGGTCGGGCTGGAGCGGGTCCAGGCCGCGGCGGCGGCGCACGTCCAGGGCGACGACGGTGGGCAGCTTGGCGAACAGCGACAGCGACTTGGCGTAGTTGGCGGCCGGGTCGGCGTCGTCCTCGGTCGGGTCCTGCGCCCCGAGGTAGGAGACCGCCGTGCGCAGTACGTCCATCGGGTGGCAGGTGGCGGGCAGCCGGGCCAGCAGCTCGGCGCCCGCGCGGTCCAGGCCGCGCTGCGCCCGCTCGGCGGCGCGGAAGTCGGCGAGCTGGCCCGCGTCGGGCAGGTCGCCGTGCCACAGCAGGTAGGCGACCTCCTCCCACGTGCGCGAGGCGGCCAGGTCCTGGACGGGGTAGCCGCCGTAGGTCAGGGAGTTGGTCTCGCTGATGACGGTGGAGATCGCGGTGGTGTCGACGACGACGCCGGCCAGGCCGCGGTGGATGTCGGTGCTCACAGGTACTCCCGGGTTGCTTAGGCGTCGGGCGGCAGGGTGAAGGAGGCGATGTCGGCGTCCACCTGCGCGTAGTGGGCGTAGCCGACCAGGTCGTACAGCCGCGAGCGGGTCATCATCGGCGCGACGACGGCCGCCTGGGTCCCGTCGGCGGCGATGCGGCGCAGCCCCGACTCGACGGCGCCCATCGCCAGGCGCAGCGTGCTGACCGGGTAGATGACGAGGTTGTAGCCCAGCCCGCGCAGGGTGTCGGCGGTCAGCAGGGGTCCCTTGCCGAACTCGGTCATGTTCGCCAGCAGCGGCACGTCCAGCGCCGCGCGGAAGGCCGCGAACTCCGCCTCGTCGGCCAGGGCCTCGGGGAACACCGCGTCGGCGCCGGCGTCCACGTAGGCCCGCGCCCGGTCGATCGCCGCCGGCAGTCCCTCGACGCCGCGGGCGTCGGTACGGGCGATCAGCAGGAAGTCGCGGTCGCGGCGGCCGGCCACCGCCGCCCGCAGCCGGTGCACCATCTCGTCGCGGCCGACCAGCGTCTTGCCGTCGAGGTGGCCGCAGCGCTTGGGCAGCACCTGGTCCTCCAGGTGGCAGCCGGCCAGTCCCGCGTCCTCCAGCGAGGCGACCGTGCGCGCGACGTTCACCGGCTCGCCGAACCCGGTGTCGGCGTCGGCCAGCGTCGGCAGGTCGGTGGCCGCGGCGATGGGGGCCGCCCAGCCGGCGACCTCGGTGGCGGTGGTCAGGCCGATGTCGGGCAGGCCGGCGGCGGCCGACAGGGCGCCGCCGGAGACGTACACCCCGTCGAAGCCGGTCGCGGCGACCAGCCGGGCCACCAGCGGGTTGAAGGCCCCGGGCAGGCGCAGCAGCCCGCTCTCGGCCAGCCGGCCGCGCAGCAGCCGGCGCTTGCCGGCGGCGTCCAGGAGCGGCCGCGGGAACGACTCCCCGGCGGTCACCGGAAGATCCCCTTCGGCAGGGCGGCGTCGGCTGCCGCGAGCGCCGCGTCGTCGACGGCGGGGAACAGCAGGGCCAGGTCGGCGGCGGTCAGCTCGCCCAGCCGGTCGGCCGCGTCCAGGAACTGCCGGCCGGCGGCGTCGGCGACGGTACCGGCGGTGAGGGTGGCGAACTTGCGCGCGTAGGCGGCCCGGTCGAACGGCCGGGCGCCGGCGGGGTGGGCGTCGGCCAGGGCCAGGGCGTCCTCGACGGTACTGCCGTCGGCGAAGGTGACCACGATCCGCCCGCCGAACGCCTTGTGGGCCGGGTCGGGCGAGTGGTAGCGCCGGGTCCACTCGGGATCCTCGACCGTACTGATCCTGCGCCACAGCTCCACGGTGTCCGCGCGGGCGGCCCGCTGCGGCGCGTACGAGTCGACGTGGTGCCAGCCGCCGTCCTGGAGGGCCACCGCCAGGATGTACGGGATCGAGTGGTCCAGGGTCTCCCGGCTGGCGGTCGGGTCGTACTTCTGCGGGTCGTTGGCCCCCGACCCGATCACGTGGTGGGTGTGGTGGCTGGTGTGCAGGACCACCGAGGCGATCCGGGCCACCCCGGCGGCGGTGTCGATGCCGGCGATCTTCTCCCGCAGCCGGCGGGCCAGGTCGATCAGTGCCTGCGCCTGGTACTCCGCCGAGTACTCCTTGGTGTACGTGGCCAGGATCCCGCGCAGCGGCTCGCCCGGCGCCGGCAGCGGCACCGTGTAGGCGGCGTCGGGCCCGTCCAGGAGCCACGCGATCAACCCGTCCTCGCCCTCGTAGATCGGGGACGGCGCGGTCTCGCCGCGCATCGCCCGGTCCACCGCCTCGATCGCCGCCTTGCCCGCGAACGCCGGGGCGAACGCCTTCCAGGAGGAGATCTCGCCCTTGCGGGACTGCCGGGTCGCCGTCGTGGTGTGCACCGCCTGCTGCACCGCCTGGTACACCACCGCGGTGGGCAGGTCCAGCATCGCGCCGAGACCGCAGGCCGTCGCCGCGCTCAGGTGCGCCACGTGGTCGATCCGGTGCCGGTGCAGGCAGATGCCGGTCACCAGCGCGACGTGCACCTCGTACGCGACCAGCAGCCCCCGCAGGAGGGCCGCGCCGCCGACGCCGGCGTGCTGGGCGACCGCGAGTAGCGGCGGGATGTTGTCGCCGGGGTGGGAGTAGTCGGCGGCCAGGTACGTGTCGTGGAAGTCCAGCTCCCGCACCGCGGTGCCGTTGGCCCAGGCCGCCCACTCCGGCGACACCCGCAGCCGCGGCCCCCCGCCGAACACCGACGCGCCCGGCGTCGCCGGGTGGGCGCGGGCCTGGTCGCGGGCCACCGCCACCGGCCGGCGGGCCAGCGAGGCCACCGCCACGGCCGCGTTGTCGACGACGCGGTGGCCGACCGTCGCCCCCGCCGCGGGGTCGACCGGCGCCGCCGTCGTGGCCAGCGCGGCCAGCTTCCAGGCCAACTGCCGCTCGCGCGGCAGGCGCGCGGCGCTCGGGGACACACGTACCAGGTGCTCGATCACTCGCGGCTCCTCCGGGATGGGCACCCCGTCAGCCTCGCGGTCCGCACCGCCGCGGTCGAGGCCCGGAACCTGCGAAATCCGTCCCTCCCGCGGCAGCGGAACTGCGAAAGTTGCGGACTCTGCGGATGCTAATTTCGCAGCCGGAGGAGGTGGTCGCCGGTGGGGATCGGGCGGGTGTACGCGCACGCCAAGCTGCGCCGGCTGCGCCGCGAGCACGGCCTCAGCCAGGTCGAGCTGGCCCGCCGGCTGGACATCTCCACCAGCTACCTCAACCAGATCGAGCACAACCAGCGGCCGCTCACCGCCGCCGTCCTGCTCCGCCTGTCCGATGTGCTCGGGGTCGAGCCGGAGCACTTCTCCGACGCCGACACCGAGCGGCTCGGCACCGACCTGCGCACCGCCCTGTCCGACGAGGCCACCGGCGAGCACCTCGGGGCCGAGGAGATCACCGAACTCGTCCGCGACCACCCGGCCGCCGCCCGCGCCCTGGTCGCCCTGCACCACCGGTACCGCGACGCCGCCGAGCGGGTGGCCGCGCTCGCCGGCCCCAGCCCGCACGACCTGACCGAGCCCCACGACGACGTCCGCGACTTCTTCTACGGCCACCACAACTACTTCGACCCGCTGGACTGCGCGGCCGAGCAGCGCGCCGCCGACCTCGACCTCGCCCCCGGCCGGGCCGCCGGCAGCCTCACCCGGCACCTGGACGAGGTGTACGGGGTCCGCGTCGTCACCACCGCCGCGCGGCCCGGCACCGACGTGCGGCGCTACGACGCCGACAGCGCCGTGCTGTACCTGTCCGGCACTCTCAGCGAGAGCCAGCGGGCGTTCCAACTGGCCACCCAGCTCGCCGTCCTGGCCCACGCCGACCTCGTCGCGGCGCTGGCCGCCGACCCGACCCTGAGCCCCGCCGCCGCCGCCCTGGCCAGGATCGGCCTGGCCAGCTACTACGCGGGCGCGCTACTCATGCCCTACGCGGCGTTCCACACGGCCGCCGAGGAGCTGCGGTACGACATCGCCCTGCTCAGCCTGCGCTTCGGCGTCGGGTTCGAGACCGTCTGCCACCGCCTGAGCACCCTGCAGCGGGGCCGCCGCCGCGGCGTGCCGTTCTCCTTCCTGCGGGTGGACCGCGCCGGCAACATCTCCAAGCGGCAGTCCGCCAGCGACTTCCACTTCTCCCGCCTCGGCGGGACCTGCCCGCTCTGGACGGTGTACGAGGCGTTCGCCGCCCCCGGGCGCATCCTCACCCAGGTCGCCGAGATGCCCGACGGCAAGCGGTACTTCTGGATCGCCCGGACCGTCACCCGCGGCGGCCACGGCCACCACCACCCGCGCAGCACCTTCGCGGTCGCCCTGGGCTGCGAGCTGCGCCACGCCCACCGGCTGGTCTACTCCGAGGGGGTGGCGCTCGACGACGCCCGCGCCGCCACCCCCATCGGCCTCGGCTGCCGGATCTGCGAGCGGCGCGACTGCGCGCAGCGCGCCCGGCCGCCCGCGGGCGGCCACCTCGCCATCGACCCGCACCGCCGTACCGCCGTGCCCTACCCGGTCGACGGCGGGGCGGGCTGACGGTGCGGTACCGGCGGGCCGTGGTGGTAGGGCGTCGTCGTGGACACCCTGACCAGGCCCGAGCGTGCGAGGATCGGGCGCGAGTACTCGGTGGAGTCGCTGTGGATGAGCCTTGTGCCCTTCTCCATTGCCGCGCGGGCCCGCGCTGCCGTCAACGCGCGGTAGATCCCGCGGCCGCGCCACTCCGCACGGGTCGCGCCGCCCCAGATCCCGGCGAAGTCGGTCCCCCGCACCGGTTCCAGCCGGCCGGCGCCGACGATCCGCTCCCCCGCCTCGGCGACCCACAACTCCATCCCGTCATCGCGGGCCAGCCGGCGCAGGAGGGCGTCCGCCGTGTCGTCGCTGACGGGATCCCCGAAGACTTCGTCCTGCATCGCACTCATCGCGCGGACGTCCGCCTCCTCGCCGACCCGACGCAGCGTCACGCCTTCGGGCAGCGGAACGTCGACGACGAGCCGCCGCGCCTCGCCAAGCATGATCGACTCGGACTCGCCCGCGACGAACCCGTTCTCCCGCAGCGCCTCGGGCAGCCCCGGCGCATGGTCGTGCCCACGGGTCTTCCACTCGATCCGGTTGATGTCAGGGTCCGCCTGGTAGTGGACGAGCGCCTCGGCGACGAGCCGCCGAATCGTATCGATGCCCGCCCCGCCCAGATCGCGGTAGGTGATGAAACCGCGACCGCCGGCGAAGGTGGCGAGGCGCAGTGGTCCGTGCCGGGTGACCGAGACCGCGCCCGGTGTCTCGGCGTCGGTCCGAAGCTGCTGGTCGTAGGCCGCGAGAAGGCGCACCGGGTCAGTCATGCCCCGTACGCTGCAACAGCGAGGTGGGGCGGGCAACCGGTATTCGAACCAGACCCCACGACCCGGGTCGCCGACACCGCGGGCGCCAGAGCCGATCGCCACCCACGGGTTTCCGTCCGGGAGAAGAAGGTCACCGCCGGCCCGTAGGGTGGTCTCGGTGAAGGGTTCTGTCATAGCCGCTGGGCGACGGCACTCGTTGGGGCTGTGCGGTGACGGCACGGTGCTTGCCGCCGGTGCGGGGACAGCCGGTGAGTGCCGGGTCGACGGCTGGGGTGGTGTCGTCGCCGTGGCAGCAGGCAATGTGCACACCGCGCCGAACACCGGCCGTTCCCACAGCGTCGGCGTGTGCGCCGACGGCACTGTGGTGGCGACAGGCTGGAGCGGTGCCGGGCAGTGTGACGTGGGGTCCTGGCGGGGCGTGACCCAGGTGGCAGCGGGATGGCGGCGCACCTTGGGGCTCGTCGGCGACGGCACCGTCCTGGCGGCCGGGCGGGCGCAGGACGGCGCAGGTGAGGTGGGCGACTGGCGCGAGATGGTCGGCCTGGCTTGTGGTGACTGGCACTCGGTGGGCCTCCGAGCCGACGGCACGGCGGTCGCCGTGGGGAACAACAGCCGCGGGCAGTGCGCTGTCGACCGGTGGCGTGGAATCGCCGCTGTCGCCGCCGGCTGTCTGCACACCGTTGGTCTGACCGATGAGGGGCGCGTGCTGGCGGTCGGGGACGGATCGGCAGGGGCCTGCGATGTCGGCACGTGGAGAGACCTGGTGGCCGTTTCGGCGGGGAGCCACCACACGGTGGGAGTGACGGCGACCGGCCGGGTCGTGGCCGCGGGCAGCAACGACTTCGGGCAGTGCGACGTGGTCGGCTGGCATGGGATCGTCGCGGTGGCGGCCGGTTCCACCCACACCGTGGGGCTCCGTGCGGACGGAACCGCGGTCGCTGCGGGCAACAACGAGCAGGGCCAGTGCGACATCACGGGCTGGACCGCGATCCGGCGACCCGACTAGGTACTGCGCTTCCGGCCGTCGGCTTACTCCACACGCTGCCTTCAACACCACACCCGAGGACACCGCCGACGCGGCGCTGCGGTGGTTGCGGTAGGCCGACGGTGCCGGCCGGCTGAGTTTTGGCGTCAGCGACCCGGGTTCGTGGGACGGTGGTCGTTGTCAGGCCGTCTGCCGGGTACTCGACCGTGCGCGCCGTGACCGTCGTCATGACAGGCGAGGCCAACGCCCCATCCAGCCCGGTCGGCTCCGTGTTCGCCACCCGCGCGATGACGACGAGCCGGATGGTGACGAGCTGGGGGCGCGGGGCGTCAGCGGTGGGGCGGGCAGAAGCGCCGCGCGGGGTTCGCGGTCCGCTGGTGCCGCGCGGCCGGCCGGTCGCTCGCTACGATCGGGACATGCAGAATGATCTCGGAGCGGGCGGCTGGCGCCCTCTCGGCCTCGGTGGGGAGACGGAATGACCGGCGGTCCGCAGGCGATGTTCGTCGTCGAGTTTCCCTGTGACCTGTTCTGCCGCATCGAGGTTGACCTGAGCGGCGAGAGCAGCCAGGTGACACTGCAGCAGTTGCGGGTGAAGGCTGACGGGCTGCACCGGCAGGTACACGAACCAGAACTCGCCGAGACCGACGCGGCGGTCGCCGACCAGGACGCGGCGAAGCGCCCCTCGACCACCGTGTTCCTCTCCGCACCCGGGCGGAGCGGTCAGCAGCGACGGTGACGGACGCCGCACGGCCTGTTCGCCGGCCTCCGCCCGTCATCGGGTCACAACGTGCCGACGAGCGGGGGAGGCCGCAGGTGCGGCGCCGCGTGGCCGTGACGCCGTGGTGGCATAGAGTCGCCGAGCATGGGACTACTCACCTTCGGCCTCAACCTCACCCTGGACGGCTGCGTCGACCACCGGGAGGGGATCGCCGACGACGAGACGCACGCCTTCTTCACCCGTCTCATGGACGAGGGCGGAGCGGTGCTGTGGGGTCGCGTCACCTACGAAATGATGGAGAGCTACTGGCCGGCCGTCGCCCGCGGCGACGAAAAGGCACCGCCGGCCCTCCACGAATGGGCGGTCAAGCTGGAGGCCAAACCCAAGTACGTGGTGTCGTCCACGCGCAAGGACTTCCCGTGGACCAACAGCCACCACCTCGTCGGCGACCTGCGTGAGGGCGTGCAGAAGCTCAAGGACGCGACCCCGGCCGGGGTCCTCCTCGGAAGCGGCACGCTCGCCACCGAACTGGACCGGCTGGACCTGATCGACGAGTACCGGCTCCTCGTCCACCCCAGGATCGCCGGCCACGGCCCGACGCTGTACCAGGGTGGGCTGCCCGGCACCCGCCAGCTCGCACTGCTCTCGGCGCAGCCGCTCCGCAACGGCGCGGTGGCCATGCACTACCGCCGCGCGCGCTGAATCAGCGGGAGTCACCGCCGCCGGACGAACGGCATTTCGACAATGCGAGCAACGCAGAGGCAAACACCGCCGAGGTCAGGGCGTTTCGCCCGTGCCGAGTCCGGCGTGAGATTTGATTCCCCTCGAATTGCGACTGCCGTCGCATCCGGGGGAAACGCCATTCCCCAAAGGCCACCGCGCCGAGTAGGCAGGCAGCCCGACCGCGAGCGGGTACGGCCGCTACTCGGCGGGTCCGGGGATCAGCCGCTTCGACGGTTGCCGTACTGGCGAGGGCTCTGCACGGTGCCGGAACGGCCCTGGACGCCGCCCGCGGGACCCACGGCGTGGTTGGCGGGGGCCTTGCCCTTGGACCGGCGTGCCGCCCGGTTCTCGAAGGGCCGCGGCTGGTCCTCGGATCCGGCTTCGGCCTCGGCGGTGGGATCGGCGGCGTCGGCAGCGTCGGTCATCGGTGTCTCCTCGCGCAGTGCAGAATCGGACTCAACGCCGCAGGTCTCAGGCGCGAGCCGCTGCGCTGAGTAGACGGTAACGCAGGCCACCCCGACGGGCCAGCAGCGCGGTAGCTGGCCGAACGGCGTCGACCGATCGCCCCCCAGGGGCCATCGCACAGACTCGCCGCACGTCAGCGCAGGGTCAACACCGACTCCAGGTACGTCGACGGGAGCGCCACCGGACCCTCGCCGCCGTGCCGGTCCCACTGCCGGGCCAGCGCGGTCAACTCGGCGGCCAGAGCCGCGGCGCCGGCCTCGTCGAGCGCGCCGAACGCGCGGACCGTCGGCCCGTACCAGCGGCGGAACGTGTCCACGAACGCCTCCGCGGACGCGAAGCGCATCGTGCAGGTACGGGTCACCGAGGCCGTCTCCGCGACCGCGTCGCCGAACAGCTCGGCCAGGTGCGCGGCCGTGCCCCACAGCAGCGGCGAGGCCACGCCGGCCGGCGGCGGCACGTGCCCGGCGACCGTGCGGAACACCGCCCCGATGAACCCGTCCGGGCACCAGGAGGCCAGGCCGAGCGTGCCGCCGGGCCGCACGACCCGGACCAGCTCCGCCGCTGCCCGCTGGTGGTCCGGGGCGAACATCACCCCGAACACGCTCAGCGCGGCGTCGACGGCGTCGTCGGCGACGGGCAGCGCCTCAGCGTCGCCGAGGCGGAACTCGACGGACAGGCCCTCGGCGGCGGCGCGGCGGCGGCCGTCCTCCAGCAGCGCCTCGACGTAGTCGACGCCCAGGACGCTGGCGTCGGCGCGGGCGGCGGCCAGCGTGGCGTTGCCGTTGCCGCAGGCCACGTCCAGCACCCGCGAGCCGGCGCGCAGGTCGGCGGTGTCGGCCAGCAACTCGCTGACCAGGACGATGCGGGCGGCGATCCGCCGGAAGTCCCCGCTGGCCCAGGTCTGCTGCTGCGTGCTCTTGAGCGGGGTGAGGGCCAGCCCGGCCGGGCTGGCGGTGCTCGTGGTGGTCATCGGCTCATTTCCCTTCGGGTGCTCTGTTCTGCCTCCCAGAGAGCATCCGCCCCGCGGGCGCGCAGGGCCAGCGCATTCGGCGTACCGGTACCGACTCCGCGCCGCGGCCCGGCGGCTACTTCATGGCCGCGATCTGGATCAGGTTTCCGCAGGTGTCGTCGAGGACGGCGGTGACCACCGGCCCCAGGTCGACCGCCTCCTGCGTGAACCGGACGCCCAGCGCCTTGAGGCGCTCGACCTCGGCGTACACGTCGTCAACGGCGAACTGGGTGAACGGGATGCCGTCGGCGACCAGGGCACTCTTGAACGGCCCGGCCGCCGGGTGTCCGTCGGGCTCCAGGAGCAGCTCGACCCCGTCGGGGTCGGCCGGGGAGACCACCGTCAGCCAGCGGGCGCCGCCCGCGGGCTCGTCGGTCTTCTTGGTGAACCCGAGCTTCTCGGTGTAGAAGGCCAGCGCCCTGGCCTGGTCGTCGACGAGCACGCTGGTGATGGCGACACGGATCACGGGTCGGGTTCCTCTCGCGCGATGGGCCACCGGTCGACGATCGCGCGCAGCGGGCCCGTGTCGACGTGGTGGAACTTGTACCGGCCCTGTCGCCGGGTGTGCACCAGGCCGGCCTGTTCGAGCACGGCGAGGTGCTGCGAGACGGCCTGGCGCGTGGACGCCAGGCCGTGCTTCACGGCCAGGCGGCCGCAGATCTCGAACAGGGTCTGGCCGTCCCTGTCGGTCAGTTCGTCCAGGATGATGCGCCGCGTCGCGTCGCCCAGGGCCTTGAACAGGTCGCGTTCCGCGTCCACCACCCCGTTATACGCAAGCGAACACTTGCCTGTCAAGAGGACTCCTGGAGCTTCCCACCCGACCCGGAACGCACCCGCGGGCGGGCGGCGCCGGCTCGGGGCTGACAACTCCCGAACCCGATCGGTAAGGTACGCAGACTTTGTGAATCCTTACCGTTGCTCGGGATGCGGAGCCACGTGCTACCAGACACCGGACCGCAGCGCGTCATCGCGGCCTCCAACCTCGTCCACGCCCTCGGCAGCGGCCTCTACCTGACCGCCGGGGTCCTGTACTTCACCCAGGCGGCCCGACTCCCGGCGGCCGAGGTGGGCCTCGGGCTCGGCATCGCCGGGGCCTTCTCCCTCGCCGCGGGTATCGCCGTCGGGCACCTCGCGGACCGGATCGGCGCACGCGGGGTCTACGCGGCCACCCTCGCCGTCCAGGCGCTGGCCACGGCGGCCTTCGTCCTGGCGGACCGGTTCTGGCCCTTCGTCCTGGCGGTGTGCGCCGCCACCGGGGCGAAGGCCGCCGGAGCGGCCGCCCGCAGCCCGCTCATCAGGCACTACGGAGGGGACCGGCCGCAGGAGTTCCGCGCCTACCTCCGGGCGGTGACCAACATCGGCGTGTCCCTGGGCGCCGTCCTGGCGGGCTGGGCCGTCCAGGTCGGCACCCACAGCGCCTACGACCTGCTCGTCGTCGGCAACGCCGCCGCCTTCGCCGCCGCCGCGGCGGTCCTCGTCGTCCTGCCGCCGGTCCGGCCGGAGCTCGTCGGCGGCGGACCGCGGTGGACGGCCCTGCGGGACCGGCCCTACCTCGCGCTCACCGCCCTCGACGGCGTCATGGCCATCCAGTTCCGGGTGCTGACCATCGCCATCCCGCTGTGGCTGGTCGCCGCCACGGCGGCTCCCCACTGGCTCATCTCGGGCACCATGCTGCTGAACACCGCCATCGTCATCGCCTGCCAGGTGCGCGCCAGCCGCCACGTCGACTCCCCGGCGGCCGGCGCGCTCGCCTACCGCCGGTCCGGTGTCGCCTTCCTCCTGGCGTGCGTGCTGATCTCGCTGACCGCGGGGATCCCGGCCTGGGGCGCCGCGGTCCTGCTCCTCGCCGCGGTCGTGGTCCACACCGTCGGCGAGCTGTGGCACTCCGCGGCCGGCTTCGAGATCTCCTTCGCCCTCGCCCCCGCCCACGCCACCGGCCAGTACCTCGGCGTCTTCGGCCTGGGGTCCGGGCTCGCCGAGGCCGTCGGCCCGGCCCTGCTCATCTCCCTGTGCATCACCTGGGGGCGCCCCGGCTGGTACGTCGTCGGCGCCCTGTTCGCCCTCACCGGCCTGGCGACGCCCCCGGCCGTCCGCTGGGCACAGCGCCACCGGCACGCCCAGCCCCGCTCTCGGGGCGTACCGGTCGCCGCAGGCTGACCACCGGCTGCGGCCGCCGCGCCCCGGGCGCCCGCGCTACTGCGCGCGCCGGACGGCGATCCGGTCGTTGTTCACCACCACCGCATCCGCCCGGCCGTCACCGGTCACATCCGCGAAGAACGTGCCCCGGTCCCCGTAATACCCGCCGTTCGTCCACGTCTCCGTCAACCCGAAACCCGCACCAGTGGAACGCCGCACCGCGATCCGGTCATTGTTCACCACCACCGCATCCGCCCGACCATCACCAGTCACATCCGCGAAGAACGTGCCCCGATCCCCGTAATACCCGCCGTTCGTCCACGTCTCCGTCAACCCGAAACCCGTGCCTGTCCCGGTCGCGGCCACGCCCGCGGACAGCCCCGCACTCTGCTGGTGCCGCACCGGGCCGGCCGCGCCGGCACCGCCCGCGGCGGGGTGCACACCCGGCCCCGCCTGCGCCGGCATCGCAGACGGCACCACGAGCGCCCCCGCCGCCGCGACGTAGAGAAGAACGATTTTGGCTTTCCGCCCCGCCATGACTACCCCGTCCATCAAGCCGAATATCGTGCAAGAGGCTATCGCCGGACACCGGGCCTGCCAGAGAACCGCCGCTCCCCTATGGGGTGACGTCGGCGCCGATGCCGGAAACGCGGGTTTCACCCTCCGCTGACACCCGCGTCCGAATCCGCGGCGTGCGACGCCCGCGCGCTGGCCGAACGGGCCACCGATCGCGAAGCCGCGGCCGAACTCGTTGATCCGAAACTCGCGGCGGCGCGTACTTCCACCTGTCACAGCCTTGCCATAGTCGCTATTTGAAGGAGGTCGGCGTGTTCGCTGTTGGTGGTATGTCGCGGTGGCGCCGCCGTCTCACAGGCTCGGCGCTCGCCGCTATCGCAATGGTCCTGTTGAGCCCGGGCGTGGCCGGCGCCGAACCGGGCGTTCCGGTACCCCCGAACGACCTGCTGACCGACACCGGCAAGGGCGACGTCTCGGAGGCCGACCGCGACTTCGTGGTGAAGGTCCGCCTCGCCGGCCTGTGGGAGATGCCGGCCGGTGAGCTGGCCCAGGACAGGTCCAACAGCCGCCGGATCAAATCCATCGGCCGCGACATCGCCGACCAGCACCAGGAGCTCGACGAGCTGGTGCGGGCCGCCGCGAAGAAGCTCGATGTGGCCCTGCCCGACGACCCCAACAAGGACCAGCAGGGCTGGCTCGACGAGATGCGCGAGGCGGAGGGGACCGAGTTCGACCAGATCTACATCGATCGGCTACGGGCGGCCCACGGCAAGATCTTCCCCGCCATCGCGACGATCCGGGCGAGCACCCGCAACGACACGGTGCGCAAGCTCGCCCAACGCGCCAACCAGTTCGTCATGACCCACATGACGCTGCTGGAGAGCAGCAGCATCGTGGACTTCGCCGCCCTGCCGACCGCGCCGCCCCCGGCGCCGGCCGCGGCGAGCGGCGCGGGCGCGACGACCCAGGTGGTGCCGGCGGCCAACCTCAGCACCCCCGGGCCGAGCATGAACCTCTCCCTGCTGGTCGTCATCGCGGTGGCGGGCCTCGGCGTCGCGGTCTTCGTCACCACGCGGTTGGTGCGCAACCTCGGTTCCGGGCGCCACCGGCGCGCGACCCCGAGCTAGACGCCTCGGGAACCGCACACCGACACACCGCCGCCCAGTCGGGCGGAGCAACGGGCCCTGACCGGGAGTCTCCGGTCGGGGCCCGCTCACGGAGCGGTTCGACGGGTCCGGAAGTACCGGTTGGCCGACGGCACGAACATCAGGACACAGCCGCCGAGCACGGCGACGACATGCACCACCCGGCTGCCGCCGAACAACAGGTCGACGGCGCCGGCCTGCCGGACCAGCTCGGTGATCGAGTTGCCGCGCGCCAGCCAGCGGACCGGCTCCACGGTCAGCGACAAGGTGCCCAAGACCCCCAGCGCCACGGTGAGCAGCCACCGGGCCCACCGCCGCCCGGCGGCCATCCGCAGCACGACGAGGACGGCGGCGGCGAAGACGGCGGCCCGGACGGCGACACCCGCCGCGGCATCGCCACCCGCCTGCCCGCTGGCCACGATCAGCACGGTCTCGCACACTCCCGCGCCGATCGCGACGAGCCACATGGCGCGCGCCCCCCGCACGGCGCCCGGAACACTCTCGGCACCTCGCATGGGCCGACCCTACCGATCCCGGCCCACCCCGGCTGGCCCGCGCATATTACTAGCCGGCCGGCGCGGCCGATGTCGGGAAACGAAAGGGGGCGGACCGGTGTCCGCGCTCGGCGCCGAGTGTGTCCCACCGCGCTGAATTCGCCGGGCCGGTGAGGTGTACTGGAGGACGTGAATCGACTGCGACGTCTGCCGTGGGCGGCCGCGGCCGCCGTGGCGGTGCTCGCGGGCGCGCTGTCGGTCCTGGCCGGGCCGGCGCGGCCGGCGAGCGCGCACGCGGTACTGACGGCGGCGACCCCGGCGCAGGGGTCGGTCGTCCCGCGCGCCCCGGCGACCGTCGAACTGGTGTTCAACGAGCCGGTGTCCCCGGTGCCGGGGCGCACGCAGGTGGTGGCCCCGGACGGGAAGCGGATCAGCCTCGGCGACCCGGTCAGCAACGGCCAGCGCATGTCCCTGGCGATCCGTCCGGCGGACCGGCCGCTCGGCACCTACGTGGTGAGCTACCGCATCGTGTCGGCCGACAGCCACACCATCTCCGGCGCGTTCGCGTTCTCCGTCGGCGCCCCGTCGGCGGCGCCGCCGCGCGCCGAGGACACGGGCGTGGACCCGGCCGTGGAGGCGGCGTCCGCGGCCGCCAGGTACGTCGGCTACGTCGGCCTGACCCTCGCGGTCGGCCCTCTGCTGCTGCTGCTCGTCCTCTGGCCGCGGCGCCTGTCCAGGCGGGGACCGCTGCGCATGGTCGGCACCGGATTCGGGCTGCTGGCGGCCGCGACCCTGGCATCGCTGTGGCTACAGGCGCCCTACAGCTCCGGCGCGGGCATGTTCGACGTCTCCGCCACGGAACTGCGCCAGGTGGCGCTGAGCCGGTTCGGGGTGGTGCTGCTCGCCCGCCTGGTCCTGATCGCCGCGGCCGCCGCGCTGGTCCGCCCGGTCCTGCGGGCGAAGGGGACCGGACCGGCGCGGATCGCCCTGGCCGCGATCGTGGTCGCCGGGTCGGCGACGTGGCCGCTGGCCGGCCACCAGGTCGCCTCCCCGCTGTGGGCGGGCATGGTGGCCGCGGACATGGTCCACCTGGTCAGCATGTCGGTGTGGCTGGGCGGCCTGGCGGCACTGGCCGGCTTCCTGCTGCGGCGGGCGGACCCGCGGGCGCTGCGCGTCATCCTGCCCGTCTGGTCGGGGTGGGCCGCCGTCGCGGTGTGCTGCCTGGTCACGGCCGGGGCGGTCCAGAGCGTCGTCCAGGTCGGCGCGCCGCAGCTCCTGCTGAAGACCGACTACGGACGGCTCATCATCGCCAAGCTGGTGTTGGTGGCCGGCGTCCTGGCGGTCGCCGCCGTCTCCCGGCGGCTGGTGCGTCGGCGCGCGGCCGCCGCCGGTGTGCCGCCGCTGCGCCGTGCGGTGTGGGGCGAGCTGGGTTTCGCCGCGGTGATCCTGGCGGCCAGCGCG
Source organism: Pilimelia terevasa (assembly GCF_014647915.1). GTDB lineage: Bacteria > Actinomycetota > Actinomycetes > Mycobacteriales > Micromonosporaceae > Pilimelia > Pilimelia terevasa. The sequence goes on from NZ_BMQC01000006.1 coordinate 266,633, forward strand.
GCGCTGGCACAGACCACGCCCGCGCGTTCAGCGGCCGTCGAGGTCGCCGCGCAGGTCAAGGCCAAGGGTTTCGTGACCACGCTCAACAGCCCGCTGTACGCCGTGCAGTTCGAGATTTTCCCCGTCCAGCTCGGCGAGAACAACACCTTCCACGGTTTCGTCTACACACCCGACGGCAAGCCGCTCGCCGTCGCCGAGTGGAAGGTGACCGCCGCGCTGCCCAGCAAGGGCATCGAGCCGATGAACAACCCGGTCGCGCCCCTGCTCGGGAACCAGGGCCTCGGCGGTATCAACTTCCCGATTCCCGGCGACTGGCAGCTCCGGCTGACGATCCGGATCTCCGAACTCGACGAGGCGACCGTCACCACCACGGTGTCGGTCCCGTAGCGCCGCCCGGTCAGGAGCCGACGTACAGCAGCTTGTTGACCGTGTCCTTCGCGCCGGTGACCACGTCCGGGGTCGCGGCGGCCACCAGCGCCTCGGCGACCTGCGCCGCCGTGGCGGCGGGGTGGGCCTCCAGGTACAGGGCCGCGGCACCCGCGACGTGCGGCGCGGCCATCGACGTGCCGCTGATGCTCTTGGTGGCGTTGTCGTCGCCCTTGCCCCAGGCGCTGGTGATGTCGACGCCCGGCCCCCAGATGTCGACGCAGGCGCCCCAGTTGGTGAACGACGCCGCCGCGTCGGTCCGCTGGCTCGCCGCGACCGTGATCGCCTCGCGGGTGCGGGCCGGCGACGCGCGGCACGCGTCCTTGCGGTCGTTGCCGGCGGCGAGGACGAACACGACCCCCGAGGCGATGCCGCGCCGGACCGCGTCGTCCGAGGCCTGGCTGATCGGGCCGCCGAGGCTCATGTTGGCCACGGCGGGCTTGACCGCGTTCCTGGTCACCCAGTCGACGCCCGCCACGACGACGCTCATGTCGCCGGTGCCCTGGCAGCCCAGTACCCGGACGGCGTGGATCTTCGCCCGGGGCGCCATGCCGTAGGTGCCGCCGGCCGTCGAGCCGGCGACGTGGGTGCCGTGGCCGTGGCAGTCGACAGCCGAGCCGCCGCTGGTCACGCCGTCGAAGCCGGGTACGGCGCGGCCGCCGAAGTCGGTGTGGGTCTGCTTGATGCCGGTGTCGATGACGTACGCGTTGACGCCCTCACCGCCCTTTCCGGTCGGCGTGTACCGGTCGTCGAGCGGGAGCTTGCGCTGGTCGCTGCGGTCCAGGCCCCACGCGGTGGCGGGCCGACCCGGCCGGAGGTCGAGGCTGACCCGCTGGTCCTGCTCGACGTAGGCGACGGCGGGGTCGGCGGCGAGGCGCGCCGCCTCCGCCGGGCCACCGGTGAACTGGAAGCCGGAGAGCGCGTCGTAGGTGCGGACGACCCGGCCCCCGTACTCCCCGGAGACCCGGCGGGCGGTCGCGTCGACCCCGCCGCGCAGGAGGGCGCCGTCGGTGAACTTCACGATGTAGCTGCCGGCGATGGCGGCGGGACTGTCGGCGGCCAGCACCGGGCCGACCTCCCGCGCGGACGCCTCGCCGCCGCCGACCGCGGTGGCCGCGGCGACGGCGGTGGCGGCCACGAGGGACCGGGCGATCCGACGGCTGGAACCGGTGGGGTACCCCATGCGTCATGCCTCCTGACGGGTGACGGGTGAGTCCGGAATCGCCCGCGCGGGCGCCCGGTGCACCGCCGCACGGAATCGGCAGTGGCATCCATCAATGCGTGGAACATATGTCCACGCGGTCACCACAGGACAGCATTGAACGTTTACGGCGGTCGTGTTACCGGATTTGTTTCCGTGGAAACGTCAATCCCGGTCAGTCGTCGGACAGGATTCCGCCGGTGATCGCGTCGACCTCGACCTCGGCCTGCCCCCGGCCCTGCCGGAACTTCACCTCCCAGATGGGCACTCCGTCCGCCTCGTCCAGTTCGGCCTCGGTCACGCGGGCGCCCGGGAACGCGTCGGCGACGATCGCGGCGGCCCGGCTGGCGTTGACGGGCCGCGGTCCGAACCGGGCGTCGAGTTCCGGGTCGATCTCCAGGTCGAAGCCGGGCTGCCCGCCCGGCGACGCGGGCGGGGTACGGCGCTCGCCGCGGTCCTTGGCGTTGGCCGTGGCCGTGCCGACGACGAGCGCGAGCGTGATGCCGGCGATGGCGGTGATGAGCGTGGTGCGCAAGACAATCTCCGATCCTCGTTGTGGTGACCAGTACGCCCGCACCCGGCGCCGCGGACGGCGGCCGGCGGAGATTTGGCGACGTCCTGGCCGAATCCTGGTCTCCGGCCCGCTCCCGGCCGCCGGGCGCCCGCCACTTCATCCGTTCACCCTGCGCATCCGTACCCCGCACTGTCCGCAGTTCGCCGCGGCGCGGGACAGCCCGGAGCAGGAGGGGCCACACATGCAGGTGCTACTGGTCGAGGACGACGACTCGATCGCCGAGCCGCTGGTCGACGGACTCGCCCGCTACGGGATGGCGGTCCACCGGGTCGGCACCGGCCGCGCCGCGCTGGCCGCGCCGCGGCCGGAGATGGTCCTGCTCGACCTGGGCCTGCCGGACCTCGACGGGATCGAGGTGTGCCGGACGATCCGGCAGACCGACACCGTGCCGGTGATCATGCTGACCGCCCGCGGCGACGAGGCCGACCGGGTGCTCGGCCTGGAGCTGGGCGCCGACGACTACCTGGCCAAGCCGTTCAGCGTCCGGGAACTCGTCGCCCGGATGCACGCGGTGCGCCGCCGCGCCCGCCCGTCGGCCGCCGGACCCGCGCCCGCGCACCCGCGGACCGTCGGCGCGCTGAGCATCGACCACCGCACCCGCGAGGCGCGGGTGCACGGCGAACTGGTCGCCCTGGCGCCCAAGGAGTACGAGCTGCTGCTGGTCCTGGCCGCCGACCCCGGCGCGGTGGTCGACCGCCGGCACATCCTCGAAACGGTGTGGGAGCCGAACTTCTTCGGGCGCGGCAAGACCCTGGACTTCCACGTCGCCGCGCTGCGCCGCAAGCTGGGCGACCCGGCGTGGATCGAGACCCGGCGCGGGGTCGGGTTCCGGCTCGTCGCGCAGCCATGACCCGCCGGCTCCTGCTGTCCTTCCTCACGTTCGCCGTACTCGTCCTGACCGGGCTCGCCGTCCCGCTCGGGCTCGTCTACCAGCGCAGCGAACGCCAGCACGCGTTCGGGCAGCTCGAACACGACGCCGAGGTGTTCGCCGCCTTCGTCGACGCCGCCCTCAACGACCGCCGCGCCGCCCAGGTGGACCTGCTGGCGCAGGAGTCGGCGGGGCGCCTGGGCGGGCACGTCGACGTGGTCGACGCCCGCGGCGAGGTGACCACCTGTACGCATCCGCGGAAGCACCCGCCGGGCAGCCTCGCCGCCGCCGCCGACATCCGGACGGTGCTCAGCGGCCACGGCCGGATCAGCACCCGCACCGCCGAGTCCGACGGCGTCGCCCTCATGTCCGTGGCCGTGCCGATCCACCCCGGCGTGGCGGCGCGCGGCGCGGTCCGGGTGAGCGTGCCCACCGCGCCGCTGACGTCGCGCATCGAGCAGTTCTGGCTCCTGCTCGCCGGTGTCGGCGTCGCTGTGCTCGCCGCCGTCGCCGGCATCGCGTTCGCCCTCGCCCGCTGGATCAGCAGGCCGGTGCGGGCGCTGGAGCGGGCGACGCGACACTGGGGCGACGGGACCCTCCCGCCGCCGACGACCACCGGACCACCGGAGCTGCGCAGGCTCGCCACCACCTTCCACGCCGCGGCCAACCGGGTGCAGGCCCTGCTGGAGTCGCAGCGGTCCTTCGTGGGCCACGCGTCCCACCAACTCAAGACGCCGCTGGCCGCGCTGCGGCTGCGGCTGGAGAACCTGGAGCCGGACGTGGGCACGGACGGCGGCCGCAACCTGCAGGCGGCGATCGCCGAGACCGACCGGCTGGCCCACCTCGTGGAGATGCTGCTGCGGGTGGCCCGGTCGGAGCACGGGTCGCTGCCCCGGGGGCCGGTCGTGCTGGCCGACGCGGTCGCCGACCGGCTCTTCGTGTGGTCGCCGCTGGCCGCGGAGCGCGACGTGCGGCTGAGCGCGTCCGGCGCGCCGGACACCCAGGTGGTGGCCGTGACCGGCGCGGTGGACCAGATCCTGGACAACCTGCTGTCCAACGCCCTGCGGGCGGCCCCGCCCGGCAGCAGTGTGCGGATCGCCTGGCAACCGGACGGCGGCGGGATGGTCGCGCTGCACGTCGTCGACGCCGGACCGGGCCTGCCGGAGGAGCAGCGCCGGCAGGCGCTGGAACCGTTCTGGCGCGCCCCCGACGCCGGCAAGGGCGGCACGGGGCTCGGCCTCGCCCTGGTCCGCAGGCTCGCGGAGGTCGGCGGGGGCGCGGCCGCGCTGCACGCGGCCGCCGGCAGCGGCGGCGTGGACGCCGTGGTCACCTTCCCCGCCGACGAGCCGGTCGCGGCCTGAGCGGGTACCGCGGGTTGCCCGGCGCGCCTACGGTGCAGTCATGCCAGCGCCCTCCCGACGCCCCGCCACCCGGGACACCCCGGCCGCCCCCGCGCGCACCGGCGCGCCGCCCGACGCGGCCGGTCCCCCGGCGCCGCAGATCGAGGACTCCCGCCCGATGGTCCACCTGGCGCGCCTCCAGCAGATCGCGGACGACCACGGCGGCAACCGCGCCCACGGCCGCCCCGGGTACCGGGCCTCGGTGGAGTACGTCGCCGGTGTCCTGCGCGGCACGGGGTGGACAGTGACCCGGCAGCGCTTCACCCACCACGGCGCGGTGGGCTGGAACGTCCTGGCCGAGTGGCCGCACGGCGACCCGGACCACGTCGTCGTGCTCGGCGCCCACCTGGACTCCGTGCCCGAGGGGCCGGGCATCAACGACAACGGCTCCGGTACCGCCGCCGTACTGGAGACCGCGCTGGCCGTCGACCGCGCCCGGCTGCGGCCCGCCGCCCGGCTGCGCCTGGCCTGGTGGGGCCACGAGGAGGCGCACGACGCCCTGGCCGGGTCCATGCACTACACCCGGAGCCTGGCCGGCCGGCAGCGCGCCGCGATCCGCGCGTACCTGAACTTCGACATGGTGGGCGCCCACGGCACCACCTGCTGGGACGTCTACCACAGCCACCCGGCGCTCGGGCGGCTGCTCGACGGGCACTTCGCCACGTGCCGCCTGGCCACCCGGCAGGTCCGCAACCCGGACGACACCGATAGCTGGTCGTTCAGCCGCTACGGCATCCCGGTCGGCGGCATCGAGTCCGGCCACGACCCCTGCTACCACCGCCCCGGCGACACCCTCGCCAACGTCGACCCGCGCGTCCTCGGCGTCGCCACCAACCTCGCCGTCGCCGCCGCCTGGCGGCTGGCCCACGACCGGGCGCTGCTGCGCGACCTGGAGCACCGCTCCGCCGGCCGACGGCGCCAGCCCGCGCGGCCGTAGACCGCCGGGGGCGGGCCGGGCGGTGCGTCCCGGCGGTCCCCGGCCCGTGATCAGGAGGGCGGCGGGGCCTGCGGCCTGGCCTTCTGGGGGTAGGGCGTCTCGTGGCGGGCGAGCATCGCGACGCACTCGCCGATCTTCCGCTCGCGCGTCTCCGCGCGCTTGACGGCGTTGACGCGGTGGATGAGGGCGAAGCGGTTGGCGCTGGTGAGTACGTCGAACATCGCCCGGGCGGCGGGTACGGCGGCGATCGCGGCCGCGAGGTCGGCCGGCACCTGGGCCTCCGAGGGCGGGGCGTAGGCGGCCGCCCAGCGCCCGTCCGCCTTCGCGGCCTCCACCGCGGCGCGGCCCGCGGGCAGCATCCGCCCCTGGGCCTCCAGCCGCGCCACGTTGGCGACGTTGCGCTGGGACCAGGCACTGCGGGCCCGGCGCGGGGTGAACCGGATCCAGGACGTCTCCTGGTCCCGCTTGCGGCCCTGCCCGTCGATCCAGCCGGCGCAGAGGGCCTCGTCGACCGCCTGCTGCCAGGTCAGCGTGGTGACGGTACCGCCCTTGCGGGTCAGGGCCAGCCAGACGCCCGTCGACGTCGCGTGGTGGGCCGCCAGCCACGCGCGCAGCGCCCCGGCGTCCGCGACGATCAGCTCGTCCAGGTCGGCTCCTGACATGCCAGCAGGCTAACCGGTCCGCCCCGGCCGCCACCGGGCGCCGGAGTCAGCCGCGCGGCACACCGGGCGGCGGAGTCAGTCGCGCGGCGGGCGGCGCTCGCCGGTCGCGGGCAGGGTGAGGGGTGCACCGGGCAGGCGGGCGACGACGGCCGGGTCGTGGGTGACCACCATCAGGGCCGTGCCGGCGGTACGGCGGACCTCGTCCAGGGTGTCCACGACCGCCGCGGCGGTCGTGGCGTCGAGAGCGCTGGTCACCTCGTCGCACAGCAGCAGACGCGGCCGGCAGGCGAGCGCCCGGGCGATGGCGACCCGCTGGCGCTGCCCGCCCGAGAGCGCGGCGGGCAGCCGGTGGGCGAGGTCGGGATCCAGGGACACCAGGGCGAGCAGGGCGTCCACCTCGTCGGCGAGCGCGGCCGGCGGCACGGTGCGGAACTGGCGCAGGGGCCGGGCGACGATCGCCCCGACGCGGTGGTGCGGATTGAGCGAGGCGTACGGGTTCTGGGCGATGAGCTGGATGCGCCGCCGCAGCGCGCCGGTCCGGCGGGCCAGGGGGAAGGGCAGCGGCTCCCCGTCGAGGAGCACCTCGCCGTCGACGGGCTCGACCAGCCCGGCGACCGTACGCAGCAGGGTGGACTTGCCGCAGCCGGACGGGCCGACGACCGTCACGACGCCGCCGGCCGGCACCGTCAGGCTCAGCCCGTCGATCAGCGTGCCGGCGCCCGGCCGGCCGACGGTCAGGTCCCGGACCCGCAGGGCCGCCGGAGCGCCGCCCGCGGGCGGCTCCGGCGCCGGCAGCGCGCGCAGCGTCGACGTGGCGCTCGGTACCGGCGGGACCGGCGCCGCCGCGGCCCGGTCCAGCCGCACGACCTCGTCGGCGTAGCGGGTCACCGCGGCCTCGTCGTGCGAGATGAGCAGGACCGCGGTACCGCCGCCGCGGGCGCGCCGCACGACCTCGTCGAGGACGGCGGCCGTGGTGGCCGGGTCGAGTCCGCTGGTCGGCTCGTCCAGTACCAGGATCGGGGGGTCCGCAGCCAGCGCCACCGCCAGCGCCGCGCGCTGCGCCTGTCCGCCGGAGAGCGTGTGCGGCCGGCGGTCGGCGAACGACCCGTCCAGGCCGGCCCGGCGCAGCGCCGCGACGGTCTGCGCCGCCCGCCGCGCGCGCGGGACCGCGCGGGCGGCCAGGACGTCGCCGATCAGCCGACGCAGCGGCCGGTGCGGCGGCAGCCCGGTCCGCGGGTCCTGGGCCACGTAGCCCACCGAGCGGGCCCGGAGGCGGCGGAGCCGGCGCCGGGGTACCGCCGGGCCGGTCGGCTCGCCGGCGAGGTGGGCGACGCCGCCGGTCCACACCAGGCCCGGCCGGACGGCGCCCAGCAGGGCCAGCGCGCAGCTCGTCTTGCCGCAGCCCGACGGGCCGACCAGCGCGACCACCCGCCCCGGCCACAGGGTCAGATGCGCCCCGCCGACCACCGCCCGCCCCGCACTGTCGCGCAACTCCAGTCCGCGCAGGGCGGCCACCGCGCCAGCGGCGTCGGGCGCGCCCGTGCCGGCGGCCGGCGGCGCGGACGGCCGGCGGCCGCGCCGCGCTGCGGCGGGCGCGGCCCCGCCGCGGTCACCGACCCGCCCGGCGGCCCAGCTCAGCGCCAGCAGCAGCGCGAACAGGCACGCCGCCGGGGCCAGGACCGCGGCCGGCTGGATACCCAGCCCGGCCCGGTTCTCAAAGACCATCAGGCCCCAGTCGGGGGTGGGCGGCGCTGCCCCGAAGCCGAGGAAGGCGGCCGTGGCGCCGGTGTAGACCGCGGCGGTGAAGCGGATCGGCACGTCGGCGGCCAGCGGGCGGGCCAGGTACGGCAGCACCTCCCGGCCGAGCACGGCCGGGCCGCTCTCGCCGCGCAGCACGGCGACCTCGACGTGGTCGCGCGCCAGCGCGGACCGGGCGACCGCCCGCACCGTCCGCACCACGTCCGGCAGCAGGATGCCGACGGTGGCCGCCGCGACCCCGAGCACGCCGGGCCCCGTGGCGACCACCACCACCGCCAGCAGGACGAACGCCGGCAGGGCCAGCAGGAGGTCGGCGACGCCGCCCACGGCGGTGTCGACGCCGCCCCGGCGGTGCGCGGCCAGCAGCCCCAGCGCGGTACCGAGCGCGTACGCCAGGACCGTGGCCAGGGCGGCGGTGAGCAGCAGCCGCTGCCCACCGGCGAGCGTCCGGCTGAGCACGTCCACGCCCGCGTAGTCGGTGCCCAGCGGCCGGCCGGGGGCGGGCGGCCCGTAGGGGATGTCGACCGGCGCGGCGACCGAGCCGGGCGCGAGGGCGGGGCCGGCGAGGGCCGCCGCCACCAGCAGGGCCACGGGCGCCCACACCAGCGCGCGGCGGACGGTACCGCGGCTCACCGGGCCGACCCCGCCGGGTCGAGCGCGCGGGCGGCCAGGTCGGCGCACAGGTTGACGGCCACGGCCGCCGCCGCCGCCAGCAGCGCCAGCGCCTGGACCACCGGCACGTCCCGCTGGTTCACCGCCTCCACCATCGCCGAGGCCAGGCCCGGGTAGCCGAACAGCGTCTCCACGACCAGCGCCCCGCCGAGCAGGTACGTCAGCGTGCGCGCGAGCATCGGCAGCGCGGCCGGCAGCGCCGCCGGCAGGACGTAGCAGCGGACGACCCGCCCCTCCGGTACCCCGTTCAGCCGGGCGGCGGCGGCCGCGTCGGCGGCGCCGGCCACGGCGACGCCCGCCCGGACCAGCCGCACCGTCGGCGCCAGGCTGGCCAGCGTCAGGGCGGCCACCGGCAGCACCAGCACCGAGGGCTGCCCGAGCGGTCCCTGGCCCTCGGGCAGGTAGGACACCGCGGGCAGCCAGCCCAGGCCGACGGCGAAGACGCTCACCAGGGCCACGCCGACCACGAACTCGGGCAGCGCCAGCAGCACCACGCTGGCGGCGCCCACCACCCGGTCGGGGCGGCGGCGCGGCCGCAGTCCGGCCCACGTGCCGAGCAGCAGCGCGGCCGGGGTGAGGACGGCGGCGGCCGCGGCGGCGAGGATCGCCGAGTTGCCCAGGCGGTCGGCGATCAGGTCGGTCACCGGTCGGCCGGAGATCAGCGAGGTGCCGAGGTCGCCGCGCGCGGCGGCGCCGAGCCAGCCCAGGTAGCGCTGGGCCGGCGGCTGGTCCAGGCCCAGCTCGGTGCGCAGCGCCTGCACCGTGGCGGGGTCGGCCGCCGGCCCGAGCCGGGCCGACGCCGCGTCACCGGCGGCGAGCGCCGTGGCGACGAACACGCCGAGGGTCACTGCGAGAAGCACGGCGAGCGCCCCGAGCAGCCGCCCGGCCACCAACCGCCCGGCACCCGACCGCCCGGCCACCAACCGCCCGGGCACCGACGCTCGCGGCGGCCGGGCGGGCGCCCGGTCGCCCATCAGGCGAGGAACGCGTCGCGGAAGCTCGGCCAGGCGGCGTAGCCGCGCGCCTGCACGTGGTGTACCCGGGTGTCCGCCAGGGCGACGACGGGTGCACGGGCGTAGATCAGGTCCCCGCCCTTGTCGTGCAGGAAGTGCTGGATGTCGCCCAGGGCGGTGGTCCGCTTCTCCTCCGTCGTCGCGCCGCGCACCGCTTGGACGAGCGGATCGATCGCCGGCCCGGCCAGGCCGGTGAACCCCGCGACCGCGCCGGTGCCGTAGTAGTACAGCACCTCCAGCGGCAGCGGCTTCGGGTGGTTGTTCAGCGACTGCGCCGGGGCGCGGGAGCCGGCCGGGTCGCGGTAGTAGTCGGCCGCGGGCACCTTGTCCAGGCGGACCGTCACCCCGGCCGCGCGGGCCTGCTCGGCGAGGGCGAGCGCGGCCTCGACCATCCCGTACTCGTAGTCGCTGGTCCGCAGCGGGAAGCTCAGGCCACTCGCGCCGGCCGCGGTCAGCAGGCTTTTGGCGCGCTCGGGGTCGTGGTCCCGGCTCGGCAGGTCCGTGGCGTAGTACGGGAAGTGGGCACCGAGGCGGTCCTGGGCCGGCTCGCCCATGCCGAGCGTGACCGTCCGCACCATCGCGGTGCGGTCGACGGCGTACCGCATCGCTTCGACGACCCGGGCGTCGGTGAACGGGGCCTGGGCGCGGTGGAAGGCGATGCCGAGATCCACCCACGCCGACTTCGGGGGCGTCAGGACCTGCAGGGCCGGGTTGCCCGCCTCGGCGCGGGCGGCGGGCAGCGGCACGCTCGCGGCGTAGTCCACCTGACCGGCCTTGAGGGCGTTGACCCGGGCGGTGGCGTCGAGAACGGGGACCAGTTCCAGCTCGTCGAGGTACGGCCCGCCGGAGTCCGCGCCCCAGTAGTTCCGGTTGGCGGCCAGCACCGCCGGCTTGCCGGGCTGGTAGCTGGTGATCGTGAACGGGCCGCTGCCGGCGGCCCGGTCGAAGTCGGTCGTGCCGGCCGGGACGACGAACAGCGACTGGGTGAGCACCAGGTCGAAGAAGGCGTTCGGCCGGCGGAGTACCACGGCGAGGGTGCGCGGGTCGGCCGCGCGGCTGGCGGCGAAATCCACGTCGGCCAGCAGGGCCGACTGGGGGGCCTTGTGCTCCACGTAGGCGCGCAGGCTGAACAGCACGTCGGCGGCGGTGACCGGGCGGTTGTTGGGGAAGGCCGGCCCGGAGCGCAGGCGGATGGTCCAGCGGGTGCCGGTGGCGTCCCCCTCGACCGACTCGGCCAGGCGCCACACCGGACGGCCGTCGTCGTCCAGTTCGCCGACGGTGTCGTAGACGACCCGCGCCCGGACGTAGCCGACTGCCGTCATCACCGCGTAGAGCACGTTGGCGGTGTCCGCGGTCCCCCCGATGAACGCGGCCCGCAGCCGGCCGCCGCGGCGCGGCGGGGTGTCGGCGGACCTCGGCGGAGCGGAGTGCTGCCGCGCGCACCCGGCGGCGCCGATCAGGCCGGTACCGGCCAGGGCGAGACCGGCACCGGCGTGCAACAGGCGACGGCGTGACAGGCCAGGGCCAGGCATGGGGACCTTTCAGCAGACGGACCACTGTAGGCCAGGCTACGGAGATCATTCGAAAATGGCAACTGTTTTCATTGGACGTGAAGCGGCATTCCCACCCCGACGACGAGGAAGTCGCCCGGGAGTTCCGCGCCGCCGTCCAGTAGAAATGTCGACAAGACTTACCGCCCCGACTCCGCGGTCCTACTATCAGCGAAACGGGCGACGGGATGCCACTCGCGGTGGGAGGACCTCGGCCGGCTGGGTGACGTCCTCGGCGGCCCGCTGGCGTTCGCCGCCGTCGCCGCGGGGGCAGTCGCGGCGGAAGCGGACGGCGCGGACGGTCACGTGGGTCCTGCCGGTCCTGCCCGGCGGCGGCGTACTCGTCGCCCTGGCGTTCCGCTCGTGGGCGCCGCTGGCCGCTCCTCTGGTCTCCCTCCCCCGCCCGCAGCGCAGACGCCCGAACCCCGACCGCCGTTCGACCTCGACCCGCCCGGCCTCGGCGGTTTCTGATCCCCGACGGACCGAACCCGCTGCCTGACGTGGGGAGCTCCCCGATGACCACGCTGGAAGAACGACTCGGACTCGCCCCGCCGGCCGACCCGGCCGGGGCACCCGTCTGGCTCCTCGACGTCGACGGCGTCATCAATGCCCGCAAGCCCCGCTGGAGCGCCGCGCCGCACCACGGCACCGCCCACGCCGCAGGCTTCCCCTACCCCATGCGGTGGGCGCCGGCCCTCCTCGACCGCATCCGCGACCTGCACACCGCCGGCGGCGCGCAGGTCGTGTGGTGCTCCACGTGGTGCGCCTTCTCGAACCAGGTGGAGCGCCTGTTCCGGCTCCCCCCGCTGGAGCGGGCCTTCGCCGACCAGGTGCACGGCGAGCACGCCGACCGGCTGAAGGTCGAGGCCGCACGGCGGGTTCTCGCCCGCGGGCGGCGGCTGATCTGGACCGATGACGAGGTCGTACCGCTCGCGGACAGTCCGCTGCACGCCGAACTGACCGGGACCGGCCGGGCGTTGTTGATCCGGCCCGAGTCGCGGGCGGGGCTCAACCCGGAACACATGGACACCATCGAGGCGTTCACCGCTTCCGCCCAGTCGGCGACGGGCAGTACCGGTACCGGTACCGCCGACTGTTGATTCGGGGTTGGATGCTGCCGGGCGCCGAGCACGATTCGGCCGTCGCCGCCGACTGACCGCCGGGTCACCTGGCAGCGTGCGGGGCCGGCTACCGGGAGGACGACTCCCGAACGCTCACAATGAGTCATGAGGATCTGGCTGCTAGGACTGGCAAGCTCCCTGCTCAGCGGAGTTCCGCCACTGGAACTGCCTGCCCCGGTGAGTCCGGGCGCCCACCGGCCGGCCGCCTTCCCCTGCGCGGCCGCGGGGTGGTCCGCCGCGCAGGAGCCGGCCGCAGGATTCGTCAATCGGCTCGGGCAGAACGCTTCGCCCACGAAACCACACATCTGACGTCGGGACACCCGTACTCACGGCGACTATCTATCTATTGACTTTCGATAGGATGCAACTGATACTCGATTAATGCTGACGGTCAATCGAGTGGTACTGCCACTGAGAGTATTTCTCGTACTGCTGTTCGGGATCCTCGTCCTGTTCGAGACGATGTCGCTGCCCGGACAGTTCGCGCACATGGCCCGGGAGTCGCCGGACATGGCACACCTGCGCTGGCCGGCGACCGCCGTCACCGTCTTCTGGGTGGTCTGCGTCCAGGCGGTGATCGTCTGTACCTGGAAGCTGCTCGGCCTGGTCCAGAACGACCGGATCTTCAGCGACGCCTCGCTGTGGTGGGTGGACGCGATCGTGTGGGTGATCGGCGCAGCCTGGACGGTGCTCCTCGGGGTCTTCTTCTATGTCGGATTCCATGCCGACGACCCCGGGCTGCCGCTGCTGCTGCTGTTGCTGCTGGTCGGTGTCGCGGCCGTCGGCCTGCTGATGGTCGTCATGCGTGCCCTGCTGCGCCAGGCCACCGCGCTGCGGACCGACATGGAGGCGGTGATCTGATGCCGATCGTCGTCCGCATCGACGTCGAGCTGGCCCGGCGCAAGATGAGCGTCGGCGAGTTCGCCGAACGGGTCGGCCTGACGCCGGCCAACGTCGCCGTCCTGAAGAACGGGCGGGCCAAGGCCGTGCGCTTCAGCACGCTGGAGGCCATGTGCCGGGTGCTCGGCTGCCAGCCCGGCGACCTGCTGGAGTGGGTCGACGACGGTCGGCCCGCCGACACCACCGAGGAGTCCGCGTGAAGTACCTCGTCGTTCTCGCCGCCGCGGCGGTCGCCGCCCTCGGCTTCGCCGCGCTCCGGTACGGGGAGGCCGACGACTCCCCGGGGATGCAGTTGATCGGCGTGCTGCTGGTGGTCGCGGCCGCCTTCGGCGCCTGGCGCGGACTGCGCCGCACCCGGTGACGGCGCGCCCGCGACGGCACAGATGAGTCTCCCCTGGCCGGTGCCGGCGGGCTCGGGCCGTGCCGGGCCCGCCGCTGCCGGGCTCAGAAGGGAAGTACGCGCCGCTGCGGAGTCCAGCCGTGCTCGTCGCCGCCGACCCGGTTGATCCCCTGGGCGAAGGTGAGCACCTCGACGGTGGTGCCGCTGCTCGCCGCGCCCAGCAGGCCGGTGGTGAACGGGGACTGGCTGCCGCCGAGGTCCCTCGCCGACCCCAGGTGCGTCGTCCTGCCCCACGCGTCGCCGCTGCGGGTGGTCACCCGCAGCATTCCGTCGCGCCCGGCGGTCAGCACGTGCAGCCGGCTCCCGACCCGGACCCCCCGCGCCTCGCGCAGTTCGTCGCCATCGGACTGGGGGAACCGCGTCTCCTCCCAGGTGCCCGAGGCGTCCCGCCGGACCGCGCCCACGAGGCGCTTGCGAGTCACCCCGACGAGGTCGAGGCTGCCGTCGGCGCCGGTGACGGCGTTCACGGTCTCGAACGTCATGCCCGCCGGCACGACAGTGGGCGGGCTCCACGCACCGTCCGCGGCCGCGCGCACGCTCGTCTGCAGCCCGCCGCCGGAGATCCAGAACGCCTCGGTCCGGCCGCGGTGGTGGACCGCGGTGACCCCCACCCCCTCGCTGGCGCCGCCCAGCGTCCGCTGCGGCGACCACACGCCCGCCCGCCGGCTGACGGTCCGCGCCTCCTTCTGCGCGACGTAGACGACGTCCAGGTCGGCGGCACCGACGGGGACGGCCGCGAACGCGGTGGCGGAGGCGGCGTCGGCCGGCACCGGCTGCAGCGGCGACCACGTGCCGTCGGCGGACCGCGCGACGCTGGAGAGCTGCCGCCGGTTGTGGCGGTCGTCGGCGAGCGCCAGCACCTCCGCGCCGCCGTCGGGGCGGGTCAGCAGGGCGGTCTGGCGCACGAGGCCGGGGCGGGCGATCTCGCGCGGCGTGCTCCAGCCGCTCGCCTCCGCGGCGGAGACGGCGAGTTGCCCGTGGCCGCGGTGCCAGGCCACCTCGGTCCGGTCGCCGTCGCCCCCGGCCGACAACGCGGTGGGCGGGCCGCCGGGCGCCGGAGCGGCGGGGGCCCCGACCACCGCGGCGCCGGCCGGGGTCGTCAGGGCGGTGGACAGGGTGGCTGCGGCGAGGACCGCCGCGAGGTACGTCGTACGCATGGGTGACACCTCCGTGAGCGTGGGCGAACGGACTCGGTCCGTCCACGCTAGAGGCGGCCCGGCGCATGACTTTCCTCACTGTCCGGTATCCGACACACCCTCTTGAGGATTACGGCCATCGATGTCTGGCGCCGCTCGGGTGCCGAAGTGCCTGACCGTGCCGGCGCCGTGGCCTCCGGGCCGGGACACCCGGCTCGACCACCCGATTCCGGTGCGGCGGCGCCAGGCGCGGTGAGCTGGGCAATGCCGGGAACTCCTGTCCGCGCGGCGCCGACTAACAGTTCGTCGACCCGCCGTACGAGGAGGATCCCATGCGCCATGTTCCTGCCCGAACCGCCCGGTACGCCGCCCTACTCGCCGCCGCGCTCCTGGCCGCGCCGCTGTCCGGCTGCGGGTCGGCGGACCCGCCGTCCGCGGCCGCGCCGAGCACGGCGGCCGCCCAGTCGCTGCGGATCCAGGACCCGTGGGTCAAGGCCGCCGACAAGGGCATGACCGCGGCGTTCGGGACGCTGGTCAACGACTCCGACGCCGACGTGACCGTGGTCGGCGCCACCACGGACCTCGCGCCGATGGAGCTGCACGAGATGGCCATGAAAGACGGCAAAATGGTCATGCGGGCCAAGCAGGGCGGCCTTGTGGTCAAGGCCCGGAGTACGCACAAGCTGGAGCCCGGCGGCGACCACCTGATGCTGATGGGGCTCAAGCGGCCGGTCGCGGCCGGCGAGCAGGTGTCGTTCACGCTCACCTTCGCCGGTGGGGGGACGATGGCGTTCACCGCGGTCGCCAAGCCGTACACCGGCGCGGGCGAGGACTACGCCCCCGGGCACGGCGCCAGCCCGTCGCCCGGCGGCGCCGCGCCCTCGGCCAGCGGGTCCGCCGCCGCCGGGTCCCCGGCGCCGTGAGCGGCACACCCGAGGCGCGGCCGGTGAGCCGCCGCCGGCTGCTCACCGGTGGGGCGGTGGCGGCCGGCGGCGCCCTGGCCGGCGGCGCGGCGGTCGCCGCCGCCGGCCGCGACGGGGCGCCGGCCCTGACCCCCGTGTCCACGGGGTCCGCGGTGGAGCCGTTCCACGGCGCGCGGCAGGCCGGCGTCACCACCGAGCCCCAGGCCCACGCGGCGTTCGTGGCGCTCACGCTGCGCCCCGGCGTCGGCCGGACGGAGCTGGGCCGGATGCTGCGGCTGCTCACCGACGACGCCGCCCGGCTCACGCAGGGGCAGCCGGCGCTGGCCGACACGGAGCCGGAGCTGGGGCAGATCCCCGCCCGCTTGACGGTGACCTTCGGCTTCGGGCCGGGGCTGTACCGGGCCGCGGGCGTCGAGGACCGCCGCCCGGGGTCGCTGGCCGACCTGCCGCCGTTCAAGATCGACAGGTTGCAGCCGCGCTGGTCCGGCGGCGACGTCCTGCTCCAGGTGTGCGCCGACGACCCGGTCACCGTCACCCACGCCCAGCGGGTACTGATCAAGGACAGCCGCCCGTTCGGCACCGTCCGCTGGGTCCAGCAGGGCTTCCGGCGCGCGGCCGGCGCCGAGCCGGGCCGCACCCAGCGCAACCTGTTCGGCCAGCTCGACGGCACGGCGAACCCCGCCGCGGGCGCCGCGGCGGACACGGTGGTGTGGCTGCCCGAGGGTCCGCCGTGGCTGCGCGACAGCACCACGCTGGTCGTGCGCCGCATCAGCATGAACCTGGAAACCTGGGACCTGCTCGGCCGGCCCGACCGCGAGGCGGCCGTCGGCCGGCGGCTGGACAGCGGCGCCCCGCTGACCGGCACCGCCGAGCACGACCCCCCCGACTTCACGGCGACCAACGACGACGGCCTGACCGTCATGCCGGACTTCTCGCACGTCACGCGGGCCCACGTGACCGAGGACCGACTCAAGATCCTGCGGCGGCCGTACAACTACGACGGCGCCCCCACGGCCGAGGGGCACGCCGACAGCGGGCTGATCTTCGCCTCGTACCAGGCCGACATCGCCCGCCAGTTCCTTCCCCTCCAGCGCCGCCTCGCCGAGCGGGACCTGCTCAACGAGTGGACGACCCCGATCGGCTCCGCCGTCTTCGCCGTCCCGCCCGGCTGCGACCCCGGCGGCTGGGTCGGCCAGGACCTGCTCGGCTGACCCCCACCCACCGGAGACCCCCATGCCCCGTTCGCTCGCCCGCCTGTCCGCCGCGGTACTGGTCGCCCTGGCCGCCGCCCTCGCCCCGGCCGCCCCCGCGGCCGCCCACAACCAGCTCACCTCCGCCAGCCCGGCCAAGGGGGCCGCCCTCAGGGCCGCGCCGACGGCGATCGTGCTGCGGTTCCTGGAGGAGCTGGACCCCGCCTTCACCACCGTCGTCCTCACCGACGGCGCCGGGCAGAAGGTCCCCACCGGCGAGGCCGCCGTCGCCGGGACCAAGGGCACCGTCCCCATCCGCCAGCCCCTGGCCAACGGCAGCTACAAGGTGGCGTACCGGGTGGTCTCCGTCGACGGGCACCTGGTGCAGGGCGCCTACCCGTTCACCGTCGCCGACCCGGCAGCCCCCGCCCCGCCGACACCGACACCGGCCACCGCCACCGGTACGCCGGTCGGCCCGGAGCCCACCCCCGCGGCCGCGGCCGGCTCCGGCGGGCCGCCGCCCTGGCTGCTGGCGGCCGCGGCGGTCGCCGTCCTCGCGGCCGCGGCGGGCGGCTGGCTGCTGGTCCGGCGCGCGGCCCGCCGCCGGGCCTGAGGCCGCCGGGGGCGCCGAGGTCGGCGGAGGTGGCCGCGTAGACTCCGGCGCGCCCGTCCGCGGCCCCCGAGCACACGGAGACCGGATGACGTCACCCGACCCCGACCCCGAGTCGCGCACCGCCGCCCCGGGCCGCGCCGTGCCGCGCGGCCGGGTGGTCATGCTGGTGGACAACGCCGTCGCCGGGGACTCCCGCGTGCAGAAGGTGGCCCGCTCGGCCGCCGAGGCGGGCTGGCAGGTGACCCTGCTGGGCGTCTCGCCGACGGACACCGCGCAGCGGTACCGGCTCGGCGGCGCCGAGGTGCGGCTGCTGCCGATGCCCGGCGGGGGCTCCCCGGCCGCGGCCGGCGGAGGTGCCGGGGCGCTGCGGCGGCGCCTCGTGGCGCGGGGCGGCCTGCTGCTGCGGCTGGCGCGGGCGGCGCGGCGGCCCGTCGAGTACGGGATGCTCTGGTACTGGCGGCGGCGCCTGGGCGACGGGGCGTGGCGGCGGCTGGAGCCGGGCCTGGCGTCGTACGCGCGCGTCTTCGGGCCGGTCGTCGACGCGCTGGAGCCGGATCTGATCCACGCCCACGACTTCCGGATGCTCGGCGTCGGGGCGGGGGCCGCGCGGCGGCGCCGCGCGCGGGGCCGGCCGGTGGCCCTGGTGTGGGACGCGCACGAGTACCTGCCGGGCATCCGGCCCCGCCGGGACGACGCGCGCTGGCTGCCCGCCCACGTCGGCTACGAACGCGAGTTCGCGGCGGACGCCGACGCGGTCGTCACCGTCTCCGACGAACTGGCGGGCCTGCTGCAGACCGCGCACCGGCTGCCGGAGCGTCCGGTGGTGGTCCTCAACGCGCCGCTGCTCGCGCGGCCGGCGGACGCCCCCGACGAGCCCGCCCCGGACCTGCGCCGCCGGTGCGGCAACCTGGCCGCCGACACCCCGCTGCTGGTGTACAGCGGCGTCGCGGCCGCCCAGCGCGGGATCGCCTCCGCCGTGGCCGCCCTGCCCCACCTGCCGGGGGCGCACCTGGCGCTCGTGGTCGGCGACGTGGCGGCGCCGTACCCCGGGCAGGTGCGCGCGCTGGCCCGCCGGCTCGGGGTCGCCGACCGGGTGCACCTGCTGCCGTACGTGCCGTACTGGCAGGTCGTCCCGCTGCTGGCCGGCGCCGACGCGGGGCTCATCCCGATCCACCACTGGCCCAACCACGAACTGGCCCTGATCACCAAGTTCTTCGAGTACGCCCACGCCCGGCTGCCGGTGGTCGTCAGCGACGTGCGGGCGATGGCGGCGGCGGTCCGGGCGACCGGCCAGGGCGAGGTGTTCCGCGCCGGGGACGTGGACGACCTCGTCCGCGCCGTCCGCGCGGTACTGGCCGACCCGCGGCGCTACCGGGCGGCCTACGACGCGCCCGACTCCCCGCTGCCGCGCTGGACCTGGCCCGCGCAGGCCCGGCGGCTCGACGCGCTGTACCGGCGGCTGGTCCCCGCCGCCGACCGCCCGGCCCCGACCGCCGGGGTGCCGCGGCGATGAGCGACGCCCGCCCCGACGTCGACGTGATCGTCCCCGTCTACAACACGATGCCGTACCTGCGGCAGTGCCTGGACTCGCTGGTGGGCCAGAGCATCGGCGCGCGGCGGATGCACGTCGTCGCGGTCGACGACGGCTCGACCGACGGCAGCGGCCGGGAGCTGGACCGGTACGCCCGGCGGCACCCGGGCCTGTTCACCGTGGTCCACCAGGCGAACTCCGGCGGCCCGGCCGGGCCGTGCAACCGCGGGCTCGACGCGGCGACCGGCCGGTACGTCTTCTTCGTCGGCGCCGACGACCGGCTCGCGCCCGACGCGCTGGCCCGGCTGGTCGACGCGGCCGACGCGCACGGCGCGGACGTGGTGCTCGGCCGCGTCGTCGGGGTCAACAGCCGGCACATCTTCCAGGACATCTTCGCCCGCGACGCCGTCGACGTCGGGCTGGCCGACTCGCCGCTGGCCCGCTCCCTGGGCAACACCAAGCTGTTCCGGCGGGAGCTGATCGAGCGGTACGGCATCCGGTACCCGCTGGGCTGGCCCCTGGGCAGCGACCAGCCGTTCACGCTGGAGGCCTGCCACCGGGCGGCCCGGGTGTCGGTCCTCGCCGACCAGCCGTACTACTACGCCGTCCGCCGGCACGGCGCCACCAACATCACCTACCTGAGCCGGCACCGGGACCGGCTGACCGCGGTCGGGGCGATGCTCGCCTTCGCGTCGCGGCTGCTGCCGCCGGGCGCCGCCCGCGAAGCCGTGCTGCGGCACTACGTGGACCACAACATCGGCAAGCTGCTCCAGGACGACCTGCTGCTGCTGGACCGGGCCACCCAGCGGGAGGTCCACCACGGGGTGGGGCGACTGGTGGCCGCGCACCTGACCCCGGAGATCGCCGACCGGCTGCCGGCCCAGACCCGGATCCGGGCGGCCCTGTGCCGCGACGGCGCGCTGGACGACCTACTCGACGCGGTGCGGCACGACGCGACCGCCGGCACGCCGGGCACCCTGGTCGAGGAGGGGCGCCGGTACGCGCGCTACCCGGGGCTGCGCCGCGGGGACCGGCCGGTGCCCGACTCCTGCTTCGAGGTCACCGCGGCCCCGGACTGGCCGGCCCGGCTGGACGTCGCGGCGGCGGCGTGGCGGCGCGGCGCCGACGGCGCGGACACACTGGTCCTCACCGCCCGCAGCCCGCTACCGGACCTGCCGGCGACCCTCGCGGTCGCGGCGGAGGACGTGCCGGCGGCGACCCGGGTGACCGGCCGCGACGCCGCCGGCACGACCGTCGAGATCGGCTTCCGGGTGCCGGACCTGCTGGCCGGCGGCGGCCGGCGGCGCTGCGTCTCCGCGCGGCTGGGCCCGGCCGACCCGACGCGGTCCCCCGGGTCCGCCGGGATCGGCGGCGCGGCCGCGCTGCGCGCCCCCCGCTGGACGGGCGGCGCCCGCCGGGTCCGGCGGCGCGGCACCCGGCTCTACCTGGTGGCACCGGTGCGCGACGGCTCCGGCGACCTGCTGGTCTCCGTCGTGCCGCTGACCGCCGGCCGGCTGCTCGCGCGGGCGGGTCGGGTACTGGCGCGCGCCGGGCGGGCGCTGGCCGGAGTCGGTCCGGCGCTGCGCGGGCGGCGCGGGCGCGGCGCCGCATAGCGGCACGCACGTCGGCCGTACGGGCATTGGCCCCCGTGAATTCACCCGAAAGAAGTACTCGCTCGCTACCTTCGGCGCGTTCCGTGCTCCGGCAAGGTCTCCCTACGCGAAGGGCGCGCGATGCACGCCACACCGATGGTCAGCGTGGTCATCCCCACCCGGTTCCGGCCCGGTCTCGTCACCCGCGCGGTGCGCGGTGCGCTGGCCCAGACCCTCTCCGACATCGAGGTCGTCGTGGTCGTCGACGGCCCCGACGACGCGACGGCCGCGGCCCTGGCCGCCGTCGACGACCCCCGCCTCCGCGTGATCACGCTGGAGCGCAACGGCGGCGCGCCGCACGCGCGCAACGCGGGCGTGGACGCGGCCCGCGCCCCATGGACGGCGCTGCTGGACGACGACGACGAGTGGCTGCCGGAGAAGCTGGCCACCCAGTTCGCCGCGGCCCAGCGGGTCCGGGCGCGGCTGCCGATCGTCTCCTGCCGGATGTACAACCGGACGCCCCGCGCCGAGTACGTCATCCCGCGCCGCCTGCCGGCGGCCGGCGAACCGGTCAGCGAGTACCTGACCGTCCGGCGCGGACTGTTCCACGGCGACGGCTTCGTCCAGACCTCGACGCTGCTGGCGCCGACCGAACTGTTCCGCCGGGTGCCGTTCACCGTCGGGCTGCGCCGGCAGCAGGAGCTGGACTGGACGCTGCGGGCGGCGGCCCTGCCCGGGGCGGAGTTCGTCGTCGCCGACGCGCCGCTGGTGATCTGGAACCAGGACGAGGACCGGCCGCGGATCAGCCTCACCGAACCGTGGCAGGCGCAGTTCGCGTGGGTCCGCACGATCCGGCACCTGTTCACGCCCCGGGCGTACGCGGCGTTCCTGATGAGCGTGGTCACCTCGATGGCCGCCCCCACCCGCAGCCCGCACGTCCTCGCCGCGCTGTGGCGCGAGGCGCACCGGCACGGGCGGCCGGGCATGATCGACTACCTGACATTCCTGCAACTGTGGGTCGTCCCGCCGACGCTGCGGCACCGGCTGCGGGACGCCGTCCTGCGCCGCCGCGGCGCGGCGGGCCGGGCCGCGGAACCGGTGGACGGAGCACATGGCAGCCGAACAGCGCGTGGTGATCTGGCGCAGCCTCTTGTTGCCGGGTTCCGAGACGTTCGTCCGTGACCAGGGCGGGGCGCTGACCCGCTGGCGCCCCACCTACGTCGGGGCGCTGCGGCACCCCTCGCCGCTGGCCCGCGCCACCGACGTGGCGGTCCTGCCCGGCGGCCCCGCCGGGCGGGCGGGCTTCCTCGCCCTGCGGGCCACCGGCCGCTGCCGGCCGCTGCGCGCGGCGCTGCGGCGGGCGGACCCGCGGCTGGTGCACGCCCACTTCGCCGGGGACGGCTGGCTGGTCGCCCGGTCGGCCGCGGCGCTCGGGCTCCCGCTGGTGATCACCGCGCACGGGCGCGACGTCACGAGCCAGGCCGCGGCGGCCGGCGCGCGCGGCGCCCGGTACCGGCGGCACCTGCGGGAGGCGTTCGCGCAGGCGGCCCTGGTCCTGGCGGTCTCGCGGCCGATCGCGCAGCGGGTGGTCGCGCTCGGCGCCGACCCGGCCCGGGTCCGGGTGCACCACACCGGCGTACCGCTGCCGGCGCCGCAGCCGGCCGGGCCGAAGCGGTGGGACGTGGTCTTCGTCGGCCGCTTCGTCCCGAAGAAGGGCGTCGACGACCTGCTGACGGCGGCGGCGGCGCTCGCCGACCTGCGCCCCCGGCTGCTGCTGGTCGGCGACGGCCCCGGCCTGCCCGAGGCCAGGCGCAGGGCCGCGGCCCTGCGCCTGGACGCCACGTTCACCGGCGCCTGCCCGCCCGCGGACGTGGCGCGGCACCTGGCCGGGTCCCGGCTCCTCGCGGCGCCGTCGAAGCTCGCCCCCGACGGCGACCGCGAGGGCCTGCCGACGACCATCCTGGAGGCCGCCGCGCACGGGGTGCCCGCGGTCGCCACCCGGCACAGCGGCATCCCGGAGGCCGTCCGGCACGGCGAGACGGGCCTGCTCGGACCGGAGGGCGACCCCGCCGCGCTCGCCGCGCACCTGCGGGCGCTGCTCACCGACGACGCGCGGTGCCGCCGGCTCGCCGCCGCGGCCCGCCGGCACGTCGGCGCCCACTTCGACCTGCACACCCAGACCGCCCGGCTGGAGACCCTGTACGACGAGGCCGCCGGCTGAGGATCAGCGGACCGGCAGCTCCTCCAGCGCCGCGACCGCCGCGCGCAGGTTCGGCAGCGGCCCGATCTTGCCCCCGCCGGCCTGCGGCGAACCGGTGCGGACCAGCAGGTCGCGGATCTGGGCCGGGGTCAGCGTGCGGCCGCGCTCGCGGGCGATGCTGGACAGCGCCGCGGCACTGCCGGCCACGATCGGCGACGCGCTGGACGTCCCGCTGAACCGCGCCGTGTAGCTCGTCTGCGCGGTGCCCTTCTGCAGGTCGCCGTACCCGGTCGTCACCACGCACTCGCCCCACGCCTGGAGGTCGACCCGCCTGCCGAACGTGGAGAAGCCGAGCTTCTGCCGCGCCGTCGAGCAGCCCTGGGCCGGGCCGGCCCCGCCCGCGCCGACGATGATCGCCCCGGAGTCGGGCTTGCCCCGCGGGAACGGGCTGCCGTTGCACGGCGCGTCCAGGTCGCTGCTGCCGTTGCCGGCCGGCTCGACCACGGTGATGCCCAGCGACGTCGCCGCGACGATCGCGTCGTAGGTCGCCGGCTCCCACTCGACCGGCGCGAAGCCGCCGGTGCAGCCGTTCATCTGCATCTCCAACAGCATCACGTCGCCCGGCCGCAGGACCTTGGCCGCCGTGGCGATCGCGCCGCCCCGGTTGACCTGCCCGCCGACCATGGTGTCGTTGGTCAGCCGCGGGGTGGCCTGCGGGACCAGCCCGGTCACCCCGGCGGGGTTGTCGTCGCCGATCAGCGTGCCCATCACGGCCGTGCCGTGGTTCTTGTCCTCGGGCGCGGGCGAGCCCTGCGGCACGAACACCTCGTCCGGGCGCAGCGAGGTCATGTCCTCGTGGTCGCGGACCCAGCCGCCCTCGATGTCGTGCACGCGCACGTTCTTGCCGGTCCCGCCCGGCACCGTCCGCGCGTACTCGACGTCGACGCCGTTGACGGACGCCGACTGCCGGTACCGCTGGCGGTCCACGAAGCTCGGGGTGGCCGCGGCCGCCGGGCCGGCGGCCGCCGCGCCCGTCGGGCCGGGGCGCACCACGGGCAGCGGAGTCGGGTAGGCGATCTCCACGATGTCGCGGGCGAGCAGCTCGGCGAGCGCCGCCACCGGGTCGGCGCCGGGCCGCAGCGTGATCTCGTAGTACTGGTTCAGGTCGGCCTGGACGCGGCCGGACGAGCGCAGCGCGGCCCCGGACAGCGCCGCCAGCTCCTCCTCGGACTGGGGGAACAGCCGGCGCGCGGTGCCGGGCACGGCGACGGGGCCGGCGGGGCCGCGCAGCACGCCGTCGCGCAGCCGGACCGGGGCGCCCTCGGCGAACTTCACCCGGATGGCGCTGCGGCTGTCGCCGGCGGTCAGCGCGGCGGACGCGGGCTTGGCGAAGGGCTGGTAGCCGGCCGGCGCCGGCGGCGGGGCGCCCGCGGCGGCGCCGGCGGGGGTGCCGGCGACGGCCAGGAGCAGCAGCGGTATGCCGATCCAGGGCGCGGCGGTCATCGGGCGGGTGCGAGCAGACATCTGCGGCGGCCTTCCATGAGGGGCGGGCGGCACCGCCGCGGACCTTGCACGCGGGGCGCCCGGGGCGGGTGGCGACATCGCGCCGGATGCTCCGGGATGGGGTGGGTGGTCGCCGGAGCGGCGCGGACGTCTCGTCGTCGGAGCGGACCGCCGCGTCGCGCCGGGGGCGGATCCGCGCGTCCCCGCGCGGATCCGCTCCGCCGCGCCCGCAGCGGCATACGGCCGAGCGCATCATATACATCGATCCTCACGGATGTCGTGAGCGAAAATCGCGCAATCCCGCGGCTGTCGCAGTCGGCGCGGTGGCGCGCTGTCCATCCCGTATTCGACGGTGTGTGTCCGATCATTTCCGCCCGCCCCGCGCATCTTCGATAATCGAGGCCGGTACGCCGCGTCGCCGGGGCGGCGGCGGGCGGGCGACGGCGCCCGGGGCTCAGCCTGCGGGCCGGCCCGCCGATGAGTCCCAGACAGCGGCGGCCCCGCCGCGGCCGAAACGGGAGGTACCGCGTGACCCTGGCCAGCGCGCAGTTCGTGCTGTCGATCGCCGTCGTCTCGGTCGTGGCCCTGCTCTGCTGGCCCCGCCGGCACCGGGTACTGCCGCTGCGGGTGCTGGCGATCAACTGCACCACCGTGGCGGTGTGGTCGGGCGTCGAGCTGGCCGCGGTACTGGCGCCGGACGCGCGCCTGGCCTACGCGGCGAAGCTGGCCAGCTCGCCGGTGCTCCTCGTGCTGTGCAGCGGGCTGCTGGTGCTGTCGCTGGCGGTACTGGACCGGGGCTGGGAGCCCTCGCGCCGGCTGCTGCTGGCGCTCGCGGTGGTCCCGGCGGCGACGGCCGTGGCGGCACTCACCGACCCGTGGCACGGGCTGGTGCTGCGCGACGTGCTGTGGCGGGGCCCCGGCCACGAGGTGAAGGTCGAGCCGGGACCCCTGTTCTGGGTCAACGTCGCGTACGGGCAGAGCCTCGTCGCCTACAGCATGGTCCGGGTGGCCCGCGCCTGGCACCGCAGCCGGGACAGCCACCGGCGGATGCTGGGCGCGCTGCTGGTCGGCAGCCTGGTGCCGGTGGTCGCCCGCGTCGTCTGGTACCTCGGCGCCCTGCCGGTCGACGCCACCGCCACCGGCTTCACGGTGCTCGCCATCGCCGGGTACCTGGCGGTCTCCCGCAACTGGATCGAGCGGATGCCGCTGGCGCACCAGCGCGTGTTCGAGAGCGTCAGCGACGCGGTGCTCGTGGTGGACGGCGGCGGCGTCATCGTGGACGCCAACGACGCCGCCCGGCGGCTGGCCCGGCACCTGCGGCCCCGCCAGGGCGGCGAGCTGATCGGCGCGGCCGTCGACGGCCTGCTGACCGGCCTGGCCCCGCCGGAGCACGGCAGCGCCGCCCACACGCTGTCCGACGTGTGGGGCTCGGGCCTGGACCTGCACGTGCGGGTCCAGGCCATCGCCGACCGGCGGCGCGGCGCGATCGGCTGGACCTTCGTCGCCCGCGACATCACCGAACTCAACCGCCGCCGCCGCGAGGCGGACCAGGCCAACGCGCGCCTGGCCCAGGCCAACGCGCAGCTCCGCGCCCAGTTGGCGACGATCGAGGCGCTGCGGGCGGACCTCGCGGAGCAGGCCGTCCGGGATCCGCTCACCGGCCTGTACAACCGCCGCCACCTGATGGAGCGGCTCGACCGGCTGATCCTGGACGCCGGCCCGGCCGGGCCGCGCCTGAGCCTGGCCATCATCGACGTGGATCACTTCAAACGGGTCAACGACGCGTACGGCCACGGCGCGGGCGACGCCGTCCTGACCGCCCTGGCCCGCGTCTTCGCCGTCGACCTCGGCATCGACGACCTGCTCGCCCGGCACGGCGGCGAGGAGTTCGTCGTCCTGATGCCGCACACCCCCGCCGCGGCGGCCCGGCAGCGGATGGAGGAGCTGCGCCGCCGGGTGGCCGCCGCGGTCGTCGAGACCGACGGGCGGCCGCTGCGGGTCACGGTGAGCGTCGGGCTGGCGTCGGCGGCCGGCCCGGTCGACCGGGCGGCGCTGTTCCAGGCGGCCGACGCGGCCCTGTACCGCGCCAAGGGCGCCGGCCGCGACCGGGTAGTCGCCGACCGCGACACGCGGACCGGGCCGGCCGGCGCCGCCTGACCCGCCCGCGGCGCCCGCACGGGTTGTCGTCCCGGCCGGGCCGGGGGGGCGCGCACCCGGGTCCGTCCACTCCGGCGCCGTACCGGAGCGCGGGCGGCGGCACAGGTGGCGCGGGTGGCGGCGTCCCGGGCGTCCCCACCGCGTCCCACCTGCTTGTCCCGGCCGCCGCCCGGCCGCGATGGTCGTCGCTGTCAGGCGGGAACGGGCCGGCCCGACACGACGGACGGCCCGCACCGCACCGCGGCACAGCACAGTCCGAGGAGTCCACAATGAAGCGCATGTTCCTGGCCGGCGCCGCCACTGCCATGGCCGCCACCCTGCTGACGGCTGCCCCGGCGCAGGCCGTAGGGGACACGGGCAGCGTCCGCAGCGTCGCCACCGACCGCTGCCTGGACAGCAACAACGACGGCGTGGCGTACACCCACGACTGCAACGGCGGCGGCTTCCAGCAGTGGCGGCGGGGGTCCGGCCCGCAGGGCGCCACCTTCGTCAACATCGCCACGAACCGCTGCCTGGACAGCGACCACCAGGGCAATCTCTACACCCTGGGGTGCAGCGGCAACCGGTACCAGCAGTGGCACGTCATCCGCACCGGCGTCGGCCTCAAGGTCCAGAACGTGGCGACCGGCCGCTGCCTGGACAGCAACTACGAGAACTCCGCCTACACGCTCGACTGCAACGGCGGCAACCACCAGAACTGGATCTTCTGAGAGCCGCGCCGGGGCGGCCGTCAGGTCCGCCCCGGCGCCAGAACCGGGCCTGGCCGCGCCGTGCGCGCGTCCGGGGGGATGCGGTCAGTGCCCGGGGTCGTCGGCGTCCGCGACGCGGTAGCCGCGCCCGGGGATGTCGTCGGCCTTGGCGGGGTCGATCTTGTCCAGGGACCCGTCGGCGGCGGACCGCGCGATGGCGACCATCGAGTCCAGCGCCGACTGGACCTGGAACGCCTCCCGGCCCGGGATCCGCGACAGCTCGACCAGGAGCGAGCCGCTGCCGCGCAGGCCGTAGGCGTTGCGGGCGATCCCCTCCAGGTCGTCGCCCGGGTAGCGGGTCACGCTGGCCCCGCCCGCGGTCATGCTGGTCCGGGCGAGGACGGCGAGCTGCCTGCCGCGGTTCTTCGCCGCTGCCGTCACCTTGGCGTGCGTCGGCCACATGATCGAGGCCGTGACGGGCTTGCCGTCGGGCCCGGTGTACGCGCCCTGCATGTGGTAGTCGACGACGATCGACGGCTTCGTCTCCAGCCAGAGCCGCTGGATCGCCCCGGCCTCCGGCGCGGGGTTCTTCTCCGGCGCGGTGGAGGGCTCGTGGTACCGGTTGATGTCGTACCCCTTGCCCGCCTGCCCGTACTTCGGCTTGGCCTGGGGGTCGTAGTTGTACCGCCACTTGCGGGCCTGCCCGTCGGGGTTCGCCCGGAGCACGACGTCGAGGGTGATCCGACCCAGCAGCCAGCGGGTGAACTCGGTGTCCTCCGCGCCCAGCGCCCACAGCGCCTTGAGGGCGGCCGGCGTGCCGAGCGGTTCGTCGCCGTGCTGCTGCGTGACGAAGCAGATGCGCAGCGGGCCCTGGCCGAGCGTGGCGCGCCGGATCGGGCGGCGCTCGTTGGTCGTCCCGGCCGTGCCGAGGGTGATGCGGCCCCGGGCGGCGGCCGCGACCTCGTCGAGCAGGCGGCCCAGTTCCTCGTTGCTCGGGTCGTCGTCGCGCAGGTGGGCGGTGGCGGCGGCGAGGTCCGCGCGGGTGGGGGCCGGCGGCGCCGCGGGCGCGGCCGGGGCGGACGGAGCGGGGAGGGCGATCAACAGCCCGACGGCGGTGAGGGCGGCGAAGGAGGATCGCATCCACTTCTCCTATCGATATCGGTGGATGCCTCACTGTAGTGGCCGCGACGCCCCAGCCCTATCCCCCGCGCCCGCCCGCATTTCCACAGTCGGGCGCCCTGGCGGCCGTCAGGCGCAAGAAGCACGCGGCGCCGGACGGGGTTCCGGGCAGCGGGTGCCGGGCGGCGGGGTCAGGTGGTGGTGAGGATCGGGGTGGGCGTCGCCGGTGCCGCGTGCTCCTGGCCGCCGTGCCGGCAGCGCGGGCACCACGGCTGGAGCCGCTGGTGGGTGACGTAGGCGAACATCAGGTAGACCAGCGAGAGCTGCGCCCCCACCCAGAAGTACCGCCCCACCGGATCGGCGTACAGCAGCGAGCAGAGCGCGACCGCCGCCAGGTACCCCAGGGCCACCGGCCGGCGCTCGAACAGGTGGGCGGCGCGGAACCTGCGGGCGTACCGCTCGGCCGCCGCCGCGGCGTTCAGCGGCAGCGCGCCGACGCACCGCAAGCACAGGTGCCGGTGGTGCGCGAGGATGGCCAGCCCCAGGCCCAGGGCGATGCCGAGGACCGCCACCCAGAGCTGCCACGGCAGGGCCAGGCCGGGCACCAGGGCGAGAATCAGCAGGGCGCCGACCAGGCCGGCGAGCGCCCGGGGCGCGTAGTGTCCGACGACCCGTCCCATGCGACCGAAGTCCCTTCGCTGTCGTGGCGTCCCGCTGTCGCCGCGTCCCGGCGGGGCGCGACGCCCGCGGCCGGCCGGAGTGCGGCGGCCGCGGTGAACGGTCACGCTAACCGCTGGAGCTGGACCGATTCATCCCACGACGGGGCGGTGCCGGGCCGACCGGTGGCGGCGGCGCCTGACCGGTCGGCCGATCCGGGAAACACCGACCCGGCGGCCGTTGCGTTCGCGGGCCGCGTCGGCCACCATGGGTGGGTGATGTCCGCGCGATACGCCCACCGCTTCGTCGGCTATGCCAGGCCGGGTCCGAAGCCGATGGTGGACGTCTGACATCAGTCGATCCGCATCCGGCCCCGGGCTCGTCGAGCCTGGGGCTTTTTTCGTCGGATCTCCCGGGCACGGCGACCTCCGGGGCGGTGACAACGCCGCCGAGGGAGACCACCATGTCGCACCCGTCCACCACCACCACGCCCCGCCCGCAGGAGTGCGACGACGGGGGTACCGACGCGCTCCGGGCGCGCATCGACAGCATCGACACCGCGCTGCTCGCCCTGTGGCGGGAGCGCAGCGGCCTCTCCCAGCAGGTGGGCCGGGCGCGCGTCGCCGGTGGGGGCACCCGCCTGGTGCTGTCCCGGGAGCGGCAGATCCTGGCCCGCTTCAAGGCCGCCCTGGGCGAGGACGGCGTCGCGTTCGCGCTGCTCCTGCTGCGCGCCGGCCGGGGGCCGCTGTGAGCCGGCCGGCCGCCGCCCCGGCCGGGCCGGCCGTGGCGGTCGTCGGGGTCGGCCTCATCGGCGGGGCGGTCGCCCTGCGGCTGCGCCGGCAGGGGGTGCCGGTGCGGGTGTGGGACGCGTCCGCGCCGACCCGGGCGGCGGCCGCGCGCGCCGGCCTGGCCTGCGGTACCGACCTGCCCGACGCGGTCGCCGACGCCGCCGTCGTGGTCCTCGCCGCGCCGCTGCGCCGGCTGCCCGACCTGCTCGACGCGGTGGTGGCCGCGGCCCGGCCCGACGCGGTGGTGACCGACGTCGGCAGTACCAAGGGCGGCGTCGCCGCGCGCGCCCGGCAGGGCGGGTACGCCGACCGGTTCGTCGCCGGGCACCCGATGGCCGGCGGGCCGCGCGCCGGGTTCGACGCGGGCGCCGCCGACCTCCTCGTCGGGGTGCCGTGGGCGCTGTCCGGCGACGGTGCGGACCCGGCCGCGTACCGACAGGTCGCCGATCTGCTCCGCCGCCACTTCGACGCCCGGATCGTGCCGGTCGACGCCGCCGGGCACGACGCCGCCGTGGCGCTGGTGTCGCACCTGCCGCACCTGCTCGCGGCGGTCCTGGCCAACACCGCCGCGCCCGACGGGCTGGCGCGCCGCCTGGCCGCCGCCAGCTACGCGCGGGCCACCGCGTCGGCCGCCTCCGCGCCGTACCGCAGCACCGCGATGGTGTGGGAGAACCGGGCGGCGGTCCGGGCGACGCTGCGCACGTTCGCGGCGGCGCTCGCCGACGCCGACCGGGCGCTCCAGGCGGCCGACGACGGCGACCTGCGCGCGATCTTCGACGCCGCCCACGCCGCGTGCGGGCCGCCCGCCGCGGCCTGAGCAGCCCACCGGGTCCGGCGCCGCGCCGGCCGGGCGGTGTTTGAGTGGGGCCGGGCGAAGCAGCATGCGAACCGCCCCACGCTGATCCCGCGCGGAACCGCCCAGGACTGGCTTGTGGTGGTGAAGACGACCGTCCACCGGTACCTGGCCCTGGAGGCGCTGCTGCGTAAGCGCCACTCCTACGAGGTGTCGGAGGTCATCTGCGCGCCCTCGACGGACAGCAACCCGACCTACCTCGCCTGGGTCTCGGAGGAGACCGGGATCAGCACCGGGACTGCCCCGGGTTTGGTTGACTCCTGACCTGTGAGGATCTTGGTCCTCCTGGAAGGATGCACCCGTGCCGAAAGCGTTCCCGCCTGAGTTCCGTGCTGACGTCGTCGCGGGTCGCCCGCCGGGGCGAGGCCCCGCTGTCGCAGATCGCGAAGGACTTCGGGATCTCCGAGTCCTGCCTGCACCGTTGGCTGAAGCTGGCCGACATCGAAGACGGCAACCGCCCAGGGGTCACTGGGCAGGAGTCGGCGGAACTACGAGCTTTGCGTAAGCGCAACAAGCTGCTGGAGCAGGAGAACGAGATCCTGCGCCGGGCGGCGGCGTTCTTCGCCCGCGACATCATCTCAAAATGATGTACCCGCTGGTCCTTGACCTGGCCGCGGACGGGATTCCCGTCGCGGTGACCTGCCGGGTGCTCGGCTTCTCCAAACAGGCGTTCTACCAGTGAGCCATTTTCATCGTGGGTGGCGGTTGTCCTCGATGTGTTGGAGGACGAGGATGGCCTGCACGATGGTGGTGGCGCGTCGTGGGCAGCAGCGCAGCTTGGTCAGGATCTTCCAAGTCTTGAGGACCGCTACGGCGCGTTCGCCGGGGGCGCGGACGCGGGCGTGGGAACGGTTGACGGCCTTCTGCCTGCGGGACAGGCCGCCGCGGCTGCTGCGTCGCTTGAACGGAGTGCGGATGGTGCCGCCGGCTCCTTGGTAGCCGCGGTCGGCCAGCACTTCGACGTTGTGGCTGGTCAGGGTGTTGATGAGATCGTGTGTGCGGGCGGCGGTGATGTCGTGGACCGCGCCGGGTAGTGCCGGCGATGCCCAGAACAGTCGGCCGTGGGGGTCGGCCAGGACCTGGACGTTGACGCCGTGACGCTTGTGCTTGCCGGAGTAGTACGGCTTCTGGTCGGCGACCCGGTCGATCGGGATCAGGGTGCCGTCGAGGATCGCGTAGGCCAACCTCGCCGCCTGAGCAGCGGCGGTTGTGGTGTCGGCGGCCATGACGGCGAGCAGGTTGATGGCCTCGCGCAGGTACCGCCACACCGTCGTGACCGACACCCCGAACCCCGCCGCCAACCGTCGGGTCTGCTGCACCAACTGGTGACACCTGAGCTGGCTTGCCGTTGAGGCGGGCTGGAAGGATGCCACCGTGCCCAAGCCCTACCCCCGAGAGTTCCGTGACGACGTCGTGCGGGTCGCCCGCG
>NZ_BMQC01000007.1 GCF_014647915.1 Pilimelia terevasa
AAGCCCGTCAAACCTCCAACGACGACACCATCACCTGGTCACGCTGGCGCCGCCGACGACCATGGCAAGCCCGACAATGCCACTACCGGCGACGCGAGGCGATCCCATAACTGCCGTTGCAGTACTAACCCGTGGTCACAATTCGCAATGCGGCGCATGTGGTCGATGAAGAGCGTCTGGGACATGAATGTGGGCGACATCTTGCAGTACGACTACACGGGCGATCGTGACCCCAAGAACCACACCATGTTCGTCACCAAGAAGACGAAGAACGACATCTTCTTGACGTACCACACCAAGAATCGCAAGGACCGCTCACTGCGAGAAATGCTCAAGGAGAACAACCGTGGCTACGTCTGGTACGCGTACGGCTATCGCTAACCGCATCGCACGGCCAGCACTGGGCTTGGCTCTGCTGATGGTGGGAGCTGTCGGGTGCAGCAATGACAACGCGCTCGAAGACCCTGCGGCTCAACAGAAGCCAGTCAAGGCGTACGTTGACGCTGTGCAGGCCAAGGACGTTGACCGCGTATCCGAACAGGCTGAGCCGGGGGTTGATGGTCGAGCCTTCGCTCAGGCGAAGGTGACCGAGTTCGGTGGAAGGTTCACCTCCCACGTGAAGGTCGACGTGAAGCGAGGCGACGCCAACCTGGCCAACGCGACGATCACGGCAACCGACGGTCAGCAGCGGTTCGTAACGGACACGGTTGGACTCACCTACTCCTCATCGGAAAAGAAGTGGTTCGTGGCGATGAACACCGCTCCGCCGAGCAATGACGGCACCGGGCCTAGCCCAGCGGCGTCGGCGTTGCCAGCGAGAAACCCTCCACCTCGATAGAGACGCAATGACCGAACGACGGAGCTGGCCGCGGCGGGCGTGAATGACCCTGTCCGCGAAAGGCGGCGAGCATGTCGGCCCCGCCCGCCGAGTTGGCCGATCTGATCATCGAGGCGGCGAGATGGGCCAAGGAGCACGCTGGCCGACCGCTATCCGCTGGCCGGGACGTCGCGCAGCGGGCCGAGCCGCTCCGCGGGCATCGCACTTGCCGCCGCGCCGCCGGACGCCGCCGCGGGGGCGTCCGGCCACGCCTGGGCCGTCGCCGGCCCGACGCCCAGCGCCACAGCCGCGCGCAGGTCGGCGAGGGTGTCCACGTCGCGGCGCAGGCCGGGTGCGGACAGCCGTGCGGTGAGGTCCGCCGCGCCGGCCGCGCGGTGGCGCAGGCGGGACCGCGCGCCGAACGCCGGCCGCAGGCACCCCGGCGCCGTCGCCGCCAGCAGCGTGGTCCCGTGGCCGGCGGCGTCGGCGACGAGCGCCCACGGGTGGGCGGCCGCCAGCTCCAGCGCCGAGGCCAGCTCGGCCGCGCGCAGGGCCGGCAGGTCACCCACCAGTACGGCCACCGGACTGTCGGCCGACGCGGCGGCCGACGCGGCGGCGTTCAGCCCCGGCGCCGGCTCGGCGCGCACCGGCGCCCCCAGGCACCGCCAGTAGGGGTCGGCGGTCACCACCACCGGCCGGGCGACCGCGGCGACCGCGGCCAGGACGTCACGCAGCATCGCCTCGACGAGGGCGGCCCGCCGGGCCGGCGGCAGCGCCAGCCTGCTCTTGGCGGTCGCGCGGGGCTTCGCCGGTACCCACACCGTCCACGCCGTCACCGGCCCACCCTAGGGTGTCCGCGCCACCGCGGGTCGCGGGCGGCGGGCCGGCGTCCCGCGGGCGCGGGACCGGCAGCGCCTCGGTGATCGCCGCCTGGATCGCGCCGAGCACTTCCGTCGGCGTGCCGTCGGCCGGGACCACCCGGAACCCGGCCGCCTCGGGCAGCGCGCGGTAGGCGGCGTCGAGGGCGTGCAGGTACGCCAGTTCCTCGCTGTCGGTGCCGCGGGCGACGATCCGGGCGTGTGCCGCGGGCGGGCTGACGTGCAGGAAGCACACGAGGTCGGGCTGCGGGAACAGGGCGTAGGCCACCCGGGCGAGCCGGTGCCCGCGGTCGCCGCGCGCCCGCATCGCCGCGTACTGGCAGTACGTGTACCGGTCCATCACCGCGGTCCGGCCGGTTAGCCGGGCGTGCAGCAGCGACCGGGCGATGGCCAGCCCGCGCAGCGTCACCTCGGCGGCGACGAACCCCCGGCGGCCGAGCAGGTGGACGGCGTCGCGGCGGCCCAGGCGCCGGCCGAGCCGGCCGAGCGCGACCCGCCCGCCGGGGTTGCGGCAGTGCGCCGCGGGCACGCCCCGGTCGCTCAGCCAGCGGGAGAGCGCGGCGGCGTGGCTGGTCTTGCCCGCGCCGTCGATGCCCACGAGGGCGATGACGGGAGGGCGCCGGCGCGCGACCGGGGGGCGGTCCATGCGCCGACCATAGCCAGCGCGGACCACGGGCGGCACCTCCGCCCGGCCGGGACCGGTCCGCGGCCGGGCGGAGGTGCCGCGGGTCCGCCGGCCAATCCGGGCCACAGGCCAACCTGGTCGCCGGCCAATCCGGGCCACCGGTACCGGCGGCCGCCCGCCACGCGGCAGGATGGGGGGCGTGACGACAACCGAGCAGTACCGCGTGGAGCGGGACACGATGGGCGAGGTCCGGGTGCCGGCGGCGGCCCGCTGGCGCGCCCAGACCCAGCGGGCGGTGGAGAACTTCCCGGTCTCCGGCCGCGGGCTGGAGCCGGCGCACGTACACGCGCTGGCCCGGATCAAGGGCGCGGCCGCCCGGGTCAACGCCGACCTCGGCGTGCTGGAGGCCGACGTCGCCGCGGCGGTCGCCGCGGCCGCCGCCGAGGTGGC
The DNA here is from genome assembly GCF_014647915.1 of Pilimelia terevasa. Taxonomy (GTDB): domain Bacteria; phylum Actinomycetota; class Actinomycetes; order Mycobacteriales; family Micromonosporaceae; genus Pilimelia; species Pilimelia terevasa. Next base: position 2,771 of record NZ_BMQC01000007.1, read on the forward strand.
GGCCGGCCGGCACGACGACCAGTTCCCGGTCGACGTGTTCCAGACCGGTTCGGGCACCTCGTCGAACATGAACGCCAACGAGGTCATCGCCACCCTGGCCAGCGCGGCCCTGGGCCGGCCGGTGCACCCGAACGACCACGTCAACGCGTCCCAGTCCAGCAACGACGTCTTCCCGTCCTCGATCCACCTCGCCGCCGCCGCCGCGGTCGTCGGGGACCTGACGCCCGCCCTGGCCGGCCTCGCCGACGCGCTGACCGCCAAGGCCGCCGAGTTCGCGCAGGTGGTCAAGTCCGGCCGGACGCACCTCATGGACGCCACGCCGGTCACCCTCGGCCAGGAGTTCGGCGGGTACGCCGCGCAGGTGCGGTACGGCGTGGAGCGGCTCGACGCCGTCCTGCCCCGGCTGGCGGAGCTGCCGCTGGGCGGCACCGCCGTCGGCACCGGCGTGAACACCCCGCCCGGGTTCGCCGCCGCGGTCGTCGCCGCCCTGCGCGCCGAGACGGGGCTGCCGCTGACCGAGGCGCGCGACCACTTCGAGGCGCAGGGCGCCCGCGACGCGCTGGTCGAGACCTCCGGCCAGCTCCGCACGGTCGCCGTGGGGCTCTACAAGATCGTCAACGACATCCGGTGGATGGGCTCCGGCCCGCGCGCGGGCCTGCGCGAGCTGCGCCTGCCCGACCTCCAGCCCGGGTCGTCGATCATGCCCGGGAAGGTCAACCCGGTCGTCCCCGAGGCCGTCCGGCAGGTCTGCGCGCAGGTGATCGGCAACGACGCCGCCGTCGGGTTCGCCGGCACCCAGGGCGACTTCGAGCTGAACGTCATGCTCCCGGTCATGGCCCGCAACCTGCTGGAGTCCATTCGGCTGCTGGCCGCCGCCGCCCGGCTGCTCGCCGACCGCTGCGTGGCCGGCCTGGTCGCCGACGCGGACGTGTGCCGGGCCTACGCCGAGGGCTCGCCGTCGATCGTCACGCCGCTCAACCGGTACCTCGGCTACGACGAGGCCGCCGCCGTCGCCAAGGAGGCGCTGGCCAGCGGCCGGTCCATCCGCGCCGTGGTCGTCGACCGCGGCCACGTCGCCGCCGGCACCCTGACCGAGCGGCAGCTCGACGAGGCACTGGACGTCCTGCGCATGACCCGGCCGTGAACCGGATCCGCGCGGTCGTCTTCGACGCCGACGGCACCCTGCTGGACCTGCTCCCCGGCATCCGCGGCGCCGAGTCCGCGGTGGTCGCCCATGCCGCCGCCCTCGGCCTCGCCCTGTCCGCCGCCGACCTCGCCGCCGACGCCCGCGCCGAGTGGGCGGTCCGGCACGGGGAGCCGCCCTGGCAGATCCGCCGGCACGCGCTGCGCCGCTCGCTGGAGCGGGTCGGCCGGGCGGACCTGCTGGACGAGGTCACGGACGTGTACTTCGCGCACCGGCTGCGGCTGACCCGGCCGTACCCGGAGGTGCCGGGCGCGCTGGCGGCACTGCGGGAGCGGTACGTCCTGGGCTACGCCACCAACGGCAACAGCCGGGCGTACCGCTGCGGGCTGGCCGACCAGTTCGGCTTCGAGCTGTACGCGCACATCAACGGCCTCCCGCCGAAGCCGTCGCCGGCCTTCTTCGCGGCGGTCCTGGCCGCGGCCGGCGGGCCGGACCCGGCGAGCGTGCTGTACGTGGGGGACGAGTGGGCGTACGACATCGCCCCCGCCCGCGACGCCGGCCTGCGCACCGCCTGGCTGCGCCGCACCGCGCCCGCCTCCGTCGCCGACCCGGCGGCGCCGCCGGAGGCCGCGGCCGACCTGCTGCTCACCAGCCTGGCCGAACTGCCCGCGGCGCTCCGCGGCGGATAGTTACGATCATCACTGCGATGCGCGGCCGCCCCGCGCGCGACCAGCCGCCGAGGAGCGACCCGTGACCCGCAGCCCCACCGGCCAGGCCACTCCCGCCGACGGCGCGGGCCGGCGGTGATCGCGGCCTGCGGGCTCGGCGCGCTGATCGGGGTACTCCTGGGCCTGCTCGGCAGCGGCGGCTCGATCCTGGCCGTGCCGGCCCTGCTGTACGGCGCCGGTATGCCGCTGTCGGCCGCGATCCCCAGCTCGCTGGTGGTGGTCGGGGCGTCGGCGGCGACCGGACTGCTCCCGCGGCTGCGCAGCGGCCTGATCCAGTGGCGCATCGCGGGCGTGGTCGGCCTGGTCGGCGGGCTGGCGGCGTTCGGCGGCGCGGCGGTCAACCGGCTCCTGCCGCCGACCGCCGTCCTGGTCGGGTTCGCGGCCGTGATGGCCGCCGCGGGGGTGCGGATGCTGCGCGGCGGCGCCGCGTCCGGGGCCGCCGGCTGCTACCGGCCCGACGGGCGCGTGCGCTGGCGCTCCTGCGCACCGCGCTCGGCGGCGACCGGCGCCGGGGTGGGCTTTCTGACCGGCCTGTTCGGGGTGGGCGGCGGATTCCTCATCGTGCCGGCGCTGGTGCTGCTGCTGGGCCTGTCGATGGAGATGGCGGTGGCGACGTCGCTGGTGGTGATCGCCCTGAACTCGGCGGCCGGGTTCCTCGCCCACGCGCCGACCGGCGACCTGGACTACCCCGTGGTGGGCATGTTCACCGCCGCGGCCGTGGCCGGGTCGCTGGGCGCGGCCCGCTTCGGGCGCCGCCTGCCGGCCGATCGGCTGCGCCGCTGGTTCGCGTACCTGGTCCTGCTGGTCGCGGCGGCGGTCGCCACCCAGGCGCTTCTCTTCCCCCACCTCGCCGACCACTGACCCACCCGGGCCGGCCCCGGCGAATGTGGACGTGTGCCGGCCGGGCGGGGCGGGTTACCGGGTCGGGGTCAGCTCAGGGCGGCGGCGATCGCCGCGGCGGCGGCGCGGACCGCCTGCCCCGCCGCCCGCGGGTCCAGCGGACCGAGCGCGACCACGCCGACGCTCGCCTCCAGCGCCTCCACGCCCAGGACCGGGGCCGCGACCCCGTACGCCTCCGCCTGCAACTCGCCCGCGGAGGTGACCGGACCGGCGAGCCCCGCGCGGCCGGCGAGGATCGCCTGGCCGGCGGCGCCGCGGTCCAGCGGGTGCCGGGTGCCGCTGCGGTACGCCACGTGCATACTCGTCCAGCTCGGCTCGACGACCACCAGCGCCGTCGCCTCGGCGCCCTCGGCCACCGTCAGGTGCGCGGTCGCCCCGACCTCCTCGGCCAGGCGGCGCAGGGCCGGTCGCGCGGCGTCGGCGATCAGCGGGCGGGCGCGCCGGGCCAGGTGCAGGATCCCGACGCCCAGGCGCAGGCCGCCGTCGCGGTCGCGGCGCAGCAGGCCGTGGGCGGTCAAAGTGCCGATCAGGCGGTACACGACGGTCCGCCCGACGCCCAGCCGGGCGGCCGCCTCGGTCACGCTGAGGCCGGGCACCTCGCCGACCAGCGCCAACAGCCGCAGGCCGCGGTCCAGGGTCTGGGCGGTCTCCCCGCCGCCCCGCGCGCCCGCCCCGCTCATTCCGGCAGCGTATCGGCCGCGGGGCCGCGGCCGGCCGGGACCTCGAACGCGGGCGCGCGGGCGGGGTCGGCCGGAGAGCGGGACCTCCCGGGGGAGGGTCCGGGGCCGCGGAATCGGTACGCTGTGGGCGTGGCTATGCGGTTGTACGACACAGCGGTACGCGCGGTGCGGGATTTCGTCCCGCGTGTCCCGGGACAGGTGGGCATCTATCTGTGCGGATTGACCGTGCAGGCGGGTCCGCACATCGGGCACCTGCGGTCGGCGGTGAACTACGACGTGCTGCGGCGGTGGTTCCTGCACCGCGGGTACGCGGTCACCTTCGTCCGCAACATCACCGACATCGACGACAAGGTGCTGGCCAAGGCCACGGCCGCCGGCCGCCCGTACTGGTCGATCGCCTACGCCAACGAGATCCTGCTGGCCGCCGACTACCGCCGGCTCGGGGTGCTCCCGCCGACGTACGAGCCGCGGGCCACCGGGCACGTCCCCGAGATGCACGCCCTGATCGCCGAGCTGATCGCGGCCGGCCACGCGTACCCCGCCGCCGACGGCTCCGGGGACGTCTACTTCGACGTGCGCTCCTTCCCGGCGTACGGCGACCTGTCCGGCCAGCGGCCCGAGGACATGCGCGGGACGCCGGACGGCCCGGCCCGCGCCAAGCGCGACGCGCACGACTTCGCCCTGTGGAAGGGCGTCAAGCCGGACGAGCCGGGCGACGCCTACTGGACCAGCCCCTGGGGTCCGGGCCGGCCCGGCTGGCACATCGAGTGCTCGGCCATGGCCCGCCGGTACCTCGGCGCCGAGTTCGACATCCACGGCGGCGGGCTCGACCTGACCTTCCCGCACCACGAGAACGAGATCGCCCAGTCCCGGGCCGCGGGCCTGCCCTTCGCCCGGTACTGGGTGCACCACGCGCTGCTGAATCTCGGCGAGGCCAAGATGAGCAAGTCGCTGGGCAACGTGGTGGACCTGGAGTACGTGGCGTCCCTGGGCGTGCGGTCCGCCGAGCTGCGCTACTACCTGGCCGCCCCGCACTACCGGTCCCGGATCGACTACTCCGACGACGCGCTGCGCGAGGCGGCGGTGGCGTACCAGCGCCTGGAGAACTTCGTCCACCGGGCGGCCGAGCGCGTCGGCCCGGGCGCTCCCGGCGAGCTGCCGGCCGACTTCGTGGCCGCGATGGAGGACGACCTGAACACCTCGGCCGCGCTGGCGGTCGTGCACGAGTCGCTGCGCACCGGCAACAGCGCACTGGCCGCGGCCGACGACGCCACCCTGCGTGCGGCTCTGGCCGCGGTCCGTGGGATGCTCGACATTCTCGGCGTCGATCCGCTGGCCGCGCCCTGGCACGACGGGAGCACCGGCGGCGACCTCAGGGGCGTGGTCGACGCACTGGTCGCCCTGGCGCTGGAGCAGCGGGCGCAGGCCCGCAGCCGCAAGGACTGGGCCGCGGCCGACGCCGTGCGCGACCAGCTCAAGCAGGCCGGAGTGGTCGTCGAGGACACCGCGCACGGCCCCCGATGGACGGTAGGCGAGCAGTAATGCCGGGCAACTCCCAGCGACGCGCCAAGCGCACCACCAGCAAGAAGGGCGCCGTGGGCGGCTCCGGCGGCAAGAACAAGAGCGGCCTCAAGGCCCGCGGCCGGACGCTGCCGGCCGACGAGCGGCCGTGGCACAAGGGCTACTCCGGCACCGAGAAGCTGCCGATGAAGACGGCCTGGAAGCAGGACAAGGAGCGCCGCGCGGCGGAGGCCGAGGGGCGCGCACCGAAGATCGGCAAGCCCGGCACCAAGGACACCACCTGGGGCCGCGGCGGTGGCCGCGACCCGGACGCGCCGCGCGGCGGCGGCGGTCGCGGCGCCCGACCGGGCGCCCCGCGCGGCGGCCCGCGGGTCGCGCCGGGCCGGCGCTCCACCCCGCCGCGCGACGCCCCTGAGCTGATCGTCGGCCGCAACCCGGTCGTCGAGTCGCTGCGGGCGCACGTGCCCGCCACCGCGCTGTACCTGGCGCACGGCATCGAGATCGACGACCGGGTCAACGAGGCGGTCCGCACCGCCGCGGACAAGGGCATCGCGATCCTGGAGATCGGCCGCGGCGAACTGGACCGGATGACCGGCGGCGTCCTGCACCAGGGCATCGGCCTCCAGGTGCCGGCGTTCGCGTACCAGGCGTTCGACGACGTCCTGGCCGCCGCGGCGGAGCAGGCGGCGCCGCTGCTAGTGGCGCTCGACGGCGTCACCGACCCGCGCAACCTCGGTGCCGTCATCCGGTCCGCGGCGGCCTTCGGGGCGCACGGCGTGTTCCTGCCGGAGCGGCGGGCGGCGGGGATCACCGCGACCGCCTGGCGCACCTCGGCCGGCGCGGCGGCCCGGGTACCGGTGGCGCAGGTCACCAACCTGACCCGGGCGCTGAAGGCCTGCCAGCGCGAGGGCTGGACGGTCGTGGGCCTGGACGCCGACGGCGAGGTCAGCGTGTACGAGCTGGCCGTGTCCGTCGGGCCGACCGTGCTCGTGGTCGGGTCGGAGGGCCGCGGGCTGTCCCGCCTCGTGGGCGAGACCTGCGACCTGCTGGCCGGCATCCCGATGTCGTCCGAGGTGGAGTCGCTGAACGCGAGCGTGGCGGCGGCGGTGGCGCTCGCCGAGATCACCCGGCGGCGCGCGACCGGGTAGGCTGGCGGCCGCGCCCCTGTAGCTCAGTTGGCTAGAGCACCCGTCTTGTAAACGGGAGGTCGCCGGTTCGAGCCCGGCCGGGGGCTCCACCGCACAGCCCGCTGACCGGGTGATCGCAAAGCTATCTAAACCGGACAGGTGACCTGCCCGTCGCCGGCCGCGTCGTTGTCCCTGGCATCCGATGCCGGGAGGTCCGATGCAGCCAGATGTGCAGGAACAGCCGCTACCGACAGCGCCGCCGCACCCCTACCCCCGGCACGCGCGGCCGGGCGCGGGCCGGCTCGGCTGGCTGATCCCGCTGCTGGTGGCCGGGGCAGTCCTGGCTGTCCTGGCGGTCGCGGCGGTCACCGTGCTCGTGCTGGTCCTGCGTACGCAGTCGCCGCCCCCGCCCGTGCAGCTCACCGTCAGCGGGACGATGCTCGTGCGCAAGTCGTGCTTCGCCATCGAGGTGCTGGACAGCACGGGCTACGGGGACGTTCCCGGCTCGCAGGTGCGGATCACCGACGGCGCGGGCAACCTGCTCGGGATCGGCGACCTGCCCCGCTCGGGTACGCCCAGCGGGGGCGCCTGCGCCTACCCGTGGTCGGTCTCGGGCGTCGACCCCGGGCACGAGTTCTACTCCGTCGAGGTCGGCCGGCGCGGGAAGCTGAGCTACCCGCGCGCCGACCTCGACCGGCCGGTCAGCACCTCGCTGGGGAGCTGACCGGCCGGACCGGCCCCGCACCGCCGCCCGAGGCGGCGCGGGGCCGGTCCGCGTCCCCGGTTCAGGCCGCGGCGCCGTGGCCGTCCTCGTCGAACAGCTCCGGGTGCGCGGCGGTCAGCTCCTCCCAGATCACCGCGGGCAGCGGGGCGTGCCGGTCGCGGGCGTGCCACACCCCGAGCAGGTCCACCCGCATCCCCTCGGGCTCGCGCATCCGCGGCACCCGGGCCCGCCCGCGGGCCGGCGCGGGGTCGGCCAGGGGCGCCAGCGGTACCGGCCGCAGCAGCGTCTCCGCGGCCGCGGGGGCGCCGTCCCCGCCGCCGTGCCGGTCCGGGGCCGGGCGGTCACTGATCGCCAACGGGCGGCGTCTGGTCGTCGGTTCGCTCATGGCCACCTCCGGGTGCGCGTGCGGACGGGTCAGGACGGGCGTGGCGGCCACCGCGCAGGCGCCGCCGTGGTACGCCCGGGGCGCGGGCGCGCCGGGCAGGCTGTCGGGGAGCCGGTGGGCGCCGACCGGGCTGAGGAGGGCGTGGAGGATGTCCGGTGTGTGGTCGCCGGGCGCCGGGGCCGGGCGGTCCGTGCGCGCGAACTTCTTGTCCATGCTGGATCCATTCGAATCTACGTACCGGTGAACGCCGGGCCAGCTTCGCGCCAACGCGGCAGGAGAACTCGTCTATTTCGGTCAACGAGCCACTGTGGATCCTCGTTCCGCCCGGGCGGCCGGAACATAGAATCCGTCCATGTCCACAGACGACGTCCGGGACCGGGGGCTGCGGGCGCTGGCCGACCGGGTGACCGCCGGCCTGTGGGGCCCGCCGGGAGTCGGGCCGCGGCTGGTGGTCTGCGGCGACACGAAGCTGGCCCACGAGCTGATCCGGGAACTGCAGCGCGGCGACGCCCGGGTCACCGCGGTCGTACCGCGGCAGAAGGGTCCGCGCTCGGCGGACGTCCGCGGCATCCGCGGCATCCGGGTGGTGGCCGTCGACCGGCTGGACGCGGCGGCCCTGCGGCTGGCCGGCGTCGCCGAGGCGGAGGCGCTGGCGCTGACCGACTCCGACGACGTGGCCAACCTGCACGCCGCGTTCTGCGCCCGCGAGGTGAACCCGCGGGTCCGGCTGGCGATCAGGATGTTCCACTCCCAGCTCGCCGCCGGTACCCGCAAGCTGCTGGCCGACTGCGTGGTCCTGTCCGACGCCTCGATGGCGGCCCCGGCGTTCGTGGCGGCGGCGCTGGGCGCGGTGGTACCGGAGCACTTCCGCCTCTCCGGGCGCACGCTCACCGTGGCGCGCCGGGTCGACGTCCGGCCGGAGGACGTCGTCTGCGGCCTGGCCGGGCCTGGCCCGGACGGGCGCACCGCGTTGCTGCCCGCCGACGAGTCGCGGGCCGACCTGGTGCTGGCGGAGGCCGGCGGCGGGCGGCCCGGCGGCGCGGAGCGGGAGGTGCGCCGGCTGGCCCGGATCGGCCGCTGGCGGCGGCCGTTCGCCGACGCCTGGTGGACGGCGCGCGGGGTGCTGCGCCGCGGGACGACGGTCGCGCTGCTGACCTGCGTGCTGGCGGTCGCGGTGGCGAGCTGGGTGCTGGCCCGCGCCCAGCCGGGACCGCACGACTTCCTGCCGTCGCTGTACCTGGCCCTGCTGACCACGGCCGGCAACGCCGAGATCGACCCGGCGGCGACGGGCGCGACGAAGGCGGCGCAGGTGGTGCTGGCGCTGGCGGGGCTGGCGTTCGTCCCGCTGCTCACCGCGGCGATCGTGGACACGCTGGTGACCGTCCGGCTGGCCCGCGAGTCGCGCCGCCTGCGGCACCCGTGGCAGGACCACGTCGTCGTCGTCGGGCTCGGCCACGTGGGCATCCGGGTGATCCGCCAGCTCCACGACCTCGGGGTGGAGCTGGTCGCGGTGGAGAAGGACCCGACAGCGCACGGTGTCGAGGTGGCCCGGCAGCTCGGCATTCCGGTGATCATCGGTGACGCGTCGCAGGAGGAGGTACAGCGCTCGGGGCGGGTCGCCGAGTCCCGGGCGCTGGTCGTGCTGTCCACCGACGACGTCGCCAACCTGGAGACCGCCCTGGTGGCCCGCGCCGCGCGGGCCGACCTGCGCGTGGTGCTGCGGCTGTACGACGGGGACTTCGCGACCCGGGTGCAGCGCACCTTCCAGATCGGCATCTCGCGCAGCGTGTCGATGGTGTCGGCGCCGATGTTCGCGGCGAAGCTGCTGGAGCGGGAGGTGTTCGCCACGATCCCGGTCGAGCGGCACGTGCTCCAGGTCGCATCGGTGACCGTCGAGCCGGGCGCGGCCCTGGCCGGGGCGGGCGTCGCGGCGGCGGCGCGGCCCGGCGCCGTACGGGTGCTGGCGGTCGCCCGCGGCACCGAGCGGTGGTGGAACCCCGACCCGGGCCTGCGGCTGCAGGTCGGCGACCGGGTGGTGGCGGTCTGCCGGCGGGCGGGGCTCGCCGAGCTGGCCGGCCGGGCGCAGGCGCCGCCCCCGCTGCCCGAACTGCACGTCGAGCGGCGCGGGGGAGCCTGACGGAGGGCCCGCGGCCGGCCGCACTGTGGCACCCTGCCGGGATGACCGACGAGCCCGCACCGCCGGCGGACGAGCCTGCCCCGCCGGCCGGCGAGCCCGCCCCGCCCGCGGGCGCCCGTCGCCGATTCCGGCGGCGCACCGTGATCCTGGCCGTGCTCGCCCTGGCCGCGGCGGGGCTGTACGCCGGCAACAGCTCCCGGCTGGCCGGCCCCGGCACCGGGCGGCCGTTCCTGCTGGCGCACCGCGGCCTCGCGCAGACGTTCGACCTGGCCGGCGTCACCGACGACACGTGCACGGCCGGGCGGATCCACCCGCCGCGGCACGCGTACCTGGAGAACACGCTGGCCGGGATGCGGGCGGCGTTCGACGCGGGCGCCGACGCGGTCGAGTTCGACGTCCAGCGCACCGCCGACGACCGGCTGGCCGTGTTCCACGACGCCACGCTCCAGTGCCGCACCGACGGGCGCGGGAAGGTCCGCGACCACCCGCTGGCCGCGCTGCGCCGGCTGGACCTGGGCTACGGGTACACCGCCGACGGCGGCGCGACGTTCCCGCTGCGCGGCCGGGGCGTGGGGCTGCTGCCCACCGTGGAGGAGGTCGTCGCCGCGTTCCCCGGCCGGGAGCTGCTGCTGCACGTCAAGGGCGCCGACCCGGCCGAGGGCGAGGCGGTGGCCCGGTACCTGGCCACCCTGCCCGCCGACCGGCTGGCCACGATCACGGTGTACGGCGGCGACGCGGCCGTGGACGCGGTCGCCGCCCGCCTTCCCGGGCTCCGGGTCACCTCGAAAAGAATCATGGTCGCCTGCCTGGGCCGGTACCTGGGGACGGGGTGGAGCGGGTACGTCCCGGACGCCTGCCGGCACCGGCAGCTCCACCTGCCGCACGTGTACGGCCGGTGGCTGTGGGGGTGGCCGCACCGGTTCGCCGCCCGGATGCACGCCGTGGACACCCGCGTGGTGATGGTGGCCGGCTCCGGTGGCTTCTCCGCCGGTTTCGACCGGCCGGCGGACCTCGCCGGCCGGCCCGCGGGCTACACCGGCGGCGTCTGGACAAACCAGGTGGACGTCGTGGCCCCCCTGCTGCGCCGCTGACACCCCGACTGGTGGTCGGCGGCTACGGTGGCCGCATGGCGGAGGAGACGCGCGCAGGGGACAGGCCGCGCGGCGGCTGGGCGGTCGACGGGGCGCTCGTCGCGGTCCTGTGCGGCGGTACCGCGCTGCTGGCCACCGGCCACCTGGTCCCGGTCGACCTGGCCGTCCGCGGGTGGGTGTCGGCCCACCAGGTCGACCCGGCGTGGTGGGCGGCGCGGATCCTGAACTTCCTCGGCCAGGGCGGCCCGCTCACCGTGCTCGCGCTGGCCCTGGCGGGCTGGCTGGCGTGGCGCCGGGGGTCGGTCCGGCCCGTGCTGCCGGTGGCGTTCGTGTACCTGGCGCTGGTCCTCACCGTGGGGCCGGTGAAGGTGTGGACGCGGCGGCCGTTCCCCCGCGAGGACCAGGTGGCGGACCCGGCGGCCTTCTTCAGCGACGCGCAGCACCGCCTCGCCTACCCGTCCGGGCACACCGCCAACGCGGTCGCCTGGATCGGCGTACTGGTGCTGCTGGGACTTGCCCTGCGGCGGGCGTACGGCGCGGCGGCTCCACCGGCCGGGGCCGTCCGGGCGCTGCGGGTCGGGGCGCCGCTGGTCGTGCTGGTGACCACCGTGTACCTCGGCCACCACTGGCTGAGCGACTCGGTGGCAGGGGTGCTGATCGGGGTGCTGGTCGACCGGCAGCGGCGGCGGATCCCGTGGGACGCCCTGCCGCTGCCCGGCGTCCCGGCCCGCTGGCGCGGCCCCGGCCTGGCGGAAGCCGCCCGTGCGCCGGCCCCGGCGCCGACCCCGCTGGGCGGCCGCGCCTGACCGCCCACCCGCCGCGCGCGGCCCGACCTGGCCCGCGGCGGTCGCCCGGGGGCGGGTCGGCCGAACGGGCGGGGCTGCCGGGAAATGAGCGCCACGCGCGCCGACGTTTGCCAGGCGCCGATTTCGCGCACTAGGGTGCGCGCATCAACCGTGTTTCGCGCAGCAACAGGGCGCGAAACTACTCGGCGGTACGGGCAGGGGAGGCACGTGGACCGGTACGCGCGGTGGAACGCGCTCCTGGAACTGCTCGCCGAGTCCGGCCGGACGACGGTCGAGCAGGCGGCGGAGCGGCTCGCCGTGTCGCAGGCCACGATCCGGCGCGACTTCGACCAGCTCGCCCAGCAGCAGATGATCACCCGTACCCGCGGCGGCGCCGTCGCCAACGGCGTCTCCTACGACCTGCCGCTGCGGTACAAGACGGCCAAGCACTCGGCCGAGAAGCAGCGCATCGGCGCGGCCGCGGCGGCGCTGGTCGCCCCCGGGATGGTCGTCGGCCTCAACGGCGGTACCACCACCACCGAGGTCGCCCGCGCCCTCGCCGCCCGCGCCGACCTGGCCAGCGGCGCCGAGCACACGCCGCTGACGGTCGTCACCAACGCGCTCAACATCGCCAACGAACTGCTCGTCCGCAGCCGGATGAAGATCGTGGTGACCGGCGGCGTGGTCCGGCCGCAGTCCTTCGAGCTGGTCGGCCCGCTCGGCGGCGGGATCCTGCGGGAGGTCACCCTCGACCTCGCGCTGCTCGGCGTCGACGCCCTCGACGTGCGCCTCGGCGCGGCCGCCCACCACGAGGGCGAGGCGGCGATGAACAGCCTGATGGTGCAGCGCGCCCGCCGCGTCGTGATCATCGCGGACTCGTCCAAGCTGGGCGGACACGCCTTCGCCCGGATCTGCCCGGTCGACCGGATCGAGACCCTGGTGACCGACTGGGGCGCCCCGGAGTCCGTGGTGGCCACGTTCCGTGAGGCCGGTGTGACGGTGGTCCAGGCCTGAGTGACCCGCGCGTCCGGTGCACCCACGAGACGGGCGTCGATGGGTAGGGTGGCCAGGATGAGGCGGAGCGGGGTCGCATGACGGCCGTGGTGGAGATCGACGGGCTGCTCAAGACCTACCGGCGGCGAGGCCGGCGGCACCGCGCGCTCGCCGGCTTCACCATGACCGTCGAGCAGGGACAGGTGCACGGCTTCCTCGGCCCCAACGGCTCGGGCAAGACCACGACACTGCGCGCGCTGCTGGGCCTCATCCAGGCCGACGGCGGCGCGATGCGGATGTTCGGCCGGCTGGTCCCGGGCGCGCTGCCCGACGTGGTCGGCCGCGTCGGCGCGGTCGTCGAGAACCCGCGGTTCTTCCCCGGCTTCACCGGCCGGGACACCCTGCGCCTGCTCGCCGACGCGGGCGGCGTGCCGCCCGGCCGGGTGGACGCGAAGCTGGAGCTGGTGGGCCTCGCCGACCGCGCGCGCGACCGGGTGCGCACGTACTCGCTCGGGATGCGGCAGCGGCTCGCCGTCGCCTCCGCGCTGCTCAAGGACCCGGAGCTGGTGATCCTCGACGAGCCGGCCAACGGGCTGGACCCGGCCGGGATCCGGGAGATGCGCCAGCTCATGCGGGACCTGGCCGACGGCGGTACGACGGTCCTGTTCTCCAGCCACCTCCTCGCCGAGGTCCAGCAGGTCTGCGACGCCGTCACGATCATCGCCGGTGGCCGGCGGGTCGCCGCGGGGCCGGTGGAGGACGTGCTCGCCTCGCACACCGAGGACGCGGTGCGGGTGCGGCTGGCGGCCGGCGAGCTGGCCCCGGCGGCGCAGGTGCTCGTCCGGGCGGGGGCCACGGTCCGGCAGGAGGGCGGCCACCTGCTGGTCGGCAACGTGCAGCGCCCGGCCTGGGTCACGTACGTCCTGGCCGAGCACGGGCTGTTCCTGGAGGAGCTGGTACCGGCGAAGGTGGACCTGGAGAGCGTCTTCCTGGCGCTGACCGGGGCCGGCCCCGACGGCCCGCCCGCGCGCGCGGCGGGCGGCCCCGCCGACCGCCGCGCCGGTGAGCCCGAACCCGGCAGCGGCGACCGCGACGGGGACGCCGCGGACCGGGCGCGCGCGGAGGTGGACGCGTGAGACTCCTGCGCGCGGAGGTGCGCCGGTTCGCCAAGCGCCGGCTGATCCGCTGGACGGTCGGCGTCTTCGTCCTGCTCCTGGGCCTGGTCCTGGCCGGCGCCAGCTACCAGAGCCGCCCGGTCACCGCCGCCGCGCTGGCGACGGCGCAGGCGCGGGCCGGTACGCAGCTCGCGGAGGCCCGGGCCGCACACGCCGAGCGGGTCGCGCCGTGCGTCGACGCCGTCCGGCAGGGCCGGCCGCCGCCGCCGGAGTTCACCGCCGACTGCGACGCGGCCGCCGCGCCGTCGCCGGACTGGTACCCGGTCGCGGAGTTCCTGCCGTACCAGCTCAGCTTCCGCGACGAGGTCGACGGGTACCTGCTGCTCTACGGCGCGCTGCTGGCCCTCGTCGCGCTCCTGGTGGGCGCGTCCTTCATCGGCGCCGAGTGGAGCTCCGGGGCGCTGGCGAACCTGCTGGTGTGGCGCCCGCAGCGGGGCCGGGTCCTGCTGACCAAGCTCGTGGTCGCCGTCGGCGCGATCCTGGCACTGGGTACCGCGACCGCCGCGCTCTGGCTCGGCGGGGTCTACGCGGTTGCCCGGTTCGACGGCACGGTGCAGGGCACGACGGCGGGCCTGCTCCAGTCGGCCGGGCTCGGGGCCGTCCGGGCGGTGGGGCTCGCCGCGCTGGTCGGCGCGTTCGCGTTCGCCCTGGCCTCGATCGGGCGGCACACGGCGGCGGCGTTCGGCGCCGTGATCGGCCTGGCCCTGGTCTCCGAGGTGGGAATGGCGTTCGCCGGTTCGGTGCTGCGGCTGCGGTACCCCGGGGCCTTCCAGCTCTCCACCTACGGCCAGGCGTGGGTGACCAGGAGCGTCACCCTGGACCCGGTCGTCTGCGCCATGGGCGCGACGTGCCGGGCCGACGCCCGCGACATCACGTGGCTGCACGCCCTGGGTGTGTTCGGCGCGGGCACGGTGCTCGCGCTGCTGGTGGCGTTCGTGGTCCTGCGGCGGCGGGCGATCACGTGACCGCGACGGGGGAGGGTACGACCGGCGCGCGGGCCCCGGCACCGCAGCCGCGCGCCGGGGCCGGCGCGGACAGCGGGCTGTTCCCCGCCCCGTCCCCGCCGCCGGCCGCCGGGGACGAGGACGGCACGGGCGACGGCGCCGCGCGCCTGGCGGACGGCGCGCCCGCCGGGGAGCTGACGCCCCGGGAGCGGGAGATCCTGGACTTCGAGCGGCGGTGGTGGCGCAGTCCCGGAGCCAAGGAGCAGGCGATCCACGACGCGTTCGGGCTGTCGGCGACGCGGTACTACCAGGTGCTGCGCGGCCTGCTCGACCGGCCGGCCGCGCTCGCCCACGACCCGGTGCTGGTCGGCCGCCTGCGCCGGCTGCGCGGCCGGCGCGGTCGGGGGACCGCCGTACCGGTGACACGCGAGCGCTGATGCCCCGCTACGGGCGCTTCATGCCTGATTGTGGGGTAACAACCCCCGAACGGTCCGGCTTAACGGGCCCGAACCGCTGAGCCCTCGTTGCACTCGGTGAGGGTGAATTTGCCGTGCGTTGAGGAATGCCCTCCAAAAAGTCTTGACGCACCGTTTCTCTCCGGCGCACCATTTCAGTGCGGGGGGATGCACCGCCGTTAAGACCAAGAGCCGCAAGACTCACCAGTCCTCGCGTACCCAGCACCGACGTGCGTCGAGCCGAAGGTGCTGAGCGGGCATCCCTCCGACCAACGTGCGCGGCACGGTCCCTCCTCTCGCGCGGCCGCCGAAATCCGGTCGCGCGAACCGTGTGCCCGGACGCACCCTGGGGTCATGCCTCTGGAGATCACCCCGGCCGCGCCGGCCGACGACGCGCTGTACGCGCTGTACGAGCTGGACGAGGCCGTCGACCGCGGCGCCGACCTGCCCCTGTTCACCCGCCCCGCGCACCTCGCCTACCACCGCCACCCCCCGCCCGCGCAGGAGGTCCGGTACGGCCTGGCCCGCCTCGACGGCGAGCTGGTCGGCTACACGACGCTGCTGTTCCCGCAGCGCGACAACCTGCGCACCGTCGAGGTCGGCACCGTGGCCGTGCACCCCGAACACCGCCGCCGCGGCATCGGCCGGGCGCTGGCGGACTTCGCCGTCGCCGAGGCCCGCCGCCGCGGGCGGAGCACCCTGATCGGCGCGTCGGCGCGCGCGCTGCCCGGCGGCCCGGCGCGCGACCCGGCCGGCGGCGCCTTCGCCCGGGCGCTCGGCGCCACCTGCGCGCAGACCGAGGTCCGCCGCCGGCTCGACCTGACCGCGGCCCCGGACGCCGCGCCTGCGGCCGCCGCGACCCGGGCCACCACGGCCCCGGACAGCACGGCCCCGGACGGCCTGGCCCCGGACGGCGCCATCGCGGACGGCGCCGCCCCGGACGGCGCCCGCGGCGGGGCGCGGGCGGGCAGCGCCGGCTACTCGCTGGTCCGCTGGGCGCTGCGGGCGCCGGCGGACTGCGTCGACGACGTCGCCTACCTGGACGGCCGGCTGCTCGTGGACGCCCCGCTGGGCGACCTCGCCTGGGAGCCGCAGCGCCTGGACGCCGCCCGGGTGCGCGCGAACGAGCACCGGCTCGCGGCCGCCCTGCGCCGCCCGTACAACGTCGCCGCCCGGCACGACGCCACCGGCCGGCTGGTGGCCTGGACGCAGATCCTGTGCGCGGACAACGCCGACGGGCACGCCTGGCAGCAGATCACCATCGTCGACCCGGCCCACCGCGGCCACGGGCTGGGTCTGCTGGTCAAGGTGGCCAACCTGCGGTACGCGCGGGCACACGAGCCGGGCCTGCGGGTGGTGGACACGTTCAACGCGGCCGAGAACGGACACATGATCGCCATCAACGAGCGGATGGGCTACCGCCCGCTGGACGCCTGGGAGAACTGGCAGCGGACACTCGACTGACCGCGCCCGGCGGCGGGTGCGGCATGATGGCGACATGACGCAACCGCCTGCCCCGGCCGCCGACTTCAGCACGGCGCACGCCGACACCCTCCAGCGCGCTCTGACCGCGATCACCGAGCGGTCGTACTGGTCCCAGTACCCGGAATCGCCGAGCCCGCGGGTCTACGGCGAGAGCGCCGCCGCCGACGGCCAGGCCGCCTACGAGGCGCTGCGCGGCGCGCGGTTCGCCCTCGACGGGCAGCCCGCCGACGGGACCTGGGTCGCCACCGAGCGCAGCCCGTTCGGCGTGGACCTGGGGGTGGAGTACCCGCACGCGGGCGCCGACGCCCTCGTCGCCGCCGCCCGCGCGGGCATGACCGCCTGGCGCGACGCCGGCCCGCGCGCCCGGGTGGGCGTCTGCCTGGAGATCCTCGACCGGATCCACCGGCACGTGTTCACGCTGGCCAACGCGGTGCAGTTCACCACCGGCCAGGCGTTCGTGATGGCCTTCCAGGCCGGCGGCGCGCACGCGCTGGACCGGGCGCTGGAGGCCGTCGCCTACTCCTACGCGGAGATGACGCGGCACGCCGCGACCGCCGACTGGGACAAGCCGGCGGGCAAGGGCGCGACGCTGTCCATGACCAAGACCTTCCACGTCGTACCGCGGGGCGTCGCGCTCGTCGTCGGCTGCCGCACCTTCCCGACCTGGAACTCCTACCCGGGCCTGTTCGCCTCGCTCGCCACGGGCAACCCGGTGCTGGTCAAGCCGCACCCGGGCGCGGTGCTGCCGCTGGCGCTGACGGTCCGGTACGCCCGGGAGGTCCTCGCCGAGGCCGGCTTCGACCCGAACCTGGTCCAGCTCGCCGCCGAGGCGCCGGGGGAGGGCCTGGCCACGACGCTGGCCACCCGGCCCGAGGTGCGGATCGTGGACTTCACCGGCTCGTCCGAGTACGGCGACTGGCTGGAGGAGCACGCCCGCCAGGCGGCGGTCTACACGGAGAAGGCCGGCCTCAACACCGTCGTCGTGGACTCGACCGACGACTTCGCCGGGATGTGCCGCAACATCGCGTTCTCGCTGACCCTGTACTCCGGGCAGATGTGCACCACCTCCCAGAACCTGCTGATCCCCGCCGCCGGCATCGAGACCGAGGCCGGGCACAGGTCGTTCGACGAGGTGGCCGGGGGCATCGCCGGTGCCGTGGCCAAGCTGACCGCCGACGACGCCCGCGCGGTCGAGCTGACCGGCGCCATCGGCGACGAGCGGGTGCTGGACCGGATCGACGCCGCCCGCAAGGTCGGCGCGGTGGTGCTGGACTCGCGCACCCTGACCCACCCGGCGTACCCCGACGCGGTGGTCCGCTCGCCGCTGCTGGTCCGGCTCGGCGCCGGGGACGCCGAGGTGTACGGCAGCGAGTGGTTCGGCCCGATCACCTTCCTCGTGGCGGTGGACTCCACCGACGCGGCGATCGACGTCTTCCGCCGGACCGTCGGCGAGCGGGGCGGCTTGACGGCCGGGGTGTACAGCACCTCCGAGGCGGTGCTGGCGGCGGTCGAGGAGGCGGCGCTGGAGGTGGGCGTGCACCTGTCGGCGAACCTGACCGGCGGGGTGTTCGTCAACCAGTCGGCGGCGTTCAGCGACTTCCACGGCAGCGGCGCGAACCCGGCCGCCAACGCCGCGCTGACCGACGGCGCGTACGTCGCCAGCCGGTTCCGCATCGTCCAGTCCCGCCGCCACCGCTGACCCGCGCCCGGCGACGCCCGGCGCGGTGGGGCGGGGGTGCCGCGGGTGCGGGGCGCCCCCCGCTCAGCGTGCCGGGACCGGGCGGCGCAGCCGCAGCTCGGTCTCGCCGGGCTTCGTGGGGTGGGGGAGCAGCTCCAGCGGGGTGAAGCCCAGCCGCCGGTACGCCCGCAGTGCCCGGTCGTTACCAGTGATCACTTCGAGTTGGAGCAGGGTGGCGCCGCGGCCGCCCGCCCAGTCCTCGACCGCCCGCATCAGGGCCGCGAGCACGCCCGTGCCCCGGTGCGCGGGCGTGACGTAGACGCCGTACACCCCGACGGTGTCCGCGGGCGCGTCGACGAAGCCCGCCGTGGCGATGCCGGCGAACGGGCCCCCGGCGGCGTCCGCGGCGCGGGCCACGAACTGCGCGACGCGGTCGCCCCCGGCCCGCTCGGCGAGCGCCGCCGCGAGGTCGGCCCGGGGCCGGGCCGCGAAGTCGGCGGCGGTCTCCAGGTAGGCGTCGGGGCTGTCGGTCAGCATCTCCAGCCGGATCGCCCGGGTGCCCTCCAGGTCCGCCGGGGTGACCCGGCGCACGTCGAATGCGGACCCGGTGCGCGGCGGCGCGCCGCCGCCGGTGCCTGCGCTCATCCCGGCATCGTGCCACCCGCGGCACGCACCCGCCGCGGGACCCGGCGGGCGGGACTCATGCGAGACCAACGGGACCCGGCGCGGCCGGCGGGACTCATGCGAGACCCGGTGGGGACCCGGCGAGACCGGCGGGACCCGGCGAAACTCAGCGGCGGACCAGCGCGGCGCCGACGGTCCGACACAGCTCCTGGCCGTGCGCGAGGCCGAGGTGGCGCGGGTAGCGGGTCAGGACGCCGAGTACCCAGTCCGGCGCGACGGCCAGGCAGGTGACCTGCCAGACGCCCTCGTCCTCGGCGAGCAGCCAGCCGTTGGCGATGCCGACGCCCGTCGCGGCGCCCGCGGGCAGGGCCGCCCGGATGCCGAAGTCGCCCAGTCCGCGCACGCCGCGCATCTGCGCGAGAACCCACCCGGTCCAGCGCGGGCCGGCCGCCCGGCCGTCCGCCACGCACAGGCCGATGCGGGCGGCGTCGCGGGCGGAGGTGACGGTCGCCCGCCAGCGGCCGGCCGCCGGCCAGGTCTCGGTGAGGCCGCAGGCGGCGATCATCCGGCGCAGCGACGCGTCCCGCCCCAGGGTCGCGTACAGCTCGTCGGCCGGCGCCTCGGTGGCGGCGGTGGCGTCGCGCAGCATCGTGCCGAGGCGCGCCAGGCGCGCCGCCCCGGGTTCGCGCGCGCGGGCGAACTCCCGGCGCAGGAAGTCCGCCGCCAGCCAGAGCCGGACCAGGGGCGGGGTGACCCGGGTGCTGGCCTGCCGGGGTGAGGTGGTGAGCCGCCCGCTGTGCCGGTCGATGTACGTCCACGTGGTACTCCCCGGGCCGTCCGCCCCGACCGGGGGCGGGGCGGGTGTCGCGTCGGTCCCGCCCGCCGGGGTCGGGGCTACGACGATCCGGGGCACTCGTTCGTCGTCACCCACCACGGCGTAGACGGTGGCGCTGAGTCCGATCACGACCAGCAGCGCGCCGGCGGCGTAGAGGACCTGGCGCAGGTGGGCAGGGGTCTCAAGAGGACGCCGGTGGGCCGGTGAGTGCAGAAGCGGGGACACGGGGGCCTAACGAGCACGCGTCGAATACGGCCACGGTGTCCGCTTTGGGGCTGTGCGGGCCTGAGTTGCTCGTGTAGCGTGCGTGGTCTGCCGCCGCCGCGTCGCGGAGGGGCGACAGGGAGTGATGTGACAGTGGAGTGAACCGGGCGGTTCCGGGGTACGAACCGCACAAGCAGCGACTGTGTTCGATGCGGCCGGCAGCGTCGGTCCTATGTGGACGCAGGGTGGAATGGGTAGTTTCGATGCGGGGCAGTGTCGGGGCGGGTGTACGCGTCGCGCCGGCACGCGGCGGGCGCTCAGGCGAACGGGCGGCCCCGGCGGGCGGCGGCGCCCGTTGGGTGGTACCGCGGCCCGGCACCATCACAGTGAGGAAGTGCACCGTGGCACAGGGCACCGTTAAGTGGTTCAACAGCGAAAAGGGCTACGGCTTCATCGCGGTCGACGGCGGCCAGGACGTCTTCGTCCACTTCTCGGCGATCGAGATGGACGGCTACAAGGCGCTGGACGACGGTCAGCGGGTGGAGTTCGAGATCGCCCAGGGACAGAAGGGCCCGCAGGCCGAGAAGGTGCGGCTCCTCGCCTGAGCCGGTGCCTGCCGCGCCAGGTGCGCCGGGACGGACGTGCGACGGGGACGTCGGTGGGCCGCCGCCGACGTCGTCCCACCCCGCGCCGCGGTCCGCAGGCGCCGGGGCGTGAAACCGGGCGGGTGCCGGTGCCGCGTTACCCCTTGCGGCGGCGCGGCTCTTGTTAGATGGGGCCATGACGACACCGCCGCCAGACCCCGGCCCGCCGCCGTCCGAGCCGCCGGCCGACCGGCCGCAGCCGGTCCCGCCCCCGCACCCGGGGCACCCGCCGAACGGCTCCGCCGACCCGGCCTCCGCCGCCCCGGGCGCGGACGCGCCGCCCGGCACTGCCGGACCATCTGCGGACTCCCCCGGCCACCCCGGCGCGGTGCCGGCCCCCGGCCAGCCGCCCGCCGGTTATCCCGTTCCGGGGTTCGGGGCCCACGGCTACCCGCCAGCGGGCTACTCCGGCCCGGGCGTCCACGGGTACGGCGACCCGGCCTCCGGCGCGCCGGTCGGCTACTGGCCCGCCGGCCCCGGGGACGCACTGGTGAATCCGCCCCACGCCGGCTTCGGCGGCTGGTGGGCGCGCGTGGTCGCCGTGTGGCGCGGCACCCTCGGCCGGCTGCTCGCCATCGCCGCGCTGACCCAGCTCCTGCCGCTGGCGGTGTTCGGCGGGATCGGCGTGGTGCTGGTGCTGCCGCGCCTCGACGCGCTGCCGGTCCGCGGCGACTCGGTGGCCGCCGACCCGACCGAGGTACTGACCGCGTTCCTGCCGCTGCTGGGCCTGGGGGTCGTGGCCGGCATCGGCTTCCTGCTGGCCGGCGCGGTCGCCACCGGCGCCACCATGCGGCTCGTCGTCGGCTACGCGGCGGGGCAGCAGTGGGGGGTCGGCGACGCCGTGCGGTACGGCGTGCGGCGGATGTGGGGCGTGCTCGGCTGGACGGTCGTCGTCGGTCTGGTGAACCTCGGTTTCGCGCTGCTCTGCCTGGTGCCGGTCCTCTACTCCGCGTTCGCCACGAGCCTGGTGATGATGGCGTACCTGTGCGAGCGGCACAGCCCCGTCGGGCGGTCCTGGAAGCTGACCCACGCGCGGTTCGGGGACGTCCTGGGGCGCGTGGTCGTGGTGGTCGCCGTACTCGTGGCCGCCAGCGCGGTCGTGGGCATCATCGGCACGGTGCTGTCCCTGCCCTTCTCGTGGACGCCGGGCGACCGCCCCGACGCCGTCGCGGTCCTCGGCCAGGCCGGGGTGTACTTCGTGCAGCAGGTGCTCGCCCTTCCGGCGGGGACGTTCGCCGCGGTGGCCATCGCCGCGGTGTACGCCGAGGCCCGCGCCGCCGAGGCGCCCGTCTCGGCGGCCTCGCTCGCCGCCGAGATGGACCGCTGAGGGCGCCCCGCCGGGACCGTGAGCCGCCCCACGTGTGGCCCGTACGGGTTCCCACCCGCTTGCACTCGACCAGGGAGAGTGCTAAACAAGGTACTGGCACTCAATGCTGTCGAGTGCCAGTTCTGAAGACCGTACAGTTCTGAAGACCGCACTACTCATGGTCGGGACGGTGGGGCCACCGCCAGGCGTTCCACGCCTCGCGGCGGCCGGTCGTCGCGGGCTATCCGGCCCGGCCGACGGCCCGTCGCCTGTACGGCGACGCGGTCGAAGGTGAGCGGAGCGTCGCCCACATCCGGGCGGCGCGGTCCGCAGTGTCGTTGATGTCCAGGAGGACAACGCCAGATGGCCAAGATCATTGCGTTCGACGAGGAGGCCCGCCGCGGCCTCGAGCGGGGTATGAACCAGCTCGCCGACGCCGTCAAGGTGACGCTCGGCCCGAAGGGCCGCAACGTCGTGCTGGAGAAGAAGTGGGGCGCCCCCACGATCACCAACGACGGTGTGAGCATCGCCAAGGAGATCGAGCTGGAGGACCCCTACGAGAAGATCGGCGCCGAGCTGGTCAAGGAGGTCGCCAAGAAGACCGACGACGTCGCCGGTGACGGCACGACGACGGCGACCGTCCTGGCCCAGGCGCTGGTCCGCGAGGGCCTGCGCAACGTCGCGGCCGGCGCGAACCCGATGGCCCTGAAGCGGGGCATCGAGGCCGCCGTCGCCAACGTCGCCGAGGAGCTGGCCAAGCTCGCCAAGGACGTGGAGACCAAGGAGCAGATCGCCTCCACCGCCTCCATCTCCGCCGGTGACTCCACCGTCGGCGAGATCATCGCCGAGGCGATGGACAAGGTCGGCAAGGAAGGCGTCATCACCGTCGAGGAGAGCAACACCTTCGGGCTGGAGCTGGAGCTCACCGAGGGTATGCGCTTCGACAAGGGCTACGTCTCGGCGTACATGATGACCGACGCCGAGCGCATGGAGGCCGACCTGGAGGACCCCTACATCCTCATCGTCGACTCCAAGATCTCCTCGGTGAAGGACCTGCTCCCGATCCTGGAGAAGGTCATGCAGGGCGGCAAGCCGCTGCTGATCATCGCCGAGGACGTCGAGGGCGAGGCCCTGGCGACCCTGGTCGTCAACAAGATGCGCGGCACCTTCAAGTCCGTCGCCGTCAAGGCCCCGGGCTTCGGCGACCGCCGCAAGGCGATGCTGAACGACATGGCCATCCTGACCGGCGGCCAGGTCATCAGCGAGACCGTCGGCCTCAAGCTGGAGAACGTCGGCCTGGACATGCTGGGCCGCGCCCGCAAGGTCGTCATCACCAAGGACGAGACCACCATCGTCGACGGTGCCGGCGACGCCGAGCAGATCCAGGGCCGGGTCAACCAGATCCGCGCCGAGATCGACAACAGCGACTCGGACTACGACCGCGAGAAGCTCCAGGAGCGCCTCGCCAAGCTGGCCGGCGGCGTCGCCGTCATCAAGGTCGGCGCGGCCACCGAGGTCGAGCTGAAGGAGCGCAAGCACCGCATCGAGGACGCCGTGCGCAACGCGAAGGCGGCCGTCGAGGAGGGCATCGTGCCCGGCGGCGGCGTCGCGCTGGTGCAGGCCGGCAAGACCGCGTTCGACAAGCTGGACCTGGTCGGCGACGAGGCCACCGGCGTCAACATCGTCAAGGTGTCGCTCGACGCCCCGCTGCGGCAGATCGCCGTCAACGCGGGCCTTGAGGGCGGCGTGGTCGTCGAGAAGGTGCGCAACCTCCAGGCCGGCCACGGCCTGAACGCCGCCAACGGCGAGTACGTCGACATGCTGGCCGCGGGCATCATCGACCCGGCCAAGGTCACCCGCTCGGCGCTGCAGAACGCCGCGTCGATCGCCGCGCTGTTCCTCACCACCGAGGTGGTCGTGGCGGACAAGCCGGAGAAGACCCCGGCGCCGGCCGCCCCGGGCGGCGACGGCGGCATGGACTTCTGATCCGCCGCTGAAACACCACGCCCCTCAGGGCGACGGACGGCCGGGCACCCCTCCAGGGGCGCCCGGCCGTTCCGCGTTCCCCCGGACCTGCCGACCCCCGCCCCGCCGATCCGCCGCCGCAGGTGCGGGCCGGCGGCGTACCTCCACGAGTCCGTGGGGTCGCGGCGCGGGTCCGTCCCTTCAGGTCGGAGGCGGACGGCGGTAGCGTCGGAGGATGACCCTTGAGCGGATCCGCGCGCTGCTCGCCGCCGCGCCCGTCCTGGACGGCCACAACGACCTCGCCTGGGAGATGCGGGTCCGGGTCGGGTACGACACCGGACGGATCGACCTCCGCCGCGACCAGCGCGCCACCGGCCTGCACACCGACCTGCCCCGCCTGGCCGCGGGCGGCGTCGGCGCCCAGGTCTGGTCCGTGTACGTGCCCGCCGAGCTGCCGCCCGGGCGGCACGTCGCCGCGACCCTCGAACAGGTCGACTTCGTCCGCCGGTGGGTCGCCGCCAACCCCGACCGCTTGGCCCTGGCGACCACCGCCGACGGCGTCGAGGCGGCGCGGGCCGCCGGCCGCGTCGCCGCGCTGCTGGGTGCCGAGGGCGGCCACAGCATCGGCAACTCGCTGGCCACCCTGCGGATGCTGGCGGAGCTGGGGGTCCGGTACCTCACCCTCACCCACAACCGCAACGTGCCCTGGGCCGACAGCGCCACCGACGTGCCGGCGACCGGCGGGCTGACCGCGTTCGGCCGCGAGGTCGTCGGCGAGCTGAACCGGCTCGGCCTGCTCGTCGACCTGTCCCACACCGCCGTCGGCACCATGCACGCCGCCCTCGACGCCAGCCGCGCACCGGCGTTCTTCTCCCACTCCAACGCCCGGTCCCGCTGCGGCCACCCGCGCAACGTCCCCGACGACGTGCTCGTGCGGGTGCGCGACAGCGGCGGAATCGTCATGGCCACGTTCGTCCCCTGGTTCCTCACCGAGGAGTGCCGGGACTGGGCGCGCGAGGCGCTGCCGGCCGCCGACCGGGCGGCCGCCGGCCACACCGAGGGCACGGCCGCGCACCGCGCCGCCCGCGACGCCTGGCTGGCCGCGCACCCGATGCCGCCCGTCGGCCTCGCCGACGTCGCCGACCACCTCGACCACCTGCGCGAGGTGGCCGGCGTCGGCGCGGTCGGGCTCGGCGGGGACTTCGACGGCACGCCGGTGACGGTCGCCGGCCTGCCGGACGTCGCCGCGTACCCCGCGCTGCTGGCTACCCTCGCCGACCGCGGCTGGTCCGACGCCGAACTGGCGGCGCTGACCTGGCACAACGCCCTGCGGGTCCTGCGCGAGAGCGAGTCGGTGGCGGCCGCGCTCCAGCGCGAGCGCGGCCCGTCGCTGGCGACCTTCGAGGAGTGCGACCGGCCCGCGCGGCCGGACCCGTCGGGTCGGGGCGGGAGCGCCCGCCGGCTCAGGTCGCGCTGACGGCGGCCAGGGCGTCCACCAGACCGGCCCCGGTCGTGTTGCCGGCGGCGCCGCAGGTCGGGCTGCCGGCGGAGATCGGGGCCGCGGTGCGGGCCAGCAGCGCGCGGGTGCCGGCGATGTCCCCGATCAGCGCCGGCCGGGCCGACCACAGCAGTGCCACCACACCGGCCACGTGCGGCGTGGCCATCGACGTGCCGTCGTGCGCGGCGTAGCCGCCCCCGGGCGCCGCCGAGACGACGTCCGCGCCGGGGGCCAGCACGTCGGGCTTCACCCGGCCGTCGGGCGTGGGGCCCCGGCTGGAGAAGTCGGACACCCGGCGCTGCCGGTCGACCGCCCCCACGGTGAGGCTGTCGGCGTAGGGGGCCGGCGGGTCGTCGAGGCTGCCGCAGCGGGGACCCTCGTTGCCCGCCGCCACGACGAAGAAGATGCCGGCCGCGGTCAGGGCGCGCACCGCCGGTACCAGGGACGCCTGGTCACAGCCCTCGGTCGGCGGGCAGCCCCACGAGTTGGTCAGCACGTGCGGCGCCCGCGCCGGCCGCCCGTCCCGCCACGGGTCGCCGCCCGGCGGGAAGGGCGCGAGCATGTACTGGAGGCAGTCCAGGTACCGGGCCGGGTTGCCCAGGTTGCGGTCCAGGTTGACGCAGCCGACCCAGGTGGCGCCGGGCGCGACGCCGATGTTCGCGCCGCCGACCGCGGTACCGAGGGTGTGGGTGCCGTGGCCGCCGTGGTCGGTCGGGGCGCGGCTGCCGTTCCACGGGTCGTACCACGAGTCGTCGCCGCCGCGGTAGCGCGACGCCAGCGCCGGGTGGGCGCCGTCCACCCCGGAGTCGGAGGTGCCGACGGTGACGCCCGCGCCGGTCACGCCGCGGGCCCACATCTTGTCGGCCCCGACCATGGCGACGTTCCACACCGGGGCACGCGGGGCGGGCGCGTCGCCGCGGACGGTCGGCACCGGCGCCGGCAGCGGGCGCAGCCGCGGGCTCAGCAGTACCCGCGCCACGTCGGCCCGGCGCTCCAGCACGGGGCGCAGGGCCGGGCCGGCGTGTACCTCCACGGCGTTGACCAGGTAGTACGGCGTGTACGCGACGCCCCAGCCGGCCAGGGTCCGCCGCAGGCCGGCCTGGCTGCGGGTGGCGTGGGCGACCAGCGCGTCGCGCACCGCGCCGACCCGGGCGGGGCGCGCCGCGGGTCCGGTCGCAGCGGTCACGCCGCTCAGGTCGGCCTGGTCGCGCAGGACCACGAACAGCCGGTCGCCGTGGAAGCCGGGCTGCCCGAGTCCCAGGTGGACGCCGGCCGCGCCGACCAGGGCCGCGACCGCGAGGACGGCCGCGGTCACCGGCCGCGGGGACGGCGCCGCCAGCCCGGCGCACAGCCCGCCCGCCAGCCAGGCGGCGACGACGGCCGCGCCGGTGGCCACCAGTGCCCAGAACGGGACGTCGCGGTCGAGCAGGAACAGCGTCACCTCCTCGCCGTCCACTCCGGCCAGCGGGCCGCACGCCGCCAGGGCGACGACGGCCGTGACCGCGCCGCGGGTGCGCAGCGCCGCGGCGGCGAAGCCGGCGGCGGCGAGGACGGGCAGGACGGCGAGGTGCGGCCCGGCGGTACCGGCGCCGGCGCCCAGCACCAGCAGCGCGACGCCGGCCACCGACCCGGCCGCCAGGACGCGGCGCGCGCGCCCCCCGGCGTCGTACGCCGGCCACAGCCGCAGGTGCAGCAGCCCGGCGGCCAGCACGCCGACGGCGAGCGCGGCGAGCGCCGCCAGCCCGGTCTCCAGCGGGCCGCCCGCGGCGCCGAGCCACAGCCACGGCAGCAGGATCAGCAGCCCGGCCGCCACCCCGAGCAGCGGACCGGCGACGCCTGCGGCCGCGCCGCGGGCCGCACCGGCCGCCGACGGGCCGCCGGCAGGCGCGTCCGCGGGCGCCGCGGGGCGGAGCCGCCGCAGCGCCAGGGCGGCCGCGGCGGCCAGGGCGGTCAGCAGCAACAGGTAGCGCTCCGCCTCGGCCGGCGGCACCAGGCGGGCCAGGCCCAGCCAGGCCAGCAGCGCCGCGGCGGCGGTCCAGGTCCAGCCGGCGGCCCGCGCCCACGCCGGCCGGGCCAGCGTGGCCAGCAGGACCGCCGGCACCGCCACCAGCAGCGCGGTGCCCAGCGCCCCGCCGGCCCACAGCGGGTACGGCAGCGCGAACCCGGACGCGAGCGACGCCTGGTCGACGAACCAGCCCACCGCCTGCCCACCCGCGACGACGCCGACGGTCCAGAGGGCGACGAGCACCGTCCCCACCACGCCGCCGGCCCGGCCCGGCGACACCGGCGGCGGCGTCACGTACCGGGGCGGCCCGTACCCCGGCGGCGTCGAGATGTGCGGCGGCTGGCTCCACGGTGCGCTCACCCGACCGACCCTACGCGGCGGCGTCCGCTGCCGGGCGCCGCCCGCGGCCGGCCGTCGATCGGCGGCCGGCCGCCTCGACGGGAAGATCGAGGGCGGCGCGGGCCGGCGGTCGCTACCGTGGGGGCGTGCGGGCAGCCACCGAGTCGCGGACCACGGCCAGCGCCCTGTCGCCCCAGCGGCGCCGGGCGGACCTGCGGCGCCTGGGCGAGGAGGAGTACGACGTCGTCGTGATCGGCGGCGGCGTCACCGGCGCGGGGGCGGCGGTCGACGCGGCCTCCCGCGGCCTGCGGGTGGCGCTGGTGGAGGCGCGCGACTTCGCCGCCGGCACGTCGAGCCGGTCGAGCAAGCTGATCCACGGCGGACTGCGCTACCTGGAGCAGTTCGAGTTCGGGCTGGTGCACGAGGCGCTGACCGAGCGCGGGCTGCTGGCGACGCGGCTGGCGCCGCACCTGGTCCGGCCGGTGCCGTTCCTGGTGCCGCTGGCGGCCCCGCCGGGCGTGCGGGGCTGGCCCGCGCGGGTCGGCCGGCGCGCGTACTACGGCGCCGGCCTGGCCCTGTACGACGCGTTCGCCACCGCGTTCGGCTCCGGCCGCGGGATGCCCGTGCACCGGCACCTGTCCCGCGGCGCCGCCCGGCGGCTGATGCCGAGCCTGCGCCCGGACGTGCTCACCGGCGCCATCCGGTACTTCGACGCGCAGATGGACGACGCGCGGATGGTCGTGGCCCTGGCCCGGACGGCGGCGTCGCTGGGCGCGACCGTGCTGACCAGCGTCCGCGCCACCGGAATCGACCGGACGGCGCGGGAGGTCACGGGCGTGCGGGTGCGCGACGTGGAGACCGGCGTGGACTACGCGGTCCGCGCGCGGACCGTCGTGGCCGCCACGGGCGTGTGGAGCGACGACATCTCCGGCCTGCTGCGCGACATCGGGGTCCGGCCGGGGCTGCGGGTGCGGGCCTCCAAGGGGGTGCACCTGGTGGTGCCGCGGTCGGCGATCTCCGGTACCGCCGGCCTGATCCTGCGGACGCCGCGCTCGGTGCTGTTCGTGATCCCGTGGGGCGGGCACTGGATCATCGGCACCACCGACACCGACTGGACCTTCGACCGCGAGCGCCCGGCCGCCACCGCCCGGGACATCGCGTACCTGCTGGACCAGGTCAACCCGGTCCTGGACCGGCCGCTGACCACCGACGACATCGAGGGCGTGTACGCCGGCCTGCGCCCGCTGCTCAGCGGCGACTCGGAGGCGACCTCGGCGCTGTCGCGGCGGCACGCGGTGGTCGAGCCGATGCTCGGCCTGCTGCTGGTGGCCGGCGGCAAGTACACGACGTACCGGGTGATGGCGGCCGACGTCATCGACCGGGCGGCCCGGCGCCTGCACCGGCCGGTACCGGCCTCGCGCACCGACCAGCTCCCGCTGCTGGGCGCCGACGGGTACGCCGCCGCCTGGCGGGACCGGGCCGACCTGGCGCGGCGGTACGAGGTCAGCGTCGGGGTGGTGGAGCACCTGCTGGAGCGGTACGGCGCGACGACGCCGGACCTGCTGCGGATGGTGGTCGGCGACCCGACACTGGGGCTGCCGCTGCCGGGCGCGCCGGAGTACCTGGGGGCCGAGGTGGCGTACGCCGCCGCCGCGGAGGGCGCCCTGCACCTGGACGACGTGCTGACCCGCCGGACCCGGATCGGCATCGAGACCGGGCACCGCGGCCTGGCCACCGCCGAGGCCGCGGCGGAGCTGATGGGCGGCGTGCTCGGCTGGGACGCGTCGGCCCGCGCCCGCGAGGTCGCCTGCTACCGCAGCCGGGTGGACGCCGAGCGGCGTTCGCAGACGATGCCCGACGACGCGGCGGCCGACGCGGTCCGCCGGACCGTGGCCGACGTGCGGACCCCGGCGGGGAACCCCGGCGACGGCTGAGCCGTCGCATAGACATGAATCGAACAGTTGCTACCGTCGTGGCTGTCGCGGCCCTGACGGCGACCGCGGCCGCGGCCGGCTGCGACGACGGCGCGGCGCCCGCGGCCCGCAACGTCGCCGCGACCGGCGCGCCGCAGCCCGCACCCACCGGCTCCGGCGGGGGGCCGGCCGGCGGCGCGGCCCTGCCGGCGCCCGGGGACCCGGCGGCGACCCCCGGCCGGCTGCGCGCGGGCGTCACGCTGCGCCGCTCCGGCGGCTTCGCGGCGCACGACGACACGCTGGCGGTCGGGGCCGACGGCGCCTGGACCTTCACCTCCAACCGCCGCCTCCAGGAGGGCCGGCTCACCGCGGCCCGGGTGGACCGGCTGCGGGACCTGCTGGCGACACCGGCGTTCGCGGCGGAGGCCGCGCGCGTCTTCCGGGAGTCCTGCACGGACGGACTGGAGCTGACGCTGACCACCGGCGACCGCACGGTCACCTGGCGCGACTGCGGCCAGGCCGGCCGGCCCGGGACCGCCGCGGCGATCGTGGACCAGCTCGGCGCCTGGACCCCCTTCTGACCGGCCCGCGGCGGCCGGCGGGCCGGCACCAGGGCCTACGCGCGGGGCACGCCGCCCTCTAGGCTGGCGGGGTGGTCGATCACGCTGCCCCCGCGCCGCTCCCGCCTCCGCCGCAGGAGTGGGCGCCGCGGCGCGGCGGCTGGCGGCGGGCGCTGCTGCTCGCGGCGGTCGTCGGCGGCATCGCGCTGTGCGCGGTGGGGATCCTCGGGTACCTCGGGCTGCGGATCGGCCCCGGCGCGCTGGCGATCGGCGTCGGCGCGGCGGTCCTGCCGGTCCCGGTGCTGGTGGCCTGCTTCCTGTGGCTGGACAGGTTCGAGCCGGAGCCCGTGAAGTACCTGGCGTTCTGCTTCTGCTGGGGGGCCTTCGTCTCCACCGGCGCGTCGCTGGTGGTCAACAGCGGGGCGAGCGCCCTGCTCGGCCGGGTCGACCTGCCCGACTCGCTGGTGGCGGTGCTGGTGGCGCCGTTCATCGAGGAGCTGACCAAGGCGCTGGGGCCCCTGCTGCTGCTGTGGCGGCGGCGCCGCGAGATCTCCGGGATCACCGACGGCATCGTCTACTGCGGACTCGCCGCGACCGGCTTCGCCATGGTCGAGAACATCCTCTACCTGGGCGGGCACGGGTACGCCAGCAACGCCGACGAGTACGGCCCCGCCTCGGGCGCGCAGGCCGTGCTGGCGATGTGGATCGCGCGGATCCTGTTCACCGGCTTCGCCCACCCGTTGTTCACGGCCATGACGGGCGTCGGCGTGGGCCTCGCGGCCCGGACCCCGCACCGGTGGACGCGGTGGACCGCCCCGGTGGCGGGCCTGCTCGTGGCGATGATGCTGCACGGCGCCTGGAACCTCATGGCCACGCTGGCCGCCGACTCGGCGGAGCCGGCGTTCCTGCTCTACGGGTACGTCGCCGTCATGATGCCGATCTTCCTCGGCATGGTCGGCTTCGCGCTGACGCTGCGCTCGTGGGAGGGGCGGCTCACCGAGCGGATGCTGCCCTACTACGTGCGGTCGGGCTGGCTGAGCCCGCCGGAGGTCGCCGCCCTCAGCACCCTCGCCCGCCGGCACGCCGGCCGGGTGTGGGCGCGCCGGGTCGCCGGGGAGCCGGGGCTGCGGGCGATGCGGGCGTTCCAGTACGCGGCGGTCCGGCTGGCGCTGCTGCGCGACGGCGTCCAGCGCGGGCTGGACGCGACACCGGCCCAGGCCGCCGCGACCGCCCGCGAGGAGAGCACGCTGCTGACCACGATGATGGCGTACCGGCAGGTGTTCACCGGCCGCGACCCGCTGGCCCCGCCGGCCCGCTGGGACGGCGCCCGGTACCTGATCGAGTTCCCCGACGGGGTCGCGCGGACGGTCGACCCGCCCGCCGAGCCGGTGGTGCCGCTGCCGATGGTCCCGGTGCCCCCGCCCCACCCGTACCGCTGACCGCCGCGGCCTGCCTACAGGTCGGCCGCGGGCCTACAGGTACAGGCCGGTGGCGTCCGGCTCGACCCGGCTGGCGGCGACGGCGTGCACGTCCCGCTCGCGCAGCAGCACGTACTGCCGCGCCTGTAGTTCGACCTCGGCCTTGTCCTCGGGGTCGAACAGCACCCGGTCGCCGTTGACCACGGCGCGCGCGTGCGGTCCGACGCCGACCACCGTGGCCCACGACAGCCGCCGCCCGACCGAGGCGGTGGCGGGGATCACGATCCCCGCCGACGAGCGGCGCTCGCCCTCGGCGCCGTCCAACTGGACCAGGACCCGGTCGTGGAGCAGTCGGATCGGCAGGCCCGAGTCGATCTTCGCATGGGTGGTCACGCGAAAGACGGTACATTGCGGCGCCGCGGCCGGCCGGGGGAGTCGCGCACGACTACGGTGGAGGACGGCGGAACCAGGTGGGAGGACAGCGACGTGGGCGCACTCGGGGACCGGTGGCGACGCTGGCGCGAACACCTCGGCAGGACCGGCGACACCGACCCGGACTACGGCGACGCGCCCGACGGTCCCGCGGTCACCGACCGGCCGCGCGCGCTGGCGCAGGAGCGGGCGGCCGCCGTCGGGCCGGCGCAGGTCGATGCCGCGCTGCCGTACGCCCACCTGCCGTACGGCCTGCGGGTCGCCGGCGCCTGGGCCTGGCGGCTGCTGGCCATCGGCGTCGTCAGCTTCTACGTGCTGGACCTCATCGGCGTGCTGCGCATCGTCGTCATCCCGCTGGTGGTGGCGCTGCTGCTGACGGCGCTGCTGGCGCCGGCCGTGCGCGCGCTGCGCGAGGTGCGGGCGCCCCGGTCGTTCGCCGCCGGCATCGTCCTGGTCGGCGGCCTCAGCACCGTGGTGGCGACGCTGACGGCGGTGGTGACCCAGTTCGTCCGCAACGTGCCGGCGCTCAGCCGCAACGCCGCGGCGGGCGTCGACGAGATCCGGGAGTGGCTGCGCTCCGGGCCGCTGCACCTGTCGGACCGGCAGCTCGACCAGGCGATCGACACCGGCCAGGAGTGGCTGGACAAGAACACCGCCTCGCTGACCAGCGGCGCGGTGTCCACGGCGGCGACGCTGTTCGAGATGCTCACCGGCGCGGTGCTGGTCCTGTTCGCCACGTTCTTCTTCCTGCGCGACGGCGAACGGATCTGGGCGTTCCTCGTGCGGCTGTTCCCCCGGGCCGCCCGCTCCCGGGTCCGCACCGCGGGCGACGCCTCGTGGGTGAGCCTGGGGGCGTACGTGCGCGCGACCGTCCTGGTCGCCTTCATCGACGCGATCGGCATCGGGCTGGCCCTCTCCCTGCTCAAGGTGCCGCTGGCGTTCCCGCTGGCGGCGCTGGTGTTCCTGGGTGCCTTCGTGCCGATCGTCGGCGCGGCGCTCTCCGGTACGGTCGCCGTCCTCGTCGCGCTGGTCGACGCCGACGGCGGGCCGGTGAAGGCGCTGCTGGTGCTCGGCGCGGTGATCCTGGTCCAGCAGTTGGAGGGCCACGTGCTCCAGCCGCTGATCATGGGCAAGGCCGTGGCGCTGCACCCGCTCGCGGTGATCATCGCCATCGCCGCGGGCGTGGTCCTGGCCGGCATCGTCGGGGCGCTGATCGCGGTACCGCTGGTGGCGGTCCTGAACACCGGCGTGCGGCAGCTCGTCCAGCGGCACCCGGCCGCGCCCCCGGACGCGGTGGTGGTCAAGGCACCCGCGAACTGACCGCGGCGCCCGCCGAACCTGACCGGGGCGGCCGCGTGAGTTGACCGCGGGGCCTGCGTGACCTGACCCGGGAGCGCCCGGGACCGGGGCGCCGTCGGGTCAGGTGCCCGCCAGGCGCTCCAGCGCGGCGCGGGCCACCTCGGCGCGGGTCGTGTACCAGAAGGGCGGCAGCGACCCGCGCAGGAACCCGCCGTACCCGCGCGCCGTCTCCAGCCGCGAGTCGAGCACGGCGACGACCCCGCGGTCGCCGCCGGCCCGGATCAGCCGGCCGGCGCCCTGGGCGAGGCGGATCGCCGCGATCGGCACGCTCACCGACGCGAACCCCGAGCCCCCGGCGGCGTCCACCGCGGCCGCGCGCGCCGCCGCCAGCGGCTCGTCCGGGCGGGGGAACGGCAGCCGGTCGATGACCACGAGCTGGCACGCGTCGCCGGGTACGTCGACGCCCTGCCACAGCGACATCACCCCGAACAGCGAGGTGCGGCGCTCGGCCCGGAACCGCTTGACCAGCAGCGGCAGCGCCTCCTCGCCCTGGAGCAGCACCGGCAGGTCGGTCCGGGCGCGGACCGCGTCGGCGGCCTGCTGGGCGGCCCGCCGCGAGGAGAACAGCCCCAGCGTCCGGCCGCCCAGCGCGCCCATGAGCGCGATCAGCTCCTGCGCGCCGGCCTCGGACAGGCCGCTGGCCGTCGGCCGGGGCAGGTGCGCGGCGACGTACAGGATGCCCTGCTTCGGGTAGGCGAACGGCGAGCCCACGTCCAGCGACCGCCACGGCGGACCGGCCGGCGCCGCGCGTCCGGCGGCCGCGTCGACCGGCTCCGGCGGCAGGCCCAGCGACCGCGCCACGACGTCGAACCGCCCGCCCAGGGTCAGCGTCGCCGAGGTCGCCACGACGGTCCGGTCGGTGTACAGGTGGCCGCCGAGCGTGCCGGCGACCGACAGCGGCGCGACCACCAGCGCCTCCCGGCCGCCGCCGTAGCTGGCCCGCTCCACCCAGGTCACGTCGTGCGCGTCGGCGGCGAGCAGCCGCTGGGCCGTACCCGACAGCTCGTCCAGCGCGGCGCGGGCCGCCTTCTTGCGCAGGGCGTCGGCGTCGTCGGCCTTGATGTCGCCGAGGTCGTCCAGCGCGGCCCGGGTGGCGGAGTCCAGCAGGGTGCACGCCCCGGCGAGCGCGGGGGGCAGGCCCCCGGTGAGCCGGCCGGCGGCGGTCTCGGCCAGGCCCAGGGCCAGCGCGTCGCCGGCCTCGACCAGCGCGTCGCCGGCCTGTCCGGGCACCACGGGCCGGACCCGCCGGGCCGCGCGGGCGACCGCGTCGGGCGTCACCTCCGCCTGCGCGGCCGAGGACACCCGGTCGGCCAGTTCGTGCGCCTCGTCGATCACCAGGAGCCGGTGCGGCGGGATGATGTGGCCCTCGGCGATCATGTCCACGGCGAGCAGGCTGTGGTTGGTGACGACGATGTCCGCCTCGCGGGCGCGGGCGCGCGAGGCCTCCGCGAAGCACTCGTCGCCGAACCCGCACCGGCTGGCGCCGACGCACTCGCGCGCCGGCATGGAGACCAGCCGCCACGCCTGGTCGTCCACGCCCGGGTCGAGTTCGTCGCGGTCCCCGCGGGTGGTGCGCCCGGCCCACTCGCGCAGCCGCTCGACCTGCTTGCCGAGGCGGCCGGCCTGGCCCAGCCACTTCGTGGCGCCCGCGGTGGCGGCGTCGAACAGGACGTCGTCGGGCTCCTCCTCGGCCGAGGACTCCAGCCGGGACAGGCACAGGTAGTGGTGTCGTCCCTTGAGGACGGCGAAGGTGGGCCGGCGGCCGAGCACCGGCTTCACCGCGTCGGCGAGGCGGGGCAGGTCGTGGTCGACGAGTTGGGCCTGGAGCGCGAGCGTGGCGGTGGAGACGACGACCGGGCCGTCCACCAGCAGGGCGGGGGCGAGGTACGCCAGAGACTTGCCGGTGCCGGTGCCCGCCTGGACCAGCAGGTGCTCGCCGCGGTCGACGGCGGCGGCGACGGCCCGGGCCATCGCCTGCTGGCCCGGCCGGGCCGCGCCGCCCGGTACGGCCCCCACGGCCGCGGCCAGCACGGCGTCGACCTTGCCGGTGTCGACACCGGCGGCATCGACAGCGGCGGTGCCGACCCCGCCGGTGTCGGTCCCGTCCGGCGGGTTGACCGCGCGCGCCTCGACAACCACGCCACGACGCTACCGACCGCCGCCGACACCGCCGCCCGCGCCCCGGGCCGGCCGCCGCGGCGTGGGGACGGGGGACGGCAGCCGGCGCGCGGTTAGATGGAGGCATGGGCGACGTGGTGCGGGTGGTCTACACCAAGTACGACGGTGGGGCGCACCGGGACTACCCGGCGCGCCGCCTGGCCGAGGACGACCACGGCACCTGGCTCGGGATCAGCGCCGGCACCGCCTCGATCTACCACGGCCGCCCGCTGCGCCAGCAGTACCCGTACGTCGTCCTGGTCCCCCGGGAGCGCTGGTGGACGGCCATGTTCAACCCGCCGCCGCGCACCGCGGAGGTGTACTGCGACATCACCACCCCCGCCCGGTGGATCGGCCGCGACGAGGTGCACCTGGTCGACCTGGACCTCGACGTGGTGCGCCGCCGCGGCACCGGCCTGGTGCAGTTGCTGGACCAGGACGACTTCGCCGATCACCTGGACGGGTTCGGCTACCCGGCGGACCTGGTGGTGGCCGCGCGGCGGGCGGCGGGGTGGCTGTTCGGGGCGCTGGGCGACGGCACGGAGCCGTTCGCCGCCGGGTACCGCCGCTGGCTGGAGCACCTGGCGAACCCCGGGCGCGCCCCCGGCGGCGGTCGGGGCGAATAGCGCAGTTCGGCCGGCGGCGCACGGTTCCGGTGTGAACCTTGGGTGAACAGCGCGTGAAGGTGGGCGGCGGTCGGGGTCCTGGCTGTCCAACGCCCGCCGGGGTTACCTAGCATTCGCGGTGAGTTCATCCGACCTTCGCGCCCGGCCGGGCGCGGGACCCATCCCGCTAAGAGGTGCCCTGCGGTGAAGTTCTCCTTCCGTCCGTCCGAGGGCGTCTTCTACGAGCTGTTCACGAAGGCGGCGCACAACCTCGTCCGGGGTACGGACCTGCTGCTGGAGCTGGCCCTGCCCGGCGTCAACGTGCAGTCGGTGAGCGAGCGCCTGGTCGAGGTCGAGCACGACAGCGACGAGATCACGCACGAGCTGTACAACAAGATCAACTCCACCTTCATCACGCCCTTCGACCGGGAGGACATCTACCGGCTCGGCTCGCTGCTGGACGACGTGATGGACCACATGGAGGCCGCCGGCAGCCTGATCTACCTGTACGGCCTCACCGACCTGCCGTCGCTGCCGCGCGAGCTGCACGAGCAGGTGAACGTCCTCGACCAGTGCGCGAAGATCACCGCGCAGGCGATGCCGCGGCTCAAGTCGATGAAGCAGCTCTCCGACTACTGGGTCGAGATCAACCGGCTGGAGAACGAGGGCGACCGGGCGTACCGGATGCTGCTGGTCCGGCTGTTCTCCGGCGAGTACGACGCGCTGACCGTCCTGAAGATGAAGGAGGTCGCCGACGAGCTGGAGGCGGCCTGCGACGCGTTCGAGCACGTGGCGAACACCGTCGAGACCATCGCGGTCAAGGAGTCCTGACCCCGTGAGTCCCGAGTTCATCGCGGTCGGGGCGGTGATCCTGGCGGCGCTGGTGTTCGACTACACCAATGGCTTCCACGACGCCGCCAACGCGATCGCCACGTCGGTGTCCACCCGCGCCCTCACGCCCCGGGTGGCGCTGGGCATCGCGGCGGTCGGCAACCTGGCCGGCGCGTTCCTCGGCGAGCACGTCGCCAAGACCGTCGGCAGCGGGATCGTCGGCCTGCCGGCGGGCCTGGAGAGCCTGGGCATCGTCCTGGCCGGTGTCGTCGGCGCCATCGCCTGGAACCTCATCACCTGGTACTTCGGCCTGCCCTCCTCCTCGTCGCACGCGCTCATCGGCGGCCTCGTCGGCGCGACGATCTTCGCGTCGTCCGGCGAGGTGAAGTGGCCGGGCATCGTCGAGAAGGTCGTCGTCCCGATGGTCGCCTCGCCGCTGGTCGGCGTGGTGCTGGGCGCGGCGGTCATGCTGGCGATCATGTGGATCTTTCGGCGCGGCAACCCGACGAAGCTCAACCGCGGCTTCCGGGTGGCGCAGTCGCTGTCGGCCCTGGCGATGGCGTTCGGCCACGGTATGCAGGACGCCGCCAAGACCATGGGCATCGTCGTCCTCGCGCTGTTCGTGGGCGGGTACCAGACGAGCGACTCGCACATCCCCGTCTGGGTGATCGTGAGCTGCGCGACCGTCCTGGCGCTGGGCACGTACGCGGGCGGGTGGCGGATCATCCGCACCCTCGGCCGCCGGGTGATCCACCTGGGCCCGCCCGAGGGCTTCGCCGCGGAGGCGGTGGCCGCCTCGGTGCTGTACACGGCGGCGAGCTTCGGAATGCCGATCTCCACCACCCACACGATCACCTCGGCGATCATGGGGGTCGGGGCGACCAAGAAGTTCTCCGCGGTCCGGTGGGGCGTGGCCGGCAACATCGTGACGGCCTGGGTGCTGACGATCCCGGGCGCCGCGCTCATCGCCTGCCTGGTCCACCTGGCCATCGCGCCCCTGTACTGCTGACCCCGCCCGGCCCGCGACCCGGCGGGCGGGGGCGGGGGACGGACGACGAGGAGGAGCGCCCGTGGGCAACGAGGTGTCGGCACTGCGGTGGCCGCTGCCGGCGGCGCTGGCGGCGAAGGCGGCCGAGTTCGCCGCCAGCGGCGCCGCCCCGGCCGTGCCGCGGGTGGCCGCGACGGTCGTCCTGCTGCGGCCGGCGGAGTCCGGCGGCGGCGTGGAGGCCTACGTCCTGCGCCGGGCGGCGAGCATGGCGGCGTTCGCCGGCATGTACGCCTTCCCGGGCGGCGGCGTGGACCCGGCGGACGCGGACGCCGAGGTCGGCTGGGCCGGCCCCGACCCGGCGCGGTGGGCGCGGCGACTGGCGCTGCCCGAGCCGCAGGCCCGCGCGGTGGTGGCGGCGGCGGTGCGCGAGGTCTTCGAGGAGGCGGGCGTCCTGCTCGCCGGGCCGGACGCGCACGCGGTCGTGGCGGACGTGGACACCGCGGCCTGGGAGGCCACCCGGCAGGCGCTGCTGCGCCGCGAGCGCAGCCTCACCGGCGTCCTGGCCGACGCCGGCCTGGTGCTGCGGTCCGACCTGCTGGTGCCGTGGTCGCGGTGGATCACCCCGGACTTCGAGCCGCGCCGGTACGACACGTACTTCTTCGTGGCCGCGCTGCCGGCCGGGCAGCAGCCCCGGCACGTCTCCGACGAGGCCGACCGCGTGCACTGGGTGACGCCCGGGTCCGCGCTCGCCGCCTGGCACGCCGGCACGATGGCGATGCTGCCGCCGACGGCGTCCACGCTGGAGTCGCTGGCCGAGGCCCCCTCGGTGGCCGCGGCGCTGGCGGCGGCGCGGCACGGGGACCCGTCGCGGCCCGTGATCCCGCGGCTGGAGACGGTGGACGGCCAGCCGTACGCCGTCGTCGACTGACCTTTGATCCGCACCGACCGGCGGTTCTTTGTTGGCAATGGATGTCGTTAACTCTAAGGTGGGTGGCGCGGGCGGTTCGGGGGGAGCGTCCGCACCCGGGATCGTGGGCCGGCCGGCGAGGGGTGCCGCCCGGCCCGCGACCCCGCCCGGGCCTCGCGGTGGCCCGGCCGCGCTAGGCTCGGCCCGCCCGCCGTACCGGCGCCGCCGCGCCCGCCCCGGGTCGCGCCCGGCCCGTCGCCGGCCCGTCCCCGACCCGCCAGGAGCGCCGCGATGCCCCCCGCCGTCAAGACCGTTCGGACGATGCTGTGGTTCCAGTGCGGGCTGTACCTGCTCGGCCTGATGCTCGCCCTCGTGGCGCTGTTCGCGCTCGGTGACGCCGGTGCGAGCCCCGCCCCCGCGATCGGCCTGGCCGTCGTCGCCGCGCTGACCACGGGCCTGCTGGCGTTCCTCGCCTCCCGGGTGCCCGGCCGCGCGCCCTGGGTGTTCTGGGCGGTGCTGGGGGTGGAGCTGTTCGTGATCGTCGACCGGGTGGTCGGCGTGGCCACCGGCGGCGGCCCCGCCGGCCTGATCGGCGCCCTCCTGGCCGTCGTCGTGGTCGTCAAGCTGGCCGGTGCCGAGGGCCGGGCGTGGTTCCGCCCCGCCGCCCGGGCGGGTGCCGCGGGCGACGGGGCGGTGTAGCGGGGCGGATCAGCCGAAGCGGCCGGTGATGTAGTCCTCGGTGCGCTTGTCGACGGGGTTGGTGAAGATCCGGCCGGTCTCGCTGAACTCCACCAGGCGCCCGTGCCGCACGCCGTTGGCGTCCACCTCGGCGGTGAAGAACGCCGTGTGGTGGCTGACCCGCGCCGCCTGCTGCATGTTGTGCGTGACGATGACGATCGTGAACTGGCCCGCCAGCTCGTGCATCAGGTCCTCGACCTTGCTGGTGGCGATCGGGTCCAGCGCCGAGCACGGCTCGTCCATCAGGATCACGTCGGGCTGGACGGCGATGGTCCGGGCGATGCACAGGCGCTGCTGCTGGCCGCCGGACAGCGCCAGGCCGGAGGTCTTCAGCTTGTCCTTGACCTCGTCCCACAGGGCGGCGCCGCGCAGGGCCTGCTCGACGCGGCCGGCCACGTCGTCCCTGATCTGGTTGACCTTGAGCCCGTAGGCGACGTTGTCGAAGATGGACTTCGGGAACGGGTTGGGCTTCTGGAACACCATGCCGATCCGGCGGCGGACCTGGATCGGGTCCACGTCGCGCTCGTAGATGTCCTGGCCGTGGTACGTCACGCCGCCGGCCACCCGGGCGCCGGGGATGAGGTCGTTCATCCGGTTCAGCGAGCGCAGCACGGTGGACTTGCCGCAGCCCGACGGGCCGATCATCGCGGTGATCTGGTGGGTGTGCACGGGCATCGTGGTGTTGCGGACCGCCTCGTAGCTGCCGTAGAAGACGCTGACGTCGGTCAGGTTCATGACCGGCGCGGCGGCCGGCGCCTGGCGCGGGTCGGGGACGAGGCCGGCGCCCTGGGGCGCGGTCGTGAGCGGCCGGTGGTCCGGGAAGGTCATCTGGTTCACCTGTGTTTCCTCCTGCCGACCGGGTCAGCGGTCTTTGACGGCGAAGCGGCCCGAGATGAGGCGGGCGATGACGGTGGCCGCGAGGACGAGCACCACGAGGGTGATGGCCGCACCCCAGGCGCGGCCGTTCGCGGCGGCGAACGGCTCCGAGGCGTTCTTGAAGATCAGCGCGGGCAGTGCGGTGTTCGCGCCGGACAGCGACCAGTTGGACTGGTACACGATGCCGGTGGTGAAGATCAGCGGCGCCGTCTCGCCGGCCGCGCGGGCGACGGCGAGCATCGCGCCGCTGGTGATCCCCGAGACGGCCGCGGGCAGGACGACCGTGACGATCGTGTACCACCGCCGCGCGCCCAGTGCCGCGCTCGCCTGCCGCAGGTCGTCGGGGACCAGCCGCAGCACCTCCTCGGTGCTGCGGATGACCACCGGCAGCATCAGGCAGGCCAGCGCCAGCGCCCCGGCCAGCCCGGACTGCTGCTGGAGCGGGATCACCATGATCACGTAGATGAACAGGCCCATCACGATCGACGGGACGCCGGTCATGACGTCGGCCATGGTGCGGATGAACTTCGCCAGCGGCCCGGACTTGCCGTACTCGTTGAGGTAGACCGCGCCGAGTACGCCCAGCGGGATCGCCAGCAGCGCGGCCGTACCGGTGATGACCAGCGTGCCGACGATCGCGGGGGCGATGCCGCCGCCGGCCCGGCGGGCCGAGTTCGGGATGTCCTCGGTCAGGAACTCCCAGCTGATCGACCCGGCGCCCTTGAGCAGCACCTGGTAGCAGATCAGCGCCAGCGGTACGGCGGCCAGCGCCAGCGCGGCGACCATGCCGCCGGTGGCGACGGTGTTGCGCCAGCGGCGGGTCGCCGGCAGGGCGGCGCGGGTCAGGTCCAGCGGCGCGGTCGGCCGCGGCGGTGCGACCGTCATGCGGCGGCCCCCCTCATGCGGATCTCCGCGCGGCGGACGAGGAAGCGCGCCGCGACGTTGATCAGGACGGTGATGACGAACAGGACCACGCCGAGGCCGATGAGCGACGCGCGGTGCAGCGGCCCGGACTCGCCGAACTGGTTGACGATGACCGCGGGCAGCGCGTCACCGGAGGCGAACAGGTTGGCCGTGACCTGGACCGAGCCGCCGATCACCAGCGCCACCGCGATCGTCTCGCCCAGCGCCCGCCCCAGGCCCAGCATCACGGCGCCGACGAGGCCGCCGAAGCTGTGCGGCAGGACGGCACCCTTGATCATTTCCCAGCGGGTGGCGCCGAGGGCGTACGCGGCCTGCATGTCCGCGGCCGGGACGGTGGTGAAGACCTCCCGCGCCAGCGAGGTGATGATCGGGACGATCATGATGGCGAGGATGAGGCCGGCGGTCATGTAGCCGCGGCCGGTGCTGACCGGCTCGCCGAACAGCGACCCGAGCCCAGGGATGCCGCCCAGGGCGCCGTGGATCCCGTCGTACACCGGGGCCAGGGCGGGCGCGACGACCAGGATGCCCCACAGGCCGAAGACGACCGACGGGATCGCGGCCAGCAGGTCGATGACGGTGACGGCGGGGCCGCGCAGGCGCCGGTGCGCCACCTGGGTCAGGAACAGGGCGATCGCCACGGCCACCGGCACGGCGAAGACGAGCGCGATCGCCGAGACGACCAGCGAGCCGTAGATGAACGCGAGGGCCCCGAAGGTCGCCTTCCGCGGGCCGGGCCCGTCGGGGTCGTTCGGGATCCACGCGCTGTCGGTGAGGAAGCCCAGCCCCGACTCGCGCAGCGCGGGCCAGCTCTGCTGGAGCGTGGAGAGCAGGATCAGGACGAGGGTGGCCAGGACGGCGCAGCCGGCGGCCAGGCAGAGGTAGCGGAACAGGCGGTCGCCGAGTACGTCGCGGCCTCGGCTGGCCAGGGTCGGGCGGGGGGTCGGGTCGCTCCGCTGGTGCCGACCCGGCGCGGTCGGGCCGGGCGGTGCAGGGGGACTGGTCACAGGACTGGCTCCATCGGCGTCGCGCTCACCAGCGGCGGGCCGGGCCGCTGTGGGGTGTGGTGTGGTGGCCCGGGCGGGGGCGGCCGGCCGGCCACCCCCGCGGTGCGGAAAACCTGTGCGGCGGTCGCCGTCAGATCTTGTCGAGCTGGGCGAGCGCCTTGGCCTTCAGCGCCTCGGGCAGGACCGCGAAGTGCACCTCGGCGGCGGCGGCGCGGCCGTCGGTCAGCAGGTACTTCACGAAGCCCTTGACGAGCTTGGCCTTCTCCGCGTCGGCGTACTTGGCCTTGACCAGCAGGAAGGTCGGCGCGGTGATCGGGTAGGCGCCGGCGCCGGCGCTGTCGAGCGGGCTGTAGCTGAGGTCGGCGGCCACCGTCGCGCCGCCGAGCGCGGCGGTGGCGCCGGCCAGCGTCGGGGCCACGAACTCGCCGGCCTTGTTCTTGACCGAGGCGAACGTCAGCTTGGTCTCGGTGGCGTCGCTGAGGTCGACGTACCCGATCGCGCCCTTGCCCTGCTGGATGAGCTGGGCGACGCCGGTGTTCTTGTTGCCCGCCTGGGTGTCGGCCGGCCACGCGACCGTGTCGCCGCTGCCGAGCTTCCACAGTGGCGAGGCCGCCGCCAGGTACTTGGTGAAGTTGCTCGTCGTACCCGAGCCGTCGGCGCGGTGCACCACCGTGATCGGGGTCGCCGGCAGCGTGACGCCCGCGTTGTCGGCGGCGATCTCCGGGGCGTTCCAGACCTTGACCGTCCGCTGGAAGATCTTGGCCAGGGTGTCCGGGCTCAGCTTGAGGGCGGCGACGCCGTCCAGGTTGTACGAGACGGTGATCGGGGCGGCGACGGTCGGGACGTACAGGAACTCGCCGGGCTTCGGCCCCTGCCCGTCCTTGACCAGGCTGTCGGTGCCCGCGAAGTCGGTCAGGCCCTTGCCGAACTCCTCCTTGCCGGTGCCCGAGCCCACCGCGTTGTACGTGACGGTCACCTTGGGCGCGGCGTCCTTGAACGTCGCGATGACCTCCTGGTAGTACGCGTCCGGGAAGCTGGCGCCGGAGGCCTTCAGCTCGCCGGTCAGGTCGCCGTAGC
This sequence comes from Pilimelia terevasa, assembly GCF_014647915.1. Lineage (GTDB taxonomy): Bacteria > Actinomycetota > Actinomycetes > Mycobacteriales > Micromonosporaceae > Pilimelia > Pilimelia terevasa. The sequence goes on from NZ_BMQC01000007.1 coordinate 45,932, forward strand.
CCCCCGTGGCCGCGTCGCCCTTGGCGCTGTCGCCGTTCGCGCAACCGGTCAGGGCCAGCGCGGCAAGCGCGACGCCGGCCAGGCCGGCGCGGTAGCGCGTGTTGCGGTTCACCTCGGTGTGCCTCTCTGTCAGGGAGAACCAGCGTGTTCACTGGCCCATCGAGAGCGAACGTAGGGGCGCGAGATGGCCGGCGAAGCCGTCGAGAATGAACTGGCGGTTAACAGCCGAAACCGTGTGTGTTGCCTGGTCACGAGGCGTATGTGTCCGTTACGTGAACCGATTCCCGACATCATTGTCAACGGGTAAATCGGTCATCCACCACGTCGGTGCGGTGAAGGGAACGCCACTGATCGGCGAATGGTTACGGCACGCGCGGACGTAATAGGGAAAAGGCGTCGGGCGGACCCCGAAAGCGGGTCCGCGCGACGCCGTGCGGCGGGTGCGCGGGGTGCCGGCCGGCGGCGGGCGGCCGAGTGCGGCCGGGGAGCGGTCCGTGTCAGGCCGCTCCCCGGCCGCTGGTGGCACGCGAACCGGCGTGCGGCTGACACCTCCGTCGTCGCGGCCGCCGGGACCTGGCGGCGGGTGAACGGGCGCCCGGCCCGCGGGTTGACCATCCGGGACCAGGTATCACCAGGTTAGGCAAATAACAGCAAATCGGACAGTCGGCGGATCGTGCACCGATCCACGCCGGCCAGCGCCGACGCCCCGCCACGCGGACTAATCCCTGCGGGCACCGCGAAACCGTGCGGCGCGCGAAACCGTGCGGGCACCCCGGATCCGCCCAGGGGAGCGGCGTCAGCGGCGGTACTGCACGTCGGTCGTGTGCCGCGCGAAGCCCAGCCGCGCGTACAGCGCCGTCGCCGCCCCGTTGGACTCGTCCACATAGAGCATCACCTGCGCGACCCCGCGCCCGCGCAGGTGGCGCAGGCCCGCCAGGGTCAGCGCCCGCCCCAGGCCCCGGCCGTGGCCCGCCGGGTCGACGCCCAGCACGTACACCTCGCCCAGCGGCGGCGCGCCCGCCCGGGTGTGCACCTTGGTCCAGTGGAAGCCCAGCAGCGCCCCGTCGGCCACCCGCTCGGCCAGCAGCAGGCCGGCCGGGTCGAACCACGGCTCGGCGCGGCGGCGCAGCAGGTCGGCGGCCGTCCAGCGGCCCTGCTCCGGGTGGTCGGCGAAGGCCCGCGCGTTCAGCCGCAGCCACGCCTCGTCGTCGGCGTCCGGCCGGAACGCGCGCAGCCGCACCCCGTCGGCCCAGCGCGGCGCCTCGACGTCGTCGGACAGCGGCCGGCGCATCTGCCACAGCTCCCGCACCCGGGCGAAGCCCAGGCGCAGGGCCAGCGCGCTCGCCGCCGGGTGGTCGCCGTGCGCCCACACGGCCAGCCGCGGCCCGGCGTCCCCGCCGGATGCCGCGAGCGCCGCCTCGGCCAGCCCCCGGCCGATGCCGCGGCGCCGCCAGGCCGGGTGTACCACCCACTCCGCGCCCCCGCCGGCCAGGTGGGCGTACCCGACCAGGTCGGCGCCGGACCGGGCCACCAGGTGGGCGCCGTCGCCGTGGCGCAGCGCGAGGAGCGTCGCCTCGCTCAGCGGGGCCACCCCGTCGGCGGTGTCGGCGGCCTCGGCCAGCGCGGTGACGGCGGCGACGAGGTCGGGTGCGGGGCGGTCGGCGGGCTCGACGGCGAAGGCGCTCACCCCGACACCGTAGCGCCCGCGCTCAGGCCCGGGCCGGCTCGCCGTCGGCGAGGGCCCGCGGCGGCGGGGTGACGAACTTGTACCCGACCTGCCGGACCGTCCCGATCATCGACTCGTACTCCGGCCCGAGCTTGGCGCGCAGCCGCCGCACGTGCACGTCCACCGTCCGGGTACCGCCGAAGTAGTCGTACCCCCACACCTCGCGCAGCAACTGCTCCCGCCCGAACACCCGGCCCGGGTGCTGGGCGAGGAACCGCAGCAGCTCGAACTCCTTGTACGTCAGGTCCAGCGGGCGCCCCCGCAGCCGGGCGGCGTACGTCTGCGGGTCGATGGTCAGCTCGCCCGCCCGCACCGCCGCGTCTTCGGCGCCGGGGCCGGCGACCTCCTCGCCGCGGCCGGCGGCCAGCCGCAGCCGCGCCTCCACCTCGGCGGGACCCGCCCCGGCGACCAGCACGTCGTCGACGCCCCAGTCGGCCTGGACGACGGCCAGCCCGGCCTCGTCGAACACCGCCACCAGCGGCGCGGCCAGCCCGGTGCTGCGCAGCATCCGGCAGGTCGCCCGGGCCTCGGCCAGGTCCGCGCGGGCATCGAGGAGGATGACGTCGGCGTCCGGGTCGGCCAGCAGCGCCCGCACGTCGCGGGCGGCGGTGCGGACCCGGTGCGCCAGCAGATCCAGGGCCGGCAGCACGGCGGCGCCGTCGACCGCCGCCGTCAGGACCAGCAGCCGCACCCGTCACCACCTCCGTCTCCCGCGCCGGTGGCCGGAAGCTCAGACGTCGAGAATAGCCGCCGCGCCGCTACCGGCCCGCCGCCGCGCGTCTGGCACCATCGACGGTGTGACCCCCCCGAGAAGTGGCGACGCCGACGCAGATCCCTGGACCGAGGACGACAGCGGACGGGCCGGCGCGCCCGGCGGCGGGGCCGGCCGGGGCGGCGCCGCGGAGGATCCGCGGGTGACGGCCGAGGCCGCCCGGGTCGAGGCCGCGCAGCAGGCGCGGACCGCCGAGGCGGTGCCGGTGGACCGGGCGCTGTCGGTCTCGGTGGCCGGGTTCGCCGCCCTGCTCGCGGTCGGGCTCGTGCTCGGCGCCCAGGGGATCGGGCTCGGTGCCGGGCGGCTGCCGTACGTGGCGGTCATCCTCGGCGTCCAGCTTCTGTTCATCCTGGCCTCGACGATGGCGATGCGGCCGCCGGCGATGCCCGCCGTGGCGGGCGTCTCGGTGCTCGTGGCGCTGGGCGCCGACCTGGCCGCCGTCCTGCCCGACGAGGCGTCGCTGGCCAAGCTGGGCCTGGTGGCGGCGGCGGGCTTCGGGCTGTCGGTCCTCGCCCAGCTCCTGCGGCCCAGCGACCGGGAGCGGGTCACCGAGTCCCTCGGCGCCACGCTGATGATCGTCATCGGCGTCGTGGCGTTCGCCACGCTCGTGGTGCTCACCCGCAAGCCCGGCGGCACCCAGACCCTCACGCTGTGCCTCACCGCGGCGGGCGTCGCGCTGGTCGTGGCGCGCCTGGTCGACCCGGTCTCCGCGTCGCCGCGGCTGGCCCCGCAGGTGCCGCGCGGCGCGCTCGGCGTCGTGCTCGGGGCCATGCTCGGTACCGCGGCCGGCGCCGTGCTCGGCAGCAGCCTGGTGGCGCCCTTCACCCCGACCAACGGCGCGGTGCTCGGGCTGCTGTGCGCCTGCGCGGCGGTCCTCACCGACCTGGGCGCCAACTATGCCGAGGCGGGCCGGCTGATGGCCGGGGACCCGCCGACGTTCTGGATCGCCCGGCACATGCAGGGGCCGATCGCCGGGCTCGCCCTGGCCGCTCCGGTGGCGTACGTGGGGAACGTCCTGTTCCTGGTCCCGTTCGGGGGAGTGTAGGACGGCCACCGACTTCGATATGCTGCGCGGCGATGTCTGACTGGAACCCGCCCCCGCGCCCCGGCCGGAAGCGCCGCCGGGGCGGCAAGCTCCTCGTCGTCCTGCTGCTGCTGGGCGGCTCCCTGATCGGCCTGGACCGGTTCGGGGTGATGGTCGCCGAGGAGCAGATCGGCAAGACCGTCCACGACCAGCTCGTCGCGCGCGAGGTCGCCGCCACCGACCCCGACGTGGACGTGCGCGGCTTCCCGTTCCTGTGGCAGGCCGTCACCGGGGACTACCGGCGGGTGGACATCCTGCTCTCCGACGTGCAGGCCCAGGGCGGCGGCGGCGCCGACGGGCAGCGGGTCCGGCTGTCCCAGGTCCGGGTGCGCGCCGAGAACGTGCGGGCCACCCTGGCCGACGTGCTCAACGGCGGGAACATCGTCGCCCGCCGCCTGACCGGCACCGCCACCCTCGACTACGCCAGCGTCCAGACGCTCGCCCGCCAGCCCGGGCTGCAGCTCTCGGAGGCCGACGGGCGGCTGCGCGCGCGGCTGCCGGTGACCCTGCTCGGCCGCCAGTTCACCGTCGTCGGCGTCGGCCGGGTCGAGCCCGCGCAGAACGTGGTCCGGCTGCGCTTCGACGAACTCGACGCCGAGGGCGCCGACGTGCCCGAACAGATCCGCCGGACCCTGAGCCGGTACGGCGAGCAGATGGCCGTCGACATCCCGCTGCCGCCGCTGCCGTTCCCGCTGACGATCGCGCGCGTCGACCCCGGCCCCGCGGGCCTGACGGTGACGGGTACGGCGGCCGACGTCCCCCTGCGCTGACCTGCGCGCCCACTACGATGGCCCGATGACCGAGGGCGGCCCGCGGGCTCCGCGCCGATCCCGGCGCGCCGTGCTGGCCGCCGCCGTCGCGGCGTGGGCGCTGCTGCTCGGCTGGCTCGGGTACCGGTCGGCGCGGGAGGACCCGCCGACCGCCCGGGAGCAGCGCACCGCCGAGGCGGCGGCCCCGGTCGTCGACGGCGCCGCCGCCGAGATCGCCCGCGCCGCGGCGCGGCTGGCCGCGACCGTCGCGCCGGCCGCCGACCGCCGCGAACCGTGCGAGATCACGCCGCTGCGCCCAGGCGACGAGGTGAGCAGGACGCTGGTCGTGACCTCGCCCGCCGCGGACGGGCCGGCGCTGCTGCGGGCGCTGGCCGCGGAGCTGCCCGGCGCCTACGGCGTGACCGTGTACAGCCGCGACGGCGTGGCCCGCCGGTTCACCGCCGACGCGGGCGAGTTCGTCGCCGTGCGCGCCGACGCCGGCCCGCGGGCGCTGTCGGTCACCATCGCCACGGGCTGCCGCCCGCGCGCCGGCCGGTAGGACCCGGCCCCCGGCGGTCGCGGGGGCCCCGTCAGTACACGAGGGCCTGGACGCCGTCGGCCAGGCACTCCTCGACGAACACCGCCGCGCCCGCGATCCGCACACCGGGCAGCAGGTCCGCCCCGGTCAGGTCGCGGCGGGCGGCGCACTGGGTGCACACGGTGACCTGGCCGGACCCCAGGACCGCGGCCAGCAGCTCGGCCAGCGGCGCGGAGTGCGGCAGGTCGAACTCCGCGGCCCGGCCCGGTACCGCGAGCCACGAGGACTCGCCGGTGAGCCAGAGCGAGACGGCGACGCCGGCCGCGGCCGCGGTCGCCGCGACGGTGAACGCCTGCGCGCACCGCTCCGGTGCGTCGGTACCCGAGGTTGCCTTCACGACCAGTGTGGAAGCCATGCCGACAGCCTAGGATCGGGGGCGCGGTGCGGCGGCGACGGGTGGGCCGCCGACGAGGGGGGCGGCATGGTCACCGAGATCGGCTTCGTCAGCCTGCTCGTCGCGGCGTTCGGGGCGCTCGCCGGCGGGCTGGGGTACCTCGTGGTGCGGCTGGTCCGCCAGCGGTAGGGCCGCGGCGGCCCCGCGGGGGCCGCAGTATCCTCGCCGGGTGAGCGAGAACCCGATGCAGCCGCCGTGGCTGAACGCCCCGCCGGTCGACCCGTACCCGTTCGAGGAGACCTACGACCTGCGCACGGGGCCGGACCTGCACCCGTCGCTGCTCGGCCTCCTGCCGTACGTCGGGCTGTGGCGCGGGCGCGGCCGGGGCGGGTACCCGGGCATCGAGGACTTCGACTACGCCCAGGAGATCAGGGTCACGCACGACGGGCGTCCGTTCCTGTCCTACGAGTCGCGCGCGTGGATCCTCGACGACGCCTCGCGGCCGGTCCGGCCGGCGTACCGCGAGGTCGGCTGGTGGCGCCCGGTGATCGTGGACGACCGGGCCACCGACGAGGTCGAGGCGCTGCTGACCGCGCCGACCGGGGTCATGGAGCTGTACGTCGGCCGGCTCGACGGCGTGAAGCTGGAGCTGGCCACCGACGTGGTGATCCGCACGGTGACGGCGAAGGAGGTCACGGCGGGGCAGCGGCTGTTCGGCATCGTCGAGGGCGCCCTGCTGTACGCCCAGGAGATGGCCGCGCAGGGGCACCCGCTGAGCCCGCACCTGTCGGCGCGCCTGGTCCGCGTCGGCGGCTGACCGCCCCCGCGCGCCGGGACCGCCCGCCCACGCCGGACGGCCGCGTCAGGGGGCCGGGAAGCCCAGCAGGTCCCGCAGCGCCGCGGTGTGCCGGGAGGCCGGCAGCGCCGCGCCGTCCAGCGCGCGGACCTCGGCCAGGCCGCGCACCGAGGACGCCAGCCACACCCCGTCGGCGGCCGCGAGCGCGGCCGGCCGCACCATCCGCTCGGCGGCCGCGAACCCCGCCCCCGCCGCGTGGTCGAGCAGGTACCGGGCCGTGCAGCCGGGCAGCACGCCGGTGTCCGCGGCCGGCACGGTGCACAGCGCACCGCCGTCGGCCCAGACCAGCGTCGAGGTCGGCCCCTCCAGGGCGTACCCGTCGGCCGACACCCACAGCACGTCGTCGACCCCGCGGCCGGCGGCCCAGCGCAGGGTCGCCATGTTCGTCGCGTACGACAGGCTCTTGACCCCGCCGAGCAGCCACGGCGCGTCGCCCCGGGCCGCCGCGGCCACGCCGAGCGAGGCGGTCGCCACGGCCAGCCCGGCCCGCCGGGCCGCCCGTACCGCGTCGGCGACGGCGCTGACCAGCGCGTACGTCGTGGGCGGCCCGCCGGTCTCCGGCCCGCGCGTACAGACCAGGCGCAGCGCGCCCTCCACGTCCGCCGGCCAGGCCGCGCACGCCTGCGCCGCGAGGCGGGCCAGCGCGGCGGCCGCCGGCAGCGGCAGCTCCAGCCGCGCCGCGGACCGCGCCATCCGGGCCAGGTGGGCCTCGACCAGCCACGGCGCGCCCGCGCGGACGTGCATCGTCTCGAACACCCCGTCGCCGCGCAGCGCGCCGAGGTCGTCCGCCCGCAGCAGGGGCGCCTCGGCGGGCACCACCCCGCGACCCAGTACCGCCACCACCCGCCGCGCCCGCTCCGCCATGCGCGCAGCGTAACCACCGCCACCCGCGCCCCGGACGCCGCCGCCCGCGCCGCGGCCTACGATGGGCGCAGCGGCGGCGAGGAGGCTACGTGACCGGCTGTTCTGGTGTGACGGGTAGACCCGGTGCGGACCGGCCCGGTGGTCCGGCGGGCCGGGGCGGCGGCGCGCGGGCGGCGGCGGCCCCGCGTCCGGTGCCTGCGCGCGGGCGGGTGCGGTGATCGCCCGGGACGGGGCGGTACCCGTCGACGCCCTCGACCCGGCCACCCCCGACCAGCCCGACCCCGCCCACCGGGCGGCGGGCGTGGGCGCGGTGGCAGCGCACTACGGCGACCCGGCCCGGGAGCAGCGGGTCCTGGAGCGCGCCGCCGGCCTGGTCGACCGGTCCCACCGGGGCGTCCTGACGGTCACCGGGCCGGAGCGCCTGAGCTGGCTGCACAGCATCACCACCCAGCACCTGAGCGCCCTCGCCGGCCCCGCGGGCACCGAGCTGCTCGTGCTGTCGCCGAACGGGCACATCGAGGGGCACGCGTCGGTCGCCGAGCTGGACGGCACCGTGTGGCTGGACACCGAGCCCGGCGCCGCCGCCGGGCTGCTGGCGTTCCTGGAGCGGATGCGCTTCCTGACCCGGGTGCAGACCCGGGACGAGACCGCCGGGTGGGCCGTCCTGTCGCTGGTCGGCCCGGAGGCGCCGCAGGCGTCGGCGGCCCTGGGCGCGGCGCTGGCGGCACCGCCGCGGGTGGCCCCCGTGCCGGGCCCGAAGTTCCCCTCCGGCACCGTGCCGCCGACGGCCACCAGCGCGTACCCCGTCGCGCCGCTGCCCGGGGGCGGCTTCGCCCGCCGGGGCCGGCTCGGCGTCGACCTGGTCGTACCCCGGGACCGCGTCGACGCGGTCGCGGACACGCTCGGGGTGCCGGTGTGCGGGCTGTGGGCGTACGAGGCGGTGCGGGTCGCCGCCCGGATCGCGCGGGTCGGCCCGGACACCGACCACCGGACGATCCCCGCCGAGGTCGACCTCGTCGGCCCGGCCGTACACCTGGACAAGGGCTGCTACCGCGGCCAGGAGACGGTCGCCCGCGTGCACAACCTGGGCCGCCCGCCGCGGCGGCTGGCGCTGCTGCACCTGGACGGGGTCGCCACCGACCAGCCGCCGGCCCCGGGCACCCCGGTGACGAACGCCGACGGCCGCGCCGTGGGCTTCGTCGGCACGGCCGTGCGCCACCACGAGTGGGGGATGGTGGCGCTCGCCGTCATCAAGCGGTCGGTGGCCGACGACGCGCCGCTGCGGGTCGGGCCGTCGGCCGCCGCGGTCGAGCCGGCCGCCGTCTGAAGTGGACCGCCCGTTCCGGCGGGCGGGACCACCGGTGGGGTGGCGCCGGGTCGGGCCGCGGGCCGCGACACTGCCCGGTCAGCTCGCGCGCATCGGACATCCGGTCAGTTCAGGCGCGCGCCCGTTGGTCTCAGGCATCGACAGCGATACCTTCATGGCACGCCCCGGCCCCGGCCGGTGCGGCGCGCCGGCGCAGCCGGGGCGCGGCTATTGGTGGCGGGCGCCCACTTGCCCGCACCGATGTTGGGGAGTGATGGACATGGCAGTGCGGACGACGCTCGGAATCGCCCTTGCCGCGGGTCTGCTCGCGACGGCGGGGACCGCCGTCGCCGCGGTCGGCGACGCCGGACCCGCGGTGTTCGCCGAGCCGGCGCTGACCGTGAAGGGCCTGATCGGCCACGGCGGCGCCTGCTCGGCCGACAAGCCGAAGCTCGTCGGCGTGGCCGACAACGTGGTCGCGGTGGCGATGCCCGCGATGACGGTCCGGGTCGGCCAGGTGGACAGCGGCGAGCACGTGGCCGAGGCGCGCAGTACGTGCAGCCTGAGCTTCCGGGTGGTGGTGCCCGCCGGGCAGACGGCCCTGCTGCGGCAGGCCACGTACCACGGTGTCGCCGAGCTGACCGCCGGGGCGACCGCCGTCAGCGAGATCAACTACCTGCTGCCGGGCAACGCGGGGGCGTACGTCACGACGCGCAGGCCGTTCACCGGCCCGACCGCGGGTCCGTGGTCGTACTCCGACGAGGTGGCGGCGCCGGCCGGCAAGGCACAGGGGCAGTCGGTGTCCCTGGACGTCGCGCTCTCGGCCAGGGCCGGCGCGGGGGACCCGGGGGCCAGCGTCCTGCGCTGGGCGACCGACGCCGGTGGCGCGACCATGTACCTGCGCTTCACCGTCCAGCCGGCCCGCCAGGGGTGAGCCCGACCCGGTGGCGCCGGCCCGGACCGAACTCCCGTACCGTTCAGGCGGTCGATTCGTGATCAACTAGGTACGGTCAATACATGGGCAAAGCGTATGAGGGCGGTGCGCCGCTCGTCGAGGTCGTGCGGTCCGGCTTCGCCGAGGGCGTGCACCGGGGTTCGGTCGTGGTACTGGACGCCGCCGGGGCGGTGCTGGCCGCCGCGGGGGACACCACCGGCGCCGTCTTCCCGCGCTCGTCCAGCAAGCCGATGCAGGGCATCGGGATGCTCCGCTCCGGCCTGCGCCTGGCCGACCCGGCCGACCTGGCGCTGGTCTGCGCCAGCCACCTCGGCGAGGACTTCCACGTGGCCCGGGTCCGCGCGCTGCTGCGCAGCGCCGGGCTGGACGAGACCGCCCTGCGCTGCCCCCCGGCCGTCCCGGGCGGCGAGGCGGCCAAGGCGGCCGTCTACGCGGCCGGCGGCGGCCGCGCGCGGATCTACATGGACTGCTCCGGCAAGCACGCCGGGATGCTGCTGACCTGCCGGGAGAACGGCTGGCCGCTGGAGGAGTACTACGACCGGGAGCACCCGCTCCAGGAGCGGATCGCCCTGACGATCGAGGAGTTCACCGGCGAATACCCGGCCGCCACGGGCGTGGACGGGTGCGGGGCGCCGGTCCTGGCGGTGTCGCTGACGGCGCTGGCGCGGGCGTACCTGCGGATCGTGCACGGCGAGCCGGGCACCGTGGAGCGGCGGGTGGCCGACGCGATGCGCGCGCACCCGGAGCTGGTCGCCGGTACCGGGGCGGAGGACACCGCCTTCATGAGCGGCGTACCGGGCCTGCTGTGCAAGGTCGGCGCGGAGGCCGTCTGGGTCGCGGCGGTACCGGAGGTCGGCGCGGTCGCCATGAAGATCGACGACGGCGGGGCGCGGGCGCGGCCGCCGGTGCTGGTGTCCGCCCTGCGCCGGCTCGGGATCGGCGGCGAGGTCCTGGACCGGTACGCCGAGCCGCCGCTGACCGGCGGCGCCGCGGTGGTCGGCGCCCTGCGCCCCCTGTGGTGACTCCTGAGGCCGGCGGGGCGCCCGTGACGGGTGTCGCTAACTTTTGCAAGCGTTCTGCTTGCAGGTGCTAGCGGCCGGGACTAGCGTCGGCACCGTGACCGACGCCAACGACCCGCCCCGCGACATCGGCGAGTTCATCCGGGACCTGCGGCGCAACGCCCGGATCTCCCTGCGCCAGCTCGCCCAGCAGGCCGGCGTCAGCAACCCGTACCTCAGCCAGATCGAGCGCGGGCTGCGCAAGCCGAGCGCCGAGGTGCTCCAGCAACTGGCCGGCGCGCTGCGCGTGTCGACCCCGCTGATGTACCTGCGGGCCGGCCTGCTCGACGGCCGGCACGACGGCGGCGTCCTCGCCGCGGTCGCCGCCGACCCCGACCTGAGTACCGCCCAGAAGCAGTCCCTGACCCAGATCTACGAGACGTTCCGCCGGGAGAACGCGCGCCAGCGCGACTCCGGCGAGGCGCCCGCACCGCCCGCACCGCCCACGCCAGCCGCCAGCATCCAGGAGGAGCAGACATGAGCACCGACACCCGCAACCGTATGCCGAACCCGCTGTACGCCGCCGCCGGCGCCGGGGACCTGGCCTTCCAGCAACTGCGCAAGCGCCTGCCGGCCGCCGTCGACGGGATCCGCGACCGGGCCACCACCCTGCGCGCGCGGTCCGGGGACCTGGACCACCTGCGCGCCGAGGCGCGGACCGCGTTCGCCACCGCCACGGTCCGGGCCGGCGAGATCTACCGCGACCTCGTCGTCCGCGGCGAGCGCGTCGTCGGCCACGTCGACACCACGCCGGGGAAGGCCACCGGCGTGGCGACCGTCCGCCCGGTCCGCCGCCCGCGCGGCGGCGCCGCGGCGTCGACCCCGACCGGCCGCTGAGGCGGCCGCGCCCGGCTGGGGTGTGCGGCCGGCACACCCCGCCGCGGGCGGCCTAAGCTGGGGTCATGGCCCTTTCCGCGCCGCTCTTCTACCAGACGGTCGTCCTCGTGCTCGACCTCGTCGTCGGGCTGATCGCCTTCGGGCTCACCGTCGTGTCCTTCGGGCACTGCCTGATCCAGCGGGCGGACGCGTTCACCGCCATCGGCACCCTGCCCAAGCCGGGCTGGCTCGCGCTGCTCGGCGGCACGGCGCTGCTCGGCCTGGTGCACATCGTCTACAGCCTGCCGTTCGGTCTGCTCGTCCAGATGATCGGCGCCGCCGCCGGCCTCATCTACCTGCTGGACGTCCGGGCCGGCCTGCGCGGGCTCACCGACGGCCGAGGCGGCTGGTGAGGGATTTCCGCTGGCCGCCGCCGCCCGAGGGCGGCCCCCGGATCTCGGGACCGGGGCCGACCGCGCCGCGCAGCGGCCGCCCCACCCTGCCGCAGCCGCCGACGACCGTGGTGCGCACGCCGCACGGCGTCGCGCTGGAGCGGCTCACCACCGGCGCCGGCGCGCCCGTCACGGTCTTCGCCCACGGCCTGGGCAACGGCATCGCCGAGACCCGGCCGCTGGCCAGCGGCGTCGCGGGCCGGCGCGAGTTCTTCCACTTCCGCGGCCACGGGCGCTCGGCGTCCCCGCCCGGCCCCTGGACGTACGCCGACCTCGCCCGGGACCTGCGGGCCGTCGCCGACCTGACCGGCGCCACCCGGGCCGTCGGGGTCAGCCTCGGCGCCGGGGCGCTCACCCGGGTCCTGGCCGAGAGCCCCGAGCGGTTCACGCACGCGGTGTTCTTCCTGCCCGCGGTCCTCGACCGGCCGCGCGGCCCGGTGGCCCGCGCGCGGCTGGACGCGCTGCTGGCCGCCATCGAGTCCGGCGACCCCGCCGCGATCGCCGACGCCGTCGCCGTCGACATCCCGGCCGCGGTGCGCCACACGCCGGCCGGCTGGGCGTACCTGCGGCAGCGGGTCGAGCAGCTCGGCGGCGAGGGGCTGGCCCCGGCGCTCGCCGCGCTGCCCGGGGAGGTGGCCCTCGCCGACCGCGCCGCGCTGGCCCGCGCGGCCGCCCGGTGCCTGGTGATCGGCGCGCAGGGCGACGACCTGCACCCGGTCGCGGTGGCCGAGGAGCTGGCCGCGGCCCTGCCGGACGCGGCCCTGCACGTGTACGAGCGGCCCGGCGTGCTCTGGACGGCCCGCGCCGACCTGCGCGAACGGATCTCGCGCTTCCTCAACGACTGACGCCGACGCGCGGGCACCCGGCCCGGCGGTCAGCCGGTGCGCAGGGCGGTCAGCAGGGCGGGGTCGCCCGCGCGGGCCAGGGCGTCGAACGGGATCCGGCCCCACAGCGCCAACTGCAGGTCGCTGGCCGTACCGACGGCGTGGGCGGTCTCGTGGTGCGCCTCGTCGTCGTCCAGGAGCGTGTCGGTGTCCAGCAGCGCGACGTTCTCGTCGCGCAGCCGCACGTACCACTCGGTCTCCAGGTCCGTCGCCGACAGTCGGACCACTCCGGTACGCGGCTGCGGCGCGAACCGGCGGCCCGCCGGCAGCCAGGTGTCGAGCACCTCGGTGACCCCGTCGGCGGCGAGCTTGGCCTCGATCGGGGTCGGGGTGCCGACCGCGGCCTGGGCGTCCCAGCGGTGTACGGCCGCCTCGTGGGCCGCCCGCCGGAACCAGAAGGCGGCGGTCTTGGTCTGCGGCGCCCAGTTCCAGGCGGGCATCCCCGGGTCGAGGTGTTCGAGGGTGGCCAGCAGCAGGTCGTGCCGCTCGGCGCACCACTGCGCGGTCCGCGGCCAGGGCGGGATCTCGACCGCGTGCGCGGCGACCGGCTCGGGGGCGGCGATGACGCCGCGGTCGACGTGGCCGCGGATCCAGGAGTACGCGCCGCCGAGGTGCGCGGTCAGGCTCTCGACCGTCCACCCGGGACAGCTCGGTACCGGGGCGTCCGCCCGCGCCTGGGCGACCGCCCCGTCGAAGGCGGCCCCCTCCTGGCGCAGCGCGCCCAGCCAGAAATCCCTGCCGCCGATGACCCGGTGCATCCGGAACCCCCTCGCCGTTCGCTCGCCGGCCGGCCGGGCCGCGCGGGCCGCCGCCCCGGGCGGGGCGGCGCCCGGAGGCGGTGCGGCCGGCCCTAGGGTGGTGGCGTGTCCGACGATAACGCCGATGTGCCGGCGACGGCGGGTGTGCCGCTCGCCGCGCACACCACCTTGCGCCTGGGTGGTCCCGCGCGCGAGTTGGTTATCGCCTCAAATGATGACGAAATCATCCAGAGTTGCCGGCAAAATTCCCCCGCTCTCATCCTTGCCGGCGGCAGCAACGTCGTGATCGGTGACGCCGGGGTCGCCGGCCGGGTACTGCTGGTGCGCAGCCGCGGGATCGCCGCGGAGCCGGCGGGCGACGGCCACGTCCGGGTGACGGCCGCGGCCGGCGAGCCCTGGGACGACCTGGTGGCGGCGACCGTCGCCGCCGGGTACCGGGGGCTGGAGTGCCTGTCCGGCATCCCGGGCAGCACCGGCGCCACCCCGATCCAGAACGTCGGCGCGTACGGCCAGGAGGTGGCCGGGACCGTCGCGGGCGTGCGGGTGTACGACCGGGCCGCCGACGAGGTCCGCACGCTCGACCCGGCCGCGTGCGGCTTCGGGTACCGGCACTCGGTCTTCAAGCGGCACGACCGGTACGTCGTGCTGGGAGTGGCCTTCCGGCTGCGGGTCTCGGGGCTGTCGGCGCCGTTGCGGTACGCGGAGCTGGCCGCCGCCCTCGGCGTCGCCCCGGGCGGGTCGGCGCCGCTGGCGGACGTCCGGGCGGCGGTGCTGGCGCTGCGCGCGGGCAAGGGGATGGTGCTCGACCCGGCCGACCGGGACACGTACTCCGTCGGCTCCTTCTTCATGAACCCGGTGCTCGACGCCACGGCGTACGCCGCCCTGGCCGCCCGCTGCCCCGACGGCGCGCCCCGCGGCTGGCCCGGCGCCGACGGCGCCGTGAAGCTGAGCGCCGCCTGGCTGATCGAGCGGGCCGGGTACGCCCGGGGGTACACCCGCGGCGGCGGTGTCGCGGTGTCGGGCAAGCACACCCTGGCCCTCACCCACCGCGGCGGCGGCAGCACCGCGGCGCTGCTGGACCTGGCCGCGGACATCCGCGCGGGCGTCCAGGACCGCTTCGGCGTCCGCCTCGACCCCGAGCCGGTCCTGGTCAACTGCGCCCTGTGACCCGGCCCCGGCGCCGCGGGGAACACCGCGGTCAGGTCGCGCGGACCGCCGCGGTCAGTCGCGCGGCGACGGGTCCACGACGGACCACGGGACCGTGACCACGCCGCGCCGGTGCTCGGCCGCCCGGGAGAGCAGCGGCACCGACCCGGCGAGCGCGGCCACCGCCTGCCGCCAGCGCTGGCGCGGCCCGAACGCCGCGTAGGGCGCGGCCACGCGCCAGGCGTCGTCCAGCGTGGACAGCAGCCGGTGCACGCCCTGCCCCGGCACGTTGTGGTGGATCAGCGCCTTGGGCAGCCGCTCGGCCAGCGTCGCCGGCCGGTCGAGGTGGCGCAGCCGCACCGCCAGCGTCAGCGACGCCGGCCGGCCCCCGACCACCGCGACCCAGGTGGCGTACCGGCCCAGCTCGTCGCACGTGCCCTCGACCAGCAGCCCGCCGGGCGCCTGCGCCGCGGACACCGCCGCCCACGCCCCGGCCACCGCCGACTCGGGGTACTGGCGCAGCACGTTCGCGGCCCGGACCAGCACCGGCCGCAGCCCGGCCAGCTCGAACCCGCCCCGCCGGAACTCCAGCCCCGGCGGGTCCGCCGCGTGCGCCGCCTCGGCCACCCGCGCCGGGTCGATCTCCAGCCCGACCACCCGCACATCCGGCCGGACCGCCGCCAGCCGCGCGCGCAGCTCCACGGTCGTCACCGGCGACCCCCCGTACCCGAGGTCGACCACCAGCGGGTCGGCCGCGTCCGCCAGCAGCCGGGCGCACCGGGCGGCGAGCCAGCCGTCGATCGCGCGCAGCCGCTGCGGGCCGGTGGTACCGCGGGTGACCACCCCCCGCGGCCGGGGCGGGCGGCTCACGACTCCCGGTGGACCCTGTGCTGCGCGGCCTGGGCCAGCGGCCGGACGACCAGCCGGTCGATGTTGACGTGCGGGGGCCGGGTGGCGCACCAGGCCACGCAGTCGGCGATGTCGTCGGCCACCAGCGGGGCCGCGACGCCCGCGTAGACGGCCGCGGCGGCCGCGGCGTCGCCGCGCATCCGCACCACGGCGAACTCGTCGGTGCGCACCATGCCCGGGTCGATCTCCACCACCCGGACCGGCCGGCCGCACAGCTCCAGCCGCAGGGTCTCGGTCAGCGCCCGCTCGGCGTGCTTGGCGGCCGTGTACCCGCCGCCGCCCTCGTAGGTCACCAGGGCGGCCGTGGAGCCGATCACCACGACGGTGCCCGCGGCGGCCTCCAGCGCGGGCAGCAGCGCCTGGGTGACGTGGAGCGTGCCCAGCACGTTGACCTCGTACATGCGCCGCCAGTCCGCGGGGTCGGCGGCCGCGACGGGCTCGGCGCCGAACGCGCCCCCGGCGTTGTTGACCAGCAGGCGGACGGGGCCGCCGACCTCCCCGGCCGCCCGGGCCAGGCCGGCGACGGCGGCCGCGTCGGTGACGTCGCAGGGGACCGCGGTCGCGGTGCCGCCCGCCCCGGTGATCTCGGCGGCCAGCGCGGCGAGGCGGTCGGCGCGGCGGGCCGCGGCCACGACGTGGAAGCCCTCGGCGGCCAGCCGCCGGGCGGTGGCGGCGCCGATCCCGCTGGAGGCACCGGTGACGACGGCGATGGGGGTAGTCATGCACCCATTGTGTCGCGGGTACCCGGCGCGGGGAGAGGTAGGTCACTGGTTGATTCACTTCCGTCGCTGGCCGGGGAATGATGTGCGCCGGTACTGGTGTTCCCACCGCTTGGGTACGGCCGGAGGGAGTACACGGTGGCGGAACGGTCAGTCGGGCAGGGTGCGGACACACTGCCGGTACCGCGGCGGGTCGCCACCCTCTCGGTGCACACCTCCCCCCTGCACCAACCGGGCACCGGGGACGCGGGCGGGCTGAACGTCTACGTCGCCGAGGTCTCGCGCCGCCTGGCCGCCCGCGGCGTCGAGGTCGAGGTGTTCACCCGCGCGACCGCGAGCGGGGTGCCGCCGGTGGTCGAGCTGGCACCGGGGGTCCGCGTCCGGCACGTCGTGGCGGGCCCGTTCGAGGGCCTGGCCAAGGAGGACCTGCCCGCCCAGCTCTGCGCGTTCGCCACCGGGGTGCTGCGGGCCGAGGCCGGGCGCCCGCCGGGGTGGTACGACGCGGTGCACTCCCACTACTGGCTGTCCGGGCAGGTGGGCTGGCTGGCCCGGGACCGCTGGGGCGTACCGCTGGTGCACACCGCGCACACCCTGGCCAAGGTCAAGAACGCGCAGCTCGCGGCCGGGGACCGGCCCGAGCCGCTGGCCCGGCTGATCGGCGAGGAGCAGGTGGTCGGCGAGGCCGACCGGCTGGTGGCCAACACCGCCGCGGAGGCCGCCGCGCTGGTCGACGGGTACGGCGCCGCGGCCGACCAGGTCGCCGTCGTCGCCCCGGGCGTGGACCTGGACAGGTTCCGCCCGCCGAGCGTCGGCTGCGCGCAGACGGTGCGGCGGCGCTCGCGGCGCGAGTGCGGCCTGCCGCCGGACGGCCCGCTGGTGGCCTTCGTCGGCCGGATCCAGCCGCTGAAGGGGCCGGAGGTCCTGCTGCGCGCGGTGGCCGCGCTGGCGCGGCGCGACCCGGCTGCGGTCGCCGGGCTCACCGTCGCCGTCGTGGGTGGACCCAGCGGCAGCGGCCTGGACCGGCCGGCCGGCCTGATCGAGCTGGCGCACCGGCTCGGCATCGCCGACCACGTCCACTTCCTCGCGCCGCTGCCCCCGCCGCGGCTCGCCGTCCTGTACCGGGCGGCGGACGTGGTCGCCGTGCCGTCGTACAGCGAGTCGTTCGGCCTGGTGGCGCTGGAGGCCCAGGCCTGCGGTACGCCGGTGCTGGCGGCCGCGGTCGGCGGCCTGGTGACCGCCGTCCGCGACGGCGTCAGCGGGGCCCTCGTCGAGGGGCACGACCCGCAGCGGTGGGCGGCCGCGCTGGCCCGGCTGCTGGGCGATCCGGCCCGCCTGGCGGCGCTGGGCGCCGGGGCGGCCGCCCACGCCGAGCGGTTCTCCTGGGACCGCACGGTCGACAGCCTGCTGACCGTCTACGGTGAGGCGATGCGCCGTAACCAGCACCGCCTGCGCGCCCGCCTGGCCGCGACCGCCGGCCGGGCCGCCTGGTGAGCGACCCGGCCGTCGTCGCCGACCTCATCGCGCGGTTCTGCGCCGAGGGGGAGCTGGCGTGCGAGGCGACGGGGCCGCGGTCGTTCGCGGTGACGCTGCCCGGTACGCACAAGCTGAAGACCGTCTGCAACCTCATCGTCGGCGAGCACGCGCTGCGGGTCGAGGCGTTCGTGATGCGCCAGCCGGACGAGCGCCGCGAGGACCTGTGGGCCTGGCTGCTGCGCCGCAACGCCCGGCTGTACGGCGTGGCGTTCTCCATCGACGGCGCCGGTGACGTCTACCTGACCGGCCGCGTGGGCCTGGGCGCCGTCGACGCCGACGAGCTGGACCGGCTGCTGGGCGCGGTCCTGACGTACGCCGACGAGTCCTTCGACATGCTGCTGGAGATCGGCTTCGGGGAGGCGATCCGGCGGGAGTGGCGGTGGCGGCGCAGCCGCGGCGAGTCGGTCGCCAACCTGCGGGCGTTCGCGCACCTGATGCCCGCGGAGTCCGACTAGCGCGGTTCGCGGCGTGACCCCGTTCACTGGTCGTGATGTTCCGCGACCACATTGTGACCGTCCCGACATGTGCGGGCCGTTGTCCCCGGGTGTGCCGACCTCCTAGAGTCGACGGCGGCACCGGTTGTGGGACCGGGTGCCGACCAGACTCCGGGCCGCCTGGCGGCGTCGCGTCCGCGGCGTCCGCGCGACGGGGGAGTGCTGGGGTGGGGTAAAAGGGGCGGCGCGCCGCCTCGCCGTTGGGGAACGGCCAGGGAAGCCGGCAGGCTCCGACCACGACAGTGGCGGAGCACGCCGGCTTCATCCGTTCCCCCCGGTGCGGGGCGGCCCGCGGCCCGGTCGCTCCCCCTCACCGCGGTATGACCAGAATGAGTTTCACGAACCGTTGTCCCCGGCGCCCGGGTTCCCTACAGTCGATGTCGGCACCGCGGTGGGACACGGTGCCGAACCAGGCTCCGCCACCGGCGGCGCCGCCCCCCGGGGCGGTGCCGCCGCCGTGCGGAGCGCTGGGGGTGGGATCGACGGCTCGGCCGTCACGCCGTTGGGGAACGGCCCTGGAACCGGCGGACCGCCGGCCGCCGCGCGCGGTCGGGTCCGCCGGTTCCTCGTCGGCGGCGCGGCGCCGGGGCAGCGTCGCCGCGTGCCCCGCGGTCGGGCACTATGAGGCCATGACTGTGGGTACCCTCGTGCTGCTGCGGCACGGCGAGAGCGAGTGGAACGTCAAGAACCTGTTCACCGGCTGGGTCGACGTCGACCTGACCGCCCGGGGCGAGGACGAGGCGCGCCGGGGCGGCGAGCTGCTGGTCGCGCAGGGCATCCTGCCCGACGTGGTCCACACCAGCCTCCAGCGGCGGGCCATCCGCACCGCGCAGCTCAGCCTGGAGACGTGCGACCGGCACTGGATCCCGGTGCGCCGCTCGTGGCGGCTCAACGAGCGCCACTACGGGGCGTTGCAGGGCAAGGACAAGAAGCAGACGCTCGCCGAGTACGGCGAGGAGCAGTTCATGAAGTGGCGGCGCTCGTACGACACGCCGCCGCCGCCGCTGCCCGACGACGCGGAGTTCTCGCAGGTCCACGACCCGCGGTACGCGGAGCTGCCGGGCGAGCTGCGCCCGCGCAGCGAGTGCCTCAAGGACGTCGTGGCGCGGATGCTGCCGTACTGGTACGACCGGGTCGTCCCGGACCTGCGCGCCGGCCGCACCGTCCTGGTGGCCGCGCACGGCAACTCGCTGCGCGGCCTGGTCAAGCACCTGGACGGGATCTCCGACGCCGACATCGCGGCACTGAACATCCCCACCGGGATGCCGCTGCGCTACGACCTGGACGCGGACCTGCGCCCGACCAACCCCGGCGGTACCTACCTGGACCCGGCCGCGGCCACCGCCGCCGCGGCCGCCGTGGCGGCCCAGGGGCGCTGACGGAGCGCCCGTGCGGCCCCCGCGGGGGCCGCACGGGCCCTCTGCGATGCATCGCCTGTGCCGAGTTCGGGCACAGCACGGTCACTGACGTTCACGGGAGTCGTTCTCCGGTTCACCGTGAACGTCCCGCGTGATTGCCTGAGGCCCAGCCCACGACCGGCTCCGCGTCCCCGGCGTCCCAAGGTCTTCCCACCTGCTTGTCCGCTCCTGGTGACTGCCCCAACGTTGGTGCAGCAAACGGAAATGGATCGCACCGATCACGTCCGCCCGCTGCCAACGCCGAGCGCGCCGCGCCGCACCTGTTGTCGCGTACCCATGAGTGGACCCACATAGGGCCAATCTTCGTGCTTTCCATGTCCTGCAAGGCCCCACTCGGCCGTGCTGCAGGAGCGATGTGTTCGGCGCCGGGGCAGCGCACACCGCGTCCTCGTAGCGAGGACACAAGGAGAGGAAACACGATGCAGACAGCGATTGCCACAATGGCCGTTCTGTTGGCGGCGGCTGCCCTGCCGGGGTCGGCCGCCGGCCCGACAACGCCCGCCGAACGCACGACCAGCGGCCCGCACGCCCCGGCACTGGAGGCGCTGCTCGGGGGGCGCGTGGGCGTGCCCACCGGCCCGCTGCCCACGTCGACGCCGCCGACGACGTCGCCGACAGACGGCGCCGACATGACCGGCTTCGTCTGCGATGGCAACGGCGGCGCCCGCGCCGAGGTGCTCTACGTGCGGGAGGCCACCATGCCCGACCGCCACGCGGCGATGCAGCCGGTGCTGCAAGCGTGGCTGGTGAACGCCGACGCCGCGTTCAACGACGGCGCGGCGCGGCAGGGGCAGAGCCGGCACCTGCGGTTTCTGACCGAGAAGGTCGGCGACGGCTGCCGGGCGGTGGTCAAGCACGTGGTAGTGCCGGAGGGTTCCCTCAAGGACTTCGAACAGTCGGTGGACGCGGTCCGCGCCCTCGACTACGACCAGAATGACCGCAAGTATTTGATGATCACTGAGTCCACGGAGGTCTGCGGCATCGCCGGCTACTCCAGTGACGACTCGCCCGGCCCCGGCAACGCCTCGAACACCGGCACCAGCTATCTGCGGGTCGACGCCACCGCCGGCTGCCTCGGCGCCAACGCGATCGCCCACGAGATGGGGCACGCGCTGGGTGCGGTGCAGGACTCTGCCCCGCACGCTGACGACGGGCACTGCACGCAGGCGCTCGACATGATGTGTCACGACGACAAGACGCCCACGCCCGACTGCCCGGAGTGGGACTCCAAGCGGCTACCCGACTGCGCCGGCGACGACTACTTCAACGTCGCCCCGCCAGCGGGCAGCTACCTGGCCACCCACTGGAACCTCGCCCGGTCGCGGTACTTCTACGCCAGCGACGCTCCCAGCAACGCCGACTACCCCCGGCCTGGTTTCACCTACCTGGTGACGAACGCGGCGTCGGGCGCGGCGTTGGACATCGACCCCGCCGACGGCTCCACCAACGACCCCAGGCGCTACCTGTCCGCCGCCCCCGCCGACAGCGCCTCCGCCACCCAGAAGTGGCTGGTCGGTTACGACCTGGGCATCCAGCTCATGAACAACGACAGCCTCCTCTGCCTCGACTCCGCCAACCGTAGCCAGAAGCCCGGCACCCGTTCGTACCAGGTTGAATGCGCCGGTGAGGATGGACAGCGCTGGGCCTACCTGCCGCACACCGACGGTTCGTTCAGCATCCTGAACTGGCTGACGGGCCTGGCGCTGACCCAGGGTCGTCCGGACAAGCCGCTGGTGAAGCAGCAGGTGTACTCGGGCGCGGCGAACCAGCGGTGGCACGTCAAGCGGATCGCCGACCCGGCGCCGCTGGGCAGCTCCGGCACCTACCACCTGGCCGCCCTCAGCTCCCGGGACGCGGTGTCCGCTCCGGCCCCCAGCCTGCCCGGCACCGTCGTCACGCACAGCCCCCGCAGCAACGCGACCAGCCAGCAGTGGCGGCTGACCGCCCGGGGACAGTACTGGCAGCTCAAGCTCTCCTCGACGGCCCTGTGCGTGAGCAACAACCGCGCCACCACGGTCGGCGGCGAGCTGACACTGCGCCCCTGCGCCATCACGGGCACCGACCAGCAGTGGAGCCTGACGCGCATCGCCGACGGCCGGTACCAGTTGGTCAACCGCCTCAGCGGCCTGGCCATGGCCATGACCGACGGCGACCTGTCCGCCCTGCAGCAGCAGCCCGCCGATGCCAAGAACCGGGCGCAGGTCTTCGCGTTGACGCTGGACTGACCACGGAGACGGCGCCGCCCGTCCTCCCAGCGGCAAGCGGACGACGGCACCGCCGAGATCGTGAGGATCGGACCCGCGCAGACCGCGTCGGGTCCGATCCCGCTCAGATCGCGGTCGGCGCCGGGCCGGCCGCCGCCGCGGGACCGGCCGGGGCGCCGGTGACCAGGTAGACCACGTGCCGGCCCGCGTTGACCGCGTGGTCGGCGTACCGCTCGTAGAAGCGGCCCAGCAGCGCCGCGTCGACCGCGGGTTCGATGCCGTGCGGCCAGCCCGGCCCCAGGACCACCTGGAGGAGCTGGCGGTGCAGGGCGTCCATCGCGTCGTCGGCGTCGTCCATCCGGGCGGCCCGGGCGGCGTTGGGGGCGGACAGCACCGTGGCCATCTCCCCGGCGAGCTTGTCGGCGACGTTGCCCATCTGGCGGAACACGCCCACCAGCTCCTGCGGCAGCGCCGGTGCCGGGTGCCGGCGGCGGGCCGTCCGGGCGACGTGGGTGGCCAGGTCGCCCATACGCTCGATGTCGCCGGCGATGTGCAGGGCGCTGACCACGGTCCGCAGGTCGCTGGCGACCGGTGCCTGGCGCGCCAGCACCTGGTGCACGGTGCGCTCGACCTCCTGGTACGTGGTGTCGACCTCGGCGTCGCGGGCGACCACGCCCTCGGCCAGCGCCAGGTCGGCGTCGATCAGCGCGTCCGTGGCCTGGCTCATCGCCGTGCGGACGGCCTCGGCCATGGACACCAGCAACCGGCCGATCTCCAGCAGGGCGGCGTCGAACTCCTCGCGCATGTAGCTCCTCACCTCGGTGTACGGCCACGGTAGGGCGCGGGAGGCGGCTCCCAGGTGAACTGCGGTGAACGCTTCCCGGCGCCGCCGTGAACTCTGCCTTGCCGCCGCCGCTTTCGTCACGATCACTGCCCGGCTGGGGTGAACAATCGACCGTACGATCAAGTAGTGAACTCGGCGGTGGTACCAGCGCTGACCGACGCTGCGGTGCTCAGCGCGGTCGCCGGCTTCGTCGGCGGCCTGGCCGCCGCGTACGTCGTGCGCCTCCTCCACCGCCGTTCTTCGCCGGCGCCGACGCCCGACGGGGGTCGGCGCCCGGCCCTGGGGAGGTCGGCCATCAGCCTGTCGCAGCTACCGCTCACCGCGGACGTCCACCGCCGCAGCCTCGACGCGCTGCGTGCCGGCGTCGTCGTCCTGGACACCGACGACGAACCCGTGCTGGTCAATCCCGCCGCCCGGGCCATGGGCCTGCTGCGCTCCGGCGGCACGCCCGGCTCCGTCGTCGCCCACCCGATCATCCGCACGCTGGCCGGCCAGGTCCGGCGGACCGGGGTGCTGCGCGAGGTCGAACTGGACCTGCCGCGCGGCCCCGACCGCACCCAGGACCCGCTGGGCATCCACCTGTGCGCGGTGTCGCTGGGCGGCGGGTACGTGGCCGTGGAGGCCGCCGACGTCACCGAGGCGCACCGGGTCGCGCGGGTCCGCAAGGACTTCGTCGCCAACGTGAGCCACGAGCTGAAGACGCCGATCGGCGCGCTGCAACTGCTGGCCGAGGCGCTGCTGGGCGCCACCGACCCCGACACGGTCGCCGAGGACCCGACCGAGGACATGGCGGCGGCGCGGCGGTTCGCCGAGCGGATCCAGGTCGAGTCGACCCGGCTGGGCCGGCTGGTCAACGAGCTGCTGGAGCTGTCCCGCCTCCAGGGCGGCGAGCCGCTACCCGACCTGCTGCCGGTCCCGCTGGACTGGGTGCTCGCCGAGGTCGTGGACCGCTCGCGCACCGCGGCCAACGCCAAGCGGATCGAGGTGGTGGTCCGCAGCGACAGGGGCCTGACCGTGTACGGCAGCGACTCCCAGGTCGCCACCGCGGTGGCCAACCTGGTCGAGAACGCCATCGCGTACGCGGGCGAGAACACCCGGGTGACGGTCCAGGTGCGACCGGAGGGCGAGTACCTGGCGATCGCCGTGAGCGACCAGGGCATCGGGATCGCCGCCGCGGACCTGGACCGCATCTTCGAACGGTTCTACCGTACGGACCAGGCGCGTTCCCGGACCACCGGCGGCACCGGGCTGGGGCTGGCGATCGTCAAGCACATCGCCACCAACCACGGGGGCCGGGTGGACGTGCGCAGCACCCTGGGTGAGGGGTCCACGTTCACCCTGCGGCTACCGGCCAGCCCGCCGGACGAGTCGTCCGGGACACCGCTCCCCGGTGGGATCGGCGGCGGACAGTGAAGGCGGCGTTGGCCGTGCAGAGGGAGGAAGTTCAGTTGGCCCGGGTTCTGGTCGTGGAGGACGAGGAGTCGTTCTCCGACGCGTTGTCGTACATGCTGCGCAAGGAGGGTTTCGAGGTCTCCGTCGCGGCTACCGGCACGGCGGCGCTGACGGAGTTCGACCGGACCGGGGCCGACATCGTGCTGCTGGACCTCATGCTGCCGGAGATGGCCGGCACCGAGGTGTGCCGGCAGCTCCGGCAGCGCTCCGCGGTACCGATCATCATGGTGACCGCGCGCGACAGCGAGATCGACAAGGTGGTCGGGCTGGAGATCGGCGCCGACGACTACGTGACGAAGCCGTACTCGCCCCGGGAGCTGGTCGCCCGGATCCGTGCGGTCCTGCGCCGGCAGTCGGCGGAGCCGGTCGAGTCGACGGCGGGCACGCTGTCGGCCGGGCCGGTGCGGATGGACGTGGAGCGGCACGTGGTGACCGTGGACGGCGGGCCGGTCCAGCTCCCGCTCAAGGAGTTCGAGCTGCTGGAGCTGCTGCTGCGCAACGCCGGCCGGGTGCTGACCCGGGGCCAGTTGATCGACCGGGTGTGGGGCGCGGACTACGTCGGGGACACCAAGACGCTGGACGTACACATCAAGCGGCTGCGCTCCAAGGTGGAGCCGGAGCCGTCGGCGCCGCGGCACATCGTCACCGTCCGCGGCCTGGGCTACAAGTTCGAGCCGTAGGCCGGGTGGATCGCCGCCGCACCGGGGGGAGTCGCCGTTGAGACAGGATCAGGATCCGGGGCTGTCCGGGCCGGGGCTCGCGGTGGCCGAGCCCGGCGAGTTGCTGGTCGGGTACCTGCGGTGGTACCGGGAGGCGCTGCGGCGCAAGCTGGCCGGCCTGGGCGAGGAGCAGTTGCGCACCCCGCTCGCCGCGACGGGCTGGGCGCCGCTGGCGCTGGTCCAGCACCTGGGCTGGATGGAGCACCGCTGGCTGCGCTGGGGCCTGCGCGCCGAGCAGGTCGACGCCCGCCCGCCGGGCGGCCTGGTCGCCGAGTGGCGGGTCGACCGCCCGACCGCCGACATCTGGGCCACCTACGACGCCCAGACCGCCGCCGCGGACGAGATCCTCGACGGGCTCGCCCCGTGGACCGCGCTGGCGACCCGTGCCGCCGTCGGCGGCCGCTTCACCCGCCCGGACACCGCGCCCCCGCTGTCGCGCATCCTCGTCCACCTGCTCCAGGAGTACGCCCGCCACCTCGGCCACCTGGACATCGCCCGCCAACTCCTGGACGGCCACACCGGCGAGTAGCCCGCCCGACCGGGCGACAGCGTCAGTCGGCTCGCGGCGGCGGCGGGTAGCCGGCCTGGGCGAGGCAGCGTCGGTAGTGGGCGCGGTGCCGCAGCAGGGTTTCGGCATGGGGGCAGGGGTCGGGGCGTCCGCAGGCGCAGCAGGCGCCGCCGCCCGGGCCGTGTCGGGCGAGGATGGCGGCGATGTCGGCGAGCTGCGCGGCGGCGTACGCGGCGAAGGCGGTGGCGTCCACGGCTCAGCTCCGGATGAGGCGCTCGGCCTCGGCGAGCAGGACGTTCAGCCGTCGTAGGGCTCGCCGGCCGAAGTCGAGGACGCCGTCCGCGCGCAGGGCCACGACCGGTTCGGTCGCCCCGGGATACTGCTGGATGCTGATCCGGACGCGGGTCACCTCGGCGTGGTCGGGTGCGATCGGCACCTCGCCGACGAGCCGGTAGTGGACGCGCGTGCGCGGCGTCGCGTGCGTGGTCATGTCACACCACTCAGGACACTGGCTCCGGTCGTGCGTCGCGCTGTTCACTCTCAACCTCCGGGTTGGTCGGTCGGCCCGGAACTGGTGCCGGTCGCCCGCGAACCTGGCACCGCACCTCACTAACTGGACGCGTCTCGGGTGCCAGGTGGATTAAGTATAGGTACTCACGTCCACTTGTGTCTACAAGTTCACCTAGAGATGCGGGCGGAGAACTCATGTCAGTGAGCACACAAGTAGACTGGCCTGCGCAAACGAGTGGAGGTGACCATGAGCCAGCCCATCGACCGGCGAGCCGACCGACCGGTATACAAACAGCTTGCTGACGACCTGCGGCGACGCATCCTCGCCGGGGAGTTTCCGCACGGCGGGCCACTGCCGTCGGAAGCGCAGCTCAGCCTGGAGTACGACGCCGTCTCGCGCACGATGGTCCGGCAAGGTCTCACGCTGCTCAAGAACGAAGGACTGGTCAGCTCCCAGCACGGGCGCGGTTGGTATGTCCGCAGGCATCGCGAGGTGCGCCGGATGGCCTCGACCCGCTATCAGGCCGAGCTGGATCAGGTCGCCCGGGCCGCGGAGACACGCGACTCGACGCCCTTCCACTACGACCACAGGGACTTCGAGAGGTTCACGCTCGACAAGCGCGGCGAGGACGTACCCGCTGACGCGGAGCTTGCCGAGGTCTTCGACGTACCCGAGGGCACGGTCCTGTTCCGGCGGACGTTCACGTTCCACTTCGACGGGGAGCCGCACCGCCGTTCGTACAGCTACCTGCTGCGCGACATGTTCGACGGGACGGCCGTCCTGGACGTGGCGAACGAGCCGTGGCCGGGCGGCACGATGGCGCAGCTCGACCTTGTCGGTGTCCGCGTGACAGCGGTGGACGAGATTGTCAACGCCCGGATGCCGACCCCCGAGGAGTCCAGGGCGCTCCAGATTGATGACGGCGTCCCGGTCCTGGCGGTGCGCCGCCTCATGTACGCGGGCGAACGCGTCGTCGAGGCGTGTGTCGACATCGTGATCCCGGCCGACCGTGTGAGCCTGCACTACCGCACCGAGCTGTCCGACCCGCGTCCGCCTGCCTAGATGGTGGAGGGGCTGGGCCGTACTCCGCGCGGCGCGCCTGCGCACACACCACGGCCGGGGCGAACCTGAAGAGACGGGTGGTCGCGCGGAAGAATCGCCAGGTCTACGTAGGGAGCCGACCGTGTCCAAATCGCACTCCGCCGACGACGGTGGAACCATCGCGTTTCTGTACGAGGCTGGATATCTGAAGCATCTGCCGCGGACCGGGTGGCAGATTGTCGGGGTGCCGCAGCCCGAGTCGGTGGCAGAGCACTCCTACCGGGTCGGCCTGGTCGCGTTCGTGGTCGCGACCATGGAGGGCTGCAACGCCGACCGCGCGGCGACCCTCGGCATTCTGCACGACATCCCGGAGTGCCGCATCGGGGACGTGCCGCTCATCGGCAAGCCGCACGTGAGTACCCGCGACGCCGTCGAGGTGCTCGGCCTCCAGACGGAGCGGATGAGCGAGCCGGCACGCGCGGCGGTGCGGGGTGCGCTGGCGGAGTACGAGGGCCGGGCGACGCCGGAGGCGCAGTGCACGAAGGACGCGGATCGGATCGAGTGCCTGCTCCAGGCGCGCGAGTACGGCGCCCGGGGCAACCCGCTCGTCCAGCCGTGGATCGACTCCTGCCTCGCGGGCGTGCGAACCGAATCGGGCAAGCGGCTCGCGGCTGCGGCCCTCGAAATCGACCCCAACCAGTGGTGGCGCGACGCACGCATCGCCCCACGCCCCGCGCCGTCGGAGTGATCCTCGTCGACCTGATCGGGTGAGGTCGGACGGCGAGGCCGCTGGTTCGGCGCCGCCTGGGGTGAGGAGGGGGCGCGGGGCGGCTGTGGTCGCCGGGTGGGCGCCAGGGGTGGTGCTCGCCCGCGAACTCCTCGACGGCCGCACCGGCGAGTAGATCACCGCAGTACCACGCGGCCGTCAGTCGACTCGCGGTTGTGGTTGGCGGGTCTGGGTGAGGCAGCGTTGGTAGTGGGTGCGGTATCGGAGGAGGGTTTCGACGTGGGGGCAGGGGTGGGGTCGTCCGCAGGCGCAGCAGGCGCCGCCGGCCGGTCCGTGTTGGGTGAGGATTGCGGCGATGTCGGCGAGTTGTGCGGCGGCGTATGCGGCGAAGACGGTGGCGTCCAATGGTTCAGTTTCGGAGGAGGCGTTCGGCCTCGGTGAGTAGGTTGTTCAGTCGTCGTAGTGTTCGTCGGCCGAAGTCGAGTACGCCGTCGGTGCGTAGGGCGACGATGGGTTCGGTGGTGTGGGGGTGTTGTTGAATGGTGATGTGGACGCGGGTCACCTCGGCGTGTTCGCGCGGGACTGGTACCTCGCCGATTAGGCGCCAGTGGACATGCTTGTGCGGCGCCGTGTGGGCTGTTGGCGCGTCGCACCACTCGGGACATTCGTCATTGCCGCTCACTGCTCTACTCACTTCCGACCCCCATTTGGCTTGATCCCAGTCAAGACGTCAGGGTGCCGGTCAGTCCACGAACCGGTACCGCACCGCGACCGAACCAGCCCTGCACTCCCTCCCTCCGGACTGCCCGGACGCCGCTAAGGTTTGCCCGCAGTGGGGCTCCCGGAGGTGGCGTGTGTCGGTCGTGATGGCCTCGTGGAGCGGTCGCAGTGCGCGTGCACTCCGGCTCGCCCTCCGGCTGAGTGGCGACGACTTCGCCGCGATGCTCGGCGTCTCCGGGCGCGGTGTGAGCAAGTGGGAGGCGTCCCCGGCCACCGAGTTGGCGTTGCGGAGTCAGCAACTACTGGACACCGCGCTCTCGCGCGCCGATGCCGACGTCCAGGCGAGGTTCGGAAAACTGGTCGCGGTAGCCGAATCCACCGCTCTACCAACCGGTTCCGTCGACACCGCGACCGCCGATTGCGGGGCCGTGCTTCCCGACGACGACGCGTACCATCCGGGTCCGCAGTTGGTCGCCAGCCTGCGCCAGTCACTCCACGACTATTATCTGGCTGACAATCTGCTCGGGCCACGGGTCCTGATGCCGGTGGTCCGGGTCTTCACCGGAACCGTCGAGCACGTCCGCCGGGGCGTTACCGGCCGGGTGCTCGACGAGCTGCTCCGCGTCGGCGCGAGGTACGCCGAGCTCACCGGCTGGCTTGCCCACGACGCGGGCGACGCCTCCGCCGCCACCGGTTGGTACCGGCAGGCGCTGGAGTGGGCGCAGTGCGGCGGCGACCTGCGGATGGCGTCGTTCGTGCTCGTCCGGCGATCTGTCCAGGCGGCCGGCCAGCGCGACGGCGGTCTCGCCGCGCGGCTGGCAATCGCGGCGCAGCGTGACGCCTCGCCAGGCGCTGGCCGGGTCCAGGCGATTGCCGCCCAGGCCGAGGCGGTGGGGCACGCGATTGCGGGTAGCGAGCGCGAAACCGCGGCCGCACTCGGCCGCGCCACAACTCTGGCGGAGTCCGCTGTCGATTCCACCGCGGACGACCCGGCCACGGGTAGGTACTGCGAGATGCCGCTCCACCTGGCGATCACGCGAGCGACGTGTCATCTCGAACTCGGGCGGCCGACCGCGGCGATCGAGGGATTCACCGCGGTGCTCGCTGTGCTGCCGCCGCACTACCACCGGGACCGCGGGCAGTACCTCGCGCGGCTGGCGCACGCCCACGCCCTGGCGGGGCAGCCTGACGAGGCGTGTCGTCGTGCGGAAGAATCGTTGGCGATCGCCCTGACTACGGGGTCGTCGCGGACGGTCACCGACCTGCGCGAGACCGCTCGGCAACTTGGTCCGTGGGCGCGGCACGCGGCTGTCGCAAACCTCCGTGCGGCGCTGACTCTCGACGGGAGGTGAGCTGGTGTGCGCGATCGCCACCGATGGTGCTCCGGGTCGACCCAATGAGGACTTCGTCGTCGCGACAGCCGATCTGGTCGTGGTGGTGGACGGCGCGGGAATTCCCCACGGCGGATGCCATCCCGGTACGCCGTGCGCGGCGGTGGGAATCCTGCGGGTCAGCGCCGCGACCGCGGACACGCTGGCCCTCACCGACGTCACGATCGTCGTGGAGACCGCCGACGGACCGCAGGTCACATGCGACCTGGCGATCGAGCCGGAACGGGACCGAACCGGACTCGCTGCGACAAGCTCGGCCCGGTCGAGCGCATCGGCCAGGTACGGACGATCGAGAACGCCGACCCCAGCGGCGCGCGGTACCCCAGGACCAAGCGGCACGACGGCGCCACGGTCGCCTGCGCGCTGCCGGGCGCCACGCCCGCGTACGGGAGCCGGCCGTGATCACGCCGCGCTCCGCGGCGACAGCTCGTGACCGCCCGGGACGTAGCCGAGTACTCGAACCTTGTCGATCAGTCGAAGTAGTCGTCGTCGACCTCGATCAGGTCGACGGTCTGGCGCACCTGGACGCCGACACTGAATTTGATCATCAGGTTGGCGAGCTGCGGTCCGTCGACGACGACCATTCCACCGCGCATGGCCGCACCGTACTCGCGGGCCTGGGCCGTGAACGTGGAGGTGGTCAGGAACACGCCGCGATCCGCGGCATGCCCGTTCAGCGCGCCGACGAATCCCTGCAGCTCCGGCCGGCCGACCGCGTTACCCTCGGCGTACCGCTTGGCCTGGACGTAGATGGTCCGCAGGCCGAGGGCGTCCTGTTCGATGACGCCGTCCACGCCGCCGTCGTGCGTCTTGCCGAGATGCCTCGCGCGGCCGCTGGCGCCGCCGTAGCCCATCGCGATGAGCAGGTCCAGCACAGTCCGCTCGAAGAACTCCGGCGAGGCCGCGCGCAGCCGGGTGAGCAAATCGGCGGCGGCTTCGGCCCGGTTTACCGCCACTGCCGCTTCAACGACCTCGTCCGGGCTCGCGTCGGTGGCGACCGCGTCCGCCACGTCTTCCAGATTCATCTGTACCCCCGACGCGGCGGCCGGCGCCTTGGGGGCCTCCGCGCGCTGGGCGCGCAGCCCTTCCTGGTAGGCGTCCCACGCCGGCAGGCCGAGGAGGTCACGCTCCCTGATCGGTTCCGGACCGCGGGCGGCGAACTGGCGACCAGTATCGGTGATGCGGTAGAGGCCCTTGGCCAGCCGCTGCAGGACGCCCGCGTGGTAGAAGCTGCTGACCGCCCACGCGATCCGGTTGTCGGCGCGCAGTTCGCCGCTGGCCATCCGCTCCGCGCGTTGGTCGTCGGTCAGGCCGGCATGCTGCTTGACCGCCTCGCGGATGTCGCGAATGTGCCAGGTCTGCCCGTCCGTGACGACGGCGAGAACCACCGGCCGAAACTCGTCAATTTTTGGCACCTGCGAAACGGGTCCGGACAGGACGATCACCCCTTAGCTCGCGACAACCGCCGAGTTTACCGACGCGGAGTGCGCGAAGGACGCGGACCGGATCGAGTGCCTGCTCCGGGCGGTGGCGCTGGTCGCCAGATCGGCGGGACCGCCGGCCCGGCGCCGGCCGCGGTGGTGGCCGGGTGCGGGGCCAGGGGGGCGGTGCCGGCGCGGGCGGCGCAGAGGCGGGCGAGTTCGTCGTAGGCGGGGCGGCCGATGAGCGCGGTCAGCTCGGGGGCGTACGACAGGTACATCGGCTCGGCGCCGACGTGGGCCTCGGGCGAGGACGTGCACCACCAGTGCAGGTCGTGGCCGCCCTCGCCCCAGCCACGCCGGTCGAACTCGCCCAGCGTGGTCACCAGGATCCGGGTGCCGTCGGGCCGGTCGACCCAGTCCTGTTCCCGGCGGACCGGGAGCTGCCAGCACACGTCCGGCTTGTACTCCAGCGGGTGGGCGCCGTCGCGCAGCGCCTGCCCGTGCAGCGCGCAGCCGCCCCCGCCGGGGAAGTCGGCGTCGTTGAGGAAGACGCACGGGCCGTCGTCGCGGGTGGCGGTGCGTCGGGCGGGGGACTCGCCATCGACGCTGTCCATCTCGGTGTAGTTGGCGAAGCCGCGGCGGTAGTGCTGCCAGGTGGCCCGGGTGAGCCTGGCCGCGGCGGCGCGGGTCCGCTTCTCGTCGTCGGCGTCGGTGAAGAAGGCGCCGTGCGAGCAGCAGCCGTCGGCGGCGCGCCCGGCCACGATGCCGTGGCAGCCGCGGCCGAAGATGCAGGTCCAGCGGGACAGCAGCCAGGTCAGGTCCGCGCGGACGCGGTGCTCGCCGTCGGCCGGATCGGCGAAGTCGAGCCACTCGCGGGCGAAGTCGAGCCCGACTTCGCGGTCGCGGGGGCTGATCACGACCGGGACGGGAGCACGGGTAGGCACCCCGTGAGGGTAGGGGAGGCCGGGCACCCGGCGGGTGATCCGCGCGGTATGTCGCCCGGGAGCCGGGGGACGGGACCCGGCGGGGCGGTCAGGCCCGGGTGCTGTCGGCCGAGCCGACCAGCCGGACCCCGTCGTGGACGAGCGCGGCGGCGGCCGCCGCCGCGGTGCGCGGCGCGGCGGGACCCGCGGCGGCGTGGTCGGCGGCCGCATGGTTGACGGCGGCGCGGCCGGTGGCGTGGTGCGGGCTCGCGGGGTCCGGCGCGGCCGGGTCGGGGACCGCGCACAGCTCGGCGAGCACGGCGCGCAGGTGCGCCTCGTCGCCGTACGGGTCGAGCAGGCGCAGCAGCGCGGGGTCGAGCGCGGGTACCGCGACGTGGGACACCATCGGGTGGATCGGCCGGACGTCGCGCTCGCCCGCCCCGAACAGGTCCTCGTGGATCTTCTCGCCCGGCCGCAGTCCCGTGTAGACGATGTCGGGCTGGCGGCCCATCATCTCGCCCATCTGCCGGGCCACGTCCACGATCCGCACCGGCGGCCCCATCTCCAGGATCAGCGCCTCCCCGGCCCGGCCGATCTCGGCGGCCTGGATGACCAGGCCGACGGCCTCCCGGACGGTCATGAAGTAGCGGGTGACCTCGGGGTGGGTGACGGTGACCGGGCTGCCGGCCCGCAACTGCGCCCGGAAGGCGGTCAGCACCGAGCCGCGGCTGCCCAGGACGTTGCCGAAGCGGACGGACAGAAACGTCCCGCCGGCCTCCCGCGCGGCGTGCGCGGTGAGCCGCTCGGTGATCCGCTTGGACCACCCCAGCACGCTGGTGGGGTTGGCGGCCTTGTCGGTGGAGATGTTCACGAACCGGGCCACGTCGGCGCACGCGGCCAGGACGTTGCGGGTACCGAGGATGTTGGTCTTGACCGCCTCGGCGGGGTGGGTCTCCAGCATCGG
Organism: Pilimelia terevasa; assembly: GCF_014647915.1. Taxonomy (GTDB): domain Bacteria; phylum Actinomycetota; class Actinomycetes; order Mycobacteriales; family Micromonosporaceae; genus Pilimelia; species Pilimelia terevasa. The sequence goes on from NZ_BMQC01000007.1 coordinate 78,788, forward strand.
CAGGTGCTTGAGCGCGGCGGCGTGGAAGACGACGTCGGGCCGCCGGTCGGCGACGACGCGCCGCAGGCCGGCGGCGTCGCGGATGTCGGCGAGGATGGTCTCCCGGCCGTCCAGCAGGGCCCGCCCGGACATCGAGAGCTGGGTGGCGTGCAGCGCGGACTCGTCGCGGTCCAGCAGCATCAGCTCGGCCGGGTCCAGCCGGGCGATCTGCCGGCACAGCTCCGCGCCGATCGAGCCGCCGGCCCCGATGACCAGGACCCGCTTGCCGGTGAGGTAGTCGGTGCCGCCGGCCAGGTCGGTGTGCACGGGCGCGCGGCCGAGCAGGCTGGTCACGTCCCAGGCGCCCGGCTCGTCCGCGCCCTCGATGAGCAGGTTCGTCTCCGGCAGCGGCTGGACCGCGGCGCCGGCCGCGCGGGCCCGCCGGCACAGGGCGTCCAGCCGGTCCGGGGGTACCGGGGAGGTGAGGACGACCAGGCGGGCGCCGGTCGCCGCGAGCGCGGGGCCGACGTCGGCGCGGTCGCCGACGACGGGCAGCTCGGCGTCGACCGCCGCCACGTCGACCGGGTGGTCCGGCACCAGGCCGACCGGGCGGTACCGGCACGCGGCGTCGGTGCGCATGAGCCGGGCGAGGGCGGCGGCGCTGGCGGCGGTGCCGTAGAGCAGGACGGGTGTGCGGGCCGAGGGGGCGCCGCGGCGGCGGTACCGCCAGCCGGCCCGGCCGCCGAGCATGAGGGCGGCCGCGACCGCGCAGCCCAGGCCCACGGCGCCGGGGTCCAGCAGCGCGCCCGCCGGGGGGAGCGCCAGGGCGACGAGCAGCGCGGCGGTGACCAGCAGGGTCGCGCCCAGCCAGGCGGCCTCCCGCGCGGCGGTGCGGCGCAGCCGGGGCGGGGGCAGGGCCCGGAGCAGGACCTGGTGCAGGCCGAAGGCGACGGCGGCGGTGACCACGAACGGGTCGGGGTGGTGGGGGAGGTCCAGGGCGGCGCCGAGGCCGAGGCCGGCGGTCCAGGCGAGCGCGTCGGGGATCACCCAGCCGGTCGCGGGGGCGGCGGTGGGTTCGCGGACGCTCACGGCTCGGCCTGCCCTCACTCGTACCGACGGGCCCGCCGGTGCGGGCGGTGTGCGGGGGTGCATCGAGCCTAAAGCGCTGAAAGCGGCTTCTTTGGTGATTTCGCCTAATCGGTCCGCTCAGGTTATCTGTGCTCATATAGTCAATAAATACGTTTTGTCCGAGACTGCGGGGTGGTCGGATGAATGTCCGCGACGTGCTGCGGGTTCTGCGCAAGCGCTGGTGGTGGGTACTCGGCGCGGTCACCGCGGCGCTGTGCCTGGCCGCGCTGATCACGGTGAAGACGACACCGCGGTACCAGACCAGCGTCACCTTCTTCGTCACCACGCCGAACTCCGGCGTCGGCGAGGCGTACGAGGGCGGCCTGTTCTCCCAGGCCCGGGTCAAGTCCTACGCGGCGCTGCTGACCAGCGACCGGCTCTCGGCGGCCGTCAGCCGCAAGTCCAACACCGGCCTCACGCCGGCCGAGGTCCGCGACCGGGTCCGGGCCGAGCCCAACCCGGACACCGTGCTGCTCGACGCGACCGTCACCGACGAGTCCCAGCAGCGGGCCCGGCTGCTGGCCACCCACGTCGCGGCGGAGTTCAAGGCCCTGGTCGAGCTGCTGGAGACCCAGCCCGGGCGCCCGCAGTCCTCGGTCAAGGTCGAGGTGGTCGCCGGACCGACCGTCAACGACACCCCGGTGGCCCCGCAGCCCGTGCGCAACTTCCTCGTCGCCGGGCTGCTCGGCCTCCTGCTCGGGGCCAGCGCCGCCACCATGCGCGAGCTGCTCGACACGACCGTCAAGACCAATGACGCGCTCGCCGAGGCGGCCGGCGCCCCGGTGCTGGCCGCCGTGCCGGTGGAGAGCGCGCTGCGCGACACCCCGCACCGCCTCGTCACCGCGATGGCCCACACCCCCCGCGCCGAGGCGCTGCGCCAACTGCGCACCAACCTCCAGTTCGTGGACGTGGACCGGCCGGTGCGCACGGTCGTGGTGACCAGCGCGATCGCGGGCGAGGGCAAGTCCTCCACGGCCTGCAACCTGGCCACCCTGTTCGCCGAGGCCGGCAAGCGGGTGCTCCTCGTGGACGCCGACCTGCGCCGGCCGCGGGTGGCCGAGTACCTCGGCATCGAGGGCGCCGCCGGCCTCACCACGCTGCTGGCCGGGCAGGCCCGGCTGGACGACGTGGCCCAGGAGTACGGCACCGGCATGTGGGTGCTGCCCTCGGGCTTCCAGCCGCCGAACCCCAGCGAGCTGCTCGGCTCGGCGCACATGGCCGACCTGCTGGAGGACTTCCGGGAGCGGTACGACCTGGTGATCGTCGACTGCCCGCCGCTGCTGCCGGTGACCGACGGCGCCGTCGTGGCCGCCCGCGCCGACGGGGCGCTGCTGGTGACCCGGGCGCGGCAGACGACGCAGGCGCAGGTGCACGCCGCCGCGGGGGCACTGCGCTCGGTGGACGCGCGGCTGCTGGGCTGCGTGTTCAACATGGTCATGCGCAGCGACGGGGACCCGTACCAGTACTACGGCTACGGCTATGGCGCGCCCGGCCAGGCGGGGGCCCGGTCGCTGGTGGACGACCTGTCCGCCCCCGAGGAGCCGCGCGGGGTGCCCGTCAGCGCGGGGCGATGACGGTGGCGAACTCCTCGACGGCCGTGCGGATCCGGTCCGCGCACGCCGCGAAGTCGGCCAGCGGGCCGGTCACCGGGTCCCGCAGGTCGTCGTCCTCGGGCATCCGGGGCGCCGCCTGCGCCCGCAGCCGCGGGACGGCGCCGACCAGCCGGTGCAGCCGCTCGCCCGGGTCGGCCTCCTCACCCAGTTCGTCGGCCGGGAGCACGGCGGCCAGCCGGGCGAACTGGAGCAGCGTGAACGTCCGCCCGACCGCGGCCGGCGCCAGCCGCGCACACTCGGCGCGGTGGGCCCGCGAGGCGGTGAGGACGAGCTGCGCCCGGTGCAGCAGCTCGGGCGTGAGCCGGCGGCTGCGAAAGTCGCCGTCGACCAGCCCGTGCGTGCGCAGGGTCTCGGTCGCGTGCGGGTGCATGGCCGCGCCGTCGCGGGCGTGGGTGCCGGCGCTGGCGACCGCCAGCCCGTGCCGCCGCCCGGCCGTGCGGTCGCGCAGGATGCCCGCGGTCAGCCGCTCGGCCATCGGCGAGCGGCACAGGTTCGCGCGGCAGACGACGAGGATGTGGAACTGTCTGGCCACGGTCGGCGGCCCTCCCTCCGTGCCGGCGCCGCCCCCCGGTACGCCGGTCGCCCGCCACGATATCCCGCGCCGCCCGGCCAGGAGGCGATCATGACCGGCCGCGTCCTGCTGTCCCCTCCCGACATCGGGGCGCTGGAGGAGGAGTACGTCCTGCGGGCGCTCCGCTCCGGCTGGCCCGCCCCCGGCGGCCCCGAGGTCGCCCTGTTCGAGGCGGAGCTGGCGGCGGCCGTCGGGGTGCCGCACGCGGTGGCGGTCAGCTCCGGTACCGCGGCCCTGCACCTCATCCTGCGCGCGGCCGGCGTCGGCCCCGGCGACGAGGTGGCCGTGCCGACGCTGACCTTCGCCGCCACCGTCAACGCCGTCCGGTACGTCGGCGCCACGCCGGTCCTGGTCGACGTCGACCCCGGCGACGGCACGCTGGACGTCGACCTGCTCGGCGCCGCGCTCGCCGCCCGGCCGGCGCTGCGCGCGGTGCTGCCCGTAGACCTGTTCGGCCGGTGCGCCGACCACGCCCGCGTCGCGTCGCTGTGCGCGCGGTACGGGGTGGCGCACCTGGTGGACGCCGCCGAGTCCCTCGGCGCGCGCCGCGACGGCGTGCCCGCCGGCACCGCCGGGCGCGCCGCCGCCCTGTCGTTCAACGGCAACAAGATCCTGACCACCTCCGGCGGCGGCGCGGTCGTCTCCGGCGACGCCGCGCTCGCCGAGCGCTGCCGCCACCTCGCCAACCAGGCCCGGCTGCCGGGCGCCGAGTACGCCCACGACGAGGTCGGCTACAACTACCGGCTCAGCGCCCTGCTGGCCGCGCTCGGCCGCGCCCAGCTCCGCCGGCTCCCGGCGCTGCTGGAGCGCCGCCGGACGGTCCGCGCGCGGTACGTCGCCGCGTTCGCCGGCCGGCCGGGCGTGCGGCTGCCCGGCGCCGGGGACCCGGACGCCAACTGCTGGCTCACGCCGCTGGCGGTCGACCCGGCGGCGGCGGGCTGGTCCGCGGGCGAACTCGGCGCCGCGCTGGCACTGGCCGACGTGGAGACCCGCCCGATGTGGCGGCCGATGCACCGGCAGCCGGCCTTCGCGGACTGCCCGGCGCACCTGTCCGGCGCGGCCGACGCGCTGCACCGCGACGGCCTGGTCCTGCCCAACGGCTCGGCGACCGACGACGCGGCGTTCGGGCGGCTGTTCGACCGGCTGCACGACTTCCTGGACCGCCGCGGCGCACCCGCCGGCCGGGCCGCCGCCGGCCGGTGAGGGCCGACCCGCGCGGCAAGCGCGCGCTCGACGTCGCCGCCGCGGCGGTGCTGCTGGCGGTGGCGGCGCCGCTGTACCTGGCGGTGGCGGTCACCGTCGCGGTGGCACTGGGCCGGCCGGTGCACTTCACGCAGTGGCGGCCCGGGCGGGGGGCGCGGCCGTTCCGGCTGGTCAAGTTCCGCACGATGCGGCCCGTCGCCCCCGGGCGCGAGAGCGACGCCGACCGGCTGACCCCGTGCGGCCGGTGGCTGCGCCGGTGCAGCCTGGACGAACTGCCGACCCTGTGGAACGTGCTGCGCGGCGACATGAGCCTGGTCGGGCCGCGCCCGCTGCTGACGGCCTACCTGGACCGGTACACCCCGGCGCAGGCCCGGCGGCACGAGGTGCGGCCGGGCGTGACCGGGCTCGCCCAGGTCCGGGGCCGCAACGACATCGCGTGGTCGCGGCGGCTCGCGCTGGACACCTGGTACGTCGAGCACCGCAGCCTGCGCCTCGACCTGCGGATCCTCGCCGCGACGGCGACGGCGGTGTGGCGCGGTACCGGGGTGGCGGCGCCCGGGGAGGCGACGATGGCGGAGTTCCGGGGCACGGCGGGCGCCGCTCCGGCGCAGGCCGGGCGATGACGCCGCGCGGGGTGGTCGTGGTCGGGGCCGGCGGCTTCGGGCGGGAGGTCGCGCAGTACGCCGCGCAGCGCTGGGGCGAGGGGGTCGTGCGGGGTTTCCTCGACGACCGGTACCCCGGCGGCGGGGACATCGGGGCCGGTGCGCCCGTCCTCGGCGGCCTGGCGCGGGTGGCGGCGGGCGTCGACCACGTCGTCGCCGTCGGGCACGCGGGGGTCCGCGCCGCGCTCGCCGGGCGGGTGGCGGCGGCCGGGGGGCGACTGGTGACGCTCGTCCACCCCGGGGCGCACGTGGCGCCGACGGCCCGGCTGGGGGAGGGGTGCGTGCTGTGCCCGTACGCGTTCGTCGGGGCGGGCGCGGTGCTCGGCGCGAACGTCGTCCTCAACACGTACGCCTCGGTCGCGCACGACGCGGTGGTCGGCCGGGACACGGTGCTCTCCCCGTACGCGACCGTCAACGGCGCGGTGCGGGTGGGCGCCGCGGTGTTCCTCGGCACCCGCGCCACGGTCACCCCCGGTCACGCGGTGGGCGACGGGGCGGCACTGAGCGCGGGCGCGGTCGCCTTCCACGACGTGCCCGCGGGCGCGACGGTGGCCGGGAACCCGGCGGTACCCCGCCGCTCCCTGCGCCTGGCCGCCGCCACCCGCTGACCGGCTCCGACCACCCGCCTCCGCCGGACCGCTCCGCACCCGACCCGCTCCGCACCCGACCCGCTCTCCTTGACCCGCTCTGCTTGACCCGCTCTGCCTGGCCCGCTCTGCCTGGCAGGTCTTGCCGGTGGGGTCAGATCGAGGGTGTCGGGGTGGCGGTCCGGGTGGGGGCGGCGGCGTCGCGCAGGACGTCGTGGAAGCGGGAGAACAGGGCGTCGCGGCGGAAGTGGCGGTCGGCGACCTCCGCGGCCGCGCGGCGGGCCGCCGCCAGCCGGTCCGGGTCGGCCAGCCAGCCCGCCAGGGCGCGGGCGGCGGCGTCGGGGTCCCCGGGCGGCAGGTACAGGCCGGCGCCCGCAGCCACCAGGAGGTCGGTGAGCCAGCCCCCGTAGTTGGCGGCCACCGGCCGGCGCGCGGCCAGCGAGTCGAACACCTTGTTCGGGGCGCTGCCCTGGAGCGAGGGCAGGTCGACCAGGGTGGACACGGTGAGCGTGCTCGCCCCGAACCAGGCCGCCGCCTCTTCCTTGCCGACCGGGTCGCGCAGGTAGAGGTTGCGCTCCAGCACCCCGGCCGCCGCCGCGGCGGCGCCCACGTCGGCGCGGCGGTTGCCGGTGCCGAGGACGACGACGCAGGCCCGCGGCGCGTGCCGCGCCAGGGCGGCGGCGAGCCGCACCAGGTAGTCGACGCCGTTGGCCAGGCCGACCGTGCCGGCGTACAGCAGCATCGGCCGCTCGCCCAGCCACGCCTCGCGCGCCCGCAGCGCGGCCCCGCGCGCGTCGGCGTCGGCAAACACGTCGGCGTCGGCGCCGTTGGGGACCAGGTGCACCGACGCACCCGGGAAGCGGTCCCGGATGCTGTCGGCGATCCCCGGGGTCAGCGCGACGATCTCGTCGGCGTGCCGGTACGCCCACCGCTCCAGCGCGAACCCCGCCCGCCGCGCCGCGGGGGACCGCAGCGCGCCGAAGTCGATGGGGAGCTGGGGCCACAGGTCGCGGATCTCCAGGACCACGGGCGCCGCCCAGCGCCGGGCGACGGCCACGGCGGGCACGGCGACGGTCAGCGGGGTGCTGGTGGCGAAGACCAGGTCCGCCGGCACCCGGCGGCCCCGGGCGGCGGCGCCGCACGCGTACGCGCCGAACGCCCCCAGCCGCCGCCGGAAGCCCATCCGGTTGTCGCAGGCTACCGGCAGCCAGACGACGCGGGCCCCGGCCGCCTCGGCCGGCAGCGCCCCGCCGGCCGACCCGGCCGGGGGCAGCCCGGTGAGCACCGTGACGTCGTGGCCGGCGGCGACGAGCCGGCGGGCGAACTCGTAGGCGCGGGTGCCGCCGCCCATCGGCGGGGTTCGGAAGTACTGGGTCAGGTACGTGATCCGCACCCGCCCATCAAGCCGCGCCGCCGGCCCGCGGGACCGGCCTTTCCGCAGACAATCACCCGGCGAGCCGGAAAACGGTCATTTTCCCGCGAGCGAATCGGGCTATTCAGTACCGTCTACGCCAGATGGGCGACTCCACCCGTGCGACGGTGGCGCTTGCCGGCGGGGGGAAAGGCCAGTGATGTCCGCGGCGGGGAAGACGACCGGGTACCTGCTCGCCGGCCACGGCGTGGTCCTCGGCGTCAGCCTCGCCGTCAACGCGCTCTCCGCCCACGCCCTCGGGCCCGACGGCCGCGGGGCGCTGGCCCTGGCGTTGCAGTGCGCCTACCTGCTGCACCTCGTCGTCGTCGCCGGGGTCGACCGGGCCTACCCGCTGGCGCTGCCGGCGCCCGCGGCGGTCGGGCCGGCCGCCCGCGAGTGCGGGCGGCTCGTCGTCCCCGGGGCGGTGGCCGTGGCGGTCCTGGGCGCCGCCGTCGGCGCGCTGCTGGCCGCCCGCGGCGGCGGCGCGGCCGCGGGCGCACCGCTGCCGGTGCTCGTCGCCGCGGTGGCGGTGGCCTCGGTGGGGCTCACGGCGGTCCGCACCGCGGCGGTGACCGTCGGCGACGGCGCCACCTACCTGCGGGCGCACCTGCTCGGCCAGGCGACCGTGCTGTGCGGCGCCGTCGTCCTCGCGGCCGCCGGGCAGGGGGCGCCGACGGCGTGGCTGGCGCTGTACGCCGCCGCGCCCCTGGTCGTGGTGGGCGCCGGATACCTGCGCGGCCGGGGCGGCCCCGCCCCCGACGCCGGCCCGGCGCGGGCCGGCCGGATCCGGTCGGCCGGCCGCCGACTGCTGCCCGGCGCGCTTGCCGCCTTCGGCACCCTGCGCGCCGACCGGCTGCTCCTGCCGCTGCTCGCCTCGGTACCCGCCCTCGGCCTGTACGCGGTGGCGGCCGCCTTCGCCGAGCTGTGCGTCGTCCCCGTCCAGAACTACGTCGACGCCCACCTCCCCCGGTGGCGGGACGGGGCGGTACCGCCGCTGGGCCGCCTGTTCGGCGCCGCCGCCGCCTACGCGCTCGCCGCCGCCGCCGCGGTCGCCGTCGCGGGGGCGGCGTTCATCCGCGTCGCGCTGCCCGCGGCGTTCGCCGAGTCGGCGCGGGTGCTCCCGGTGCTCGCGGCCGCCGCGGGCGCCTGGGCGTTCTCCCGCGTCGCCGCGGGCGTGGTGACCGCCGCGCGCCCGCCCGGCGCGGTGTCCGGCGCGGACGCCGCGGTGCTCGTCCTGACCGTGTCGGCGCACCTGGCGCTGATCCCGCGGTACGGGCTGTGGGGCGCGGCCGGCGCCGCGCTGGGCGGCTACCTGGCGGCCGCCGTCCTCATGGCCTGGCTCGCCGTGACGGCGGCCCGGCCGCCGCGCCCCGACCGACAGGCGGTGACCGCCCGTGCGGCGCGCTGACCGGATCCCGGCCGCCCCGCCGCTGCTCGTCGGCGCGCTGTTCCTCGTCGTGCTCGGCGGCCGGTTCGCGCCCGTCGGCGGCGCGGACGGCATCGCCGGCCTGGACGTGCGCACGCTCGCCTGCCTCGTCCTGCTGCTCGTGGCGACCACCTGGTCCTTCGCCGGGCCGGCGGCGCGGCTGCCGCTGCGGCCCGTCGGCGGCGTGCTGCTGCTGTGCGGCTACCTGCTGCTCGCCGCGCTCTGGGCGCCGCCGTCGGCCCGGCTCGGCTCCGCCGCCACCGACATCGCCATGCTCGTCGCGCTGATCCTGACGACCGCGCTGGTCGCCGCGCGCGACCCGCAGCGGGTGGTGCGGTGGTTCTTCCTGTGCAGCCTCGCCGCCGCCGTGGTCTTCGCCCTCGGCGCGTGGTGGGCCGGGCCGGGCCTGCAGGGCCGGTACGCCGCGTTCGGCGGGGGGCCCAATGTCTTCGTCCGCATCCAGTGCCTCGGCGTCATCGCGGCGGTGGCCCTGGCGGTGCGGTCGCGGCGGCTGCGCTACCTGCTGCCGACGCCGCTGCTGCTGTACTCGGCGTTCCTGTCCGGCTCCCGCGGCGGCCTCGCCGCCCTCATCGTGGCCGGGGCGCTCGGCCTGGTCCTGGCCCGCCGGCTGCGGCTGGGGCACGCGGTCGGGGTACTGGCGGTGTCCGGCGGCCTCGCGGTCGTCGCCTACGTCGCCGGTAACCGGGCGGTCGGCGGCGTGTACCGGCGGTACTCGCTCGCGCAGCTTGAGGACAGCGACTTCTCGGTCCGCCCCGAACTGCTGCGCCGGGCCTGGCGGGTCTTCCTCGACGACCCGGTGGCCGGCGCCGGGCTCGACGGCTTCCAGGCGCTCTCGGGCCGGTACATCGGCATCGACTACCCGCACAACGTCGTCGCGCAGATCGGCGCCGACGGCGGCCTGGTCGGCCTGGCCCTGCTCGCGGGCGCCCTCTGGTGGCAGTTGCGCACCACCGGCGCCGGCCGGAGCCTGGCGAGCTGGGACCGCGGCGGCTGCGCGGTCGCCGCCGCGTACGTCGCCGCGGCGAGCATGTTCTCCGGCAGCTACTACGACACCCGGCAGTGGTGGGTGTACCTGACACTCCTGGCCGCGCTCGCGGTCGGGGGCGGCGCGGCGCCGGGTGCACCGCCGCCGGCCGCCGCGCGCGCGCCGACGCCCCGCGCCGGCACCGACCGGAGGGAGCTGGTCCCGTGACCGTCACCGTCGACGCCGCGACCCGGGAGGCCCGCGCCGCCGCGGCGCGCGCCAGCCGGGTGGCCGCCAGCCGCCGCCGACGCGGCCGGCGCCCGCGCCGCGGGCTGCGCCGGCCGGGCGCCGCCCTGCTGGCCTGCGCCGCGCTGCTGCTGCCCGGCCTGGTCTGGACGGCCAGCCGCGGCTGGATGGTCCGCGAGCACCTCACCGCCGCCGCGGGCCTGGTCCGGACGCTCAACGGCCAGTTGCGCGGCGGCGACCTCGACGCCGCCGCCCGCACGCTCAGCCAGCTCCAGGTGCACGCCGACGCCGCCCGCGCGTACGCCGACGACCCGCTGTGGCGCGGCGCCGGCCACACGCCCGGACTGGGCGACGACGTGCGCGCCGTCTCCGCCGTCAGCCGGACTGTCGACGAACTGGCCAACGTCGGCCTGCCCGCCCTCCTGCGGTCGATCGGGCAGGTGCGGTGGGAGCGGTTCGCCCCGGTGGGGGGCCGGCTGCCGCTGACGCCGCTGGCCCGGATCGCCCCGGACCTGGCCACCGCCGACGCCGCGTTCGCCGCGGGCCGGTCCCGGATCGCGGCCGTCGACCGCCGGGGGCTGGTCGGCCCGGTGGGGGCCGCGGTCGCCCAGCTCGGCGCGGAGCTGGCCACGGCCTCCCGCGACCTGGGCACCGCCGCCCGCGCCGCCGCGCTGATCCCGGCGCTCGCCGGGGCCAGCGGGCCCCGCACGTTCCTGCTCGTCTTCCAGAACCTGGCCGAGGTCCGCGCCACCGGCGGCCTGCCCGGCGCGTACGCCGTGGTCGAGGCCGACCACGGCCGGCTGCGGGTCCGGCACCAGGGCAGCGCGTCCGGCCTGCGCCCCTTCCCGCGCCCGGTGCTGCCCCTGGACCCGGCGCAGCAGGCCCTGTACAGCGACCGCTTCGGCACCTACCCCGCGGACGTGAACCTGACCCCCGACTTCCCGACCGCCGCCGCCACGCTGCGCGAGATGTACCGCCGCCGGACCGGCCGGACCGTCGACGGCGTGCTGGCCACCGACCCGGTCGCGCTGTCCTACGTGCTGCGCGTGCAGGGCCCGGTCCCCGTCCCGGGCGGCCCGACCCTGACCGGCGCCACCGCCGTGCGCACCCTGCTCTCGGACACCTACCGCCGGGTCGTCTCGCCGACCACCCAGGACCGGTACTTCGCCGCCGCGGCCCGGGCGACCTTCGCCGCGCTGACCGGCCGGGCCGCCCGGCCGGTGGCCCTGGTCCGCGCGCTGGGCCGGGCGGCGGGCGAGCGGCGGCTGCTGGTCTGGTCCGCGGACCCGGCCGAGCAGCGGCGGCTGGAGGAGACGGTGCTCGGCGGCCGGCTCCCGGCCGACGACGGGCGGGAGCCGACGGTCGGGGTGTTCCTCAACGACGGCAGCGGCGCCAAGCTCGGCTACTACCTGCGGCAGCGGGCGGCCCTGGACACCCGGCCCTGCGTGGCCGGCCGCCGCGAGTACGCCCTGCGGGTGCGCCTGTCGTCGCTGGCCCCCGCCGCCGGGCTGCCGAAGGCGGTGACGGGGCTGGCTCTGGCCGGCGACCCGTTCACGCTGCGGACCAACGTCGTCGTCCTCGCCCCGACCGGCGGCTCGCTCGTGACGATGCGCCTGGACGGCCGGCCGGTGCCCTACGGCGCGGGCAGCGACCGGGGCCGGCGCGCCGGCAGCCTGCTGGTCGACCTGCCGCCGGGCGGGTCCGCGGACCTGGAGGTGGTGGTCCGGGCGGGTACCGCGGTCAGTGCCTTCCGGCACGTTCCCCGGCTGTGGGTCACGCCGCGCGTGACGGACTGGTCGCTATCCACCCAATCGACTGACGCGTGCCCTCCTGGCCAGTAGGTTCAGGAAAAGGAGGCCTATACGAAAAAGTGCCTTACCACGTTCATGGGGGGTCATTGTGCGTTTCCTGCGAGTCCTGCTGCCCGCGCTGGCGGTGTTGGCGTTCGCCGCGCCGGCCGCGGCCGCGCCCTACCCGGCGGAGCCGCCGCCGGCCCAAGTCTCCACCAGCACGATCGGTTCCGGCGGTACCGTCACGTTCAGCGCGAGCGGCTTCCTGGCCAACGAGCGGGTATCGATCACCGTGACCTACCGGCGGTTCGCGCTGCGCGCCACGAACCTGGAGCTGACCTCCGCCCGCCGCGACGTCATCGACACCGTGATCGCCAACGGCAGCGGCTCCATCTCCGTACCGGTCACGCTGCACACCCCGGGCACCGCCACGATCACCGCGACGGGCCTCGTCTCGGGGGTCACCGTGAGTACGACGGTGACCGTCCTGGGCGGGGCCGGCGAGGCGGGCCTGCCGGTGACCGGCGGGACCCCGGGCGGGCTGCTGCGCAACCTGCTGCTCGGCGGCGTCGGCGCGGTCCTGCTGGGCGCCTGGCTGGTCGCCTGGATGCTGCGCCGCAGGCGGACCGTCCACGCACCCGCCTGAGCGCGCCCGGTGAACGGCCCGGCCGGCCCGGGCCGTTCACCGTGTCCGGCCCGCCCGCACCGGCGCTACCGTGGCGGGAGCGGCGCCGCCGCCGCGCCCCCGCGGGGCCGCCACCCACCCGGCCGCGACCCACCGCCCGAGCCGCGACCCACCGCCCGAGAGGAGTGCGCGTGTCCGACATCGCCGAGGCGCACCGCACCGCCGCCGCCGCCTTCACCGACCGCGTGCGGGGTGTCGCCCCCGACGCCTGGGACAACCCCGCGCCGTGCGCCGGCTGGGTCGCCCGCGACGTCGTCCGGCACCTCGTGGAGTGGCTGCCCGGCTTCCTCGCGGCCGGCTCGACGGCGACCCTGCCCGCCGTCCCCGACGTGGACGCCGACCCGCTCGCGGCGTGGACCGCGCACCGCGACGCCGTGCAGGCGCTGCTGGAGGACCCGGCCCGCGCGGCGGCCGTCCTGCACAACCCGCACCTGGGCGAGCTGCCGGTGGCCCGCGCGGTCGACATGTTCTACACGACGGACGTGTTCCTGCACACGTGGGACCTCGCCCGCGCCACCGGCCAGGACGAGCGCCTCGACCCCGACCGGTGCGCGGCGCTGCTCGCGGGCATGACCGGTATGGAGCAGGCGATGCGGGCCAGCGGGCAGTTCGGCCCCGCGGTGCCGGTCCCCGCCGACGCCGACGCCCAGACCCGCCTGCTCGGCTTCATCGGCCGCCAGCCCTGACGCACCCCGGTCCCGCGGGCCGGGAGGCGGCGGGTCAGCGGGGCCAGGCGTGCAGGACGTCGAGGATGATCCGGCTGTCCCCGCCCGGCCCGGCGGCGGTGAAGACGCGGAACGGCAGCCGCGCCCGCACCCCCACCGCGAACGTCGACTGACCCTCGAAGCTGCCGCCGAACACCCCGTCGCGCAGTGTCCGGTACCGGATCGCGTTCACCGCGTGCGCGCCGGTGCCGACGGTGAAGCCGGGCGGCTGCGCGGGCGCGAGCAGCGTCACGTTCAGCAGCGCCCCGCCGGCGGTGTACGGCGACAGGGCCCGCCCCTCGCCCTCGGTGTACGTCTCGCCGTACCGCACGCGGTACCCGTTCACCGACCCGGCGAAGGTGAAGGTGAGCCGGTCCCAGCACGCGGACGTCGACGGGATGACCCGGAACAGGCCGGGCAGGTGCATACCGCCGCCGGACTTCGGGGCGCTGCCCCAGTCGTGGGCGCAGGCGGCGGCGCTGGCCGGCGCCGGTACGACCAGGTAGGCCCCGAGCAGCAGGGCGGTCAGTGCGGCGCGGTGCAGCGTGCGGGTGCCGTGGATGCGTGTCATGGCGGTACCTCCGCGATCGGCCGCGCCGGTCCGCGCCCGGCCGGCCACCGCGGGGTGCCGTCGCCGGCATCGGGCGGTCGCCGGGATCAATGGCCCCCCTGGCCCCGCGGCCGGCGTCCCTGGGGCGAGCCTACGCCCGCCGCCGCCCGCCCGGATCCCGCCGGGGGACTACTGCCCGATGATCGGTTGATGCCCTAGGGTGCCTGGCATGCGACTCGGTGTGCTCGATGTCGGCTCCAACACGGTGCACCTGGTCGTGGTGGACGCCCACCGGGGCGGTCACCCGTGGCCCGCCCACTCGGAGAAGACCCCGGTGCGGCTCGTCGAGCGGCTGGACGCCACCGGGGCGGTGAGCGAGGACGGCGCCGCGGCGCTCGTGGAGGCGGTCGGGCGCGCGCGGGCGGCGGCCGAGGAGCACCGGGCCGGCGAGCTGCTGGCGTTCGCCACCTCGGCGCTGCGCGAGGCCGGCAACGGGCCGGCCGTCCTGGAGCAGGTCCGGGCCGAGACGGGCGTGGACCTGCGGGTCCTCTCCGGGGCGGACGAGGCCCGGCTCACCTTCCTCGCCGTCCGCCGGTGGGTCGGCTGGTCGGCCGGGCGGCTGCTGGTGCTCGACATCGGCGGCGGCTCGCTGGAGCTGGCCGCGGGCGTGGACGAGGAGCCGGCCGAGGCGCTGTCGGTACCCCTGGGCGCCGGCCGGCTCACCCGCCAGTGGCTGGGCCTCACGCCGGCCTCGCGCACGCCGCCCGACGAGGAGGCCGTCACGCGGCTGCGGGCGTACGTCGAGGAGCTGCTGGCCCCCGCCGTGCGCAAGCTCGGCGAGGCCGGGTGGGACCGCGTGGTCGTCACCTCGAAGACGTTCCGCACCCTGGCCCGGCTGTCCGGCGCCGCCCCCTCGTCGGCCGGCCTGTGGGCGCCCCGCCAGCTCAGCCGGACCGGGCTGCGGCAGGTGCTGGGCTTCGTCCGGCACATCCCGCCGGCCGCCCTCACCCAGTTGGAGGGCGTGAGCCCCGCGCGGGCGCACCAGCTCCTCGCGGGCGCGGTGGTGGCCGAGGCGGCCCTGCGCGCGCTGCGGATCGAGGTGGCGGACGTCTGCCCGTGGGCGCTGCGCGAGGGAGTGATCCTGCGCCGCCTCGACCGGGAACGCCGCTAGATTCCTCCCTCTTTGGGATGGTCTCCGCCTGCCCGGTCGGCGTGGCGGTTATACCCTGGCACCGTGGTACCGGTATTGCTCTCCAGCAGCTCGGTCTTTCCCGAGCCGACCGCCGCCGCCTTCGAGATGGCCGCGACGCTGGGCTACGACGGCGTCGAGGTGATGGTCTGGACCGACCCGGTCAGCCAGGACGCGGGCGCCCTGCGGGGCCTGTCCGCGCACTACGGCGTACCGGTCGGCTCCGTGCACGCCCCCTGCCTCCTGGTCACCCAGCGCGTGTGGAGCCCCGACCCGTGGGAGCGGCTGCGCCGGGCC
The DNA here is from genome assembly GCF_014647915.1 of Pilimelia terevasa. Lineage (GTDB taxonomy): Bacteria > Actinomycetota > Actinomycetes > Mycobacteriales > Micromonosporaceae > Pilimelia > Pilimelia terevasa. Next base: position 93,814 of record NZ_BMQC01000007.1, read on the forward strand.
GCGCGGCTCGCCACCGACCTGGCGGCGCCGACCGTCGTCGTCCACCCGCCCTTCACCTGGCAGCGCGACTACGCGCGCGGCTTCGCCGACGGCCTGGCCGACATGACGGCCGAGTTCGGCCACCTGCGCTTCGCCGTCGAGAACATGTACCCGGTCCGGCTGGGCCGGCGCGAGTTCGTCCCGTACGTGCCCGGCTGGAACCCGGTCGAGGCCGGCTACCCGGCCTACACCCTGGACATCTCCCACTGCGCCGCCGCCCGGACGGACCCGCTGGCGATGGCCGACGCGATGGCCGGCGGGCTGGCCCACGTGCACCTCGGCGACGGGACCGGCGAGGGGCGCGACGAGCACCTGGTCCCGGGGCGCGGGGCCCAGCCGTGCGCGGACCTGCTGGGGTCCCTGGGGCGGCGCGGCTTCACCGGCGCCGTGGCCGTGGAGGTGGCCACCCGCCGGGCCCCGACCCGCGCCAGCCGCGAGGCGGACCTGGCCGAGTCCCTGGCCTTCGCCCGGCGCTACCTGCCCGCCGCCCAGCACGCCTGACCCGGGGTCGCCACCCGCCCGGGAGACTCCTCGCCGGGGGGGGGGGCGAACGGTCAGGCCGGCGCGGCGGCGCGCTTGCGGGCGCGGTGGGCCGCCACGTGGGCGCGGGTGGCGCAGCGCTCGGAGCAGAAGCGGCGGCAGCGGTTGGAGGACGTGTCGAGGTACACGTTCGGACAGCGGGCGTCCGCGCAGGCGCCCAACCGGGAACTCCCGTGCTCGCACAGCCACACCGCCAGCCCCCACGCCGCCCCGGCCAGGAACTCGGCCGCCGCCGACGCCCCGCGCCCGGTGACGTGCATGTGCCAGTCGCTCGCGTCGTGGCCGGAGATGCGGGGGCGGGCGGGGAAGTCGTCCAGCAGCGCGTTGACCAGGGTGACGGTCTCCGGGTCGCGGCCGGAGGTGCCGAGGGCGAAGACCTCGCGGAAGCGCGGCTGGGCCCGGCGCAGGGCGGCGAGGTCCCGGTCGTCGGCCTCCTCGCGCATCCAGCCGAGGTCGCCGGTGAAGATGTCCGCGGCGGCGTCGAGGTCGGTCAATGTGCCGTTGGCCAGCGACACGGCCGTCTGCGCATAAGCGGCGAAGTCCACAGCATCACCCTAAACGCGGAGCGGGTCCGCGCCCATAGCAGGTTACGGCTTGATATGCGGCCGGAGTACGAGCGTACGGGGGCGGTAGTCTCTGCGCCATGCTGCGGAAGTTGATCCTCGCCGCCTCGCGCTCGCCCAAGGTCGAGCAGGTGGTGGTCGGTGCGCCGGTGAGTCGGGACGTGGTCCGGCGGTTCGTCGCGGGATCGACGATCGACGACGCCCTCACCGTCACCCGGGAGCTGGTGGACGAGGGCCTCACGATCACGATCGACAATCTCGGCGAGGACACCACGAACCTCGACCAGGCCGCCGGGGTGCGCGAGGAGTACGTCGCCCTGCTGGCGGCGCTGTCGGCCGCCGAGCTGACGCCGGCCGCCGAGGTGAGCGTGAAGCTCTCCGCGCTCGGCCAGCTCGTGGACGAGAAGGCGGCGCTGGAGAACGTCCGCGCGATCTGTACCGCGGCGACCGAGGCCGGTACGACGGTGACCCTCGACATGGAGGACCACACCACCACCGACTCGACGCTGGAGATCCTCGCCACGCTGCGCAAGGACTTCCCGACGACCGGCGCGGTGCTCCAGGCGTACCTGCGGCGCACCGAGGCCGACTGCCGGGAGCTGGCGGGCGCCGGCTCGCGGGTGCGGCTGTGCAAGGGCGCCTACAAGGAGCCGGAGTCGGTCGCCTATCAGGACAAGCTGGATGTCGACAAGGCGTACGTCCGCTGCCTGAACATCCTGATGGCCGGCGACGGCTACCCGATGCTGGCCACCCACGACCCCCGCCTGGTGGCGATCAGCCAGGACCGGGCGCGCTGGTTCGGCCGCAGCCAGGACCGGTTCGAGTTCCAGATGCTGTACGGCATCCGGCCGCACGAGCAGCGCCGCCTGGCGGCCGAGGGCTACACGACGCGGGTGTACGTGCCCTACGGCTCCGACTCCTTCGGCTACCTCATGCGCCGCCTCGCCGAGCGCCCCACCAACCTGATGTTCTTCGCCCGCGCGCTGGCCAGCCGCGGCTGACCGCGGCCCGGCGCCGGCCCGCGGCCCCGCGCCACGCCCGCCACGCCACGCCGACCGGGCGACCCGTCGGCGTGTCGCCTTGACGATCACCGAAAGTCGCCACGCCCCCACAGCGGTCTCGCTACCGTGCAGGTGACACGCAGGTGACGCGCGGTGCCGCCGCGCCGGGCGCGGACGGGTTGGGGTGATCACGTGGCCAGGACGCCGCAGGTCGACGGCGAGCTCGCGGAGGTCAGGTTCCTCACCGTCGCCGAGGTGGCCACGGTGATGCGCGTGTCGAAGATGACCGTGTACCGGCTGCTGCACGGCGGCGAGCTGGCCGCCGTGCGGGTGGGCCGCTCCTTCCGGGTGCCCGAGCACGCCGTGCACGAGTACCTGCGCGGCGCGTTCTCCGAATCGGCGTGACCGGGGCCGGGTTGGTCGTGGCCCGCGGGGTTCGTTACGCTGAGGCCCGACCGCTGACCGCCATGTCCCCACCGGGTACCCCAGGGACGGCCATGAGCACTCCGGGTGGCCCGCTCCGTGCGGGTCTGTCGCGTGGTGGGTGAACCCCCGCGCCGCGACGTCCGGCGTGCAGGGCCATCCTGACGCCCGGTGCCCGCGGACGCGACGTGTCGCCGGTCCGGTGTCCAGTTTCTGGGGTCGCACCGTGCCGGGCGTCGCGCCCGGTACGCCGACCCGGGTAGGGAAGGCTTTCGTATGGGCTCGGTGGTCAAGAAGCGCCGCAAGCGTATGGCTAAGAAGAAGCACCGCAAGCTGCTGCGCAAGACCCGCGTCCAGCGTCGTCGTCTCGGCAAGTAGCCACGACCGGTCGACCGCTCCACGGTGAGGGAGGTGTCATGCACCCGTCCCACCGTGGCGCGGCGGCCGACCGTGCCCCGCGGGCGGCTCCGGTCGCCCAGGCTGTGGTCGTCACCGGCGTCAGCCGGTACCTGGCGGCCACCGTCGCCGCCCGGCTCGCGGCGGACCCGCGCGTCGGCCGCGTCGTCGGGCTCGACGCCGCCGCCCCGCCGGCCGACGTCGCCCCCCAGCTCGACGGCGTCACCACGGTGGTCGCCGAGCCGCACCGCGCCGCCGACGTCCTCGCCGACCTGCGCGCCGACGTGGTCGTGCACATGGCCGTCACCAGCCGCCCGCCCCGGGCCGACGACGCCGACGACGACGCCAAGGAGCGCAACGTCATCGGCACGATGCAGCTCCTGGCGGCCTGCCAGCGCGCGCCGCTGCTGCGCAAGCTGATCGTCCGGTCCTCCACCGCCGCCTACGGCGCCTCGTTCAAGGACCCGGCGGTCTTCACCGAGGAGACCGCGCCCCGGGCCACCCCGCGCGGCGGCTTCGCCCGCGACATCCTCGACATCGAGGGCTACCTGCGCGGCTTCGCCCGCCGCCGCCCGGACGTGCTGGCCACGGTCCTGCGGTTCGCGCCGATCATCGGCTCGGCGGCCGACACGACACTGACCCGGTACTTCGCCAGCCCGTTCGTGCCGACCGTGCTGGGGCGGGACCCGCGGCTGCAGTTCGTCCACCTCGACGACGTGCGGGAGATCCTGCACGAGGCGGTCGTCGGCGCCCACCCCGGCACGTTCAACGTCGCGGGCGCCGGGGTGCTGACGCTGTCCCAGGCGATCCGGCGGGCGGGCCGGATCCCGGTGCCGGTACCCGAGCAGGGGCTGTCGGCGGCCGCGGCGCTGGCCCGCGGGCTCGACCTCGGCGGGTACGGCTTCGACCAGCTCGACCTGTTCGTGCACGGCCGGGTGGTGGACACCGCCCGGCTCGTGGCCGAGTTCGGCGTCACCCCCCGCACGACCGCCGAGGCGTTCGACGACTTCATCCGCGCCCACCGCGGCGGCACCGTCCTGCCCGCCACCCAGGTCGCCGCCGTGGAGCAGGCGCTGCTGGACGGCATCCGGCGCATCCGCGCCGCCCGCCCGGAGGCCGCCGATGTCGCCGGTTGACCCGCCCCCGGCCACCGACCCGTGGGACCGGCGGGTCGCCGACGCGCTGGCGTTCCTGCGCGGCCGGCTGACCGGCCAGTACGAGGTCGACGAGTTCGGCTTCGACGCGCAGCTCACCGAGCGGGTGTTCCTACCGATGCTGCGGCGGCTGTACCAGGACTGGTTCCGCACCGAGGTGACCGGCCGCGAGTTCCTGCCCGAGAAGGGCGGCGCCCTCGTCGTGGCCAACCACGCGGGGACGGTCGCGCTGGACGGGCTGATGCTGTCGGTGGCCGTCCACGACGCCCACGACCCCGCCCGGCACCTGCGGCTGCTCGGGGCGGACCTGGTGTTCACCACGCCGGTCCTGTCCGAGCTGGCCCGCAAGATGGGCACCACGGTCGCCTGCCACGCCGACGCCGAGCGCCTGCTGCGCACCGGGGAGCTGGTCGGCGTGTTCCCGGAGGGCTTCAAGGGCGTGGGCAAGGGCTACGCCGAGCGGTACCGGCTCCAGCGGTTCGGGCGCGGCGGATTCGTGGCCTCGGCGCTGCGCACCGGGCAGCCGATCCTGCCGGTGGCGATCGTCGGCGCCGAGGAGGCGTACCCGATGCTCGCCGACATCCAGCCCCTGGCCCGGCTGCTCGGCCTGCCGTACTTCCCGGTCACGCCGACCTTCCCGGCGCTGGGGCCGCTGGGCCTGCTGCCGCTGCCCAGCAAGTGGCTGATCGAGTTCTGCCCGCCGATCTCCACGGCCGGCCGGTCGGAGGCCGCCGACGACCCAATGGTGGTGTTCGACCTCGCCGACGAGGTCCGCGAGACGATCCAGTCCACCGTCGACCGACTGCTGGCCCGCCGCCCGGACCCGTTCGGCCCGTGACGGGCCGGCCGCCGCGCCGGCCGGCTCAGGCGAGCGCGCGCAGGTCGAGGGTGTGCCACCGGGTGTTGCCGGTACCGCCGGTGGACCACCACAGCCACCCGTCGCGGCTGTTGACCAGCCCGACACCCTGCGCCACGACCAGCATCCGGCGCCGCGCCAGGTCGTACAGCAGCAGCTCCTGCTGACTGTCGGCCGCCCCCTGCTCACTGGCCCGGGTCAGCACCTCGAACCGGTCCAGCACGGCCACGTCCGTGACCGCCGCGCTGGTCCCGGGCCCGGCGATCTCGCGGCGGCCGCCGCCGTCGGGCCGCATCGCGTCCAGCCGGGACGGGCCGGCGTCGCCGAGGACCTGCACCCGGCACCACTGCGGGCCGCAGGCGACCAGGTCGCTGGTGCCGGCCGGTACCTCGGCGCGCTGGTTGGTGGCCAGGTTGAACCGGGCCGGCTGGCCGTGGTCCTCGGCGGCGCTGACCAGCCACGGCCAGGCCGACTGGGTCCACTGGCCGGGCAGGTCCCGGACCGTGACGGCGCCGCCGGTCAGCGGTACCGACCGCAGTTGCGTCACCGGGGTCGCCCCGGCGCCGACGGCGACCCAGCGCAGCCGGTCCTCGGCGACGACCAGGTCGTACGCGGAGTGGAAGAAGGCCAGCGCCCCCGTGTCGGCGGTCAGCCGGACCGGCTCCCCCGCCCCGCGCGCCGCCGCCGTCCACAGGCTGCTGGACGCCGCGCCGCCGGTGCCGCTGACGGTCTCCGCCCAGATCAGCGTGTCCCCGGCGACGGTCAGGCCGCCGAACAGCGGGTCGGCGCCGACCGGCAGCGCGCGCAGCGTCCGGGCCTGGCCGCCGCGGTGCAGGACGAGGCGCAGGGTGCGGCCGTCGGGGGTCGGCGCGGTGCCCACCGAGGTGTCGGCGTCCAGCAGCAGGGCCGGGTCGTAGGCCGGGCCGTCGGGCAGGTGCGCGGGCAGCGCGCCGGTCCGGGCCGCGGGGTACGCCTCGCCCAGGGGTACCGGGCGGCCGGTGTCGCGCTCCCGCCAGCGCGGGCCGAGCAGCAGCAGGCCGGCGGCGGCGACGGCGAGGGCCAGGACGGCCACGCCCGGCGACCACGAGCGCAGCGGCGACCGGCGGCGCCGCCCGCCGGACTCCGCCGCCGCGGACTCGCGGGCGGCGGCGGCCGCGGCGGCCCGCCCGGCCGACCCCGGCCCTTTGCCGACCGGCCCGCCCGGGTCGTCGTCGGGCGCCGCTCCGCGCGCCCGCGCGATCGCCCGGGCCCGCCCCGCCGCGCCGGGGCCGTGGTCGGTCAACGGGTGGCCGCCCGGCGCCGGAACACCGCCATGCCCGCCGTGACGCCGCCGACGACGGCGCCCGCCGCGAGCGCGGTGGGGATGGCCAGCCGGGCGGCCTTGCGGCCGGTGCGGAAGTCGCGGACCTCCCAGCCGCGGTGCCGGGCCTCCCGGCGCAGGGCGCTGTCGGGGTTGACGGCCACGGCGCGGCCGACCGCGCTGAGCATCGGGATGTCGTTGGCGGAGTCGCTGTAGGCGGTACAGCGGGCCAGGTCCAGCCCCTCGGCGGCGGCGATCCGGGCGATGGCCTCGGCCTTGGCCGGGCCGTGCATGAGGTCGCCGACGAGGCGTCCGGTGTAGACGCCGTCCTCGATCTCCGAGACGGTGCCGATGGCCCCGGTCAGGCCGAGCCGCCGGGCGATCATCCGGCCGATCTCCACCGGCGCCGCGGTGACCAGCCACACCCGCTGCCCGGCGGCGAGGTGGGTCTCGGTCAGCGCGCGGGTACCGGGCCAGATCCGGTCGGCCATCAGCTCGTCGTAGATCTCCTCGCCGATGACCTCCAGTTCGGCGACGCGCCAGCCCTCGATGAACGCGAGCGCCATCTCGCGGGCGCGGTCCATGTGGCCGGCGTTCTCGGTGGCCAGGACGCGGAAGCGGAGCTGCCCCCAGGCGAACCGGGCCAGGTCGCCGGCGGTGAAGTAGCTGCGCGCGGCGAGGCCGCGGGCGAGCCAGTAGATCGAGGCGCCCTGCATGATCGTGTTGTCGACGTCGAAGAACGCCGCCGCGGCGGGGTCGGGCGGCATGGCCGCCGCGTCCGGGTCGACCGGCAGCATCGGGAGCGGGTCCTGCCCCTGTCTGCCCATCCGCGTCCCTCCTCGCCCGCCGCCGCGCCCGGCTCCGCCCGTCCCTGCGAGCGTATCGGCCCGCGCGGGCCGGGGACCGCACGCGGTGCCGGCGCGCCCCGGAGCGCGGCGGGCCGGCACCGCGTGCGCTCCGGTCGCCGGTGGGTGGCACGCGCCGCCGCGGGCGGCGGTTCAGTCGCGGGCGGCCGCGGGGGCGGGGGTGGTGAGCAGGTTGGGCAGCTCCAGCGACGGCGGCGGCAGGGGGAGCCCGCCGTCCTCCGGGGGCGGCGTCGTCTCGTCGGCGGTCGGCTCGGGCGTCGGGCCGCCGCGCGGCTGGGCGGTGGCCTCGTCCGGCGGCGTGGTCCCGCGGGTCCGGCCGTGCGGGGTGGCGCTGCGCTCGGGGGCGGCGGTGGTGGCCCGCGCCGAGGGCGTGGCCGCCACCCCGCACGGCCGCGGCTGCGGCTTGGGGCCGAGGTTGTCGGTACCGGCCAGGTCGGCCCCGCAGCTCAGCGCGTTGTTGAGGCTCTGGGCCCGCTTGGCCACCGAGTCCAGCAGCAGCAGCGACCACAGGGTGCGGCTGCGGTTGTTGACGCTGACCTGGCCGATCAGCCCGCCGAGTGCCATCCGGTGGCTGGTCACGAACGCGTCGATCGCCTGCAGGGGCGCCGGGTTGCGCTCCTTGACCGCCGCCGTGGTCAGCAGCCGCACGCCGTCGCGGACGTCGTTCTCCATGTCGGTGAGGACGCGGTCGTAGCTGGCGACGTTCTGCCGGACGGCCATCGCCTCGTCGACCCGGGTCTTGGCCAGCGCCAGGTGCCGCTCGCCACGCTCGACGTCGGAGGTGGTCAGGCCGATCGCGGCCCGCTCGGTCACCCGCTTGACCGAGTACAGGACGTCGCCGGGCATCGCGCTGTCGCTGGCGGCGGACATGCCGGAGAGCACGACGGCGCCGACGGTGACGCCGACCAGGGCGCTGATCCGGGCCTGGGTCCGGCTCAGGCGGGGCAGGAGGCGCCGCTGGCCGACGGCGACGACCGGCTCGGGGTCCGGCTCCTGCGCGGTGACGCCGATGCCCTGCCGCTCGGCGGTGGCCACCAGCAGGGCGCGCAGCCCCGTGCGGAACTCCTCCTCCGGCCCCGACCGGGCCGTCAGGGCGTCGCCGAGGTGCGCGGTCCGGCGGCTGAGACCGACGAGCGCGGTCAGCTCGTCGTCGGCGGGCGTGCGGGAGCGGCGCCGGCGGCTGACGGGGGGGTCCTCGGTCAGCTCGTGGAACCGTTCGGCCCGCAGCCGGCCGAAGAGTGTCGATCTCACCGCGGGCACCTGCTTTCGTCGAAAGCTGCGGTGGCGGCGGGTCGGCCGCTGTGCAGTCCGGGAGTGGCGAGGAGTGTCGGTACTCCGGTCAACGGGCGGCGGACGTCGATGGTTACGGCTTTCGGGGTACGGGAGTCCGGTTCGGAGGGTGCGGCGGCGAGGGGGGTAGGGATCACGGTCGGAAACCGTCCGGGAGTAGTCGGTTCAGGGCGCGGACAGCACGGTACTGGAGAGCCTTGATCGCGCCCTCGTTCTTGCCCATCGCCCGGGCGGTCTCGGCCACCGAGAAGCCCTGGAGGAACCGCAGGACGATGCACTCCTGCTGCTCGGGGTTGAGCTGCTTGACGGCGGTGAGCAGGGCGACGTTGGTGATGTGGTCGACGACGGCGGCCTCGGGGCTGCCCTCGGGGCCGTACTCCGGCTTGTCGGCGTCCATGACGTCGCCGGTGGTGACCTCCAGCCGGTACCGGCCGGACTTGAAGTGGTCGGCGACCAGGTTGCGGGCGATCGTCACCAGCCAGGCGCCCAGGTCGCGCCCCTGCCAGGTGAAAGAGCTGATCCGCTTCAGCGCCCGCAGGAACGTGTCCGAGGTGAGGTCCTCGGCGAGCTGGCGGTTACCGACCCGGAAGTAGATGAACCGGAACACCGTGTCCACGTACCGGTCGTAGATCAGCCCGAACGCCTCGGCCTCGCCGGCCTGCGCCCGCTCGACCAGCGCCCACACCTCGGCGGCCGGGTCGCCGCGCTCCGGCCGGCTCGGCGGCGGGGGCGGCGCGGCCGGGGGCGGCGGCCCCTCGGCGGTCTGCTCGGCGACGCGGGCGGTGCCGACGGCCGGGGCGGGCTCGGCCGGCTGCTCGGCCGGTCCGGGCTGCTGGGGCATCGGCGGGCGGGCCGGGCTGGGCACGCGCGCCCCGAGCGGCTTGGCGCTGTTGCTCGCGCCGGGCCGGGTGTGCGGGTCGGTGTGCGGCCGGTTGCGGGTCCGCTTGACGCTGTCGCCGCCGCGCACGGCGACACTGAGGCTCACCATGTCGTGCAGGGCCGCGCCGAGCATGGAGAGCCCGTCGGCCAACGCCTGCCGGGCCGGGGTGCCGGGGCGGAGTCCACCGGTGTGGGCGTACCCGGTCATGCATTCACCTCGCTGATCCGCTGGGTGGGTGTCCGCCGCTGCGGTGGGCGGTGCGACGCCGCCCGGCGAATGGCGATGGGTGGGTCGTTCGCGTCCGCACACCGCGGGGCGCGGTGGGTGGGGGGCGCGAAAACGGGCACAGCGGCCTCCTCAGGATGAGGGGTGGCGACTCGATACGAAAACGGACGAGTCAGCCTGAACCCGATGATAGGTCACTGTCCCCGGGTGTGCTGATTCTCTTTCTGGGAGTGGAATTCTTCCCTTGATCCCGCAAATGAAGTCGCACAGATTGTCCGTCCCGTGTGTCGCCACGCGGCGGCGCGCGGAACTTTCGGGGTACACACGGTGCTGGTGTCCTGTGCCACACTTTGTGGCCGTGGAGGAGTCCCGCGAACCATTGCGCCGCCATCCTGCCTCGCCGTCCGAGAGTCCCCGTGCCGTGCCGGATCATCGAGATTTAGCCGAATATGTACGCACAGCGGCGGCCCATTCGCCGGGCCGGCCGGCCTTCCGCACCGCGAGCCGGCTTCTCACCTGGGGGGCGCTGGACGCGCGGGTCGAGGCGCTGGCCAGCGAGTTCGCCGCCCTGCGGCCGGCGGCGCCGGCGGCCGGGGGCGGCGGCTGCCCGCCCCGGCTCGTCCTCGCCCTCGCCGACGGGCTCGACTTCGCCGCCGCCTACTTCGGCTGCCTGCGCGCCGGCCTGGTGGCCGTGCCGGTCGACCCCCGCGCCCCGGCCGGCTGGCGGGCGCACGTCCTCGCCGACAGCGGCGCCGCGGCCGTGCTCGACGCCGACGGGATCCGGCACACGTCACCCGTACCGGGGTCCTCCCCAGGCGGGGCCGAGGCGCCCGCCCTGCTGCTGTACCCCCCGTCGGGGTCGGCCGTGATGCTGCCGCACCGCGCGCTGCTCGCCCACCACGCCCAGCTCTCGCAGGTGGAGCCGCCGCTGGTCCGCGGGGACGACACGGTCCTCGTCGCCGCCCCGCTGCACCAGGTGTACGGGCTCAACTGCGGCGTCGGCGCCGTCGCCTACCACGGGGCGTGCGGCGTGCTGGCCGACCACACCGACCCGGCCGGCGTCCGGGAGCTGGTCGCCGCCCACCACGTGACGACCGTGCTCGGGGTCCCGTCGCTGTACGCCGGCTGGGCCGGGCTGCCCGGGGTGGACGCCGACCTGGAGACCGTCCGGGTGGCCGCCTGCGGGCCGGTCCCGCCGGAGCCGGGCGTGGCGGCGCGGTTCACCGCCCGCACCGGCCAGCCGATCTTCTCCGGGTACGGCCTGGCCGAGGCCGGCCCGGTGGTCACCACCACGCTGGTCGACGCCGGGCGCCGCGCCGCCGCCGCGGACGGCGGCGTGCGGATCGGCTCCCCGCTGCCGGGCGTCCGGGTGGGGCTGCGCGCCCCCGACGGCCGGCTGGTGCCCGTCGCCCCGCACGCCGACGCCGCCCCGGCGCGCGGCGAGCTGGCCGTCAGCGGACCCAACCTGTTCACCGGCTACTGGCCCGACAGCCGCGGCGGCCCGGACCGGGACGGCTGGTGGGCCACCGGCGACCGCGCGTACGCCGACGTCAACGGGGTCCTCTACCTTGAGGGGCGCGGCGGCCCCGGACCGCGGGCCGCGGAGGGGGAGTGACGTGGGCGAGCCGCGGCTGACGCTGATCACCCGGGCCGGCTGCCACCTGTGCGACGAGGCGAAGGCGACCCTGGCCCGGGTCGCCGCCGACACCGCCGCCGGCTGGTGGGAGGTCGACGTGGCCGCCGACATCGAGCTGGAGCGCGAGTACGGCGACCGCGTCCCGGTCCTGCTCCTCGACGGCCGCGAGCACGGCTACTGGCGGGTGGAGGAGGAGCGCCTGCGGCGCGACCTGGCGGCCCCCCGGTGAGCCGCCCGCACCTGGTCTGGGACTGGAACGGCACGCTGCTCGACGACCTGGCGCTGGTGATCTCGGCCACGAACGCCGCGTTCACCAGCGCGGGCGCCGGGGCCGTGGACCCCGACACCCACCGCCGCCGGTTCCGCCGCCCGATCGTCGACTACTACGGCGAGGTGCTCGGCCGGGAGCTGAGCGCCGCGGAGTTCGCCGGGCTCGACGCGGTGTTCCACGAGGCGTACCGGCGCGGGCTGGTGGACGTGCGCCTGGCGGCCGACGCCGAGGCCGCGATGCGCGCCTGGCCCGGCGGGCAGTCGCTGCTGTCCATGTGGTTCCACGACGAGCTGGTGCCCGCGGTCCGGGGGTACGGGCTGGACGGCCTGCTGCGGCGGGTCGACGGGCTGCGGCACGAGGTCGGCGGCGGCTCCAAGCACGCCCACCTGGTCGCCCACCTGGCCGCGCTGGAGTTGCCCGGGTCACAGGTGGTCCTCATCGGCGACACCGTCGACGACGCCGAGGCCGCCGCCGCGGTCGGCGCGGCGTGCGTCCTGTACACCGGCGGCCTCACCGATCCGGACCAGCTCCGGGGGGCCGGCGTCCCCGTCGCGGACACCCTGCTGGCGGCCGTGGAGCTGGCCCGCGCGACGGGCTGAGCGAGCCCGACACCCGTCCCGACCTGCCAAGATCGCGATTTGTGCGTGCGTTCACAAGCGCCTACGCTGTGCTCGTCAGACCGTGGCGCCCGGGGTCCCTCCCGTGTCGCCGCGCCGCCTGACCAGCATCGGGAGACCCGCCCCGCGGGCCGGCCCGCAGACCAGCCGCGGGCCGCCGCACGTGTCGGCGCCACCGCGTTTCAGCGTCGGAGTCAGATGAGCCAGGCAACTTCCGGGGTCGGGTCGGGGACGGGTGCCGCCGCCGGCGCCACCACCCCGTCGGACTTCCCGGACCTGCCCGAGGCCACCGTCGCCCGCCTGCCCGAGTACCTGCGGGCGCTGCACCAGCTCGCCGACACCGGCCACGACACCGTCTCCAGCGAGGCCCTGGCCGCGGCCGCCGGGGTCAACTCGGCCAAGCTGCGCAAGGACCTGTCCCACCTGGGCTCGTACGGCACCCGCGGCGTCGGCTACGAGATCAGCCTGCTGATCGCCCAGATCGAGCACGTCCTCGGGCTCACCCAGCGGCGCGGCGTCGCGCTCGTGGGCGTCGGCAACCTCGGCCACGCGCTGGCCGGGTACGCGGGCTTCGGCAGCCGCGGCTTCCGGGTGGTCGCGCTGTTCGACGCCGACCCCCGGCTCGTCGGCAAGACGATCAACGGCCTCGTCGTCCGGCACGTCGACCTGCTGGTCGAGTTCGCCCCCGCCGAGGGCGTGGCGATCGGCGTCATCGCCACGCCGGCCTCGGCCGCGCAGGCCGTCGCCGACATGCTGGTCGCCGCGGGGGTGACCAGCATCCTGAACTTCGCCCCCTGCGTGCTCGCCGTGCCGGATGGTGTGGACGTGCGTAAGGTCGATCTCGCCATCGAACTCCAGATCCTCTCCTTCCACGAGCACCGCAAGTCGGCCGCGGGCGGCGCGGTCGCGGTCGGTGCCGGAGCGGAGGCACTGCCCCGATGAACCTGCTCGTGGTCGGACTGTCCTTCCGCACCGCGCCGGTCGCGCTGCTGGAGCGGCTCGCCGTACCCGCGGACGAGACGGCCGGCGTGCTGCACCTGCTCGTCGGCCAGCCGTACGTCGGCGAGGCCGTCCTCGTCTCGACCTGCAACCGCGTCGAGGTGTACGCGGCCGTCTCCGGCTTCCACGGCGGCCTGGACGACATCTGCGCGGTACTCGCCGCCCGGGCCGAGGTGGCGCCGGCCACGCTCGCGCCCCACCTGTACGTGCACTACGCCGACGCCGCCGTCCGGCACGCGTTCCGGGTCGCCTGCGGCCTGGACTCGATGGTCGTCGGCGAGGCGCAGATCCTCGGCCAGCTCCGGACCTCGTACGACGCCGCCGCGGCCTGCGACGCCACCGGCCGCCTGCTGCACGAGCTCATGCAGCAGGCGCTGCGGGTGGGCAAGCGGGCGCACTCGGAGACCGGCATCGACCGGGCCGGCCAGAGCGTCGTCAGCGCCGCGCTGGAGGTCGCCGCCGCCACCCTCGCCGACCCGGCCCGCCCGGCGCCGCCGCAGGACGCCGCGGCCGGGCCGGCCGGGGTGGTCGGGCTGGCCGGTCGCCCGGCGCTGGTCGTGGGTGCCGGCGCGATGGGGGCGCTGGCCGTGGCCACGCTCAGCCGGGTCGGCGCCGACCCGATCCGCGTCGCCAACCGCGGCGAGGCGCGGGCCGCCCGCCTGGCGGAGTCCTACGCCGCGCACGTCCTGCCGTACGCGGGGGTGGGCGCCGCGCTGCGCGAGGTGGACATCGTCGTGACCGCCACCGCCGCCGCCGAGCCGGTCCTGGACGCGCCGGCCGTCGCCGCCGCCGTGGCCGCCCGCCCGGCCGGCGCGGCGCCCCTGGTGCTGCTCGACCTGGCCGTCCCCCGCGACGTGGACCCGGCCGTCGCGGCGCTGCCCGGCGTCCGCCTGGTCGACATCGAGTCGCTCAGCCACCAGCTCCGCGGCGGGCCGGCCGCGGCCGACGCCGCCGCGGTCGACGAGATCGTCGCGGCCGAGGTGGAGTCCTTCCTGAGCTGGCTGCGCGGCGCGGACGTGGCGCCGACCGTGGCGGCCCTGCGCGCCCGCGCCGACGACGTGGTCAGCGCCGAGCTGGCCCGGCTGGGCCAGCGCCGCCCCGAACTCGACGAGGCGCAGCGGGCCGAGGTCGCGCACGCCCTGCACCGCGTCGTCCAGCGGCTGCTGCACTCCCCGACGGTCCGGGTGCGGCAGCTCGCCGCCGCGCCGGGCGGCGACCAGTACGCCTCGCTCCTGCGCGAACTCTTCGACCTGGACGTGCCGCACACCACCTCCGCGGGCTCCGTCCCCTCCCTGGAAGGTGGTGACCGATGAGCGCACCCCTGCGGCTGGGCACCCGCGGCAGCGCCCTGGCCCGCGCCCAGTCCACCCACGTCGCCGACGCGCTGCGCGCCCGGACCGGCCGGCCGGTCGAGCTGGTCGAGATCGCTACGACCGGCGACCGGACCGACCGCCCCGTCAGCGAGCTGGGCGTCGGCGTGTGGGTGTCGGCGCTGCGCGAGGCACTGCTCGCCAAGGAGATCGACTTCGCCGTCCACTCCTACAAGGACCTGCCCAGCGCGCCCGCCGACGGCCTGGTCGTGGCGGCGGTACCGCCGCGGCAGGACCCGCGCGACGCCCTGGTGGCCCGCGACGGCCTGCCGCTGTCGGCCCTGCCGCCGGGCGCCCGCATCGGCACCGGCGCCGTCCGGCGGATCGCCCAGCTCCACGCCCTCGGCCACCAGCTCGACGTGCGCCCGATCCGCGGCAATGTGGACACCCGGCTGCGCAAGGTCGCCGACGGCGAGCTGGACGGCGTCGTCCTCGCCCGCGCCGGCCTGGCCCGGCTGGGCCGTGCCGGCGAGATCACCGAGTCGTTGGATCCCATGCTGATGCTGCCGGCCCCCGCCCAGGGCGCGCTGGCGGTGGAGTGCCGCGACGGCGCCGTCACCGACGACGACGCCGCGCTCAGCGAACTGCTGCGCGGCCTCGACGACCTCGACACCCGGCTCTGCGTCGCCGCCGAGCGCGCGCTGCTGGCCACCCTGGAGGCGGGGTGCAGCATGCCGATCGCGGCGCTCGCCGTCCTGGCGGAGGACGAGGACGGCAGCCTGGAGCTGTACCTGCGCGGTGCGGTGATCAGCCCGGACGGTGCTCAGGCCATCCGGCTGTCCCGCAGCGCGACCCTGCCCGCCACCGACCCTGAGCCCGCGGCCGCCGACATCGGCCGTGACCTGGCCGCCGACCTGCGTGAAGCCGGGGCCGACGACCTTCTCGCGCCGCCCCGCGGCGGCGCGGGAGCTGACGATGTTGCTGGGAGAGCACGATGAGTCGCAGCCGTAAGCCCACTGGGCGGATCTCCTTCGTCGGGGCCGGACCCGGCGACCCGGGGCTGCTGACCCGGCGGGCGCATGACGCGCTCGTGGGGGCCGGCCAGGTGGTCTACGACCGTTCCCTGCCCGCCGCGCTG
Source organism: Pilimelia terevasa (assembly GCF_014647915.1). GTDB lineage: Bacteria > Actinomycetota > Actinomycetes > Mycobacteriales > Micromonosporaceae > Pilimelia > Pilimelia terevasa. The sequence goes on from NZ_BMQC01000007.1 coordinate 109,318, forward strand.
CTGGACGCGCTGCGGGCCGACGCCGCCGCGGCCGTGGCCGACGGCAGCCGGAGCGAGGAGCCGCAGTTCAGCGTCGCCGAGGGCGGCCCCGGCGACATCGCCAAGGTGCTGCTGTCCGCGGCGAAGGCGGGACAGCCGGCGGTGCACCTGGTCGCCGGCGACCCGTTCGGGCACGACTCGGTGGTGCGCGAGGTCCAGGCGGTCACCCGGACGGCGGTGCCGTTCGAGGTCATCCCCGGCGTGGGGCAGGCGGCCGGCGTCGCCACCTACGCGGGCGTGCCGCTGAGCGGCGTGCGGACCGCCGCCGACGTCGAGGACGTCCAGGCGCTCGACTTCGCCGCGCTGACCACGGCCGCCGCCCGCGGCCCGGTCGCCCTGGCCGTGGACGCCGCGGACATCGCGGCCGTCCAGGACGGCCTGCGCGCGGCCGGCGTCCCCGCCGACCTGCCGGTCGCGGTGACCGGCGACGGCACGGGCGAGACGCAGTACACCACCGGCGCGACGCTGGACAGCGTCGTGAACTCGGCGCTGGGCTTCACCGGCCGGGTCGTGCTGACCGTCGGCCGGGCCGTCGCCGACCGGGACGCGCTCGGCTGGTGGGAGTCGCGCCCGCTGTACGGCTGGAAGGTGCTGGTCCCGCGGACCAAGGAGCAGGCCGGCGCGATGAGCGCGCTGCTGCGCGGGTACGGGGCCATCGCGTGCGAGGTGCCGACGATCGCCGTCGAGCCGCCGCGCACCCCCGCGCAGATGGAGCGGGCGATCAAGGGACTGGTCGACGGCCGGTACGCCTGGGTCGTCTTCACCTCGGTCAACGCGGTCCGCGCGGTCTGGGAGAAGTTCGCCGAGCACGGCCTGGACGCCCGGCACTTCGGCGGCGTCAAGATCGCCTGTATCGGGCCGGCGACGGCCGACGCGGTGCGCGCCTTCGGCATCCAGCCCGAGCTGGTACCGGCCGGCGAGCAGTCCAGCGAGGGCCTGCTGGCCGAGTTCTCCCCGCACGACGAGGTCCTCGACCCGGTCGGCCGGGTGCTGCTGCCGCGCGCCGACATCGCCACCGAGACGCTGGCCGCCGGCCTGACCGAGCGCGGCTGGGAGGTCGACGACGTGACGGCCTACCGGACCGTCCGGGCGGCGCCGCCGCCCGCGGACATCCGCGACGCGATCAAGTCGGGCGGGTTCGACGCGGTGCTGTTCACCTCGTCCTCCACCGTGCGCAACCTGGTCGGCATCGCCGGCAAGCCGCACGCCCGCACGGTCGTGTCGGTGATCGGCCCCAAGACCGCCGAGACGGCCACCGAGTTCGGCCTGCGGGTCGACGTGCGCCCGGAGCACGCGAGCGTCGCCGACCAGGTGGAGGCGCTGGCGGCCTACGCGGTGGAGCTGCGGGAGAAGCTGGCCACGATGCCGCCCAAGCAGCGCCGCGGCGCCAAGGTCCAGGGTCCGACCGCGCTGCGCTACCGGGCCTGAGGACATGCCGGCGAACGGGGGAGCCGACGGTGGCGGCGCGGGCCGGGGGAGCTTCCCCGCGGTCCGGCCGCGGCGACTGCGTCGGACGGCGGCCCTGCGCCGCCTGGTGGCCGAGGTCCGGGTGGACCCGGCGCAGCTCGTGCTGCCGCTGTTCGTCCGCGAGGGCCTGGCCGCGCCGCGGCCGGTGGAGTCCCTGCCGGGCGTCCTCCAGCACACCCGGGACTCGGTGCGCAAGGCCGCCGCCGAGGCCGCGGCGGCGGGGCTGGGCGGCGTGATGCTGTACGGCGTACCGGAGCGCCGCGACCCCGCGGGCTCGGCCGGCGCGGACCCCGACGGCGTGCTCAACGTCGCCATCGCCGACGTGCGGGCGGAGGTCGGCGACGACCTCGTGGTCATGTCCGACCTGTGCCTGGACGAGTTCACCTCGCACGGCCACTGCGGCCTGCTCGCCCCCGGCGGCGACGTCGACAACGACGCCACCCTCGGCGCGTACGCCGCGATGGCCCGCGCCCAGGCCGCCGCCGGGGCGGACCTGCTCGGCGCCTCCGGCATGATGGACGGCCAGGTCGGGGCGGTCCGGGCGGCCCTGGACGCCGCCGGCCACGCCGACACCGGCGTGCTCGCCTACGCCTGCAAGTACGCCTCGGCCTTCTACGGGCCGTTCCGCGACGCGGTCGAGTCCACGCTCGTCGGCGACCGCCGCACGTACCAGCAGGATCCGGCCAACGCGGTCGAGTCGCTGCGCGAGGTGCGGCTCGACGTCGCCGAGGGCGCCGACATCGTCATGGTGAAGCCGGCGCTGCCGTACCTGGACGTGCTGGCCGCGGTCCGCGCCGAGGTCGCCGTACCGGTGGCCGCCTACCAGGTCTCCGGCGAGTACGCGATGGTCGAGGCCGCCGCCGCCCGCGGCTGGATCGACCGCGACGCCGCGATCGTGGAGTCCCTGACCTCGATCGCCCGCGCGGGCGCCGACATCCTGCTCACCTACTGGGCGCTGCCGGCGGCGCACCTGCTGCGCCGCTGAGCCGGCCGCCCGGCCGGCGCCTCACCGGGCCAGGCGGGCGACCAGCGCGGGCACCTCCGCCTCGTACTCCAGCCACGGCCGGTCGGTGCGGAAGCCCATGTCCGCGTTGATGTTGATCAGGTGCCGGTCCTGCGGGTCGTTCCAGGTCTGCACCTCGCGCACCCGCGGGGCGGCCGCCCGCAGCTCGAACAGCATCCGCGCCTTCATGGCCCGGTCGATGCCGTAGCCGCGGTGGTCGGGGACGACGACCGTGTCGTACTGGTCGGCGCGGCTCGGCCGCTGGGCGGGCACCACCACCTCGGTCAGCCCGGCGACCTCGTCGCTGCGCTCGTGGACCGCGACGATCACGTGCGGCGACATGCCCCGGCGCTCCAGGCAGGCGAGGCTCTCGGTCAGCCGCTGCGGGTCGTACGAGCCGGGCCGCAGCTCCAGGTCGCCGTCGCCGCCCGCGTTGCGCATCTCGGCCTTGGCCAGCGTGTAGGAGGCCAGCAGCTCGGCCGGCGGGCCGCCGCGGTGGTACGCCAGCCGGTACCCCGAGCCGATCCCGCGGGCCATCTCGCCCAGGGCCAGCCAGTCGACGCTGCCCAGGTCCAGGACGCTGCGCACCTCGGCGTACGCCTGCCGGAAGCCCAGCCCCCCGTAGAAGGCCACGCCCGGCGTGTCGCCGGGCACCTCCACCCCGACGGAGGTGTACCCCTGCGCGTGCGCCCAGCGCACCGCCCGGCCGAGCAGCCGCCGGCCCAGCCCGCGGCGGCGGTCCGCCGGGTGGACGAGCAACTCCACGACGCCGGTGTCACCCATCAGGAGCATGTTCACGTGGCCGCACAGCCGGCCGTCGCCGTCGTGCGCCGTCCACGCCTGGCGGCGCTGGCCGGGTACGAGTTCGGTGATGCACTCGCGGAACCGGTCGTTGCGCCACAGTGGATCACCGGGCTGGTCCGCGGCGAGGGCGGCGTTGAGCATCGCCAGCAGGGCTTCCACCTCGGCATCCGGCGCGGTACGGGCGTCCCACTCGCGAAACAGCACGCGTACAGCTTGCCCCGTGCCGACTTCCGACGGAAGCGCCGGACCGACCCCGGCGCGCATCGTCCTAGCTGCGGCTGAGCACGCCGTAGTCGTTCGCGTGTCGGTACACGTCCTGGGCGTACCTTCCGACGTTGTTGTAGCTGAGGATGGCCTGCCACCACTGGGTGATGTCACCGAGGTCCCGTCCGTTGGCGCACAGGTACTGGCCCGCGCTCACCGCCGCGTCGTCGATGTCGCTGGGGTCCGTCGCGCCGTCGCCGTCGGCGTCGACGCCGTGCTTGCGCCAGGTCCCCGGGATGAACTGCATCGGCCCGACCGCCCGGTCCCAGACGCGGTCGCCGTCGATGACGCCGCGGTCGGTGTCGGGGATGCGGGCGTTGCCCTTCGTCCCGTCCAGCGGGGCACCGTAGATGGTCGGCAGCGCCTTGCCGTTGCGGTCCAGCGTCGCCTGGTGGGAGCCGTGCCGGGACTCCACCTGGCCGATCGCCGCCAGGGTGGTCCAGCTCAGATGGCAGGCGGGCCGGTCGCGGGCGACGGCGAGTTCGGCGTACCCGTAGGCCTCCAGCGCCGTGGGCGGGACCTTCACCCGGGCGGTCAGGCCGGCGGCCCACCCGCGCAGCGCGTCGGCGGGCCGGCCGGTGCCGGGCGCCCCGCCGCCCGGGGCGCCGCCGGTGAGCTGGCCGGCGGTCGGGGTGCCGGCCCCGGCGGTCGGCACCGGCAGGCCGCCGGACAGGCTGGGTGTCGGGTCCGGCGGCAGCGGGGCCGACGCCGCCGTGCGGTGCAGGGCGGGCAGCAGCCCGCCGGTGACGACGGCGGCGCTCATCAGGGTGACCATCACCAGGTACGGCGCCGCGAGCCGGACCCCCGGGTGGCGGATCCAGCCGCCGAGCGTGCGGTGCGGCGGCGGGAGGGCGGCGTCGCGGTGCCGGCCCGCGTCGGCGCCCGGCGTACCGGGGCGCAGGGCCGGGCGCCCGGGGCTGACGGTGGGCGCGGCGGCGCGCAGGCGGGGGGTGTCGCGCTCCGGGTCCGGTCCGCTGGTCGGGCTCACCCGTCCAGTATCGCGCAGGTGGCCGACGCGGTCCGCCCGGACTCCCGATCGCCGGCTGGCGGGACCCCACTAGGCTCGGTCCAACTCGGAGAACCCGTCCGGCCCGACCCGCCGGGGCGCCGCGGACCGCACTGCGCGTGTGGTGCGCTGTCAGGGTCCGGCGCTACCGTCACAGGCGCCGGCCGGGTATCGCGTGACGGTCGGTCTACGCAGGGTCAGCGACCGGATCAGCCGGTGTGCCGCGATGGCGACATGTGATCTGCTGACGGGGTGACGAGCGGGGCGGAGGTCCACCGGGTGCCGGCACAGGGGCAGGGGGTGTTGCCCGGCGGCCCCGCCGTGCCCAGTGGACAGGTCACCTTCGTCTTCACCGACATCGAGGGCTCCACCCGCCTCGCGCACCTGCTCGGCAACCGGTACCAGGCCCTGCTCGTGGCCCACCGGCGCCTCCTGCGCGCCCACCTGACCCGGCACGGCGTCGAGCTGTTCACCGAGGGCGACTCGCTGTTCCTGGCCTTCACCGACGCGCGCGCCGCGGTCGCCGGCTGCCTCGCCGCGCAGCGGGCACTCGCCGCGGCCGCCTGGCCGCCCGGCGCGCGGCCGCGGGTGCGGATGGGGCTGCACACCGGCTACGCGGAGCCCACGGCCGGCGAGTACGCCAGCCCGGAGGTCCACCGGGCCGCGCGCGTGGCCTCGGCGGCCCACGGCGGCCAGATCCTGTGCTCGGCGGCCACCGTCCGCGAGGCCGGCGGGCTGCCGCCGACCGTGGACGTGCGCGACCTGGGCCTGCACCGGCTGCGCGGGTTCGACGGGCGGACCCGGCTGCTCCAGCTCAGCGGCGACGGCGTGGCGCACGAGTTCCCCCGGCCGCGGACCTCCGGCGTCGTCCGGCACAACCTCCCGGCGGCGGTGACACCGTTCGTGGGCCGGGAGCGGGACCGGGTGGAGCTGCGCGACCTGCTCGGCGCGCACCGGCTGGTCACCGTCGTCGGCGCGCCCGGGGTGGGCAAGACGCGGCTGGCGGTCCGGGTGGCGCAGGCGCAGACGGAGCGGTTCGCCGACGGCGTCTGGTACGTGGACCTCGCCGCGCTGGGCCCGGCCCGGGTGGCCGACGCAGTGGCCGCGGGGCTGGGCGTGCGCTGGGACGCGGACATGGGGCCGCCCGCGGCGGCGGTCGAGCTGGCCGGGGCGCACGACGTCCTGCTGGTCCTCGACAACAGCGAGGTGGCGCCGACCGAGACCGCGCAGGTGGCCCAGCGGATCCTGGCCGGCTGCGGGGGCGTCCGGCTGCTCGTGGTCGGCCGCCGCCCGCTCGGCGTGCCGGGGGAGTGCGTGTGGCGGGCGGCCCCGCTGAAGTGCGACCCGGGACCGGGCGGCGAGGTCAGCGAGGCGGCGGCGCTGCTGCTGCGCCGGGCGGAGGCCGCCCGCGGCGGGCAGCCGGTGGCGCCCGCCGACCTGCCGGTGCTCCAGGAGGTGGCGGCGCGGCTGGAGGGCCTGCCGCTGGCGCTCGAACTGGCCGCGGCGCGGCTGCGCTGCGTCCCGGTGCCGGACCTGCCGGCCGAGCTGCCGACGCTGCTCGCGGCGGCGCCGGGGGAGGCCGGCGCCCGGTCCGCGGCCGCGGACCGGGCGGCCAGTCTGGCCGCGAGCGTCGAGTGGTCGTACCAGCTCCTCGCCCCGCGCGCCGCGCGGCTGCTGCGCACCCTGTCGGTGTTCGCCGGCCCGGTGACCGCCGCCGCGATCCGGTGGGTCGTCCAGGACGACCCGTCGGCGGACCTGGCGGCGCTGGTGGACGCGTCGCTCGTGGAGACGCTGCCGGACGCGGGCGGGGTGCGGTACCGGCTGCTCGGCCCGGTCCGGGCGTACGCCGGCCGGCGGCTCGCGGCACTCGGCGAGGTGGCGCTGGCCCGCGGCCGGCACGCGCGCTGGGTCGCCCGGGAGCTGGCCCGGCTGCACGTCGCCGCCGACGGCCGCCCGGCGACCTGGGCGCTGTCGGAGATCGACCCGCTGCGCGCCGAGGTGGAGGACGCGCTGGCCTGGACGGTCACCGCCGGTGACCCGTGGCAGGGCCTGCACCTGGTGCGTGCCCTGGGCTCGTGGTGGATCGAGCGCGGCGCCACGGCGGCGGCGCGCGCCTGGCTGGGTCGGCTGTACGGCCGGCTCGGCGGCCCGGACCGCCTCACCGGCGCCGTGCCCGCCAGCCGGGCGCCGCTGGTGACCGAACTGTTCCTGCTGCACAGCCGCTTCGCGGCGGCCAGCGCCGACCTGCCGGTCCAGGCGGTCTTCGCGGCCCGGGCGCGGCGCGTGGCGGCCGTGGTGGACGACCCGGCGCTGAGCCTGCGGGTGGACGCGCGGGCGCCGCTGGACGGCTCCGAGGAGGGGCTGCGCGCGCTGCTGGCCCGCGCGGCGGCGCTGCGGCTGTCCGGTCACGTGCTGGCCGCGGTGTCCGCCCTCGCCCGCCTGCTCTGGCGCCGCGGCGCGTGGGGCGAGCTGACGGCGCTGCTGCACGAGGCCCGGCCGGTCGAGGCGTCCCGCCCGGCGTGCCGGGGGCGCCGGTCGGTGGACGCCTGGCTCGGCTTCGTGGCGCTCGCCCGGGACGAGCCGGCCGTCGCGCACCGGCACCTGACGGCCGCGCTGCGCGGGCAGGTGGCGTTCGGGTACGACCTGGCGGCCTGCGACACCGTCGCGGGTCTGGCCGCCTGCCGGGCGGCGGCCGGGGACGTGCTGACGGCGGCGCGGCTGTTCGGGGCGGCCGACGCCAACCGCACCGCGCGGCACGCGCGCGCCGACGAGCTGGCCCTGTTCTTCGCCCAGCGCGAGGAGGGCGTGCGGGCCGGCGGGGACGCGGCGTTCGATGCGGCGTACGCGCACGGGGCCACGTGGAGCCTGGGCGAGGCCGCCGACGTGGCGCTGGCGCTGCCCCGGCCGGAGGTGCCGGACACCCCGCGGTACCGCCCGTCGCCGGATCCGGCGATGCTGCCCCACCGCTGACGGGTAACTCTGTCCGAAATGCGTGTCTTTATGTGATTCGTATAGTTATCTCGGACGTGTGGGGTGATGTCGATCAGGTGACGTACCAGCGCTTCCTCGACGAGGCGCACGTCTACTGGCGCGGCCATCTCGCCCCGGCCCACGGCGACCAGCTCGTCGTCGCCGACGGCAGCCACCGCGACCCCCGCGCGCTGATCCGGGTCCTCACCCTCGCCAACGCCGTCCGCCGGCTGCACCCCGCCCGGCTGGTCCTCATCGGCCCGGCGCCCGCCGACGGCGCCGAGGCCGACGCGGCGCCGCTGGCCGCGCTCGCCGCCGCGTACGCCGTCGACGAGGTCGTCGACCTCGCCGGCCGGACCGACCGGCAGGTCACCGCCCTCGCCGCGCGCGCGGCCGGCGCCGCCGCGCCGCCGGTCGAGGTGCACGGGCTGACCCCGTACGTCGACACCGGCTACCGCCGCCGCGGCGGCGGCCCGCTGACCCCGCTGCGCCGCACCGCCCCCGAGTACCAGCTCGCCGCCCTGCGCGCCCGCGCCCGCGCGGCCGTCTACGACGAGATCCTCGCCGCGGGCCGCCCGGTCGCGCTCGTCGCCGTCGACCCGACCGACGACCACGCCGGCCTCGCGGTGCGGGCCGCCCGGCGCGCCCACGTCCCGGTGCTGACCGTCGTGCCGCGCGGCGGGCTGCGGGCGTACTGCCTGTTCCCGGGTCACGGCGACCCGGCGGTCCCGTACGCCGAGGCGCTCCAGCCGCTGGTCGGCGAGTTCTTCGGCCGCCACGTCTGGTCCCGGCGCGCCGAGCTGGCCGAGGCCGCCGACCGCACCGTGTGGCGGGTCGGGCGCGGGCTGGACCGCCCGGTCGGGCGCCGCCCCGACGCCGTCGAGCTGGCCGACCCGGCGGCCCGCCGGCAGGTGCGCGCGCACGTCGCCGCCCGGTACGGCCTGCGCCCCGACCGGCCGACCGTCGTGGTCGCCCACCGGCCGGTCACCGAGGCGCCGACCGGCATCGCCGACGAGGTCGCGGACTGGTACGCCCGGACCGCGCAGTACGCCCACGAGCTGCCCGCCGCCAACTGGCTCCTGCTCGACCACCCCGCCCAGGACGACCGCACCGGCAGCGTCGCCGCGCTGGCCGCGTACCACTCCGACGCCGGCCACCTGCGGTTCCTGCCCGGCGGTACCCTCAGCCGCAACGCCCTGCTCAGCCTCGCCGACCTGGCCGTCGTGCTGCACGGCCGGCTGCCGGCCACGCTCGCCGGGTACGGACTGCCGGTCCTCGCCGCCGGGCGCGGCCCGTGGGGCGACTGCGGCTTCACCACCGCCGTCGCCGACCCCGCCGGGTACGCCGACCAGCTCGCCGACGGCGTGACCGCGCTGACCGCCGGCCATCCGCCGGTGCGGGGCGGGCAGGTGGCCCGCGCGCGGCTGTGGCGCTGGCTGACCGAGGCCGGCGCGGACGTGGCCTCCGGGCTCGTGCCGCACTGGGACCTGTGGCCCGCCGAGCACCTGCTGCGGGCGATGACCGTCCACCTGCGCCAGGTCGAGCCCGACGGCGAGCCGGTGTTCGCCGCCGTCGCCCGGATGTTCGCCCAGCGCCAGCCGATGCTCACCCGGCTGGACCTCGCCGCGCCGGGCCAGTCCCGGCGCGCGGCGGCACCCGCGGTGCCGCACACCCGGGCCCCCGACCCGGGACCGGTGGCCGGCACCGCGCACCGGGCCGGGGCCGCGGCGGTGGCCGAGTGAGCGCCCGCGGCGCGGCCGGCGCCCACTTCGCCACGCGCTTCGACGGTCCGGTCGCCGCGCTGGCGGTACCCGGCGCCGTGGGCTCCGGCGACGCCGGGGCGCTGGCCGTGGTGGACCAGGTGGTCCGCGGGCGTACGGTGGTCGGTCGCTGCCTGGCGGCGGGCGCGCTGGTCGGCGTCCGGGTCGCCGCGGCCGACCGGCCGCTGCAGGTCACCGTCGCGCTGCGCTGGGACCGCGGCGCGGCGGACTGGACCGACCCGGCCGGCCGCGACGCCGACCTGCCCCGGCTGCTGGTGGTCGGCGCCTCGGGCGGCGCGCGGCGCGGGGTCCTGCTGTCGCGGTACCGGCGCGGGGCGGCCGAGGTGCGGGCGCGGGTCCGCCTCGGGGTACCGGCCGGCGCGGTCCCCGACGACGGCCTCCTGGTGATCGACTTCACCGACGGCGCCGCGCGGCTGCCGGCGGCGCTCGCGCCCGCCTTCGCCGCCGCCGGGCCGGTCGGCGTGCGGATCGACCGGGTGGACGTCACGCCCGGCGGCCCCCACGCCGCCGATACCCGCGCCGCCGCAGCCCGCGACGCCCGCGACGCCGCCCTCGCCGACGCCGCGGCCGACGCCGACGCCGGTCCCGTGGACGGCCGGTCCGCCGAGTGGTCCGGCCTGGTCAGCTCCGGCGGCCTGCGCGGCGAGGCGACCCAGCGCACCGGCGCGGCGCACAGCCCGTACCTCGTCGTGAACCCGCCGCCCGGCCGGCCGCTGCGCTGCCGGCTGCGCGGGGCGCTGCTGCCCTCCCGGATCGGCGGCGGCACGGCGCCGGCCCGGGTCGCCCAGGCCGTCGAGGGCGCGCTGCGGCGCGCCCTGCCGGCGGCCGCCCGACCGGTGCCGGCCGCGGACCTGGTGGTCCGCGCCGTCGGCCTGGGCGACGGCGCGGCCGTGCCCGTCGAGCTGGTTGCCGACGGCGGCGACCTGACCGCCGTGGTGCCGGCGACCGACTCCGGGCCGGTCCTGCTGGCCGCCGGGCTGCGGTACGAACTGCCGCGCCGCACCCGCCTGGTCACGGAGCTGGTCGACTGCGGCACCGACGGGCCGGCGGCGTAGCGCCGGCCCGGTCACCTCAGGTCAGGGTCCAGGTGTCGCCGGCGTGCAGCAGCGCGGTGAGCTGCTGCCGCGGCGTGCTGGTGACCGGGATGCGGGCCTCGGCCACCTGCTGCCGGACCGTGTCGTCGTAGGTGGGCCGGGGCACGTCCCGGAACACCCCGACGGGCGTGTGCCGCAGGTCCGGCCGCGGCAGCCGGGACAGCGCGAACGCGTACGACGGGTCGGCGATCCCGGTGTCGTGGACCACGATGTCGGCCTCGGCGACCGCCTCGGTGGGCCGCACCTCCAGCCCGAACCCGCCCGCCGTGCGCGCCACGCACCACTGCCCCTCGGCGCCGAACACCAGGGGCCGGCCGTGCTCCAGGCGCAGCAGGAAGTCGTCCCGGGTGTCGGCGTCCTTGAGCGGCTCGAACGCCCCGTCGTTGAAGATGTTGCAGTTCTGGTAGATCTCCACCAGCGCCGAGCCCGGGTGCGCGGCGGCGGCGCGCAGCACGCTCTGGAGGTGTCGGCGGTCGGAGTCGATCGTCCGGGCGACGAACGACGCCTCGGCGCCCAGCGCCAGCGACACCGGGTTGAACGGGGCGTCCGCCGAGCCGGCCGGCGTCGACTTGGTGATCTTGCCAGCCTCGGAGGTCGGCGAGTACTGGCCCTTGGTCAGCCCGTAGATCTGGTTGTTGAACAGCAGGATCTTCAGGTTGACGTTGCGCCGCAGCGCGTGGATCAGGTGGTTGCCCCCGATCGACAGCGCGTCGCCGTCGCCGGTGATCACCCACACCGACAGGTCGGGCCGGGTGACCGACAGTCCGGTGGCGATCGCCGGGGCGCGGCCGTGGATCGAGTGCATCCCGTAGGTGTTCAGGTAGTACGGGAACCGCGACGAGCAGCCGATCCCCGACAGGAAGACGATCTTCTCCCGGGCGATCCCCAGCTCGGGCAGGAAGCCCTGGACGGCGGCCAGGATCGCGTAGTCCCCGCAGCCGGGGCACCAGCGGACCTCCTGGTCGCTCTTGAAGTCCTTCATGGTCAGCGTGACCGGCACGGGCGCCGCGCCGTTGACCCGGGTCGACTCAGACATCGGCGACGACCTCCAGCAGCGCGGTCTCCAGCTCGGCGGCGGTGAACGGCAGCCCGCGCACCTGGTGGTACGGAACCGTGTCGACCAGGTACCGCGCCCGGATCACCGTGGAGAGCTGGCCGAGGTTCATCTCCGGGACCACCACCTTGTCGTACCGCCGCAGCACGTCGCCCAGGTTGCCCGGCAGCGGCGCCAGGTGCCGCAGGTGCGCCTGCGCCACGGCGTGGCCGCCCTGGCGCAGCCGCCGGCAGGCGGCCCCGATCGGCCCGTACGTCGAGCCCCAGCCCAGGACGAGGACCCGCGCGGCGGCGCCCGGGTCCGCCACCTCCACGTCCGGTACCCGGATCGCCTCGATCCGGGCGGCCCGGGTGCGGACCATGTGGTCGTGGTTGGCCGGGTCGTACGAGATCGCCCCGGTCTTGTCCGCCTTCTCCAGCCCGCCGATGCGGTGCTCCAGGCCGGGCGTGCCCGGCACGGCCCACGGGCGGGCCAGCGTCACCGGGTCCCGCAGGTAGGGCAGGAAGGTGCCGTCCGGGCCGTTGGGCTCGGTGGCGAAGGCGACCCGCAGGTCGGGCAGGTCGGCGACCTCGGGCAGCCGCCACGGCTCGGACCCGTTGGCGACGTAGTTGTCCGACAGCAGGATCACCGGCGTGCGGTGGGTCAGCGCGATCCGGCACGCCTCGATCGCGGCGTCGAAGCAGTCCGCGGGCGAGCGCGGGGCGATCACCGCCACCGGCGCCTCGCCGTGCCGCCCGAACAGCGCCATGTGCAGGTCCGCCTGCTCGGTCTTGGTCGGCAGGCCGGTGGAGGGGCCGGCCCGCTGGACATCGACGATGACCAGCGGCAGCTCCAGCATCAGCGCCAGGGAGATCGTCTCGCCCTTGAGCGCCACGCCCGGGCCGCTGGTGGTGGTGACCCCGAGAGCCCCGCCGTACGCGGCGCCGACGGCCGCGCCGACCGCGGCGATCTCGTCCTCGGCCTGCATGGTGACGACGCCCAGGTCCTTGTGCCGGCTGAGCGCGTGCAGGATGTCCGAGGCCGGGGTGATCGGGTACGCGCCCAGGAACAGCGGCAGCTCCGACTGGACCGAGGCGGCCACCAGCCCGAGGGCGAGCGCGGCGTTGCCGGTGATGTTGCGGTACGTGCCGGCCGGCAGCGGCGCGGGCGCCACCTCGTACCGGACACTGAAGCTCTCCGTCGTCTCGCCGAAGTTCCAGCCCGCCTTGAACGCGGCGATGTTCGCCGTCACCAGGTCGGGCCGCTTGGCGAACTTGCGCTCCAGGAAGCGCAGCGTCGACTCGTAGGGCCGCGAGTACATCCACGACAGCAGCCCGAGGGCGAACATGTTCTTGGCCCGCTCGGCGTCCTTCTTCGACACCTCGTGGACGGCCAGCGCGTCGATCGTCATGCTGGCCAGCGCCGCGCCGTGCACGTGGTACGACCCGAGCGAGCCGTCCTCCAGCGGGTTGGCCGCGTAGCCGACCTTCTTGAGGTTGCGCGGGGTGAACTCGTCGGTGTTGACGATGATCGTCGCGCCGGGCTCCAGGTCGTCGATGTTGGCCTTGAGGGCGGCCGGGTTCATCGCCACCAGCACGTCCGGCTTGTCGCCCGGGGTGAGGATGTCGTACTCCGCGAAGTGCACCTGGAAGCTGGACACCCCGGGCAGGGTGCCGGCGGGCGCCCGGATCTCGGCGGGGAAGTTCGGCAGGGTCGAGATGTCGTTGCCGAGCTGCGCGGTCTCGGAGGTGAACCGGTCGCCGGTGAGCTGCATACCGTCGCCCGAGTCGCCCGCGAACCGGATGATGACCCGCTCCAGCCTGGCGACCGGTTTGGCGGCCCGTCTGGCGCCGGTGGCCGGTTCGCCGCTGATGTCCGATACCTGTGTCACCGGTACCCGCGCCTCCTGCCTTGTGGCTCCCCGACCACGCCGGACCGGGGGTCCCCGGCCGCGCGGGCTGGGGCGCGGTCGGGGGCTTCTTAGGAAAGCCTACGTCGCCGCCGCCCGCCGCGGTCGTCCCGGGTGTCCGCCCCCGCACCTGCCGCTGTTCGCCCCGGAATCCGCCCGTGACCCAGGTCACCGCGCCCGCACGCCCGGCCGGTCCGGCGCCGCGATCGAGTGGCGAGCGTCACGGGTCGGGTTGTCGCGGGACGGCCGCCGGGTGGCGCGGGCGTGGTCGAGTGAGGAGGAGTCGGACGTTCGCCTGTGGACTACGGCGGCGGTCGGCCATCCCCTCACCGAAAGGTTGTGGAATGCGAAGAAAATCAGTTCTTGTCGGCGTGGTCGGCGCGGCGCTGGTGTGCGGCACCCTCGCCGGTCCCTCGGCCGCGGGCGCGGCCCCCGCCGCCGGTGCGCCACCCGCTCGCCCGTCGGCCGCGGGCGGCCACGACACCACCAGTCCGGCCGAGGCGCGCCGGGTCGACGGCGTGGCGACGCCGCACGTGCGCTGGCAGCCCTGCCGCGAGTCCTTCGAGTGCGCCCACGTCGCCCTGCCCGCCGACTACGACCGGCCCGGCGGCCCGCTGGTGAAGGTCGGCCTGCTGCGGTCGCCCGCCACCGACCCCGCGCGGCGGATCGGCTCACTGTTGATCAACCCCGGCGGCCCGGGCGGCTCGGGCATGGACATGGCCCAGGTCCTGACCGGGATGCTGGCGCCGGAGATGAGGGCCCGCTTCGACCTCGTCGGCTTCGACCCGCGCGGCGTCGGCGAGAGCGAGCGGCTGGACTGCCTGCCCGACGACGCCGCCCGGGACAAGATTCTCGCCGCCTACGTCGCCGCCCCGGTGCCCGTCACCGACGCCCAGCGCCGGAGCCGGACGGGCGCCGCGAGGGCGATCGCCGCCGGCTGCGCCGAGGCCGGCCGGCGGACCGTCGCCGGAATGCACACCGCCCAGGTGGCCCGGGACATGGACGTGCTGCGCCGCGCCCTCGGCGACGCCAGGCTCAACTACCTCGGGTTCTCCTACGGCTCGATCCTCGGCCAGTACTACGCCGCGATGTTCCCCGACCGGTTCCGCGCGCTGGCGATCGACGGGGTGGTCGACAGCCGGGACTGGATCGGCGTGGGCGGCCAGCGCCGCCGGCCCGTGTTCGACCGGATCGGCAGCGCCCCGGCCTCCGAGCGGGCCGTCCAGGAGTTCCTGCGGCGCTGCCGCGCGGCCGGGGCGGCCCGGTGCCCGCTGGCCGGCGTCGGCGACCCCGCCGCGGTGTACGAGGACATCGCCGTCCGCCTGCGGGCCAAGCCCGTCGAGGTGGGCGGGGCGCCCTTCGGCTACCAGGAGTTCGTGCAGCTCGCCGTCATGGTCGCCTATGCCCCGGAGTTCCTCCAGCAGTACGACACGGCGCTGCTGGGCCTGTACCACCTGACCCACCCCGCCGACGCCCGGACCCGCGCGGCCGCGTCGACGGCGCTCGACGCCCTCGTCCGCCGCACCGGGCTGCGGGACACCCCCGACTTCCGCGGGCTGGAGGCGACGTACGGCGTGATGTGCGGGGACGCCGGGCACACCAGCGACCTGCGCCGGTGGCCGGCCCTGGCCGACGACGCCGCGCGGCGGGCCGGCCACACCGGCCGGTTGCGGGCCTGGCAGGACGACATCTGCGCCGCCGACGTGTGGGCGGCGCCGGCCCGGGACCGGTACACCGGAGCGCCCCACCGCCGGACCGCCGCGCCGGTCCTGGTCTCGGGCAACACCTGGGACCCGGCCACGGCGCGCGAGAACGCCTTCACCGTCGCCCGGGAACTGGCCGGCAGCTACCTGCTGGACACTGACGCCTGGGGGCACCTGTCCTACCTGGCCTCGGGGTGCGCGCGCGAGGCGATCGACGCGTACCTGCTGACGGGCGCCCGCCCGCCGGCCGCGCAGTGCCGGGACGCCTGGCAGCCCTTCCAGGACCGCCGCGCCGCGACCCCGCCCGCCCCGTTCGCGCGGACGCCGCTGCTCTGACCCGACTGCTCTGACCCGACTGCGCTGACCCGACCCACGCGCCGCCCCGGCGCCGCGGACACCGCGGCCCGGGGCGGCCGCGGGTTACGCTGCGCCCGTGACGTACCTCGGCAGCTACGCGACCCTGGGCCTGCTGCTGGTCGTCGGCGCCGCGGCGTTCGTGGGCGCCTTCGCCCTGAACCGGGTGCTCCGGCCGGCCCGCCCCGCCGAACCGGCGGGCAAGCGCACCCCGTACGAGTGCGGCCTCGACCCCGTCGGCGGCGACTGGGCGCAGACGCAGATCCGCTACTACCTGTACGCCTACCTCTACGTCCTGTTCGCCGTGGAGAGCGTCTTCCTCTTTCCCTGGGCCGTCGTGTTCGACCGCCCGGGGTTCGGCGGCCCGGCCGTGGCCGAGATGGGCCTGTTCGTCGGCATCCTGGCCCTCGGCCTGGCCTACGCGTGGCGCAGGGGCGCACTGCGCTGGCAGTGAGCCCCTGCGGTCCGACCTCGGCCGGCGGCGGTCCGTCGACCGGGCGGCGTTTCAGTCGATCAGGTAGATCGTGAACAGCTCGCGGCTCTGCTGGGTGCGGGCGGCCCGGACCATGTTCTGGGCGTTGCGGGGGTAGCGGGTCTCGACGCCGAGGTACTTGCCGGTGTGGGCGGACTGGAGCGCGACCAGGCCGGCCTCGTCCTTGAAGTAGAAGACGAACGCGGTGTCGTCGCCGAGCTTCGGCGCGGCGGCGCGGACCATGCCGGCGAGCTTGTCCTTGGCCCGCGGCTCGGTGCGGACGTACTGGCCGACGGCCGTCGAGCGGATGTACCCGTGGACCTTCGTGGCGGTGTCCCCGTCGACCGGTTCCAGGCAGATCTCGAAGCGCTGCCGGGAGTTGGTGGTCTTCTGGGTGGCGCGCAGCATGTTCTTGGTCGAGCCCTGGAAGCTCGTCTCCGGGACGACGAACTTCTTCGTGGCGTTGTGCCGGATGTAGAGGTTCTTGGTGCACGCGTCGCCGCTGTGCCGCAGCATCTCGGCCGTGAGGGGCCTGAGCTGGGGGGCGGCCGAGGCCGGGGCGCCCGCGAGCGCGCCGGTCGTGGTGGCGGCGGCGACGATGACCGCGGTGGCGGCGTGGCGGAGGTTCACGGGGGTGGCGCTCCATTCTGGAAGGTCGGGTCACCCGTACGGGTGTGGCCGTGCCCGACCACCCAACCAAGCCGCCGCCGCCTTGTCCAACGGATCGACATGTTCGTCGGGTTTCGGACAGTGGTCGCCGCCCAGGCGGTCAGGCCAGGGCGCGCCGGGCCACCGCCGGCTGGCGGTCGCCGCGGATGGCCGCCACCAGGTCCAGGACCTCGCGCGTCTCCCTGACCTGGTGGGCCCGGACGACCCGCGCCCCCAGCCACACCGACACGGCCGTCGCCGCGACGGTACCGGTCAGCCGCCGGTCGACGGGCCGGTCGAGGGCCTCGCCGATGAAGTCCTTGTGGGACAGTGCGACCAGGACCGGCCAGCCGGTCGCGACGAGTTCGCCGAGGCGCCGGGTCAGCTCCAGCGAGTGGCGGGTGTTCTTGCCGAAGTCGTGCGCCGGGTCGATCAGGATCCCGTCGCGCCGGACCCCGAGGGCGAGTGCCCGCTCGGCCAGCCCCAGCACCGTCCGCCGGACGTCGGCCACGACGTCGTCGAACGCGGCGCGGTGCGGCCGGGTCCGCGGCCGCAGTCCGCCGGCGTGGGAGCAGACCAGCCCGGCGCCGGTGCGGGCCGCGACGGCGGCCAGGTCCGGGTCGGCCCCCGCCCAGGTGTCGTTGATCAGGTCGGCGCCCGCGGCGACCGCCTCCGCGGCCACCTCGGCCCGCCAGGTGTCGATCGAGATCACCACGTCGGGGAAGCGCGCCCGGACGGCGGCGACGGTGGCCACGGTACGGCGGATCTCCTCGGCGGCGTCGACGGCGGCCCCGGGGCCGGCCTTGACCCCGCCGATGTCGATGATGTCGGCGCCCTCGGCCACCGCCGCCTCGACCGCGCGCAGGGCCGCGTCGTCGGCGAAGGTCGCCCCGCGGTCGTAGAAGGAGTCGGGCGTCCGGTTCACGATCGCCATCACCGCCAGCTCCGCCGGGCCGAACGTGCGCCGGCCGAGCCGCAGCGGTTCCCCCATGCGATCTTCTCCTCATCCAGTCGGGTGGCGCGGTCGCCGGGACGCGGCGCTCGTGCCACGATCAGCCTATGGGTCAGTATCTGCTCGGAGTGGTCGCGGCGTTGACGGTGGGCGCCATCGTGTTCGCGGTGGCGGCGATGGTGACCGGCTCCGACCCGGGGCTGGGCGCGGCGGAGCCCGACGGCCGGGCGGTCCCGCTGCCGACCGACCGCCCGCTGGCGGAGGCGGACCTGGGAGCCGTCCGCTTCGACACCGCCCCGCGCGGCTACCGGATGGCCCAGGTCGACCGGGCGCTGGCGCGGGCGGCCTACGACATCGGGTACAAGGACGAGATGATCGGCATCCTGGAGGCCGAGGTCGCGGCCCTGCGCGACGGCCGCGGGGCGGAGGCCGACGCGCTGCGGGAGACTCGCGACGGGGCGCAGCGGGCCGCGGCGGCGGCCGCGGGGCTTCCGGCGACGGTCCCGGCCGCGGTGGTGCCGGCGGCCGCGGCGTCCCCGGCGGCGGGAGCGCCGGCCCCCGCCGCGCCGGCCGTTGCCGGGCGGGTCGCCGAGGCGGCGACGGCTGAGACTCCGACCGCTGAGATTCCGACCGCTGAGATTCCGACGGCTGAGGTCCCGGCCGCTGAGATTCCGGTAACGGAGACCGCGACCGCCGGGGCGCCGGCCGGCGCGGCGCGGGCTGGGGCGCCGCCCGGTACCGGGGCAGCCTCCTCCGGCGGCGCCGCCGCGCCGGGCGGGGACGGCGGTCCCACGCCGGGCGCCGCACCGGCCGGCGGCGGGTCCGCCGCGCGCTCCGGCGGCTCGGCGGGGCCGGCCTGATGGCCGCCGCGGAGGACCTGGGGTCGGCGGCGGCGCCCGGCGGCGGGGAGGTCACGGCGCGGGCGATCGTGCGGGCGCCGGCCGCGGTGGTGTTCGCCGCGTTCGTGGACTGGGAGCGGCAGAGCCAGTGGATCCCGTTCACCCGGGTGCGGGTGGTCGACGGCGACGGCGGCGAGGGCAGCGAGGTGGAGGCGGTCACCGCGGTCGGGCCGGCCGTGCTCCGGGACCGGATGCGGGTGGTGCGCCTGGACCCGCCGTACGAGGTACGGGTGGTCCACTTCGGGCGGGTGCTGCGGGGTCCGGGCGTGTTCCGCTGTACGCCGATGCGGGACGACCGCACGCAGATCGTGCTGCACGAGTGGTTCCACCTGCCCTCCTCGGTGACGCGGGTGCTCTGGCCGGTGGCGTGGCCGGTCTCGAAGCTGTCGCTGGCGCAGGCGCTGTCCCGGTTCGTGCGCAACGTCGAGGCGGAGCACGGCGGGCCGGCCCGCTGATCACGGACCCGCGGACCGGATCCGGCCGCGGCGCGGTCCGCGGGTGCGTGATCGGCCGTAACAGGCCGCGGACTGTCGGCGGACGCGGCTAACCTGCCGCCATGACCGAGGAAGAACCGCCCCGCCCGGCCGCGTCCCGCCCGGCCGAGGCCCGTCCGACGGCGGCGCGCCCCGCCGAGGTCGTCGTCGGGGCCGACGGGCGGCCGCGCTGCCCCTGGGGCTCCCGGCCGGCCGCCTACGTCGCATACCACGACGAGGAGTGGGGCCGGCCGCTGCGCGGCGACGACGCGCTGTTCGAGCGGCTCGCGCTGGAGGCGTTCCAGGCAGGGCTGTCCTGGCTGACGATCCTCCTGCGCCGGCCGGCGTTCCGCACGGCCTTCGCCGGGTTCGACCTCGCCGCCGTCGCGCGGTTCGGCACCGAGGACGTCGACCGCCTCCTCGCCGACCCGGGGATCATCCGCAACCGGGCCAAGATCGAGGCGACCGTCGCCAACGCGCGGGTCGCGCTGGCCCAGCCGGAGGGCCTGTCGGCGCTCCTGTGGTCGTACGCCCCACCGGCCCGGCCGCGCCCGGCGGCGCTCGCCGACGTGCCGGCGGTGACGCCGGAGTCGACGGCGTTGGCCAAGGAGCTGAAGCGGCGCGGCTTCCGGTTCGTCGGCCCCACGACCGCGTACGCGCTGATGCAGGCCACCGGCATGGTCGACGACCACCTGGCCGCCTGTCACGTGCCGCCCGGGACCGTGGTGTGATGGCGGACATGGCCACAGGCGCACCATCCCGTACCTGGCTCGTCAGCGTCGACCTGCCCATCGAGGCCGCGTCCCCGACCGAGGCGGCGCGCCAGTTCTGGCAGTACGTCGCCGAACTCGGTCCGGCGCAGCTACCGGTCTTCGTCGCCCCCAGTGACGACGAGCTGTCGCTGCGGGCCTACGTCGCGGGCGCGGAGGTGAACCTCGACCCGGAGGAGGACGACTGACCCGGCGTGAGCCGGAGAGCCGTCCGGGCCGGACGCGGGCGGGCCAGGCCGGGCGGCCGCGCGGGCCGCGCAGCGGCGGGTCCCGCACCTGGTGCCACGACGGTGGCGCCACGCTATGCAGCGGACGACCAGGGATCGTATGGTGTCAATGTCCTGGTGCCGCGCGCGCCGACAGCGCCAGCGCACGGAAGGACCCCACCCACCGCTCCCGGAGGTACTGGCACATGACGCTGCCGCGCACCCGTCGGATCCTGTCCGCACTCGCCGCCGCCGCACTCGCCGCGGCCGCCCTCACGACTCCCGCCCTCACGACTCCCGCCCACGCCGCGACCGGGGGCACCTTCGTCGCCACCGGCGACCACCTCATCGCGGGCGACTACGTCGTCGCCCTCGACGACGCCGCGGCCCGCCGGGCGCCGGTCCCCGCCACGGCGGCCCGGCTCGCGGCGGAGTTCGGCGGCACCGTCGGCTTCACCTACGAGCACGGCCTGCGCGGGTTCCAGTTCCGCGGCGACGCCGCGGCCGCCCGCCGCCTCGCCGCCCGGCCGGGCGTCCGGTACGTGGCGCAGAGCCACCTGATGCGGGCGGCCGGCGGCGGTTCGCAGAGCAGCCCGGTCTGGGGCCTGGACCGCACCGACCAGCGCAAGCTGCCGCTGGACAAGAAGTACAGCTACCCGACCGACGGCACCGGCGTGACCGCGTACATCGTGGACACCGGCATCCACTTCACGCACACGGAGTTCGGCGGCCGGGCCGTCAAGGGACTCGACGTCATCACCGAGGGCGGCGACGCCAAGGACTGCCACAGCCACGGCACGCACGTGGCCGGCACCGTCGGCGGCAAGACGTACGGCATCGCCAAGAACGTCAAGCTCGTCGCCGTCCGCGTGCTCGACTGCAACGGCTCCGGTCCCGACGCGGGCGTGGCCAAGGCGATCGACTGGATCACCGCCAACGCCACCGGCCCGTCCGTCGTGAACATGAGCATCGGCGGCGACCCGTTCGCGCCGATCGACGACGCGATGACGGCGGCGATGGCCAAGGGCGTCCACTTCGCGGTGGCCGCCGGCAACGGCGACGCCGCGGGCCGCCCGCAGGACGCGTGCAACTACACCCCCGCGCGGGTCGGCGGCGCCGTGACGGTGGCCGCGAGCGACACCCGCGACCGGTCGGCGAGCTTCACCAACTACGGCAAGTGCGTCGACATCTACGGCCCCGGCGTCGGCGTGAAGTCGGCGACCCACACCAGCAACACCGCCACCGGCACCAAGGACGGCACCTCGATGGCCACGCCGCACGTCGCCGGGGTGATGGCGGCGATGCTGGAGAAGGAGCCCACGCTGACCCCGCAGCAGCTCCACGACGCGGTCGCCGCGGCGGCCACGCCGGGCGTCATCACCGGCGCCGGCAGCAACACCCCGAACAAGCTGCTCTACCTCGGGGCCCGCTGAGCGCCCGGACGCACGCAGAAGCGCGGCCCACCGCCACGGTCGGCCGCGCTTCTCCGTACCACCCCACCGGCGTCTTCACCACCGTCGCGGTCCATCATCCCCGCGGCGGCCGATCCCCAAACCCGGACCGGTCAGCGGCCCTCGAAGGTCGGCTTCCGCTTCTGGACGAAGGCCTCGGTGGCCGCCCGGTGGTCGCCGGTCGCGCCGCAGATCATCTGCGCCTGCGCCTCGGCGGCCAGCGCGTCGGACAGGGTGCTCGTGTCGCCGACGGCGAGCTGCCGCTTGATCGCCCCGTACGCGATCGTCGGGCCGGCCGCCAGCCGCGCCGCGAACTCCTGGGCCATCGGCAGGACCTCGTCGTCGCCGCCGACCAGCTTGGTGAGCAGGCCCAGCCGGTGGGCGTCCACGGCGTTGACCGGCTCGGCGAGCATCAGCAGCTCGGTGGCCTTGGCGTGGCCGACCAACTTCGGCAGCGACCAGGAGATGCCGGTGTCGCCGGCCAGGCCGACGTTGGCGAACGCCATCAGGAACGAGGTCGACGGCCCGCCGATGCGGAAGTCGGCGAGCAGCGCCAGCGACGCGCCCGCGCCCGCGGCCATGCCGCGCACGGCGGCGACCACGGGCCTGGGCAGGTTGCCCATCTCGTGCGCGATCGGGTTGTAGTGCTCGCGGACGGTGGCCAGCGGGTCGCCGTCCGCGCGGCCCAGCGTCTGGGCGTGCTCGCGCAGGTCCTGGCCGACACAGAACGCCCGGCCGGTACCCGTCAGGACGACGGCCCGGCACGACCGGTCGGCCGCGATCTCGTGCAGTGCCTCCCGCAGGGCGAGCTTGAGGGAGACGTCGAGGGCGTTCATCGAGTCGGGGCGGTGCAGCGTCAGGGTGGTGACCCCGTCGGTGCGCTCCACGAGCAGCGGTGCGGCGTCCTGCGCGGCAGCAGTCATGTCACGGTCCTTCCGAGCGAGTCAGACAGGTCCCAACGTACCGGTCCGCCGCACCTCGCAGGCGTCCGGCGTGTGCGTCGAAGAAGCGCGCCGCGGCGGTTCCGGGCCACGGTCGGGGGAGCAGGTCGGCCGGCAGCGCCGGGTCCCGGAACAGGAAGGCCCGCCACGCGTGCACCAGGCGGCAGCGCGCGGCGTAGGCCGCTTCGTCCGGCCCGTCGGCGCCGACGGCCGTCACGACCGGTGTGAGCGAGGCCACGAAGCCGTCGTACGCGGCGGCCAGCGCGGCCAGGTCCCACGCGTCGCGGACCAGGCCCGCCGCCCCGGCGGCGCCGCCGGTGTGGGCGGCGCGCAGCCGCTGGTGGCCGACACCGGCCTCGGCGAGCACGACGTCGACCTCGTCGCCGGGCCGGGCCGCCACCCAGGTGAGGTCGGCCAGCGGCGCGTACCCCTGGAAGGCCAGCGCGGCACCGAGCCGGCGGCGCACCGGCCGGGTGACCGGCCCGGCGACGATCACCAGGTCGAACGCGCCGTCCCAGCCGGGGTCGGCGGTGCGGTAGATCCGGGCGGCGGCCTCGTCGAGCCGCCGGGTGCCGCGCGGCGTGAGCGCGTACCCGGGCCCCTCGGCGAGCCGGACGGGCGCGAGCCAGCCCTGCCGGACCATCCGGGAGACCCCGGTGCGCACCGCCGGGCCGGACACCCCGAGAGGGGCGAGGAGTCGCACGAGCGCGGCGACCGCGGCGCGTCCGCCGCGCGGTCGCAGATAATCGCCGTACACGTCGAACAGCGCCGAACGTGCCTGCATGAGCGCAGATTGTGACAGCCACGCCGGAATTCCGCTACAAGCCGTGACCAGATCGGCCCGCCGGTTTGGGTGTGCGGGCAGTCATCAGGGAAAATCATGGGTCGATGCGCGCTCGACCAGTTCGGTGCGGGTCGCGACACGGGCGTCTGGGGCCGGCCCAGGCGTCCGGTACAGGTGAGGGGAGACACGGATGGCGGCGATGAAGCCGCGGACGGGCGACGGTCCGCTGGAGGTCACCAAGGAGGGCCGGGGCATCGTCATGCGGGTGCCGCTGGAGGGTGGCGGCCGGCTGGTGGTCGAGATGACGCCCGACGAGGCCACCGCGCTGGGCGAGGCGCTGCGCGAGGCCGTGCACTGAATCATCGGCGGCTCCGGGCCGCCTGAAACGCATGGTCGCCTGACCGGGTGGTTGCCGCCCGTACCGCAGGCGTGGCTCGCCGGTGCGCCCGAGTACCGGCGAGTCTGTCTCCGTGTCCGGGTGCCCTCGGGGCGGGCCGAAATCCACGAGTGAAGCGGGAGTTTGCTGGGTGCTCACCATTCGTACGGCGCCGCCGCGCGCGGTCAGCGGAGTGCTGGCGGTCACCGTCGGCGGGGACGGCGTCGACCGCGCCGCCCTCCCGGCGGACCTCGCCCACGCGGTCCGGGCGCTGCTCGACGGCGCCGACCAGCCCGGTCGGGCCGGCGCGGTCCAGCGGCTTCCCCGGCCCCTGGCGCGGCCGGCGACGCTGCTGCTCGCGGGGGTCGGCGACGGTACCGAGGCGGACTGGCGGGCGGCCGGGGCCGCCCTGGCCCGCACCGGCGCGGCGCCCTTCACCGTGGCGGTGCCGGCGGACGCGCCGGCCGAGGCGGTCCGGGGCCTGGCCGAGGGCCTGATGCTGGCCTCGTACCGGTTCGTGGCCGAGAAGCGCGCGCCGAAGGACGCGGCGGTCACCCTCGCGCTGGCCGACCCGGACCGGTACGCCGACGCGCTGGCGACCGCCGCGGCCACCGCCGCGGCGACGGCGCTGGCCCGGGACCTGACCAACACGCCGTCCTCGCGCAAGAACCCCGCGTGGTTCGCCCAGCAGGCGCGCCGCGCGGCGGCGGACGCGCCGCACACGCAGGTCCGGGTGTGGGAGCCGGCGGCGCTCGCCGAGGAGGGCTTCGGCGCCCTGCTGGCCGTCGGCGGCGGCTCGGCGACCCCGCCGCGCCTGGTGGAGGTGCAGTACCGCCCGCGCGGCGCGAAGACCCACGTCGTGCTCGTCGGCAAGGGGATCACCTTCGACACCGGCGGCTTGTCGATCAAGCCGGCGGACGCGATGAAGCTCATGCGCAAGGACATGGGGGGCGCGGCGGCCGTCCTCGGCGCCACGGTCGGCGCGGCCGCGCTGCGGTTGCCGGTGCGGATCACGGCGGTGCTCCCGCTCGCGGAGAACGCCGTCAGCGGCGACGCCTACCGGCCCGGCGACGTGCTCACCCACTACGACGGCCGGACCAGCGAGATCACCAACACCGACGCCGAGGGCCGGCTCGTGCTCGCCGACGCGCTCGGCTACGCGGTCCGCCGGCTGCGGCCCGACGTGCTCGTGGACCTGGCCACCCTGACCGGCGCCAACGCGATCGCGCTCGGCAAGCGGCACGCCGCGCTGTACAGCGACGACGACGAGCTGGCCGGGGCGCTGGCGGCGGCCGGCGCGGCGGCCGGGGAGCGGGCGTGGCGGATGCCGCTGCCCGCCGACTACGTGGAGTACCTGAGCAGCGACCTGGCCGACCTGTTCCCGGCGCCGGAGCGCGGGGCGGGCTCGGTGGTGGCGGCGCTGTACCTGCGCGAGTTCACCGGCGAGCTGCGCGACCGCTGGGCGCACTTCGACATGTCGGCGCCGTCCTGGTCGGACGCGGCCGAGGGCGAGCTGACCAAGGGCGCCACGGGCTGGGGCGTGCGTACCCTGCTGCGCTGGCTCGCCACCGCCTGAGGCGGCCGCCCCGGCGCGGGGCCGCCTCAGGCGGCGCCCGGCGGGCGCTAGCGGTCCTCGCGGCGGACGGCCGTGAGTAGGCCCGCGCCCAGCGGGAGCAGCGCCGGCACCCACACGTCGGAGTCGCGCACGGCGCGCAGCAGTTCGCGCAGGGCCACCGTGTCCGGGTCCCGGGCGGTGGGGTCGTCGACCCGCCCGCCGACGAGGACACCGTGGACGGCCAGGATGCCGCCGGGGCGCAGCAGCCGCTCGGCGGCGCCGACGCCGGTGACCGTCTCGGTGGGCTCGGCGTCGAGGAAGACCATGTCGTACGCCCCGTCGGCCAGCCGGGGCAGCACGTCCTGCGCCCGACCGGTGATCATGCGGGTGCGGGACGGGGCGTAGCCCGCCTCGGCGAACAGCCGCCGGGCCAGCCGCTGGTGCTCGGACTCCAGGTCGATAGTGGTCAGTACGCCGTCGGGGCGCATACCGTGCAGCAGCCAGAGGCCGCTGGCGCCGGTACCCGTGCCGATCTCGACCACTGCCCGGGCCTCGCGGACGGCGGCGAGCAGGCGCAGCACCGCCCCGACGTCGGCGCCGATCGCGGGCGTGCCGATCTCGTCGGCGAGCAGCCGGGCGGTCTGCCGCACCGCGTCCTCTGTGGCGTACGCCTCCACGAATTGCACCCGCCGAGCCTAGTGCACGCCGGCACCGGCCAGGACATGTGGATCTTGATCGGGGTGCGCCGCCGACGATCCATCGGACAAAAAGAACGAACGTTGCGAAAGTGGTCGGTGGGGGTGGCGTGGCCAGTGAGGCGCACGGCCCCGGCGGAAGGCCCGCCCCGCGCCCGGCCGCCGTGCCACCATGGTCCCGGGCCGGCAGTCGACGGGGAAAGGGCGGACCGGCAGGTGACTGATGTCGATCGCGCCGACGCGCCCCCGCGTCCGGGGGCGCTGCCGTCGGCGGACCCGGCGGACGCCGCGGCGGGTGCGTCTGCGGCGCCGCTGCCGGACATTGCCGGGGCACTGCCGCTGTTCGCCGAGTTCCGCGCGCTGACCCCCGGAACCCCGCCGGCCGGCCCGACGGTCGACCTGCGCCCCACCGCGGACGCCACCGACCCACCAGCACCCGCGCTCCCCGACGGCGGCGCCGCGCCGGCCGCCGCCCCCGCACCCGCCGCCACCGGTGCCGCCGCGCCGGCCGGCATCGCGCCGGCCTGGCTCGGGGCCGTGGTCGTCGTCGCCCTGGCGGCCGGGTTCGTCGGCGGCGCGGCCGGCTACCTCGGCGCCCGCGGCGCCACCGGCGCCCTGCTGGGTGACCGCAGCCGCGCGAGAACCCCGGCGCCCGGCAGCGTCGCCGCCGCGGTCGCGGCGGTCCGGCCCAGCGTCGTCACGGTGCGGACCACGGACGCCGACGGCGCCAACGTCGGCTCGGGCTTCCTGCTCAGCGGCGCCGGCCACGTGCTGACCAACGACCACGTGCTCGGTACGGGGGCCGGCACGGTCCAGGTCACCCTGGCCGGCGGCGCGGTCACCGGCGCCCGGGTGGTCGGGGTCGACCGCGAGGCCGACCTCGCCGTCCTCCAGGTCCAGGACGCCCGGGGCCGCCGGCCGGCCCGGCTCGGCGACCCGGCCGCGCTGGCCGTCGGGGACCCCGTCCTGGCCTTCGGCTCCCCGCTGGCGCTGACCGACACCGTCACCGCGGGCATCGTCAGCGCCCTGGACCGCCCGCTGCGCACCGGGGGCGACGCCGGGGAGCAGGTGCGCTACTACGCGGCGATCCAGACCGACGCCGCCGTCAACCAGGGCAATTCGGGTGGACCGCTGGTGGACGCGGCCGGCCGGGTGGTCGGCGTCAACGCGGTGATCCAGTCCGTGGCCGGGCGGCAGGAGGCCGGCAGCATCGGCCTGGCGTTCGCGATCCCGATCGACCAGGCGCGCCGGGTGGCCGGGGAGATCATCGCCTCGGGCAGCGCCCGCCGGACGGTGTTCGGGGCGGACGTGACCGACGTCGTCGGCAGCCCCGGCGTCCAGCTCGGCGCGGTCGCCGCGGGCGGCCCGGCGCGGCGGGCGGGCCTGCGGGCGGGCGACATCGTGACCCGGCTGGACGGCCGGGCGCTGGAGGGTGCCGTCGACCTGATCGCCCTCGTCCGCCGCCGGGCGCCGGGCGAGGCGGTGTCGGTGGGGTACGACCGGGGCGCGCTCGCCCGTACCGTCTCCGTCCGGCTGGCCGCCGGCCGCGGCTAGCCTGCCGGGTCGGGCGATCGCCGCGCCGGGTGCCCCCGTGGTGAGATGGGTGGGAGCGGACGGCCGGTCACCGGCCCGGGGGAGGACGGCGCGTGTTCGAGAACCTGAACTGGTGGGAGCTGCTGGCGCTGCTCGTCCTCGCCTTCCTGATCTTCGGCGAGAAGCTGCCCAAAGTCATCGGGGACGGCCTGCGGATGGTGCGCAACCTGCGCCAGATGGCCCGCAACGCCACCGGCGACCTGGGGCGGGAGCTGGGCACCGACCTCACCCTGGAGGACCTGCACCCCAAGACCCTGATCCGCAAGCACCTGCTCAGCGAGGAGGACGAGCAGGCGCTCCGGCAGCCGCTCGACGGGCTCGTCAAGGACCTGCGCGGCCACGGCGGCGACGTGCGGGACACCATGGAGGGTGCCCGCTCGCACCTGCGCGACGCGGTCGAGGAGGCACGCCCGCGGTCGGAGGCGACGGTCCGCACGGTCCCCCCCGCCGACCCGGCGGGCACGTCGCCCGGGTCGGCGGCGGCGCCGCGGGCGCGGGACTTCGACGCGACCTGAGCGGGCGACCGCCTGTGGCCGGGGCGGCCGAAGTAAGGGCGGCCGGCTGGAGTACAGGGCGGCCGGCTGGAGTACAGGGCGGCCGGCTGGAGTACAGGGCGGCTGGAGTACCGGGCGGCCGGAGTACGGGGCGGGCGGCGCGGGCCGGTCAGGCCGGGCGGAGGCCGAGCGGCTTGCCGACCAGCGACTCGCGCCGGACCGCCAGGCGGTCCGCGACCGCCTGGAGCGCCACGGCCGCCGGGGCGTCCGGGACGTCGAGCACGATCGGGCGGCCGGCGTCGCCGCCCTCGCGGACCCGGGTGTCCAGCGGGATCCGGCCGAGCAGCGGCACCGGCGCGCCGATGGTGCGGGTGAGCGAGTCCGCGACCGTCTGGCCGCCCCCGGCCCCGAAGACCTCCAGGCGCTCGCCGGTGGGCAGCTCCAGCCAGCTCATGTTCTCGATGACGCCGACGATCCGCTGGTGGGTCTGCAGGGAGATCGCCCCCGCCCGTTCGGCCACCTCCGCGGCGGCCTGCTGCGGCGTGGTGACGATGAGGATCTCGGCGTTGGGCAGGAGCTGTGCCAGCGAGATCGCCACGTCGCCGGTACCCGGGGGGAGGTCCAGGAGCAGGACGTCGAGGTCGCCCCAGTACACGTCGGCGAGGAACTGCTGGAGCGCCCGGTGCAGCATCGGGCCGCGCCAGACGACGGCGGCGTTGCCGGAGGTGAACATGCCGATCGAGATGACCTTCACGCCGTTCGCCTGCGGCGGCATGATCATTTCTTCGATCCGGGTGGGCCGGCCGTCGGCGCCGAGCATCCGGGGGACCGAGTGGCCGTAGA
The DNA here is from genome assembly GCF_014647915.1 of Pilimelia terevasa. Lineage (GTDB taxonomy): Bacteria > Actinomycetota > Actinomycetes > Mycobacteriales > Micromonosporaceae > Pilimelia > Pilimelia terevasa. The sequence goes on from NZ_BMQC01000007.1 coordinate 137,897, forward strand.
TGTCGGCGTCGACGACGCCGACGGCGAGCCCGCGGGAGGCGAGCGCCGCCGCCAGGTTGACCGTGACGCTGGACTTGCCGACGCCGCCCTTGCCGCTGGCCACGGCGTACACCCGGGTCCGGGAGCCGGGCTGGGCGAACGGGATCACCGGCTCCTCGGTGCCCCCGCCGCCGCGCAGCCGGCTCTGCAGGTCCTTGCGCTGCTCGGCCGTCATCACGCCGAAGTCGATCTCGACGCCGCGGACGCCGGGCACCGCGCCGACCGCCGCGGTGATGTCCGCGCGCAGCTTGTCCTTCAGCGGGCAGCCGGCGACCGTGAGCAGGAGCGCGACCGTGACCACGCCGTCGGCGCCGACCGCGACGTCGGCGACCATCCCGAGTTCGGTGATCGGGCGGCGGATCTCGGGGTCGTCCACCGTCGCCAGGGCCGCCCGGAGGGCGGCCTCGTCGATGGTCCGGGTCGATGGCATGGGGTCCATGCTACGTCCCGCGCGGGTACCGCCACCCGGCGCCCGAGCGGCGGGCGGGCGGCGGTACCCGCGCCGGTCAGCGGCCGACGCCGGTCCGGCGCGGCCACCAACTGACCGGGCCGGTGTCCAGCAGCAGGGCAGGTACCAGCACCGACCGGACCACGAGCGTGTCCAGCACCACCCCGACCGCCACGACGAGCCCGATGCCGAGCATGGTGACCAGCGGCAGCGTGGCCAGTACCGTGAACGTCGCCGCCAGGACCAGGCCCGCGCTGGTGATCACGCCGCCGGTGGCGGTGAGGCCGCGCAGGACCCCGGCCCGGTGGCCCACCCGGCCGACCTCCTCGCGGATCCGGTGCGCCAGGAAGATGTTGTAGTCCACGCCCAGGGCGACCAGGAACACGAAGCCGAGCAGCGGCGTCGAGTGGTCGAAGGCGCCCAGGTCGAAGACGCCCCGCAGGAGCAGCGCGGCGGCGCCCAGCGCGGCGGCGTAGGAGAGCACGACGGTGGTGATCAGCAGCAGCGGCGCGACGAGGGCGCGCAGCAGCAGGACCAGCACCAGCAGGACGGCGGCGAGGACCAGCGGGATCACCAGCCGGCGGTCGTGGTCCGCGGCGGCCTCGATGTCGATCTTCTGCGCCGTCGGGCCGCCGACCACCGCGCCCGGGATCCCGCCGGTGGCGGCCCGCAGTCGGCGGACCGTGTCCGCGGCCGCCGGGCTGTCGGGGGCGTCGGCGAGGACCACCGGTACCGACACCAGGGCGCCGTCGGTGGACACGGCCGGCGGCCGCAGCCGGACGACGCCGGGCACGCCGCCCGCCGCCGCCGCGACCCGGCCCCGGGCCGCGACCGGCGCGACGATCTCGGCGGGGGCGCCGCTGCCGGCGGGGAAGTGGGTGGCGATCCGCTCCTGCGCGGTGACCGACTCGGGCGTGGTGGTGAAGGACTCGGCCTGGGTGGTACCGATCTTCACGCCGGCCACCCCGAAGACCAGCGCGCCGAGGGCCACGGCGGTGGCGGCCCAGACGAGGCGGGGCCGGGCGGCGACGCCCTCGCCCAGCCGGGTCCAGCCGCGGGCCGGCCGGGCCGGTACGCCCGGGCGCGGGACGAACGGCCAGAAGACCCAGCGCCCGGCCGCCACCAGCAGCGCCGGCAGGAGCATCAGCGTGGTGGCGGCACCGGCGAGGACGCCGAGCGCGCCGACGGCGCCGATGCTGCGGTTGGAGTTCAGGTCGGCGACCAGCAGGCAGAGCAGGCCCAGGACGACCGTGCCGGCGCTGGCCAGGATCGCGGGCGCGGAGCGGCGCAGCGCCACGAGCATGGCGTGCCGGCGGTCGGGGTGCCGGCGCAGCTCCTCGCGGTACCGGGCGAGCAGGAGCAGGGCGTAGTCGGTGCCGACGCCGAAGACCAGGACCGTGGTGATGCCGGCGCTCTGCCCGTCGACGGGCAGCGCGAACTCCTTGCCCAGCAGGTAGATCAGCGCCTCGGACACCTGGGTCGCGGCGCCGACGGCGAGCAGCGGCAGCAGCCACAGCACCGGGCTGCGGTAGATCAGCAGGAGCAGGACCGCGACGACGGCGCCGGTGATGGCGAACAGGTCGGTGTCCAGGTCGCTGAAGACCTTCACGGTGTCCACGAGGCCGGCGGCGGGACCGCCGACGGCGCCGGTCAGGCCGGGCGGCAGCCCGTCGCGGGCCAGCGCCCGCAGGCCGTCGATCCGGTCGAACAGGCGGTCCTCGCGCGCCATCATCGCGGTGACGGTGGCCGCGCGGCCGTCGACGGCGTACTCCACGGGCGCGACCCGGCCGCCCAGCGCGAAGGCCGCCGCGGCGGTCCGCTTCGCCTCGATGGCCGCCCGGTCGGCGGCGGTGAGCGCGCCGTCGCGGGTGAACACGGCGACGGCCGGCAGCGCGTCGGCGGCGGGGAACCGGGCCGCGTACGCGGCGACCCTGGTGGCGTCCGCGCCGCGCGGCAGCATCGAGACGGCATCGTTCTTCTGGACGTCGTTGACCTTCGCGGCCAGGGGCGAGAGCCCGGCGAGGACGGCGATCCAGGCGCCGATGATCAGCCAGACGGCGAGCCGGCCGCGCAGCAGCCGCGGCAGCTTCTCGGGCGGGTCCGCGGCGGCGGCGTCGGCGGGCGCGTCGTGGGGCGGAGCGGGAACGGTGGACATGGGCATCCTCGGGCCGGGGAGGGCCGGCCGGCCGGTACGCCGGCCAGAAGCCTCAGGTTTCATGTGTAAGGAAAGGCTGACACATGAAAACAGACAAGGTCAACCCTGAGATTCCTCGGGGTCGGCCTGGTCAGCGGGGTTTGCGGCCGCCGCGGCGGGTGTCCTCGCCGCCCGGGTCCGCCGGGTGCTCCCGCTCGTACCGGCGCTGCGCCGCGTCGTCCAGCTCCTCGGCCAGCCGGGTCAGCTCCGAGCGCAGGAAGTCCCGCGTCGCGACCTCGCCGAGGGCGATCCGCAGCGCGGCGATCTCCCGGGCCAGGTACTCGGTGTCGGCCTTCTGCATCGCCGCCCGGCGCCGGTCCTCCTCCATCGTCAGGCGGTCCCGGTCGGCCTGCCGGTTCTGGGCGAGCAGGATCAGCGGCGCGGCGTAGCTGGCCTGCAACGACAGGACCAGCGTCATGAACTGGTACGGGTACGGGTCGAACCGCCACCCGAACGGGGTCAGCGTGTTCCAGGCGAACCAGATGCCCACCACGACCGTCATGTAGACGATGAACCGGGCCGTCCCCATCGACCGGGCGAACCCCTCCGACCAGCGGCCGAACGCCTCGGGGTCGAACCGCGGCAGGGACAGCCGGTCCGTCTCGCGCGGCTGGTCCAGCCGCCGCGGCTCCGTCATCCGCCCGACCCCGGCGCAAGATCCTGGCTGTCCCGGTCCCGCCAGTCGTGCGGCAGCAGGTGGTCGAGCACGTCGTCCACGGTGACCGCCCCCACCAGCCGGTCGGCGTTGTCCACCACCGGCATCGAGACCAGGTCGTAGGTCGCCATCCGGCGGGTGATCTCCGGCAGCGGCGTTTCCGGGTCCAGCGGGTCGATGTCGTTGTCCACGACCCCGCCGAGCAGCTCGGCCGGCGGCTCCCGGAGCAGCTTCTGGAAGTGCGCCATGCCCAGGTAGCGACCCGTCGGCGTGGCGGTGGGCGCCCGGCTGACGAAGATCTGCGCGGCCATGGCGGGGGAGAGCTGGGGCGCGCGGATCCGCGCCAGCGCCTCGGCGACCGTGGCGTCCGGCGTCATGATCACCGGCTCCGAGGTCATCACCGAGCCGGCCGTCCCGGGCAGGTACTTCATCAGCGCCCGGACCGGCTCCGCCTCGTCGGGCTGCATCAGGTCCAGCAGCACCTCCTGCTCGACCTTGGGCAGCTCGGCCAGCAGGTCGGCGGCGTCGTCGGGGTCCATCTCCTCCAGTACGTCGGCGGCGCGCTCGCGGTCCAGCGCGGCGAGGATCTCCACCTGGTCGTGCTCGGGCAGCTCGCCCAGGACGTCGGCGAGGCGCTCGTCGTCCAGGGCGGCGGCGACCTCGTTGCGCCGGGTGTCCGACAGCTCCTGGAGCACGTTGGCCAGGTCCGCGGGGCGGAGCTGGTCGAGCATGGCCAGCAGGCTGGCCGTCCCCTGCGCCTCGGGCTGGCCGACCAGGCCGGCCAGTTCGCCCCACTCCAGTTGGCGCAGGTGGCCGCGGCGGGTCAGCCGGCCGGAGAGCTCCCGCACGGCGACCCGGTGCAGGGTCCACTCGCCCAGCCGGTTGGCCTCCATCGCCACGTCGACCACCGTCGCCGCCCGCCCGGCGGCGCTGATCGTCACCCGGCGGTCCAGCAGCTCCTCCAGGACCAGCAGCTCGTCGGGCCGCTTGGAGAAGCGGCGCAGGTTCAGCGTGCCGGTGTTGAGGACGACCGCGTCGGCGTCGACCGAGGTGATCCGGCCGATCGGCAGGAAGATGCGGCGGCGCATGGCGATCTCGGCGACGAGACCGACCACCTGGGGCGGCCGGCCGCCCATCCGGAGCCGGGCCACCGCGTCGCGGACACGGCCGACCTGGTCCCCGTTGGGATCGAAGACGGTCAGCCCGGCGAGCCGCGCTACGAAGACCTTGGTCGCGGTGGTCACGCGATCAGCCTAGTGCGCGCACGGATCGTCTAGCGTGCAAGGCCATGTCCAACCTCACCGCACCCGGACGCCTCCCGTACGAGGTCGTCGACGTGTTCACCGACCGGCCGTTCGCCGGCAACCCGCTCGCCGTCGTGCTGGACGCCGACGGGCTCTCCGGCGACCAGATGCAGGCCCTGGCCCGGGAGTTCCACCTGTCGGAGACGGTGTTCCTGCTGCCCGCGCGCAGCCGGGACGCCGCGTACCGCCTGCGGATCTTCACTCCCGAGGCCGAGCTGCCGTTCGCCGGGCACCCCAGCATCGGCGCCGCGGTGACGGCCGTGCGCCTCGGGCGGGCGCAGCCGGACACCGAGGGCACCGTGGTGCAGGAGTGCGGCGCCGGCCTGCTGCCGCTGCGGATCGGGGGCGACGGCCGCGGCGCCCGCCTCACCGGCGGCCGCCCGGCGGTGGGGGCGCCGCTGGACCCGGCGCCGCCGCGCGCCGTGGTCGGGCTGCCGGGCGCGGCGGGCGGCGGCGACCCGGTGCCCGCGCCGCGGGTGGCGGGCTGCGGCCTGGACTTCCTGTACCTGGCCGTCGCGCCCGCGCAGGTCGCCGCCGCGGCGCTGGACACCGCCGCGGCGGCCCGGCACGGGGTGCCGGAGCTGTGCGTGTTCGGCTGGGACCCGGCCACCCGCACCGCCCACTCGCGCGTCTTCTGCCCCGGCTCGGGGGTGCCGGAGGACCCGGCCACCGGCTCGGCGGCCCTCGGCCTGGGCGCCTACCTGGTGGCCACCGGCCTGCTGCCGCCGACCGGCGAGTCCGCGTACACCGTGCGCCAGGGCCTGGAGCTGCACCGGCCGTCCACGTTGCACTGCACGGTCGAGGCGCGCGACGGCGCCGCCGCGACGGTGACGGTGGCCGGCGCCGTCGTCCCGATCGCCACGGGCGCGATCGCGGTACCGCCGTTCGTCGGCTGACGCGGCGCCAGCGGCGCCCCGATCGTCAGGGCGACCCCCACCGGGTCGGCCGCGTGGTCAGCCGCGGGGCGGGCGGCGGACCCGGTGCAGCCGGAACGGCCGCCGGGCCGGCCGGGTCGCGGGCGTGTCGCGCGGCGGCGCCGCCTGCGCGCCGGCCGGCAGGTCCGCCCCGCCGGCCGGCGGGGCCGGCGTCGGGGCGAGGCACAGGACCGCCACCCCGTCGGCGGCCCAGCGCGCGACGAGGTCCGCGGCCGGGCCGCCGCCGTTGAGGCGCTTGGCGGCCAGCGCCGCGGCCGCCTCCGCCCACCGCGGCCCGTCGGGGGCGATCCGGTCGACGGCTGCGGTCCAGGTGGCGATCCGGCCGCCGTGGTCCCCGCGCGCCGTCACCTCGGCGGTGGCCGCGCCGGCCAGCCCCGGTGCGTCCTGCTCGCCGGGGCCGGTGACGACGTACAGGCCGTCGGCGAGGGGCAGGCACCACAGCGCGGCGGCGGGGCGGCCCGCGGCGGCCACCCATACCAGGGCCGCCCGGCGGGAGGCCTCGGCGACCAGCGGGTGCGGCGGCGCGGGTTCGGTCACCGGTCCATCCTGCCGCACCGGAGCGGCCGGCGCGCTAGGGCGCCGCCGCGGGCGCGCGGTCCAGCAGGGCCGGTACCTCGCTGAGCGCGCCGACGGCCGGCCCGGCGAAGTCGTCCGGCTCGAACACCAGGTGGCCGCCGAGGTCCGGGGCGGCCAGCCGCACGGCCGTCATGCCGAACGCCGCCGCCCCGGTCAGCTCCCGGCCGCCCCCGTCCCCGACGTACAGGCACTCGCCCGGGCGCACCCGCAGCCAGGCGCACGCGGCCGCGTACATCGCCGGGTCCGGCTTGCACCGGCCGACGTGGACGGAGTAGACGGTCGCCTCCAGCAGGGGCGCGACGGGCAGCCCGGGCAGCAGTACCGGCAGCTCGTACCCGCAGTCGCTGACCACTCCGGTGCGCAGCCCGCGGCCCCGCAGCGCGGCGAGGGTCGCCACGGCGTCGGGGCGCAGCCGCAGGTCGGCGGCCAGCGCCGCCCGGCGGGCCGGCAGCGCGGCGGCGAGCCGGGCGTCGCCGGGTGCGCCGCCGGCCAGCCGGCAGACCTCGCGCAGGGCGCACAGCTCGTCGCCGTACGCCCCCCGCGCCCGCTCGCGGAACGTCGCGTCGAGCGCCGCCGTCATCAGGGCGGGGTCGCACCCGAGGTCCCGGGCGATCCGGCCGTGCGCCGGACCGCGCCGCACCGCCTGGGTCAGGGTGCCGAAGAAGTCGAAGAGGACCGCACGGTACCGGGACATGACAGGGCACGACCTCCGAAACGGGGCGGGAACACGCCGCGAAAGGAAATCATGTCCTTCGTGCTCTTTCGCTCCCGGGGTCAGCGGCCCCGGCAGGTGTCGACGGCGGCCCGGCGGGCGCCGCGCTCAGCCGGTCAGGGCCGCCAGCGCGTCGTAGGAGCCCGAGTCCCCGGCGCCGCCGCCGCCGTCGGTGGTCGCCACGTACACCCCGATCACGATGATGACGACCAGCGACAGCACGGCGATGGCCGTGGTGATCCAGCCGATGATGATCGCCGCCTTGGCCAGCCCGGCGCCGTTCTCGCCGCGCTCGTTGATCTGCCGCTTCGCCACGTGGCCGAGGACCGCGCCGACGGCGCCGATGATGCCCCCGACGCCGTACGCGCAGAGGCTGAACACGCCGAGGACCGACGCGACGATGGCCGCGATGGCCAGGGTGTTGTGCGGCATCGGCGTCGCGTAGCCGGGGTACTGCGACCCGTACCCGTACTGCGCGTAGCCGGAAGGGCCGTACGGGGCCGCCGGCCCGGCCGGCGGGTAGTAGGGCTGACCGGGCGCCGGCTGCTGGCCCAGGTGCTCCCCGGGCGACGGGGCGGCCGGCGGGGGAGTGGCCGGCGGGTACGGGTACGGCTCGCCGTAGGCCGGTGGGCTGGCGGTCGGGTCGGCGGGCGGCGGCCCCCCGGACCCGGGGTTCCCGGGCCAGTTTTCCGGCTGCGTCATGCGTGCTCCGATCGCAAGGTCAGTACGGCCACCCTATCCGCTCGCCGGGGCCCCGCGAAGCGGCCGGGCGGGCGCCCCCGGGCGCGCGGCCGGGCAGGCGGCCGGGTCGCGGACCGCCCGTCCGGGCAGGAACAGCGGATGCCGTTGCCGGTCCCTGCGCCAGCGGGCAGGATCGTCGCATGGGTATCCACGTATCAGGCGCCGCCGACGACGAGACCGGGTCGGCCGGCCGCTCACCCGACCGGCTCGATGGCCGGGTCGCGCTCGTCACCGGCGCCGGCTCCCCCGAGGGCATCGGCTACGCGACCGCGCACCGCCTGCGGGCGCTGGGCGCCACCGTCGCCATCGTCTCGACCACCCGGCGGATCCACGACCGGGCCGCCGAGCTGGGCGACGGCGTCACCGGCTTCGTCGCCGACCTCACCGACGAGGCGGAGGTGGGGGCCCTGGCCGACGCGGTCGCCGACCAGTTCGGCCCGGTGGAGATCGTGGTGAACAACGCCGGCCTGGCGAGCAAGGCCAGCCCGGAGGTGCTGCGCCCGGTGGCGCAGTTGACGTACGACGAGTGGAAGGCCGAGATCGACCGTAACCTCAGCACGGCCTTCCTGGTCAGCCGGGTCTGCATCGCCGGCATGGCCGAGCAGGGCTGGGGACGCATCGTCAACCTCTCCGCCACGGCCGGGCCGATCAACGCGCTGCCCGCGGAGGCCGGCTACGCCGCGGCGAAGGCCGGCGTCGTCGGGCTCACCCGGGCGCTGGCGATGGAGCTGGTCGCCGACGGCATCACGGTCAACGCGGTGGCCCCGGGCACGATCCACACCAGTGCCTCGACCCTGGTGGAGCTGAAGCAGGGCTTCGGCACCCCGATGGGCCGCCCGGGCCAGCCCGAGGAGGTGGCCGCGGCGATCGGGTTCCTGTGCACCCCGGCGGCGTCGTACATCACCGGCCAGATGCTCGTCGTCGACGGCGGCAACAGCGTCGCGGAGGCCGCCTTCCGCTGACGGCCTGTGTCCGCCTGACGGCCCGTGTCCGCTGACGGCCCGCCGCGGCGCCCCGGGCCGGTACCGGCGGTCCCGGGCAGCCCCGCCCGCCTGGCCGCCCGCTCAGCCCGCCAGCCGGTCGTGCTCCCCGGCCGCCTCCCGCTGCCGGGGGATCCGCGCCGCGGGCCGGTCGTCGGCGGCGGCCAGCGCGGCGCGCAGCCGGATCAGCTCCAGCGGCGTACCGATCGCGGCCCGGTGCTCGGGGTGCGCGGCGTAGTGGCGCACCGCCCGGGCCAGGAACAGCGGATCGACCCACAGCCAGCTCAGCGGCACCTCGACCCCCGGGGCCAGGGGCAGCGCCCGGCGCCGCGGGCCGGCCACGCCGGACAGGTCGACGTCCGCCCAGGGCACGAGCCGGCCCTGCGGGCCGCTGCGCGCCCCCCGGAGCAGGACGCCCTGCGGCGTCAGCGCGAGCTGCGGCCCGCGGGCCACGTACCAGGCCACGGCCGCCAGCGGCGGCTGCACCAGGGTCAACCCCGCCAGCAGCGCCGCCGGGCCGGCCGCCAGACGGCCGTCCGCGTGCATGGTCAGGGGAAGGGTGCCGGTCGCCCAGGACAGGTACAGCAGCAGCGGCACGCCCAGCCACGGCGTCGGCGCGACGGGGAAGCCCCGCCCCCGCAGCCACCAGCGCGGCCGGACCTCGGGCGCGGCGAGCAGCCCGCGCGGCGGCGACTGCGCCCGGATCAACCGGGCCAGCAGCAGTACCGGCGCCGCCGCGGCCGCGGCGGTGGCCAGGGTCAGCACGGGCAGCGCCAGCCAGGCGGGCAGGGTCCAGGCGTACGGCTGGACGAGGACCGTGACCCACAGCCGGAAGGCGACGGCGGCCAGCGCCAGCGCCGCGACGGCGCCCCAGAGCTGGCCGGCGCGCACGGCGATCGCCCGCGCCTCGGTCAGCGCGGGGGCGGGGCGGGGCGCCAGCAGCCTCCCGAGGAGGCCGCGGCGGTCCGGCCCGGGCGGAGGAGCCATGGTCGGGGCCACGTCTCAGACCGTACTCAATCGGGCGCCGCCGGGGCGACCGCCGGACGGTCAGAGTCCGGCCGGCGACCGGCCTCGGTCCCTGGCGGCGACCTTCGGTCCTCGGCGGTGACCCCTCAGTCCTTGGCGGTGACCCCTCAGTCCTTGGCGGCGATGCGCTCGCGCACGGCGTCCATGTCGAGGGCGCGGACCTGGCCGACCAGATCCTCCAGCGCCTTCTCCGGCAGCGCACCGGCCTGGGAGAACACCATCACGCCGTCCCGGATCGCCATGATCGTGGGGATCGAGCTGATGTTGAACCGCTGCGCCAGCTCCGGCTGCGCCTCGGTGTCGACCTTGCCGAAGGTGACGTCGGGGTGCTTCTCCGACATCTTCTCGTAGGTCGGCGCGAACCGCAGGCAGGGACCGCACCAGCTCGCCCAGAAGTCCACGAGGACGATGCCCTCGCCGCGCGTGGTCTCCTCGAACGTCGCGGTGGTGAGCGCTACGGTCGCCATGATGTGAATCTCCCATCGGCCAGGTGGTCCAACAAGTGGGGAAACCGTACCGAGGCGCGGACCATTCCCCTAGCCGGACGGGGCGCGGGCCACAGTCGCGCGGCTCACGTTGGCCGGCCCCCCGGGCAGGAGGAGGATGGCGGCGTGGCCCCCGACCTCGCGCTGCTGGTGTACGACGGCGACTGCGGATTCTGCACCCGCTGCGTGGAGTTCGCCCGCGCCCAGGTCCGGCCGCAGGTCCGCATGGCGCCCTGGCAGCAGCTCGACCTCGCGGCGTGGGGCCTGACCCGCGCCCAGTGCCTCGCGGCGGCGCAGTGGTGCGGCACCGACGGCGGCCGGGCGGCGGGGCCGGTGGCGATCGCGCACGCCCTGCGCACGGCGCCGAACTGGTGGCGGCACGTCGGCGCGCTGCTCGCGGCGGCGCCGGTGCGCTGGCTGGCCTGGCCGGTGTACCGGGTGGTCGCCCGGCATCGCCACCGGCTGCCCGGCGGCACAGCCGCGTGCGCCCTCCCGGAGCGCGACAGTGCCGGTCCGCCTGGGGCGGACCGGCACTGAAACCGTCGGGCGCGAAGCCATCGACGGAGGTGAGTCACTCTCCGTTATCTGTTGGTACGGCTGGGGGAAACCTTGCTCACGTTTCGGTAACTGTGTGTCGGATATCTAACTCATGCATTGGCGTACGTCGCTGCGTGCGGCAGAATCTTCCCTACCAGAGCGTGGGCGGCGGGTGCCGGGGAGGGCCCCGCCGCTCATTGCGTCCCGACTCTGTCGGCGCGCGTCTCCGCCTGCGGGCGTCGTCCGCGTCGCGTGGACACTGGTTCGCGGAGGAGGAGTGTCTCCGTGAACGATCCTCGCGCCCGTCGGGTTCCGCTGCCCGCGTCGTGTCTCCCTTCCGTCGTTGCTGCGCCTGCTTCTTCCGCGTCCGTCGTGTCCTGCGCGTGAGTCTCCGTGTCCGTCGCTGGTCCGCTGCCCGCCGGCCGTACCGTCCTGTCGGTGTCCGCCGTCGTTCTGTGTGGCCGGGTGCTGAAATAGACGCCGGGTGGCCGCGTTAGGTTCCCTGCCATGACGCCGTCCCCGGAATCCGTCCCCGACGCGCCCGCCGAGCCGCCGCCGGCGGACGGGGTCGGCGTCGGGCCGTGGCCGGGTCCGCCCCCGGCGGACCCCCGGCTGGACCCGGCGCTGCTGGCGGCCGGCGACCGCCGCAACGTCGTGGACCGGTACCGGTACTGGCGGCACGAGGCGATCGTCGCCGACCTCGACAGCCGCCGGCACGACTTCCACGTCGCCATCGAGAACTGGCAGCACGACCTCAACATCGGGACCGTGGTCCGCACGGCGAACGCGTTCCTGGCGGCGGCGGTACACATCGTCGGCCGCCGCCGCTGGAACCGCCGGGGCGCGATGGTCACCGACCGGTACCAGCACGTGCGGCACCACCCCGACCCGGCCGCGCTGCGCGCCTGGGCGACGGGGGCGGGGCTCGCCGTCGTCGGGGTGGACAACCTGCCGGGCAGCCGCCCGCTGGAGACCGCGGTCCTGCCCCGCCGCTGCGTGCTGCTGTTCGGGCAGGAGGGCCCGGGACTGTCCGATGCCGCCCGCGCCACCTGCGACGCGCTGTACTCCGTCGCGCAGTACGGCTCGACCCGGTCGATCAACGCGGGTGTCGCCAGCGGCATCGCGATGCACGCCTGGATCCGCGCCCACGCCGCCCCGCCGACCGCCTGAGGGCCCCGGCAGGAGCCTTCGGGACCCGGCCGGGGCGCCCCCGCGCGGCGTGCGGGGGGCGCGGGAATCTCGCGGTTCCGCTTGACGGCGGTGGCGGGGCGGCGCACCGTGGCTGTGTGGCCGTGACAGTGAGTTGCCCGCGGTGCGGCGGGTCGGTGAGAGAGCCGGACCTCATGCACAGCGAGTGGCGTTGTCAGGACTGCGGGCCGGTCGCCCCGCTGCACGTCGCCGAGCACATCAACACCGACGTCGTGGCGGCGGCGAGCCACGCCGTGCGCAGCGGCGGCGGGCGCACGCCCCTGTGGTGCCTGTGGCCCCTGCCCACCCACTGGACGGTCACCGGTGTCGGCTGGGCGGGCGACCAGCGCACGGGCGCCCGCGCGGCGGCGGTGGCCGTCAGCGGCCCCACGCCGCTGGGCGGCGGGCCGGCCGACATCATCTTCGTCGCCGAGGAGCCCGGCCTGGGCCTGGGCACCCGGTTCGCCGGCATCCCGGGACCCGACCCCGGGACGTCGCTGTCCGAGGTGATGGCCGAGGTCCCGCACGCCAAGGTGAAGGCCGGCGGGCACCCGGCCCCGCTGTGGTCGGTCAAGTCGCCCGCCGACCGCAGCGCGTACGCCGGGGAGGCGCGGGGGATGTGGCTGTACGCGGTGGCCTGGCCGGCGAGCGCCGGCTACCTGCTCGCCGAGAACGTCGTCCTGCAGGACCTGGCCGAGTGGACGCCGCCGGAGCTGGTGTTCGGCGCGCCGTCGCCCTATCTACACGGTCGCGGCTGATCGCGGAAGGGCAAACGGGCGCACGCGGCATGGGTCACTCATTATGTTGATCAAGCCCCATCTGGTCGCACAGTTGGTAGGCTCACTGTCACCGGGCGCACACTAACTGGGTGATTCGTAAGTGTTGACCGGTGTGTACCGGAACAGGCACCAGCAGGGCGGGCCGGTACCCGTGGGCGCGCGTCACACGCCCGCGACAGATGTGGCAGTCTGGGGCAGACCGTTCCGGGCCGTCGCGGACCGCCGGGAGCTGGTGACGTGCATCGCCATCGATGTACGGGTACGGCTGAGTTGGGATCTGCGCACGACGGGGTCAGCCGCCCGGTCGTAGCCAGTCGCGGAAGGGGTTGGACCGCAATGGTCAGAAAGGTCCTCACCTGGGGCGGGCTCGCCTTCCTGCTGTTCTTCGTCGCGTTCCGGCCGGAGTCCGCGGCCAACGTCTTCCGGGCGATCGGCGCCGGGATCGCCGACGTGGCCCAGGGGCTCGGCGAGTTCTTCACCAACCTGGTCGCCTGATCGGCCATGGCCACCCCCTCGGACGGTCCGCCGTCCAACCCGGACGGCGATCCGCACCCGGGGGAAGGCGGGCGGCGTCCTGAACCCGCCCGCGGCGGCGACCCGACGGCGGACACCGGCGGCCACCACCCGGACGGCACCGACCCGCTGACCGCGCCCGGCGGCAGCCCGGGCGGACCCCGGCCACCCGGCCCGGAGCCCTCCGGCGAGCCGGCACGCGGGCCGCACGGCGGCGACGAGGGCGGGCGCGGCGGCGACAGCACCTGGTTCTTCGGCCCGGAGTTCGGGCACGAGGAGTCCTCGGTGCGCGGCACGGCGAGCGTCCGCAGCCGGGCCTCGGTCCGGCCGCAGTTCTCGCCCGAGGAGCTGGCCGGGCTCGCCGACGGCCCCACCGTCGCCCCGCGGCGGGTCGTACCCCTCGACGACGAGCCCTCGGCGCTGGTCGGCCGGTACCTGTTCCCGACCGAGCGGTACCGCGGCGAGTGGAAGCGGCACCCCGTCCACCTGGCCCGGCCCCTGTTGATCGCCGCGGGCGCGACTGTCGGCCTGGGCATCGTCTCCGGCATGTTGGCCGGCAACAGCACCGGCGAGGGCGCCACCGCGCTGCTGTTCCTGGCCTGGCTCGCCGTGATGGTCTGGGTCGGCTGGGAGGTCGCGGACTGGTTCTGCGACCGGTTCATCCTGACCAACAAACGGGTGATGGTCGTCAGCGGCATCGTCACCCGGAAGGTGGCGATGATGCCGCTGGCCCGGGTGACGGACATGAAGTTCGAGCAGTCGCCGCTGGGCCGGCTGCTCAACTACGGCACCTTCGTGCTGGAGTCCGCAGGCCAGGACCAGGCACTGCGCGAGGTCATCCACCTGCCCAACCCCAACGAGCTGTACCTGCGGGTGGTCGAGGAGATGTACGAGCCGGCGGCGGTCGAGGCGCGGCTCAGCGCGGGCGACGACGAGGACGACGCCTGACCCCCATGGACCTCAAGGTCTTCGGCGAGGCTTTCGTCACTCTCATGGTCATCATCGACCCGCCCGGGATGGTGCCGATCTTCCTGGCGCTGACCAAGGTCCTGACGCTGCGCGACCAGCGGCGGGCGGCCTGGCAGGCCGTGGCGCTGGCCTTCGGCGTCATCGTGGTGTTCGCGGTCGGCGGGCAGACCATTCTCGACTACCTGCATGTGGACCTGCCGGCGCTCCAGGCCGCCGGTGGGCTCCTGCTCGTGCTGGTCGCGCTGGAGCTGCTGACCGGCAAGGCCGACGAGAGCGCCGCGCAGGCGACCTCCAGCGTGGCGCTGGTCCCGCTGGGCACGCCGCTGCTCGCGGGGCCGGGCGCGATCGTGGCGACGATGCTGTTCGTCCAGCGGGCCGACGGCGCCGCCGACTACGTCGCCATCGGGGCGGCGATCGTGGCCTCGATGCTCGCCGTCTGGCTGGTGCTGCGGTACTCCTCGCTGGTCGTCAAGCTGCTGCGCCCCGGCGGCATCGAGGTGCTCAGCCGGATCGCCGGCCTGCTGCTGGCGGCGATCGCGGTGCAGTTGATCGCCGACGCGGTGATGGAGTTCGTCAGCGCGTACGACGCGACGCACTGAGCGGGGTCGCCGTCCGTCGTACCGGGCTGTCAGGATGGACGCGTGCCTGAATCCTCCCCCCGCGACCCGTACCCGCGCCGCCCGCCCTACCGCGCCGCCGGAGGCGGGCAGCGGCCCCGGAGCGCGGCCCGACCGGCGCCGCGGCCGCGGGCCGACGCCGGCGAGCAGCTCGGGTTCGGCGGGATGCCGGAGAAGCTGTTCGTCTGCACGCCCAGCAAGCTGGGCGCCTACACCGACTGCCCGCGCCGGTACCGGTTCACCTACGTGGACCGGCCGCGGCCGGCGAAGGGTCCGCCGTGGGCGCACACGTCGCTGGGCGCCAGTGTCCACCTGGCACTGCGCGCGTGGTACGACGTGCCGCCGGGCCGGCGGGCGCCCGAGGCCATGGCCGCGCTCCTCAAGGCCGGCTGGGTGACCGAGGGCTACCGGGACGCCGCCCAGGAGCGGGCCGCCTACCGGATGGCGCTCGGCTGGCTGGAGGGGTACGCGGCGGGCCTGGACCCGGCGCAGGACCCCGTCGGCGTCGAGCGCACCGTGGCGACGACCACGGCCACCCTCAGCGTGCAGGGCCGCGCCGACCGCATCGACGAGCGGGCCGGCCCCGACGGCCCCGAACTGGTGGTCGTCGACTACAAGACGGGCCGGACCGGCCTGGACGCCGACGACGCGCGCGGCTCGACGGCGCTGGCCCTGTACGCCGTCGCCGCCCGCCGCACGCTGCGCCGGCCGTGCACCCGGGTCGAGCTGCACCACCTGCCGACCGGTACCGTCGCCGCGCACACCCACACCGACGAGTCCCTGGCCCGGCACGTGCGCCGCGCGGAGGAGACGGCGGCCGACATCGTGGCGGCCGAGCGCGCCGTCGGCGGCGGGACCGACCCGGACGAGGCTTTTCCGGCCACTCCGGGCACGCTCTGCCGCTGGTGTGACTACCGTCGGCACTGTCCGGCCGGCGCGGCGACGCCGGGGGGCGAGCCCTGGGAGGCGGTGGAGCGGGTCCTGCGCGAGCAGCCCGCCTGAGGCAGGAGGCGGCCGTGTTCGACGAGGTCCTCGGCATTCCGGCGCACCCGCTGATGGTGCACGCGGCGGTCGTCTTCGGGCCGCTGTTCTGCCTGGCGGCGATCGGTTATGCGGTGCTCCCGCGGTTCCGCGCCCACCTGGGTTGGCTGGTGGCGCTGCTCGCGGTGGGCTCGCCGGTGACGGCGCTGACCGCGGTGCTGTCGGGCAACGCGTTCCTGTCCCGGCTGCCGGCCGGGCCGGCCCGCGACCGGATGCTGGACCACCAGCAGTTCGGCGTCCTCTCGCTGTGGTCCAGCGTGCTGCTGGCGCTCATCGTCGCGGGCCTGCTCCTCCTGCACCGCCGGTGGGCGGCGGCGCCGCAGGGCGGGCCGCCGCGCTGGCTCGCCCACGTGGGCACCGCGCTGGTGGTGGTCCTGGCGGCAACGTCGCTGTACTTCTTCGTCCGCGCCGGCCACTCCGGGGCCGAGGCGGTCTGGGGCGGGGCGGGCTGAGCGGCGCGGCCGCACCCGTCCGGGGCGGCGTGGCCCGCCCACCGGGGGCGGTGCTGTTGCGCCCATCAGGGGCGGCGCGGCTGCGCCCATCGGGGCATGTGCCCCGGTGACGCGCGCCGGTACGCTGACGCCCGTGGAGTACACGGATGCGGCCGGTGTCCAGGGCGGCGGTCTCGACGCGGGTGGCGATGCCGACCGGGTCGTCGACCTGGTCGACGACGACCTGCCGCTGCTGCCCGAGCAGACCGGCGACGACACCGACCGCGGCTGGGGCGACTTCCACCGCGGCGACGACGCCTGGCTGCTCGCCGAGCGCCCCCCGCACTGGGACTAGCCGCAGGCGGATCCGGCCCCACCGGGCGGCAGTCGCCCGATCAGACGCCGCCGTAGTGCACGGGGTCAGGTCGCCCGGGTCAGGACTTCGCGGTCTTCGCGGCGCCGGAGCCGGCCGTGCCGGAGCTGGCGGCGCCGGAGGACGTGCCGGCCTTCGAGGTGGCGCCGTCACCGGACTTGGCCGGCTTGTCCGCGGGCTTGGCCCCCTCGGACTTGCCGCCCTCGGACTTGCCGCCCTCGGGCTTCGCCTTCGACCCCGTGCCCGCCCGCGCGTCGTTGCGGTAGAAGCCGGAGCCCTTGAAGACCACGCCCACCGCCGAGAACAGCTTGCGCAGTTTTCCGGCGCACTCCGGGCACTGCGTCAGCGCCGCGTCGCTGAAGGACTGGACCGCCTCGAACTGGTGGCCGCACGCGGTGCAGGCGTACTGGTAGGTGGGCACGATTCCTCCGTGTTCCGCGGGCGTCCGGCGCCCACCGGGACGGGCCGGTTCACCGCCCGTCCTGGCACTCCTCGTCGTCGAGTGCCAATAGTGCGCCATCGGCGCGGCTTCCGTCCAGCCGGGTCACGCCGTCCGACGGGGTGATCGCCGCGGTGACGGGCCGGTCGTGCGGCTCGCGCGGGAGGCGCGCGCGCAGCTCGCCGTCGTGCAGCAGCGCGACGGTCGGGGCGGTCACCCGCGCGAGTGCCCGGTCGTACGAGCCGCCGCCGCGGCCGAGCCGGTACCCGTGCCGGTCGACCGCCAGCGCGGGGACGACGACCAGCGCGGCGGCGCGGATGCCGGCCGGCCCGAGGCGGGTACCGGCGGGCTCGCGCAGTCCGCGGGCCGCGGCGGACAGCGGGTGCCCGTCCCAGGCTGCCCAGTCCAGATCGAGGTCCGGCAGCAGGACGGGCAGCAGCACCGTCGCGCCCGGCAGCGCCGCCCGGACCGCGTCGAGCAGGCCCGGGCCGCCGGGCTCGCCGCCCAGCGGGGCGTACGCGGCGACACACGCGGGCCGGCGGGCGGACAGCAGGGCGGCGAGGTGCCGGCCGACCGCGGCGTCGGCCGCCGCCCGCGCGCCGGGGGACAACGCGCGGCGGCGCGCCAGCAGTGACGTACGAAGCGTAACCTTCGCCGTTAAATCCGGTTTATCTGAAAAGTCAGACACGGAACACTCCTGTCCGAAGACGGCCAGATGCCGTCCTCTGTGCAAGCATCACTGCCGACCCACGGGCGGACCTCCCCCGGCCGCCCCCTGACCACGCTGCCGTGGCGGGCGGGTCGCGCCCGGATCCCGACGGGCGCAGCCTACGGCGACGCGGCCGGACCGGGTCGGCCCCGCCGTCGCTCCTGCGGAGGTCTGGGCCATGAGCCTGCGAACGCGGTTGACCACGGCGTTCCTCGCGGTCGTGCTCGGCCCCGTGCTGCTCGGCGCGCTGGTCGCCGCCGCGACGGTCGGGGCGGTCGCCAGCCAGCGCGGCACCGAGCAGCTCGACCGGGCCACCGGCGCAGTCGTGACCTCGGTGCGCGCCATGTGCCGCCAGCTCTACGCCGCCGCCAGCGCCGTCGCCATCGTCCCCGACGCCGACTCCCGCGCCGCCGCCGCCGAGCAGGTGCTCGGGGCCGGCCTGGGCAGCGCCGTACAGGTCAACGACGCCACCGGTCTGGTCACCCTCAGTACCCCGCAGCCGCCCGCCCAGCCGTGGGTCGCCTGCGCCGGCAGCGACGGCGAGCCGGCCGCCGGGGCGGCCGTGTCCGGCGGGTACGCCGCGCTGGCCGCGCAGGTCGAGCTGCGGGCCCACAGCGGCGCCGCCCTCGGCACGGTCACCGTCGCCGCGGCGGTCGACCGGGACTTCGTCGCCCGGCTGGCCGCGGCCAGCGGCGCCGCCGTCACCCAGCTCCGCCTCGACGCCGCCGGGGGTGCGGGGGCCGGGCACAGCACCGAACCGACCGGCGCCCGCCGCGGCGTCCTGGCGGCGGGGGAGCGGTACACCGGCGACCGCGACGCGTCCACCGCCGACGGGCAGCGGTACGTCCGGCGGGTCGGGCCGGGCGACGGCCAGCCGCTGCACCTGCTCCTGTCGGTCCCGCGGGCCAGCCCCGCCGGCACCTACGCGGCCCTGGTCGGCGTCGTCGTCCTGACCGCCGGCCTGGCCGTCGCGCTCGCCGCCTGGCTCGCCCGCAACACCACCCGCCCGCTGGCGACCCTCGCGGCCGCGGCCGACCGGTTCGCCGACGGCGACCTCGCCGCCCGGGTGCCGGCCGGCGGCTCCGACGAGGTCGGCCGGCTCGCCGCCACCTTCAACCGGATGACCCGCGAGACCCAGGCGTACGTCCAGGCCCTCACCGCCAGCCGCGACCAGCTCCGGGGCCACCTGGAGATCCTCGGCGACACCCTGTCCAGCACCCACGACCTGGACCGGATCCTGCGCGTGATCCTCCAGACGGCGATGGCCGCGACCAGCGCGCAGGCCGGCGTGGTGCTGCTCGCCGACGACGGGGACACCCTGCTCGGCAAGTGCGGCGAGGGCCTGGCCACCCGGCTGCCCGAGGCCGTCGCCGACGGCGTCGCCGGGCTGCGGGTCAGCCCCGGGGCCGGGGTGCTGGGCGTCGTCGCCGCCACCGGCGTCCCCCGCCGCGGCCGGGTGGCCGGCGGGGTGCCGGCGCTGTCGCCGACCGAGCCGCGCTGCCGCAGCTACGTCGCCGTACCGTTCGCCCTGCGCGCCACCGTCGGCGACGAGGCGGCCGGCGCGGCCCCGGCCCGGCGCACCGCCGGCCTGCTCGCGGTGTACGACCGGCTCGGCGCGGAGGAGTTCGACGACGCCGACCTGAGCACCCTGCGCACGTTCGCCGGCCAGGCCGCCGTCGCCGTCGACAACGTCCGGGCCCACGAGGAGGCGCACCGGCTCTCCCTGACCGACCCGCTGACCGGCCTGTGGAACTACCGGTACCTCCAGGAGGCCGCGCACCGCGAGGTCGAGCGCGCCACCCGCTTCGACCGCACGCTGACGGCGCTGGCGCTGGACATCGACCGGTTCAAGCGGATCAACGACACGTACGGGCACCGGGCCGGCGACGCGGTGCTGGTGGAGTTCGCCCGGCGGCTGCGGCTCGGCGTGCGCGAGGTGGACGCGGTGTTCCGGCAGGGCGGCGAGGAGTTCGTCGTCCTGCTCCCCGAGACGGACCGGGCCGGCGGCGAGGTCGTCGCCCAGCGCCTCGGCGCGCTCATCCGCGACACCCCCGTCACCGTCGCCGGCCGGACCCCGGGCAGCGCGGTCCGGATCCCGGTGACCACCTCCGTCGGCATCGCCGTGTTCCCCGCGCACGCCGCGTCCACCGGCGAACTGCTGGACGTCGCCGACCGCGCCCTGTACGCCGCCAAGTCCGGCGGGCGCGACACGTACCGCCTGGCCGGGGCCGCCCGCCCGGCCGTGCCGGCCCGGCCGCGGCGCCCCGCGGGCGAGGAGCCGGCCGCGGCCGCCGCCGGCGGGCGCGGCGCGCCGGGCGAGCCACACCCGGCGACGCCGCCGCCCGGCCGATAGTCTCGGGGCATGTCGGAGCACAGCACGGACGTCAGCGCAACGGAAACCGCCGGCGCACCCGCCGCCGCCGGGCGGCCGGCGGTCAAGGCCGTCATCCCGGCCGCGGGGATGGCGACGCGGTTCCTGCCGACGACCAAGGCCGTGCCCAAGGAGCTGCTGCCGGTCGTCGACCGGCCGGTCCTCCAGTACATCGTGGAGGAGGCCGCGGCGGCCGGCCTCGCCAACGTCCTGCTGGTCACCGGCCGCGGCAAGACCTCGATGGTGGAGCACTTCGACCGCCAGCCGTACCTGGAGTCGCGGCTCGCCGACAAGGGCGACACCGCCCGGCTCGACGCCGTCCGCGCGACCAGCGAGATCGCCGACATCTTCACCTGCCGCCAGGCCGAGCCGCTGGGCCTGGGCCACGCCGTGGCCTGCGCCGAGTCGCACATCGGCGACGCGCCGTTCGCCGTCCTGCTCGGCGACGAGTTCGTCGCCAAGGACGACCCGCTGCTGCCCGACATGCTCCAGATCCAGGCCCGCACCGGGGGGATAGTGCTGGCCTTCATCGAGGTGCCGCAGGAGGAGACCGACCGGTACGGCATCGCGTCGGTCACCGAGCCCGAGGCGGGGCTGGCCGAGGGCCGCGAGGTGGTCCGGGTGACCGGTCTGGTGGAGAAACCGCACCCCGAGGAGGCGCCGAGCAACCTGGCCGTCGTCGGGCGTTATGTGCTTCCTGCCGGAATTTTCGACGCAATCCGCCGCACCAAGCCCGGCAGCGGTGGTGAAATTCAACTGACGGACGCGATGGCGTTGATGCTGGCGGAAGGGGCACCGGTGCACGGGATCGTCTACCGCGGCCGGCGGTACGACACCGGACTGCCGCTGGGGTACCTCCAGACGGTGGTCGACCTGGCCTGCCAGCACCCCGACCTCGGCGGCGAGTTCCGCGCCTGGCTGGGCGACTTCCTGGCCCGCGACGCGGGGACCACCGGATGACGTCGACGGCCGAGCCCGCGCTCGCCGCCACCGAGCCGACCCCGCTCGCCGACTACCTCGGCAGCGTGCTGCGCCAACTGCGCCCCCTGCCGCCCCTGGACCTCGACCTCACCCAGGCGTACGGCAACGTGCTCGCCGAGGACGTCCTCGCCCCGCACGACTACCCGGCGTTCGACCACGCCGCCATCGACGGGTACGCCGCCCGGCTGGAGGACCTCAGCGGCCCGCAGCGGGTGCGGCTCAACGTCGTCGGCGACATCGGCGCCGCAAGCTGGCGGCCCGTCCGGCTCACGCCCGGCACCTGCTTCTCCGTCGCCGCGGGCGCGCCGCTGCCGCACGGCGCCGACGTCGTCGTCCCCGCCGGCTGGACCGACCAGGGCATGGCCGCCGTCGAGATCCGGCAGATCCCCAAACGCGGCCACGGCATCCGCCGCGCGGGGGAGGAGTTCGCCGCCGGGACCAGGCTCGCGCGGGCCGGTACCGAGGTCAACTCGGCGCTCGTCGCCGTCCTCGCCGCCACCGGCCTCGGCCACGTCGTCGTCCGCCCCAGCCCCCGGGTGGTCATCATCGCCACCGGGGACGAACTCGTCGACGTCGGCCGGGTCAGCCAGCCCGGCCAGGTCGTCGACGCCAGCTCCCACGCCCTGGCCGCCGCCGCTGTCGAGGCCGGCGCCATGGCGTACCGGGTCGGCATCTGCGACGACGACCCCGAGGCCCTGCGCGGCCTGCTGGAGGACCAGACCCTGCGCTCCGACCTGATCGTCACCACCGGCGGCACCGGTACCGGCCCCGGCGACATGGTCCGCCGGATCCTCTCCCGGTGGGAGGGCAACCGCGGCGACGTCTCGTTCACCGACGTCGCGCTGTTCCCCGGCACCGCCCTGGGCTTCGGCACCGTCGGCGCCGAGGAGGTACCGGTCATCTGCCTGCCCGGCGACCCCGGCACCGCGCTGGTGGGCTTCGAGGTCCTCGCCCGCCCCGCGATCCAGCTCCTCGGCGGCGCCGAGCCCGTGTTCCGGCCCAGCGTCCGCGCCCACCTGCTCGACACCCTGTCCTCGCCGCCCGGCCTGCGCGAGTTCCGGCCCGCGCACGTCGCCGAACGCCGCGGCGGCGGGTACACCGTGCAGCCCCTGGCCGGCGGCCCGTACACGCTGGCCGGCCTGGCCGAGGCCAACGGGCTGCTCGTCCTCGGCGAGCGGGTCACCAGCGCCACCGCGGGCTCCACCGTGGACGTGCTCCTGCTCAACCGCCGCCGGTGACCTGACCGGCGGTGGGTGGAGCATGATGATGGTGCGTCGGCGCCCGGTTCCCGGCTGGCCCGCCGTGCTGGGCGCCGACGGGGTGCTGCTGCGCCCCTACCAGCGCGCCGACGCCGACGCCTGGGTCGCGCTGCGCCGCCGCAACGAGCAGTGGCTCACCCCGTGGGAGCCCACCCCGCCCCGCTCCTGGGCGGACGCCAACTCGGCCGCCGGCTTCCGCCTCGTCCACACCGCGCAGCGCCGGGCCGGCCTGCGGGGCGACGCCATGACCTTCGCCGTCTGCCTCCGCGAGGACGGCGGCGAGCGCCTCGTCGGGCACCTCAACCTCGGCAACATCGTCCGGCGGGCGTTCTGCTCCACGTTCGCCGGGTACTGGGTCGACCACCGGGTCGCCGGGCGCGGCGTCATGCCGACCGCGCTGGCGCTCGCCGTCGACCACGCCTTCGGCCCGGGCGGCCTGCACCGCGTCGAGGTCAACATCCGCCCCGAGAACACCGCCAGCCGCCGCGTGGTGGAGAAGCTGGGTTTCCGCGAGGAGGCGCACCACCCGCGGTACCTGCACATCGACGGCGCGTGGCGCGACCACGTCGGCTACGCCCTCACCACCGAGGACCTGCACGACGAGGGCGGACTGCTCGCCCGCTGGCGCCGGACCCGCGACCGGGCGGACACCGGACCGGGTCCCGCCGAGATCAAATGATCACGGCGACCACCGCGTGGCGCCGGGCGGGCACCGGCGGCCGGCCGTAGCCTCGCACCTGACGGGTGATTCGCCGACGCGCCGTCGCCGCCTCCCGCGGCCGGGCGCCGGTGGACGATACGGGTCGAACGGAAGGGGTGAGGGTGCCGACCTCGGTGCTCCTCGCCGTCCTCACCGCGGCCGGCCTGCTCGCGCTCGCCCCGGCCCTGGTCCGCCGGTACGACGCCACCGAGCGGCTGGTCGCGGAGCGGGCGCTGTCGACGGCGCGGGTGCTGGACCGCCACCGCCGTCGGCGCACTGTGCCCGGCCGCCTCCCGATCAACCCGCCGCGGTGGCTGGCGGTGACGGCAGGTCACCCGGGCGGGGGGTCCGGCGCCACCCGTACCGGTCTGCGCCTGCTCGCCCGCCTGCGCGCACTCCCGGCCCGCCGCCGCACCCGCCACCGGCCCCCGCCGGGCGACCGCGCGATGTACCGGCGCCGCCGCGTCCTGGCCGTCCTGGTCGGCCTCAACATCGTGGAGGCCGTCGGCGTGGCCACGGTCGGCCCCGGCTTCTGGGTCGGCCTCGGCGCCACCGGCGCGCTGCTGGGCGTGTACCTGGCCCACCTGCGCAACCGCGCGCTGCGCGAGCGCCGCCGCCGCCGGGCCGCGGCGCGCGAGGCCGCGTGGCTGGCCGCCCGCCAGGCGGAGGTCCGCGAGGAGCAGGAGCGCCGGGCGGCCGAGCGCCGGGCGGCGGCCAAGCGCGCCGCGGCCCGCCGCGAGGCGATGCGGCGCAGCGCCCTGGGCGTGGCGGCGCCGGAGCTGCCGGCCGCGGTGGGGGAGACGGTGTCGTACCGGCCGCCGCCGCACCGCAGCGGGGTGCGGGGGCAGGCGTACGAGGCGCGCCGGGCCGGCGGGCGGCTCGGCTGAGCCACCGAGGGGTGGTGCCGGAGGGCGGGGGCGGCGCCTGTTACGATTTCGTCGTTCCAGGGGCTGTGGCGCAGACCGGTAGCGCACCTCGTTCGCATCGAGGGGGTCAGGGGTTCAAATCCCCTCAGCTCCACTTTTACCCGGTCAGGGGTCTGTCGAGATCCACTGGGCCACATCGTGACCAAGGCGCGCGAAGCGGTTCAGGCTCGCCCGACTCTCCTATGGCCTTCCGACGGCAGCCCTGTGCTTATCCTCGGGCATGGCGCATCCCCTCATGTTCGATGACGCGGACCCGCTGCTGGCCCGCGTCCGCGCGCTCGCGCACGGCTTCCCCGGCGCGGCGGAGAAGATCTCGCACGGGCATCCGGCCTTCTTCACGACGAAGGTGTTCGCCTACTACGGCGGGTCGGTGAAGGTCGACGGGACCTACCGGCAGCACGAGCAGTCGGTGCTCGTCCTGGTCGAGCCCGGGGAGCGCGCGGTCCTGCTGGCGGACGAGCGCTGCTACGTGCCCGCGTACCTGGGCGCGTACGGCTGGATCGGCCTGGACCTGACCGCGGACACCGACTGGGACGAGGTCGGCGAGCTGCTCGACGCCAGCTACCGGCGCACCGCGGGCCCGCGCAGGGTCGCCGTCCTCGACGCCCGCGGCGACGGGGACTGACCCCGGCACCCGGACATCCGCCGCGATCACCTGGCGTCGGCGGGGGATCCCGATCGTCGCGCGACGGGGCATTCGCCCCGCGGGCGAGGGGGGCCGTTCGGACCGGATCAGCCGCCGCGCGTACCCGATGCGGCTCGCCGGACCGGGCAGGACGGTGCATCGATGATCTTCTGACCGCTTCGACGAGTGTGCCCAGGTTGCGGGCCGTCTGAGGTGTGATGCAGGTCGCACACAGTTCGCGGTCCGGCACGGCGGGTAGGGCCTGCGGCGGAGCATTGCTGCATCGGCAACTTTCTCTATCGACAGGGTTGACTCCCGGTTAGCGATCGCCTTTACTCCGAGTTACTCGGCCACCGAGTGTTGGTTGCCTCACATCGCGGAGGCGGCCGGCCCGCGGCGACCGGCGGCAGTACCCCAATTCCGCGCCGGAACGGCGGGGCGCCCCGGCGCCCGGCACGCAGCGCGGATCCGCTGTCGCCCATCGGAGCGGGACGACCACCTCGGTGGCGCCCCGGCCCTCCGGTGGGAACTCCACCCCCACGAAGGAGCGCCCGTGAAGCGCAAGGTCGCGTGGGCTGCCGGAGCGGCTGTCGCCGTTACTGGCGCCGTCGCCCTCACCGCCCAAGCCGGCTACGCCGACACCCTCGGCGTCGCTGCACCCACGTCCCCGCCGCCCGCGCTGGTGGCCGCCTCCGCGGCGGACCAGCTCATCTCGAATGACCCCGACACGTTCTTCAAGTCGGACGACGATGTCTTCGCGCAGCAGTCCGTACTGCCGGGCGCCGAGCTCCAGTACGTCGCCTACGAGCGGACCCACAAGGGCCTGCGCGTGCTCGGCGGCGACTCGGTCATCGTCACCAACAGCAAGGGCGAGGTGCTGAGCACCTGGGTCGCGCAGAAGTCGGAGCTGTCGGTCCGCTCGACGCGCGCCGGTGTCTCCGCCGCCGCGGCCGTCGGCACCGCCCGGCGCCAGCTCGCCAAGGTCGACGCGGCCGGCAAGGCCGAGCTGGTCGTCCTCGCCGACGGCGCCGGCCGGCTGGCCTACGAGGTGCTGGTCGAGGGCACCACCGCCGCGGGCGCCCCGTCCCGCCTGCACGTCCTCGTGGACGCCAGGTCCGGCCGGGTCCTCAAGGACAAGAGCTGGGACGAGGTCCGGGAGGCCACCGGCACCGGCGCCTACTACGGCAAGCAGGACCACGCGGGCATGTCCAGCTCGGTCACCGACTCCAAGCGCAGCGGCCTGGCCTGCGGCGGTCAGGGCGGCCAGCCGTTCTCGATCAGCGGCGGCAACTTCGGCAACGGCGGCGGCATGGACGGCCCCTCGGGCTGCTCCGACGCGATGTTCGCGGCGGCCAAAGAGTGGGACATGCTCAAGGAGTGGCTGGGGCGCGACGGCATCAACGGCAGCGGCCGCGGATTCCCGGCGCGGGTCGGCCTGTCGCAGGTCAACGCGTTCTGGAACGGCCAGTTCACCAACTTCGGCCACTCGCAGGACAACAAGCGCCAGCTCACCAACATGGACGTCGTCGGCCACGAGTACGGCCACGGCATCTTCCAGAACACCCCGGGCGGTTCGGGCAGCGGCAACGAGTCCGGCGGCCTGAACGAGTCGACCGGTGACATCTTCGGCGCGCTGACCGAGCACTTCGCCAACCACGCCGGCGACAAGCCGGACTACGAGGTCGGCGAGCTGCCGGACCTGGTCGGCAAGGGCCCGATCCGCTACATGTACGAGCCGTCGAAGGTCGGCGACCCGAACTGCTGGACCGGCAACGCCCCCGAGGTCCACAAGGGCGCGGGCCCGCAGAACCACTGGTTCTACCTGCTCGCCGAGGGCTCCAGCCCGACCAACGGCCAGCCCAAGAGCCCGACCTGCAACAACTCGACGCTCACCGGTATCGGCATCCAGAAGGCCGGCAAGATCTTCATGGCCGGCCTGATGCGCAAGACCTCCGGCTGGAGCCACGCCAAGGCCCGCGCGGCGACCGTCGCGGCGGCCAAGGAGCTGTTCCCGGGCGGCGCCGAGTGCAAGGCCACCCAGGCGGCCTGGGACGCGGTCACGGTCAAGGGCAGCGACTCCTGCGGCGCCACCCCGGGCAACTCCGGCGGCGTCGGGGACATCCCGACCGTCGACCCCGCCAAGGTGAAGGCGCACCTGCAGGCCTTCCAGGGCTTCGCCGACCAGAACGGCGGCACCCGCCGCTCCGGCAAGCCGGGCTACGTCGCCTCGATGAACTACGTGGCCGACAAGCTCAAGGCCGCCGGCTACAACGTCGTCATCCAGCCCTGCACCTCGGGCTGCACCGGCGGCTCGAACATCATCGCCGACTGGCCGGGCGGCAACGAGAACGAGGTCCTGATGCTGGGCGCCCACCTCGACAGCGTGTCGGCGGGTCCGGGCATCAACGACAACGGCTCGGGCTCGGCCTCCATCCTGGAGACCGCGCTGACGGTGGCGGCGAACAAGCCCGCCATGGCCAAGCACCTCCGCTTCGGCTGGTGGGCCGACGAGGAGCAGGGCCTGAACGGCTCGAAGTTCTACGTGAACCAGCTCGGCGCCAGCAAGTCGAAGATCAAGGCCTACCTGAACTTCGACATGGTGGCCTCGGTCAACGGCGGCTACTTCATCAACAACATCAACACTGAGGCCGCGAAGGCGCTCAAGGCGTACTACGACAGCAAGAACATCCAGACCGAGGAGAACACCGAGGGTGCCAACCGCTCGGACGACGCCTCGTTCACCCGGGGCGGTGTGCCGGCCAGCGGCGTCGCGGCCGGCGCCAGCGCCAAGCTGACCGCCGCGCAGGCGCAGAAGTGGGGCAAGAAGGCCAACGCCCCGCGGGACCCGTGCTACCACCAGGCGTGCGACACGATGAAGAACATCGATGACGTGATCCTGGGCCACGCGGTCAACGCGCAGATCACCGCGATCTACAAGCTGGCGGTCCAGGGCTGATCGACGGCCCGGTGCACCAGTAGAAAGCGCACGGCCGGGAGAGCCCGGCGGTCCACCCCCCGGTGGCCGCCGGGCTCTCCTGCGCGGTGCGTCGGGCCGGGGTCCGTATAGTGGCCCGGCTCGATGAGAGGCGGGTCGATGGGCGACTTCTACGACGTACTGCACCGGCGCCGGGACGTGCGGCGCGAGTTCACCGGCGCGCCGGTGTCCGACGAGGTGCTCGGCCGGGTGCTCGGCGCCGCGCACGCCGCGCCCAGCGTCGGCCTCACCCAGCCGTGGGACTTCGTCGTCGTCCGCGACGCCGGGATCCGGGCCGACTTCCACCGGCACGTGAGCGCCGAGCGGGAGGTGTTCGCGGCGACGCTGACCGGCGCCGACGCCGAGCGGTTCGGCCGGATCAAGATCGACGGCATCCGCGAGTCCACGCTCTCCGTCGTGGTCACCTACGACCCCGCGCGCGGGGCGCCGGCCGTGCTCGGGCGGCACGCGATCGCCGACACCGGGCTGTACTCGGTCTGCCTGGCGATCCAGAACCTCTGGCTCGCGGCCACCGCCGAGGGCCTGGGCGTCGGGTGGGTGTCGTTCTACCGCGAGGGGTACCTGCGCGACCTGCTCGGCATCCCGGCCGGGGTCCGCCCGGTGTCCTGGCTCTGCCTGGGGCCGGTGAGCGCCCTGGCCGGGGCGCCGGACCTGGAGCGGCACGGCTGGCGCCGGCGCCGCCCGCTGGCCGCGGCCCTGCACGCCGACCGCTGGGGCGGCGGCTACCCCCTCGCACCCGCGTAGCGACCCGGCCGGTCCGGCGGGCCGGGCTCCCGGCGGGCGCGCAGCGGCCGGGTGCCGGATTGCGCGTCGGCCACCCGGTGGTCGTTGGGGAATTGGCTCAGCCGGGGGCGGCCGGCTCCGATGGGTCCGGTCGGCAACGCACGGCCCCACAGACGGCCGTCGGGCGCCTGACCGCCGGGTGGTGGCGGTTACGGGCGAGTCCGACGGCGCCTTGGCCGGCGGGTGTGGGCGGACGCGTACGCCCCACCCGCCGGCCATCCAGGCCGCGCCGCCCCGACAGCCCGGCTCAGGCGCCGACGAGCTGCCAGCTCTGCGCCGCCGTGCTGTTGCAGGCCACCTGGACCAGCACCAGCCCGTCGATCGCGGCGCCCGCCGGTACGTCGAGGCACTGGTCCGTGGCCACGTTGGCCATCGCGAAAATGGTGCCGTCGATCCCGAGCCGCCAGCGCTGGGCGTCGTCCTGCCCGCACCGGACCAGCGTCACCGAGGCGGCTCCGGCACGGGTCGCCAGGCAGCGGGCGCTGCGCTCGTGGACGATCGAGAACTCGCCGTCGCTCTGGGTCAGCCGCCACTGCTCGCCGCCGTCGTCGCACCGGTTCTGCAGGACCAGCGGCTGGCCGAGCTGGCTCTGGCCGGCGCGGGCGCAGAGCTGGGTGGCCACCGAGCGCAGCGCGCCCGTGCGGTCGGCGTCGCGGCGCGGCGGGACGGCGGTGTCCCGGCTCGGCGAGGCGGTGGGGCTCGGGGTGCGGGTGGTGGCGGACGGCGTCGGCCGGGCCGCGGACCGGTCCGTGCCGGCCCGGGTCGGGACCGCGGTCACCGGTGTGGTGGCCGCCGGCCGCGGCGGCGGCGGGGTGTCGTCGCCGGCCGCGATCGGCTGGATGTCGACGATCCCGGCGGCCAGCGTGACGCCGACGACCATGCCCAGCAGGCAGAGCCCGCCCAGCAGCCAGACCACCGTGTTCCCGCGCCCGGCCCTGCCCCTGCTCCCGGCGGCCGCGCGGCGGCGGCGCGGGGGCGGGGCGACCCGGGACTCGTACAGCGTCGTCGCGGTCGCCGGATCCGCCGGCACGGCCGGCAGTTCGCTGGTGGAGGTGGGGTCGCCCGCGGCCGGGGGTGCCGGTACGGCCGCCCGCCCGATGTCGCCGCCCGCCCCGGCCTTGGGCAGCGGGAGACCGGACCACCCGAGCGTCGACGGCCACGGATCGGTCCCCCCCGTCGCCGACGGCTCGGGATCGGGCGCCTCCGAGGTCGACGGCTGAGGCGAGGACGCCTCCGGCGGCGTCGACGGCTGCGGGTCGGGCGACCCGGGCGCCGAGGGCGGGGAACCGGAAGGCCCGGACGCGGCCGGCGGGGGATCGGACGGCCCGGCCAGGCCCCGGGGCGCAGCCTCGGGCAGCCGCTCCGGGGGAGTGGGGGACGTCGGTTCCTGGCTGGCCATGGCGCCCATAGTGGTGCACCGCCCACCGCCTCACAACGGCGGAACGCGCCGGCTTCGCCCCGCGCACCGTCAGCCGGTGCCGCCGGCCGGGCGGCGCCGGCCGCCCCGTGGCCGACAGCGACCCGGGCGCCGCCGGGCAATCGGCCCGACCCGCCGCGGATCGACGGTCCCGCGGCGCCGCCCAACCCCGCGGTTGTGAACGCTGCCACCCGCCGCTACACTAGCTAGGCGCGCCCCTATCGCCCGCTTCCCCCGTGGCTGGCGATCGGGGCGCGTCTTTATGTCCGCCCGCTTTCTCCACGGTGGACGGGTCGCGCGGCTCGACGCGCCGCGACCGATCGGCTGGCCGTGCCCGGTGACCTCCGCCCGGTCCCCTGAGATGCGGCGGCCTCCCAGGATCCGCCGGTGCCTCAGATCCAGCGGTTGCCCAGCAACATGCGGAGCTGCCAGTCGTCGTACGGGATGGACGTGCCGACGTACAGCGGGTAGTACCAGGCGAAACACGCCGCCACCAGCAGGGTGTACGCCGCCACCGCCCCGATCGCCACCGCCCGGCGCGTACCGGGCGCCCCCGCCGGCCGCGGCCCCACCCACGCCCCCAGGGCGTAGCACAGCGCCAGGACCAGGAACGGCTCCGCGGGCAGGGCGTAGAAGGCGAACATCGTCCGGCCCTGGACCGCGTAGTAGAACCAGGGCAGCATCCCCGCCGCCACGCCCACGAGGATCGCGCCCGCCCGCCAGTCCCGGCGGGCCACGCCGAGCCAGGTCGTCGCCGCCAGCGCCGGCAGGAACGCCCACCACAGCACCGGCGTACCCAGCAGCAGCACCTCCGCCGCGCAGTTCGACGCGCCGCACGCCGCGTCGCCCGACCAGTAGAAGGCGACCGGCCGGCCCAGCAGCAGCCACTGCCAGGGCCAGGACTGGTACGTGTGGTGGCTGGTGAGTCCGCTGTGGAAGCGCAGCGCCTCGGAGTGGTAGTGCCACAGGTTCTGCAGGGCGCCCCACAGCGGCGGCTCGGGCCGGCCCTGCTGGGCCAGCCAGTGCCGGAAGTACCCGTCGTCGGTGAGCAGCCAGCCGGACCAGGCCAGCAGGTACACACCCGCGACGGCCGCCACGCACCACGGCAGCCACACCAGCCCGTCGCGGACCAGTGCCCGCCGCCACGGCCGGTCCTGGCCGGCGCTGCGCCGGGCGCCGGCGTCCCACCACACGACGAGCAGCGCGAACGCGGGGGCGAAGAACAGCCCGCTCCACTTCACCGCCGTCGCGGCGCCGAGCAGCCCGGCCGCCAGCAGCAGCCAGGCGCGCACGGCCGGTTCGGGCCGGTCCGCGCCGCGTTCGAGGGCGGCGAGCCAGCGGGCGCGCCGGGCGTCGCGGTCGCGGACCAGCGCCGCGAAGGCGGCGAGCAGGAACAGGCCCAGGAAGATGTCCAGGAGCGCCGAGCGGGACAGCACCAGGTGGAAGCCGTCCAGGGCGAGCAGGAGGCCGGCGAGGCAGCCCAGCACCGTGGAGCGCAGCATCCGCCGCGCCACCCGCACCAGCAGCAGGACCGACAGGGTGCCGGCGGCGGCGGCGGCGATCCGCCAGCCGAACTCGTCGTACCCGAACAGGCGCTCCCCGACCGCGATCAGCCACTTGCCCAGTGGCGGGTGCACGACGTACGCGGCCTTGTTCTCGTCGAAGTTCCACTCGACGCCGTACGTGAGCAGGCCGTGCGCCTCGGTCGCGTAGTACGTCTCGTCGAAGATCTTGCCTTTGGGCGTGGCCAGCCCGACCGTGCGCAGCAGGCCCGCGACCAGCACCACGAGCAGCGTGGGCAGCCAGGACCAGGCGTACCCGCGGTCACCGGTCAGGTAGGGGGTCAGCCGCCGCCGGGTGATCTCCGGGACCGCCGGCCGGTCGTCGGGTACCGCCGCCGCGTCGTCCTCCGGGTCCACTGCCTCATCGGGTGCCACCACGAGATCGTAGGCTGCCGGACGGGCCGGACGGCGCACGTGCGGTCCCCGGGGCGTCGCCGGGCGGCGGCGGGAGGCGGAGGCGACCGTGGACGACGCGCAGGGTACCGGCGGTCCGGGGCGGCTGGTCCTGCTCGGCGCGCCGCTGGGCAACCCGGCGGACGCCTCGGCGCGGCTGCGGGAGGTGCTGTCGCGGGCGCAGGTGGTGGCGGCCGAGGACACCCGCCGGCTGGTCCGGCTGGCGCGCGACCTGGACCTCACGGTCGCCGGCCGGATCGTGTCGTACTTCGAGGGCAACGAGGCCCGCCGGACCGCCGACCTGGTCGCGGCCGTGGCCGACGGCGCCGAGGTGGCGCTCATCACCGACGCGGGGATGCCGAGCGTGTCCGACCCGGGGTACCGGCTGGTCCGGGCGGTACTGGACGCGGGGCTGCCGGTGGCGGCGGTACCCGGCCCGTCGGCGGTGACGACGGCGCTGGCCCTGTCCGGGCTGCCCTGCGACCGGTTCTGCTTCGAGGGCTTCCTGCCGCGCAAGGCGGGCGAGCGGCGCGGCCGGCTGGCCGAGCTGGCCGCGGAGCCGCGGACCCTGGTGCTGTTCGAGGCCCCCCACCGGCTGGCCGCCGCGCTGGCGGACCTGGCCGCCGCGTTCGGCGCGGACCGGCCGGCGGCGGTCTGCCGGGAGCTGACCAAGACGTACGAGGAGGTCCGCCGCGGGCCGCTCGACGCGCTGGCGGCCTGGGCGGGGCAGGGCCAGGTGCGCGGCGAGGTCACGGTGGTGGTCGGCGGGGCGCCCGCGCGGGCGTGCGCGCTGTCGGCGCCCGAGATCCGCGCCGCGGTGTCCGCGGAGCAGGCCGGCGGCCTGTCGCGCCGGGACGCCGTGACGGCGGTGGCCGCCGCGACCGGGCTGCCCCGCCGGGAGGTCTACGCGGCCGCGGTCGCGCCGCAGTGAACCTCCCATGCGTCCCCGCGGGCCGGAATGTCACCGCGGCGGGCCGGCACTCACCGGCGGCGGCGCTCTACCAGTGGTAGAGCGCGAAGCCGCACATCAGGGCGACTGGGCTGAGCAGGCACGCGAGCATGGCGGTGCGGCGGCGCCGCGGGTCCGGGAGCAGGCGGGTGCCGGTGGCGCGGGCGATCGCCGCGCCGCAGCCCAGCGCGGCGAGCAGGCCGAGCAGCCAGCGCAGGTGCAGGGCGGGGGCGTCGCCGACGTACGCCAGCCGGCCGTCGGCGTCGACCATCCGCGCCGGGACGGCGGTGCCGGGCGGCCGGCGGTCCCGGGACACCCCCAGCAGGGCGACCTTGTCGACCGCGAACGCCCCGTCGGCGGCGGCGAACCGGGCGACGCACCGCTGCCCCAGGTTCCGGCCGGCGCAGTGGGTCACCGTCGCCGTACCGGTGGCGCCCCCGCCGGTGGCGAGGACGAACGCGCCGCCGCCGACCCAGCCGAAGAACGCGGCGAGCAGCGCCAGCGGTACCAGCGCGGCCAGGCCCGCGGCCGGCGCGCGCGGCGGCCGGACCGGACCGGTGCCGGGGGTGGGCCGGCGGGTGTCGGGCGGCGCGGGCGAGACGAGGGTGAGCAGGCTCCCGGCGGCCTCGACGACGGGCTCGGTGCGCGCCAGCCAGCGCGGCCGCGGGCGCCGGTGGGCGCGCGCGGCCGGCTCCCCGGCCGTGGCAGGCGCCGGGCCGCCCGCCACCGTGGGGGTGTCGTCGGGCGGCAGGTCGGGTTCCCCCGGCGGGCCGTCGCCCTGCCACCAGGCGTCCCGGCCGGCCCACGGCCCGGACGCCTGGACGGGCATCGCGGCGGCGCCCGGACCCCCGCGCCCCGCGGGGGAGCCGGGCGGTTCGTCGGCGGGCTGCCTCGATGTGTCCACGGACCGATTCCACTACGCCGCGGGGTCCGCGGGCGGCATTCCGGGCGCGTGTCGCGGTAAACCACGCGACCACGCCGCCCCGGATGGCGCGGCGTATCCCCGGGGTCTGCGCAGGTGGGAGGTAGGGCGGGCTGGTGGGGCCGGAGCGCCGCGACCGGCGCCGGGCCGCCGTGCGGCTCCACTCTGGAGCGCACCCGGCGCCGCCCGCCGGCACCGCGGGCGCCCTCCGATCTCGGCGCCGGTGCCGCGCGCGGTCGACTACGCTGACCGGTCATGAGCAACGTTCTCGCCGCCGTGGCCTGGCCCTACGCCAACGGTCCGCGGCACATCGGCCACGTCTCCGGCTTCGGCGTCCCCTCCGACGTGTTCAGCCGGTACATGCGGATGGCCGGCCACGACGTGCTCATGGTCTCCGGCACCGACGAGCACGGCACCCCGATCCTGGTCCAGGCCGACGACGAGGGCCTGACCCCCCAGCAGGCCGTCGACAAGTACCACCGGGTCATCGCCGGCGACCTCGTCGCCCTCGGGCTGTCCTACGACCTGTACACGCGCACGACGACCCGCAACCACCGCGCGGTCGTGCAGGAGCTGTTCGAGACGCTGGACCGCAACGGCTACATCCGCACCGAGACCACGATGGGCGCCATCTCCCCGTCCACGGGCCGGACGCTGCCCGACCGGTACATCGAGGGCACCTGCCCGATCTGCGGCGCCGCGGGCGCGCGCGGCGACCAGTGCGACACCTGCGGCAACCAGCTCGACCCGGCCGACCTCGTCGACCCGCGCTCGAAGATCAACGGCGAGGTCCCGGAGTTCCGCGAGACCGAGCACATGTTCCTGGACCTCTCGGCCTTCTCCGGCGCCCTGCACGACTGGCTGGACACCCGGGAGGGCTGGCGGCCCAACGTGCTGCGCTTCTCCCAGAACCTCGTCGCCGACCTGCGCCCCCGGGCGATCACCCGCGACCTGGACTGGGGCGTGCCGATCCCGCGCGAGGGCTGGGACACCAAGCGCTTCTACGTGTGGTTCGACGCGGTCATCGGGTACCTGTCGGCGTCGGTGGAGTGGGCCCGCCGCAGCGGCGACCCGGACGCGTGGCAGCGGTTCTGGAAGGACAAGTCGCAGGCGTACTACTTCCTCGGCAAGGACAACATCGTCTTCCACTCGCTGATCTGGCCCTCGATCCTGTTCGGGTACAACGGCGGCGGCAGCCGCGGCGGCGAGCCCGGCCCCCGCGGCGCGCTGAACCTGCCGACCGAGGTCGTCTCCAGCGAGTTCCTGACCATGGAGGGCCGTAAGTTCTCCTCGTCCCGGCGCGTGGTGATCTACGTGCGGGACTTCCTGGAGCGGTACGACGCCGACGCGCTGCGGTACTTCATCGCCGTCGCCGGCCCGGAGTCCACCGACACCGACTTCACCTGGGCGGAGTTCGTCCGGCGCAACAACGACGAACTCGTCGCCGGCTGGGGCAACCTGGTCAACCGCTCCGTGTCGATGGCCGCCAAGAACTTCGGCGCGGTCCCGCCGGTGGACCCCGCCGGCCTGACGGCCGCCGACGAGGCGCTGCTGGCCGCGGCGCGCGCCGCCTTCGTGACCGTCGGCGACCTCATCGCCCGGCACCGGCACAAGCAGGCCGTCGGCGAGGCGATGCGGGTGGTGGCGGAGGCCAACCGGTACCTGTCCGAGCAGGCGCCGTGGAAGCTCAAGGACGCCGCCGACAAGCCGCGGATGGGGACGGTCCTGCACGTCGCCCTCCAGGTGATCAGCGACGCGAACACGCTGCTCACGCCCTTCCTGCCGCACGCCGCGCAGCGGATCCACGAGGCGCTGGGCGGCACCGGCGTGCACGCGCCGATGCCGGTGCTGACCGAGGTGGACGACCTCGACGGCGGCCCCGGCTACCCGGTGATCACCGGCGACTACGCCGTCGGCGCGCGCTGGGAGTCGGTGCCCGTCGCCGTCGGCGCGGCGCTCGCCGCGCCGACCCCGGTGTTCCGCAAGCTGGACCCGTCCGTGGTCGAGGAGGAGCTCGCCCGCCTCGGCGGGTGAGCGCCGCGGCGGGTCACCCGCCGCGGCGCCAGAGCCGACCGGAGCGCGGCCCACGCCGACCGGTCGCCCCGCCTCCGCCGGCCGGCACCGCGCCGGGACCGAGGCGGCAGCGCGGCCTCGGCCGACCGGCTGACAGGGTGTGCGAACGCTGACCTGCGTCGATATGATCCGCGCCTGACCACCTCATGGCGGCACCCGCCGGCTCCCGCTGCCGGCCGCCGCCACGCACAACCCGGGGGACGGCGAGTATGCGGCGTCACGGCACTTCGCGGTACGGCCTCCTCGCGCTCGTGGCGCTGCTGCTCGCGCTGGCCGGCGCGCCGGGCGCCGCCGCGCAGAGCGCCGCCGGCACCATCGCGGTCACCCTCCGGGACACCGACGGCAGCCCGCTCACCTACGCCGACGTCAAGGTCTTCGACGAGAAGGCCCAGCTCGCCGAGTACGAGGGGTACACCGACGAGGAGGGCCGGGCCGTCTTCGAGGACGTGCGGCCGGGCCGGTACGTCGTGTTCTTCACGGTCGAGGGTCTGAAGATGTGGGCCGACTCGACCGACTCCCGCCAGCGCGCCACCGTGTACCCGGTCGCCGCGGGGGCGCGGGTCGACGTCGCCCCGACGCTGCTGCCGCACGCGCGGATCGCGGGCACGCTGACCGACGCCGACGGCGGCGTGTCCCGCGGGACGATGATCGCCCACCCGGTCGGCCGGTTCGGGGAGCGGGTCGAGGACGTGACCGACAGCGAGGGGCGCACGGCGCTGCGGGTCTCCCCGGGCACCTACCGGGTCGAGTTCGCGGCCGGCACCGTCAGCCAGTGGACGCCGGGGCGGCCCAGCGCGCACGGCGCCACGGAGTTCGCCCTGCCGGCCGGAGAGCGGATCAGCATCAGCGAGTCGCTGCCGGAGACCGGGCAGGTGCACGGGACGGTCGTCGACGCCGCCGGTGCGCCGGTGCGCGGCGCGACCGTGCGGCTGCACGCGGGCGAGTACGAGACGAACCGGGACCGGAGCAACGTGCGCGGCGAGTTCGCGCTGCCGCGGGTCCGCGCGGGCACGTACCGGGTCTCGGTCACCTCGCCGCGCGGCTGGCAGCAGTGGCTGCCCGGCGTCACCGACCCGGCGCAGGCCGGCACGATCACCGTCGAGCGCGACGCCGACGTCCCCGTCGCGGCGACGCTGCTGCCCACGGGCGGGATCGGCGGGACCCTGTACGGGGCCAACGGCGCGCCGACCTCCCGCGGCTGGATCTTCGCCCGACCGGTTCCGGACTCCGGCTCCGAGGTGCTGCTCAGCGCCACCCCCGACAGGCAGGGCCGGTACGAGCTGCCCGACCTGGCCGTCGGCCGGTACCTGGTCGGGTTCGAGATCAACGGCCGCCGGCAGTACCTGGGCGGCAAGGGCGCGGCCGCCGCCAGCGAACCGGTGACCGTCGTCGCCGGCCGGACCCTGGTCCTGGACGAGCGGGCGGCGACCGGCCAGCCGGTGACGCTGCGCGCCCGCGACGGCGACAGCGGCGACCCGGTGGCCGACTTCTGCGCGGTGCTCGTCGGCCCGGACAGCGAGCGGCTGCCGGACTCCGACACCGACAAGTACCCGCACGGCTGCACCGACAGCGGCACGCTGACCGTCCCGGACGTGCTGCCCGGCCGGTACGAGGCGCACCTGCGCACGCCCACCGACAGCAACTACCTGCCCGGCACCGAGCGCCTCGCGGTGCCGGCCGACCAGCCCGCCGAGGCCGACTACGTCCTGGACCGGGGCGGCTCGGTCAGCGTGCACACCGTCGCGCGCGCGCCCGGCGACTCCATCGGCCGCCCCCGCCGCCCCCCGCGGCGCACCGAGGCGTCGGTGGCGGACACGGTCGTGTACCTGGTGCCGGTCCGGCCCGAGCAGCCGGCGCCGGAGCCGCTGCGCACCGACGCCAACGGCGCGGCGACGTTCGTCGGGGTGCCGAAGGGCTCGTACCGGATCTTCGCCGAGCCGCCCGGGCGCGGGCTGGGCCGGCAGTGGCTCGGCCCGGCCGGCGGCGTCGGCCGCGAGGCGGATGCGGTGGTGGTCACCGTCCGCTCGGGGCGCACGACGTTCCCGCCGGCGGTCCGGCTGGACCCGGCCGGCGCGATCTCCGGCACCATCACCGCCGCGGCCTCGGGCCGGCCCGTGCGCACCGAGGTGTCCTGGCTGCCGGCCCGCGTCGGCAACCCGCCCGCCGCGGCGTTCACCGACGTCAGGGGGAACTTCCTGGCCGGGGGGTTCGGCCCGTACGCGTGGCCACTGCGCTTCGACGACGGCGCCCACCCCAGCCAGTGGTCGGGGCAGCAGCCCGACGCCCAGACGGCCGCGACCGTGCGGGTGCTCTCCGGCGCGGTGACGGTCGTGCAGACCACGCTGACCCGGGGGGTGGCGCTGACCGGTACCGCGGGCGGCCAGTGGCACGAGGGCACGATCACCGCCGTGGGGCCCGACGGCAGCGACCTGGCACAGGTGCCGGTGGACCCGCTGACGCGGCGGTACCGGCTGCCGGTGCTGGCCGGCAGCACCGTGCGGCTGCGCTACGAGTTCCAGACCGGGCGCGGGCCGCGCACCGGCTGGTACGAGGACGCCGAGGTGTTCGACGCCGCCCGGCCGGTGCTGATCCCGCCGGGCAGCGGCGGGGCCGCGGTGGACTTCGCGCTGCCCCCGCTGCGCGGCGGCGACCCCGACCTGCGCCGCGCCCCGCGCCGGGGCCGGTAGCGGTAGCGGCCGGGTCCGGCCGCTACCGCCGGTCCGGCCGGCGCGGTCAGAGCCGGTACGGCTGGTCCACGGTGCGGTAGTCGGCCAGCTCCTCCGCGGGGGCCCACGCCTCGTACACGCCGCGCTCGTGGCACTGCGCCCCGATTGCGACCACCTGGTCGGCGTCGGGCCGGCACAGCCGCAGCCGGACCCAGGCGCCCTCGACGCCGACGACGCTGCACGCCGCGCCGCGCCAGGTGGCGAACCGGGTCCGCCGGGCCAGCGTCTCCACCGGGTACCGGGCCGCCCGCGACATCGCCAGCACCCGGAACTCCTCGGGCGGATCGGCGACCGTGTCGTGCTCGACGCCCTGGTGCCGGCCGACGAGCCGGCTCGTGCCCCGGTCGCCCGAGGGCACCGGCAGGTACTCCTGGTCCGCCGCCGACCCGAGGCCGGCCAGCAGGTGCCGGGCCGCGGGGCCGGCCATCCGCAGCCAGCCGCGCTGCTCGGGCTGGAAGGTGAACAGCACCACCTCGGTGCCGTCGCCGGGGTACGCCAGCAGCGCCGTGTTGGCCGGCAGCGGGATGTCGGTCAGGTTCGCGGTCACGAACTCGGGGATGACGTGCTGGGCGCTGGGGGTGAAGCCGGTCCCCAGCAGCGGCGGCCCCACGCGGTACCCCGAGGGCATGGACACCAGCCCGGGGTAGGCGGCCCCGGTCGGCACCTCGTAGTCGCACGGGTCCACCGCCCGCCAGCGCAGCGCGTACGCCACGTCCGGGCTGTCGGCGTGCCGGTCATCGTCGGTGCGCAGGACGCGCAGCTCGCCCGCGGTGCGCAGGTGGGCGACGTCCCACTCGCGGTAGCAGAAGCCGGCCGGCAGCCAGCCCTTGAGGTAGCCGCCGACCTGCCGGGCGGACAGGACCTTGATCATCCGGGTGCCGCGCCGGACCGCCGCCGTGGCGCGGATGTCGGCCAGCTCGGGGGAGTACCGCGGGTCGGGCGTCTGGCTGAGCCGGTGGAAGTCGTCCCAGGTGCGCCCGCGGCTGAGCGGCACCATCAGCGGCGTCTCGTGCTCCCGGCCGGCCGCCGGGCCGCGGGGGCCCGTGACGTCGGCCGCCGGCACGAACAGGTGCCAGGGCGCGTCGGGGCGCGCCGACGGGGTGAAGCCGGGCGCGGCGCGGGTGCTGAGCAGCTCGTACGCCGCCCCGCGGGCGATCTCGTTCGCGGCGTAGGGTACGCCGCCGTAGGTGACCTGGGTGTCGGCGACGAGGGCGCCGACGGGGGCGACGGAGCTGGCCGGGTTCCACACGAAGGGCACCCTAAGCCGGGGAGGGGGCGCCCGCGTGAACAGCGGGTGCACGACGCGTGCGGCACACGTGGCCGAGCGACCGCCGCCGATGGAATCGCCCCGGTTCCGGCCCGCCGTTGCCTTGATCAACTTCGTTGGGGATGCTGGACGCGATGAGTGATCCCGCCACGAGCCGGCGCGAGCGGGCCGCCCGCCGGGCCGGCGAGTTCCCGCCGCCGCCCCCGCCGCTGCCGCTGCCCGTCCCCGACAGCCACACCCACCTCGACATCACCTGCGCCGAGCACGCCGCCGCCCCGCTGCCCGGGCGCGCCGCCGACCCGGTCCGCGCGCTGGTCGACGCCGCGGCCGCGGTCGGGGTCGACCGGCTCGTCCAGGTGGGCGTCGATGTCGCCTCCTCCGCCTGGGGGGTCCGGCTGGCCGAGACCCACCCCGAGGTCGTGGCGACCGTCGCCGTGCACCCCAACGACGCCCCGCTGCTGCCGGACCTCGACGGCGCGCTGCGCGAGATCGAGGCGCTCGCCGCCCACCCGCGGGTGCGCGGCGTCGGCGAGACGGGGCTCGACCACTTCCGCACCGGCGGGGAGGGCCGCGCCGCGCAGGAGGCCAGCTTCCGCGCGCACGTGGCGATCGCCAAGCGGTACGGCAAGGCGCTGGTCATCCACGACCGCGACGCCCACGCCGACGTGCTGCGGGTACTGGACGCCGAGGGCGCCCCCGACACGGTGGTGCTGCACTGCTTCTCCGGCGACGCCGACTTCGCCCGCGAGTGCGTGCGGCGCGGGTACGTGCTCAGCTTCGCCGGTACCGTCACCTTCGGCAGCGCGGGCGCCCTGCGCGAGGCCGCCGCACTCACGCCGCTGGACCAGATGCTGGTGGAGACCGACGCCCCGTACCTGACCCCGGCTCCGCACCGCGGCCGGCCCAACGCCTCGTACCTGGTCCCGCTCACCGTCCGCGCGATCGCCGCCGTCCGCGGCGCCGACGAGGCCGAGGTGTGCGCCGGACTGGCCGCGACCGGCGCGCG
This sequence comes from Pilimelia terevasa, assembly GCF_014647915.1. Lineage (GTDB taxonomy): Bacteria > Actinomycetota > Actinomycetes > Mycobacteriales > Micromonosporaceae > Pilimelia > Pilimelia terevasa. Next base: position 178,543 of record NZ_BMQC01000007.1, read on the forward strand.
GGTGTTCGGGCCGTGGTGAGCGCCGCCGGAGCGCCCGGCGCCGCGCTGCTCGGCCCGGCCGAGGTGCGCCGGATCGCGGCCCGCCTCGGCGTCACGCCGACGAAGAAGCTCGGCCAGAACTTCGTCCACGACCCGAACACCGTCCGCCGCATCGCCGCCGCCGCGGCCGTCGCCGCCGACGACGTGGTGATCGAGGTCGGGCCGGGGCTCGGCTCGCTGACCCTGGCGCTGCTGCCCGCCGCGGCCCACGTCCACGCCGTCGAGCTGGACCCCGTGCTGGCCGGCGCGCTGCCCGGCACCGTCGCCGAGGTGGCCGGGCCGGCCCTGGCGGCGAAGCTGACCGTCCGGCACGCCGACGCGCTGCGCACCGCCGCCGCCGACCTGCCGGGGGCGCCGCCGACCGCGCTGGTGGCGAACCTGCCGTACAACGTGGCCGTACCGGTCGTGCTGCACCTGCTGGCGGTCCTGCCGAGCCTGCGGCACGGGCTGGTCATGGTGCAGAAGGAGGTCGCCGACCGGCTGGTGGCCGGGCCGGGCTCGCGGGTGTACGGGGTGCCGAGCGCCAAGCTCGCGTGGTACGCCGAGGCCCGCTCAGCCGGCCGCGTACCGCCGAACGTCTTCTGGCCGGTCCCGCGCATCGACTCTGGCCTGGTCGCCTTCACCCGCCGCGACCCGCCGCCGGACGCCGACCGCCGCGCGGTCTTCGCCGTCATCGACGCCGCGTTCGCGCAGCGCCGCAAGACCCTGCGCGCGGCCCTGGCCGGCTGGGCCGGGAGCCCCGCCGCCGCCGAGGCGGTCCTGCGGGCCGCGGGCATCGCCCCGGGCGCGCGCGGCGAGCAGCTCGCCGTGGCCGACTTCGCCGCCGTCAGCCGCGCGGCGGCGCGGGCGGACGCGCCCGCGGGTGCGGCGGCGCCTCGGGAGTGAGCCCCGGTTCGTTAGGGTGGGGCGGTCCGGTGAGGAGGTGGGCCGTGAACGAGTCGCAGCGCAGGCGTGCGGTGGACCCGCGCCGGGAGGTGCCGTGCCGTCCCCGCGGGCGGACCGCTCCGGCGCCGTCCGCGGAGGTCCGCCCGTGACGGAGGCCTGGCGACCCGACGACGACCGGACGCGGCCCGCGTCGGGGCCGGTCCGGGTCCGGGTGCCCGCCAAGATCAATCTGCACCTCGCCGTCGGCCCCGCCCGCGCCGACGGGTACCACGACCTGACGACCGTCTACCATGCGGTCTCCCTCTGCGACGAGCTGACCGCGCGCCCCGGCGACACCCTCACGCTGACGATGGCCGGGGAGGGCACGGGCCAGCTCGCCCTCGACGACAGCAACCTGATCATCCGGGCCGTCCGCGCGCTCGCCGCCCACACCGGCCGGCCCGCGCAGGCGCGGCTGCACCTGCGCAAGCAGATCCCCCTGGCCGCCGGCCTCGCCGGGGGCAGCGCCGACGCCGCCGCCGCGCTGATCGCCTGCGACGCGCTGTGGGGCACCGGGCTCACCCGGGACCAGCTCGGCGGGGTCGCGGCACAGCTCGGCTCGGACGTGCCGTTCCTCGTCCACGGCGGCACCGCCCTGGGCACCGGCCGCGGCGAGGTCGTCAGCCCCGTCCTGGCCCGCCCCACCACGTGGCACTGGGTCCTGGCGGTCGCCGACGGCGGCCTGGCCACCCCCCGGGTGTACGCGGCCCTGGACGACCTGCGCGCCGCCGGTACCGCCCCGGCCCCGCTGGCGGCGCCCGACGACCTGCTCGGCGCCCTCCGCCAGCGCGACCCCCGGGTACTGGCCGGCACCCTCGGCAACGACCTGGAGGCGGCGGCGCTGTCGCTGCGGCCGGCGCTCGCGGCGACCCTGGCCGCCGGGACCGCGGCCGGGGCGCTGGCCGGCCTCGTCTCCGGCAGCGGCCCCACGTGCGTCTTCCTCGCCGGCGACGCCGCGCACGCTGCCGCGCTCGCCACCCGGCTGGAGGCCGACGGCGGCTGCCGCTACGCGGTGCCGGTACACGGCCCGATGCCCGGCGCCCGCATCGCCTGAGTCGGGCGGAGTACCCACGCCACCGGGCGGAGTACCCGCGGCACTCCGGCGGCGCCCCGCCGACCGTCGCGCGGGCGGCTCAGGCGTCCGGCAGGCGCTCGGCCAGCGCCATCCACTGCTCCTCGGCGGCGGTCCGCTCGGCGACCAGTTCCTTGAGCTGCGCGTCCAGCGTGCCGAGCCGGGCGAAGTCGGTCGCGGCGTCGGCGAGGCGGTCGTGCAAAGCGCTCTCGCGCTGGGTCAGCTTGCCGACCTGCCGCTCCAGCCGGGCCAGCTCCTTGCGCGCCTCGCGCACCTCGGCCGGGCTGAGCCCGGCGCCGGCTCCCGCGACCGGCGCCGCCTCCCCGGGCGCCGCCGCGGGCGCCGCCGGCCGGTCCGGGGCGGCACCGGCACGGCGCAGGTACTCGTCGATCCCGCCGGGCAGGTGCGTCACCGCGCCGTCGCCGAACAGCGCGTACACCTGCTCGGTCACCCGCTCGATCAGGTACCGGTCGTGGCTGGCCACGACGATCGTGCCGGGCCAGGAGTCCAGCAGGTCCTCCAGCGCGGCCAGCGTGTCGGTGTCCAGGTCGTTGGTCGGCTCGTCCAGCAGCAGCACGTTCGGCTCGCCGGCCAGCAGCCGCAGCAGTTGCAGCCGCCGCCGCTCGCCGCCGGACAGGTCACCCACCGGGGTCCACAGCCGACGGTCGGTGAACCCGAACATCTCCGCCAACTGCGCGGCCGACATGTCCCGGTCGCCCACGGTGACGCGCCGGGCCACCTCCTCGACGGCCTCCAGCACCCGCAGGTCCGCGGGCAGCTCGTGCAGCTCCTGGGACAGGAACGCCGCCCGCACCGTCTGCCCGACGGCGCAGCGGCCGTCGCGGGGCCGGCCCAACCCGGCCAGCATCCGCAGGAGGGTGGTCTTGCCCGCGCCGTTGGCGCCGAGCAGGGCGATCCGCTCGCCCGGGCCGACGCTCCAGGTCACCCGGTCCAGGATCCGCTTCGGGCCGGCGTCCAGCACGACGTCGGCCAGGTCGTACACCTGCCGGCCCAGCCGCGCGGTCGCCATCCGCTGCAGCGACACCGTGTCGCGCACCGGCGGTACGTCGGCGATCAGCGCGTTCGCCGCGTCGATCCGGAACTTCGGCTTGCTCGTCCGGGCCGGCGGGCCGCGCCGCAGCCAGGCGATCTCCTTGCGCAGCAGGTTCTGCCGCCGCGCCTCGGTGGCGGCCTCGACCCGCTGCCGCTCCACCCGCGCCAGGGTCCACGCCGCGTAGCCGCCCTCGTACGCCCGGACGGTCCGGTCGGCGACCTCCCAGGTCACCGTGCAGACCTCGTCCAGGAACCACCGGTCGTGGGTCACCACCAGCAGGGCGCCGGCGCGCGAGCGCAGGTGCGCGGCCAGCCAGGCGACGGCGGCCACGTCCAAGTGGTTCGTCGGCTCGTCCAGGATCAGCAGGTCGCACGCCCGCACCAGCAGCGCTGCCAGGGCCACCCGCCGCCGCTCGCCGCCGGACATCGACCCGACGGCGCTGTCCAGGCCCAGGTGCCCCATCCCCAGCCCGGACAGGATCGTGCGGACCCCGGCGTCGCCCGCCCACTCGTGCTCGGCCCCCATCGACTCGCCGAGCCACGCGGTGCCCAGCACCACCTCCCGGACGGTCGCCTCCCCGGCCAGCTCCAGCGTCTGCGGCAACCACAGGACCCGCAGGTCCCGGCGGTGCGTGGCCCGGCCCTCGTCGGGCTCCTCCTGCCGGCTCAGCAGGCGCAGCAGGGTGCTCTTGCCCGCCCCGTTGAGGCCGACCACGCCGATGCGGTCGCTGTCGCCGACCCCGAGGGAGACGTCGGTGAGGAGTGCGCCCACGGCCCCGTAGCCCTTGGACACCCGGTCGAGGTTGATGATGTTCGCCATAGCGCCCCCAGCCTAGGCGCCCGCGGACGCCGGCCGGCGTCCGCGGGCGGGGGATCCGGTCCGGTGGCGGCGGCACGGCCCCGGCTCTATGGTTCGGGCGGGCGCCACTGCCGGGCGCTCGCTGTCTGTCCGGATCTGGTGACTGGTGAACCTCAAGACCCTTCGCGCGGCGCTGCGCACGCGCTCCGCCCTCGTGTACCTGTGCGTGACCGCCGTCCCCCTCGTCCTGTTCGGCGCCGCCTCCCTCGACTCCGCCGCCGACAGCCCGCTCGCGGCGCTGCCCGCGTTGGTCCTCACCGCGCCGCTGTCCTTCCTGCTGGTCGCGGCCGGCCAGGCGGTCGCCGGCACGCTGTCCGACGCGGGGTACCACGTGCTCGTGGTCCTGTCGTGCGCAGTGGCGGGCGCGGCCAACGCGGTCGCCGTCGGCCTCCTCGCCGCGGCCGTCCGGTCCACCCGGTCGGCGCGCTGACCGGGGCGGGCCGCTCAACTGGGCCCCGCGGCTGCCGAACGGAACGCGTGGCGCCCGCCGTCGCGCCACCGGGGCCGGTACGACAGAATTGGCCACCGCAGACCCCCTGACCCGTTCGGGAGAACCGCATGTCGTCACACTCCGCAGTCGAGAATCACCCGCTGCGCCCCCTGCACCGGACGCTGGCCGGGCTCACCGGCGGCTTCCTCGCCGTGTTCGGGGTCCTCGGCCTTGTCGAGACCGGCGACGCGGGCGCGTTCGACCGGCTGTCGGCGACCGTGCTCGGCATCAAGACGAACGTGGCCTTCTCGGTCGTGGCGCTGCTCGTCGGGCTCGTCGTGCTCGCCGTCACCGCGATCGGCCGCAACCTGGACGCCCGGGTCAACACCTGGCTCGCCTACCTGCTGTTCGTCCTGGGCTCGGTGATGCTGGCCCTGATGCAGACCGAGGGCAACGTCCTCAACGCCACCATCACCTCCACCGTGGTCGTGTACCTCGCCGGCTGCGTGCTGCTGACCGCCGGCCTGTACAGCCGCGTGTCGACCGCCCGCGCCTGAGCGCCCGCGGCACCCCGCGGCGGGGTTGAGGCCCCGCCGCGCGGGTACCCCTCCCCGTAGCCGCCTACGGGGAGGTCAGCCATGCTGCACATGCCGATCAACCACCCGCTCAGCCCCCTGTTCCGCACCGTCGCCGGCCTCGTCGGCGGGTACGTCTTCGCGTTCGGGACGGTCGGGGTGTTGATGAGCTGGGGTACCCCGTTCTTCGGCCGGGAGGACATCTGGGCGCTGGGCCTGCGGACCAACCCGGCCTTCGCGGTCCTGTCCCTGTTCGTGGGCGCGGTCGTCCTGGCCGGGGCGGTGCTCGGCGGGCAGTTCGCGCACTGGGTGAACCTGGCGGGCGGTGCGGTGTTCCTGGTGGCCGGCGTGGCGATGCTCGGCTTCATGCAGACTTCGGCGAACCTGCTCAACTTCTCCGTCGGCACCTGCGTCGTGTCGTACCTGGTCGGGATGGCCATGCTGCTGGCCGGCCTGTACGACCGCGTGGGCAGCCCGACCGAGGCCGCCGCCGAGGAGGCGTTCCGGCAGCGCCGGGGCATGGACCACTCGGTGCACCCGTGGACGACGGGGGAGTACCCGCACCGCCCCACCGACGGCGCCCGCCCCGACGGCAGCCACCGCTTCGCCTGACCCCGCCGCCGCGACCGGACCGCGCGGGGTCAGCGCTGCTGTCGGGTGTGGAGCGTGCTCGGGGTGGCCTCCAGGTGGCTCAGGCCGTTCCAGGCCAGGTTGACCAGGTGCGCCGCGACGGCCTCCTTGCGCGGCTCCCGCGCGTCCAGCCACCAGCGGCCGGTGAGCGCGACCATCCCGACCAGCGCCTGCGAGTACAGCTCGGCGAGCTTCGGGTCGTACCCCCGGTTCTTGAACTGGGCGCCCAGGATGTGCTCGGCCTGGCGGGCCACGTCGTTGAGCACCGAGGAGAAGTTGCCGGACCCGGCACCGATCGGCGACTCGCGGACCAGCACCCGGAACCCGTCGGCCTCCTGCTCGATGTAGTCCAGCAGGGCCAGCGCCGCCTGCTCGACCAGCTTGCGCGGGTGGCCGCCGGTCAGCGCGTTGGTGATGCGCTCCAGCAGGGCGCGGATCTCGCGGTCGACGACGACGGCGTAGAGCCCCTCCTTGCCGCCGAAGTGCTCGTAGACCACCGGCTTGGACACCGTGGCCCGGGCGGCGATCTCCTCGACCGAGGTGGCGTCGAAGCCGCGTTCGGCGAACAGGCCGCGCGCCGTGCGGATGAGCTGTTCGCGGCGCTGGGCCGCCGACATGCGGACCCGCGGCTCGGGCTTGCGCGCCGGGGTCCGCGCCCCGCGGCCGCGGCCGGTGGCGTCGTTGCGGGTGTCGGTCACGCCGCCATCCTGCCAGCCCGTTCACCCGTACGCCGGACCCGCCGTGCGGTCCGGGCGCCGCAGGTCGGGCCGCCGGGGTCGGCGTACCCCGGCGCGCAGGCGCTAGGCTGAGTGACGCCGATCGGCCGTGGTGTAATTGGCAACACGCGGGTCTTTGGAACCCGTTTTCCAGGTTCGAACCCTGGCGGCCGAGCTCCCTCCCCCCAGCCCTGAAGCCCAGTCCGGCGGCGCCCGCGCCGGTCAACCGGCTCCAGCCTGGCGGCCGCCCTGAACGAGTGGCCTGCGCGCGACCGCGCGGCCCCCTGAGGTGATGGCGTGAATCAGCGTACGGTGATCGTCCTGGCCGCCGGCCAGGGCAAGCGGATGAAGTCCGACGTGCCGAAGGTCCTGCATCCGCTGCTCGGCCGCAGTCTGGTCGGCCACGTCCTCGCGGCGACGGCCGCCCTGCGCGCCACCCGGACCGCCGTCGTCGTCGGCCACGGTGCCGCGCAGGTCACGGCCCACCTGGCCGAGGTCGCCCCGGCCGCCACCACCGTGACCCAGCAGGAGCAGAACGGCACCGGGCACGCCGTGCGGGTGGCGCTGGGCGCGCTGCCGCCCCTGACCGGCACGGTCGTCGTCCTCAACGGGGACACCCCGCTGCTGCGCGCCGAGACCGTCGCCGACCTGGTGGCCACCCACGAGGCGGCCGGCGCCGCCGCGACTGTCCTGACCGCCGAGGTGGCGGACCCGCACGGCCTCGGGCGCATCCTGCGCCGCCCGGACGGCGCGCTGGACTCCATCGTCGAGGAGCGCGACGCCACCGACGCGCAGCGGGCGGTCCGGGAGATCAACTCCGGGCTGTACGCGTTCGACGCCGCCCACCTGGGCCCGATGCTGGGCAAGCTGACCAGCCAGAACGACCAGGGCGAGGAGTACCTGACCGACGTGCTGGGCCTGCTCGCCGCGGCCGGCGAGCAGGTCGCGGCGTACCGCGCGCCCGACGCGACCGACGTCCTGGGCTGCAACGACCGCGCCCAGCTCGCCGACCTGCGCGCGCGGATGCGCGACCGGGTCAACCACGCCTGGCTCACCTCCGGCGTGACCCTGCTGGACCCGGCGACCACCTGGATCGACGTCACGGTGACGCTCGGCCGCGACGCCGTCGTCGAGGCGCAGACCCAGCTCTACGGGCAGACCCACGTCGGCGCGGGTGCCCGGGTCGGCCCGGACACCACGCTGGTCGACACCGTCGTGGGCGAGCGGGCCGCGCTGGTCCGCACCCACGCCACCGGGGCCGAGGTCGGCGACGAGGTGTCGGTGGGGCCGTACGCGTACCTGCGGCCCGGCTCGGTGCTCGGCCGCCGGTCCAAGGTCGGCACGTTCGTCGAGACGAAGAACGCCCGGCTCGGCGAGGGCGCCAAGGTGCCGCACCTGTCCTACGTCGGCGACGCCACGATCGGCGAGTACACCAACATCGGCGCGGCGACGGTCTTCGTCAACTACGACGGCGTCGCCAAGCACCACACCGTCATCGGCCGGCACGCCCGCACGGGCGCCGACAACATGTTCGTGGCGCCGGTGCGGGTGGGTGACGGTGCGTACACGGCCGCCGGCTCGGTGATCACGGCCGACGTACCCCCGGGGGCGCTCGGGGTGAGCCGGGCGGCGCAGCGCAACATCGACGGCTGGGTGGCCCGTCGGCGGCCGGGCACCGCGGCCGCCGACGCGGCGGACCTGGCCCGCGCCGGCACCGGGCCGGAGGCGGACCCGGCGACGGGCGGGGGCCCGGCCCAGGGGGCGGACCCCACCGCTGAGTGACCCATGACACATCGACGAACCGCCCTGTCGATCATGGTCTTGGCCAGGGCAGACTTCGGTGCGCGCCGCGCGCAGAACCCCCGACGCGTTGAAGGAGTGGGACACACCTGATGGGCAGCATCGTCGCGGAGAACCGCAAGAGCCTCATGCTCTTCTCAGGCCGGGGCTTCCCCGAGCTGGCCGACGAGATCGGCGAGGTGCTGGGGGTGGCCCCCACCCCGACGGACGCGTACGACTTCGCCAACGGCGAGATCTTCATCCGGTTCAAGGAGTCGGTGCGGGGGTCGGACGCCTTCGTGGTCCAGTCCATCACCCACGGTGTCAACACGTGGATGATGGAGACGCTGATCATGGTCGACGCGCTCAAGCGCGGCTCGGCCAAGCGGATCACCGTCGTGCTCCCCTTCTACCCGTACGCCCGCCAGGACAAGAAGCACCGGGGCCGCGAGCCGATCTCGGCCCGCCTGGTCGCCGACCTGCTCCGGACCGCGGGCGCCAACCGGATCCTGACCGTCGACCTGCACACCGCGCAGATCCAGGGCTTCTTCGACGGCCCGGTCGACCACCTGTTCGCGATGGAGACCCTGGCCTCCTACGTCGAGGGCCGGTACGCGGGCCGCAAGCTGACCGTCGTCGCCCCGGACTCGGGCCGGGTCCGCGTCGCCGAGCGGTGGACGGACCGGCTCGGCGGCTCGCCGATGGCCTTCATCCACAAGACGCGCGATCCGCTCAAGCCCAACCAGGTCGTGGCGAACCGGGTCGTCGGCGACGTCGAGGGCCGGGTCTGCCTGATCGTCGACGACATGATCGACACCGGCGGCACCATCGCCAAGGCGGCGGACATCCTGTTCGACTCCGGCGCCGCCGACGTCCTGGTCGCCTCCACCCACGCCGTGCTGTCCGACCCGGCCACCGAACGGCTGAAGAACAGCCGGATCTCGGAGATCGTGGTCACCAACACGCTGCCGCTGCCGTCGGAGAAGCGGATGGACAAGCTCACCGTCCTGTCGATCGCCCCGCTGCTGGCCCGGGCCATCCGCGAGGTCTTCGACGACGGTTCGGTCACCACGCTGTTCGGGGGCCTCAGCTAGCTCGGGCGGCGTTCGGGGGTTGGTGTCGGCGGCGAGGTGGGGGTCGGGTACGCTGGGTCGGTTGCCACGGCGAGGGTGCCCCTCGCGGGCCGCGCTAACGCCCACCCCGACGGATCCGCCACTGCGCGGGCGGTGTCGGCGGCGGGCGCCAGCCCCGCGAGGAGCACCGTGATCGACGCGGTGCTCCGGGCTGTCTGCCCTGCGCGCCCTTGCCCGGCACCGCCACCGACCTCAACGCAGCCCGAATCAGCATCAGGAGTTCTCCCGTGTCCGAGGTAAAGATCAGCGCCGAGCTTCGCACCGAGTTCGGCAAGGGCGGTGCCCGCCGCACGCGCCGGGCCGGCAAGGTGCCCGCCGTGCTGTACGGCCACGGCGCGCAGCCGAAGCACATCGCGCTGCCGGCGCGGGAGTTCGCGGCCGCCATCCGCCAGGGCGGCATGACCCAGGTCCTCCACATCGACGTCGACGGCGACGCCACGCTGGCCCTGCCCAAGGCCATCCAGCGCGACCCGGTCAAGGACACCTACGAGCACGTCGACCTCGTCATCGTCAAGCGCGGCGAGCGGGTCACCCTGGACGTCCCGGTCCAGCTCACCGGCGTCTCCAAGAGCGGCACCCTGGTCGTCGTCGAGAACGCCAGCGTCTCCGTCGTCGCCGAGGCGCTGCACGTGCCGGAGCACCTGGACGTCTCCATCGCCGGTGCCGAGGCCGGCACCCGGGTGACCGCCGGCCAGCTCACCCTTCCGTCCGGCGTGGAGCTGGCCGCGGACCCCGACCTGGTCCTCGCGATGGTCACCGCGGCCCAGACGATGGCCACCGAGTCGGGCGAGTCCGCCGAGGCCGAGGCCGGCGCCGAGGTCTGACCGACCCGTCGCCCGGCGCGCCGGGCCACGCACGCGTACGCAGAGGGCAGGCTTCCCGCGGGGGTCTGCCCTCCGCGGCACCCACGGGAGGTAGCAGATGACCGACGCAGCGTGGCTGGTCGTGGGCCTGGGCAACCCCGGCCCCGAGTACGCCGGCCACCGGCACAACGTCGGCTTCCTCGTGGTCGACGCGCTCGCCGCCCGGCTGCGGGTCCGCACGGGCCGGCACCGGCGCGCGGTCGCCGACGCGGCCGAGGGCCGGCTCGGGGTCGGCGCGGACGCCCCCCGGCTCGTCCTGGTCAAGCCGTTGACGTACATGAACCTCTCCGGCGGGCCGGCCGCCGCGCTCGCCCGCTTCTACGGCGTGACCCCCGACCGGGTCATCGCCGTCCACGACGAACTGGACGTGCCGTACGGGCAGGTGCGGGTCAAGGGCGGCGGCGGCGAGGGTGGACACAATGGACTGCGGTCGATGTCCAAGAGTCTTGCCACGCGGGAATACCTGCGGGTACGGTGCGGCATCGGCCGGCCGCCGGGCCGGCAGGACCCGGCGGACTATGTTCTGTCGAACTTTTCCCCGGTCGAGCGTAAAGAGCTGGAACTACTTATCGATCGTGCGGCCGATGTGGTGGAGTCGCTGGTGACCAAGGGGTTGGAGCCCACGCAGAACGTGTTCCACGGCCTCTAGCCGGTACGCCCCCCGCGCCCCGATCCGCGCAGGAGTCGGCCGTACCCCGGAGCGCCGCGGCACGCGCCTGGCGGACCGCGTTAGTCGCGTGAAGCGCCGGTGACGCAGCGCGCAGGGGATGGCGCGCGGGGGAGGCAGCAGTGAGCGGTCGGACCATTGACGACGATGCCGTACCCGCGGCCGACATCGGCGCCGCCCCCGACGAGGACACCTTCCTGCTGGCCGCGATCCGCGGCACCCACCCGCCCGGCGGCGCCGGCCTGCCCGGCCCGTTCGCCCACCCACCCGCGCCGCCGGACGCCGTGCCGTCGCTGCTGCGCCAGGCGACGGACCGCGCCCGGGCGCTGCTCGACGCCGCCGACATCGGCACCGTGGACACCCGCCCCGCCACCGTCGGGCCGACCGGCGCCGGCACCGCCAACGCACTCTCCGACACTGTGGACGGTCGCGCCGCCGGGCTGCGGGCCACCCCGGCCGACCTCCCCACCGCCCCGGACGCCGCGTCGGTGCTGGAGCCGCCCGTCCGGCGCCCGGCCGCCGCGTCCCGGCCGCCCGGGCCGCTCGACCCCGCCCTGCCGCGCCGCGCCGGGCCGCCCCCGCACGACCGCCGGACCCGCTGGCAGCGCCGGTACGTGGCCGCACTGGTCGGCGGCGACGCCGCCGTCGGCCTGCTCGCCGGGCTGCTGGCCTTCGGGCTGCGGTTCGGCGGCGACGTGACCGCGTACAACCGGCCGTACGTGCTCGTCTCGCTGCTGCTGCCCGCCGCCCTGGTCACCGTCATGGCGATGGCGCACGCCTACGAGCGCCGCTTCCTCTACGTCGGCAACGACGAGTACCACCGCGTCATCCGCGGCGGCCTGGGCCTGACGGCGGCCGCCGCGATCGTCTCCTACGCGTTCGAGATCCAGCTCGCGCGCAGCTACGTGCTGGTGGCGCTGCCGGCGGCGACGCTGGCGGTGGTGCTGTCCCGGTTCGGCTTCCGCAAGGGGCTGCACCGGTACCGGGCGCGGGGCCGGTGCCTGCGCCGCGTCGTGGTGGTCGGCCACGAACTGGCCGTCATCCACCTGACCCGGCAACTGCGCCGGGAGCGGTTCCACGGGCTGAAGGTGGTCGGCACCTGCCTGCCCGCGCGGCACGACGGGCAGGTCGGGCTGCCGGTGTACGGCACGTTCGACGACGTCGCCGAGGCCGTCGAGAGCGCCGGGGCCGACACCGTCATCGTCCTGTCCTGCCCCGAGCTGGACGGCCAGGCGCTGCGCCGGCTGGCCTGGCAGCTCGAACGCGACGACGTCGAGCTGATCGTCGCCAGCGCCCTGATCGACGTGGCGGGCGGCCGGACCACGATCCGCCCGGTCGACGGCCTGCCGATGCTGCACGTCGACCACCCCCGCCTCGACGGCGGCGCCCGGGTCGTCAAGGAGATCGTCGACCGGGTCGGCGCCGCGGTGCTGCTGGCGGTGTCCGCGCCGCTGCTGCTCGGCGTCGCGCTGGCCATCCGGTGCCACTCGCCCGGGCCGGCGCTGTTCCGGCAGGTCCGCGTCGGCCGCACCGGCCGGACCTTCCGCATCTTCAAGTTCCGCAGCATGTACACCGACGCCGAGGCGCGGCTGGCCGAGGTCCGGCACCTGAACGAGTACGACGGCGTCCTGTTCAAGATGCGCGAGGACCCCCGGGTGACCCCGGTCGGGCGGTGGCTGCGCCGGCTGTCCCTGGACGAGCTGCCGCAGCTCCTCAACGTCCTGCGCGGCGACATGTCCCTGGTCGGGCCACGCCCGCCGCTGCCGGAGGAGGTGGCGGTCTACCCGGACGACATGCGCCGCCGGCTGGCGGTCAAGCCGGGCATGACCGGGCTGTGGCAGGTGTCGGGGCGCTCGGACCTGCCGTGGGAGGAGGCCGTGCGCCTCGACCTGCGGTACGTGGAGAACTGGTCCCTCACCCTGGACCTGGTGATCCTGCTGCGCACGGCCACCGCCGTCATGCGCTCGTCCGGCGCCTACTGACCCGGCGGGCTCAGCGCCGCAGGTACGCCCAGGCGTCGCCGATCATGTCGTGCAGCGCCGGCCGGGCCGGCGTCCAACCCAGCTCGCGGCGGGCCAGCACCGACGAGGCGACCAGCGCCGCCGGGTCGCCGCCCCGGCGCGGCGAGACGCGCACCGGCACCGGGTGCCCGGTGACCGCGCGGACGGCGTCGACCACCTGGAGGTTGCTGAAGCCGTTGCCGTTGCCCAGGTTGTAGACGCGGTGCTCCTTCGGCGTCGCCGCGTCCAGCGCCAGCAGGTGCGCGGCGGCGAGGTCCGCGACGTGGATGTAGTCGCGCACGCAGGTGCCGTCCGGGGTGTCGTAGTCGTCGCCGAAGACCTCCAGGTGCGGCCGGCGCCCGGCGGCCACCTCCAGCGCGATCGGGATCAGGTGGGTCTCCGGGTCGTGCCGCTCGCCGATCATCGCGTCGTCGCGGACCAGCGCGCCGCACACGTTGAAGTACCGCAGCGACACCGCCGCCAGGCCGTAGGCGTGCACCTCGGAGGTCAGCGCGTGGTCGAAGGCCAGCTTGGTGGCGCCGTAGGTGTTCGTGGGGGCGGTCGGGGCGGTCTCGGGCACCGGGATCCGCGCGGGGTTGCCGTAGACGGCGGCGGTCGAGGAGTACACCATCCGGGGCACCCCGGCGGCGCGGGCGGCGTGCAGCAGCGCCAGCGAGCCGACCACGTTGACGTCCCAGTAGATCTCCGGCCGGACCATCGACTCACCGGCGGCGATCAGGCCGGCGAAGTGCAGGACCGCGTCGAACCCGCTGCCCGGGGTGAGGACCCGCGCCGCGTCGGCCAGGCCCGCGGTCACCAGGGTCGCGCCGCGCGGCACGGCGTCGGCGTGCCCGGTGCGCAGGTCGTCCAGGACGACGACCTCGTGGCCGGCGTCGAGCAGCAGCCGGGTCACGACGCTCCCGACGTACCCCGCGCCGCCGGTGACCAGCAACTTCACGACGATCTCCCCTCGCTCGGCAGGCCCACCCTAGCGGCCCGCGCGCCCCGGCGGTGACGGGCGTGAGCCGGGCGGGCCGGCCTGGTTGAATGGGCTCATGGAATCTGCTGCGGCGCCGCGCAATCGCCTGCTGTCGGGCATCCAGCCGACGGCGGACTCGTTCCACCTGGGCAACTACCTGGGCGCGGTGCGGCACTGGGTGTCGATGCAGGACGACCACGACGCGTTCTACTGCGTCGTCGACCTGCACGCGATCACCGTCGCCACCGACCCGACGGTGCTGCGCGACCGCACGCGCCGCGCCGCGGCCCAGCTCCTGGCCGTCGGGCTGAACCCCGCGCGCTGCACGCTGTTCGTCCAGTCGCACGTGCCCGAGCACACCCAGCTCGCCTGGGTGCTGAACTGCCTCACCGGGTTCGGCGAGGCAAGCCGGATGACCCAGTTCAAGGACAAGTCCGCCCGGCACGGCGCCGACCGGGCCAGCGTCGGCCTGTTCACGTACCCGGTCCTGCAGGCGGCCGACATCCTGCTGTACCGCGCCGACGCCGTCCCGGTCGGCGAGGACCAGCGCCAGCACCTGGAGCTGACGCGGGACCTCGCGCAGCGGTTCAACCGGGAGTACGGCCCGGCGTTCACGGTCCCCGCCCCGCACATCGTCGGGGACACCGCCCGCATCCTCGACCTCCAGGACCCGACCTCGAAGATGTCGAAGTCCACGTCGTCGCCGGCCGGCGTGGTGGACCTCCTGGAGGACGTGGCGAAGGCGGCGAAGAAGTTCCGCTCCGCCGTCACCGACACCGGTCGGGAGATCGCCTTCGACCCGGCGGGCAAGCCCGGCGTCAGCAACCTGTTGACGATCTACTCGGCGCTGTCCGGGCGGCCGGTGGCCGAGCTGGTCGCGGCGTACGAGGGCCGCGGCTACGGCGACCTGAAGAAGGACCTCGGCGAGGTGTTCGCCGAGGTCGCGCGGCCGGTCCAGGAGCGCTTCCGCGGGTACCTCGACGACCCCGCCGCGCTCGACGCCGTGCTCGCCGCGGGGGCGGCGAAGGCCCGCGCGGTGGCCGCGCCGACCCTCGCCGACGCCTACGACCGGATGGGCTTCCTGCCCTCCACCCGCGGCTGAACCGCGCCGGGGCCGCCCCCAGGCGCGGCGGTCGGCGCGGGGGACCGCGGCGCCGGCCCGGACGTCGACCGACCGGAGCCTGTGCCGCGCGAGGCGGTGCCTGGTTGAATAGCGGGATGGAAGCGGTCGACCTGCACGCGACACCCGCCGTGCGTGCCGGGGCCAGGCCGCCGGCCCGGCCCGGTCGTCCCGTGCCGGCGCGCGGCTGAGTCGCGTGGCGGTCCGGGTCGGCGTCCTCGTCGACGTCCCCCCGCCCTGGCGGGACGTCCTGCACCGGCACCGGGTGGCGGCGGGCGACGCGCTGGCGGCCGAGGTACCGCCGCACCTGACCCTCCTGCCGCCCGCGCGCCTGCCCGCGGAGGCGCTCGACGCGCTGGACGCGCACCTGGCCGGCGTCGCCGCGCGGACGGCGCCGTTCACCCTCCGGCTGGCCGGTACCGGCACGTTCCGGCCGGTCACCGACGTGGTCTACGTCCGCGTGGCCGACGGCGACCGCCATGCGCGGGCGCTCGCGGGGGCGGTCGCGGCCTTCGCCGCGCTGGAGCCGGAGTCGGCCTACCCCTACCACCCGCACGTCACCGTCGCCCACCAGGTGCCGCCGGCCGCGCTGGACGCCGCCGCGGCGGCACTCGCCGCCTTCGCGGCCGCGTTCCCGGTGACCGGGTTCGCCCTGTACGTACAGGATGCCGGCGGGGCCTGGCGCCCCCGGCGCGACTACGGGCTGGCCGGGTGAGCCTGCGCCTGCTGCGCGCGCTGGTCCGCGTGCGGCGCCGCTGGAGCTGGTGCGACCATCTGTGGCGGGCCGCGGTCCGGTACGACGACGTACTCGCCGGCCGGCTCGCCGCGGCGATCGCCTACTACGGCTTCTTCGCCTGCTTCGCCCTGGCCCTGCTGGCGTACTCGCTGCTGGGCTACCTGCTGGCGTACGACGCGGACGTCTTCCGGGTGGTGGACGACTTCCTCGGCCAGAACCTGCCGTGGCTGGAGCCGCAGGCGATCGAGGCCGGCCGCGGGCACACCGGCATCGTCGGCGCGGTCGGCCTCGTGGTGACCGGGGTCGGCTGGATCGAGACGATCCGGTCCTCGCAGCGGCAGGTGCACGGGGTGCCGCAGCAGCCGGGCAACCTGGTCCTGCGCTGGCTGGTGGACCTGGGCCTGCTGGCCGGGCTGATCGTGCTCGTGGGCGTGTCGATGACCGTCTTCTACGCGCTGGAGAGCCTCGTGCGCTGGCTCGGCGGGCCGTCGGTGTCCCTGACGGCGCTGGGCTGGCTGTCGGCGGCGGCGCTGAACGTGCTGCTGGCGGCGGCGCTGCTCGGCGGCGTCGCCCGGGTGCGGCTGAGCCGGCGCCGGCTGCTGCCGGCGGTCGCCCTGGTGGCGGTGGGCATCACGCTGCTGAACACGGCCGGGCAGCTCGTGATCGCCTACGTCCGGCACAACCCCGCCTACAGCGTGGTGACGGGCGCGGTCGGGCTGCTGCTGTACCTGTACCTGTTCAACCAGATCCTGCTGTTCGGCGCGGCCTGGGCCGCGACGGCCGGGGGCCGCCGGCCGAAGGCCGCGGACCGCTGAGCCGGTGGTCGACGCCTTCGCCCTGATCTGGCTGCTCGTCGCCGTCGGCGTCCTGGCCCGGCGCGCCAGCCTGCTGGACGCGCCGGCCGAGCGGGCGCTGAACCGGTTCGTGTTCCACCTGGCGATGCCCGCCGCGCTGCTGCCCCGGGTGGCGGCCTCCGGGGTGGACGCGGGGACGTTCGGCGCCGCGCTGGCGTGTACGGCGGCTGCCGTCGCGGTCGGGCTCGCCGGCTACTGGGCCAGCGGCCGGCTGGCCGGGCGGGGGACCGGCGGGCGGACCGTCGCCGGGATGGCCGCGGGCTACGTGAACTCGGCGAACCTGGGCATCCCCGTCGCCCTGCACGTGCTCGGCGGGACGACCCTGGTGGTGGCCGTCGTCGCCGTGCAGGTGCTGGTGCTGACGCCGGTGATCCTCGCCGTGCTGGACCACGCCGCGGGCGACGGGCGGGTCCGCTGGCGGCGGCTGGCGACGCTGCCGCTGCGCAACCCGATCATCATCGCGTGCGCGGCGGGGGCGGTGCTGGGGTACGCGGGGTGGGAGCTGCCGGCGCTCGCGGGGACGTTCCTGGACACGCTCGGGGCGGCCGCCGTGCCGGCCGCGCTGGTGGCGCTCGGCCTGTCGCTGGTGGCGCCCGCGCCGCCGGGCGCCGCGGACCGGCGGGAGCTGGCGGCGGTCGCGGCGCTCAAGCTCGTGGCGCACCCGGTGCTGACGTACGCGCTGGCCCGGTACGCGCTGCACCTGCCGCCGCCGGACGTGCGCGCGGCGGTGGTGTTCGCGGCGCTGCCGACGGCGCAGGTCACCTACGTCTTCGCGGCCGAGCACGCGACCGCGGTCCACCTGGCCGGCCGGGCGGTGGCGGTGACCACGGCCGCGGCGATGCTGACCGTCTGGCTCGCCGCGCTCCTGGTCTGAAGGGCCGCCCCCGAACGGGTGTACCTGCGCGCGCATGGGCGGCCGGGAACGGGGCAGCCGGTGGGATGGGTGCGCTGGTGACGGTCCAGGTGGCGGCGGGCTCCGCCGAGGACGGGCTGCCCTGGCTGATCACGTTCGGGCCGCTGGGCGACGAGGGCGCGTGGGAGCCGGTGGTGTGCGGGCCGTACGAGCGGCGGCACGCCCTCGGGCTGGCCGGTGCCGTCGCCGCGGATGACGACGTGCTCGCCGTCGTCGAGCCGATGTGGCCGAAGGTGTCCGTGGCCGAGATCCGCGCGGAGGTCGCCGCGTCGCAGGAGTGGGCGGCCGCCGACGGTTACGCCGGGGACCCGCTCGACGGCGACTTCGCGCCGACGGCCGCGGGGGAGTCCGCCGACGCGCCGGCCGAGGCCCCGGACGGCGGCGCCACCGGCGACATCCCGGCGCCGGACCCGGGCGAGGTACGGGCGGCGTTCGCGCGGATCTTCGGGCGCCTCCCCGGCGGCTGAGCCGCAGGCCGGCTGGCATACTCGCGATCGTGGTGCTCACCCGAGGCTGGGCGGTGTTCCTGACCGCCGTCGGCGCCTGGACCTGGCTGATCTGGCCCCGGTTCGCCGTGGCGATCTGGCGCGACGCCCGCGCGTGGACCGGCGGCGGCGCCGGCCTGGGGGCACCCACGTCCTTCCTCTGGGTGCACGCCGCGCTCATCGCCGCCTCGCTCGCCGTCGGTACCGCCGTCGGCGTGCTGGGGATCCGCGCGTGGCGGGCATCCCGCGCGCCGACCTGAGCGGCGCGCCGACGAACGGAGTCGCCGTGGACCTCCTCCTGCACGTCCTGCGCTACGCCCACCTGGTGGGGTTCGCCCTGCTGCTCGGCGGCGCGGTCGCCCAGCTCACCGCCCCGCCGCTGCGGATCAACCGCGCGATGCTCTGGGGGGCGATCGTGCAGGTCGTCACGGGGCTGGCCCTGGCGGCGCCGCTGCGCGACGAGGGCGACGAGCCCGCCCCGGCCAAGCTCGCCGTCAAGGCGGTGATCGCGGTACTGATCTTCATCATGGTCTTCTTCTCCCGCAAGCGGGACGTGGTGGCGCGCGGCCACTTCCTGGCCATCCTCGGCCTGACCTTGCTGAACGCCGCGGTGGCCACCTTCTGGCGCTGACCCGGACACCGGGGCACGGAACGATCACGATTGCCCTCGGCGCCGCAAAACACCCCCGTGCGGGTTACGCTCGGGCGGCCGGCACGGGACGGGGGGTGACGTGCCGCCGAGCGAAGGAGTGCGCGATGCCTCGACCCACAGCCACCCGACTGCTCGCCACCCTTGCCGTCGCCGGCCTCGCCGCGGCCACCTCCGCCTGCGGCCGCGCGCCCGAGGAGCAGGCCGCCGGGCCGGCGGGTGCGCGGTACACGGCGTGCATGGTCACCGACCTGGGCGGCATCGACGACCGCTCCTTCAACACCTCCGCCTGGCGGGGCATCGAGAACGCCGCCAAGGAGCGGACGTCGATCGAGAAGAAGTACGTGGCGTCCACCGCGGAGTCGGCGTACGAGCCGAACCTGACCGGCTACGTCAACCAGGACTGCCGGTTCGTCCTGGCCGTCGGCGGGCTGATGGCCGACGCCACGACCAAGGTCGCCCGGGCGCACCCCGACCGCCAGTTCGGCATCGTGGACGCCCGGCTGGACGCGCCGAACGTGTACGCGATGCAGTTCGACACCGCGCAGGCGGCGTTCCTGGCCGGGTACCTGGCCGCGGCCTACACCCGGACCGGCAAGGTCGGCACGTACGGCGGCATGAAGATCCCGCCGGTGACGATCTTCATGGACGGCCTGGCCGACGGGGTGGCCCACTACAACAAGGTCAAGGGCAGGAACGTCCAGGTGCTCGGCTGGAACAAGGCGAGCCAGACCGGTTCGTTCACCAACGACTTCGTCAAGCAGGACGTCGGCAAGAAGGTGAGCGACGCGCTGGTGGCCGGCGGCGCTGACGTGGTGATGCCGGTGGCCGGCCGGGCCGGCCTGGGCACGGCGGCCGCCGCGCAGGACCGGTACGCGGTCATCTGGGTCGACGTGGACGGCTGCGAGAGCGCGGCCCAGTACTGCCGGTCGTTCCTCACCACCGTGGTCAAGAACATCCCGGACGCGGTCCGCGACGCGGTCCTGCGGGGCAGCCGCGGCGAGTCGCTGACCGGCGCCCCCGGCTACCTCGGCACGCTGGCCAACAACGGGGTGTCGCTGGCGCCGTACCACCAGTTCGAGGACCGGGTGCCGGCCGCGGTCAGGGACGAGGTCGAGGCGCTGCGCGGGCAGATCGTCGCCGGCACCGTGAAGGTCACCTCGGCCGCCCAGCCCCGGTGAGGCGCCGACATGCGGCTGGAGCTGCGGGGGATCACCACCCGCTTCGGTGACGTCGTCGCCAACGACGGCGTCGACCTCACCGTCGAGCCCGGCGAGGTCCACGCCCTGCTCGGGGAGAACGGCGCCGGCAAGTCCACGCTGATGCACGTCCTGTACGGACTCGTGACCCCCGACGCGGGCGAGATCCGCATCGACGGGGTGCCGCGGCGGATCCGGTCCCCGCGCGACGCCATCGACGCCGGGATCAGCATGGTGCACCAGCACTTCATGCTGGTACCGGTCTTCACCGTCGCCGAGAACGTCATGCTCGGCGCGGAGCCGACCCGCCGCGGCGGGCGGCTGGACCGGGAGCGGGCGCGCCGCCGGGTCGCGGAGGTGTCCCGCCGGTACGGGCTGGACGTCGACCCGGACGCCGTCGTCGAGGACCTGCCGGTCGGGGTCCAGCAGCGGGTCGAGATCGTCAAGGCGCTGGCCCGGGACGTGTCGCTGCTGGTACTGGACGAGCCGACCGCGGTGCTCACCCCGCAGGAGACCGACGCGCTGCTGGCGGTGCTGCGGGCGCTGTGCGCCGACGGTACGTCGGTCGTGTTCATCACCCACAAGCTGCGGGAGGTCCGCGCGGTGGCCGACCGGCTGACGGTGATCCGGCGCGGCCGCACGGTCGGCACCGTGGCGCCGGACACGCCCGCCGACGCCCTGGCGGAGCTGATGGTCGGCCGGGCGGTGTCGCTGGCCGTGGAACGGGCGCCGGCCGCCGCCGGTGCGCCGGTGCTGGAGGTGTCCGGCCTGGTGGTGGTCGACGACCGCGGGCACCGGGCGGTCGACGGCGTCGACCTGAGCGTGCGGGCCGGCGAGGTGCTCGGCGTCGCCGGGGTCCAGGGCAACGGGCAGCGCGAGCTGGTCGAGGCCGTCCTGGGCCTGCGCGCCCCCGCCGCGGGGCGGGTGGCGCTCGCGGGCGCGGACGCGACCGGCTGGCCCACCCGGCGGATCCTCGACGCGGGCGTCGGCTACGTACCGGAGGACCGCAGCGTGGACGGGCTGGTGCAGGAGTTCCCGGTGGCGGAGAACCTGGTGCTCGACGCCTACCACCGGCCGCCGTACGCGCGCGGGCCGCTCCTGCGGCCGCGGGAGATCGCGGCGGCGGCCGCCGCCCGGCTCGCCGAGTACGACATCCGGGCGGCGGGGCCGCAGGCGCCGGCCGGCACGCTGTCGGGGGGCAACCAGCAGAAGGTGGTCATGGCGCGGGAGCTGTCCCGGCCGCTGGCGCTGCTCGTCGCCGCCCAGCCGACCCGGGGCGTGGACGTGGGCGCGATCGCCCTGCTGCACCGGCGGATCGTCGCCGCCCGCGACGCCGGTACCGCGGTGCTGCTGGTCTCCAGCGAGCTGGACGAGGTGCTCGGCCTGAGCGACCGGGTCGCGGTCATGTACGGCGGCCGCATCCAGGCCGTCGTGCCACCGGACACCCCGCGGGCGCGGATCGGCCTGCTGATGGCCGGCGCCGACCCGTCCGACCGTGGCGGCGCGTCCGGCGCCGGCCCGGCCGGCGGACCGGGGGAGGGGCCGTGACCGCCAACCGGGACGACGCACCGCCCGCCGGGACTCCGACCGGGACCTCGGGCGCCCCGGACCCGGCGCCCGCGGAGGGCTTCGGGCGGCGGTTCCTGCGGCACGCCTGGTCGGCGAACCCGGTCACCGTCACCGCGCTCGCCCTGCTGCTGGCGCTGGCGGTCGGCGGCGTCCTCGCCGTCCTGGCGGATCCGGCGGCCCGGGCGGCGTACGGTTACCTGCTCGACCGGCCCGGCGACGCCCTGGGCCGCACCGGCGCGGTGCTGGGCGGCGCGTACGGCAGCCTGGCCCGGGGCGCCCTGCTCGACCCGGCCGTCCTCGGGCGCTGGTGGGACGGCGCCGCGACCTGGCAGCAGGTGCTGTACCCGATCTCGGAGACGCTGGCCTACGCCACCCCGCTGATCCTCACCGGACTCGCCGTCGCCCTGGCGTTCCGGGGCGGCCTGTTCAACATCGGCGCCCAAGGCCAGGCCACCCTCGGCGTCCTGGGCGCCGGCCTCGCCGGCATCCTGCTGCCGCTGCCCGCCGGCCTGCACCTGGTCGCCGCGGTGGCGGCCGGCGCCCTCGGCGGCGCGGCGTGGGGGTGGGTGGCCGGCCAGCTCAAGGCCCGTACCGGCGCCCACGAGGTGATCACCACGATCATGCTCAACTACGTCGCGTTCGCGCTGCTGACCTGGGTCATCCACCAGCCGGGCGTGCAGGACCCGGCCCGCACCGACCTCGTCTCCCGCCCGGTGGCCGGCGGCGCCCAGCTCCCCCGGCTGTCCGGGCCGGAACTGCGCTGGGACGTCGGCCTGCTGGTGGCGCTCGCGGCGACCGCCGGGGTCGCCTGGCTGCTGCGCCGCTCGACCGCCGGCTTCGCGCTGCGGGTCGTGGGCGCCAACCCGGATGCCGCCCGGACCGCGGGGATCGGCGTGGGCGGCACGTACGTCCTGGTGATGGCGCTGGCCGGTGGGCTGGCCGGGCTCGGCGGGGGGCAGATGGTCCTCGGCGCGACCGCCAGCGCGCTGACCCCGGCGGTGGTGGCCCAGATCGGATTCGACGGCATCCTGGTCGCCCTGCTCGGGCGGGTGCGCCCCTGGGGCGTGGTGGCCGCGGCACTGCTGTTCGGCGCGCTGCGCGCGGGCGGCAACGCCATGCAGTCGGTGTCGGGGGTGTCGCTGGAGCTGGTCACGGTCCTGCAGGCGCTGATCGTGCTGTTCATCGCGGCCCCGGCGCTGGTCCGGGCGCTGTTCGGGCTGCGCCGCGCCGCGGCGGGCGGTCCGGCCGCGACCCTGGCGAGGGGCTGGTGACCGGCGTGGCCGCCGGGCCGGCGGGCGCCGGCCCGGCGGCGGGCCGGCGCCGGACGCGGCGGATCGGCGCCGGGCTGGCGGCGGCCGGGCTGGTCGCGGCGGCGGCCTTCGGCGCGGCGGCCGGCCCGGCGGCGGCCCGGTTCACCTTCGGCGAGGGGGCGGGCGGCGCCGGGATCACGCTGCCCGGGCGCGCCGGGGCGGTCGGCTTCGGCCTGCTCGCCGTCGCGGCGGGCGCGCTCCTGTGCGGACCGCGGCCCCCGCGCCGGGCGGCGGCGCTCGGCGTCGGGGTGGTGGCCGTGCTGCTGTCGTTCCTGTGCTGGCAGGTCGCGCAGGCGCCGCCGGGGCAGAACTTCCTGCCGCTGGGCAGCACGCTGCGGGGTACGTTCCTGCTGGCCCTGCCGCTGGTGTACGGGGCGCTGGCCGGCGTCCTGTGCGAGCGCTCCGGGATCGTGAACGTGGCGATCGAGGGGCAGTTGCTGGCCGGGGCGTTCGCCGGCGCCCTCGTCGGTACCGTCACCGGCAGCCCCTGGGCGGGCCTGGTCGCGGCCGCGCTCGGCGGGGTCCTGCTCTCGGCGCTGCTGGCGGTGTTCGCCATCCGGTACCTGGTCGACCAGGTGGTCCTCGGCATCGTCGTGAACCTGCTGGCCATCGGCCTGACGGGTTTCCTGTACGAGGCGCTGATGCAGCCCGACCAGGCCCGGTACAACGAGCCGCCCAAGTTCGCCGAGTGGTCCCTCGGCCCGCTCGCCGACCTGCCGGTGCTGGGGCCGGCGCTGGGGCGGGGGACGCTGTTCCTGTACCTGGCCGCCATTGCGGTGCCCGCGACGGCGTACGCGCTGGGGCGGACCCGGTGGGGGCTGCGCACCCGAGCGGTCGGCGAGCACCCGGGGGCGGCGGACACCCTCGGGGTCCGGGTGCGGCGGCTGCGGTACCTCAACGTCCTGCTGGCCGGTGCCGTGGCCGGCGTCGGCGGCGCGTCGTACACGCTGGTCAGCTTCTCCTTCAGCAAGGACATGATCGGCGGCAAGGGCTTCATCGCCCTGGCCGCGCTGATCTTCGGCCGGTGGACGCCGACCGGCGCGCTGCTGGCCGCGCTGTTCTTCGGCTTCGCCGACCAGGTGCAGACCTACCTGGGCACGGTCGAGTCGGCGATCCCGACCGAGTTCCTCCAGATGCTGCCGTACCTGGCCACGATCCTCGCGGTGGCCGGCCTGGTGGGCCGGGTCCGGGCGCCGGCCGCGGACGGCAAGCCGTACCTCGGCCGCTGACGGCGGCGCCCCGCCGCCGCGGCGGCGCTAGAGTCGGTGGATGGGGATCGACTGGGCGGACCTGCGCGCCGCGGCCACCGCGGCGATGCGCCGGGCGTACGCGCCGTACTCCCGCTACCCGGTCGGCGCCGCCGGCCTCGTCGACGACGGCCGGGTCGTTGCCGGCTGCAACGTGGAGAACGCCAGCTACGGCCTGACCCTGTGCGCGGAGTGCGCCCTCGTCGGCGCGCTGCACACCGGGGGCGGCGGCCGGCTCGTCGCCGTCTCGTGCGTGGACGGCGCGGGGGAGCCGGTGATGCCGTGCGGCCGCTGCCGCCAGCTTCTGTGGGAGCACGGCGGCGCGGCCTGCCTCGTGGACGCGCCGACGGCACCGCGGGCGCTGGGCACGCTGCTGCCGCACGCCTTCGACGTCGCCGACCTGGACGCCGGCCGGCCGGACGCCGACCTGGCGCCGGTGGTGCCGGGCCGGCTCGCGGCCTGGCGCGGCCAGGGCACCGCCGTCATCCACCCGGACCTCGTCCACGGCGTCGAGATGTGGACCGGGTACTGGGAGCGCGACGAGCCCGGGCAGCCGCCGCAGAAGACGGGCCCGCGGATCATCGAGGAGGCGCCGAACTGGGGGAACATCGCCGACGCGGTGGCCTGGGGCAGGGCGCGCACCCCGCGGGTCGTGGTGATCGACGACCTCGGCGCCGCCCGCTGGGCCGGCGACGGCCCGCCCCCGCCGGAGGTGCCGCAGGCGTGGACCTCCACCGGGGCCGTCCGGTGACCGCCGCCGTCGACGTCATCCGCGCCAAGCGCGACGGCGCCGTCCTGACCGACGCGCAGATCGACTGGGTCGTCGACGGCTACACCCGCGGCGCGGTCGCCGAGGAGCAGATGGCGGCGCTGGCGATGGCGATCCTGCTGCGCGGGTTCACCCCCGGCGAGCTGCGCCGGTGGACCGCGGCGATGATCGCCAGCGGCACCCGGCTCGACCTGTCGGGCGTCGGCCGCCCCACCGTCGACAAGCACTCGACGGGCGGCGTCGGCGACAAGATCACACTGCCGCTGGCGCCGCTGGTGGCCGCGTGCGGGGCGGCGGTACCGCAGCTCTCCGGCCGCGGCCTCGGCCACACCGGCGGCACCCTGGACAAGCTGGAGTCGATCCCGGGCTGGCGGGCGGCGGTACCGGCCGAGGCGTTCCTCGCCCAGCTCCGCGACGTCGGCGCCGTGGTCTGCGCCGCGGGGGAGCGGCTCTGCCCGGCCGACCGCAAGCTGTACGCGCTGCGCGACGTCACCGGCACCGTCGAGTCGGTACCGCTGATCGCCAGTTCGATCATGAGCAAGAAGATCGCCGAGGGGGCCGGCGCCCTGGTCCTGGACGTCAAGGTCGGCAGCGGGGCGTTCATGCGGGAGCGCGCCGACGCCCGCGCCCTGGCCCGGACGATGGTCGACCTCGGCACCGCGGCCGGCGTCACCACGGTCGCCCTGCTGACCGACATGTCCACCCCGCTCGGCCACGCCGTCGGCAACGCCCTGGAGGTGGCCGAGTCGGTCGAGGTGCTGGCCGGCGGCGGCCCCGCCGACGTGGTGGCGCTGACGCTGGCACTGGCCCGCGAGATGCT
Source organism: Pilimelia terevasa (assembly GCF_014647915.1). Lineage (GTDB taxonomy): Bacteria > Actinomycetota > Actinomycetes > Mycobacteriales > Micromonosporaceae > Pilimelia > Pilimelia terevasa. The sequence continues at coordinate 203,933 of NZ_BMQC01000007.1, forward strand.
CGACGCCGCCGGCCTGCTAGACGCCGACCCCGCGGCCGCCCTGCGCGACGGCCGGGCGATGGACCGCTGGCGGCGGCTGGTCCGCGCCCAGGGCGGCGACCCCGACGCCCCGCTGCCGCGCGCCCCCCACGTCGCCCACGTCCGGGCCGACACCGACGGCGTGGTCGGCGCCGTGGACGCCGCGGGGATCGGCCGGGCGGCCTGGCAGCTCGGCGCCGGCCGCGCCCGCCGCGAGGATCCGGTCAGCCCCGCCGCCGGGGTCCTGCTGCGCCGCCGGCCCGGCGACCGCGTACGCGCGGGCGACGTCCTGGCCGAACTGCACGCCGACGACCCGGCCCGGTTCGCCGGACCGGCCGGGTGGGTCGCCGAGGCGGTGCGGGTCGGCCCGACGGCCCCGCCGCCCGCGCCGCTGGTCCTGGAGCGGATCACCTGACCGGTGCGGGGACATCGACGATCGTCTGGAGATCATGCGTTCGGCTGAGGTCGGTCGGCCCTTCGCGCGGATAGGCTCGCCGCCTATCTCGACCCACCAGCGGCAGGCGACCATGACGATGCCCGTACCTGTACACCACCCCCGGGCTGTACGCGCCGCCAGCCAGTCCGAGCTGCGTCGGCTGTGCCTGCCCGCGCCCCCGGCGCACTTCCCCCTGGTCTGGGAGCCGGGCGACACCGTGGAGCTGCGCCCCGCGGCCGAGATGGAGGCCCGGCTCGCGGTCCTCAACGTCGTCCTCGCCCGCTGCTTCGGCCTGCCCCAGGAGGCGGCGATGGGCTGGCTGCTCGCCTCCCACCTGATGGACGCCGTCACCGAACCGGAGTGGCACTTCCTCGCCGCCGGCATCGGCGACCACCGGGCGTTCGTGCTGCACCTGGAGGCCGTCTACGGACTGGCCTGGCTGCTGGGCATCTGCCAGCACCTCGACCCGGCCCGGCCCTCGGACAACCAGCTCGTCACGCTGCTGCCCGACCTGCGCCAGGGCGAGTCGTACAACCAGTGGCGCTCGCGGACCCTGCTGGCCCCCCGCCACCCGGCCGAGGTCGCGGCGGTGCTCGACCTGTACTACTGCCTGGACTGGGGCTACCTGGAGGCCGAGCGGATCGGCGCCCGGCTGCCCGGGATGATCGACGCCAACACGATCGGCCAGCGCCGGTGGGCGCTGGAGTGGGCGGTCATCTTCCACGGCCCGTACCACGACGGCCCGGCCGGCTGGGAGGAGGTCGACCTGTCCACCTGAGCCCCGGGTGCCGCCACACCGGCCGGTCACACCGGACGGAAGGCGGTGAGCCGGACCGACGCGCGGGTGTGGACGGTCGGCGGCAGCGCCGCCAGGCGGGCGGCCCGCGCGGCGGGGTCGGTGTGCCAGGCGCTCGGGCCCATCGCCACGAGCGCGGCGACCTCGGCGTGCGTCAGCGCCAGGTCGGCGGTGTGGACGGTACCGGCCCCGACCGCGAAGCCGGGCAGGCCGGCGACGAGGCGGGCCGGCTTGTCGGGGTCCACCCGCAGCAGGTCCAGCGCGGCCACCACCTCGGCGAGGTGGGCCGGTTCGGGCGTCACCACCAGCAGGGTTCCGCCCGGCGCGAGGACCCGGCGGAACTCGGGGCCGTTGCGGGGCGCGAAGACATCGAGCAGCACCGCGGCGCAGCCGTCGGCCAGCGGCAGCCGGCCCCAGGTGTCGGCGAGGGCGGCGGCGGCCCGCGGGTGCGCGCGCGCGGCGCGGCGCAGCGCGGGCTTGCTGGCGTCCAGGGCCAGGCCCCGCGCGGCGGGGACCGCGTCCAGGACGGCGGCCAGGTGGTGCCCGGTCCCGGCACCGGCGTCCACCACCAGCGGCGGCGCCACCCGGCCGCCGCCCGGGGCGCGCGGTGCCCCGGGCGCGGCGCGCAGCTCGCCGACGGCGCGCGCGGCGGCGGCGGCCAGGGCGGCGGACAGGTGCCCGAAGTGGCCGGCGCGCAGGAAGTCGGCGCGCGCGGCGACCATCGCGGCGGTGTCGCCGGTGTGCGGGGCGCGGCCGGCGGTCAGGTTCGCGTAGCCCTGGCGGGCGAGGTCGAAGCGGTGCCCGGCCGGGCAGCCCAGCGCGGCGGACCCCGCGGCCGGCCCGGCGGCGAGTTCCCCGCGGCAGACCGGGCAGCGCAGGTGGGCCGTGATGTCGGGGTCCATCGTCCTCCGCCGGATCGGGTTCCCGGCCGCCGATCGGGCGGCCGGCGGCGGTTCTGCGTCTACGCTCAGCCTATGGTCGCAGCCTCCCCCGCGGGCGCTCCGCGGACCCGTCCCCCCGCCGCCGCGCCCCCGCCCGGCGCCGCCCGCCCCGCCGACGGCGCGCCGATCGCGGGCGCCGACGTCTCGTACGCCGACATCGTCGCCGCCCCGAAGGTGCTGCTGCACGACCACCTCGACGGCGGCCTGCGCCCGGCGACCGTGCTGGAGCTGGCCGACGCCATCGGCCACCCGCTGCCGGCCGCCGACCCTGCGGCGCTGGGCTCCTGGTTCGTGGCGGCGGCCGACTCCGGGTCGCTGGAGCGGTACCTGGAGACGTTCGCGCACACGGTCGCCGTGATGCAGACCGAGGAGTCGCTGTACCGGGTGGCCGCCGAGTGCGCCGCCGACCTGGCGGCCGACGGCGTGGTGTACGCCGAGGTGCGGTACGCGCCCGAGCTGCACCTGGAGACCGGACTGCGGCTGGAGGAGGTCGTCGAGGCGGTGCTCGCCGGCTTCGCCGCGGGCGCCGCGGGCGCGGACCGGCCGGTCCGGGTGGGGACGCTGCTGACCGCGATGCGGCACGCGGCCCGGTCGCAGGAGATCGCCGAGCTGGCCGTCCGGTACCGCGACGCCGGGGTGGTCGGCTTCGACATCGCGGGCGCCGAGGCGGGCTTCCCGCCCACCCGGCACCTGGACGCGTTCGAGTACCTGCAGCGGGAGAACTTCCACTTCACGATCCACGCCGGGGAGGGCTTCGGCCTGCCCTCGATCTGGCAGGCGATCCAGTGGTGCGGCGCGGACCGGCTGGGGCACGGGGTGCGGATCGTGGACGACATCGCGGTACCGGCCGAGGGCGGGGTGCCGGCGCTGGGCCGGCTGGCCGGGTACGTGCGGGACAAGCGGATCCCGCTGGAGCTGTGCCCGTCGTCCAACGTGCAGACCGGCGCGGCCGGCTCGATCGCCGCGCACCCGATCAAGCTGCTGCACGACCTGCGGTTCCGGGTGACGGTGAACACCGACAACCGGCTGATGGGCGGGACCACGCTGTCGGGGGAGTTCGCGCTGCTGGCGGAGGCGTTCGGCTGGGGCTGGTCGGAGCTGCGCTGGTTCACGATCAACGCGCTCAAGAGCGCGTTCCTGCCGTTCGACGAGCGGCTCGCGCTGATCGACGAGGTGGTCAAGCCGGCGTACGCCCGCCGGGCGCACTAACGCGCCGGCCGGCCCGGGGTTACGGGCGGGCGGGGCGACCGTTCGGTGACGATCTGCTGCCCGTCCGGTGGTCGGCGGATGACTTTACGGTCCGAACGCGCCGGCCCGGTCGCGCCGCCGGTCGCCGCTGAGGGTTGTCGGGTGGACACGGTGCGTAGGTTGCCCTCGTCATTGGTCCGTTATGGCGGCGAGTGTCCTGGACAGAGGGTGGCGTGCCAGATGACATATCTGATTTAGACGGTAAATGGGGAAGTATCTGTGGCGTCCGCGCTTCCCGCTGCCGTGGACTTTCTCTTTGGCAGGTGACGTGGTGGAATTCCTGGGTCCGGCGCCCTCATGCCGGTCGATCTTCATGCCCCGCGGCGGGCGTCGGGACCACCGGCCCCGCCCCGCGCGGCGGACCACGCGGTGACAACGCGGTACGGAAACGACGTGCCCGGCGACGGGTGCGCTCGGTCGGCCCGGGCGGGCCGGGCCAGCCGGCCAGGGAGGGCGGTGACGTGAGCAGGGAGCCGACGGTGTCCGACACCGGAAGGTCGCGGCTTCGCCGGCCGATGAGCAGGCTGCGCGACGCCCCCATCTGGGCCAAACTCGGGCTCATCATGATCGTGCCGACGATCGCCACCGTGGTCGTGGGCACCGCGGGGCTCATCGGCCACATCGAGACGCAGACCACCGCCGAGCGCGCGCGCAACCTCGCGGCGCTCTCCGAGGCGGCCGGCCGCCTCGTCCACGACCTCCAGCACGAGCGCGCCATGGCGGCGATGCTGATGTCCACCCGCGACGCGGCCGCCAAGACCCGCAACCAGCAGGCGTACCAGGCGGCCGGTGAGGCCGTCGGCGCCGCGACGACGCCGTACGCCCAGCGCCGCAACGCCGTCAGCGGCGTCCCGGCCAACGTCCGCGGACTGCTCGACCAGATCGACGCCGAGGTCGGCGCGCTGGCGTCCCTGCGGACCAAGGTCACCGCGGGCGCGCTGCCGCTCAGCTCGGCCGAGCAGGACTACGAGGAGCTGCTCAGCTACCTCATCGCCATCCGCGACACCGGCGCGCACCTGGCCGGCGACAACGAGCTGAACGACCAGATGCGCGCGGCCGCCGAGGTCTCCCGGATCAAGGACTTCGTCTCGCAGCGCCGGGTCGTCGTGCACCAGATCCTCGGCCAGGGCGTCCTCACCCCGCGCCTGCAACTGGAGTTCCTCAGCACCCAGACGGGCGAGGAGCAGGCGGCCGCGACGTACAAGACGATCGCCTCGCGGGCCGAGAAGGACCTGTTCGACCGCACCGTCTCCGGCTCGGGCCTGCGCAAGGCCGAGCGCTACCGGGGGTACCTCAACAGCCAGCGCGCCGACTCCCGCCTCCCCGACCGCGACTTCACCTCCGACGAGTGGGACGCCGCGATGCGCGAGCAGGGCGAGCTGCTGCGCACGGTGGAGACCGAGCTGGACGCCAACGCGTTCGTCGCCGCCACGGCGATCCGCGACGACGTCCGGCAGCGGGTCCTGCTGGAGACCGGCCTGCTGCTGGGGATGCTGCTGCTGGCGGTCCTGTTCGCCTGGCTGGTCGCCCGGTCCATGGCGCGCTCGCTGCGCGAGCTGAAGCACGGCGCCCTGGCCATCGCCGAGAGCGGCCTGCCGCAGGCCGTCGCGCGGCTGCGCGACCCGTCGGTGTCGGCCCACCTCTCGCCCGCCCAGGCGGCGCTGCAGATCGCCGAACCGCTGCCGGTGCGCAGCCGGGACGAGTTCGGCCAGGTGACGGAGGCGTTCAACGCGGTCCACCTGGAAGCCGTCAAGACCGCCGCCGAGCAGGCCGCGCTGCGGGCCTCGGTGGCGACGATGTTCGTCAACCTGGCCCGCCGGTCCCAGACGCTGGTCGACCGGCTGATCGGCCAGCTCGACCGGCTGGAGCGCAGCGAGGAGGACCCGGACCGGCTCTCGGAGCTGTTCCAGCTCGACCACCTCGCCACCCGGATGCGCCGCAACGACGAGAACCTGCTCGTCCTCGCCGGTGCCGACTCCACCCGCGTCCAGCGGGAGGCCGCGCCGCTGACCGACGTGCTGCGCGCCGCCCAGTCCGAGGTCGAGCACTACACCCGGATCGACATCGCCGACGTGGACACCGAGGCGCGGGTCGCCGCGCACGCCGTCAACGACGTCGTGCACCTCGTCGCCGAGCTGTTCGACAACGCCACCGCCTTCTCGCCGCCGGACTCCCAGGTCGGCGTCGAGGCGCACAACCGGGGCGAGGACGTCGTCGTCCTGGTCACCGACAAGGGCATCGGGATCAGCAGCGAGCAGCTCACCGACCTCAACCGCCGGCTCGCGGCGCCGCCGCAGGTGGACGTCGCGGTGTCCCGGATGATGGGCCTCGTCGTGGTCGCCCGGCTGGCCAACCGGCACGGCGTCCGCGTACAGCTCCGCAAGGGCGAGCAGCGCGGCACCGTCGCCGAGGTGCTGGTGCCGGCGGCCCTGCTCAAGGGCGGGGGCGAGCACCGGATCCCGGCCAGCTCCGCGGCCGCCGCCGCCTCGCGCGGCCGGGCCGAGGCCGCCGCGCGCCGGGCCGACGGCCCGACCGTGCCGGCGCAGTCCGCCGGCCCGGCACAGCCCGGCGGCCCGGCGGCTCCCGCCGCGTCGCCCAGGTCGCCGGCCGAGGTCGCGCAGCCGCCGTCGCGGGTGCCGGCCTGGGCCGACCTGACCGGTGCCGCGCCGCCCGCCACCAGGCCGCCCGCCCTCCAGCCGGCCGCCGCGCTCAACGGCGGGGCACTGCCGCAGCGCACCGTGCCCTCCGGCGGCGGGCCGCTGATCCCGCGCCAGGCCGGCTCGCCGGAGGCGCCCGGCGCTGGGGCGCCGCCGCCGATGGTGACGCCGCCGCGGCTGTCCGCCCCGCCGGCCCCCGCGGCCGAGCCGGGCCCCCGCCCCGCGCCGCGCCGCCCGGACCACACCGGACCGTCCACCACGGACGACGCCCGCCGCAACGGGCACAACGGGCACTCGCCGGAGCGCGAGGAGGAGCGGCCGCCGGTGTGGCCGCCGCTGCCCGCCTCGGCGACGGCTGCGGGTACAGTGCCCGGTGGCCCGCCCGCGACGACCGCCGCTGGTCGGGGGGCGGTGCTGGAGCACACGTCCGAGCTTCCCCGCCTGACGGCCCCCGCGGGGGTACCCGCGCTGCCGGTGGCCGAGGAGACCGTGGAGTTGCCGATCTTCCGCGAGCTTGAGTCGGTGTGGTTCCGTACCCACCCGGACGGCCCGGACGGCGCGCTCGCCCTTCCCGCCTCCACCGAGGACGCCGGCCCGCTGCCCGACCCGTACCCGCAGGAGCAGCCGGCCGAGGTCCCCGAGCCCGAGTCCGCGCCCGCCGCGGGGTGGGAGGAGTCGAGCCCGGCGCCGCCGCGGCCCGAGCAGCCGGTGTGGCGCACCGCCGCCGACGACGGCTGGCGCGCCGCCGAGGCGGTCAACGAGCCCCCGGCGGCCGAGACCACCGACGCCGGGCTGCCCAGGCGCACGCCGATGGCGCAGCTCGTGCCCGGCGGCATCGAGGCCGACAGCGCCGCGGCGCAGCAGCAGCGGCGGACGCCGGAGGGGGTGCGCGGGCTACTCTCCGCATACCACCGCGGCGTCCAGCGCGGTCGCACCAAGCCCACCGACGAGTTGACGACACCCAGCCCGCCGAACGCCGGGCCGCAGTCCGGGAAGTCTGGCAAGGAGCGTGACGTATGACATCGACGCAGGACCTGAGCTGGTTACTGGCGAACTTCGCCGACCGGGTGGCGGGCGTGGCCCACGCGGTCGCGGTCTCGGCCGACGGGCTGCTGCTGGCGGCCTCCCGTGACCTCCCGCGGGACCGGGCCGACCAACTGGCGGCGATCGCCTCCGGGCTGGTCAGCCTGACCCAGGGCGCCGCCCGCTGCTTCGAGGGCGGCGCGGTGCTCCAGACCGTGGTCGAGATGGACAACGGCTTCCTGTTCCTGATGTCGATCTCCGACGGCAGCTCGTTCGCGGTCCTCGCGGCCCGTAGCTGCGACGTCGGCCAGGTCGGCTACGAGATGGCCCTGCTCGTCGACCGGGTGGGCGAGGCGCTGACGCCGGCGCCCCGCCCGGCCGCCGGGATGATGGGCTGACATCCGCCGGAGGCGCGGATGACACGCGGAGGGTGGGGAGGAGGTGACGGCAGCCATGGACGACCGCGGTGAGCCGACCGGTGCGCTGGTGCGCCCGTACGCCGTCACCCGGGGCCGCACCCGCCCGCGCCTGGAGATCGCCCTGGAGGCGCTCGTCGAAACCACCCAGCGCGGCCGCAACGGCGGCGGGCGGGGCGGGGAGCACCGGGTCATCGCCGGCCTGTGCGAGGAGCGGGTCCAGTCCCTGGCCGAGGTCGCCGCGCAACTGCGGCTGCCCCTCGGCGTGGCCCGGGTCCTCATCGCCGACATGGCGGCGGAGGGACTGGTGGCGGTGTACGAACCGACCTCGATCGAGGAAGGGAATGACGCGGTGGGCACGGAACTGCTGGAGAGGGTGCTGAGTGGACTACGCAGACTCTGACATGGCCCGTCGCCCGAGTGCGAGCCGGGTGACGTCGGCCAAGATCGTTATCGCGGGCGGCTTCGGTGTCGGCAAGACGACGCTGGTGGGCTCCGTCTCCGAGATCACGCCGTTGACCACCGAGGCGGTCATGACCGCCGCGGGCGTCGACGTCGACGACACCAGCGACGTGCCGGGCAAGACGACCACCACCGTCGCCATGGACTTCGGCCGGATCACGATCGACCGCGACCTGATCCTGTACCTGTTCGGCACGCCCGGCCAGACCCGCTTCTGGTTCATGTGGGACGAACTGGTGCGCGGCGCGATCGGCGCCATCGTCCTCGTGGACACCCGCCGGCTGGCCGACTGCTTCGCCGCGATCGACTTCTTCGAACACCGCCGGCTGCCGTACCTGATCGCCATCAACTGTTTCGACGGGATGCAGCACCACGACCCGCGCGACGTCCGCGACGCGCTGGCCGTGCCGTCGGAGGTTCCGGTGGTCGCCTGCGACGCCCGCAACCGCGAGTCGACCAAGCAGACCCTGATCTCGCTGGTGGAGTACGTCCTGAGTATGCGCCGCTCGCGCGCCGTCTCGCACGCCTGACGACCCGCCGGGCGCCGCCACCCGGGCTGCTGCACCCAGCCTGGACCGACGGCCCGGCGGGGAGTGCGGCTCCTGTGACCGGGCGGCTCAGCGGTAGGCGCTGATGTCCGGCCCGCCCTCGTCCCCGTGCGGGGCGCGGCTGAAGTCCCAGCCCTCGGTGTTGTCCCGGCCCGGCCGGCCGCCGACCGCGTAGCCGCCGATCTCCTGGCCGCGGCGCCAGCCCTGGAAGTAGCCCGTGGTGTGGGCGGCGATGCTCGACGCGTCCCGCACGATGCGCAGCGGCCGCTCCTCCTGCAACGGGGAGCCCGGCACCAGGTTGGCCGCCGGCACCCGTCGGGGCAGGCCCGCCGAGGTCTCCGCGCCGGTCGCCGGCTCGGCTGCCTCCTCGGCCGCCCGCCAGCCGGTGTCGGCCATGAACGACCAGCTCACGTCACTGGCCGTCGCGTCCCGCCCGGTGAACCAGGCGGACCGGGTGGCCGCGAAGATCAGCAGGTCGCCGTCGCCCTCGCCGCCGATCGCCGCCGCCAGCTCGATCGGCGGCGGCGGGGGCGTCACCACCCGCAGTCCGGCGCTGTCGGCGGCGCGGGCCGGCAGGTACGCGGCCCCCAGTTCGATGCGCTGGGTGGCGGCCGGCCCCTCCCGGTGCAGGGCGCTGTCGTCCAGCGGGGCGGGCTCCACCAGCCGCAGCGACGGCGGCTCCGGCGGCAGGTCGTCGGCCTGCCACGGCGGGGTCACCCGGCCGGTGAAGGTCGGCTGGCGCGGCGGGGCGGGAGCGCTCGGCGGCGGGGGAGGCGGCGGCGCGGGCGCGGTGAACGGCCGCGCGTAGTCGTCCTGCGGGTCGCCGGAGCCGACCAGCGGCCAGTTGGCGCGGTCCACCAGGGAGCGTTCGCGCGCGGGCGGGTCGGCGGGGCGCCCGTGGGGCACCGGTGCGACCGAGGGCCGGGCCAGCGGTGCCGGGCCCGGCGGCAGGGCCGGGGGCGCGGGAGCAGCCGCGTCGTCGTCCGCGTCGAGCGGCCGGCGGTCGGTCCGGGAGCGGGCGATCGCCGCGCGGGTGAGCCGCGGCTGGAACGGCTGCTCCGGCTCGGCCGGTCCGAGGTGGGCCGCGGGCGCCTCCTCGGCCACCCGGCGCGGCACCGGCGGGGGCGGCGGGACCGCGCTGCCCGTCCCGCGCTGGGTGGGTACCGGCCCCGAGACGTCGATCGCCGCCGCGGCCGGACGGAACTCCGCCGGCGCCGCCCCGCGCGTCGGCGGCGTGGTCAACCGGCCCGCCCGGCCGCCGCGGCCCGACAACTCGGCGGCCGGCGCGCGGCGCGGCGCGTTGAGCGCCTGGCGCCGCACCTGGAACCGGGCACCGGCGACGTGCGCCCGCAGCGTCCCGACCGCCGCCTGGCGGGCCTCGTCGTAGGCCCGGACCGCCGACACGGCCTGCCGGACCATCAGCGCGGCCGTCTCCGCGCCGGTCGCGTCGCCGCGCTCGGCCTCGGAGACCGCGACCCGCAGCGCGGTCACGGCGGCCTCAAGGGCGGAGGGGTCCACGCCCTCCGCCGCGCCGAGCCGGGCGAGCGCCGCCTGGCCGGCCCGCCCGCCCACGGCGGCGGCCCGGGCGATGCTCGGCTCGGGCAGGACGTCGAGGACGGCCAGGCAGGCCGGCGCGGCCGGGTCGGGGAAGGCCCGCAGCGCGGCGGGGAAGAGCTGCCGGAGCAGTTCGCGCAGCGCCTGGCTGGCGGACTGCCGGGCGGCCACGAGGACGGCCTGCGCCTGGAGCAGCGGGGCGGCGCCGGCCAGCTCGGCCGGCGGCGGCAGGTGGGCGACCCACAGGGCGCCGGCCTGGACGGCGCGGGCCAGGCCGACGGCCCGGCGCTCGCCGTCGGCGGCCCCCATCTCCGCGACCGAGTCGTCGTCGGCGAAGCGCTCGGCGTGGTCGCCTGTGGCCTCGTCACCGGCGACCGCGACGGGCTGTCCGGCGGCGCTGAGCAGGCCCGTGAGCAGGAACTCGCCCCGCTGGGCGGCGACGGCCAGCTCGGCGCTGCCGGCGGTGCGTACCGCGAGCAGCGCCGTCAGCCCGGCGTAGCCGTCCGTGTCGTCGGCGACCTCCACGAGGTCGAGGAGGCGCCCGGAGGCGTCGACCACGGCGGCGGTCAGGGGGGTGTCGGCGGGGGACTCGCCCCCCGCGCCGTCGGTCGCGGCCAGGCCGCAGTACACCCGGACCGTTGCCACGCCCTCGCCTCCTCCCCGACACCCCGTTCGTGCCGACGATTGATGCTGCCTGGTGTGGGGTCAGTCGCGCCAGTCCACAACGGCCGAGATCTTGCCGATAATCGTGCGCCAGCCGAGACTTGCCTGCTGTGCCCCGATTTTCCGCATCCGTCGGCGCCCGAAGTAGCCGCGCATCCCGCCGTCGGAGGCGGCCCGCATCGCGTCGTCCAGGTCGTCCAGCGGCGAGCCGGGCGACAGGGCGGTGAGGACGGGGCGCAGCCGCAGCGCGTACCCGAGATCGCGCGCCACCTCGCCGGAGCGGATGAGCAGGTCGAGGTCCCAGGTGTCGTGGCCGCCGCGGAGATTCTCCACAACCAGGTCTAATTCGTACATGTCATCGCGACCGACGACAATGTCCTCCGGCGTGACGCCCTCGGCCATGTCCGCCCACGTGCCCAGGTCGCTCAGGTCGTGCGGGGCACCCGAGCGGATAAACGAGACGAGGGCCTCGGGGGTTTTGAACAGCAGCAGAGAACCACGGTGCGTGAGGAAGAACGGGACCTCCTCGTCGCCGCCCGGCTCCTCCTCGGCGTCGTCGGCCCCGGCGTCCCCGGCCTCGTCAGCGCCCTCCGCGGCGGCGGGCTCGGCGTCCTTCGCCGCGTCCTCGCCGGCCTTGGACTTCCTGCCCTTCGGGTCGGCGTCGGCCGCCTCGGCGGCCTCCTCCTCGGCGAGCGCGGCGGCGAACTCCTCGTCCAGGATGACGACTTCCTCGTCGTCCTCCTCGGGCGCGCTGAACAGGTCCTCGTCCAGTTCGCGGCCCTCGACGTCCGTGCCCGGCAGGCTGGCCGAGGGCTGGTACGTGCGCAGGGTGTACCCGGCGCCGGCGGGCAGCGCGATCTCGACCGGGGTGAGGCCGCTGGCGGTCCACAGTGCCCGTGGGGTGTCGTCCGCGCGCACGTCCTCGGCCGGTGCCCCGGACTCGTCGGCGTCGGACCTCATCGGCGACGTGTCGGCCACGGTGACCTCCGTTAGATCTGCGATTGGGGCCCGGCGGGCCGCACGTGATACGTCGCACACACCCTAGTAGCCGCGGGCCGCCCCCGGGTGGCCGCCCCGAGGATCACCGGTCACCGGCCCTTCGGGTGCCAGACCGTCTTCGTCTCCAGCCAGGCGGCCAGCCGCCCGGTGCCGGGGTCGGCGGCGAAGTCCTCGGGGGCGGGGCGGCGGACCCGGGTCAGCGTCTCGGCCGCCGCGGACTCGCACTCCCGGGCCAGGTCGGCGTCGGTCAGGCCGGTGAGGTCGAGGCCGTCGACGTCGCGGTGCGCGGCCAGCCACGGGGCGGTCTCCGCGGCCCGGCCGGTCAGCAGGTTGACGACGCCGCCCGGTACGTCGGCGGTGGCGACCGCCTCGGCCAGGGTGAGGGCCGCCGCCGGGTGCGCCGCGGCGGCCAGGACGACGGCGGTGTTGCCGGTGACGACCGCCGGCGCCAGCACGCTCGTGAGCGCCAGCAGCGGCCCGTCGGCCGGGGCGACGACCCCGACCACGCCCAGCGGCTCGGGGACGGACAGGTTGAAGTACGGCCCGGCGACGGCGTTGGCGTTGCCGCGCACCTGGGCCACCTTGTCGGCCCAGCCGGCGTACCAGACCCACCGGTCGACGGCCGCCGCGACCTCCGCCGCGGCGACGCCCAGCGCGCCGAACTCCGCCGCCCGCGCCTCCAGCATCTCCGCCACCCGGTACAGGATCTGGCCGCGCAGGTACGGCGTCGCGCCCGCCCAGCCGGGCTGGGCGGCCCGCGCGGCGACGACGGCGTCGCGCAGGTCCTTGCGGGAGGCCAGTGCCACGTTCGCTCCCCGCACCTCGTAGGTCCGCCCCGACTCGCTGCGCGGGAAGGCCCCGCCGACGAACAGCTTGTACGTCTTGCGCACCGCCAGCCGGCCGGCGGGCACCCCCGGCTCCGCCGACTCAGGCAAGGTAGCTCTCCAGACCGTGTCGGCCGCCCTCGCGCCCGTAGCCGGACTCCCGGTACCCGCCGAACGGCGAGGCCGGGTCGAAGACGTTGAACGTGTTGGCCCACACCACCCCGGCCCGGAGCCGGTCGGCCATGGCCAGGATCCGCGAGCCCTTCTCCGTCCACACCCCGGCCGACAGCCCGTACGGCGTGTTGTTGGCCTTGGCGACCGCCTCGTCGGCGGTGCGGAAGGTGAGGACCGACAGCACCGGCCCGAAGATCTCCTCGCGCGCGATCCGGTGCGCGGTGGACACCCCGGTGAAGACCGTCGGCGCGAACCAGTACCCCCGCTCGGGCAGCGCGCAGGGCGGGGACCAGCGCTGCGCGCCCTCCGCCTCGCCGGCCTCGGCCAGGGCGGTGATCCGGGCGAGCTGCGCGGCGGAGTTGATCGCGCCGAGGTCGGTGTTCTTGTCCATCGGGTCGCCGACGCGCAGCCGGGCGACCCGCCGCCGCAGCGCGTCCAGCACCTCGTCGTGCACCGACTCCTGGACCAGCAGCCGGGAGCCGGCGCAGCAGACGTGCCCCTGGTTGAAGAAGATGCCCTGCACGATGCCCTCGACCGCCTGGTCGACCGGGGCGTCGTCGAAGACGATGTTGGCGGCCTTGCCGCCCAGCTCCAGGGTCAGGCGCCTGGTCGTGCCGGCGAGCGCCCGGGCGATCTGCCGCCCCACCGCCGTCGACCCGGTGAAGGCGACCTTGTCCACGCCCCCGTGCGCGGCCAGCGCCGCCCCGACCGCCCCGTCGCCGGTGACCATGTTGACCACGCCCGGCGGCAGGTCCGCTTGCCGGCACACCTCCGCGAACAGCAGGGCGGTCAGCGGGGTCGTCTCCGCCGGCTTGAGGACGACGGTGTTGCCGCAGGCCAGCGCGGGCGCGATCTTCCAGGCGAGCATGAGCAGCGGGAAGTTCCAGGGGATCACCTGCGCGGCCACGCCCAGCGGCGCCGGGGCGTCGCCGAACCCGGCGTACCGCAGCTTGTCGGCCCAGCCCGCGTGGTAGAAGAAGTGCGCCGCCGCCAGGGGCACGTCGGTGTCCCGCGACTCGCGGATGGGCTTGCCGTTGTCCAGCGTCTCCAGGACGGCGAACTCCCGCGCCCGCTCCTGCAGGATCCGCGCGATGCGGAACAGGTACTTGGCCCGCTCGGCGCCCGGCATCGGCCCCCAGACGGCGGCGTACGCGGCGCGGGCGGCCCGGACCGCCCGGTCGACGTCCGCGGCGTCCGCCTCGGCGACCTCGGCCAGGACCTCCTCGGTGGCCGGGTTGACCGTCTTGCGGGACCCGCCGGCCGCGGGCGCGACGAACTCGCCGCCGACGAACAGCCCGTAGTGCGACCGCAGGTCGACGACGGCGGGGGACTCGGGGGCGGGCGCGTACGCGAACATGTCAGTCCACCGTCACGTAGTCGGGGCCGTGGTACGCGCCGGTGGCCAGCTTGGCGCGTTGCAGGAGCAGGTCGTTGAGCAGGCTGGAGGCGCCGAACCGGAACCAGCGCGGCGACAGCCACGGCGCGCCGACGGTCTCCTCGACCAGCACCAGGTACCGCAGCGCCTCCTTCGTGGTGCGGATGCCCCCGGCCGCCTTGACGCCGACCTGCCGCCCGGTCGCCGCGCGGAAGTCGCGGACGGCCTCCAGCATCACCAGCACCGTCGGCGTCGTGGCCGCGGGCGAGATCTTGCCGGTCGAGGTCTTGACGAAGTCCGCGCCCGCGAGCATCGCCAGCCAGGAGGCGCGCCGGACCTGGTCCAGGGAGCCGAGTTCGCCGGTCTCCAGGATCACCTTCAGGTGGGCCGGGCCGCACTCGCGCCGGACCGCGGCGATCTCGTCGTGCACCTGCGCGTACCGGCCGGACAGGAAGGCCCCCCGGCTGATCACCATGTCGATCTCGTCGGCGCCCGCGGCGACGGCCGCGCGGGTGTCGGCCAGCTTCACGGCCGTCGGGGCCTGCCCCGAGGGGAAGGCGGTGGCGACACTGGCCAGGTGCACGTCGGTACCGCGCAGGGCCGCGGCGGCGGTGGCGACCATCGACGGGTACACGCACACCGCGGCGACCGGCGGGCAGCCGGGGTCGGCCGGGTCGGGGCGCCGGGCCTTGGCACACAGCGAGCGCACCCGGCCGTCGGTGTCGGCACCCTCCAGAGTGGTGAGGTCCAGCATCCGGATGGCCAGGTCGACCGCGTACGCCTTGGCGGTCGTCTTCACCGACCGGGTGGCGAGCTGCGCGGTGCGCCGGGCGGCGCCGACCTCGTCCACGCCGGGCAGGCCGTGCAGGAAGCCGCGCAGCGCCCGGTCGGTGCGGCCGACGTCCGCGAGCACCGGCCCGTCCCCGCCCACCGGTCGGCCCCTGCCCACCGGCCCGGCGTCGCCTGTCGGCCCGTCCCCGCCCACCGGTCCGGCGCCGTCCGCGGACTGTGTGGCCACCATGCCGGGAAGTCTACGCCCGCCGCCGCGCCGGGCCGGGGCGGCGGCGGTAGCGTGGCCGGGTGGACGTACAGGTGGTGGACAATCCCCTCGCGCAGGCCCGGCTGACGGTCCTGCGGGACGCCCGGACCGAACCGGCGGCCTTCCGCGCCGCCCTGACCGAGCTCACCACGATGCTGGTGTACGAGGCGGCGCGGGCGTTCCCGTTCTCCACCTATCCGATCCGGACCCCCGTCGCCCCTACCGAGGGCACCCGGCTGGCCAGGCCGCCGCTGCTGGTACCGGTGCTGCGGGCCGGGCTGGGGATGGCCGACGCGGCATTGGCGCTGCTGCCGGGCTGCCAGATGGGCTTCGTCGGCCTGGCGCGGGACGAGGAGACGTTCGCGCCGCGGGCGTACCTGGAGAGCCTGCCGAGCGACCTCACCGGCCTGCCGGCGCTGGTCCTGGACCCGATGCTGGCCACCGGCGGCTCGCTGGAGCACTGCTGCCGGCTGCTGGTGGCGCGCGGCTGCGCCGACATCACGGTCCTGTGCGTGCTGGCCGCGCCGGAGGGCATCGCCCGGCTGACGGCCGCGGACCTGCCGCTGCGCCTGGTCACCGCCGCCGTCGACGACCGCCTCGACGCGCGCAGGTTCATCGTCCCGGGGCTCGGCGACGCGGGCGACCGGCAGTTCGGGTTGATGCCGCCGGCCCTTCCGGACCGCTGACGGCGGAGACCGGCCGGCCCCGGACGGCGCATCACGGAAGATTTGTTGATCAACCGGGCCGTCGGAGGAGGGCAGGGGTGGGAGACGGCGGCCGGGCCGCGTAGCGTAGGCGGACATGGAGCGGGTTGCGCTGGCCGAAGAGCTGCTGTTACTGGCGTACGACGACGAGACCGGCAAGGCGACCGGCTCGCGGATCGGACTGGACCTGGGGATGTCGGCGGCCGTCCTGGTCGACCTGGCCCTCGCGGGCCGCCTGGCCCTGGACGGGCCGCGCCTGCGCACGGTCGACGACGCCCCCACCGGCGAGGCGATCGCCGACGGCGTGCTGCGGCGGATCGCGGCCGACGCCCCGCAGACGCCGGCCGGTTGGCTTCAGCGGCTGCGCCACGGCCTGCGCGACGCGCTGCTCGGCGACCTGTGCGCCCGCGGCGTCGTGCGCGACGTGGACGAGACGGCCATGGAGGTCATCCACCTGCACCGGTACCCGGTGGTCGACACGACCGTCGAGCGGGACGTGCGGTCCCGGCTGACCGCCGCGCTGACCAACGCCGACGTGTCGGTGGACGAGCGCACCGCCGCCCTGGCGGCCCTGGTCGCGGCCACCCGGATGGAGCCGGTCCTGCACCTGCCGGCCGGCGAGGTCCCCGCCGCGCACGCCCGGCTGGAGGAGATCGCCGCCCGGGCCGGGTTCGCCGACTCCGCGCCGGCCGAGTCGATCGTCCGCCCGTCCGTGGCGGCGCTGATCGGCGCGCTGTGCCGGGCCATCGACACCGCGCTGGGCCGCCCGCCGGCCCAGCGCGCCGCGGCCGACACCCCGGCCCCGGCCGACCGACCCGGCTGAGCCTCCGGCCCGTCGCCTGCGCCTGCGGCCCGCGGGAAGCGGGTCGGCGACGCCTCAGGCCCGCGGGAGCAGGTCGGCGACCTCGCGGCGCAGGTCGGCCAGTGCCACCGCCGCCGCGGCCCGGGCCGCGGCGAGGCCCTCGCCGCCGACCGGGACGACCACTTCGAGGTACGCCTTGAGCTTGGGTTCGGTGCCCGAGGGGCGGACGACCACCCGCAACCCCTCGGCCCGCCAGCGCAGCACGTCGGCGTCCGGCGCCAGGTCCTCGGCGGCGACCGCCCGGCCGCCCAGCCGCGTCGGCGGCGCCGCCCGCAGCGCGGCCATCCCGTCGGCGATCACCCGCGGGTCGGCGACCCGGACGGAGAGCTGGTCGGTGGCGTGCACGCCGTACGCGCGGGCCAGGTCGTCCAGCCGGTCCAGCAGCGTGCGGCCCTGGGCGCGGAGGGCGGCGGCCAGCTCGCACACCAGCAGCGCCGCGGTGATGCCGTCCTTGTCCCGGACCGCCTGCGGCGCCACGCAGTACCCCAGGGCCTCCTCGTACCCGTAGGCCAGGCCGGGGGCGCGGACGATCCACTTGAACCCGGTCAGCGTCTGCGCGTACGGCTGCCCGTACGCGGCGCACAGCGTGCCGAGCAGCGACGAGGACACGATCGTCGTGACGAAGGTGCCGGTCACGCCGCGGCGCAGCAGGTGGTCGGCCAGCAGTACCCCCAGCTCGTCGCCGCTCAGCGCCCGCCAGGCGCCGCCGTCGCGGACCGCGACCGCGCACCGGTCGGCGTCCGGGTCGTTGGCGAGCGCGAGGTCCGCGTCGACGGCGGCGGCGTGCGCCAGCAGCAGGTCGGTGGCGCCCGGCTCCTCGGGGTTGGGGAAGGCGACGGTCGGGAAGGCCGGGTCGGGGGCGGCCTGGGCCGGTACGACGTGCGGGGCCGCGAAGCCCGCCCGCAGCAGCGCGTCGGGCAGGACGGCGCCGCCGACCCCGTGCAGCGGCGAGTAGGCGACGGTCAGGGCCCGCGGCCCGGCCGGGTCGACGACCGCGGCCGCGGCGGCCAGGTACCCGTCCACCGGGGACACCGCCGTGCCGGGCGGCCCGAGCGGCACCGCGGCCAGCGGCCCGACGGCGGCGATCCGGGCGGCGATCGCGGCGTCGACCGGCGGCGCGATCTGGGCCCCGGTACCGGCCTCACCCCCGACCGCCCCGAGGTACACCTTGTACCCGTTGTCCTGCGCCGGGTTGTGGCTGGCCGTCACCATGACGCCCGCGGCGGCCCCGTACTCCCGCACCGCCCACGCCAGCACCGGCGTCGGCAGCGGCCCCGGCAGCACGAGCGCGGCCCGGCCCGCACCGGTGGCGACGGCGGCGGTCCGGGCGGCGAACTCCGCCGACCCGCGGCGGGCGTCGTAGCCGACGACCAGCGGGCCGGCCGCGCCCGCGTCCGCCAGCCAGCGCACGAGGCCGGCCGCGGCGGCGGTGACGACGGCCAGGTTCATCCCGTGCGGACCGGCGCGCAGCACCCCGCGCAGGCCGGCGGTGCCGAACTCCAGCGGCCCGCGGAACCGGTCGCGCAGCGCGGCGGCGCTGCCGGGCCATGCCGCGAGCAGCGCGGCCAGCTCCGCCCGGGTCGCCGGGTCGGGGTCGTCGGCGATCCACGCCTCGACCTCCGCGCGCAGGTCGTCGCCCATGCCACACCTCCGTGCCGTCCAGCGTGGCACCGCGCGCGGCTCAGCCGAGGCGGAACGTCCGCGTCATCTCCTCGAAGATCCGCCGGCTCTCGGCGAACCGCGCCTCCGGCACCGTCAGGTAGAAGGAGTACGCCTGCCCGTCGGCGGTGACCGCCCGCCACAGGCCGTGCCGCATCCGGTCGCCGCTGCCGCAGGTGTACTCCAGGTCGGCGGCCTCCCGCCGGCCCTGGCTGGCGCGGCGCAGCGAGACCCGGGCGTACGGCGCGGCGCAGGTCCCGGCGCGGCGCAGGCCCGACTCGGCGATCTCCATGAACCGCCGCGGGTCCGCCTGCGCCCGCTCGACGAGGATCCGCACCCGGCGTTCGCCGTCGCGCGGGTCGACGAAGTCCACCCAGTTGCCCGAGCCGCTGCGCCGCCAGCCGCGCGGGACCTGGACGCTGACGCCCCGCGCGTCGTACCGCTGGGTCGCCACCTGCGCCGCGACGGGCGCGGGGCGCTCCTCCCGCGGCGGCGGGGGCGCGGTACCGCCGCCGGAGAGCCCGAGCGCGGCGAGGACCAGGACCGCGGTCCCGACGCCGCCGGCCGCGGCGTACCGGGTGCGGCGGGGCCAGCCGCGGACCGCGCCCACCGCCCCCGCGACGCCCGGGCGGGCGCGGTCGGCGAGCCGGCGGGCGGCCGAGGGCCGGGCGGGCCGGCCGCGGGCGATGGTGTGCAGCCGGCCGGTCGTGGCCGTGCCCAGGGTCCGGGTGATCGAGTCCGGGCCGGGGGCGGGGTGGGCGCCGGTGGGCACGTCGACCGTGCCGACGCGGGGCGCGGGGCGGGGCGGGGCGCCGCGCAGCCGGTCCCGCGGCGACTCGCCGGGGCCGAGCATCGCCCGCCCGCCGATCTGGCCGGCGGCCGGAGCCGCGGGCTCGGGCCGGGTGCGGGGGATGCGGGTCATCCGCTGCGCCGGGACCACCGCGTACGGGTCGGTCTGGGCGTAGGTCGGCGCGGTGCTGGCCAGCGGGCCGGCGAGCAGCGCGCGCAGCCGGGTGCGGGCGCCGTCGACGCTGATCCGGTGGCGCGGGTCCTTCTCCAACAGGGCGAGCAGGACGTCGGCGAGCGGCCCGGCGCGCAGGACCGGCGCGGGCGCCTCCTCCACGACCGCGTGCATCGTCTCGATCGGGTCGCCCCGGTCGAACGGCGGCCGCCCCTCCACCGCCGTGTACAGCGTGACGCCGAGCGAGAACAGGTCGCTGGGCGGCCCGAACGCCTGGCCCATGGCGCGCTCCGGCGAGATGAAGTGCGGGGAGCCGAGCACCATCCCCGGGGTGGTGAGCTGCGCGCCGCTGGGCATGTGCGCGACCCCGAAGTCCGTGAGCACGCACCGGCCGTCGGCGGCGATGAGCACGTTGGCGGGCTTGACGTCGCGGTGCAGGATCCCGGCCGCGTGCGCGACCTCCAGGGCGCCGAGCAGCGCCACGCCGGCCTTGGCCACGGCGCGCGGGGCGAGCGGGCCGTCACCGACGATCATGTCGGCGAGGCTGCGCGCCTCCAGCAGCTCCATCACGATCCACGGCCGGCCGTGCTCGGTCACCACGTCGTAGACCTGGACCACCGAGGGGTGGGACAGACAGGCCGCGGCGCGGGCCTCGCGCAGCGTGCGGGCGTACATGGCCTCGCGGTCGCTGACGGCCATGCTCTGCGGCGGGACGACCTCCTTCACCGCCACGTCGCGGTGCAGCAGGTTGTCGGTGGCCTGCCAGACCGTGCCCATGCCGCCGTGGCCGACCACCGTCCGCACGGTGTACCGGCCGCCGATCGTCGTGCCGGGCGCGGTGCGCCCGTTCCAGGTGGGGATCTGTGTCAAGGAGAACGCCGCCGGTTCACGAGTGAGTAACGGAGGGGTCGACCGCCGTGGTGCCGGGTGCACACCTTAGCGAGGGTGGCCGGAGGCGGCCACCCGGAGCGCGGACCGGCGAGCGCCCGGGAGCGCGGCGCGGCGCGGAGGTGCGGGGAGCGGGGGAGGGGTACCGAAAGTCGAAGAACCGGACCGCTGGTCGGGAGACCGCACAGGTGGTCGGAGGGCACAACCGGTGGTCAGGAGGCCGGACCTGGGGGTCGGGAGGCCGGAACTGGTGGTCAGGAGGCCGGAAATGGCGGTCGGGAAACCGATTGGTGACACCGGACACACGCACAGTGTACAACCGGCCCCACAACGGACGGGTGACGCACGCCGCCGGAGGCATCGTCGCCGGCCGCGCGCCGCTGGCCCTACGATCACGGCATGAGCAGTGGTACCCCGCAGCGCGTCAGCGAGTCCGGTTTCCCCATCGCGCCGGTCTACACCGCCGACGACGTGCCGGCCGGGCTGTCCCTCGGCGCCCCGGGGGAGTACCCGTTCACCCGTGGCGTCTACCCGACGATGTACACGGCGCGCCCGTGGACGATGCGCCAGTACGCCGGCTTCGGCACCGCGGCGGAGTCCAACGCCCGGTACCGCCAGCTCCTGGCCGCCGGCACGATGGGCCTGTCGGTGGCGTTCGACCTGCCGACGCAGATGGGGTACGACAGCGACGAGGCGATCGCGCACGGCGAGGTCGGCAAGGTCGGCGTGGCCATCGACTCCGTCGACGACATGCGGGTGCTGTTCGACGGCATCCCGCTGGACCGGGTTTCGACGTCGATGACCATCAACGCCCCCGCCGCCGTGCTCCTCCTGCTCTACCAGTTGGTGGCCGAGGAGTCCGGTGTGTCCGGTGCGCAGCTCTCCGGGACGATCCAGAACGACATCCTCAAGGAGTACATCGCCCGGGGCACCTACATCTTCCCGCCCAAGCCGTCCCTGCGCCTGGTCGCGGACACCTTCGCCTACTGCCGGGCCGAGATCCCCCGCTGGAACACGATCTCGATCTCCGGCTACCACATGGCCGAGGCGGGCGCCTCCCCCGTGCAGGAGATCGCGTTCACCCTGGCCAACGGCGCGGAGTACGTCCGGGCGGCCCTCGCCGCGGGGCTGAAGGTGGACGACTTCGCCCCCCGGCTGTCGTTCTTCTTCGTGGCCCGCACGACGCTGCTGGAGGAGGTGGCGAAGTTCCGCGCCGCCCGGCGCATCTGGGCGCAGATGATGCGCGAGGAGTTCGGCGCCGTCAACCCCAAGTCGTGGATGCTGCGCTTCCACACCCAGACGGCCGGCGTCCAGCTCACCGCCCAGCAGCCGGAGGTCAACCTCGTCCGGGTGGCGGTGCAGGGCCTGGGCGCCGTGCTCGGCGGCACCCAGTCGCTGCACACGAACTCCTACGACGAGGCGATCGCCCTGCCCACGGAGAAGGCCGCCCGGCTGGCGCTGCGCACGCAGCAGGTGCTCGCGTACGAGACGGACCTGACGGCGACGGTCGACCCGTTCGCCGGCTCGTACGTGGTGGAGTCGATGACCGACACCATCGAGGCCGAGGCGGTGGCGCTGATGCAGCGGGTGGCCGACTTCGGCTCGTCGGTGGAGGCGATCGAGAACGGGTTCCAGAAGCGGGAGATCGAGTCCTCGGCGTACCAGATCGCGCAGCAGATCGACGGCGGCGAGCGGGTGGTGGTCGGGGTCAACCGGTTCACCGTGGACGTGGAGGAGCCGTACGAGCCGCTGCGGGTCGACCCGGCGATCGAGGCGGCGCAGGTCGGCCGGCTGACCCGGCTGCGCGCCGACCGGGACGACGCCGCGGTCCGGGCGGCGCTGGAGAGCCTGAGCAAGGCCGCCGACGGTACCGAGAACGTGCTGTACCCGATGAAGGAGGCGCTGCGCCTGCGCGCCACCGTCGGCGAGGTCTGCCACGCGCTGCGCGCCACCTGGGGCCTGTACCAGCCCGCCGACCACTTCTGAGGCCCGCCGCGGCGGCCGGTGTGCGGCGGGTCACGTTGCGGGCGGCGGCGTGCGGGTACGGACGGGGGAGCCGCGCCGCGGCCGAAACTCGGGTGTGACGAACGCAAAGTAGGTAGGTTGCGGGAAGGCGTGACGCCGCGCGGCGCCGACTCGTTGAACGCGGGGCGGCGTTGTCCGTTCGCGGAGTGCCCGGCGGCGCCGTGTCGTGGAGGAGGTGCCGTGGCGGCGATCAGCGACGCGTCCGGCGCCGACCGCCGCCGCGCCGACCCGGCCGCGCGCGCCCGGCCGCGCCCGGACAGCCGCCACGACGGCGCGCTCCGGCTCCGGGGCCGCCCGTCGCGGGCGCCCGCCCGCGACGAACCCGCGGCGCCGACCTCACGCGGGGCGGGCGAACCCGCCCCGCGGCCGTCGGCCGCCGCCGAGCGGGAACGAGATGCCACCGTGACCACTGCGCCCACCGCCACCGCCGCGGGCGGGACCCCCGCCGACGCCCCGCGGCCGGGCGCCGCCGACGCCCGGCACCGCCCGGCCCCCGCGTCCGCGCGCCCCGGCGCCGAGGCCCACGTCGGCTGCGCCGCCGGCCCGGCGGACCCGCTGCGGGACCAGATCGACACCTGGCTCGCGGCCCGCGGCGAGGAGCTGGTCACGGTACGCCGGCACCTGCACGCCCACCCCGAGCTGTCGCACGCCGAGTTCGAGACGGCGGCGCTCGTCGCCCGGGAGCTGGCCGTCGCCGGCCTCACCCCGCGGCTGCTGCCCCGGGGCAACGGGGTGATCTGCGACATCGGCACCGGCGACCGGGTGGTCGCGCTGCGGGCCGACCTGGACGCCCTGCCGCTGCAGGACGTCAAGGACGTGCCGTACGCCTCGACCGTCGCCGACGTCACCCACGCCTGCGGCCACGACGTCCACACCACCGTCATGCTCGGGGTGGCGCAGGTGCTCGCGCGGGTCGCCGAGTCCGGCGGGCTGCCGGGCCGGGTGCGGATGCTGTTCCAGCCGGCCGAGGAGTGCATCCCCTCCGGCGCGCCCGACGTGATCGCCGCGGGCGCGCTGGAGGGCGTGTCGGCGGTGTACGCGCTGCACTGCGCCCCCCAGCTCACCGTCGGCACCGTCGGCGTCCGGTCCGGCCCGTTCACCGCGGCCGCGGACACCGTCGAGGTGACCCTGCGCGGCAAGGGCGGCCACACCGCCCGCCCGCACGTCACCGCCGACCTCGTCGGCGCGCTCGGCCGGGTCATCGTCGACGTGCCCGCGCTGCTCGGCCGCCGGGTCGACCCCCGGGCCGGCCTGTCGATGGTGTGGGGGACCGTCCGGGCCGGGGAGGCGTACAACGCCATTCCCGGCGTCGGGGTGGTCCGCGGCACGCTGCGGGTCCTCGGCCGGGAGGCGTGGCGCGGGGCGCCGCAGCTCCTGGAGGAGCTGGTCGAGGCGGCCGTCGCCGGCACCGGGGCGCGGGCCTCGGTCACCTACGTCCGCGGCGTGCCTCCGGTGATCAACGACCACCGGGCCAACGCGGTCATCGCCGCCGCGGCCGGGGCGGTCCTGGGCGCCGAGCGGGTGGTCGAGGCCGAGGTGAGCATGGGCGGCGAGGACTTCTCGTTCTACCTGGAGCACGTCCCCGGCGCCATGATCCGGCTCGGGACGGCGCAGCCGGGCAGCGAGGGCGCCCTGGACATCCACCAGCCGGGCTTCGACGTCGACGAACGGGCCATCGGCGTCGGCGTCCGGGTCATGGTCCGCACGGCGGTCGCCGCGCTCCAGGACCCGCAGTAGGCGCCCCGGAGTTCACTGTGGCGCGGCTGCGGCGGCCGGGCGGGCGCGGCGGCGACGCAGCCAGCGCGCGGTCAGCCAGGCCGGCCCGCCGAGCAGCAGCACCCACGGCGCGAGGAGCCCGAGCACGGCGGCCAGGACCCGCAGCGAGGACACCAGCGCCCGCCAGCCGGCCGCGAGCCCGCTGCCGAACCCCGGCTCCCGCGGCGCCGCCGCCGCGACGCCCGGCCCCCGGATCTCCAGGGTGACCGTGGACAGCGCGGTCCGGTCGGCGAGGCTCCGCTTGCGGGCCTGGAGCGAGGCCAGCTCCGCCTCGCGGCGGGCGAGTTCGCCCTCCAGCGACACCAGCTCGGCGACGGTCCTGGCCTGGGCGAGCATCGCCCGGGTCCGGTTCACGCTGGCCTGCTGGCTGGCGAGGCGGGCGTCGACGTCCACCACCTCCTCGGTGACGTCCTGGGTGCCGATCTGCCGGCTCTCCTCCCGGCCCACGCCGGCGAGCTGGCCCAGCAGCGCCTCGAACCCGGCCGCCGGTACCCGCACCGTGAGCGTGGCCTGCGCCGCGCCGGTACCGCGGTCGCGCCGGTCCTCGCCCACGTAGCCGCCCGCCGCCTGGGTCAGCGCCACCGCCCGGGCCGCCGCCGTCTCCACGTCGCCGGCCCGGTCCACCCGGACCGCGAGCGTGCCCGTGCGGACGACGCTGCGCGTGTCGACGACCTTCGCCGCCGGCAGGCCGGCCGCCGCCGGCCGGCCTGCCGGCGCCGGTGCGCCCGCGGCCTCCCTGCGGTCCTCCTGCCCCATCGAGACGCCGCTGCCCGTGCGCTCGTCCGCGGCCCGCTCGACGGTGCAGCCGGCCGCCACCGCCAGCAGGGCCGCCCCGGCGGCGAGCGCCACCCCGTACCGCCGCGCCCGGAACCCGTCCATCCGCCACCCCCGCGATAGGTCGATCCGACCCGGGTGGGACGCGCTACCCGGGGTCGCGGTTCCGGCACACTGGGCATATGCCGCCTGACGACGCGACGGCGGTGGACCCGCCGACCCTGGACGCGCTGTACCGCACCCCGCCCGACCGGTTCGTGGCCGCCCGGACCGCGGCCGCCGAGGCGGCCCGGGCGGCCGGGGACCGCGACGGCGCCCGCGCCCTGGCCGCGCTGCGCCGGCCCACCGTGCCCGCCTGGCTGGTCAACCTCCTGGCCCTGGCGGACCCGGCGGCGCTCGCCCCGCTGGACGCGCTGGCCGACGCCCTGCGCACGGCCAGCCGCGAGCGCGACGGCGCCCGGCTGCGCGCCCTCGCCGACGAGCGCCGCCAGGTGGTGGGGACGCTGCTGCGGCGGGTGGCGGCGCTGGCTCGCGCGGCGGGCGCCACGCGGCCCGGGCCGGCGGTCCTCGCCGAGGTGGAGTCGACCCTGCACGCGGCGCTCGCCGACGGCGAGGTGGCCGCGCTGGTGCGGGCCGGCCGGCTGACCCGGCCGGCGGCGTACTCCGGCTTCGCCGACGCACCCCGCCGCGGCCTGCACGTCGTCCCGCCGCCTCCCGCCACCCGGAACACCACCGGGCCGCGCGACGAGGCGCCGACCGCACCCGCGACAACCGCACCCGCGACGACGCCATCCGCCGGGACCGCCCCGCGGGACGGGACCGCACCGGCAGACCCGACTCCACCAGCGGACCCGGCCACACCCGCGGGCAGAGTGGCGGGTGACCCCGTCGCCTACCGGGCCGCGCTCGACGCCCTCGTGGCCGCCCGCGCCGCGGAGGAGGAGGCCGGGGAGGCGCTGGCCGGCATCGACGAGGCGCTGGCGGCACAGCGACGGGAGGCCGAGCGGCTCCAGCGCGCACGGCTCGCCGCCGTTGCCCGCCGCGACGCCGCCCGGCGCACCCGCCGCGCCGCCCAGCAGACCCTCGCCGGCCTGGACTGACCGCCGCCGCGGCGGTACCGGACCGTGCCGCCGACACCACACCCTGTTGCGAGGACCACACTTTCGGCCGTCCGTCCAGATCAGCCGTCGTGAGTGGAGCGGGCACAATCGGCGGGTGACCCCCGAACACGCGGCCGCCGTCAGCCGGTCCGCCGTCCACTACCTCGGTGACGCGTTCACCGAGTGCCCGGTCACGGTCCGGCACGCGCAGCAGCGGGGGCTCAGCGGGTGGTCGTACCACGTGGCCAGCCGCGCGGGCGTCCTCGGCTACGTCTCCACCGCCACCGTGACGGCGGCCCTCGGGATGCTCGGCCCCGAACTGGTCCGCGACGCGTGGGAGTACGCGCGCCGGCTCCTGCCGCCCACCGAGATCGCCGCCCAGCGGGCGGCGGAGTGCTGCCGCTGGGGTACGGCCCAACTGGACCGCTTCCCGGCCGTCAACCGGCTGGTGGGCCTGACCGGCCGGATGCTGGCCGCGGCCGACGCCACGGCGATGCCGCTGTTCGCCGCCTGGCGGGCGCTGCCGAGCCCCGACGTGACGCCGGGGGCGCGGGCCGCCACCCACCTGCACCTGCTGCGGGAGCACCGGCGGGCGGCGTACCTCATCGCGGTCCGGGCCGGCGGCCTGACCCCGGTGGAGGCGCTGGTGGCCGGACCGGAGGGCGAGGCGGCGGCCGCGGCGTGCGGCTGGGCCGGGCCGTACCCGCGGGTGGGCCCGCTGCTGCGCCGCCGGATGTGGACCGAGGCGGTCACCGACCGGCTGGCGGGCCAGCCCTTCACCGCACTGAGCCCGGCCGAGCGGGCCGAGCTGGTCGACCTCCTGGACGAGGCCGCCGCCGGGCACTTCGACACGCCCGCCTCCCCCTGACGGCGCCGCCGCGTCCGGCGAGCCGCCCGCACGCCGCGTAGGCAGCCGTTGCCGGGCGAGGAGTCGCAGGGGTGGGCGGGCAACGCGGGCGGCGGTGCGTAAAACCCGGGGACAGCCGGCGGAGCGGCGGGTTCAATGGCGGCATGGAGCTGCCCGCCGACTGGACCCTGACCCGCCCCGCCGACGCCGACGTCGCGGCGCTCACCGCGCTCGTGCGGGCCAGCGACGTGGCCGCCCTCGGCTACCCCGACTCGGGGGAGGACGACGTGGTCGAGGCGCTCGCGGGCACGCACACGACCCCCGCCCGCGACCACTGGCTGGTGCGGGACCCGGCCGGCGCCGTCCTGGGCTGGGCGTACCTGGACAGCCGGCAGGGCGGCGCCCGGGAGACCGCCGAGGTGTTCGTGCTGCCCGGCCGGGGCGAGCCGGCGATCGGCCCGCTGCTCGACCTCCTGCTCCGGCGGGCCGGCGAGCGCGCCGCGGCCGCCGGCCGCCCGGCCACCACCCTGCGCGCCTGGGCAATCCCGACCGAGGCGGCGTACCTGGCGGGCCTGCGCGAGGCCGGCTTCGCCGAGGTCAAGCGGTACGCCCGGATGCGCGGCCCGCTCGACCCGCTGCCGGCGGTGTCGGCCCCGGGGGTGGCGGTCCGCCCGGTGCGCGAGGGCGACGAGGCCGACCTGCGGGAGTTCCAGGCGGTGCTGGACGAGGCGTTCCGCGACACCGAGGACTACGAGCCGGAGTCGTACGGGGACTGGCGGCGCCGGATCGCGGCCCTGCCGCGGATCGACTGGGATGAGTGGCTGGTCGCCGAGTGCGGCGGCGCGGTCGCGGGCGTGCTCCAGTCGGCTCCGCCGGGTGCCGACGCCGAGGGCTGGGTGCGCAACCTCGCGGTCCGCGGGCCGTACCGGGGGCGGGGCGTGGCCAAGGCCCTGCTGGCCGCGGCGTTCGCCGTCTACGCGGCCAAGGGCCGCACCCACGTCGGCCTCGGCGTCGACCTGACGAACCCGACCGAGCCGTACCGGCTGTACCGGGCGGTCGGCATGAGCCCGGCCTACGAGGCCGTGGCGATGCAACGGGAGGTGAGCACCTGACGACGTATTGACACCGCCGGGCCCGCTGACCTGAATGGACGGTACAGACTGGCCGCTCGGTGGAGGGACGCCCCGCGGCCGCCTCGTTAGCCACTGCGAGTCTGTGTCGAGAGGCGGGAGCTTCCCTTGCTGTCCAGACCACGACCGCACGAGTACCACCTCCGCGCGGGCAGCCGCGGCGCCTGGGACCTGGACCCGGGACTCGACGACAGCCTGGTGTTCGCGGGCGTCGCCAACCTGGTCGACCAGATCGACCGCCTGACCCTGCGGCCGTACCTGTTCTGGCGCAGCCGGATGATGCCGATCCTGGTGCTGCGCCACCCGCCCGAGCGGCACTCGCCCCTGCCGGGGCTCCGCAGGCGGTTCGCCGCCGCGGGCAACGCGGTCCCCTACGCCCACCCGGCCGGCCCGGCGCCGCGCGCACCGGCCGACACCGGGCTGCCGGGGCTGATCGAGCTGCTCGACAGCCTCGTCACCCGCTGGCGGACCACCTCCAAGGGCAGGATGGCGTTCAGCCACTACGAGTACGGCCGGAAGCTGGTCACGTCGTCCGCGGACGTGTCGGTCGGCGCCGCCGACGCCGTCGCCGAGAACCCGCTGTTCCAGCAGTTCGTCACCCACGCGCTGCCGCGCGGCCTCACCGTGGACAACCTGGCGCCGGTCCGCGACCAGTTCCCGTGGTGGCTGAACCTGGTCATCAGCGGCGTGAGCCCCTCGCTCAACTCGTGGGCGTTCCGGCACTGGCGGGTCGCCCGGTGGTTCTCCCACCACCAGTTCTCCGACGCCCCCGAACGGCTGGCGGCCGGCCCGCCCGACGCCGAACCCCGGCACCTGCTCGGCCGGCCGACCGCGGAGGGCTCGCTCGCCCAACTCCTGGTCGACGCGCTGCTGCACGACATCCGGCGGGCGTACCGGCCGCGCCCGGTCCGCGGGCGGCCGTCGCGCTACCCGGTGGCGCTGCTGGATCTGGGGGTGCCCCAGCAGCGCCGGCTGGTGGAGCTGATCGAGGCGTCGCGCCGGTCGGTCACGCCGCCGCCGGGGCGGCACGGCCGGCTGGAGTGGCACCCGGACCCGCTGCTGGTGCTGGCCGCCGAGCGCGTCCCCGGCGACCGCCCGGCCGCCGGCTGGCACGCGCCCGACAACATCGAGAACCTGTTCGTCTCGTGGCTCAACGGCTGGGCCACCCCCGGGCTCACCAACTCGTGGCGCCTCGTGGTCGACCTGCCGGGCGCCGGGGTCGGCGACGGCCGGGAACTGCGCCGCAAGGGGCTGCCCTACCGGCGGCGCCGGCTGACGACCGCGCTGCTCGCCCTGGCGCTTGCCGCCGGTGGCGCCTCGTGGGCGAAGGCCAACGTCGACGGGTGCGCGGAGAACTGGCTGGCACCCAGTCTGGGCACGACGCTGAGCAAGGTGGACAGCAACGAGTGCGTGGGCCTCAGCGACGACCTCTCCCGCTTCAAGCCGGCCCGGTCGGCGTCGGCGGCCGACGCCGCGATGAGGCCGTGGAAGGAGGTGGTCGCCCTGATCCAGCGGCACAACGACCACGCCCTGACGTACAAGCCCGAGAGCTACGTCACGATCGCGTACTTCGGCAGCCTCACCGCCGACTCGGCGCAGCAGGAGTCGACCCGGCAGACGCTGGAGGAGCTGCGCGGGCTGGCGCTGGCCCAGCAGCGGGCCCGCGACCGCGCCCGGCCGATGCGGATCGTCCTGGCCAACGTCGGCCAGAACTCGGCGATCGCCCCGGCGATCGCCGAGCTGATCGTCGACGTCGCCGACCGCGAACGGATCATGGCGGTCGTCGGGCTGGGCCTGTCCAGCACCCCGATGCTGGAGGCCCGCGACATCCTCCTGCGCGCCTCGATACCCACGGTGGCCACGGTCACCTCCGCGTCGGCCTTCGCCAGGGCCCGCCCGAACGCGTACCAGATCGGGCCGTCGAACGCCCGCTTCGCCCAGGTTCTCGGGTCGTACCTCGGCGCGACCACGGCGCCCGCCGCGGGGCCGCCGCGGACCGTGCGCATCGTGCACTCGGCCGCCCGCGACGACAACTACTCGGCCGACCTCGCCGCCAAGACGGCGGAGGCGCTGGCCGCGGTCCGGGACGACGGCCGGGCCCGGTTCGAGGTCAGCCAGGACTCCTACCTGACCCGCCGGGACCTGACGGACGCGGCGACCAAGAGCTGCGACCGGGACTTCGTCATCTACACCGGCCGCGACAGTTGGAACGGCGAGACCGACCTGTTCAAGGCGTTCCTCGACGGACTCGACGCGAAGTGCCCCGTGAAGGTGATCGCCGGTGACTCGATCTCCAACTACGTACTCCAGCACGACGGCGGCGGCGGCGCCTCCCGGATCCCGCGCACCTTCGACTTCCTCACCATGTCCACGAGCAAGACCCGTGCCGGCAGCGCGCTGGAGTTCGAGGCCGCCTACCTCGACGCCTTCCCCGACCGGGACAGGGACCCGCAGCGGGCGCGGTTCCGGCTGCACGACGGGCTGGCGATGCTCGCCTACGACGCCGGGATGCTGGTCACGGCGGCCGCGGAGCAGGTCGGGGGATGCCAGCCGTGGGAGGAGTGCGGCGACCCCGGGCCGCGCGACAGCTACGCCTCCTGGCAGCAGTGGGCCGGGGTGCGCTGGTTCGTCGCCCGGTTCGCGTCGCGGTCGCCGCGGTGGCGCCACCAGGTCCGGGTGCGGCTCGCCGAGCTGGGGGCCGAGGGATTCGCCGAGGGCGCCACGGGGCGCCTGCTGTACCGGGGAAGCCCCGAGCCGGTGGGCAAGTTCACCCACCTCCTGGCCGTACACCCGCTGGAGGGGCGGCACCGGTTGGAGCTGGTGTTCTCCTGCGGGCCGCGCGGGGACTTCGCCGTCAGGACCGACGGTGAGGCCAGCAGGGCGCGCCTGGACGCCGTGCTGCGGGCGGAGTCCAGGCGGCGCCCCGAGAAGGTGCCGGCCGCGCTCCCGGCGGCGGGCGACGAGCCGGCCGTCAAGGTCACGGAGGTGATCACCCAGCCCGGCGTCGACACGGCCGAGCCGTGTATGCGCTTCGCCCCGGCCGGCGCCGCCGGCCGGTGAGGGCGGCTCAGGGGGTGGGCGTGCTGCTCGGGCGGGCGCGCAGGGCGGCCACGTAGTCGTCGGGCGCGCCCGCCTTCTCGGCGGCGTTGGCGACCTCCGACAGGTACCACGCGGTGGGCAGCCCGCCCTCGTACCCCTCGAACACGTACACCCAGACCGACTGGTCGCCGTCGAGCGTGGCGACCCGCACGGTGAGCTTGCGGTACGCCCCCGCGGAGACGCCCTCGATCTCGTCGAGCTGGGCGGCGTCCCACGGGTGGACGTCGTACAGGGCGACGAACACGCGGTCGCCCGGCGACTCGACCACCGTGGTGACCGCGCCCTCCCAGCCCATCTCGCCGTCCCCGGCGAAGGTCAGGCGCCAGCCGTCCAGCCAGCCGATCCCGACCATGGGGGAGTGCGGACAGTACGCGCGCATTCGCGCGGGGTCCAGGTTTGAGCCGTAGGCGGCGTACAGGCGCACGCAAGTGACGATAGCTCGCTGGAGGGGCTCGGGAGAAGTAAGAGACAATGGGTTCGCGCGTGTCGACTGCCGAAGGCCGGGAATCCGGCGGGGGGCGGGCCGGGAATCCCGCTGGGGCGGTCGGGAATCCGGCGGGGCGGGCCGGCGCCGTCGGCGGCGGGCGTGGCACCGGCGGCGGTCGCCGGTGCGGGAGGAGTAGGCGTGACGCGGATCGTGATCATCGGTGGCGGGCCGGCCGGGTACGAGGCGGCCCTGGTTGCCGCGCAGCTCGGCGCTGAGGTCACGGTCGTGGAGGCCAGCGGCGCGGGCGGCGCCTGCGTCCTCTCCGACTGCGTGCCGTCGAAGACCTTCATCGCCAGCTCCGACGTGGTGACCGGCTACCGCAACACCGAGTCGCGGGGGGTGTACTCGGGCGGTCCGGCGGCGGTGCGGGTGGACGCCGAGATCGTCCACGCGCGGGTGCGCAGCCTGGCGCTGGCCCAGTCCGCCGACATCCACGCGAAGCTGGTCAAGGCCGGCGTCGAGGTGGTGACCGGGACGGCCCGGCTCGGCGACGACACCCTGGGCCACACCCACCGGGTGGTCGTCACCCCGGAGCAGGGCCGGCCGTACCACCTGGACGCCGGCACCGTGCTGCTGGCCACCGGCGCCACGCCGCGGGTACTGGCCTCGGCGGTCCCCGACGGGGAGCGGATCCTCGACTGGCGCCAGCTCTACGACCTGACCGCCCTGCCGGCGCGCCTGGTCGTGGTCGGCTCCGGGGTGACCGGCGCCGAGTTCGCCAGCGCGTACCTGGCGATGGGCGTCGAGGTCACCCTGGTGTCCAGCCGGGACCGGGTGATGCCGCACGAGGACGCCGACGCCGCGATGGCGATCGAGCGGGTGTTCCGCGAGCGCGGCATGACGATCCTGAACAACTCCCGCGCCGACTCGGTGGTCCGCGACGGCGACGGCGTCCGGGTGACGCTCGCCGACGGGCGGGTGGTCACCGGCTCGCACGCCCTGATCGCGGTCGGCTCGACCCCGAACACCGCCGGGCTGGGACTGGCCGAGTACGGCGTGGCGCTGACCCCGGGCGGCCACGTGGCCGCCGACCGGGTGTCCCGGACCAACGTCCCGGGCGTCTACGCCGCCGGCGACTGCACCGGCGTCCTGCCGCTGGCCAGCGTCGCGGCCATGCAGGGGCGGATCGCCATGTGGCACGCCCTCGGCGAGGCGGTGCAGCCGCTGCGGCTGCGGACGGTGGCGGCCAACGTCTTCACGGACCCGGAGCTGGCCACGGTGGGCGTGTCGCAGAACGAGGTGAACGCCGGCACGGTCCCCGCCCGCGCGGTCATGCTGCCGCTGGACGGCAACGCCCGCGCGAAGATGGCAGACCTGACCGACGGCTTCGTCAAGCTGTTCTGCCGGCCGGCGACCGGGCAGATCATCGGCGGCGTCGTCGTGGCGCCGAAGGCCTCGGAGCTGATCCTGCCGATCACCCTGGCGGTGGAGAACGGCCTGACGGTCGACCAGCTCGCCCACACGATCACGATCTACCCCTCGGTCTCCGGCTCGATCACCGAGGCCGCCCGGCAGCTCATGCAACACGTCACCGAGTAGCGCCCCGATAGCATGGTGGGCAGGATATGCTGTCTTCCATGAGTACGAGAAGCATGACGGAGCCGGCGTTCTTCGTCCTCGCGGCGCTGGTCGACGCCCCCCGGCACGGGTACGGCGTCGTGGCCGAGGTCGCCGACCTGTCCGGGGGGCGGGTGGCCCTCAAGGTGGGCACGCTGTACGGGGTGCTCGACCGGCTGGTCGCCGAGGGCGCGGTGGCGCCGGACCGCGAGGAGACCCACCAGGGGCGGCTGCGCCGGTACTACCGGATCACCGACGCCGGCCGCGACGCGCTCGCCGCCGAGGCCGCCCGCCAGGCCGCCAACGCCGAGGCCGCCGCCGGGCGGCTGCGCCGGTACCGGCCCGCCGGGGCCGGGGGCGCGGCGTGAGCCCGCTGGAGCGCCGGTACCGCCGGGCGCTGCGCCTGCTGCCCGACGACTACCGGCGGCGGTGGGAGGAGGACATGGTCGCCACCTTCCTGGAGGCCGCCTACGCGGCCCACCCCGACGGCCGCGACGGCGTCGAGCTGGGCGGGCCCGGGCGCGCCGAACTGGCCAGCGTCGCCGGCCTCGCGCTCCGGCTGCGCCTCGGCGGCGACGGCGCCCCGGCCCGGGCGGTGCTGTGGGGCGCGGCGGTGCGCCGGGTGGCCCTGGTCGGCCTGCTCGCCGGGACCGTGACCGGGGTGGTCGGCGCGGGCGCCGCCGTCTGGGCCGGCCTCGGCCCGGCGCCGCCGCCGGCCGAGTTCGGCAGCACCTGGCAGATCCTGTGGCGGCTGTCCGCGCTGCTCTGGCTGCCCGCGTTCGCCGCGCTGCTCACCGGCCACCGGCGCGCCGCCGCCGGTACCGCCGCCGCGGCGTTCCTGCCGGCGCTGGCCGGCGCGGCGGCGGCGCTGGCCGGGACGGGTGGGGCCTTCGCGCTGTCGACCGGGTACGGCGTGCTGTTCGACGCGCTGCCGCTGGCCGCGCTGGCCGCGTTCCACGCCGACGCCCCGGCGGTCCGGCACCGGCCGTGGATGTGGGCGGCGGCCGGCGGCGTGCTCGCCCTGCCGGCGTACACGGCGCTCGCGCGGACGGTGCCCGGCGGGGACGCCGTCGTGCCCCTGCTGACCGACTGGGCGGGGCTGTGGTGCGCCGGCCTCACCGCCGCCGCGGTCGTCGGCCTGGCCTCGCGGGGCCGGGGGCTGGGCCGGCCGCCCTGGCGGCGCGCGCTGCTGGTGCTCGGCCTGGCGGCGGCCGGGCTGCGGCTGACCTCGCTCGCGGACCACCTGCGGTTCAGCGCGCCCGTCGTGCCCGCGCACCTGCCGGCCCTGGTCGGGCTGCTGCAACTGGGCGCCCTCGTCGCCGCGCTCGCCGCGCTCGCCGGCACCGCCCGCGGCCCGCGGGACCGGCCGGCCGGCGGCCGCGCGGCGTCGGCGGCTCACCAGCCGATCGGCAGCGCCTCGCCCTCGGTGTAGCCGGCCGCCGACTGCACGCCCACCACCGCGCGGTCCCGGAAGCCGGCCAGGTCGGCGGCGCCCGCGTAGGCGCACGCGCTGCGCAGGCCCGCGACGATCGCGTCGAGCAGGTCCTCCACGCCCGGCCGGCGCGGGTCCAGGTACATCCGGGCCGCCGAGATGCCCTCCTCGAAGAACGCCCGCCGCGCCCGGGCGAACGCCGAGTCGTCCGCCGCGCGGGCGGTCACCGCCCGCGCCGAGGCCATCCCGAAGCTCTCCTTGTACCGCCGGCCGTCGGCGTCGGTGAACAGGTCGCCGGGCGACTCGAACGTGCCCGCGAACCAGGAGCCGACCATCACGTTGGAGGCCCCCGCCGCCAGGGCCAGCGCCACGTCGCGCGGGTGCCGCACGCCGCCGTCGGCCCAGACGTACCCCCCGGCGTCCCGGGCCGCCGCCGCGCACTCGCGGACCGCCGAGAACTGCGGCCGGCCGACCCCGGTCGCCATCCGGGTCGTACACATCGCGCCCGGCCCCACGCCGACCTTGACGATGTCGGCCCCCGCCGCGAGCAGGTCGGCCACCCCCGCCGCGGTCACCACGTTGCCCGCCACGACCGGTACGCCCGGGTCGTGCGCGCGGACGGCCCGCAGGCCCTCGACCATGCGCTCCTGGTGTCCGTGCGCGGTGTCCACCACGAGCACGTCCACGCCCGTGCCCAGCAGCGCGGCCGCCCGCGCCGCCACGTCGCCGTTGATGCCCAGCGCGGCGCCGACGCGCAGCCGGCCGGCGCCGTCGAGGGCCGGGGTGTACAGCGTCGCGCGCAGCGCCGCCTCGCGGGTCAGCAGGCCGGCCAGCGCCCCGGTGTCGTCCACCACCGGCGCGAGCCGGTGCCGCCCGGTGCTGAGCAGGTCGTACGCCGCCTCCGGCGAGGTGCCGGCGGGAATGGTCACGAGCGCCGCGGACATCACGTCCCGGGCCTGGGTGAACCGGTCCACGCCCGCGCAGTCGGCCTCGGCCACCACGCCGACCGGGCGGCCCGCGCCGTCGACGACCACGGCGGCCCGGTGCGCCCGCTTGGGCAGCAGGTTGACGGCCTCGCCGACGGTGGTGTCCGGGCGCAGGGTGATCGGCGTGTCGTACACGGGGTGCCGGCGCTTGACCCAGGCGACGACCTCGCGGACCACCTCCAGCGGGATGTCCTGCGGCAGGACCGCCAGCCCGCCGCGCCGGGCGACCGTCTCGGCCATCCGGCGGCCGGCCACCGAGGTCATGTTGGCCACCACGACCGGGATCGTGGTCCCGGTGCCGTCGTCGCTGGCCAGGTCCACGTCCAGCCGGGAGGCCACGGCGGACCGGCACGGCGCGAGGAACACGTCGCTGTAGGTCAGTTCGTGGCCGGGCGGGCGCCCGTCGAGGAAACGCACACCTCATCCTGGTCCGCGCCGCGGCCGCCGGGAAGGCTTTCGGGCCATCGCCTAGGACGCGACGTCGATCTGGTCGGCGGGACTGAGCAGGCCGGACCCGCCGATGGCGAAGCCCAGCGCGAAGCGGGTGTTGACGTGCATCCGGTCCATCAGGGCCCGGAGCGTGTACTGCACCGTGCGGGTGCTGACGCCGAGCGCCCGGGCGATGGCCTGGTCGGTCCGGCCCTGCATCAGCAGGATCACCACCGCCTTCTCCCGGTCGGTCAGCGGGGCCGGCCCGGTGTCGTCCGGGACGCACTCCTGCGCCTTGTCGAACGCCCGCAGGTACGTGGCCACCAGCGCCTCGACCACCGCGGGCTGCTGGATCTCCACCGCGCCGACGGCCAGGTCGCCGGGGTCCAGGGGCAGGATCGCCACCCGCCGGTCGGCGATGATCAGTTTGGTGGGCAGGTCCAGGGCGACCCGGTGCAGGGAGCCGGCCTCCTCCAGGGCGCGGGAGTGGGCGTCGACGGCCGGGCTGCGGTTGCCGGGGTGGGCTAGGCCGACCATCCGGGTACCGCGGGCGAGCATCGCCAGGTCGTGCGGCGCGGCGGCGGCGATCGTCTCGTCGGTGAACACCGGCTCGGGGTTCATCGCCAGGTACTCGCGCGCCCGGGCGGACAGGTCCACGAGCCGGGACCGCGCGGCGGAGCGGCCGGGGAAGGTCCGCAGGCCGAGCTGTCCGGGCGGCAGGTCGGCGGGCAGGCCGGCGGCGAGCAGGACGGCGCCGTGGCCGGTGCGGGTCGCCGCGTCCTGCCGGGTCTTGGCGCGGGCGTACTCCGCCGTCCGGTGCCGGTCGCGCAGCCGGGGCAGGAACTCCCCGGTCGGCGCCGCCCGCCACGTCCGGCTGCGGCCGCCCGGGTTGGTGACCCCGCGCAGCGCCTGCACGGCGGCCAGCTCGTCGCACGCCCGCGCGGTCTGAGCCGCCGTGAGGCCCAGGCGCAGTCGCAGGCCCGATTCGGACTGCGCGCCGGCACCGGTGAGCGTGCGGTACACCAGGTCGGCGTCCGGGGACATCCCGTAGCGCGTGAGGACCGGGACGACCGGGCCGTCCGCCGGGTCGCCACCAGACACATCCACCGTCGTCGTCATGCTGGAAGCAGCCTACGAGATCCGCCCCGCCGCGGCATACGGGATCCGTCGCGGTCGTCGCGGCGGGCACCCCGTCCGGCCCGGCGGCGTCCTCGATCGACGTTCCTCAGTGCCTGTGCCTGTGCGCGTCCGGTGTGGATGCCGGTGCCGGTGCGGATGCCGGCGTGCGAGTGCGGGTGTCGGCGGCGCGGGGCGCGCTCTCGGCGCTCAGCCCGGTCCGCCCCAGCCCCGCCGCCCCGAGTGGCCGCGCATGACCGCGTCCTGGCTGCCCGTACCCCGCACCGCGCGCATCCCGGCCCCTTCCCGCGTGGGCCGACCCCTCGGCCCCGGTGGTCTGCCGCTTCCGCACGGACCGTTCTGCCACCCCCCGTGGCTGGCAGCGCGGTCCGTGCGGTTGCGTGACCACAGACTCGCGCACGCGGGCGCGGGGGTAAACGATCGTGCGCGACGGGCGGGCCGATTGCGCATTCTCGCAACGCGACCGTCCCGGATCACGCATCAATCAGCCTGAATCGGACGGGACGCGCGGGATCTGCGGGACGTGCGGTGGGGGACGCGCGGGATCTGCGGGACGTGCGGTGCGGGACGCGCGGAAGGTGCGCCGCGCGGGCGGGCGACGCCGCGCGGTCAGTCGGTGATGGTGGCGAGGGTGGCGCCGGCCGGCACCGTCTCGCCGACAGCGGCGGCCAGCCCCGCGACCGTACCGGCCTTGTGGGCGGTGATCGGCTGCTCCATCTTCATCGCCTCCAGCACCACGACCAGGTCGCCCGCGGCGACGGTGTCGCCGTCCGCCACGGCGATCTTGACGATCGTGCCCTGCATCGGCGAGGTGAGCGCGTCGCCGCCGGCCGCCGCGGCCTGCTTGCGGCCCCCGCCGGAGCGCCGCGGCGCGGGCCGCCCCGCCGGTGCGGCGGCGCCGCCGAGGCCCGCCGGCAGGCTGACCTCCAGCCGCCGCCCGTCGACCTCGACGACGACGGTCTCCCGGGCATCGGCCGGCCCGGCGGCGTCCGCGGCCGCGGTGAACGGCGGGACCCCGCCCGCCCACTCGGTCTCGATCCAGCGCGTGTGCACCCGGAACGGCGCGTCGGTGAACGCCGCGTCCCGGACCACCAGCCGGTGGAACGGCAGGACCGTCGCCATACCCTCGACGACCATCTCGTCCAGCGCCCGGCGGGACCGCTCCAGCGCCTCCTCGCGGGTCTCGCCCGTGACGACCACCTTCGCCAGCAGCGAGTCGAAGTTGCCGCCGATGACGCTGCCCGCCTCGATGCCCGTGTCCACCCGGACCCCCGGGCCGGCCGGCAGCCGCAGCGCCGTCACGGCCCCCGGCGCCGGCAGGAACCCGCGGCCGGCGTCCTCGCCGTTGATCCGGAACTCGATCGTGTGGCCGCGCGGCGCCGGGTCCTCGGTGTGCCGCAGGGGCGCGCCGTCGGCGATGCGGAACTGCTCCCGCACCAGGTCGACGCCCGCGGTCTCCTCGGTCACCGGGTGCTCCACCTGCAGGCGCGTGTTGACCTCCAGGAACGACACGGTGCCGTCGGCGCCGACCAGGTACTCGACCGTGCCGGCGCCGTGGTACCCGGCCTCGCGGCAGATCGCCTTCGCCGACTCGTGGATCGCCTTGCGCTGGGCTTCGGTCAGGAAGGGGGCGGGCGCCTCCTCGACGAGCTTCTGGTGCCGGCGCTGGAGCGAGCAGTCCCGGGTGCCGACGACGATCACGTTGCCGTGCCGGTCGGCCAGCACCTGCGCCTCGACGTGCCGCGGCCGGTCCAGGTACCGCTCGACGAAGCACTCGCCCCGGCCGAAGGCGGCGACGGCCTCGCGGGTGGCGCTGTCGAACAGCTCCGGGATCTCCTCCAGCGTCCGGGCGACCTTCAACCCGCGGCCGCCGCCGCCGAACGCCGCCTTGATGGCCACCGGCAGGCCGTGCTGCCGGGCGAAGGCCACGATCTCGTCGGCGTGCGCGACCGGCTCCGGCGTACCGGGGACCAGCGGCGCGCCGGCCCGCTGCGCGATGTGCCGGGCGGTCACCTTGTCGCCGAGGTCCCGGATCGCCTGGG
The DNA here is from genome assembly GCF_014647915.1 of Pilimelia terevasa. Classification (GTDB taxonomy): domain Bacteria; phylum Actinomycetota; class Actinomycetes; order Mycobacteriales; family Micromonosporaceae; genus Pilimelia; species Pilimelia terevasa. The sequence goes on from NZ_BMQC01000007.1 coordinate 243,001, forward strand.
GCGTCGGGCCGATCCAGGTCAGGCCGGCGTCGATGACCGCCTGCGCGAACTCGGCATTCTCGGCGAGGAAGCCGTAGCCGGGGTGCACCCCGTCGGCGCCCGCCCGCCCGGCGATGTCGATCAGCTTGTCGATCCGCAGGTAGGTGTCCGCGGCGCTCTCGCCGCCGAGGGCGAACGCCTCGTCGGCGAGCGTCACGTGCGGCGCGTCGCGGTCGCTGTCGGCGTACACCGCCACGCTGGCCAGGCCCGCGTCCCGGCAGGCGCGGACGACCCGGACGGCGATTTCACCGCGGTTGGCGATCAGGACCTTGCGCACGCCGGACTCCTCCCCAAGGGTTTCGGGCGGGAGTCTACGCGGCGGTCGATTCCCACAGGGACGTGATCGGGGTGCCCAGTTCGGCCAGCAGCACCCGCAGGAGCGGGAGGGACAGGCCGATCACGTTGCCGGGGTCCCCGTCGATGCCCTCGACGAACGGCGCGCTGCGCCCGTCCAGGGTGAAGGCGCCCGCCACGTGCAGGGGCTCGCCGGTGGCGACGTACGCGTCGATCTCGTCGTCGCCGACCCGCGCGAACCGCACGGTCGTCGCCGCGACCCGGGTGAGCTGGCGGCCGTCGGCCAGGTCGGTGAGGCTGTGCCCGGTGTGCAGGACGCCGGTGCCGCCGCGCATCTCCCGCCACCGCCGGCGGGCCTCGGCCGCGTCGGCGGGCTTGCCCAGGACGCGGCCGCCGAAGGCCAGGACCGAGTCGCAGCCCAGCACCAGCGCGTCGCGCCGCCCCCGGGACCGCAGCAGGGCGGCCACCGCCTCGCCCTTGAGCCGCGCCAGCGTCCCGGCGACGGTGGCCGCGTCGTCCGGCGGGACCACCGACTCGTCGACGCCGCTGACCACCACCTCCGGCGTGATGCCGGCGGCCCGCAGCAGGCCGAGGCGGGCGGGGCTGGCGGAGGCGAGGACGAGGCGCGGCGCGGTCACGCGAGCAACGTACCCGGCGGCGTCGCGGCGCCCCGCCGTCACCCGCGTGGGTACTCATTGGGCGCCCGCCGCGGGGTCCCTGTGCGGGCGTCCGCTCAGCGGGGGAGGGCGGCGCGGCGCCAGGCGCCCCGGCCCGGGCGGGGGGCGCCGGGACGGCCGGCGGCCGCCCAGGCGGACCGCGCGGGGGCCGGCGCCGCGGCCGGCCGGCCGCGGGTCATCAGCACGCCCACCAGCGCGGCCAGCTCCCGGTCGGTCGGTGCGCCGCGGACGATCCGCACGGATCGGTCGGGGGCGGGGCGGGGGGCGTCGGTCACCCCGCCAGCATAGGTTCCGCACCGGTGACAATGGGGCGTGGCGCCGCTCACATACGCCGGGTGACGGCGCCGCCCGCCCGCGCCGGCCGTGCTCCGGGCGGGTACGGTCGTCGGGATGTCCCCTGCGCAGTCTCAGGTTGTCGCCGACCGGTATCGCCTCGTCGAGCCGCTCGGTCAAGGCGGCATGGGCAGGGTGTGGATGGCCCGCGACGAGCTGCTCCACCGGGACGTCGCCATCAAGGAGCTGATCCCGCCCGCCGGCCTCACCGAGGACGAGCGGCAGGAGATGCGCGAGCGCACCTTGCGGGAAGCGCGCGCCATCGCGCGGTTCAACCACCCGAACGTGGTCCGCATCTTCGACATCCTGCGCACCAACGGCGACCCGTGGATCGTCATGGAGTACGTGGCCTCCCGGTCCCTCCAGGACGTTCTCGGCCAGGACGGCCCGCTGTCGGTGGACCGCACGGCCGAGATCGGCATCGGGATGCTCGCGGCGCTGCGCGCCGCCCACCGGGCGGGCGTCGTGCACCGCGACGTCAAGCCCGGCAACGTCCTGCTCGGCAACGACGGCCGGGTGGTCCTGACCGACTTCGGCCTGGCGACGGTCCCCGGCGACCCCGTGGTGACCCGGACCGGCCTGGTACTCGGCTCGCCCGCCTACATCGCCCCGGAGCGCGCCCACGACGGCACGGCGGGGCCGGAGGCGGACCTGTGGTCGCTGGGCGCCACCCTCTACGCCGCCGTCGAGGGCCAGTCGCCGTACTCGCGGCCCTCGGCCATCGCCACCCTCGCCGCGCTGGCCACCGAACCGCCCGGGCCGGCCCGCCGCGCGGGGCCGCTCAAGCCGGTCCTCAACGGCCTGCTGCGCAAGGACCCGGTCCAGCGGATCGACGCCGAGACGGCCGAGCGGATGCTGCGCCGGGTCGTCGGCCGGCGCCAGCGCAGCAGCCTGGGGATGCTGCCCGGCGTCCGGCGGACCGTCGCCGAGCGGCCGAGCACGACGGTCGGCCTGGCGGACCCGCCCGCACGGCTGCCGGTCGCGCGGCGGCCGATCCCCGCCGAGCCGGCCGGGACCGGCGACGGGTCCGCCACGGCGCTGCTGGGCGGGCCGCCGGTGGCCGCCCACGGCATGGCGGTCGACCGCGAGGCGGCCGCGGCCGAGACCGCCGGCACCACGGTCATCGGCGACCTCCCGGCTGAGCACCCGACCACGGTCGTGCCGCCCGCCCCGCGCAGCGGCGGCGTGACCTCCGGCGGCGTGCCGCCCACCCCGCTCGGCGGCGCCGCCCCGGACCCGGGCGGCCGCGGGCCGTCGCCGTGGGCGCGGCTGCGGCGGCGGCTGTCCGCCGGTGGCCAGGTCGTGCGCCTCGCGGGCCGCTCGGCGGCGGCCGGCGTCCGGCGCCGCCCGCGGGCGGCCGGCGTGGGGGCGGGCGTCCTCGTCGTGGTCGCCGTGGCGGGCGCGCTGCTGCTGCGGGACAGCGGGACACCCCCGCCGCCCCGGACGGCGCCCACCGCCGCCCCGACGGCGCAGGTGTCGCCGACGGCGGGCGCCCCGAGCGCGCCGCCGACCGCGACGGCCGCGCCGGCACCCAGCCCGAGCGCCGCAGCGCCGACCGTGCCGTCGGGCTGGACGACGTACCGCGGCCGCGGCTACAGCGTCGCCGTGCCCGGTGGCCTGCGCCGCCAGGCGGAGGGCCAGGTCACGCTGCTGCGGGAGACCGGCGGCGCGTACCGGTTCATCCGCATCCAGCAACTGGACTCCACGGTCACCGACCCGGTCGGCTACTGGCGCCGGGAGATCTCCCGGCGCCGCGGCGAGTACGGCGGGTACCGCGAGGTGGGCGTGCGGAAGGTCGACTTCCAGCGCGGCGCCGCCGACTGGGAGTTCACCTACGAGAACAACGGCGCCAACCACGTGATCCACCGGGTCTTCACCACCGAGAGCGGGCGCTCGTACACGCTGATGTGGCTCGCCGCGGACCGGCTGTGGTCCCAGCACCGCAGCGGCCTGGACATCATGGCCGCCTCGTTCCGCGCCGGCTGACCCGCACCGGCACCGGGGAAGCGCACCGCGGCGGGTGCCGCCGGAGCGGCTACGGCGTGAGCAGGTCCTCTAGGAGGGTGAGCTGGGGGGCCGCGTCCCGCAGGGCCGCGGCCACCATCGCCTCGTCCAGTACCGTCGCCGTCGCGTCGGCCCGCTCGCTGTCGGCGTCCACCACCGCCGCGACCTCCAGGGCCCGCAGCCGCCGGCACAGGTACCCCTCGCCCGGCCCCAGCACGTCGTAGGCCGCGGCCAGGAGCTGCGCGTGCTCCGGCTCCACCACGGCCTCGATGCTCGTCGTCGCGATCAGCAGCCGCGCCACGGCGTCCTGCTCGTCGGTGTCCAGCGTCGCGTACCGCGCCCGCACCTCGCCGATGTCCGGCGCCGCGGCCACGAACCGGGTCAGCGCGTCGTCGACGTGCCCCCGGACCTGCGCCGGCAGGGCGTGCAGGTCGTACAGGTGCCGGCTGACCAGCTCCAGCAGTTCGTCGTCGGCGCCGGCCAGCACGATCAGCCGCAGCAGCGCGTTGACGGCGGCGGCCGGCCCGGCGAGGCGGGGCGGCCGGACGGGCCCGGTGCTGGCCGCGGCGCCGAGCAGGTCGACCAGCGGCACCTCCAGGGACCGCACGTCGGGTACCGGGGTGCGGAGGGTGACCGTGCGGTCGTCGAAGCCGGGGTTCACGGGGCGGTAGGTGAGGGCCAGGGGGCGGGGCGGCGGCGGTACGGCGAGCCCGTCGGGGTGCACCGCCTCGAACCGCGCGACGAAGTCGTCCCGGCCGGCCGCCTCGTGGCCGGCGGCGACCGCCCACGCGTACGCCCAGGGGGCCGGCAGCGGCTGCCCGGCCGCCAGGTACCGGCCCAGGCCGGCCACCAGGCGGGGCGACAGCCGGCCGAGCATCATCGGCGGGTGCAGGTGCGGGTCGGCGAGCGCCGCCAGCCCGTCCACGGTGGCCTCGAAGGCGGCGGCCTGGGCGTCGAAGGTGGCCAGGTGGCCGTACTCGCGCCGCAGCCGGGCGACCTCCGCGCCGATGGCCTGGTAGTCGGCCAGCCCGTCGGGGTCGCCGGCCAGGTCGTGCAGGACGCGGCGCTCCAGGCCGGCCAGGTACAGCCAGAGGTGCGCGGGGGCGGTCGGCCCGCTGCGGTCGTCGGCGAGCCACTCGAGGTACGCGGCGCGGGCACCGGCGGTCAGGTCGGCGTACGCCGGGGCCGCGTCGCCGGCCGGGGTCTCCTGGTCCAGGCGCACCCGGCGGACCGGCAGCGCCGGGTCCACGAGCGCCGGCTCCGCCACCGGCCGGTACGCCGCGGCCAGCCCGCTGCCCAGGTACAGCAGGCCGCCGCGCAGCCGGTAGCCGCGGACGGTGACCGGCGCGGCGCCGGCGGGCAGCCAGGCGGCGTCGGCGCTGGTGGCGGGCTCCCTCGGTGGGTGGGCCGTCGTGGTGGTCACGGGGTGGGACGCCTTCCGTTTGGCGGGATTTTCCTCACGGACGGTGCGGGCAGCCGCGCGGAGCGGTGCCCCCGGGGAGATGGCGGGTGCCTACAGGGGAATGTTGCCGTGCTTCTTGGCGGGCAGCGTCTCGCGCTTGGTGGCCAGCGTACGCAGCGCCCGGACGATCTGCGCGCGGGTCTCCGACGGCCGGATCACCGCGTCCACATAGCCGCGCTCCGCGGCGACGTACGGGTTGGCCAGCGTGTCCTCGTAGGCGGCGATCTTCTCGGCGCGGACCGCCTCGGGGTCGTCGGCGGCGGCCAGTTCGGACCGGTACAGGATGTTGACGGCGCCCTGGGCGCCCATGACGGCGATCTGCGCGGTCGGCCAGGCGAAGTTGAGGTCGGCGCCGAGGTGCTTGGAGCCCATGACGTCGTACGCCCCGCCGTACGCCTTGCGGGTGATCAGGGTGACCTTCGGCACGGTCGCCTCGGCGTACGCGTAGATCAGCTTGGCGCCGCGGCGGATGATGCCGTCCCACTCCTGGCCGGTGCCGGGCAGGAAGCCCGGGACGTCCACGAAGGTCAGGACCGGGATGTTGAAGGCGTCGCAGGTGCGGACGAAGCGCGCGGCCTTCTCGCTGGCGGCGATGTCCAGGCAGCCGGCGAAGTGCTGCGGCTGGTTGGCCACCACCCCGACCGGGCGGCCCTCGACGCGGCCGAGGCCGACGACGATGTTCTGCGCGTACAGCGCCTGCACCTCGGTGAACTCGGCGTCGTCGAGAACCGCCTCGATCACCCGGTGGATGTCGTAGGGCTGGTTGGCCGAGTCGGGGATCAGCGTGTCCAGTGCCAGGTCGGCGTCGGTGGGGGCGAGGTCGGCGGGTGCGTCGTAGCGCGGCGGGTCGTCCATGTTGTTGCTGGGCAGGTACGACAGGAGGGTCTTGACGTACTCGATCGCGTCGTCCTCGTCGGCGGCCAGGTAGTGCGCGTTGCCGCTCTTGGTGTTGTGGGCGCGGCCGCCGCCCAGCTCCTCCATCCCGACGTCCTCGCCGGTCACCGTTTTGATCACGTCCGGGCCGGTGATGAACATGTGGCTCGTGCCGTCGACCATGACGGTGAAGTCGGTGACGGCGGGGGAGTAGACCGCCCCGCCCGCGCACGGTCCCATGATCAGCGAGATCTGCGGGATGACGCCCGAGGCGCGCACGTTGCGGAAGAAGATGTCGCCGTACAGGCCGAGGCTGACCACGCCCTCCTGGATCCGGGCGCCGCCGGAGTCGTTGATCCCCACCACCGGACAGCCGATCTTCATCGCCAGCTCCATGACCTTGACGATCTTCTCGCCGAAGACCTCGCCGAGGGAGCCGCCGAAGACGGTGAAGTCCTGTGCGAAGACGCACACCTGCCGGCCGTCGACGGTGCCGTAGCCGGTGACGACGCCGTCGCCGTACGGGCGGGTGCGCTCCAGGCCGAACGCCGTGGAGCGGTGCCGGGCCAGTTCGTCGAGTTCGACGAAGGAGCCCTCGTCGAGCAGCAGCGCGATCCGTTCGCGGGCGGTCTTCTTGCCGCGGGCGTGCTGCTTGTCGACGGCGCGGGCCGAGCCGGCGTGGACCGCCTCGTCGACCCGGCGGTCGAGGTCGGCCAGGCGCCCGGCCGTGGTGTGGATGTCGATGCCTTCGGTCTGTGCGGTCACGCGAGGATCGTAACGATCCCGCTGGCGGACCGGTCGTCGGCGTGTCGGGCGGGGCGCGTCGGGTGGGGGCCAAATCATAGGGGTGTGATGGGATTCATCCTGTTTGGCGGGGTGCTGTTCTTCGGAGGGCTCGCCGTACTCGTGGCGCTGCTCGCCTCCGACCCGGCCGCCGGCCCGGACCGGCGGGGCGCCCGGCGGGCCGCGCCCGCCCCACCGGGCTCCGCACCCGCGCCGCCGATATCGCCCGTGCCGCCGATATCGCCCGCGTCGTCCGGGCCGCTCGTGTCGCCCGCGTCGCCCGTGTCGTCCGCGTCGCCCGTGTCGTCCGAACCGCTGGTGTCGCTCGCGTCACCCGTGCCGCGATCCAGGGCGGCCGCGCCGGCCGGTCCCGTGGCCCGGCATCCGGTGCTGCGGGCGGCGGCGCCCGGGCCGTCGGTGTCGGCGGGTCCGCCGCCCGGGCGCCCGCCGGCGGCGCCGCCGCCCGGGCCGTAGGACGGGGGACCAGGCACTACAGTGGTCCGCGTGACCGATATGCCGTACTCCGATGTGGAACGTCCGCCGCTGCACGGGCCGTCGCTGCGCCGCGGCCTGCTGGTGCCGGACGGGCTGTGGACGCAGCTCGTGCTGCGCGCGGAGACCGGCTCCACCAACGCCGACGCCGCGGCCGCGGCCCGGGCCGGCAAGCCCGAGGGGCTGGTGGTCGTGGCCGAGCGGCAGACCGCCGGCCGCGGGCGGCTGGACCGGGTGTGGCGCTCGCCGGCCCGCGCCGGCCTCACGCTCAGCGTCCTGCTGCGGCCGGGCCTCGCCGCACCCGGGCGGGGCTGGGCGCCCGCCGCGCCCGCGACGTACGGCTGGCTGCCCCTGCTGGCCGGCGTCGCGGCGGTGGCCGCGATCCGCCGGACCACGCCGCTGGAGCCCGCCCTCAAGTGGCCCAACGACGTCCTCCTGCCCACCGCGTCCGGCCCGGCCAAGGTGGCCGGGATCCTCGCCGAGGTGGTACCGGGGCAGGACGGCCCCGCCGTCGTCGTCGGCATCGGCCTGAACGTCTCGCTGCGGGTCAACGAGCTGCCGGCCGGCCCGCCGGCCACCTCGCTGCGCCTCGCGGGCGCCGCCGACGCCGAGCGCGCCCCGGTGCTCCGGGCGCTCCTGCGCGCCTTCGCCGAGGGCTACGCCGCCTGGCGGGCGGCCGGCGGCGACCCCGGGCGCAGCGGCCTGCGCGAGGCGTACGTCGCGGACTGCGCGACGGTCGGCACGGCGGTCCGGGTGACGCTGCCCGACGGCGCGGCCGTCACCGGCACCGCGACGGGCGTCGACGTCGACGGCAGGCTGGTGGTGGCCACGGCGGACGGGCTGTACCCGGTGGCGGCCGGCGACGTCCGGCACGTCCGGCCGGCGGGCGTCGACTGAGGGGCGGCGGCGCCGTCAGTCGCCCGCGGCGAACGACTCGACCTGGTCGGTCCGCCCGATGACCAGCACCTGGTCGCCGGCCGCGGGCACGGTGTCGCCGGTCGCGTACCCGAACTCGCCGGTCGCCGCCGGCCGGATCGCCACCACCGTCACCCCGTGCCGGGTGCGGACCTGGGAGTCGCGCAGCGGCCGGCCGACGATGCGGGCCGGCGGCGTGGTCTTGGCCACGGCGAAGTCCCCGTCCACCTGGACGTAGTCCAGCAGGTTGCCGGAGATCAGGTGCGCGACCCGCTCGCCCATCTCGAACTCGGGCTTGACCACGTGGTGGGCCCCGACGCGGGACAGGATCGTGGCGTGCGCCGTCGTCACTGCCTTGGCCCAGATGTGCGGGACGCGCAGGTCGTACAGCAGCGCCGCGGTCAGGACGCTGGCCTCGATGTTGGTGCCGATCGCCACCACCGCCCGGCGGAACTCGCCGACGCCGAGCTGGCGCATCGCCTCGGGGTCGGTGGTGTCGGCGCAGACCACGTGCGGGAGCTGGCCGGCGAGCGCCTGCACCACCGCCCCGTCGTTGTCGACGGCCAGCACCTCGTGGCCGCGCGTCACCAGCTCGCGGGCCAGCGCCGTGCCGAACCGGCCCAGCCCCAGCACCACGACCGGCTCGTCGGAGTTGTCAGCCAACGATCGTCCTCTCCTCGGGCAGCGTGTAGCGGCGGCCGTGCTCGCGCAGGGCCAGCGCCGCGGCCACGGTCAGCGGGCCGGTCCGGCCCAGGAACATCAGCGCGACGAGGATGAGCTGCCCGGCCGGCGGCAGGGCGGCGGTGAGCCCGTTGGACAGGCCGACCGTCCCGAACGCCGAGATCGCCTCGAACAGGACCCGGTCGAGCGGGGCGGCGCTCAGGCCCAGCAGCGCGAAGGTCGCGGCCACGACGAGGCCGACCCCGAGCAGCGCCACGGTCAGCGCCTGCCGCTGGTTGGCGGCGGGGATGCGGCGGTACCCGACGCTGACGTGCGGCTCGTTGCGCATCTCGGCCCACATCACGTACGCGAGCAGCCCGAACGTGGTCACCTTGATCCCGCCGGAGGTACCGGCGCTGCCCCCGCCGATGAACATCAGCACGTCGGTGGCCAGGACGCTCTCCGGCCGCAGGGCGGTGACGTCGACGGTGTTGAACCCGGCCGACCGGGTCTGGACGGAGGCGAAGAACCCGGACATGACCTTGCCCCCGGCGCCGAACGGCCCGAACGTCGCCGGGTTGCCCCACTCCACCGCCGCGAACACGACGGTCCCGCCGGCCAGGAGTACCGCGCTGAAGGTCAGCGTGATCCGGGTGAGGACGGACCAGGACCGCGGTCGCCGCCACTGCCGGGCCAGCTCGAACACCACCGGGAAGCCGAGCCCGCCGACGATCACCGCCGCGCTGACGGTGAGGCAGATCCACGGGTCGACGGCGTAGCGCACGAGGCTGTCGGCGTGCGGGGACATGCCGGCGTTGTTGACGGCGGCCACCGCGTGGAAGACGCCGAGGTAGGCGGCGCGGCCGGCCGGCTCCCCGTACCCGAACGCGAGCCGGGCCGCCAGGACCAGCGCGACGGCCGCCTCGAAGCCCAGCAGGAACGCCGCGATCCGGCGGATCAGCCGGCCGATGTCGCGCAGCTCCAGCGCCTTGGTCTCGGCCTGCGCCAGGAACCGCGCCCGCAGCCCGAACCGCTGCGACAGCAGCACGGTGAACAGGGTCGCCAGCGTCATGATCCCCAGGCCGCCGACCTGGATCAGCCCGAGGATGACCAGCTCCCCGAACGTGGACCAGTGGGCGCCGGTGTCGACGACGACCAGCCCGGTGACGCAGACGGCGCTGGTGGCGGTGAACAGGGCGTCGAGCAGCGCGGTGGAGCGGCCCGCGGTCGCGGCCGCGGGCAGGCTGAGCAGGGCGGTGCCGACGGCGACGGCGGTGGCGAACGCCCCGGCGATCACCCGCGTCGGGTGCGCTCCCGCCGACGGCCGCGCCCACGGCCTGCGTCGCTGCCATCCCACCCCGCCCACGCTAGAGGGCGGCCCCCCGGCGCCGCCGGCCGGTCCGCCGATCCACCGCGCCGCGGCCCCGTTCCGCCGCCCCACACCGCGGCCTCGTACCGCACGTGTCGGCGGCCGGCGCGCGGCGGGGTGGGATAGCGTCGCGGACAGTCGCACTGTGGAGGTCCGCCATGGCGTTTCCCGACGATGTGCTCACCACCGACGAGGAGATCGTGCTGCACCTGCACCCCCACGCCAAGGCGCTGGTCCGCCCCGCGCTGGTGGTGCTGGGGTCGCTGGCGATGCTCGGCGTCGGGCTCGCGTACCTGCCGGCCGGCGAGACCGGCACCGTGAGCCTGTACATCCTCCTCGGCCTGGTCCTGGTGCTGATCGGCGCCTTCGCCGCGGTCCCGTACCTGCGCTGGCGGACCACGCACTACGTGTTCACCAGCGAGCGGGTCCTGCTCCAGCGGGGCGTCCTCGCCCGGGACCGCCGGGACGTGCCGCTGAGCCGGGTCAACGACCACGCGATGACGCAGCGGTTCGCCGAGCGGCTGCTCGGCTGCGGCACGCTCACCATCGAGTCCGCGGGCGAGCGCGGGCAGGCGACGCTGGTGGACGTGCCGCAGGTGGAGCGGGTGCAGACCACGCTGTACGAGCTGATCGAGGCCGACCGGCTGGCGCACCTGGCCGCCCCCGAGCGGACCGAGGGGCCACTGGGGGAGGAGCGCCTGCCGGCCTGAGTCACCGGTCCCGCGGTGGCGGGGCGCTCAGCGGTCCTGGCGCCCGCCGACGAGCGGGCCGGTCAGGGCGGTGAACTCGCGGTCGATGTCGGCGTCCTGCGCCCGGCGCGGCTGCGGGGCCGGCACCGTGACGCTCGTGCCGATGAAGACGAACGTGCGGTACGCCCAGAAGCGGAAGACCGTGCCGAGGACGAGGCCGAGGACCTTGGCGGCGTTGATCGCCAGGATCGCGGTGAGCCCGAGGCCGTACTTCACGCCGAACAGCACGAGCAGTTCGATGGCGAGGCCGGCCAGGTTGAAGAAGACGAACAGCGTGAACTCGCGCCGCTTCTGCGACCGCGGCCGGTGCTGGTAGGTCCAGTGGCGGTTCATCAGGTAGGACATCACCGTGGCCACGGCCGTGGCGGCGACGTTGGCCTTGAGCTGGCCGTTGCCGAAGACGGTGAAGATCAGCGCGTTGAACACGGCGAAGTTGACCACCGTGTTGAGCAGGCCGACGATCAGGAACCGGGCCGCCTCCGGGCCGATGGTGCGCAGCTTCGCCGGCAGCAGGCCGAGCAGTGCGGCGACCCAGGCCGGGCGCGGGGCCGCCGGCGCGCTGGCGTGCGGCGCGGCGCCGGGGCGGGCCGCGGCCTGGCGGCCGGGGCGGGGGTGCGGTGCGCGACTCCGGGTCTGCCGCGCCGCCGCACGGGTGCGCGGACGCTGGGCGAGGGGTCGGGCTGGACGCATGCGGCCACCTTACGGGAGTGCGGCGACGGGCTGCCGCCGCCGACGGGTCAGTGGGTCGTACGTCACCCCGACTGTCGAGGATCGGCGGGGGGACGCCCGACCTGCGGGGAATCGGCGAGGAGAAAGACGAACCGGCGGTACGACCAGAAGCGGAACAGCGTGCCGAGCGCGTTGCCGACCACGTTGGCGGCGATGAGGTCGGCGGTGTCGGTCCGCAGGACCGGCCAGAACGCGCCGAGCACGTAGTGGCTCAGGGCGAGCACGGCGAGCGCGATGGCCAGCCCGACGACGTTGAGCAGGAAGTACCGCAGGTACTCCCGGCCCAGCCCGGAGCGGGCGCGGTGGCGCCACGTCCAGAACCGGTTGCCGACGAACGCCACCGAGGCGGACACCAGCGTGGCCAGGGTCTTGGCCAGCAGCGGCTCGACCTCAAGCCCCGCGTTGAGCCAGGTGAACAGGGCCGTGTCGACGCCGAAGGCGACCGCGCCGACGGTGCCGAACTTGCCCAGCTCGCGCACGAGGTGCCCGACCCGGTCCCGCAGCGCGGGCCACCACCCCGGCCGGCGGCCGGTCAGGGGCGCCACCGGGTCGGTGACGGCGAGGGCTTCTCCGTGAGGCACCGGCCCACGGTACCCGGGGTCGGCGGGCTCCCCGGAGTCGGCGGTGTCACGGTTGCGCATGGATCGCGCCCCGCGGCAGGCCGCAGGCGACCTCGGCGACCTCCCCGTGCAGCCGGCGGCAGGCCGGGCAGGCCGCCAGGTGGGTCGCGACCTTGGAGCGGGCGCGGCTGGCCAGGCCGCCGCGCACGTAGCTGCCCAACTGGCCGGCCGCGGCGTGCGCCGGACCGGGTCCCGGGACGCTGATGTGCTCCTGGAGGTAGATCTGGCGCAGGCGCTCGCGGGCGCGGTGGGCCAGCACGGCGACCCCGTTGGGCGTCAGCCCGAGCAGGGCCGCGACCGTACTGGGGCTGCCGCCCTCGATCTCGGTGTGCCACAGCACGGTGCGCCAGCGCGCGGGCAGCTTGCCGAAGGCGCGGGCGGCGTACCGGCGCTCCAGCGCGGCCACCGAGGGGTCCTGGAACGGCTCGCCCCGCTCGTACCGGGTCAGGTCGTCGGTCAGCTCGATCCGGGCGGCCACCCCGGCGTGCCGGATGCGCAGGTGGCGCAGCGTGGTCAGGACGTAGGGCAGGAAGGCCCGGCTGGGGCCGGAGCCGCGGCGCAGGGCGGCGAGCACCTTGGCGAAGGCCTCGGCCACGAGGTCCTCGGCCTCGGTCCGGTTGCCGGTGAGGGCGTAGGCGGCGCGGCGCGCCGCGGGCGCGTAGCGCCGGTACAGCGGTCCGAAGGCGCGGCTGTCCCCGCCGCGGACGGCGGTGAGCAGTGCGTGGTCCTCGGGTGTCGGGTCGGTGGGCGAGTGGTCGGTTGGGTAGTCGGTCTGGCGCTGCTGCCCGGTTTGTCGGGAACCGGGCGGCGCAGGTGTCACCATGCCGCCTCCGATTGGGGGAGGGTTGGGGCGGAATGATGAATTTTTACCGCTTGTGAGCGATTTAATGCAATTCTTGGGGCCGACAGGAGTGTCGGGGTCCCTCGCCCGGGGCGTCCCGGACGCCGGCCGGCGGACAGGTGAACGGACTCTCACGATTGGCTTGTGCATTTCTTCACAAGCCGCCAAGCTGCGGTTAAGGGGCTCGGGGTTTAGTCTGTGGCGAACTTCCCGACACGCCGCACGGGCGTCCGCGGCCGCCACCCCACACCAGGCACCGCCGCTGGGCCCCGCGGTGGTACCCGGTCCTTACCGAGGAGATCCGTGATGAGTGCTCCGACCACCGTTCGCGGGCTTGAGGACGCGCCCACGTCCCACGCCGCGCTGCTGAGCTGGGTGCGCGAGGTCGCCGCGCTCACCACACCCGAGCGCGTGGTGTGGTGCGACGGATCCGAGCAGGAGTGGACCCGCGTCACCGACGAGCTGGTCGACGCCGGGGTACTCGTGCGGCTCAACCCCGAGCTGCGCCCGAACTCCTTCTGGTGCCGCACCGACCCCACCGATGTCGCCAGGGTCGAGGAGCGGACGTTCATCTGCTCGGTGGACGAGGCCGACGCCGGCCCCACCAACAACTGGATGGCCCCGGCCGAGATGAAGGCGCGGATGACCGCGCTGTACCGCGGCAGCATGCGCGGCCGCACGATGTACGTCATCCCGTTCTGCATGGGCCCGCTGACGGCCGAGAGCCCGATGTTCGGCGTCGAGATCACCGACAGCCCGTACGTCGTGGCCTCCATGCGGGTGATGACCCGGATGGGCACCGCCGTGCTGGAGAAGATGGGCGGGGACGCCGCGTTCGTCCCGGCCCTGCACTCGATCGGGGCCCCGCTGGAGCCCGGCGAGGCCGACGTCGCCTGGCCGTGCAACACCGAGAAGTACATCTCGCACTTCCCGGAGAGCCGCGAGATCTGGTCGTACGGCTCCGCCTACGGCGGCAACGCCCTGCTCGGCAAGAAGTGCTTCTCGCTGCGGATCGCCTCGACGATGGGCCGCGACGAGGGCTGGCTCGCCGAGCACATGCTGATCCTCAAGCTCACCTCGCCGGAGGGGGCGACCAAGTACATCGCCGCGGCGTTCCCGTCGGCCTGCGGCAAGACCAACCTGGCGATGCTGGAGCCGACCATCCCCGGCTGGACGGTCGAGACCCTCGGCGACGACATCGCCTGGATGCGCTTCGGCGACGACGGCCGCCTCTACGCGGTCAACCCGGAGTACGGCCTGTTCGGCGTCGCCCCGGGCACCGACTGGAAGACCAACCCGAACGCCATGCGGACGCTGGCGGCGGGCAACTCGATCTACACCAACGTCGCGCTGACCGACGACGGCGACATCTGGTGGGAGGGCATGGGCGAGCCGCCCGCGCACCTCGTCGACTGGAAGGGCCGGGACTGGACGCCGGGCGGCGAGGAGCTGTCCTCGCACCCGAACTCCCGCTTCTGCACCCCGATCACCCAGTGCCCGATCCTGGCGCCGGAGTACGACGACCCCCGGGGCGTGCCGATCGACGCGATCCTGTTCGGCGGCCGGCGCAAGACCACCATCCCGCTGGTCAGCGAGGCCCGCGACTGGGTGCACGGCGTGTTCCAGGGCGCCACGCTCTCGTCCGAGACCACCGCCGCCGCCGTCGGCCAGGTCGGCGTCGTGCGCCGCGACCCGATGGCGATGCTGCCGTTCATCGGGTACCACGCCGGCGACTACTTCCGGCACTGGATCGAGATGGGCAAGGGCCGGGCCGGCGACGAGTCGCTCCTGCCGAGGGTCTTCTACGTCAACTGGTTCCGGCGGGGCGACGAGGGCCAGTTCCTGTGGCCCGGGTTCGGCGAGAACAGCCGCGTCCTCAAGTGGGTCGTGGAGCGCCTGGAGGGCCGCGGCGGCGCCGTCGAGACGCCCGTCGGCTACGTGCCCTCGGCCGCCGACCTGGACCTGTCCGGGCTCGACGTGGCACCCGCGGACATCGAGGCCGCCCTGCGGATCGACGCCGAGGAGTGGAAGGCCGAGATCCCGCAGATCACCGAGTGGTTCGAGAAGTTCGGCGACAAGCTGCCGGCCGTCCTGTGGGCCGAGCTGGACGCGCTGAAGGCGCGCCTCGGCGTCCACTGACGCGCGCGCCGACGGGCGGGAGTCGCTGCGGCGGCCCCGCCCGTCGGCGCTTCGCCGCTCAGGGCGCCACGTCGGCGGCGGGGGGCGTGAAGATCGTCAGATGCGGGAGGTACGGGGTCGGGTCCGTTGTCCAGTCCAGGTGCCGAAGCTGGGTCCCGCTGCGGCGGCCGACGAAGGCGCGGGCGAGGGTGAAGCCGGGCGCCGTCAGCGTGGCCCCCGGCTCGCCGGCCCCGAGCTGCCAGCTCCCGCCCTCGGCGGACCGCACCCGCAGCGCCGGCAGGCCCGCCGGCCACCGGCGGCGCAGCGACTCGGCCTGGTAGTCCAGCGCCAGCGCCACCTCCGCGGGCTCCGGCGGCACGGCGTGCTCCAGCGCGCCCGCGATGTCGTACTGGTGGTGCCAGGCGTCGAGTGCCGTCAGCCCGTACCGGATGCCCCGCTCGCCGGCCAGCAGCGCCGCCACCGCCGGGACGTCCCCGGCCCACTCGGCCACCACCGCGGCCAGGTCGGCGTCCCGGCGCTGGGCCAGGTGGCGGGCGGTCCAGGCCGCGCCCGGCGCGCCGTCGGTCCGGCCGCGGCGCACGTCGGCGGTCACGCCGGCCAGGTGCCGGTACGTGTCCAGGACGGTCCAGCCGGGCAGCGCCGGCACCGGGCGGCCCGCCGCGGCGGGGTCGAGGTCCGCCGCCAGCGCCGCCAGCCGCCGGTGGGCGTGTACGTAGATGTCGGTGAACGTCACGCGGCGAGCGTACCGAGCGCACCCCCGTCCGGCGGCCCGGCCGCGGGGCGCGCGGCGGCGCCCGGGGGTGACGGCGGCCCGCGCGGGCTTTCCCGCGGCGGCCCGCGCTGGTTACCCTGACCTTGATGTCTGTGCCCACCGCCCGCCCCCGTCGGTGGCGGCTCCTCCGCACCCCGCCCGGTCGCACCCTGCCCGGCCGCTCTCTGCCCGGCCGCTCGCTGACCGGCCATACCCTGGCCGGCAGAGTTCCGCCGCTGCGCGGCCGGTCGGCGGCCGGCGCGCGGGGGCGCTGGCGCCGGCTGCGGGAGCTGGCGCTGCGCCCGCGCGCGGCGGCGAAGGCGCTGCTGTACCCGCTGTACGAGCGGCGGCTCACCCGCGCCCTGGCCGGGGCCCCGGTACCCCGGCACGTCGGCGTCATGTGCGACGGCAACCGGCGCTGGGCGCGCGAGATGGGCTACGTGGACCCCAACGACGGCCACCGGGCCGGCGCCGCGCGGATCAAGGAGCTGCTCGGCTGGTGCGACCAGGCCGGCATCGCCCACGTCACGCTGTACCTGCTGGCGACCGACAACCTGCGCCGCCCCGCCGCCGAGCTGGACCCGCTGATCCAGATCATCGAGGACCTGGCCACCGAGCTGGCGGAGGACGGCAACCCGTGGCGGCTGGTGATGGCCGGCGCGCTGGACCTGCTGCCGGCCGAGCACGCCGCCGCCCTCAAGGCCGCCGCCGAGCGGACGGCCGGCCGCGACGGCGCCGCGGTGGTCAACCTGGCCGTCGGCTACGGCGGCCGGCGGGAGATCGCCGACGCGGTCCGGTCACTGCTGGCCAGCCACGCCGAGGCCGGCGGCACGCTGGCGGAGCTGGCCGAGACCCTCGACGTCGAGGACATCGACCAGCACCTCTACACCCGCGGCCAGCCCGACCCCGACCTGGTCATCCGCACCAGCGGCGAGCAGCGGCTGTCCGGCTTCCTGCTCTGGCAGTCCGCCAACTCCGAGTTCTACTTCCACGACGCCAACTGGCCGGACTTCCGGCACATCGACTTCCTGCGCGCCCTGCGGGCGTACTCGCGGCGCCAGCGCCGCTACGGCGCCTGAGGGCCGAGGACGGCCCGGCGGATCTCCACGGGGAGTTTCGGCTGGCCGTCGGGCGTGCCGTCCTTGGTGCCGGCGGCGGCGATCCGGTCGAGTACGTCGAGGCCGTCGGTCACCACCCCGAGGACCGTGTACTCCGGCCGGATCTGCGCCACGGAGTGCACGAGGAAGAACTGGCTGCCGTTGGTGTCCTTCCCCTGGTTGCCCATCGCCACGGTGGCCCGCGGGTACGTCTCCGCGCCGGTCAGCTCGTCGGCGAACCGGTACCCCGGGCCGCCGACCTCCGCCTCCCAGATGTCGCCGCACTGGAGGACCCCCAGCCGGGCCGATGTCGTCAGCCGCCAGCACCGGCTGCGGTCGTAGAAGGTGGACGCGGCGAGGTGCGCCAGGCTGTGCACGGCGCAGGGGGCGTGGGTGCGGTCCAGGCGCAGCGCGATGTCGCCGTGGTTGGTCCGCAGCGTGGCCTCGACGGTGCCGGTGGCCGGCGCCAGGGCCGGGGGCGGGTCGACCGGCCGGGCCGGCGGGTTGTCGGGCGTCGGGGTGAAGGTGCAGGTGACGGTCGTCGGAGGGCGGGTCGCGGCGGCGGCCGGCGCGCCCGCGGCGCCGGCCGGCAGGACGGCGGCGAGCGCGAGCGCGCACAGATTGATGCTCCTCATCCCGCCGACGGTAGTGGCCGCGCGGGGCGGGCGGTAGGGCGTCAGGCGACCTGGCGGTCCGGCGCGCCCCGGTGCAGCATCGCCAGCGCCTCGGCGGCGGGCAGCGGCCGGGCGAAGTGGTACCCCTGCGACAGCTCGTAGCCGAGGCTGCGCAGCCGGGCGGCCTGGGCGGCGCTCTCCACGCCCTCGGCGACCACGCCGAGGTCCAGCCCGTTGGCCAGGTACAGCATGGCGACCGCGATGGTCGACTCGGTCGTGCTCTCGGTGATCCGGTCGATGAAGGACTTGTCCACCTTGAGGACGTCGACGGGGATGGTGCGCAGCAGGCCCAGCGAGGAGTTGCCGGTACCGAAGTCGTCCAGCGCGATCCGCACGCCGAGCGCGGAGATCTGCCGAAGGGCCGCGCTGGCGCGCTCGTTGTCGAACACCGCCGTCTCCGTCACCTCGATCATCAGGTGCCGGGCGGGCAGGCCGGTCTCGTCGAGGGTGCGGGCGACGGCCACCGCGAAGCCCGGCTCGCGGAGCTGGCGGGCGGAGATGTTGACGCTCATCGTCCAGTCCTCGGCGCCGTCGGCGGCGCGCCAGCGGACGGCCTCCTCGCACGCCTCGCGCAGGATCCACTCGCCCAGCGGCACGATCAGGCCGGTGCGCTCGGCGACGGGGATGAAGTGGTCCGGGCGGACGGTGCCGCGCTCGGGGTGCTCCCAGCGGACCAGCGCCTCGGCGCCGACGGCGGCGTGGTCGGCGAGCCGCACGACCGGCTGGAACAGCAGCCGGAAGTGGCCCTCGGTCAGGGCGTGCCGCAGCTCGGCGCCGAGCTGGGCGTCGAGGTTGGCCCGCTGGTCGAGGTCGCCGTCGTAGCTGACGTACCGGGACTTGCCGGCCTCCTTGGCCGCGTACATCGCCAGGTCGGCGCGGCGCACCACCTCGGTCGGGTCCAGCCCGGGCGCGAGCCCGGCGAGGCCGGCGCTGGACCGGACCAGCAGCGCGTGCCCGTCCACCTCGATCGGGCGGTGCAGCGCCTCGGACACCCGGTCGAGGACCACGGTGCCGTGGGCGGCGGCGAGGCCGGGCAGCAGCAGCGCGAACTCGTCGCCGCCGAGCCGGGCGACGGTGTCCCCGGGGCGCAGGCAGCCGGCCAGCCGCGCCGCCACGGCGACGAGGAGCCGGTCGCCGACCTGGTGGCCGAGCCGGTCGTTGACGGACTTGAAGTCGTCCAGGTCCAGCAGGGCGACGCTGCCGGCGGCGCCCTCGCCGGTGAGGTCGGCGAGCCGCTGGTTGAACAGCCGGCGGTTGGCCAGCCCGGTCAGCGTGTCGTGGCTGGCCTGGTGGGCGAGCTGGGACTGCGCGTCGCGCAGCTCCCGGACCGTGGCGTCGACCCGGCGGAGCAGCCGGTCGTTCTCCCGCAGGGCGATGACCTGGCGGTACACGACGATGACGGTGAGCGCGACCGCGCCCGCCGCCACGGTCAGGTCGGCCCGGCCGTTGCGGGCGACGACCGCCAGCAGCAGCGCGTCGGTGGCCGCCACGGCGGTGTACGGCAGGAAGCCGGCCAGCCGGCGCAGCCGCGTCCGCAGCGGGCCGACCGGCCCGTCGCCGTCGGCGGCGTCGGCCGCGGCGGCGGCCTGGCGCCGGGCGGCCAGGACGAAGCTGAGCGCGACCAGGGTGATGCAGACGGTGGTGACGGTCGGCGCCGCGGTGCCGGCGAGCGGGCCGACGGCCCCGAGGACGGCGCCGACGGTCACCCCGCCGGCCAGGAGGTGCAGCGAGCGCCGGTCCACGGCGCCGATGCCGAACATGGCGACCTTGATGATCGCCAGGACGGCGAGGAACCCGAGCAGGATGCTGCCGAGCGCGGCCTCGCTGCCGCCGAACCGCGCCCACTCGTTGGTCTGGCTGAACGACAGCCGCCACGCGTACAGGCCGGTGCCGAGCAGGACGATCAGCCCGTCCAGGGCGAACTGCCGGCGGGCCACCGGGGACAGCCGGGTCCGCCCCGGCAGGCGCAGCAGCGCGACGAGCTGGGTGCTGACCGCGAGGATGTACACGGCGACCGCGGCGGTGCTCGGCGCGAAGTGCGCGGAGTCGTTCTGCACGAGGTTGTCGACCAGGTGGACGGCCGCGCCGGCGCCGACCAGGCCCACGGCCCAGCCGGAGAGTCTCCAGAAGGCCCGCGCGGGCGCCGGCAGGTCCGCGCCCCGGCCGACCGCCAGGCAGACCGCCGCCGCCAGAGCGGCCGCCGGCAGGGTGGGCAGGCGGGCCAGCCACGCGTTCGGCTCCACGCCGCCCAGGCTCGCCCCGAGCAGGCCCAGGCCGACCGCGGCCAGCGCGGCAGCGGCGTACACCGGTGCTGGCTGCCGCCGGTGCTGTGGCTGGACCGCGGTCACGGGGATCCCCTCGGGCAGGCGATGAACGTCGTCCTATCGACGCCGGCCCGCGGCAGTTGAGGTGTGGCGCGGCGCTCCCCCGAACGGCCGACAATGATCACGCGGTTCCCCAGGTCTGGCTTTGGGGGGCCGTCAGCGGCTAGCGTTCTTGGTAAGGGGATCGGGGTCTTCCCGGCCCCTCCGGCGGGCAGGCGCCCGCTGCGGCTCGCGCCGGCTGGGAAAAGCGCAGCCCGGGGATCCTCGCAGCCGCGGCCGGCACCGCGCAACCGGGCTGCGCGGGATGGCACCCGTCCCGTACCGGCCGCCGGTGGTGGCGGCGGCGGGCGGCGGGGTGACCGCCCAGCGGAGTGGCGACGTGATTGATGTGCGTACGTTCGTACTGGACACCTCCGTCCTCCTGTCGGACCCGGGTGCATTCCGGCGCTTCGCCGAGCACGCGGTCGTGGTCCCGCTGGTGGTGATCTCCGAGCTGGAGGGCAAGCGCCACCACCCGGAGCTGGGCTGGTTCGCGCGGGAGTCACTGCGCATGTTGGACGACCTGCGGATCAAGCACGGCCGGCTGGACGAGCCGCTGCCGGTCAACGACGTCGGCGGCACCCTGCGGGTGGAGCTGAACCACGCGGACTCCTCCCTGCTCCCGCAGGCGGTCCGCAACGACAGTAACGACTCGCGGATCCTGTCGGTCGCGTTGGGACTGAACGCCACCGGCCACGACGTCACCCTGATCACCAAGGACATGCCGCTGCGGGTGAAGGCCGCCTCGGTCGGCCTGCACACCGACGAGTACCGCCACGGCCAGGCGATGGATCCGACCTGGACGGGCATGGCCGACTGGGACCTGTCCGCCGAGCAGGTCAGCACCCTGTACGGCGAGGGCCGGCTCGACCCGCGGGAGCTGGGCGCCGAGGCCGTCGCCGCGCTGCCCGCGCACACGGGCCTGGTGATCTCGTCGCCGCGCGGGTCCGCGCTGGCGCGGGTGCGGCCGGACCGGACCGTCCAGCTCGTCCGCGGCGACCGGGAGGCGTTCGGGCTGCACGGTCGGTCGGCGGAGCAGCGGATCGCCCTGGACCTGCTGCTCGACGACCAGATCGGCATCGTCTCCCTCGGCGGCCGCGCCGGTACCGGCAAGTCGGCGCTGGCGCTGGCGGCCGGGCTGGAGCAGGCGATGGAGCGGGGGCGGCACAAGAAGGTGATCGTGTTCCGGCCGCTGTACGCCGTCGGCGGGCAGGAGCTGGGCTACCTGCCCGGCAGCGAGCACGAGAAGATGTCGCCGTGGGCGCAGGCGGTGTTCGACACCCTCGGCGCGGTGGTGCACGAGAACGTCGTCGAGGAGGTACTGGGCCGCGGGCTGCTGGAGGTCCTGCCGCTGACCCACATCCGCGGGCGGAGCCTGCACGACGCGTTCGTGATCGTGGACGAGGCGCAGTCGCTGGAGCGGGGCGTACTGCTGACGGTGCTCTCGCGGATCGGCCAGGGGTCGCGGGTGGTGCTCACCCACGACGTGGCGCAGCGCGACAACCTGCGGGTGGGCCGGCACGACGGCGTCACCGCGGTGATCGAGGCGCTCAAGGGCCACCCGATCTTCGCCCACATCACGCTGACGCGCTCGGAGCGCTCCGAGATCGCCGAGGTGATCACCGACCTGCTGGAGGACATTCCGCGCTAGGACGCCGGCGGGCCGGTCGCCCGAACGGGTGGCCGGCCCGCCGTTCGGGGGCCGGGTGGCCTGTGCCAACCCGGCCGGACCGCCGTCGGAGTGCGTCGCCCGTCGCCGCACACGCTGTGTGAATATCCGCTAATGTCGGTATTGGTCCGGTGGGATGCTTCACATCGGGCGCCTCGGGGGGTAGCGCGGGGCCGCCGGATTGGGAAAGGTGTGCGTCGGACCTGTGGCGCGGAACACCGTGCCCGGCGCCGACGACCCCCTCCCGGCGCCGCCCTCGACGAAAGGGAACTCCTCGTGAGTCCGCAGTGGAGCCGCCTCACCGTGCGCTCGCTCTCCGTCGCCCTCCTGCTCAGCGCCCTCGGTGGCGGCTTCTACGCGGGGTACGGCACCGACGGGACGCCGAGCCCGGAGGCCGCGCCCGCACCCGATCAGCTCGCCGCGCAGCAGACCCTCGACGAGCGCGACCGGCTGAGCGCCGTCGCCTCCCGGCAGCGGTCGGCGCAGCAGCAGGTGGCCCGCAACGCGCTCGCCTCGGCCCGGTCGGCCGCGGCGAAGGCCAAGCGGGCGGAGGACGCGGCGAAGAAGAAGCAGCAGGAGAAGAAGCGCAAGGCGGCGGCGGGCGGCACGGTGCCGTTCGACGGGCCGATTCCGAGTTCGTGTGACGAGTACTCGGGTAACCGTGCCATCGGCTGCGCGCTGACCCTCAAGGCTGGCTGGGACCTTCAGCAGGTGGCCTGCCTGGAGCGGCTCTGGACCAAGGAGAGCGGCTGGAACCACAAGGCCGAAAATTCGGGTAGCGGAGCCTATGGCATCCCGCAAGCCTTCCCGGGCAGCAAAATGGGTCAGTTCGGCGCCGATTGGCAGACCAACCCAGCTACGCAGATCCGCTGGGGCCTCAACTACATCAAGACCAAGAAGAACTACCGGACGCCGTGCGGCGCCTGGACGTTCTTCAAGAACAACGGCTGGTACTGACGCTCGGCAGCAGGTTCAGCAGACGTGAACGATGTCCACGGTGTCGTTGGGATGGATGTGGTTCCAGCCCTCCACGGGGTCGTCGCCGTCGGAGCGGGAGGAGAACAGGTGCTGCCAGTTCTCGGGCTTCGAGGCGTCACCAGAGCCGTCGTAGTCGTACAGGTGTGACCAGGTGCCGGCCGGTCGGCGGTTGAGATAGCTACTGGCCTGGTCATTCCACGGCTTACCAGTGGACAGCTTGAACGTTACGAGGTTGAACACACCGCAGGTGGACAGCGTCACCAGCTCACCCTGGTAGTTGGCGTGCTCGTAGATGCATAGTGCGCCGTCCGGACACGGCCTGACCGACTCCCGCCCGGCTCCAGAGGCCGCCGTGGGTGTCGTCAATGCGGTCGCGCCGAGGATGACAACCCACGACCCGCGCCACCAGTTCCTCTTCACCGTGAGTTCCCCTCCACAGCTTCCCCTTCCCCGCGGTCCGTCGGCGCGGGGCGCCGGCGGACCGCAATTGTCCACCACATCGGGTCGGCGGTGCTGTCGCCAATCTGACACACCTGCTTGTTGCCGCGGCTCCGCATAGGTCCCTAACCTGCACCGAGGCCAGCATCAAGGAGGGGTCGTGAACGGTGCATCGTGGACGGGCTGGGTGGCCGCGGGTCGTCCGCGCCGGTCGGACCGGGCCTTTCACCTACGCCGGGTGCGTTGGCTCAGCCGACACCTCGTGTCCACCCTGGTGGTGGCGGGTGTGGCCGGAGGGCTGGGGGCACCCGCTTCCGCGCGACAACCCACGCCACGACACATCGTCCCGGTCGCCGTAGCCAGGCCAGCTTCGTCGGTGCCGCCGGCGACGACCGAGGAGAAGCTCAAAGCTGCGACTGCCGTGGGCCTCGATCCGGCCCAGGTGGCACAGCTCGACGACCGGGAGTTCACGTTCCGCGTGTGGCAGAAGGCGCCGGTCGGATCGGAAGTGTCCGCCGCGGCCGTGCTGGCGCTCAACGACGAGATCGACCCGGACACCAAGCAGAGCGTTGCCTGCTCGCTCTACATCCGAACCGGAATCACCGAGGCGAAGGACCGGGACGCCAACCAGGAAATTCGCGACAGGAACGCGGCGGCGGCGGCGACCGCCCGTCGGCAGTCTGCCGCCGACCTGGTCGGCCTGCCGGGTAGCAGCGGCCGCATCGGCCTCGGGGATCGCGACTTCATCATCGTGCTGTGGGAGTACGTCAGGCAGCAGCAGCCGGGACTCACCGGCACGATCGCAGCGGCGGAGAAGGCCTTCGCCGGCGGGATGACAGACCGTGAGACCTTCCTCGGGGGAGGGCTAGGCGCCGTCTACGCCGCGGATCGGCGCCGACTGATCGATGAAGCTCATCAGGGTGACGAGGCTGCCAGGAAGGACGCAGAACGTCGGTTTGCGCGGCAGTTCGCCGCGTCGGCCGTGGGGGTGGCTGTCACCATCGACGACCCACAGTGGATGGGTATCCGAGAGGACGACTTCCTGCGGCGGCTCGGGGACATCATCGGGACCGATCCGCTGTTCGTTCTCACTGAGGCCGCCCGCGCCAAGGCCGTGATGCAAGGCCAGGCTGCGTCCTTGAGTTTTATCGAGAAGGGCATCCACGAGCGGGTGGCGGACGACGGTCTGCGGCGCCGTGAGGGGATACGGGCGGAGTATCGAAGATCGGTCAGCGATGTTCGCGGGCGGGCCGAGCGGGACGGATACAAGAATCTCGCACGCGCTGCCCAACGCGCGCTCGCCGATGGCACGCTACAGGCCATGATTTGGTTTCTGCAGAGCTACACCGCCCTACCCCTGGATTCTTCTGACGTCGCCTTATTCCAGGCACACGACTCCGCCCCGAACGGGAAGGGGGTCACCGGTTGGGCACTGCGCCACCTCGGTCGAAGTAGTGCCACGGTGCAGAGGTTCTGGACGTCGTCGACCTGGATTCATTCACGGTTCGGGGCTGCCGCCGGTGACTTCGACAGGGATGGTCGCAAGGACGTGGCGGTGCTGTACCGGGTCGCCACCTACCATTACCGAATTTTCCTGTTCTCCCATATCGATTCGGGTGACAGTAGGCCGGTACTGGCCTGGGAGACCAAGAGTGAGAAGAAGGGCTGGGAGTTCGGGTATCACCAGCTCGTCGCCGGAGACTACAACGGCGACGGACTGACCGATCTTGCCGTTCAGGGCAGCCGATGGGCCGATAACGGACCGATCGACAAGAGCAATCACCTGTACCTGATGATGTCCGACGGCAAGGGGGCGTTCGCGGCCAAGGCCACGCCGTTCGAACACGAGGCCGTCACGGGCACGCCCTCGGCCGGTGACGTCGACCGCGACGGCAAGGACGACCTCGTGTTCCTCAGCCGTAAGAAACTGTGGCTGGCCGTAAGTTCCGGCGACGGCATCAAGCAGCCGGTGGTGCGCTGGTCGGCGAGCAGCGAGGAGGAGCGCCTCATCGACCGCAATCCGCTGGTGGACATTGATCAGGACGGCTCGCCGGAGTTGGTTGTCCTTCGGCAGGCCAACGACTCCAAGGTCGAGGCCCGGGCGTTTCGGAACCTCGCGCCGGCGGCCGGCAACGTCGCCGTAAGCAAGCTGTGGGAAGCGGCGGGTGTGGCGCGCCTCTATTTTGGGCAGGCGTTCGCCCCTGACGTGAACGGTGACGGGGCGACCGACGTGACGTTCGTCGGCCCACAGGCTGTCACCCCTGACGACAAGCCGGTGATCCATACGATGCGCGGTAGTCGCCATGGTGGTTTCTCGGCCGTGCGTCGGATCGGCAATCCTAAGGAGATGACGTGGGGATACTACGCGATGGTAATGGCAGGATAGCCCGAGACGGATCGGACCTGCTGCGGGGTCGGCTCGCCATTCTTGGTCTGCTTGGAATTTTGGCAGGGACAACTCCTGCGCAAGCTATGGCAACCGACAATCTCGCCAGGCTCGGGTCCGCGATGCGCAACCTGCCGAGTCAAGCCGAGCCGTCGGAGTTGCGTGACCTCGTCGTCTACCTGGCTCAGCGTGCAACCTACGAAGCCGTGCGGTCGGCGGCGATGATCGCATTACAGTCGCCGCGCGGAGACGAGGCGATCCGTGAGTTCTTCGCCGTCGGTTGGGGCCAGGCCCAGGAACGCGCCCAACTGGACCAGCAGATGCACCGGCACATCGTCGCGCGGGTGCTAGCTACCCACAGCCCCGAATATTCTCCTCAGGTTGTGGCCTCGGCGCGCGCCGCCGAGCGGGGAACCGACGCGGAGCGGGCCGAATATGTCCGCTCTGGTTTCCGGGTGGCGCAGGAAAGGGATCAGGCCACCCGCGACGCCGATGGCCAGGCGGCCGCCGCACTGCGCGACGCCGACCGATGCTACGTACGCGGGCTGCGCGAAGTCACCGGCGCCCAGGTCCGACTGGCGGCGACCTACGCGACCCGGGAAGGCGCGACCGACAGCGACATCATCCAGTTCTTCCATTTCTCCTGGGCCAGTGGCGCCCGCCTGGACACGGAGGACTTCCGGCTGACCGCTGAGGCGCAGGAAGTGCGACAGGTTGCGGCGATAGAGCGGCTGACCAGGGAGGCACGGGCTGCGCAGAAGGCCGCCGAGTCGGCGGGCGACGCCGCCAAGGAGGCTATGCGCCGCCAAGCCGCCGACGCGTGGGGCCGGGTCGCCACAGGGGGTGCGCCGGCAGTCGGGTCGTGGCAGCAGGCCCAGCAAGTCGCCGACGCGCAGGCCAGTTTCTGGGGACAGGTGTACCGCGACGCGGTGGCCCAGTCGAGCATGAACTGGCGACCGGTCATGAAGAGCGCCAACGCTGCCCGGACGGATTGGCGGCAGGACACCCTGCACGCCCAGCAGCAGGTGAGCTTCTGGCGCAAGTTGATCGCCGAGGCAAAGGAGCGCGAGGAGCAGCTCCGCCCCGTCAGCGGCTGATCATCCGGTACCCGGGGAACGGGGACGCGAGGGCCTGAACAGGCGTGGCGGCAACTGTGGTCCGACGGTCGAAGATTCTGCCGCGCACCCGGCCGCCCTCCGTGCGTCACGGCCGAGCGGCAGGGTGGTACGGGCCGGTCTGTCAGGGCGCGATCTGCGTGGCCGTGACCCGCCAATCGCCGCGTCCTGAGTGCCATGCGAGATGGGCTGCCTCGAACCCGGACCCTGTCGAGCGCATCCGCCACAGCCGGGTTGCCTTGGGCCCGACCGCCTGCATCACCGCCAGGTCCGTCCGCCCATCACCGTTGAGGTCCGCGGCAGCCGGCCGCAGGTCCTGGAAGACCCATCCTGCCGGCGAGTCCCACTTCTTGGCGTGTGTCACTGTTGCGGCGCCCAGTTGGTCGTGAACCCAGAAGGTGGTGTTACCGGCCGTCACGACCGCTAGCTTGTGATCGGTTGTCATATCTGCGCGCTGACCTGCCAAAACCCTGAACCGTGGTGATCAACCGTTGTCACTGTTTGTCAACGCTTGGCAGGGGTTTTCGGGGGGTAAACGGGGGGCGCCACCCCCGCCCTGTCGCCTGGCCGGTGACCCACCGTGGCAGCAGAGGCGGGTACAGCGCCAGGGGCCGGCCCGGGACGAAAGCAAGGCGGCGGCTGTAAGGAGGCTGAGCCTTTTGGGTGCAACGCAGATCGAGCCAGTCCGGCCGGCCAGCGTAAGAATTGAACCGTCGACCTTCGCTTACCGAACGTAGCAGCACAGGATTGTCATCGGTTGTCGAAAACTGGCATCTACCTGCCCGTGCGCACGCGGCGACCAGTGATCGTTCGTCACTGGTTGTCGCCTATTCGTGTGAGTTTTCGGGGGTAAACGAGGGAGAGAACCGGCGTTGCCGGGGCCGGAACACCGTCCCGTGGTTCCGGTAGGCCGGCCGAGCTCCGTTTAGGCCGGCTGTCCGCTGTAGGGAGTGCCGGCAAGGTCGCTCCGCCTCAGTCCGTTCGTACATCGTCAGGAACGATGCACCCAACCTGTCAGCGTACGAACTTATCCGCGCTGGTCATGGGTCCGAACGTCGCCGTCGCGCCCGCCCACAGCAAGATCCGACGTGAGGGCTACTTGCGGTGACGGGCATGGTTCCCGCTCTTACAGCCACGACTGACTCGCTGCGTCGAACGGCTATCGGGTGCTTGGTCACGGGATTCGCGAGCTTGTCTAGCGCAACCAAGAACTGAGCGAAGATCCACGGCTTCGCCCGGTCAGGCGGGCGTCGAGGTCCATCGTCTGCTCCTCCGTAAGACCGCATATGTAGTCTGCGGCTGCACGCCGGTTGCGTTCGCCATCGGGGTCTGCTGCACCAACTGGTGACACCTGAGCTGGCTTGCCGTTGAGGCGGGCTGGAAGGATGCCACCGTGCCCAAGCCCTACCCCCGAGAGTTCCGTGACGACGTCGTGCGGGTCGCCCGCGGCC
>NZ_BMQC01000008.1 GCF_014647915.1 Pilimelia terevasa
CGCGAACGGAACGCGCGGACGCGAACGGAACGCGCGCCCGGCCAGGGAACGCGAACGGAACGCGCGGACGCGAACGGAACGCGCGCCCGGCCAGGGAACGCGAACGGAACGCGCGGACGCGAACGGACGGACGCGAACGGACGGGCATCCGCCAGTGGACGTGCGCTTGCCGACGGACGTTCATCGCGAACGGATGTTCATCCGCCTACGGACGTTCATCGGCCTACGGACGTGCGCTGACTGCGGCGGTGCCGGCGGGCCGCACGGAGCGCGCCGCAGCCGGATGTACGACACGGCGGTTCGTGTCGTACATCCGGTGGACTGGCCCGCGTGCCTTTGCGTGGCACCCGACGCCGGATCAGACGACCGCGCGCAGACCCGCGCCTATACCTCGCGGGTGGTGCTGGCCGCAAGACCTGCGGGCTCTAACGGTTCTAACGAAACTAACGAAACTAACGGCCGACGCCATTGTGAGGACTGTTCGATCGTCCGTTAGAGCACCCTGCTCTAACGGACGATCGACCACAGTGGCATGTTTCGGTCATCTCCCTCTGGTAGTGGTTCAAGCTCTACGGCCTCGCCATTGCGGGTGTTTCCGCAGGTCAAGCCCCCGTTAGAGGGCGAATGGCGGCGTGAGGGGTCGCCCGTTCGGTGCCGCCGGCAGAGGCCGAAAACGTGCTTTGACCTGCGGCGTTAGAGCTGCGTTAGAGCCAGGCCCGCCAATGAGGGCATCACCAGCGGCTCACATGGGGCCGCGGTGCTGTGTCTCAGGGAGTCCTGCCATGACCGTCACCACCGCCAAGCCGGCTGCCGCTTCCCGTAGCGAGTCTTCGCTGGACGTCGCCGAGCGCTGCTTCCAAACCCTGAGCGTCGACCCGGCGCCCCTGTCCTTGGACTGCGACCAGCTCAACGCCGCCGCCACCGTGCAGGGCATCGACCTGGGGTTGCCGGCCGGCCAGGTGCCGCTGCTGGTGCTGCGGGATTGGCTGATCGACAACCCGCAGGCGTTCGCCGCCTCCGACACCGTCTGGCGCCAGCTGGTGGAGCGGGCCCGGTTGGATGGCCCGTCGTGGGTGGTCGCAGCAGCCGGGATGGCCGCGCCGGCGCTGCTGTGCCAGGCCGCCCAACTGCGCGACCGATTCGCCGACGCGGACACCGACGACATCAACAACGAGCTACTCACCGGCTTCTTGGAGGCCGTGCGTGACCGCCTGGACCTGACCGGCTCGGGCCTGTTCGCCGGTCTGCGTATGGCCGCGTGGCGGGCGGCGTGGCGGATGCTCACCGCCGAGCCCGGCACCGAACCCGTCGCCGACGTCGAGCACGCGGTGCCGGCGTCGCGGGCGCCGCGCCCGATGTCCGCCCATCCCGACTTGCTGGTCGCCCGCGCCGTGGAACTGGGCGTCCTGGACGCTACGGAGGCCGCAGCGTGGATCGACATCCGCCTGGGTCACAAAGCCCCGGAGCCACACGCGGCGGCGATGGGCATCAGCACCGACGCGCTGCGGATGCGCCTAACCCGCGCCGATATCCGCCTACACGCCGCGATCACCTCCGGCGCCCTGTCGGAGATGGTGTCGGACAGCGATCGGGAGCGGATGCGCGCCCGCGCCGCGGCACGCGCCGGGTTGCGGCGCCGTAACACCGCCGCCGCGGCGACCGCTGCCCGTGTCGGCCGGCTCCTTCGCCAGCCCGTATCGCATCGGCTGGCCTGCTGAACACCGGCATCGCCTCGGCGGCCCCGACGGATCTCACCTCCCGTCGGGGCCGCCGCCGTTGCGGTGAAACGGCAGTTCAGGGCTCTAACGGGCGGTGGCCGTTAGAGCCCGTTAGCCGGCCGTTAGAACGGCTAGACGTTCGTCAGCTCTAACGAAACCGGATTACTAGTCGCACGACATCCCAGCCCCGGCAACGCCGCGGCATGGGGTGCCTGCCCGCCGCCGGAGCCCGAACGCCGGTCGGGGCAGGGGATGGCCGCTGTTGCTGCCCGGGTTTTGGGGTGCTGCGCCGATGCGCTGACACCACATCGATCGCGCACCTTCTCGAGGAGGAAGAGCTTCCCGACCCAAGACCCCGCAAGCCAGTAGCCATCCCCCGCCCTGTCGGTACTTCGACTCCGGCGGCGGCGCTCCACCATCCTATTCGTCCAGATACGCCCGACTGTGTCGCTGGTTGGGCTGGAGGTGTGTCATGTCGACTTTTATCCACAGGGTTATCCACAGCCGCCGCGCCCGCGCGATCGCCGTCCATACGGCCACCATCGCTGTGATGGTGTCGGTGCCGGCCGCCGCTTACGCCGACACCACCGGCACCGCCGGGTTGGCGGCGGCGACGCTGCCGCAGGTGATCGCCAACCTTCAGCAGTGGCTGATGGGCATCCTGGCCGGTGTCGCCACCCTGTTCCTGATCCTGGCCGGCGTGTACTGGGCCACCGCCGGCGGCGACCCGTCAGCGGTGGAGCGCGCTAAGGGTGCGTTGAAGAACGCCCTGATCGGCTACGCCCTGGCCGTCCTCGCGCCGATCCTGCTCGGGGTAGTCAAGGGCATCGTCGGCGGCTGAACGTCATGGACTGGATCTTCGACGGGATGCTCGACAAGCTCGCCAGGGCGCTGCTGGCGGCGTTCGACGCGCTGCTCGCGCTGCTGACCAAGGTCCTGCTCCTGACCCCGGACGTCACCAACCTGCCGCAGGTGAAGGCCCTGACCGACAGGTCGGTGTGGGTCGTCGACACCGTCTTCGTCCTGGCGTTCGTGGCCGCCGGCACGGTGTGTGTGGTGTCCGGGGCCTCGGAGAACGCCCGCTACCAAGCCAAAGATTTGCTGCCCCGGATGGTGGTCGGGTTCATCGCCGCCCACTTCTCCCCCCTGGTCTGCTCCCAAGCCATCACCCTGGCCAACGCCCTGGTCGCGGCGTTCACCGGCCGGCCCGGCACCGACGACTCCCCCACCAAGGCGATGCGCCACCACTTGAACGCGGCGATCACCGGCGGCTCCGGGATCGCCCTGTTCCTGGTACTGATCGGCGTGCTCGTGGTCGTCCTGGCGGCGGTGGCGGTGTTCCAGATGCTCGTGCGCACCTGCGCATTGCTGGTGTTGGCCACGTTCGCGCCGATCGCGTTGGCGTTGCACGCGACGCCGGCCACCGACGGGCTGGCCCGGTTGTGGTGGCGGGGCTTCGCCGGCTGCCTCGCGGTCCCGGTGCTGCAGGCGTTCACCCTGCAGGCCGGCGGGTGGATGCTCACCAACCCCGACCTGCTCCTGCCGAACCTGGGCCTGCCAGGCGAGCCCCTGGAGGTGCTGAATCTGATGATCGTGGTCGTGCTGCTGTGGACCACCGTGAAGATCCCCGGCCTGGTCGCCAAGCACACCCGCTCCCCAGCCGCTGGAGGCCGCACCACCGTGGGCGCGTTCCTGAAGGTCGCCGTCATGCAGAAGGGCCTCAACAAGATCCCCGGCCTCAAATGACTCTCGGAAGGAGAACCTGATCGTGGACTCCAACGAACCACCACGGGCGAAAATCGCCGCTGATGTGGATGCTCCGGACAAGGTCCTGTACGGGCTGACCTTCCGGCAGCTAGCCATCCTCGCCGTCGGCGCGGTCGCCTTCTACAGCTTCTACCAAGCGGTCGGCCGGCATATGCCGGCGCCGGTGCTGGTCGTGGCCGGGGTGCTCATCGGCGGGACGGCGTTCGGGCTGGCGGTGGGCCGCCGTGACGGGCAGAGCCTGGACGTGTGGCTGCTCGCCGCCCTGCGCCACGGCCACGCCCCCAAAGCGCTCACCGACCGCGACCCGACGCCGGCGGTACTGCCGGACTGGGCGCCCGAGGCCGTCGGTAAGCCGGTCGTCCCAGCGCCGCTGCGGCTACCAGCCCAGACGGTCGCCGCGGACGGGCAGATCACCACCGACACCGGCAGCACGGCGATCGTGGCCACGACCACCGTCAACCTCGCGTTGCGTACTCCGGCCGAGCAGGCGGGGCTGGTGGACGGGTTCGGCCGCTGGTGCAACTCCCTGACCACCGCCACGCAGGTAGTGGTGTCCGCGCAGCCAGTGGACATCGCCGCCCGCGCCGACCACCTACGGGCCGCCGCCGACCGGCTGCCGCACCCGGCGTTGGCCGGCGCCTGCACTGATCACGCCGCGTTCCTGGATTCCCTGGCCGACAGCCGCGATCCGCTGCGCCGGCAGGTCCTGGTCGTCACCACCAGCACCGACACCGCTGGCAACGCCGCACGGCGTAGCGCGGATGACACCGCCCGCGCGCTTACCGCTCTCGGGGTGACCGCGCAGCCGCTGGAAGCCGGCGCCGTCGGCGCCGCCCTGGCCGCGGCCGTGGACCCGTTCCGCACCGCTGCCCCGGGTGCCCGCGCCACCACGGACACCCCCATCACTGTTCGGAGGTCACCATGAAACTGCCCACCCTTGCCCGCACCCGCGCCCCCGTCGACAGCCTGTCGGCGGGGGCTTTCGCGTGTGGCCCCGTCGAAGTGGCCCCCAGGTTCATTCGGGTCGGTGACGGCTACGCCGCCACCCTCGCCGTGACCGGTTACCCGGCTGAGGTCGGCCCGGCCTGGCTTGAACCCCTACTGGCATGGCCGGGCCGCCTGGACCTCGCCGTTCATATCGACCCGCTACCGGCGCCGGTGGCTGCCGGGCGGCTGCGTAAGCAGCGGGCCCGGTATGAGTCCTCCCGCCGCGCCGACGCCTCCGGCGGCAAACTCGCCGACCCCTACGTCGACGCCGCTGCCGAGGACGCCGCCGAGCTAGCCACCCGGCTGGCCCGCGGCATTTCCCGGCTGTTTCGGGTTGGGATCTACCTG
The DNA here is from genome assembly GCF_014647915.1 of Pilimelia terevasa. Taxonomy (GTDB): domain Bacteria; phylum Actinomycetota; class Actinomycetes; order Mycobacteriales; family Micromonosporaceae; genus Pilimelia; species Pilimelia terevasa. Next base: position 4,821 of record NZ_BMQC01000008.1, read on the forward strand.
ACCGTGCACGCCCGCACCGAACTCGAACTCGCCGCCGCCTGCAACCAGGTCAAGACCGCCGCCGCATCTGCCCTGCTTGAGGTGCAGCCGATGACGTGGCGGCACCTACACGGCTGGACCTCCACCCTCCCGCTCGGCCACGACGCCGTTCAGGTGCGGCGCACCATGGACACCGCCGCTGTGGCCGCCGCGTTCCCGCTCGCCTCACCGGACCTGCCCGCACCGCTACCAGGGCAGCCGGCGGACACCGGCGGCGTCCTTTACGGCGTCAACCCCGAGTCCCGGGGGATCGTGTGGTGGGACCGGTTCGCCCAGGACAACTACAACCAGGTCGTCCTCGCCCGCTCCGGCGCCGGCAAAAGCTACCTGGTGAAATGCGAAACGCTGCGGCACCTGTATGACGGGGTGCAGGTCGCGGTCATCGACCCCGAAGACGAATACCTCCGGCTAGCCGACGCCGTCGGCGGCACCATCGTCCGGCTCGGGCACGCCGGCGTCACCGTCAACCCCCTCGACCTACCCGCCGCGGACCGGCGGCCGGATGTACTCACCCGCCGCGCCCTGTTCCTACACACCCTGATCGCCGTGCTGCTCGGGGAGCAGCCGACGCCCGGGCAGCGGGCGGCGTTGGACCGGGCGATCCTGGCCACATACGCGACAGCGGGGATCAGCAATGACCCGGCCACCCACCACCGGGCGGCGCCGCTGCTGGCCGACCTCGCCGCCCAACTCGCAGACGGTGCCGGCGGCCAAGACCTGGCCGAGCGGCTACAACCCTGGATCACCGGATCCGCAGCCGGAATGTTCAACGGGCCGACCACCGTCCGACCGGACTCGCACCTGGTCGTGTGGTCGCTGCGCCAATGCCCCGACGAGCAACGCGCCGCCGCCACCCTCCTCGCGCTGGACGCGATCTGGCAGCAAGTCGACCGACTCCCGGACAACCGCTCAGGCACCTCACCGCAGGTGCGGCGGCTGGTGGTGGTCGATGAGGCGTGGCTGCTCATGCGCGACGGCGAAGGCGCCAAGTTCCTCTACCGGCTGGCGAAGGCGGGCCGTAAGCGCAACACCGGGCTGACGATCGCCACCCAGGACGCCGCCGACCTCCTCGGCTCCGACCTCGGCCAAGCCGTGGTGGCGAACGCCGCCACCCAGATCCTGCTGCGCCAGGCGCCGCAGGCCATCGACGCCGTCGGTACGGCGTTCGGGCTCACCGACGGTGAACGCCGCCGCCTGCTGGCGGCCGGTCGCGGGCACGGACTCCTGCTGGCCGGCGCCCACCGGTGCGGTCTGCACGTGGTGGCCTCACCTGCCGAGGACCGGCTCGCCTCGACAACTCCCGGCCAGCTGGCCGACCTCGACGACCCCGACCTGTAGGAGCCGAACTCGTGTTCACCCCCACCATTTCCACCGTACCGATCCTGGCCGGCAAGTTCTCCGACCCGCCGGCCATCGCACCCCCGAACCTTGACCCCACCGCCTGGATCGTTGACACCTTCACCGCCCTGGCCCGCCCGTGGGTGGGCCTGGCGCTGCTCGTGGTCGCCGTGTCGACGGTGGCGCTGCGCCAGGTTGTCGGCAACCACCGGCACCTGCGGCTGCTCACCGACGCCCGCCAGATCACCATCGCCGCCCCGCCGGAGGTGGATTCCGGCGGCGCCCACGTGTTGTGGTCGAACCTGGCCGGCATCCTGCGCCCGTCCCGCCGCACAAGGTGGCTGTACGGGAGACCGCATGTGGTGTGGCAGTACGCGTGGACTGGCCGGCGGGTCACCATCAGCCTGTGGGTCCCCGGCACGATCCCGCCCGGCTCGGTGGAGGCCGCCGCTCGGGCAGCGTGGCCCGGCGCCACCGTCACCACCATCGTCGCCGCGCCCCCGATCACCGATGGTGCGGTGGCTGTGGGCGGGCAGCTGTCACTGACCGATGGGGAGTGGCTGCCGATCGGCACCGACTTCGACACCGACCCTTTGCGCTCCCTGATGTCCGCGGCCTCCCAACTGCGCGACGACGAGACCGCCGTCATGCAGATCCTGGCCGCCCCCGCTACCCCAAGCCGGTACGCGCGGGCCCGCCGCGCCGCGGGCCGGCTGCGCGCGGGGAAACCCGCCGCCGGCGGTCTGGACCTGGGCGCGCCGGTGCGCGGGGTGATCGACTTGTTCCTGCCTGGCCCCGCACCTCGCAGCGGCGGCGGGGCGGTGCCGGCGGCGTACCGGCCGCCGGGCCTGGACCGCGACGTGCGCCTCGTCCTGGACAAGACCTGCGGGCATCTGTGGCAGGCGGCCGTCCGCTACGCGGTGGCCACCACACCGCGCGGCGAGACCGACCGGACCAAGGTCAAGGCGATCCGGCACAGGTTGGGTGGTAAGGGCTCGGCGATCGCCTCCGCGTTCGCCGTCTACGACAACCGCAATCGGCTGGGCCGCCGCACCCGCCTGACCAACCCGGTCTGGGCGTTAGCCGACCGGCGGCTGGGTGCGGGGATGCTGCTGTCCGGGCCGGAACTATCCGTGCTGGCCGGGCTGCCGCAGGACCTGGCAGTGCCTGGCTTGGACCGGGCCCGCGCCAAGGCGGTACCGGCGCCGATCGAGGTCCCGGCCGGCGGGCGCGCCACCAAGCCAGTCGGGACGGCGGAGGTGGGCGGGCACAAGGTCGCGGTGAAGGTCGCCGACACGAGGTATCACACGCACATGGTCGGGCAGACCGGCTCCGGCAAGTCCACTCTCCTAGCCAACCTCGTCCTCGACGACGTCAAGTCCTATCGGGGGGTGGTGGTGATCGACCCGCACGGGGATCTGGTCACCGACATCCTCGAGCGCATCCCGGCCGAGCACGCCGATCGGGTGTGGCTGTTCGACCCCGACCAGGACAATCCGCCGGCGCTCAACCCGCTGGACGGGCGGCGGGAGGACAAGGATCTGATCGTCGACAATATCGTGTCGATCTTCTCCTCCATTTTCGCTAAGGCGTGGGGGCCGCGGATGGACGACGTGATGCGGGTGTCCTGCCTGACCCTGCTCACGCGGCCTAACGTGACGATGCAGCACATCCCTTCGCTGCTGAACAGCCCGAAGTTCCGTGGCCGGTTCACCGCCGACCTGCGCGACCCGGACGGCCTGGACGGGTTCTGGCAGTGGTACGACGGACTCACCCCCGCCCTGCGCTCCCAGGTCATCGGCCCCGTGCTGTCGCGGCTGCGGTCGTTCCTGCTGCGGGACTTCGTGAAGGACACGATGCGCTGGCCGAAGTCCTCGTTCGACATGGGCAAGATCCTGGACGGGCAGATCCTGCTCGTGCGCATCCCCAAGGGCGTCCTCGGCGAGGACACTTCCAAGATCCTGGGGTCGCTGATCCTGGCCCGGGTGTGGCAGGCCGCCACCGCCCGGGCGGGCACCGCCCCGGACGGCCGGCGGGACGCGGCGCTGTATCTGGATGAGGCGCACAATTTCCTCAACCTGGCGGCGAGTCTGGACACGATGCTGGCTGAGGCCCGCAAGTACCGGCTGGCGATCACCTTGGCGCATCAGGATTTGGCCCAGTTTCCCCGGGAGTTGCTGTCCGCGGTCAGCGCGAACGCTAGGAACAAGGTGTTCTTCTCCGTGGCCCCGGAGGACGCGCGGGTGCTGGCCCGGCACACGATGCCGGAGCTGGACGAGCACGACCTGACCCACCTGGACGCCTACACCGCCGTCGCCCGCCTGGTCGTTGACGGACGGCAGACGGCACCGTTCACCCTCAAGACCCTCCCACCGGCCGACCTGCAGAACGCGGTCGCCCAGATTCGGGCGTCGGCTGATGCGCGAGTGCCGCAGCAGAAGCCCTCGGAGGTCGACAAGCAGGCCGAAGACGCCGCCGAGGCGGACAAGGCCGAAGCCGAAAAGAACAACCGCGCTAACCGCAGTGCCGGTCGTGGCGATCGCCGCGACGGTAGATAACTCAAGCGCCCGTGGCCGGGCAACAAGACTAATCCCGGCCACGGGGCGCTCTGTTCGCTCCCGCCGCCGGCTGGGGTGGGGTTCGTCTTGGGGGGCAGTGGCCGTTCGTTGGCCGTTCGTCTGCGGGGTAGCTGGCGAACACCCGGCCATCCATTGCCGACACAGGCGTATCCGCAGGTGGATGCCGATCCTAACGGCCCCGATCCGGCGCGTTGTTTCGAAGACTCCCCTCCTCACGGAGGGTTCCTTCCTCCCCCTGGCCGGCATCTCACCCTGCCTTACCGAAAGGTTCTCCCTGCTCATGTCTGCCTCCGATCCCTACGCCCGCCTGCACCTCACACCCCGGGACTTCACGTTGTTGGGCTGGCTGGCCGAGCACTACGTGCTGTCCACCGACCAGATCGCCCAGGCCCTGTTCCCGTCCGTGCGCAAAGCGCAGACCCGGCTGCGGGCGCTCACCTTGGCGGGGGCGGTGTCGCGGTTCGTGTTCACCCGCCACGCCAGCGAATCGCGGTCCCACCGCTACACCCTCGGCCCCCTCGGCGCCGCCCTGCACCCCAACGACTGGCACGACCCCGCCAACCCCGACGCCCGCCCACCACGCACCAGCCTGGAGCGGCGTACCCGCATCGCCGCCTACCCCGCACTGGGGCACCTGTTGGGCGTCAACGGCTTCTTCGCCGCCCTCCACGCCGTCGCCCGGGTCGATCCCGCGGCTGCGGTGCTGACCTGGTGGTCCGAGCAACACGCCGCCAGTGTGTTCACGCCCGACAGCCCCCGCCTACGGCCCGACGCCTACGGCTGCTGGGCCTACGGCGCCGACGAGGTGGAGTTCTTCCTCGAACATGACACCGGCACCGAGGACCTCGGCCGGGTCCTGCGTAAGCTCCCCGCCTACCAAGCTCTCACCCTCGCTACTGGCGACGCCCGACCGCTGCTGTTCCGCCTCCCGGACAGCCGCCGCCAGCAGCGGCTGCTCAGGCACCTGGATACCATCGACCTGTCCATGACGGTGGCCACCTCCACCCACGACCAGCCACCCCACCAAGCCGTGTGGACCATCCCCGGACACCGCGAACGCCTGCCGCTGCACCTGATCCCGGCGAGGATCGCCGCCCGTTAGCGGCTATGGCGCTCTAACGGTTCTAACGGCGCTAACGGAAACGCCATCGAAACTGGCAGCGTCGGCTCTAACGGTGCAGGTCAACCCCGATATTCGCCGATCTCGGCGGTGGGCAGGCCCGTTAGAGGGGTGTCGTACGGTCATCGCCCTACACACCTTTAAAAACCCCGCTCCGCCCCCGGTTGGTCCCGCCTTCGGACACCCCGCCTTTACGAGGCCACGGCAAAAGCCCACCCGCTCACCAGAGCCGGTCGGCGCCGCAGCCCCGCACAGGCGACCCACAAGGTCGCACCCACCACCAGCACCACCGCTTCACCAGCACCACCCGCGATCGTCTCGATCGCACCCCCGCTGATCACGCAGCACACCGCACGCCCGAATGGGCGAGCAAGATCGCCGTCGGGCGAGCACGCCTGACAACGCCGGACGCGACCGTCCACACCCACGCCGTAAGGCGCACCGAACAAGCCGAACCGCATTCTCGCGGGCCGGCAGGTTTCACGCGCCCCGGCCAGGGGCGCACTCCCTGCAACAGGAAGGCACCCCGCTGATGGGCACTACCGCTGGAACGCCGCTGACCAGCCACGGCAGCCGCGTCCCCACCACCCGAGCCGCCCGGCCGAACACCACCACGGCGTCGAGCCAGGCCTCCGCGCCGGTATCGGCTCCGCCGCCTGCGGTGGTCCGCACCATGATCGTCTGCCTGCCTGACGATCTACCTACCGAGGTTCTGGCTGACGGCCGGGACCTGCACCGGCACCTCGGCCTACCCGCCACCGCCACCGCCGTGTTCTGGACCCACCCGAAGGTGCGGCCCTGGCAGCGCGGCGAACTGATCGACCTGCGCCCCGGAAAACGCGGACCCCGCTGGTGCGCCGGCGGGCCACTGCGTTTGCTGAATCTGGACGGGATGCGTCACGGCGCCGCTGTGGCCGCCGCCGTACGCCACCAGGTGTGGACTGAAACGGTGCGCGGCACCCGCAACGCCCACGACTGGAACCGCTACCTGGCCCGGCACCTGGACCAGCCCGACCGCTACGGCCACACCCAAGCGGTGCGGGACTTCCAAGCCCAACCCCGGGTCCTGGCGATGCGCGCCCACAACGCCGCCCAACCAGCCGGACCTCAACTCGACCCCTACGAGCTGGAGGCGTTGCAGGCCGGGCCCGCCGCCTACCAACACCTGCACGCCACCGCCGCCGTCTGCGGCGACGCGCTGCTAACCGCTGACCGGCACACCTGGCAGCCAACCACGGGCCTGCTGGCCGACCGGATCGCCTACCTCGGCCGGGCCAACGCCCACCTCACCCACCTACGACCCGATACCCGCCTGCTGGCGATCACCCTCTAACACCCCGGCACAGGGCCGGCCGGAACCTCGATAGCGCCGCCCGACCTGGGCTGCGCCATCGCCGTACCCAACCAGCACCCAACGCCGGCGGCGCCCCGTCAGGGGCAAGACCATTTCCGCCGGAAACATCCGGCACCCGGCCTTTACCTCTTCGCCCACCCGAAACAGACAACACGCCCGCACACCAGCCCCGGTGCGCGGGCGCCTCCACATCCGGGGCCGGGGAAGCGACTTGACCTTGCCCCGCGGCGAAGCGTGGATCAACCACGCCTCACCCATCGAAGAGAGGAACACCAGTCCCATGACCACAGCAACAGCCAGCACCCCGACGGGGTCGCAGAAGGTGATCGCCGCGATGTGGCGTGACCTAAACGGGGGCCCGGCAACAGCGGCGCAGGTCGCCGACGCCGCCGGGCTCGGCTACTCCACCGTCACCCCGATCCTGCGCCGTATGGGCACCGAGGGCACCGCCACCAAGGACGGCCAAGGGCGGTGGGTACTCAACCTCGACCAGCCCCAGCTTGTCCTCCCCGCAGCAGGGGACGACCAGCCAACGCACGACGCGAGCGCCGACGATGACCCCGCCGGAGACCATGCCGAAACAGCCGCCGCCGCAGAGGCGTCGACCACCGACATGGACGCCGACGCCGACCCGGCCGGTGGCACCGACCCGGAACCCGAGGTAGACGCCGCCAGCAGGGTCCAAGGTGCACCCGACGGTGAGGTGGCCGACAACCAACCGGCCACCGCCCCTAACACCGCTGCCGCCGACGGTGACGGTGACGGTGACGGTGACGCGCAGGAACTAGCTGCCGCACCGCTCCAGTGCACACCGAAGGATCAGACGCCGGATCCGCAGCCGGAGGAAGCCGAGGGCGATCCCGCTCCCAGCACCACCGAGGCAGCGCCCTCCGACACCGCGCAAACCACCGACACCGCGGAAACCACCGACACCGACACGACCGACGCCGACACGGCCGACGAACAGAAGAAGGGTCGGCGGGTGTCGGCGCATCCGAAGCGGCCCAAGGGCGCGCTGCGCGGCGATGTCCTGGCCGTGCTGCAGGCCGATCCGGACACCGCCTTCAAGGTGTCGCAGATCTGCAAGCACCTCGACACCGTCAACGACGGCAGCAGGGCGAAAGCCTCTGCGGGGGCGGTCGCTAACGCGCTGGACAAGCTCGTCGGTGACGGAAGCGCCCGCCGCCATGACGGCAAGCCCGCCACCTACCAGGCCGAATGACCGGCCGGCACTACCACGTCCTGATCGCCTTTAGCCCGGGCCAGCCGTCAAAGCCGTGGAAAGCGAACGGCCGGCCCGGTGACTCCAACCAAAGTTTGGAGCTACGCCAAGTGTCTCTAACAATTTCTACGGGCACCACCCTGGCCTGGACCATGATCGGCCTGATCGCCGGCGTCGCGGCCCTGCTGCCGGCGTGGTGGATCGCCAACCGGCAGCGCGTCCACTGGCAGACCAAAGCCCTCACCGACGAGCTGACCGGCCTGGCCAACCGCCGGCACCTCATCCGCACCCTGCACCGCATGGCCGACACCAGCCGCGCCGTCGCCGTGATCCTGCTGGACCTTGACGGGTTCAAGCAGGTCAACGACATCGGCGGTCACGGCGCCGGTGACGACCTGCTACGCGCGGTCGCCGACCGGCTCAACCGCATCGAACATCGGCACCTGCACACCATCGCCCGCCTCGGCGGCGACGAGTACGCGATCGTCATCGACAACCCCGACTCCGCCGCCGACATCGCCGATGCGATCGCGCAAGCACTCGCTGGGACTCCGGTGAGCCTCGGCTGGGGCCACCTTGCCTCGGCGGCGGCGTCGATCGGGGTCACTGTCGGGGAGGCGGGGGCGCAGCCGCGACTGCTGCTGCATCAAGCCGATGCCGCTATGTACCAGGCCAAGCGTGCAGGCGGCGCACAGATCCGCATGTTCACCCCGGCCGCCACCGAGCCCGGTCTGGTTGAGCGTCCCGCCGTACGGCAGCGCGACCGGCGACACGACACGGTCGAACTGCCCTGCGTCGACTCATGACGCAGCACGTCTCACCGCGCACCTGCCAGTAGCCCAGGCCGGACCGACCCCCTCGCGCCGCCAGCCGGCTGCCCGCCAGGTCGGTCCGGCCACCAGCATGCCCAACAACAAGGAGAACCAGCATGTCCGCCACACGTTTGAAGGTCGGCGACTACGTCGTCACCACCACCAAGCACCTCAAAGACTGCATCGGGGTCGTCTACCAGATCACCGAACTGGACCGTGACAAGGCAACCGGAACACCCCTCGGCGACGGGTTCCCAGTCGAGGAACCGGCCGTGATCTGGCAGCCGGCACCACCGGCCTTTGTCGCGCAGGCCAAGCGGATGGCCGACGGTGACATCCGCGCCGGCGACCTGGTCGTCCTGGACTCCCGCTACGGCCGACGCAAGGACCAGGGTGTGGTCTTCGAGGTCACCGACGTGGTCGGCGGCAAGGTCGACGCAGTGTCCGTGGTCGGCGGAAGGAAAGCCGGCGGACCGCCGCAGGCGTTCCGGCCCGCCCCCGCCGACCTGGTCGCCGCGGCCAGGACCAAGGCAGCCGCCGCGCCGGACGCCGCGAACATTGACCTGGGCAGCGTCGTCACCATCTGCGGCCGTGGCTGGAAGCAGCCTGTCGAGGTGCTGTGGGTGGTGATCCGCCGCAACGGCGACGAGCACGCCGACGTCGCCCGCCTCGGCGGTGACGGTGGCCGGTACTGGCCCAAGATCCCGATCACGGCCATGCGGCTGACCACCCCACCCCAGCCCGCACCCGCCACCAACTGACCCCACCCCACCGCACCACCTGCAGGGGCCGTGGCACCGCCAACCGGCGGACGCCGCGGCCCCTGCCCGCCGTCGCCCAGGAAGGAAGCCGGCCATGAAACTGCGCGCCCTGATGGCTCTGACCGTCGCCGCCGTAGCCGGGCTGATGCTCCTCGGCGCCGGTATCGGCGGCCTGTCCTACGGCCCGGCCAGCGCCGAAGACTGCCTGCCCACCACGGGCGCAAGGTCGGCGAGCGCGGCCAGCGACGGTGGCACGGAGGGGTTCGACCGTGAGCAGCTCACCAACGCCCGTCTAATCATCGCCGCTGGAGCCAAGCTAGGTGTGCCGGCCCGCGCGCACTTGGTGGCGCTGGTGACGGCGATGCAGGAATCCGGGCTACGGAACCTTCCCGGCGGGGACCGCGACTCGATCGGGCTGTTCCAGCAGCGCCCGAGCCAAGGGTGGGGCACCGCCGCTCAGCTGCACGACCCGACCTACGCGGCCAGCAAGTTCTACCAACGGCTGGCCAAGGTTCCCGGGTGGGAGCGGTTGTCAGTCACGGACGCAGCGCAGGTCGTGCAGCGCAGCGCCTACCCGAATGCCTACGCCAAACACGAACCGGCCGCCAGCCGGCTTCTGACTGCCATCGGTACCGGCATGCCAGCGTGCTCGCCGGTCAGCGCGCAAGGGTGGGTAGCTCCCGTCAAAGCCGCGGTCGTGTCCGGGTTCCGCACCACGGACCGGCCAGGCCACAACGGTGTCGACCTCGGCGCGCCCCGCGGGACGACTATCCGCGCCGCCGCCGCCGGACGCGTCGTGCAGTCGGTGTGCAACGTGGTGCCCGCCTCGCACGGCTGCGACCGGGACGGTAGCCCGACGGTCGGCGGGTGCGGCTGGTACGTCGACATCGACCACGGGGGCGGGGTGATCACCCGCTACTGCCACATGAGCCAGGAGCCTCGCGTCCACATCGGCGACCGCGTCACCGCCGGCCAACCGTTAGGGCAGGTCGGCTCCTCCGGGAACTCCTCCGGCCCGCACCTGCACTTCGAGGTCCACCTGCGCGGCGACTCCAGCCCCGCCGGCGCGGTGCCACCGACCGAGTGGATGGCCGCCCACGGCGCAGCCATCGGCTGAACGTTCGGTTCGGCGGCACCACCTCTCAAACGTCCGGCGACCCGTCCTCCGGGACCGGCGCCGGAATGCACAAACCAACCCCCATCCGCGGGTCCCCGTCACCCCGGCCGGGGTGTGGGTGCCCTCACCGAGCAAAGGAGAACATCTCCGATGTCGAATCAAGTAACGGGTGCGCCGATGGTGCGCTACCGCTACAACGACCAGCAGATGCACCGCTTCGCCGTCATCGCCGCCCGGGCGGCCGACGAGTGGGAACTGGTCTGCGACCTGCTGTGGGCGATCTACACCCCGCTGCTGTCCCACAGCACCGTCCCCACCCCGCCGCAGGCGACCGAGACTGGCGAGGTGCCGCGGCTGCTGATCCCGTCCGGGCAGGCTGCCGCCATCCGGCAACTGGCCTACGACCGGGCCGACGACTGGGCCAGCAGGGCTGAGGTCGCGTTGCGGCTGATCAACCAGATGCCCCCCGAATACCACGACCACGGCCGGCCCAACGGCGGGCGCGCGGGTGGTCCTCGACGGTAGCGCGACCGACGTCATCTAGCCCAGCCCCCTCGCAAGCGATGTGCCCCGCACCAGCCCCCTCCGGTGCGGGGCACATCGCTTCCCAACCCATGCCCGCACGCCACACGATTTCGGAAGAGGAACTGTCATGTCAGCTCAAACACCACCCCACACGCCCCAACCGCCACGGCCCCTACGCATCGGCGAGGAGGGCATCTTCGCTGGGGACTGGGCGCTCACCTACGACCCGGCGACCGGCCGGCACCGCGTCCCGGTCGGGTTCCCTGGCCTGTTGATCGACTGGTGGAACGGGTTCGCGGTCTGGTCCTGCAGCCGGCCGGTGGCCGAGGCGGTGGTCGCCGACCAGCAGTGCCTCCGCGACCAGGTCACCCACACCCTCACCGGGCAGGGCCTGACCGGTACGGCGCTGCGGGCCGAGTTGGATTTGCAGGCCGCGCCGATGGTGTGGGACGGCGCCGACATCATCGTTGACCAGACCCGCCTACACGGGCCCGCCGACGGGTTGTCGCGGATCAGCCCGGACCAGCGGGGTCGGTATGTGATCTGCGGGTGGCGGTGGACCTGGACCCTGGTCGATCCCACCGACTGCGATCGCGTCGCCGACGATGCGGGGGGCCTGCGGTGACCCGTTGTCTGTCGCGCGGGCATGTCGACCATGACGTGCTCGCCCAGGTCATGCACGCCGCCCGTGATGACGCCGACAACGCGGCCGCGGTGTGGGAGATGGACAACCTCGGCGGCCGGTCAGCCGGCGACCCCACCCCACTGGCCCGCAAGGTAATCACCGGAATCGACGACGGCGACCCGGTGATCCTGGATGCCCTGCCCGGACCGTCGATCGACGGGCCGGCCGAGGCGCTCACCCAGGCTGCCCCGGCCGGCGCTGATCTGGCCGGTCTGTGCCCCGGCTGCGCAGACCGCGTCAACGACGCCTACCTGACCGACTACGTGCAGCGTCTGCATGACGCGGTGGTTGAGCACTGCGAATACCACCTGAACCCGTAGCCCCACCCCCGGGACTGCGGATCCGTCGAGCCCACTGGGGGCCGGCGCCAACCCTGATTGAGGCAGGGGAACGCGCCGGCGGAGCCGGCCCGCGTTTCCCTGCCTCCTCACTATGAGGAGAAGCAGCAATGCCCAACCTGAAACGGCACGTCTACACCGCAGCCGAGCTGGCTGCGATCGTCGAGGCGATCAACACCGCCGGCGACGGCGGCCGGCTGATGCGCGGCGCGATGGAAGCGATCTGGAAGCCGCTACTGACCCAGTACGCGACGGGCTCAGGCCAGAACGCCGCAGTCCGCCCGGCCGAGCATGAGATCCCGCTGGCGCAGTGGCAGGCGGTGACCGAAGCCATCCTGGCCCGCGCCGACCAGTGGGGCCTGGCACCGGTCATCGCGTTCGACCTCGCCATCGGCTTGCCCTCGCACTACCCGGACCCCACGGTGCCTACCCCAGACCTGCCGGTCAGGGTGAACCTGCCCGGCGTGCACCACCTGGAGGCCGATCGGGATGCCACCGAGGTGATCAGCGCGGCCAGCGCCTACTGCGACGCGCTGGCCGCCGCCTACGGGCCTGGCAGCCGCTACCACCTGGACGCGGTCGTGTCCTGGCAGCGGCAGCTGTCACGCATGTTCCAACTGACCCTGGGCGCCCGCACCCGCGTACACCGCGACGGGCCGTTGTCGCTGCTGGTCCACACCGAGGCCGGGATCACCTACGGGTTGCTCTTCCACACAATCCCCCGCCGCTGCATCACCTGCGACGCCGGGATTACCGACGACGGCACCGCTATCGGCGGCGAGTTCGGCTGCTCGCATGCGCCGACCTACCCGCTCGACCGGCCGCAGCCCGGCACCTGGTCATTTCATTCCTGAAAGGACATCCGACCCCGATGAACAGTAGTGGCAACGTCGACGATGCAGCAGCTCCAGACAGTCCGACCGGGCTGTTACGGGCACCCGGAGGATGCCCACCGCCCACCAGCCAAGCTTCGGCCGGCCAACCTGTGAGTGATCAGAGAGTCCGGCCGGCCGCCGGTGTTTACGGCGGTGAGCCGAAGGACTCCGCCCCGGAGGCGGTGCGCGAGGAGTACGACAAGCGGCTGGGCTACTTCGAGCTGCTGGACAAACACGAGACGGCCTGGCTCGCGGCGGAGGTGCGCATGCTGCACCGGCAGTGCGAGAGCGTGAAGGCCGACTGTCGGCAGCGGCTGGCCCAGGCCCACCAGCGGGAGCTGAACCTCCGGCACCGGCTGGCCCACCAGCTGCTGGGTCTGCTGCCCCGCTGGGGCCTCGGCAAATATGCGACCGCAGGCGCGAAACGGGCTTTGGATGCGCTGTACCCGACCGGGAACTGCTCCCGGTACTGCCCACACGACCAGCACCGATAGCCCGCCCAGGACCGCCAATGCGCTCCCCAGCAGCGGCTGCGCACATCTACGGATCGGCCCGATACAGGGGGTGGGAGGTGCCGGCGAACGCCGAAGCCCGACCTCCGTCATTCATGAGGAGAAGCAGTGTCTACACCAGTTCGGCACGTTTACACACATGCGGAGATCACCGGGATCGTGCGAGCGGTCGACGCCGCGACCGACCCGCACAAGTTGATGTGGGGGGTTCTGGCTGCCGTCTACAACCCGCTGCTGGCCGCCGCGGGGCGTGGGGGCTTCGACATCGTCGCGTTCACCACCGGTCAGATCCAGCCGGCCCAGTTTTGCATCCCGGCCGGTCAGTGGACCGCTATCGACCGTGCGGTGTGCGCGCGGGCCGATCAGTGGGTTACGCGAGTGGCGTTGGCGTTGGAGATCACGATGAGTCTGCCGCTGCAGGACAACCCCCGACCGTAACCGCCGTAGCCGCTGACCAGCCGTACACCGGCCGACCGCGGCAGTAGCTGTAACACCCCGGCGCCCACCTGGTGGGCGCGTTCACCTTCACCCAGGAGGTGGCCGCGCCCAGACCGGGGCGGCCACCTCCTGCCCATTTGATGGCAGGAGCACCCAACATGCATCCCTACAATCCGGCCGGCAGCCCGCCAGCCTGGTCGATGACCGCCCCCAACCCCACCGCCGCGACTACCAGCACCACGGCGCCCCCCGCACCGCCCGCGACGCTGACGGTGTCGGGGCTGCCGACACTGCGCCCCGGGCAGCTACGTGCCCAGGTCCTGGCACACCTGGTCAGCCAGCCCGCCGACGGCAACACCATCGGTGCGATCGCCCGCGCCCTGGGCGGCCGTTCTACCGGCGCGGTCGGTCAAGCGATCACCAAACTGGTGGAGCTGGACCACGTAACCGGGGAGGTGTCCGGCGGGAAGAAGGTCTTCCACGTCACCACCGCCGGCCTGCAACAACATCAGGACAACTTGGCCGTCGGCGTCTTGGACGCCCCGCCGGCCGCGGCCCGCACCCGGCCAACACCGGCGCCCCGCCCGGCGCCAGCAGCGGCGCCAGCACCGTCGGGGCCGGTGCTGCGCCCCAACGGCACCCCGTACCACCCACGCCGGCTGGCCGGCCGCCGTGATGTGGACGTGCTGCAGGAACTGCGCGGGGCGGGTATCGCCGCTCTGCTCTACGGCCCACCCGGCACCGGCAAAACATCGGTGGTGGAGGCGGCGTTCGGCGCCGAACTGCACACCGTGGCCGGGGACGGCGACACCACCGTCGGGGACCTGATCGGTGACTACGTACCCGACAGGGCCGGCTACCGGTTCGTACCCGGCCCTCTGCCCACGGCGATGCAGGCCGGGGAGGTGCTGTTCATCGACGACGCGACGTTGATCTCGCCGCGGGTGTTGGCGGTGATGTATCCGGCGATGGACGGCCGCCGCCAAATCGTGGTGAAGGCCGACGGCGGCCGAACCGTGACAGCAGCTAACGGGTTCTACGTGATCGCCGGCCACAACCCGGGCGTGCACGGCGCGGTCCTGACCGAAGCCCTGGCCTCCCGATTCTCCGCCCACATCCACGTCACCACCGACTACGACCTGGCCCGGGCGTTAGGTGCTGACTCCCGGGCCGTACGCGCGGCGGTGGAGCTGAACGCCAAGGTGCAGGCAGGCCAGATCGGCTGGGCGCCGCAACTGCGCGAGCTGCTGGGCTTCAAGAAGATCGCCGACACATTGGACACCGACAGCGCGATCGCCAACCTGGCCGGTGTCGCCCCGGTCGAGGACCGCGACACCGTCGCCGAGGTCCTAGCCAAGCAGTTCGGTCGCCGCATCGTGACTGGTCTTGCTCTCGGCAAGCAGCTCTGAGACGGCGGCTGAAGCGATGACAACGATCAACCGGCACGTCACCACCACCCCTACCCCCAGCCGGCCGGCCGCGACCGATCTGATCTGGGCCCGCTACTCGGCCGCTTGGACCGCCCAAGTCGCCGACCTGGCCGACCGCGCCGACCTCACCGTGGTCATCCAACCCGGAGCGGGCCGAGGCGCTCCGGCGTGCTTCATCCCCGCCACCAACACCATCGAAGTCAACAGCCACCTGATCGACATCGACCCCCACACCGTCGACCCGACCGCTGCGACCGCCCGCGACGCCTACCCCGTGGCGTGGGGGGCGTTAGTGCACGAGGCCGGACACGCCGCCCACTCGCGATGGTGCAGGGTCAGCACCGGCGCCGGGGTGCCGTGGCCGGTCATCGAAGCCGCCACCCTGCTCGAAGAGCCACGCATCGAATGCCGACAGCTCAAACGCCGGCCTGGGGACCGTAGGTGGTTGCGGGCGATGGCCGCCAAGCTCCTGCTCGCCGACATCCCCACAGTCGACAACCCCTGGACCGCCGGCACCCTCGCCGCCCTACTCCTGGCCCGAGCCGACGCCAAGATTCTGGACCGGCGCGAAGTTCGGCCTGCCCGTACGGCGGTGCGGAAGCTGATCGGCACCGACCGGCTGCGGGAGCTGGGCAAGATCTGGCGCAAAGCCCTACGCACCAAAGACGGCGACGCCGACCGGATGCTGGACCTGGGCCGGCAGTGGTGCGACGTCCTGGGCATCGACACCCGCCTGATCGGGCCGGTCCTGCTGGTCCCCGACGGACCACCCGGCGTGGACGGTGCGGCGCGGAAGGCAGCCGCAGCGACCGCCGCCGCGGTCGCCGCCACCGACCTCGCCGACGCCCACACCACCACCAACGCCGACGCTCACGTCGCGGCGGCAGCGGCTGCACGAAACGCCAGGCGGGCCCTTGAAGCCCAGGCGCAAGCCCAGGCCCGGGACGCGGCCCGGAAAGTGTTCGGCCGCCGCGCCACCGCCACAGGCCCGACACGCCAGCCACAGCAGACGGAACAGGCGACGGCCCGACAACTGTCCAGGGCGTTGAAAGCCGCCGCCCGACGCGACCCGGTCGTGGTGTCCACGACAGCGGCGACACCACCTGGCCGGTTGATCGCCCGCGCCGCTGTCACCGCCGCCGCTCAACGCGCCGCCGGCGTCCGACCAGACGCCCAACCGTGGCGCAGCAGCACCTCCCGGCGGGTGCTCGATCCACCGCTGGCGGTCGGGATCACGGTGGATGTGTCGGTGTCGATGCGGGCCTGGCTGGGCCCGTGTGAATCGGCGGCGTGGATCACCGCCCAAGCCGCCGCCTGGGCCGGCGCCCACACCGCCACCATCACCTTCGGCCGCGACGTCACCCCCATCACCTACCCCGGCCAACCACCCGGACACGTCCGCCAACTCGGGCTGGAAAGCCACACGCGCGGGTTCTGCACGACAGTGGACGCCCTTGACGGTGCGCTGCACCTGTCCGACCCCCGTGGTGGGGCCCGGCTGCTGGTCATCGTCTCCGACGGCGAGCTGCTGCTCGCCGAACGCCTGCGCGGGCAGGAACAACTCGACCGGCTCCGCAAGGCCGGATGCGCGGTGCTGTGGCTGGGCCCCGCCGACAGCCAACCCCTGCACGGCGTTACCGCACGCCTCGGCCTTGCCCCGGCGCAAGCCGGCAACGCCATCACCGAAGCCGCCACCGCCGCCCTCCGCCGCCAATAGGCAGGCATGCCGGCTCCGGCAAGAGATGTCCGGCCGCACCGACCCGACGGCCGGTCATCTGGCGCCTCACCGACCCGCGGTGAGGCGCTTCGCGTATTGCCCAAGAAGGAAGGAACCGTGATGTTCAACCATCCCGAACCCACCGCCACCCCAGCTGTCGTGGTGCCAGAGGCGCTGGCCAAGGTGTTGCAGCAGGCGTGGGCGCAGGCCACCCACACCGACACCAGCCCCCAGCGTTGGACCGCCGACACCGTCCGGGCGCTCGCAGGGCACCTGGACGACCCAATCCGCAACGCCCAACGCCTCCACGACGGCCTGGACAATCTGCGCCGCACCATCCACACCCAGATCCACGACGCCGTCACCGAACACCACGCCGACTACCAGTGGGCGCAAGGATTCCTGCAGGCCTGCCGCGCGGAGCCGTTGCGCAGTCGCTACCGGGTCGTCGTCGAAATCGTCTTCGAAATCGACGCCGACGCCGAGTCCATCGACTCCGCCGAGGACGACGCCCGCGAACAGCTCGTCTCCGCCCTACGCCTCAGCAAAGTCGCCAACTCCTACCTGCGACCCGAAACCGAAATCACCGTACGCAAAGTGGACCGCGGCGATCTGGTCCACCCCAACACCTACCTGTAACCCGAGTCCCGCCGCCTCGCCGGCAGGGCTCTGCTTGCCCTAGCCATCCACGCCGAAGGCGCCCCAGCCCGCACTTGCGCGGCTGTGGGCGCCTTCCGCACCTTTACGAAAGCGAGTGCCACTGTGAGAAACAGGTATCCGGAGCCCGCCGCTGGTCTGGGCGCCTACCTGCAAGCGTTCCTGGACCACCACGGCTACCAGATCGACCACGACGAAATGTGGATCCAAATCGGCCAGCAGCCGCACAGCGTGCTGGAAATCTGGTCCCAGCTCGGCGCCTACGCCGCCGCCGACTACCAACTGGCCCTACTGCACCAGCCGGTGGCGTTCCTACGCGGCGAGGTCGGCGACACCAACACCGACTTCACCGACATCGGCGGCTACATCACCAGCCTGGACGCCTGCAACAACGCCCACACCCAATACGCGCAGGCCAGAGTTCAGACGGCGATGCGAATCCACCACTGCCTACACCAACTCCACAACTACGGGGCGCTGCACCGCAACTTCACGGACTGGGACGACGTAACACTGTCCCCGCACCGGCAGCCGGACCACACCGTCACGGTGCAAACCCCCGCCAGCAACTCGCCCGGCGGCGGATGGCCGCTGGTGCGCATCACCGACACGCAACTGCGGTCACTGGTAGCCGCCACCGCCGGCACTGCCCCGTCGCCGGCAAACCCGGTGATCAGACAGGACGGCGAAACGTTCGTCGAGACCATCGCCTGTCCCCACCGCGGCAACCTCGACCAGCTTCTGATCCCGGTCATCACCTCCGACGGGGACTGCTCCTACCTGCTACGCGATCACCGCTGGCAACCCACCACCACAACCAGCCAGGACCAGCAACCCGACTGACACCCATCCGCACCACCCGTTCCGTCGCCGAAGGCGCCCACCGCAGCACGCGGTACCGGGCGCCTTCGGCGTTCCCCTCTCCCGAAGGAACACCGAGACGATGATCGACTACGACCTGTGTGAAACCCCGGGCATACGCGAGTACCTCCACGAACTCGCCGCCGCCGCCGGCCACGAGGTGGAACCCTGCGAGATGGGGTGGACGTTCGTCAACGACCCCGACACCTGCACCAGCTGGATCCGCGCCGCCGCCATCTACGCCGCCGCCGGCTACCAGCAGCGGATGCTCGCCGGCACCATCGACATGCTCCGCGACAACATCGGCGACCAGAACCTCCACATCGACGACGTCCTCAGCCACGCCCCGCTGCTGGCTGCCGCCGCCACCAGCTACCAGACGATGGTCCGTGACCGGACGGCCGCCTACGAACGGCTAACCACTCACAGCAGCCGACTTGCCCGCATCCACGCCCTCACCCCCGACAAGATCGTCTGGGAGAAGCGGCCACTCATCCCGGCCGGCAGCCACGGCCCGGTCACGGTGACCGCACCGGCGGACGGCGGACCGCATTGGCCGATAGTGCGCGCCGACCGGCAGGCGATGACCGTCATCAGCGAAGGGCACCGGCATCTGCGGCCGAAACCGTCAAGGCCGTTGATCCGACGGTTCGGCGACCACTTCGCCCTCAACACCGTCGACCACAACGGCGCTACCAGCTACCGGATCCTGATCGAAATCAACGCCCCCGAAGGCACCTTCTGGCCGCTACGCGCACTGCACTGGACCGACCCCGAACCCGGCAACGCTACCGGCCCGATTGGGGCGCCCGGCGGAGTCGATACCGGGCAGGCGCCGGACCTGCCGCCCGGCACTGACGCCCGCACCAACCCGACCCCCAGCTGACGTCGCCGCCGGCCGCCGGGATGCGACTTGACCCGCGGCGGCCGGCGAAGCGTCCATGTCCAACGCCGCACCAACCCGGCCGCGGCATCCCCACCGAATCAGGAAGCAGAAGATGACAACTCCATCGGTGCCCCACGGCGTCTTCGAACCCACCAACGGCGCCTACGTCAAACTCAAGAAACTCCTGACGGAGCACTTCGACATCATCGAGTGGACCCGCGACCAGGACAACACGGCACCGGTCATGGTGTCGTTTGTGGATATCACCACCGGGGACGCGTTCACCATGCACCCCATCGACTCCATCACCGACTCCGACCCCATCACCCTGCTGGTGTTCACCACAACCGGCCAGGTGCGGGCACACGGCCCGTACAGGGGACGTACGGTCGCGAAGACGAAGGCCGCGGCGATCGCCGCAGCGGACACGGCCGTCGCGGTCACCTTCACCGCCGCGTTGCATCCGCCAGCCGAACAGCTCCCGGCCCTGGTTGGCTCCTGGCACGAGGTGCACCCGCGGATCCCCGCCGAGGTTGAGTTCTCGACCAGCGGGCACGGTCCGCAGATCGTGCTGTGTATCGACTGGACCCGGCGGCGGCTCCTACCCGTCGGCCCGTTCCCCGATGCCGGCACCGCCGACCTGTGGCAGCCGGGGAACCTTCCCGCCGGCGTCCACACCCGCCGGCTTGACCTGACCCTGCCCGCCGCCACCGCCGGCGAGTAGCCACCGTTGCGCGCGTCGCGGCGCCCGCCATACCAACCAGGCACCGGCGGGCGCCGTGACGGGCGCTTCCGCGCGCCGCAAGCCTGTCGCATGCATTTCGGGGTGCGACTGGTCTGCCGGACGGCGACTGCCGACATCAGGTCGGCGGCTGCCGGTCGGATTCGCGGGTGCGTTTGACGTCGTCGGGCATGTAGCGGCGCACCGTCTTGGGATGGCGGTTGAGCTTTTCGGCGATGGTGGCGGCGTCCAGCGACGGGTCCTGACGTAGCAGGTAGACGACGGCGTCCTTGGTGTACTTCGGGATCTCGTCCTCGCCATCCGCCGCCGGAGGCGTCGGGTCCGCGTGCTGGCCGTTACCAGCACGCGATTCGGCTCTTTTCTCGTCGGTGAGCGGGTCCGCTGCTGCTGCGGTGTCGTCTGAGGCTGTGGGCTGTGGGTCAACGATGGCCGGCGCATCACCGGTGGGCTCGGCCGCGATCGCAGGTGTGGGGGTCGGCTGATCTGGCTGATAGTTCGGGCCGTCGATGGCAGGCACGTTCAGCAGAGGCGGGTGTTCCACAGTCTGCAGCGCCGTGTGCCCGTTGGCGCCGTTGAGGGCAGCGACAACCGGTTGGCGTTCCGGCACCCTCTGCAGCGCCACCGGCGCCTGGGCCGGTGTTGGTGTTGGCTGCGCTGCCGGGTTGGTCCCGGCTGGGACGGTGGTGTCGGCTTGGGCGGTGCGGATACGACCGGCGAGTTCGACGAGGCTGACCGAGGCCACGATGACCATCCCGTCAACCGAGATAGGCAGCAGGTACGGGGTGATACCAGCCTCACCGAACCGTCCAGCGACCGCCGCCATATGCCAATAGGACACCCACGCCGCGATCGCCCCGATGACGATGGTGGCCAGCATCCGCAGCACGGCGAGGTCACGGCGGTGGACGGGGACGCGGGCGATGACCTCAATGGTCGCTAACAGCGCCAGCGGCGGCCAGGCCGCGATGCCCTGGGCGATCGGGTCGTCGGGGGCGTGGAGCATGTTCGCCGCCACCGAGGCGGCGACGCCGAGGAACAGCACCGCGCGGACGGCCCACCGCAGCCGCCGCAACTGCCCAAGGGTCAGCTTCGCCGGCGTCCGAGTATCGGTGCTGGTCATGGTCGCCTCCGGCCGGTGAGGTCGGCCAGGAGCTTGGTGGCCAGCTGTCGGGTGTCTTCTTCGGCTTCCACGCCGAGTTCCTCCATGGCCTTGTTCATGGTCCGACGCAGCGCCCGGATCCCGTCAGCGTCTCCAAGGGCTGCCATTGCCTTCATCGCTTTCTGGTACAGGGCCTCGGCGTATGGGCAGGCGCCGATCGCGGGGCGCACGACCCGCAGGATCTGGGCGGGGTCGTCAACGAGTTCGTCGGTGAAGGCCAGGACGGCGTCGATGTAGTCGCGGCGGGTCCGCTCCCGGTACAGATCGACCCACGGGTAGTCGGCGCCTGCGGCCAGCTCACCGGTGTAGGTGTCCACCGCCTGGCGCAGTAGCCGGGTACGGGTGATGCTGTTCCCGGCGGTTTTGGCTTGGCCGACAAGGTCACGCATGCGCCACAGGTCCACGTCGAGTAGCTCCTGTGGCCCGAGCTGCACGGCGTGGGCAGTGCTGTTACGCACGACGAACCGCTTCGCCGGGACACCGGCGACCTCACCGAGGATGTTGCGTAGCAGGGAACTGGCAACGTTGATCTGGTCCCGGGCCGCCTTGTAGGTGACATCCGGTAGGAGGTCTTCGAACAGGGTGTCTTCGTGGGCGGTGCCGCCGGAGGCGATCAGGTAGGTGAGCAACTCCCGGACGCGGCTGCGGTATTCGCGGCTGCCGGTGTAGTCCAACGGGGCGTCCGTGCCCAAGACGGTCAACTTCACTGGTAGCGGCTGGCGGGTGTCGGCCGGCATGGAGGTCGCCGGTTCGGCGGCGTCACCGTGATCGGTGTCCTCGGCGCCAACATCGTCCGGGCCGGCCGATGACTCGGCGCTCGTGTCCGCGACGTCGGGCACTTCGGCGGGTTGGTCCTGGCCAGACGCCGCAGTTTCATCGAGCCGCCGCGGGTCGTCCTCGGTCAGCCGCGCGTCGTCGGAGTCGGGGATGGTGTCGGCTGGCGGTCGGGGTGCGGGTGTGCCGGTTTGGGCTTCGATGAGGGTGAGCAACATTTCCAGCGTTTGTGCTTCGTCCAGGACGGTGAGGCGGCCGAGGTCGGCGGGGTGGCCGTTACGGTGCCGTTCCCCGTATCGGATTCCGACGGCTGGGGTGGTGGTGCCATCGGCGGCAACCTGGATGGTGTCGCCGCGCGGCCAGTCGCCGCAGATCACTCCGTGCACGTCGAGGCGGTAGTGGGCGGCCAGTGACCATTCCAGGCGGGTGGAGTCGGCTTCCCCGGTGACGTCGGTGATCAGCACCAGCGGTGGCACGAACTCCCGGTCGGGCTGCTCGGTGCGGAACTGGGCGATGGACACGGCCTCGTATTCCTGGCAGAGCCGTGCCCGGTAGAGAGCGTGGGCTTCCAGCTCTTCCAGGGCGGTGACCAGGTCGTTGGTGACGATCAGCCGGCTGGTGGTGTTGGGCACCTGCACCGCCGCGGCGCCGAGCAGCGACGCCAAAGTGGAGGCGGGGATGATGACCTCGGTGCGGGCCTGCGGATCGTCAGGACTGCCAGATGCCAGCGCGGAGACCAGTAGTCCTCGTGCGGCGGCCAACGCTCCCGGGCCGGTGAGGCCGAGGCCGGCGGTCGGCCACACCTGCGCGTGCTCGCCGTCGGTGGACGGGGCGACCGGTGTCGCCGGTCCCGGCTCCACCTTCACCACGTCCGCAGGTTCGACCTGCGGGGGCGTTTGCTGTTCGGCGATGATCTCGCGGTCCGGCGCGGGCTGCCAGTCGCTGTCGATCAACGCCGAAGAGTCGTGGTCGGCGCCGGTGAGATCACCCGGCTCCCCGGTGGGACGCAGGTCGGACACCCAGGACGCCACCTCATCGGCTACCGGGGTGGTTGCGGGGCGGGCGCCACGCGGGCCGAACGTCGGTGCTAGCCGGGCGCGCACATGTTTGACCAGTGCCGACACGGCGGGTAGGTCAGCGTCGCGGCGCCGGCGGCTGACGCCGGCCAGGCGCCGGTAGCGGCGGTTGCGGTGCGCCCACACCGCCGCCGCGGCGGTGGCGAGTGCGGCGGCGAGGCCGGCGTCGACCCAGCCCCCGCCGGGCAGGTCGATACCCGGCCGGGAGGTAGCCGGCGCAGGCTGCTGCGCCGACTTGCTCGGCGTCGATGTCGAAGGTGACTGCGGTGCGGCAGTGGTAGTGATGACCCCGTCATCGGTAGGCGGGGTAGCCGGCCCACTCGGAGTTGGCGCTGGATGGGTCGGGGCCGGTGTGGCGGGAAGGGTCGGCTCGGCCGGCTTACTCGGCTGAGCCGGCTCGACCGGCGGTGTGGCGGGGGTGGTCGGTTTTGGGTTGGTGTGCCCGGCTGGTGGTTGAGCATCGTCGGGAAGGTCGAGGGTCCATCCGGCGAAGATCAGCCGCGGGTTGTTGAGGGTGCGGCCGTCGTCGAAGTGGCGGTGCTTGTTGAGCTGGTAAATCTCGGGCCACCGGTCGCCGTCTCCGAGCCACTGCTGGGCGATCTTGTACAGGTTGTCGCCGCGGTGGACGTGGACGTCGTAGCTGCGGCCGGCGGCGACCAGGGTGATGGTGCCGGCATCTGTGGCTACCTGCTGCCCGGCGTCGGTGGTGGGGGTGGCGTGGGGGATGCGTAGCTGCCAGCCCGGGTAGATGCGGGTGCTGCCCGGCTGCAGGGCGCGGCCGTCGGGTTGGGTGACGCCGCTGTTGGCTTCCACGATGCGGGTGTAGGCCTGGGCGTGGCCGTAGTACCGCTCGGCCAAGTCCAGGATGTGCTCACCGCGCACCACGGTGTGGATAACCGTGGACGGGTCTTGGGCACCGGGACCCTGATGCACCACCGGCCCTTGATCGCCTACGGGCGACGATGTGGCTTCAGCGGTGCCGGCGAGCGCGACGGCGACGGCGGCGGGTCGGGGCTGCCAGCCATTGTGGGATGCCGCGGCCCAGGTCGCGGTGGTGGAGCTGGTGATGACCGCGCCGAGCAGGAACGTGAACACGGCCCGCTGCACCCCGATCGCCGGCAGGGTGCGCCGCCCACCGGTGAGAGTGTCGAGGAGGGCGGCGGCGAACCCTTGCACGCAGGTGGCCCAGGCGATCCACCCGGCGAGGGTGAGGGCCCCGAGTAGGACAGTGTTGCCGTAGTCGACCGCCCACAAATTTTCCTTCGCCCAAATGGCCGCGGACCAGGGGTTGGTGCCGGCGGCAAGCAGGACGGCGGGGACGCCGAGGAGGAGCGCGGCGATGGCCAGCACGGATGCGGCGGCTTTGCAGATCCTCAACACGGCAGCAAACCTCCTCTAGTTGGTGTTGATCAGGCGGGCGGTGGACTGGCCGGTCAACGTGCGGGTGCGGTAGCCGAACGCCGCCAGCAGGGTGGGCCGGTAGGTGATCGTGGCGGTCACGGTCACCGACTGCAGGTCGTCAGCGACAGCGACAGTGCCGGTGGCCCCGGCGCGGGACAGGTAGGCGCTCGCGGCTTGGGTGGCGGCGGCTGGGTCGATGCGTTTGATGCCGCCGCCGATGGCTGCGGGTAGGTCGATGGCTTGGCCGGCGGTGCGGGCGGCCTGAGCGGCGACGTTCTCCGCTCGCTGCAACGCCCGGACCATCCCGCCGGCGTCAACGACGAGGCCGACCAAGAGGAGTAGGGCGGGGGCGAGTATCGCGACGAGGACGCTGACCGCACCCCGGTCATCCCCGGACACAAGAAGCCTTCGGCGGGTCATGGGTTGCCCTGCCGGATACGGAACTGATCTAGCGGCGACACGAAGTCGGCGCTGAGCGTCTTGGTGGCGGTGATGCCAGGCAGCGCGGCCAACTGTGCGTAGGACAAGGTGCAGGACACGGTGGCCTGCACATGCGCCGGCTGACCCAGCGGCCGGCCGAAACCACTGGTATCGGTGATGGTCTCTGTCGCAACGCACTGCAGGCCGTTGCCGGTCAGGGATTGCTGGGCGGCTTTCGCGGCGGCTTGCCGGGCGGCGGCCGGGTCTGTTTGCAGGGACGCGGCGCGGGAGGCGTCGTGGGCGGCGTCGGCGACGGCGTTGGCCGCCAGCACGGTCCGGCCTCCCGCGACGGCGAGCAAAATAATCAGCAGCAGCACTATGGCCAGGATCGCCGCTTCCAGCGTCGCCGACCCGTCGTCCGACCCGCGAATCCAGCGGCGTTCCGGTGCCGGGCTCACGGTGCGCCTCCGGTCACGATCTCCCGTGGCCCGCTGGCGGTCTTGGCTATCCGGCTCCACGGGCCGGGGATCAAGGTCACAGTCCGGGCGGTGATGGTGACCGTGACCGTGGTGGGCGTCTGTTCCTGGCTGACTTGCGCGTCGGTAACCAACCTGCCAGCGGCCCTGCCCAGGAACCGGGATGCAGTGTCGGGGCCGGCGTCGGCTGGGGCGTCGTAGAGGCGGCCGGCGTCGGCGCCTTGCTGGGCGGCGGCCAGTACGAGGGTGTTGGCGAACATCGACAGGGCCGCCTGCACCCCGCCGACGATGAGGATCATGACGACTGGGGCGACGATCGCCAGCTCGATCGCGGTCGCGCCTCGGTCCTCGTGCAGCCGCCATCGGCGCCGCAGACTGCGGCGCAGAACGGAGACGAGGCGGGCGGGCAAGAGCGGCGGTCAGCCGTTGGGGGTGAGGCCGTTGACGACGTCAATGAACTTGCCGCCGGCGCCTTTGATCGCCGCGATTACCAGCAGTGCGAGTAGGGCGAGGCCGGCGGTGATGATGACGGTTTGGATGGCTTCGCCGCGGTCGTCGTGGCGGCCTTCGCGCAGCCGGTCGGCCAGGTGGCTGGCTAGGCGGTGGGCGTGGTGTTGGGCGGCGACGAGTGCTTTCACTGCGGGGGTCCCTTCGAGGTTAGGTGGCGATGTGGAGTTGGGCGATGAACGGGTAGACCGCGATTGCCAGTAGCACCAGCACCAGCGCCGCACCGAGGGCGTCCAGGGCGGTGGAGGAGGATTTCGCGGCGGCGAGTTCGGCGTAGCGGACCTGGGTACGCAGCGAGGTGGCCTTGGCCCGCAGGGTCTTGTAGACGTGGGCGCCGGCGGTGCCGGAGGCGTGCATGATGTCCCCCAGATCACCCAACGCCGGCACATCCAGATCCGCGCCCAGAGCTTGTAGGCGTTCCCATGGGGCTTCCATCCGCAGCTTGGCGTCCAGCAGGGTGCTGCGGATACGGTCGAACACCGGCCCCGACCCGACCTGCGCGGCTTGCTCCAGGGAGGCGACGGGTCCGTGTCCGGCGGCAGCCGATAGGGCGACTTGGTCGAGGTAGACGCAGACCCCACGCTGGTACTCCGCCCGCGCGGTGCAGGCCTGGCCGGCGACCCCACGCCGTTGCAGCACCATCGCCCCGACCGAGAACGCCAACCCACCCGCCGTGGGCGCCACAAACGGCACATCCAAGCCGGCCAGACCGGCAGCCAGAGCGAGCACGGGGATCGCGACAATGCCGGTCAGCGCGGCCATCCCGAGGTGCGACAGGTACTTGCCGCGAGTCAAATCAAGTAAGGCCAGGTCGGCTTCCGGGACTAGCTTGTCAGCCAGCCACGCCCACGCCCGCCCCGCGGGCGGCTGGTAGGTCTGCCGGTGATCCGGGTTAAGGCGGCTGAGAGCGGGGCCGAGGGCTGGGGTGCCAGGGCGTAGCTGCCACACCAACAACCCCACCGACAGGCCCAGCACCGCCCCAGCGAGCATCCCCGAAGTCGACAGCGTCATGCGACACCGCCGGTGTCGAGGGTGAGGATGCGGGCCGGGCGGCGGGGCATCGATAGCCTGCGGGCGGCCAGCAGCAGCCCGATGAACGCCGCCGAGAACACCGCCAACATCAACTGACCCCCGGCGGTGGCGTACGGGGCGGCATACGCGGGGGCCAGGAAACCGACGGCGAACTCGGCCGCCACCATCCCGGTCAACACTTTGAGGGTGAGGCGGGCGTTGGCGCGCTCAGCGTGCACCGCCCGCCGCAGTGACGCCTGCTCAGCGGCTGCGGAGGCGATGCCTTCCAGGACGTCGCCGAGGCGGGAGCCGCGGACCTGGGCGTGGGCGATCAACGCCACCACGACCTCGTCGGCGTTCGGATCATCCAACGCCTCCGCCAGCCGCCGCAACGCCGCCGGCAACGGCTGCCCGGCTTGCAGCGCCATCGCCAGAGCGCGGACCTCCGCGGCGATCTGCGGGGCCGCGGTCGCAGCGGAAGCGATGATGCCCTGCTGCAGGCCAGTACCGGTGTCGACCAAATCTTTGAGGCGGCGCGTCCACGACTCCACCGCCTCCAGCCGGCCGATCGCCGCCTCCTCCAACGCACCGGCACCAAGCAGCCACGGCAGTCCGGCCACGGTCAGCGCGGTGAGAGCGGCCATGACCGGCATCCCGGACACCGCCAGCACGAGCAGGGAGGCGATCGCGGCTACGCCGAGCCGCCGGCGGTGGATACGCCGTTCGGTCGCACCGCCGCGGTTGTGGCCGGCCCACAGCCGGCTCGCCCAGCCGACGACCGCACCCAGCCCCGGCGGTGTGCGGCCGGTCAGTGCGGCGACCGTCCAGAACAGGCAGACCGCGAGCATGGCTCCGGCGGCCATGGCAACGAGGAGGTTGTCCATCAGCCGTCACCGCCAACGATGGTGTTCAACGGCCGCGGCCAACGGCCCACCTGCCGGTGCGCGATCAGCGGCTGCGGGTCGTAGCCGGCCCGCCGCAGCCGGGCCAGATGCCGCTCAGGCAACTGCTGCGGTACCGCCCGGCCGGCACCGGCGGCGTCAGCCGGGCCGAAAACGGTGGTGGTGCGAACGCCATCGCCGTCAGGGAACAGGCCGTCGACTTCCAGAACGTGGGAGACGAACCGGTGCTTGCGCCCGCCAATGGACGTCTCATCGACCATCGACACGTACACGATCAAGTCGACCGACCCGGCCACCTGCCGGAAAGCCCGCTGGACGGAGTGCTCGCCGGAGTGGGACAAGACGAGTTCGACGAGGCGGTCCATCACCATCTGCGGGCCCCGGGCGTGGATGGTGCCCAACGAGCCGCCGGTGGTGCCCATGGCCTGCAGCATCGCCACGATCTCCCGACCACGGACCTCACCAACGATGATCCGCGCGGTGTTCAGCCGCAGCGCCATCGGGATCATGTCATCGAGCAGAATCTCCCCAGCCCGACGACCATCCGACCCGACCTCCCCATGCCCCTCCCGGGTCTCCAACGCCACCGCCCAGGGATGCGCGCCGGTGGTGTGCAGGCCAAGTTCACGGGACTCCTCCATCGTCACGAACCACTCGCTGGACCCGATCTCGGAGGCCAGGGCCCGCAGGAGGGTGGTCTTGCCGGCGCCAGGCCAGCCGGCGACCATGATGTTGAGCCGGGCGGCCATCGCCGCCTTCAAGAAGTCGGCCAGCAGCCGGTCCAGCATGCTGTACTGCGGCAACACCAGATCGTCCAAAGCGACAGCCAGGGCGCCGTGACGGCGGATCACCACCACCGGCCGCGGCGAGATGACGTACATGGCAGCCAGACGGGAACCGTCAGCCAGCTGAAGGTCGATCATCGGCCGCGACGGCGACAACGACCGCTCCGTCGACCCGATGTCCCCGGCGCGCCGGGCCAAATTGGAGATCATCTCCACGAGTTCGGCGTCACTGTCAGCCACCGGCGCTGAGGTCCGCACCCGCCCGTCGCGGTACTCGATCCGCACGCCGTCGCAGCCCAAGATGGTGATGTTCTCAATCGACGGGTCGTCCAACAGCCGCTGCAACCGGCCCAGCCCGGCAAGCTCGGCCAGAACCGCTTCCAACAGGGCGTCCTCAAACGCCGGGGCGATAAGGCGGTGACGGCGCTGGGCGTCGATCCACTCACCGACCACCCGGGCGGCAACCCGCTCCGCAGCCACCCCACCAATCGCCTCGCCGCCGCCAGACTCGCCGACGGTGGCGGTATGGGCGCGCACGACCCGCTCGTGCAGCTGCCGCACCAGCTGGTAGTCCACCGCCTCCACCCCATCGGCTGCCGACACCGACGCGGTGGAAAGGGGCGCTAGGCGAGCCACGACGTGGTCGCCGGCGGGCACCAGCGGCGCGGGGGTGGTGTCGCGGCGCTCGTGCCGGCCGACAGTAGCGGGCTCGCCGACAGGGCGTAGGTGCCGGGGCGCGGGGAGCTGACCGGTGGCCCACGGCGGGCGGGCGCTACCGGACATGCGCCACCGCCGAGGAGCGGATGCGGGTGTGCAGGGCGCGAGCGGTGCGCTGCGCCTCGATCATCAACCGGTTCCCGCGCCCCAGCGACCCACCGAACGACAGCCGGCGGGCGGCACGCGGCGCCCACGGCCACACATCCAACACCGGCGCGTCCAGACGGCGGCCGGCCTCACGGACATAGGGGCCGTCGTCCATGACCAACAACTCCACCGGCACGGCATCGGCGCGCGCGGCGTCGAGCTGGGCCAGGCCGTGCTGGGCGTGCGCCAGCGACGGCAGGGTCGATCGAACGACCAGCACGGCCAGGTCGGCGGCGGCGATGACTGGCCAGAGGACGTGCGGGGCGGTGATGCGGCCACAGTCAACGATCACGTCCGTCGCGTCACGCCCTCGGCCCAGGTCGGCGAACAGGTCGGCAAGGTCCGCACCGATATCGGCCACCACCTCCGCCGCGACCGGCGAAGCGACGCCCGGCAGCAACAACTTGCGTTCCGCCGGCGGAGCCAGGTCAATGAGGTTGGAGTCGAACTCATCGCGTAGCCGGCCCCGGGCGTTAGCGACCGCCAGCTCGGCGGTACCGCGGTCAGCGGTGACCTGGCCGGCCAAGAAACCCGCCAGCGCGTCGCCGCCGGCCGGGTCCGCCTCGGCTAGGACAACCGGGGCCGGCCACGACAACGTCAGGGCGAGTGCGGCCAGACTCACCCCGGGTGAGCCCTTGGCCGAGCACAGGGCGATCACGGCCATCAGCGCCCTCCGTCGAGCACAAGCGCGATCCGGTTCCCCGCCGCGGCGGCGGCAATACGACCAGCCTCGTCAGAGCCAACGATCACGTCCACGGTCGTGCCGCCGCCGAAGTCCAGACTCCGCACGGCCACCACGGTGCCGGGCACCATGTCGACCTGCGGCCGGTCACCTCCATCACGCCCACCGCCGGGGGTGCCGGCAGGGACCTCGACCAACTGGACATTGGCGCCTGGGCGCAGCGGCTGAGCGGGCGCCAATTCGGCCTTCAACGCCACCGACACCATCCGCTTACCGGACTCCGGGAACACGTCCACGAAGGCGTCGCCTGCGGTCAGGACCTGGCCCTGCAGCAGCGGCACCTGCGCATACCGGCCCACAACCTTGTCCCGCTGATCCGCCGGCAGCGGGCGCGCGGCCTCGGCCAGTGAACCGCGCACCATGACAAGGTCCTCGGCCGTGACCTTCTGGCCGAACCCGATCGGTTTGGCGGCGACCAGGTACTGGCTGCCGCCGTGCGCCCGGGTCACCACCAACGCGACCAGCAGGGCGGAGGCGATTGACATGGCCACCAGCACGGCGACCATCGGCCGCGACACCCGCCTCCCCGACACGCCCTTCGGAGCGGCCACCGCGCCGCGGCGGGTGGGTTCGGTGTGGGTGCTCATCCGTTGACCACAACTAACTCGCGGACCTGCAAGGTCGTGGACGCCTGCCGCGTCGTCGTCAACTGCCCGGTCTGCCCGCCGCCGGCCCAGGTCACATCCCAGGTGGTTGTCGCGGTGACGGTGAACTTCCCGTCCGGTGCAGTCTTGCTCGATGTGCGGTACACGTAGCCGCAGGTCGGGGAAACCGCGCCACCGGCGGCGGCCTTGTACGGGCTGCCGGGGTTGGTGCAGGTGACCGACTGGCCGTCACCCATCTGCCACTGGATGCGGCTGGCCTTGGCGGTAGCGGTCACTGTGAGCCCGCCGGCCGACGCCGAGGCGGTGGCGGGACCCCATGTTGCCGGGCTGACGGTGGTCCACAGCCAGACCGGTAACCCGACCAGCCCAGAGCCGTTGCGGCGGGGGGCGGTGCCGATTTGCGCGCCGCGGATGGGTAGCAAGTTGACCGCCCGGGCGGCCAATACTGCCGGTGACACTCCTGCGCCGGAACCCGGCGGCGGCGAGGCGAGCCACTTGATGCCCACGCCGCCGACACCCAGCGGGCTGATCGCATTGGCCGGGTAGCAGATGTACTCGTACACCGCGCCGTCGCCAGGCTGGTGGCCTGCCCACAGCGGGCCGGATTGCGGGTCCGGGACGATCACGTTGTAGTAGCAGCCGTCGCTACCGTTGAACCACGCCGTCTTGGAGGTACTGATCGAACTGCGTGACGGGATCGTGCAGGGCACCTCCTGCTTCGCCCACTCGCACGTGCGCGGACCCGAACCACCGCCCGGCTGGGGCTTGCCGGGCATCGGCCCGCCGGGTTTACCCGGCTTGGTGATGACAACGGTGCAGTTGTTGCCGCCTGGCGGACAGACCACGCCTCCGCCGTCGTCTGCGGCAGCAGCACTGGGCAGGGCTGTCAGGGAACTCACGAGTAGCAACGCCGCGATCAGTGGCGGCCAGCCGGATCGGTGCCTCAGCACGGGGTCTTCCGTTCGGCCGTGATCGTGGAGATCAACCACTGGGCGTCGTTCTTGCCGTACGGCTCAGCCTTGGCGTTCACTAGGTACCGCTGAAGCTGGTTGGGTGCAGTCATGTCCTTACCAGAGGACTTCACGACCGTCTTGGCGCCGTTGTTGTCGTAGCAGTCGGTGATCTTCACGAAGTAGGGTCGGGTCGTCACGTTGACTTCGACAACCTTCGGGTCGTGCTTCGGTCGCCCCTTGGTTACGGTGCCCTGTTGCACCATCTGCGCCAGCCACGCGCTGGTCTGCAGGTTCAGCGGCGACCCAGCGCCCTTGAGTGGGATATCCGCCTCCGGGTCTGCGCCCGCAGCCTCATAGGTGTCATTGAAATCGCCGTAAGCTTTCAAGGCCTTATCGGCGGCTGCGGCCTCATTGGCACCCAGGGAAGCCGACAGGGTTGGGCTCGCTGACGAAACCGGCGACTTCTTTGATGAACCCCACGGGCGCACAAGAACGATGACCAGGAGCAGAACTATAAGCACGGCTCCGCCAATCAAAATGACCTTATCTATGGCCATCTCGCCACGGTCGTCATCTGGAGATCGTGATATCAACTCTTGCCCCCTTGCGGCACTGCGAAAGTTTCGGCAGCTCAGCCATCGTTTCTAGTCGATCTCGACCAGTCGGCGCCAGTCGGATTCACGCACTGGCCGAGTCGTTTCCGTCACCGCGTCTGGGACCAGGAGGCGGCAGCGTGCACGTTCGAGAGTGGATTTTGTAAGAATGCCGCAAATCGCACCGTGCTTCGGATGCTGTGACCAACTCTGGTCGATCTGACTGCAACCGGCCGTTTAAGCACGTCCGCCGCCGGCCTGCGCTGCTATTCGTATATCTGCTTCCGGCGACGAATTGGGGGATTGGCAACCTGATCCGCGGTCTTGGGCAAAAGCGGTCTAAGTCTCAATCGTCGGCTTCACCGCCTGTTTGGCTGTGGGGTTCGACGGTGGCTTCAGGCACTACTGGACGCGAGATCCGCCAACAATCCCTGCTCGCGCAATAAGTGAAGGCGTTGATGAGCGGCCTTGAAGTCAAAGAACCTGTTGGATCCAGACCGTGAATATGTCTGTGGCCTTGCTGCGAAGGAGGTGTTGCGGGCAGCCCCGCGGCCAGACTCAACTATCGGCGGCTCAGCCCATCGGCTCCCAGGAGGCAGTATTGAGGTCAGCGCGCGAAGCGGCCCCCGTCTTCGGGGCATCATTCCCGCCGTGATTGGCCCAACCTATCCAGGTAGACCCACGTACGTGCTCGTGAATCTGGCCGGACCGCTGTCCCTGGAGCCGCGTTTCGACGACTCCCGGAGGTCACTCGCCCGAAGATGTCGGGGATCGCCCTGACGCCAACAGTGGCTCACCGCGCGGACCCCACGCCGATCACGAGCAACGTCAACGGATGTCTAGCGCGGGCCCTGGCGAGGTTCGCGGTCGCTGGTTCGGTGTTCGCAGGAGGGCCTGTTGTTGGTGGGCACCCGCATGTCGAAGCGTCGCCACGCACGCCGCCCGGTCCGCGACCAGGGCCGGCGTGCGTGGCGAACGACGCATCAGAGGAGAATGGCCTCCAGGATGTCGGCCGCTCGTGCTGTTCCGCCCTCGGCCCGAGCCTCGGCCCGCAGCTGAGCACTGTGCGCGAGGACTGAAGCGTTCCCTGTCAGCTCCTCCAGCGTCTGCCACAAGATCTGGGCTGTGGCTGATGCCGCGTCCAGGCGGCGTCCGACGCCGAGTTCGACGAGTTTGTCGGCGTTGGTGAACTGGTCCACTGCCTGTGGCACCGCGATGACCGGCGTCGCGGTCCATAGTGCTTCGCTGCTGCTGCCCATGCCTGCGTGTGTGATGAACGCGTCCGCGTGCTCCAGGATGGCCAGCTGTGGCACCCACGGCTGTACGTCGATGTTCGGCGGGATAGCTCCCAGTTCGGTACGGTCGACGTACTTGCCGATCTGCAGCACCGCGTGCCATCCCCGCCTGTTGCCGAATGCGGCCACGCACTGCCGATAGAACTCGGGCTGCCGAGTGTATGCCGAGCCCAGCGACACCAGCAGCACTTTGTCGTCGCCGTGCGGGCGTGTCCAGCTCTCGCGGGGCCCGAGGCACGGACCCACAAACGTGACCGCCTGCTCATCGACCTGGTTGGCGAAGGGCTGCATCGCGCGGGGGATCAGCGCCAGGGCACGCGAGGGCCGGCCCATGAACGTCTCCCAGTTCGTGGTGGTCGCCCCGTTGAATGCCAGCCAGTCGGAGAAGACCGTCCCGAACCCGTCCGCCCCCGGCAGCGTCCCGGCGAAGTCCTCCCACGCCACGTATGTGGGGGACAGCTGCACGATCGGCTGCCCCTGGGACTCGGCCAGCGCCCGTGCCGCGTAGCAGCCGATGTCGTACAGGTAGAGGTCGGCGGGGTCAAAGTCGTAGTAGGCGTGTAGCTGCGGGAGGGCCTGGATGTTGTCGTCGAGGAAGACCCGCATCGCGCCGATCGGGTTGTCTGGCCAGTCGTTGTCGGCGATCGGCAGCGTCGACTCGATCGGCACCAGTGTGGCGCCGGTGGGGGCGATGAGGTCGGCGACGGTAGTCCCGTTGGCGTAGGTCACCCGGTGGCCCCGGAGGACCAACTCCCGGATCAGATCCAGGCTGGGCAGGACATGACTGACGGCGGGTACGCCGCACATGGCGATGTGGGACATGGTGATGCTCCAGATTTACGAAAGGACAGGACGCGGGCGGCGGGCGTGGGCGTCACTTGTAGATCTGGAGGGCCATAGCCAACACGCTACCCACCCTCGCGTCGGGGCGTGAAGCGATATTCGATGCCCGGTTCGCGGTGGCGGTGAGCAGACCAACCGGGCGCTGACGGCGATCTTGACCGGCAGGGTTCTCGAACGTATGTTCGAGTCGATCAAGGTCGTAGGGCAACGGCGGTAGGGGCCTCGGGCTTCGAGGTAGCGGGCTGGGGTGAGTGTCAGATGGGCTTCAACAACCCGGACATTCCCTGGTCAGAGCTGGAACGCCGGCTCTCCGGCCGCAGCCCTCAGCGGCCGGGCGAGGTGCTGGCAGAGGCTGACGGCGGCGACGGTCCGGCGTTCAGCCGTAAACGGTCTCCGTATACCTCGCCACCGGTCCAGCCGCCGCGCACCGATGGCGGTGTGGCGTACGCCGAGCTGCACGCGCACACCAACTTCAGCTTCCTCGACGGCGCCAGCACGCCGGAGGAACTAGCCGAGGAAGCCGTGCACCTCGGCCTGACCGCACTGGCGGTCACCGATCATGACGGCTTCTACGGCATCGTCCGGTTCAGCGAGGCCGCTCGGGCGTTGAGGCTGCCGACGGTGTTCGGTGCGGAGCTGTCGATGGATCTCACCGAGCAGCGGGCCGGGCAGCCGGACCCGCCCGGCCCGCACCTCCTCGCACTGGCCCGCGGCCCGGACGGCTACGCCGCGCTGGCGAGGGTGATCTCCAGAGCCCAGCTCGCCGGTGGGGCCAAGGGGACGCCGCGGTACCCGCCGCTGGAGGACCTCGCCGACCAGCTGCGCGATCAGGTGCTGGTGTTGACCGGCTGCCGCAAGG
Source organism: Pilimelia terevasa (assembly GCF_014647915.1). Taxonomy (GTDB): domain Bacteria; phylum Actinomycetota; class Actinomycetes; order Mycobacteriales; family Micromonosporaceae; genus Pilimelia; species Pilimelia terevasa. The sequence goes on from NZ_BMQC01000008.1 coordinate 40,094, forward strand.
GCCACGTCCCCCTGACATTCAGCACCGACGGGTACGCGGCGGCCTGTGCTGAACTGGATCGGCTGGTCGCCCTGTTCGGTAGTGAGGGTGTGGGCGTGGAGTTGATCGAGCACGGCAACGCCGACGACGTCGACCGCAACGATGCCCTCGCCGCCCTGGCCGCCGAACGGGGTCTGCCGGTAGTGGCCAGCAACAACGTGCACTACGCCCGGCCGGGCCGCCACCACCTAGCCAACGTCGTCGCCGCGGTCCGGGCCCGGCGGAGTCTGGATGAGCTCGACGGCTGGCTAACCGCCGGCACGGCACATCTGCGCTCCGGCGCGGAAATGGCCGCCCGCTTCGCTCACTACCCGGGCGCGGTCACCAACGCCGCCCGCCTCGGCGCGGAGCTGGCGTTCGACCTGAAGCTGGTGGCGCCGCGGCTGCCGCGCTTCGACCGGCGAGGCCACACCGAGATCAGCTGGCTCCGCCACCTGACCATGCAAGGCGCCGCCGACCGGTACGGGCCACCCGAGACCAACCCGAAGGCGTACGCCCAGTTGGAACGGGAGCTGAACATGATCAAAGAGCTGGGATTCCCCGGCTACTTCCTGGTCGTGCACAGCATCGTCGACTTCTGCCGCCAGAAAGGAATCTACTGCCAGGGCCGCGGGTCGGCCGCCAACAGCGCGGTCTGCTACGCGCTGAGGATCACCAACGTTGACGCGGTGGCCTGGAACCTGCTCTTCGAACGGTTCCTAGCCCCCGAACGCGACGGCCCACCCGACATCGACGTGGACATCGAATCCGGCCGCCGTGAGGAGGTCATCCAGTGGATGTACACCACCTACGGCCGCGAACACACCGCCCAGGTCGCCAACGTCATCTCCTACCGTCCCCGCTCCGCCATCCGCGACGTCGCCCGCGCCTTCGGCTACTCGCCCGGCCAGCAGGACGCCTGGAGTAAACAAGTCGACCGCTGGTCGGCCATCAAACCCGACGAAGTCACCGAGGTCCCCGCACAGGTTGTTGAGTACGCGACGGCGCTGCTGGACTTCCCCCGACACCTGGGCATCCACTCCGGCGGCATGGTCATCTGCGACCGGCCCGTCATCGAGGTATGCCCGGTGGAGTGGGCGCGGATGCCCGGCCGCACCGTCCTGCAATGGGACAAAGACGACTGCGCCACCGCCGGCCTGGTCAAGTTCGACCTCCTCGGACTGGGCATGCTCGGCGCCCTACACGACGCCTACGACCTCATCGGCCAACAACTGGACCTCGGCGACCTGACACCGGACGACCCGCAGGTGTACGACATGCTGTGCCGCGCCGACGCCGTCGGCGTGTTCCAGGTGGAAAGCCGCGCCCAACTGGCCACCCTCCCAAGGCTACGGCCCCGCACCTTCTACGACCTCGTCGTCGAGGTCGCGCTCATCCGGCCGGGGCCGATCCAGGGCGGGTCGGTGCACCCCTACATCCGCCGCCGCAACGGTGAGGAGGCGGCGGACATTCCGCATCCGGCGATGGTCAACAGCTTGGCGAAGACGTACGGGGTGCCGCTGTTCCAGGAGCAGATGATGCAACTGGCCATCGACGTGGCGGGGTTCACCCCTGCCGAGGCCGACCAGTTGCGCCGGGCCATGGGGTCGAAGCGCTCCGCGGAGAAGATGAACCGGCTCAAAGACCGCCTCTACGCCGGCATGCACCAGCGGGGCATCACCGGTGACCTGGCCGATGACATCTTTTTGAAGCTGGCCGCGTTCGCCTCCTACGGCTTCCCCGAATCCCACGCCATGTCCTTCGCGTTCATCGTCTACGCCAGCGCCTGGCTCAAGCGCTACCACCCCGCCGCCTTCTGCGCCGCCCTCCTCAACAACCAACCCATGGGCTTCTACAACGCCCAATCCCTGTGCGACGACGCACGACGCCACGGCGTCAGTATTCTGCGCCCGGACATCAACGCCAGCAGCGCCAAAGCCATTCTCATCAGCACCGCCACCACCAAGACTGCCGCTGGCGTAGACGAGCCACCCGAACGCTGGGGGCACGGCGGGCCGACCATCCGGCTCGGGCTATCCGCCGTACGCCACGTCAGCGCCGACATCGCCGAGTGCATCCAAGCCGAACGCGATCGACACGGCCCTTACACCCGCATCGACGACCTGGCCCGACGCACCGGTGTCACCGCCCCCGCACTGGAGGCACTCGCCACAGCAGGAGCATTCGACGGGTTCGGGATGCACCGGCGGCAGGCACTGTGGCAGGCAGGCGCCGCCGCCACCGAACGCCCCGACCGGCTCGCCGTTGGCATCCCGCCCCCGCCGACCTTGCCGGGCATGTCACAGCTGGATCTGCTGGCCGCCGATGTGTGGGCCACGGGCATGTCACCGGACACGCACCCCATCGCCTTCCTACGGCAGGCACTCACCGCCACGGAAGCCGTACCGCTGGCCCGGCTCGTGGACTGCGAGCACGGCGATCGGGTACGGGTCGGTGGGATCGTCACCCACCGGCAACGCCCCATGACCGCCAACGGGATCACATTCCTGAACCTCGAAGACGAAACCGGCATGCTCAACATCGTCTGCACGTCAGGCTTCTGGCAACGCCACCGCCGGCTCCTACGCGCATGCAACGCCCTACTCGTCCGGGGCCGGCTGGAAAAGCACAGCGGCGTGATCAACCTCGTCGCCGACCACGCCCTACCACTGAACCCACCAGCCCCGACTAGCTCACGGGACTACCGGTAGACGTGGCCAGGGCTTCCTGCCGTGGGAGGAGTGCCGTAACACAGGTGAGGATCGGCGATTTGGTTATCCACAGGTGCGAAGTTGTCCACAACGGCAGCGGCCGACGGTAGCGCCGCACGGACCTGTCGCGAGATTGTCTTCGGCGTACGACGGCGAGGTCACCTCTTGCCGACCGGCCACGCCCACGCGGAGGTGGGGCCGGCAAGACGAAGGCCACCGGCATCGGGGCGGTCGGAACCTAGCCGGCCGCCCCAGCACCGGGACCGCCCTGCCACTGGAGGTGTAGTGATGCCGCAGCAAGAAGCGGCTGCAACGACGCTTCCGTTACCGCGACGGCGTCACCATCATCACAAAAGTACGGAACCGACGCCCGACAAGCGACTCCGCCGCCACCGTCCTGCCGTCCGGCCCCGTGCCGACACCGCCCTGCCCGGCCCGGTTGACGTCTGCCTGGGCTGCACTGCGACCCAGGCCAGGCTGACCGCGTCGCTGCGCGGTGCGCGCGCACGTTCCTGTCGTCGGTTACGTCGCGGGCGGGGTGGGGGTGGTGCTGTGGGTGAGGAACCAGACGCCGCGGAAGCGGTCCCAGCCTTTGGGGTCGACGGTCAGGACGTGCCGGCCGGGGACGGGGCTGGTGGTGAAGCAGACCGTCGCTTTCAGGTGCGCGCCGGCGGCGAGGCTGCGCGGGCGGAGGGTGCCTGCGCGGTGCGGGAGCAGGGTGCCCTCCGGCGTCCTCAGCTGCCAGTCGCCGACGGTGATGGGTAGCGGCTTGTCGTGGTGGCTGCGGTAGGTGACGGCGGCGCAGGTCGTGCGGCCGGCCCCGGGGCGTAGGCCGGTCGCGGTGATGTGGACGCCGCGCAGGATGACGCGGCCGGACCGGTCGGCGCAGTAGTCGTCGTCCTGGTTCTGGCCGGGATAGGCGCCGGGGGCCGGGCAGTTCGGGTGAACGGTATGGGTGATGACGGCGTCGGTGAGCATCCGGTGCATGGCGACGACGACGGTTGCGGCACCGACGACCGCCACGGCGGCCGTCGTGGCGAACGCGAGGACGGGCAGCGCGGCGACGGCGACGATCAGCCAGACGACGATCGGGACCTGCGGTGAGGACCGGTTGTGGAGAAAGGGGCGGCGCGGCGGCGGCCCAGGGGGAGGCAGTCTCACCGACACGTCAGACCCCTCCCGTTCGCCTACCCGTACTTCGGTGCGCGGGTGGCGGATCTGAGCGTCTTCGGCGGCGCATTCGTCACCGCGCGCCGGAACATGCCCGACCGATGCGAAAATGGCGGCGTGGTGCCTGGCGAACGTCCATGGACCGCCTCGCGGTTCCAGCGATTTCAAGAGGCTGTGCAGCCTCGTCCCGCCCGATGCCGGCGGTCCGCCAGCAGTTTGTGAGGATGGCGAATCCGCGTTCGCCTTGGGCGCTTAGCGTGCTCGGCCGCCTGGCCGCCTACCTCAACCGGTAACCCCACCACCGGGTTACCGGCGCCTGGCGGGCGGACAGGCCGGCCGCGACAGTGGCCCGTGCCGAAGCGGAACAGCCATGTGCTGTGGTGGGTTGGATCCTGCAGCGCCTGCTTGAAATTGCTGACATGTTGGTCAGACGGTGCAGGGGTGCACTTGGCCGATCGCGTGTCGGAGTTCTACGGAGTCCTTGACAACTGCGCGCCGGTGGCCGGGCAGGCACAGGTGCAGTGCGAGGTCGATGTGGCCGGCGTCCTCGGCGGCCTCCGCCAGCGCCTCCACGGCGCCACTGTCCAGGGCAGACACTTGAGCTAGGTCGATGACGAGTGGGGATGCGCCTTCATCGAGCAGATTTTGCAGGGTGGTGTTGAGTTGGTGGCTGAGGGCGCCGCTGAGTGGACCGTCGGCCCAGACCAGAGCCGCCTCGCTGAGTCGAAGCACGGTGAAATCCGCCATAAGGTACCTCCCGGCCGTGCGCTGGGTTATGTCTCCGGTCAGCCCTTGGCTGCGATCAATATCGCGCTGCACCAGCGGCTTGCGCCGTCAGACAGTGGTGTCACGCTCCGGAGTTGATCGATGGGCGTAACGTTACGGCACTGGTCTTGGATGGGGCAATGCGTTCGGGCCGTTGGTGCCGCTGCTCACAACGGCTGCGTATGGGTGTGGGATCGCCGGCGGTCCGTCAGCTGGTGTCGCCCGCGGTAAAGCGCACCCCGAAACGACTGCGGGGATGGCAGTGAAAACGTTCGTAGACGAGGTGCTGCGCGCTGTGGATCATGCTGGGATCGTCTTCCGTCCAGGGCCTACGGGCAGCCGTGCCGCGTTGGCCTGTGGGCCGGATGTGTGGGAGGTGATCGGTGTCGCGCACGCCGTCAGGGACGAACAACCAGGGCTGGCCGAGGACGCGTTGCTGACGCAAGTCGCGTCGGTCACCGGCCTGAGCGGTGAGCAGGTAGCCGCCGCCATGCGCTATTGCGCCGAGTTCGGAGATGAGATCGACCGCCGAATCTGGGCGAATCTAGCCGCTGGCGGGCCGGCGTTGATATCGGAGAGCTAGCCGAAGGGTTAGGTGTCGTTGGGCCTGTGGCACCACAGGTGGTGCCGCTCTGGAGGCTGCAGTTGTGGTCGCTGCTGGCGGTCACCGACGTGCCGGGTCGTCGGGGCCGATCTGGGTGGGGATCAGTGTGTCAACCGGGGTTGACGCACCGGGGGTCGTCAACCTAAGTTGACAGCATGACGGAGGCAACGGACCTGGCCGCCGACGCCGGCAACCCTGACCCCCGAGTGGGGTTGCGTGCTGTCGTCGCCCTGCGCCGCCTGCTTGAAGGCTTGGAGAATCTCCAGGTCGCTAACGCGCGCCGGCATGGCTGGTCGTGGCAGGAGATCGCGGACGCCCTTGACGTGACCCGCCAGGGCGTCCACAAGAAGCACGCCGGCCGGGTGCCGGCCGCAGACCCTCAGGAGGCGTGATGTTCGAACGGTTCACCCAGGCCGCACGCGACGCGGTGGTACGCGCGCAGACGGAGGCCCGCGGTCTCGACCACGACCGCATCGGCACCGAGCACCTACTGCTGGCGTTACTGCACAGTGGACTCACCGTGCCGGGCCTTACCTACCCGCACGTCCACGAGCAGGCCCGCCGCCGAACCCCCGCGACGCTCGGCGTGGAGCCGGATCGCGACCAGGCGGACGCCGCCGCGCTGAAGGCCATCGGAATCGACCTCGACCAAGTGCGCCGCACGATCGAGGCCACCTTCGGCCCCGACGCCCTCTCCCTGCCTCCGCCGGAGCAGAAGCGGAGTTGGTGGCGGCGGGCGATGAACCATGTGCCGTTCACGCCACGTGCCCGCAAGGTCCTGGAACTGTCGTTGCGCGAGGCCCTGCGTTTGAAGCAGAGGTTCATCGCGCCTGAACACCTCATGCTCGGCATCCTGCGCGACAACGGTGGCACGGCGACTCAGATCATGACCGATGCAGGCGTTGACCTCACAGCGCTCGGCCAACAGCTGGAAACGGCCCTACTACGCCAAGCAGTGTAACTATTCCCAGCGATACGGCGGCCGGCCCGGCGCCCGGTGTCAGTGCAGGAATCGGAAGCATAGTCATCTTTTGCTTCGACCTGACCGTGAGCGTCCTCGCTCACAGCGCAGGCTGGGCACCTGACTCCTCGTGCACGACAGTCACCTGTCTCACGGCGTCGATGAGCGCCAGTTCGCCGCTTCGCTCACTCTCGCCGCCGAGGTGATGACACGGGAGCGCATACAGTGAGCCTTTTTCATCCTGACCGCAGGGACCTCACCGCGACCTTGAGCCAGTCGGCTCCTGCTGTTTGCCCGGCGGCCTGACCTGCGGTGAACCAGGCCTACCGTCTGGAGTCGACGCCGTCCCGCACCTCGTCTGACCTGCCAATACGCCAGGATGAAAATGGCTCAGTACATCGTGACGATGAACTCCGACGATCTCGAAAAGGCACAGCGCCGCGGCTTCGATGCCGACCCCCATGTGTTACCACAGCGACTTACCGATCAGTTCGAGGCGGGTGGCCTGTTCGGCTTCCGCTTCTTCAAATAATCACCCCCCGGGGTTGGTCGCCACCGGAGGTTGATCTTGATAGGCGATCGCAACATGGGAGCGCGCCAGACCGGCGAGGGCCTTGTGAAATCATTCCGGCAGGTAACCGCCTGGCTGTGGAAGACTTGCAACCGGCCGGTCCCCTTACCGGAACCTGAAGTGGGAGGTTTTCCTGCATCAGTGTGGCGACTGCCACTGTCGGTAATCTGACAATACCCGTGCCAATACTCCACCAACTGCGCTTTCATCGGCGGCGCATGTCCCAGACATCGGAAGGAGAAACATGCTCCGCCCAGTGCGAAGGATGCTCCTCGCCGCTACGGCAGCCGTGGCCGTCCTGGCCAGCGGCACCGCCGTAGCAGCCGCACCAGCCGAGACTGGCTACTTCAACTACACGATCCCACAACGTCAGCCTGACGGGACTACCCGTCAGGTGTCGATCGATCAGGCGCAGCCGGTCAACCCGGTCCCGACCACGCTGGCCGAACGGTTGGAGTGGGAACGAACGCCCAAGAGCGAGGACGCCGTTCCCGCTCGCATCCCCACCAACAGTGGGCAGCGCGTCACCTACGATCCGGTGACCGTCGAAGAATGCAAGGCATTCACCGCGTCTGACCAAACGCCGTACGCACACAAAAACCACTACGGATTCTGCTCCAACGGTTCTGTTGAAATCGGACGGATGACTTGCCCGTTTCCGTCATGCCTGCATTCGAAATCATTCGGACTGACCATTATCGGCCACGGTGACCGAAACATTGAAACGGGGGCCGTGCAGCGGAAGGCGTCGTTCACCCTCAATACGCGGATGGGTCACACCATCGGCACCCAGGTACCAGACAACATCCTCGTGACAGTCGGCCTCGACTGCGTCGCTCTCAACGGCACTACCTGCAACAACCCTTGGGGCGGGGGTATCACCAAGACGTTGGGTGAGTGGCGTCGGGATGAGACTGAGACGGCGACTCTGACAATCGAGGGGACACCCTCCGAAATTCCGACTGATCCGAACTGGGATGGCAAAAGCTACTACAATCTGCGCCCTTTCATACGTCACAACAACCCCCAATTTCCGCCTACCGAGCGGAACCTGCCGTGGGATGCCATGCGATGCGATACATCCACGAAGAATTACTCCCGACCCTACCGAGACAACGGCGCATGCATCTTCACAAACATCAACGCACTGTTCCCCATCTCCCGAGCTCCTGGTAGCCCGCACAAGTCGGTCGGAGATCACTTGTGGCAGGCATTAAACAAGCCGCTGGAGACCAAGCCTGGCGTCCCCAATAAGGTCATCCCAGGCAAGCCGGGATCAGGGCAACCACTGACGCGCCTGGTCGACCACACGCCCGAACTTGACGCGCGAATCACTAAGAACCGGACGCGGGCGCGGGAGAACTGCGTGAGGTTCTGGGGTGTCGACTACGCCAAGCCGGAAAGCCCGAACAGCGAATATCCGAAACAGAAGCGGGACTGCGACGAGTACCCGATGGCTTCAACGTTCGAGGGAGCTGCCCACGCGGACTACCAACCAGGTTCGATCTTGTCGTTCTCTTCCAAGCCGGTTCCATTTGGGGAGAACCGCAGCGCGGGGAACTGGCTTCAGCAATGGTACGCCGAGGATCACATCATCCACGGCGACTATTTCTACATCCGCGTGTTGGATTAAGGTCGCGGGAAGCTGACAGATGGGCGGCGGGGTCGGCTGGCCCCGCCGCCGCCGCTGAAAGGACCGGTATGAACGGGACGATCACAGACGCGGCGGAAGTATCGGTGCTGGTGCTGTACAGCCACTTCACGCTGCAGATCAACGCCTCGCCGGATGCCCCTGACATCGACTTCGAGCAGACGGTAGCGGACATCAACGAGTCGCTGGTGACACTAATGTCGGGGGACAGCGGTCACCGAGCGGCCGTGCGGGTGGAGCTGCTGGCCGCCTCGTTCGGCGCCCCGATGCCGCCCGCCGAGACGTTGGTGGTGGCGGGACAGGTCATTTCCGATGGCAGCCCCCTCTTGCTCGCCGGTGTCACTACAGGTGAGGTGCACGAGTTGTTCGCCCCGCCGGCGGGCCGGTATGTGCTACGGGTGACGTGCTCCGGCCGTGACCGGATGTTGGCGGAGTTGGCCGCGGGCCGCAATGCCGATGGGGTGGAGCGGTGGCTGATCCAGATGTGGCCTGCCGGGTCGGTAATGCCGGGGTAGAGGCGGATGGGGTCGTCGGCTGGGGGTCTGTCAAGATAACGGTGTAAGCCGGTCGATATCTTCTACTTGCTGGCGGTGCGGAGTCGGCCTTCGAAGGTGATCTCGAAGGCGTTCAGGGCTGCTTTCCAGCGCACGGCCCACCGGCGTCTGCCGGTGCCGGTGGGGTCCAGGGCCATGACGGCCATGTAGACGCACTTGAGCGCGGCCTGCTCGTTGGGGAAGTGGCCGCGGGCGCGGACGGCTCTGCGGATGCGGGCGTTGACGGACTCGATGGCGTTGGTGGAGCAGACGATTTTGCGGATCTCGGGGTCGAAGCCCAGGAAAGGAACGAACTCCGCCCACGAGTTCTCCCACAGCCTGACGATCGCCGGATACTTGTGTCCCCACGTCTCGGCGAACTCCAGGAACCGTTCCTGAGCTGCAGATTCAGTAGCCGCGGTGTAGACCGGTTTCAACCCGCGGGCGATCGCGTCCCAGTGTTGGCGGGCCGCGTAGCGGAACGAGGCGCGCAGCAGATGCACGATGCAGGTCTGGGTGATCGCCTGCGGCCACGTCTGCCCGATCGCATCTGGTAGGCCCTTGAGACCGTCGCAGACGACCATGCACACGTCCTCGACCCCGCGGTTACGCAGTTCAGTAAGCACTGACAGCCAGAACTTGGCGCCCTCGCCGCCGTCGCCGGCCCACAGCCCGAGGATGTCTCGGCACCCGTCGACAGTGACGGCCATCGCCACGTAGATCGGCCGGTTAGCGACCTTCCCATCACGGATCTTGACGTGAATCGCGTCCAGGAAAATCACCGGGTAGACCGGGTCCAGGGGCCGATTCTGCCACTCGGTCATGCCGTCCATGACCTTGTCGGTGATCGTGGAGATCGTCTGGCGGGATACCTCGGCGCCGTAGACCTCGGCCAGGTGGGCGGATATCTCGCCGCAGGTCAAACCCTTGGCCGACAACGACAACACCATGTCCTCAACGCCGGACAGACGCCGCTGCCGCTTACGCACGATCGTCGGCTCGAACGACCCAGCCCGGTCCCGCGGCACGGCGATCTCCACCGGGCCCACGTCGGTGAGAACGGTCTTGGTTCGGGCGCCGTTGCGGGAGTTCCCGCTGCCGGCGCCGGCCGGGTCGTGCTTGTCATAGCCGAGATGGTCGGTGATCTCACCTTCCATCGCCGACTCCAACACAATCTTCGTCAGCTGCTGCAGCAGTCCACCTTCGCCGGATAGCTGGAGGCCCTGCTGCCGGGCCTGGGCCACCAACTGCTTGACCGCCGCGGTGTCCACACCCGCCATCTCGTCGCGGCCGCTCGTCTGGGTTGTCGTCTCGTCCTCAGCCACCGCGGCAGTATCCGCCACGGCTGTCGTCATCGTCATCAGGTGTCAATCCCTTGATCAGGGGCTTACACCGTTGTTCTTACAGACCCCGCCAGGCTGGTCTCCCACGGCCGAAGTTGGAAGGCGTGTAACCGACGACGACTCGCGGTGCCCGTGTCAATCCGCCACCTGCCCGCACGACGTTGGGGGAAGACGACGTCCCCCCATTTTCTCGCACTGGCTGGCCGCGAGGCAACTGTCACAGGCCGGTCTGACGGGATAGTCCCCGAGCACGGTCCTACGTGGTGATCTACCATGACGCTGAAATAAACGCGTACGACGAAGGGACCCTGATGGCTCGACAGACAATCACGGTACTGACCGATGACCTCGATGGTGGGACGGCCGATGAGAGCGTGAGTTTCGCCCTCGACGGCGTCCAGTACGAGATCGACCTGTCCGCCAAGAACGCCGAGAAGCTACGGAAGGCCCTGGCCCCGTACGTCGACAACGCCACCCGGGTCGGCCGCGGCGGGGTAGTACCCGGGCGTCGCGGTCGCACCGTGCGCGGCTCCGGGCCCGCGGTTGGTGGTGGCCGGGAGCAGAACAAGGCCATCCGCGACTGGGCCAAGCAGACCGGTAAGGACGTCAGCGACCGCGGCCGCATCCCCGCGTCCGTGGTGGCCGAATTCCAGGCAGCACACTAAACCACTGTCGTCGGACTTCCGGGTAGGCCCTGGGCCCGCTGGCAACCTTCGGGCACCTCCGGGGTGACAGCCATGCCGCTGTCACTTGCCAGTGCCGTAGTACCGCCTGCTGTCGGTGACGTCGAACCGGTCCAGTGGCGTACTCCTGCTTGCAGGCGTTTCCCGAAACCAAGGCGTGTCGGATTCGTGCCAGCCCTTGAGCTGATTGGCCGGCTCATGCCCCGGACCGACGAGCGTCGTTTCTCGGTTGGTCGAGACTCCGGCGTCCCGCACTCGCCCATCGGCGCGCGGGCAGGTACTGCCCGCGTCGAGCGACCGGTCACGGCTGCGGCGAGGGCTCGGCCGGACCGCTGGTGGTGTTGTAGGTGTTTTTGGCGGCGACGACGGCCGTTTGGATGTGTTCGGGGTTGACGCCGCTGACGTTTAGTGGGGGGTGCAGGCGCCGGACGAGTTCTGCTTCGATGGTGGCTGGTTCTGCGTCCTCGGCCCAGGTCAGCTGGAGGTGTGCGTGCATCCACGCGGTCAGCCGTGCCTCGTCCTCGGGGAGCAGGACCACCCGGTCGGTCCAGGTCGTCCGGTAGCCCTCGGATGCCAGGAGCCCGGCCAGGGTACGGCGCAGGGTCGACTGGCCTGAGCGGCGCAGGTGGTTGCGTAGGATCCGGCCGCGGAGGCTGGTTGCCCGGCCGAGGTACAGCAGCCGCAGGCTCGGATCGTTCGGGTGTGGCGGTCCTGGCAGGTCAGGAAAGACCGAAGGAGCGGCCCACCAGGCGTAGACGCCGCTACCCCGGCTCAGTCCCTTCACGGCGACGTCGAGTCCGACCGGCACCCCGAACAACAGCCGTAGAACCTGCTCAATCCGGGCCTGCCCGTCGGGGACGTCGTCGGGTCGCATTGCGCTATTGGTCATCAAGGCCATGCTAAACGTCCGGGCCGGCCACGCCGGCGGGACCGCACGACACCGCAGCGCACTACCGGGGCTGGCCGTCTGGTGTCGCGGCGTGGTGGTGCCTTGTTGCGGTGTGAGCGAACGTGCGGCGGGCTCGGCACTACCATGGAGGCGTGACCGGCGGTGGGAGTCGGCCGGCCCGGGTCGAGGACGTGCACGAGCTGGCGTTGGCCATGCCACACGTCACCATCGACGGCGTCGACGGCGGTAACCCGGTCTACCGGGTGGGCGGGAAGTCGTTCGTGTTCTTCCGCAACCCGCGACCGGACGCGACCAACCCTGAAACCGGTGAGCGGTATACGGACGTGATCGTCTTCTGGGTTCCGTCCGAGGCGGACAAGCAGGCCCTGGTCCGGGATGAGGCGTCGCCGTTCTTCACCACCGCACACTTCAACGGCCACCCCTCGGTTCTCCTGCGAGCCGCCCGAATCGGTGAGCTGACCCACTCGGAGTTGGCGGAGGTGGTTCAGGACGCGTGGCTGTCCCGCGCGTCAACGCGCCGAGGCACAGCATGGCTCAGCGCGCACCCCCCAACGTAATCAGCGTCCTGGCGGCAGGCGCACCTGTTCGCCGGCGGCCAGGGGACGGCCGAACCTGTGGGCGGGCGCCGCCGGCGTCGCCGTATTCGCCTTGGTGTTGTTCTCGGTGGTCCTTGTCGGTGCCTGTTGTGAGGTTGACGGCCGCCGCCGGGGGGAGAGGGCTTTGTGGGGTTGAGGATCAGGCGGATGAAGGCGTGTCTCAACGGCGGCCGGCGGGTCGAGGAGCATCCGGCGGTGCCGGTCACCGCTGAACAGTTGGCTTCGGCGGCGGTTGATGCGGTGGCCGCTGGCGGTGAGGCGCTGCATCTGCATCCGCGGGATCGTCTTGGCGTCGAGACGCTGGACGCCGGTGATGTGGGTGCAGCCGTCACCGCGGTACGCCGGGGGTGTCCGGGTGTGTCGGTGGGGGTGAGTACGGGTCTGTGGATCAGCGAGGGTGATGTGCGGCGGCGGTTGGCGGCGGTGGCCCGGTGGGTCGATCTGCCGGTGGCGGCACGGCCGGACTTCGCCTCGGTCAACGTCGGCGAGGCCGGCTTCGCCGACCTGGTTCAGACCCTGCACCAGGTGGGGGTGGGGGTGGAGGCTGGGGTGTGGTCGACCGCCGACGCCCAAGAGCTGGCGGCCTTCGGTGCGGCTGGCTGGACACGGATCCTGGTGGAGATCATCGACAGCCCAGCCGAGACGGCCGCCGCCACGGCCGACGTGATACTGGCCCGCCTCGATGAGCTGGGCGTGGCCGGCCCGCGCCTGCTGCACGGGGAGGAGGCCGCCTGCTGGCAGTTGGTCGCCCACGCCGGCCGGCTGGGCCTGCCTACCCGCATCGGCCTGGAAGACACGACCATCGGCCCTGACGGCCAACCGGCCACCGACAACGCCCACCTGATCCGGCAGGCCCTGAACCTATGGACCGCAGCCGCCACCTCCCGATAGCGCACCACTACGGCTACGACCGCCACCACCAAGACCCACCACCCGACCACCGCGAGACACTTCACCCGACGAACTGAGCCACAACGCCCGCTCTTGCCGACGAGAGTGCGTCCCTCGTGCCGATGCCCGAATGCCTATCGAGTTCGTCCACGGAAGAGTTTCTCTAAGCCGACCAAAAGGCACGCAAATAAACGCGTGGACAACAATTGAGATTGTTGAGATGATTGGGCTTGTTCACAGTCAGAACGAGCTGATCTAGGTGCATCAATGACGAGAGCGAATCACGATCGCCGAAAAAGCGATGCCGACAGGAAAGCGCGGAACACTCGGCGCAGGGTCTCGAAAGCAGATTACCTTGGCCGTCGGGTTCCCCCAACGGTTGATGCATATGAAAAGACCACGCGAAAGGGCAGCAAGAAGCTTGCACAGGCCCTGATTGCACGCCACACCCTTCGCATGGACTCGATTCGCAAGACGGAACCCAGTCGCCTGGTGCCAATTATGTCCGCGTTGGCCCCAATTACAATCCTGGATCTAGCCTTAGTTCGCTCTGGCGCCTCACCAAGGCGACCTCCAGCGGCGTACATTGGCGGGTGGGTAGATCACTTGGCCTGGGGTGTCGATAGTGTAGTGACTGCCGCTCGGCTGCTGTTGTCGGGGCAGATTGTCGGTGCGGCGGCGGTCGCGCGCAACCAACTTGAACGATGGACTTTTCATCGCGCGACGGCCGCGAAACTGGAGCAAAGAGCGGGCGAATCGACAGCGGATTTCGTTGCGCGCACCTGGAGCGTCGCCGACAACTTCCATGTCGATTGGTTCTCCGGGTGCGCTTCATCCGATCTTCCGGGAGATGAAGAACCATTCTATGGTGAGCCTCCCATTGACCACAAGCACATCACTATTTCCGACGGCTCAATAATATGCCCCGCAGTACTATACGAACTACTTAGTGAAGTAATGCATGGGCGCGCGCTGCTCGATGCCGTTGCCTGGGACAGTGGCGGACTATTGGAGTCAGACCAATGGCCACCCGACATGTATGTCGCTGTCGGGCTTGTGGTCGATACAATCACCCTATGTCTTCGCGAACTACGGGTGGCAGCCGCAGCTCTTGCGAAGCAGGATGGCAGCGAAATGGGGGTCGAGATCTTGAAGCGAAGTCTCGATACCTTCTCGGAGGCGGAAGACCACGTCCTCGAAATAGCGGAAGATTCCGCGGCGACGCCGACGGGAATGCGCTTTTGCGCCCCACCTCTTGCGACCTTGGTCCCGCTGCTCCCCAACGAAGGACTGAGCCTTCCAGTGGTGCGGTCTGTTTCTAGTTTGGGTCGGATATATAATGCTGTTCTTGCTGGCCAGCGGCCGGCCGGCCGTCTTTTCCGAGACGACGAGTTGGCTATGTATGCCTTTGCCTGGCATCGCGCGCGCAGTATGCGCGCAGCAAGAGTCGCTCTCGCCTGGGAGAAGCAAAAGGTCGGAGACAGTTTCAACTTAGATAGTCTTACAAACCGAGCCACCACGTGGGTCTTGCTGACTGAGGCAGCTTCTTTGGTTGGCCGCTGGCATCACCGGCCACCACCTGCCGCGGCTGCGACGCTTATCGGTACGGCGCTTCGATCCGCCTACTGGCTTTGGTTGGAGGACGATGACAGGGCCATGAGCGTCTTGCGATGCGTGCTGGAACAATTGGCCCGACTCCGCGCGTGGCGGTTGAAGCCTGCAAGGGCGGCGATGTTGGAAAGTCGCCCGGAGACAACGCCGCGAGATTGGCTTGAGGCTGCAGGATGGAAGCGACTCACTGCTCTGAACAGAGCGTTGGGGGAGCTCGCTCATACTAAGGCAACGTCACGCTGGAGCGGCGCCCGAGAATTACTGGCAAAGTTCCAACAAGACATCAATGAAGAAGATGCTATCTATACGGCCAGAGGGGCCGCCCTTGACTTTGTGGCGGAGCTCTTAGCTCGGGAGTTAGCAGCCGAAGTGAGTGAGATTTCGCCAACCATTTCAGAAGGACTGCTTCGCCTATTTCTGGAGATCGGATTGTGTTCGGAACAGCATTCCTACTCGCTCGAGTCTCGGTTCAACCACATATGGAGCCATCGGACTACCAGCCTTGGTGACAGCGACTTCATTCTGCTTCCCGACCTTTGGCCGCAACAAACACTATAGTGACGGTCCGGATGCTTGCGCTAGCCGCGCCTCTGTCCGTGCCGAATTCAAGGCTGGCGCGGCATCTTCTTCTGCCGCGAGGCGGCGCGCCGCGGCAGTGTAAATTGCGTGGATCAGGTCGATATCTGGTTGTGCCGAGGAGAGTGCGTCCGCCGGTGCCAACGAGAAGTATTCAATCGTCCCGCTCCGGGCACTCGGAGCCATCAGCGGTCAATGTCGCTGCGGTCCTCACGACCCTACGATGAATACTACGCCATTCGCCGAAACGACCACCCCTAGACCCGCATCAGCCGCCAGATGGGTCCTAGCCAACGCTTGCGATAGGCCACTCTTACTAATCCGATCCACCTCCAGGCGCGGGATGTCGGCAGGAATTTTCGCAAATAGCCGACATATGCCAATGGCCACGTCACGAATAGTCTCGGCAGGAGCCCGGGAACTCAGGCCCTGCTCCACGCAGGTCGCGACCAACTGGTCTGCATCGGGCTCAAATTGGGCAGAGTTCCAGGCTCCCACTTGTATCCACACCATTGTGGCCACAAGGTTGCTAGAGGTGTCGTCCCTATGGAGGCCATTAAGCAGTGGAAGGTCGTGCTGATGGGGCGCCACGATTGCCATGACCTCACTGTATGGGGCTACGAATGTCGCTATTTTGAATAGCTCCTCGTCCGATTCCCGCAGCGAATTTTCGAAATTCTCGAAATCTGACGGCGAGTACGTCCATCCTTGAAGGGACTCCAGCTTGGCGCGGATTGCTTTCTCCACACTACTTTCGACCTGGAACGATTCAATCTCAATCGCTGTCTGCCAGGTATCTTCCGGCGTGGCAGAAAGGAAAGTAAACTGCGTTTCGCCTTGCGTGAAAAAGTCATAGACGGCACAGATCATATATCTCTGCCGTTGCTCAATATCAACCGCCTGGAGGCCGGGAACAAGTTTCGGCAGATCTGCGACGGCACCGCCCAGTGTCTCGATCCAATTCAAAACGTCGGTAGCATTTGCTGTGACGCTCGGGTCGTGCTTCGCTTCGTTCGCGACATCTCTCAAGGAATCCAAAGCGTCCACGGCACGAGCGGTCCATCCAAGCTTGCGCAGTTCCTCAACGATGCCCTTCAGGTGCATGGAGGACCACTGCGGCTGGGCCTTCTTGAGACTCGACTCCCATAAGGCGGCCATATCCCGCGCCGCAGCACCTACATCGTACGGAGAATATCCGCTGCGCATGCGGTCATGGAGGTTGTGACCAATCTCGCCAGTGCGGGCTGTCAATCGATTCTGCAATTTCATGCACTACACTCCCAGCTTCTGCTCATTCTGGGAGTCTATAGGCGGACGCTGCGCCACAGGCCATTTCTTCGAGGAGGCCGGAGTACACCACGAACTCTCATGCCGCGACGCGCGCGTTCGGGCAGGCGCCCAGACGTCCGACTCTGCCGAGATCCGGATGTCCGTCAAGACCGTCAACCGGTGAGCTGAAACCGCATGTGAACCCGGCACGCCTCGCTCACTGCGGGCGCTGAGCCGGGCAGGGCGTGCCACACTGGCGCCATGGCCAGACCTCAGACGGTCGACGAGTACATCGACGGCTTCACCGGACCGGGCCGCGAGCTGCTTGAGCAGGTGCGGGCACTGGCCCACGAGGCGGTTCCGGAGGCGAGCGAGGCGATCAAGTGGGGTTATCCGGCGTGGGTGCACCTCTCCGGAACGATCCTCTTTATGGTCAGTGGTCACGCTAGACACGCAAGCGTCGCGTTCACGCCCAGCACTCGCGAGGGGTTCGATGCCCAGCTCGCCGGCTTCGCCACCGGTAAGGGCACGGTCAAACTCCCATACGGCCAACCTGTGCCGGGCGATTTGTTGCGCCGGATGATCGCGTTTCGCGTACGTGAGCACGAGGACGATGGCGTGCTGTGGATGTGACCGTGTCGTGTATTGGTGAGATCGCTTCCACCTGTCGAAACCAGCGTGCCAGGAGCCGTACGACGCACAGATTCGCCGCCGGCCGCACATCAAACCCAAGGTCAGGGAGGCGCACGCATCTGCCGCCGAACGTGCGCGCTGCCACTGGGGCCGTCGTGCATCGAATATTCGTCCAGGCGGGGGTCGGACGCTGGCCAGATCACCCACGGGTGGGCCGCAATGCTGCGGGAGCCCCGGTTACCGTTGCCCATCATGACGACCTACTCCGGTCCGGCGAGGCTGACCCTCGCCGGCGGCACCCAGGTGTCCGGCACGGCTTCGCTCAGCACCAATCAGCGCGGAGGTATCGAGGGCTGGGGTGGCACGTTCCGTCCGGACCAGACCAGCGCGGACATCCGCAACGCTAGCGAGGGGCTTTCCCTGGAACTGCCGTACGACCAGATCGGGTCGGTGTCCGTCACCGGCGTCCGGAAGCTGCTCGCGACGCAGATCCTAGTGACACTCACCGGTAGCGGCCCCGCACCGTTCTGATTCGCATTCAGGCTACGCTCCACCAAGATCAGCTGCGCTCATCTGCCGCTGGTCGCGCGTCCTAGATGCGAGTGGTCGCGTTGACGGTTACAAAGCTGCCCAGATGAAGCGGATGTCTGGGGCTTTTTCCTCGTTGCCGGAGCCGTCGGTCGTTTCAGCCACGGTGAAGCCGTGGCGTAGGTAGAACCTTTGCGCTGCGGTGTTGGTCACGAACGTCCAGAGTTGGAGGCCGGCCGGCCGGCGGGATTTCGCGAGCTGGATGAGACGCGAACCCAGCCCCATGCCGGTGAAGGCCGGCTCGATGTAGAGCTGGTCCACCCACTCCCCGTCCAGGACCAGCACCCCCAGCGGCCGGCCGTCGGCGTCCTCCGCCAACCACACCTCCCGCTCGGGAATGACGACGGTGCGGATCCAATCTCGCACTTCGGCATCGGAGTGCACCGCGGGCGGGATGGCGTCGACCGCGGCTCGCCGGGACCGGAGGAGAACCTCCGCGACCGCCGGGGCGTCCTCAAGACTGGCGCGTCGAGGCGTCGCTGAATCCACACGTCCTGCATGCGAGAGACCCATGGACCGATCATCCCGATCCGGAAAGCCCGAGGCAAAGGATAAATCAACTGCCGCGACGCGCGTTCCGATGACGGGGTGTCGGGCTAGAGCAGGGTGTCCAGTAGCGCGTCTGGTCCGGCGGTTTGGATGCCGTGGTCGAGTTCTTCTCGGATCTCTTCGATGGTGTCGTCGTGGCCGAGGACTTCGGGTAGGTCGTTGCTGAGTTCGAATTGTTCGAGCAGGTCGTAGGCTTCGCCCAAGGTTGTTGCGCCCGTCTGTTGGGCCCAGCGCAGGGTGTTGCGGGCGGCGTTGGAGGGCGCGAAGTCCTCATCTCACACGTTGTCCACCAGACAAATTTTAGCCAGTCTCGGTGACCGTGGTGGTCTCGGTGCCCGGGCCGGCTGCCGTCTGTCGCGGCCCGGTGGGGGTGTGTGGGGTGGTGTTGCTGACGTGTCCGGCGATCAGGCGCCACCGGTTGTCTTGGGTGCGGGTCCAGGTGCGGGTGTAGCGGACCCGGGCGTGGAAGGGTTCGCCGTCGAGGGTGCCTTCCAGCGTGCCGAGGAACCAGGTGATGCCAGTGTCGCCGACCACCAAGACGGTGAGGTCTTCTTCGTCCACCCGGGTCATCGACTGTTGGCCGGACTGGTGGAGGTGAAGGTCGTCTTCCTTGGAGTACGGGGCGCCGTCGGGGCCGGTGAAGACGAGCCGGTCATCGATCAACCGATCCAACACGGCCACGTCCGAGGTGAGCTGGGCGTGTTGGAGTTGCCGTTCGGCATCGCGTAGCGCTGCGACTGCGGCACCATCGCCACCGCCGGCGGCAAGGGCGTCTTCGCTGGAGGGCCGGCTCATCGACACCACCTCACCATCAAACACCTTCAGAGGGCGTGGTGTCGTGTCGCTCCCACACTTGGCGGTCGACTCGAACCCGTCCAGCCCCTACCCTGCGCCCGGCCCACCCGCGGATCGAGTCGTCGCGCATCCCCACAGCCGAAGCACCGGCAACCCACCCCCCCGGGACCCATCGCCGCTTACATGGCCGGTCCAGCCCCAGCAGTCGGCAGCACGAAACCCCTCACCGAGCCAGCTACACGCCGATGAACGCGCCGCGATGGGGCGGTACTCGAATGGGTGACGAAAACAACATCCGACACTCACAGTAACAATGCTTCACGTAGTTGGTGGGTCACCTTGGGTGTGTTCCGTCGGGGGAGCAGCACAGGAGCAACCAAAGCCCCACAGTGGAGAGACAACACGGGCCGTGGACTGCGTTTCCGCAGGTCACGGCCTTGATCGTTGCGCGCCCGAAGGGACTCGAACCCCTAACCTTCTGATCCGTAGTCAGATGCTCTATCCATTGAGCTACGGGCGCAGGTGCCGGACAAGCATACATGCCGTCCCGGACCGCGGAGACTCCGGGATTCGAACCCGGGAGGGGCGGTTAACCCCAACCGCATTAGCAGTGCGGCGCCATAGACCAGACTAGGCGAAGTCTCCCCCGATGGCCGTTGCGGACCACCGCTCCGGAGCCTACAGGTCAGCTCCGTCGCCGGGCAAAGCGCGTCACCCCCCCGCGGCTCACCCTTCGAGCCCTCCGTCCCCCGGAGGTGCGGTCCGCAGGCCCGACCGGTGCGGTGCCCCGGACCGGCCGGGAACCTCGCTGCCGTCCGGTCCGCCAACTCCATGGCCGAAAGGCCGGAGCCAGGCCCCGCGCGGCCCGCCGTATTGGTCACTACGAGTGATTGAGTGAGCGCGTTCAGCGGCAGTAGATCGGCGTGTCGCGTCGGTCGTCGGTACAGGTTGATATCTGCCCGCAGACACGGTCGAATGTGGATGCTGAACTGCGGCGGTACGTACTCGGACGGGAGGGTGTTGCGCCCCGGGACCCCGACACGCAACTTCCATCGCACAGCCTGTGCGATGCGACACGGAGCGATGCGGCACCCTGACGGAGCGTGCAATGTAGGTGACTGCGTGGAGAACAGGGGTACACCAGCCGCCATCGGTATCTCGGCACTTCGCGCGAGCGAGCGGACCGTCACGGTAAGGGGATGCTCATGGGCAACTTGTCGCGGCTACTGAAGGAGAGCTGGGCCCTCGTCGAAGACCAGCAGGACAAGGTCGCCGGCTACTTCTACGCCCGGCTGTTCCTGACCGACCCCCGCCTGCGGGACCTGTTCCCCGTCCACATGGACGTACAGCGCGCGCGCCTGCTCGGCGCCATCGTGCACGCCGTGCAGACCCTGGAGGACCCGGAGCAGTTCGACAGCTACCTGCGGGCACTGGGCCGCGACCACCGCAAGTTCGAGGTGGTCGGCGCGCACTACGACGTCGTCGGCGCCGCCCTGGTGGAGGCGCTGCGGACGTTCGCCGGGGAGCAGTGGGGCTGGGAGTACGAGCAGGCGTGGAAGGACGCGTACGCCGTCATCGCCCGCAAGATGCAGGCCGGCGCGGCGGAGGACGACAACCCGCCCTTCTGGCACGCCGAGGTCGTCGCGCACCAGCGGTACGGCCGGGACATGGCGGTGTTCACCTGCCGCACGTCCACCCCGCTGGACTACCGGCCCGGGCAGTACGTCAGCCTGGAGAGCCAGTACCACCCGCGCGTGTGGCGCGCCTACTCCGTGGCGAACGCGCCGCGCCGGGACAACCTGCTGGAGTTCCACGTCCGGGCACTCGGCGCCGGGTGGGTGTCGGGCGCGCTGGTGCGGCGGCTCCGGGCCGGGGACCCGCTGCGGCTGGCGGCGCCGATGGGCGACATGGTGTTGGACCGGCGGTCGGCGCGCGACATCGTCTGCGTGGCCGGCGGTACCGGGCTGGCGCCGATCAAGGCCCTCATCGACGAGCTGACCACCTACAACCGCACCCGCTGGGTGCACGTCTTCCTCGGCGCGCGCGACCGCGACGACCTGTACCACCTGGACGAGCTGACCCAGCTCGCCGCGCGTTACCCGTGGCTGTCGGTGGTCCCTTCGTGCAGCGAGGACGAGACGTTCACCGGCGAGCGGGGACACGTCAACGAGGTGATGTCCCGCTACGGGCCGTGGGCCGAGCACGACTTCTTCGTGTCGGGGCCGGCGCCGATGGTCCGGGGCACGATGCGGACGCTCAGCGAGCTGCGGGTGCCCTCGACGCGGATCCGGTACGACGCGTTCACCGAGTGGTGAGCCGCTGGCGGGGGATCGGCGGGCCGGCGAAGCGCCAGTCCAGCCGGTAGCGCGCCTGCAGCGGCGGGTTGTCGGCGCTCCACCGCACCCGGGTGCGGTCCCCGAGCGCCTCCGTCGACAGCCGCAGCGCCGTCGGGCCGGCCACGGGTGAGGTGCCGGTACCCCGGACGTCGGGCGCGCCGGGCAGGTCCAGGTCGATCGCCAGCCGGCCGGTCGGCAGCCGGACGGTGCGGCGCAGCCAGGGGCCGGCCTGCGCGGCGGTCGCGGTGACCGTGTAGTCGAGGGTGGCGCGGGTGCCGGGCAGGATCGGGTACGTGCCGTCGTCGTCCTCGAAGACCAGCCACGCCTCGGCCGCGGCGACGTCCGCGGCGCTGGGCTGCCAGCGGACGGGTCGCCGCCGGCCGTCGGTGGTCGAGGTGACGCGGGCGCGCAGCGACTCCGCGGTGGGCGCGGCGTCGGCGGTGGCGAGGCCGACCCGGACCGCGAACCGGGTGACCGGGTCCGCGCCCGCGTTGTAGAGGGCGCGGCGCACGGTGCAGCGGTACCGTCGGCCGTCGAAGTGCAGGCTCGTCAGCTCCCGTTCGATCACCAGGCCGGCGGTCGGGGGCAGCCACGGCGGGCCGGCCGGCGTCGGTCCGGGGGTGGCCCGGCGCAGGCGCGCGTACGCCTCGAAGTGGCGCCAGATGGCGCCCGCGCTCAGCAGTACCGCCTCGGCCCGGCGGGCGAAGTCGGCGGTGGGCCGGTGCCGGCAGCTCTCGATGTGGCTGACGTACGAGGGGTCGAACCGCATCCGCGCCGCGAGCTGCTTCTTGCTCAGGCCGCGCGTGCGCCGCCAGCGGCCCAGCTCTCCCGCGAACGCGGCGGCCGCCGCGTCCGCCCGCCCGGCGGCGCCGTCGGTGGGCGCGGCGGCGGGTGCGCCGCCCGGCGGGCGGGTGGACATGCGGTCGGGCCTCTCGGTGTCGTCGCGGAACCGCTTCAGTCTGACGCCTGAGTACGTCGAGCGGGGGTATGTGCGCCTTACCGACAGTTCTCTTGACAACCGCCCGGCGGCCGGTGGAATGTGATCAAGTTAGTTAGGCTAGCCTTAGCGTGGTGGCGGTCCCGCCGCGACCCGCGCCCGTCCGGTAGGCACCCGTCCGGCACGCACCTGTCCGGTGCGCAGGCGTCCGGTACGCCTCTGTCCGGCGCACCTGCGTCCGGTACGCCCGGCGGCGCGGCGAGTCGGGGGCACCGCGCGCGCAGCCGGGGGTCCGGCCCCGGTCCGACGGCGGCGGATGTCGAGGTACGCGAACTCAGGAACTCCGGTGCGGTCGGGCCGGACGCGGGTCCACCGGCCCGCACACCACCCTGTCGCTGGCGGCTGCCCGCCCCGCTCCACCCGTTTCGATCCGCGCCCCCGCGGCGCGCGCAGGAGGTGGTCGACGTGCACACAGTAGCGTCGCGCCACGCGGTGCCGCCGGCCCGCGCCGGCCTGCCCGACCCGCTCGCCGCCGTCCGCGAGGTCCTCGCCGCGGCAGCCCGCACCCGTGCGCCGCTGGGGCTCGCCCCGCACCTCACGGTCGACGAGGGTCACCCCGGCTGGGTACCGGCGACGGCGCTGGCCGACGGCACCCGCATCGCCGACCTCGTGGAGACCAGCCGCCGCCGCTTCGACGCCGCCCCCGCGGCGGCTGTGGCCCTGGCGTGGAAGTCCTACGGGTACTGGCTGGCGCTGCCCGCCGTCCTCGGCTGGGCGTACGCGCGCCAGGTGCCGCTGATGCGCCCCGCCGACGTGCTCGTCGGACTCGACACCGGCGAACTGGTCCCGCAGGTCGGGCTGCGCCGCGGTACGGCCGTGGCGGTCCTGCCCAGCGACCCGCTGGCCGTGACGGCGCCGGACGCGGTCACCGTCGTCGCCGACGAGGCCGCGCTCCTGGCCGCCCTGCGCGACACGCTGCGCACCGCGCACGTCGACCCGGTGATCGGGCAGCTCCGCCGGCAGGTGCGGATCAGCGGCCGCACCCTGCTCGGCTCACTGGCCTCCGGCGTCGCGTACGGCGTGCTCGGCGCCGCCGAGGTCCTGCCGGGGACCATCCGCGACACCCTCGACGCGCTGCTCGGCGCGCTCGGCGTCGCCGACCTCGTGGCGGTGGCGCAGGCGCCCGACGGCTCCTGGGCGGTCCAGCGGCGGACCTGCTGCCTGGCCTTCACGCTCCCCGCGCCCAAGGTCTGCTCCGGCTGCTGCCTGCGCCCCGACCTCGGCTGACCGCGTCCGCTGCGGGTACGCCAACCGGTGCGCGTCGGTCACGTCCGACCACTCCGAGAGCGGGACCAGGTGCGCCCGCGCGGCCGTGACGGCCTCCCAGGCGCAGTGGTGGGTGGTGGTCGAGGTCTCGCCCGTCGCGGCCACGCGCACCTCGACGACGTGGCGGTCGCCGCGCCGGCGCACGAAGATGTCGCGCCGCGCGGCCGCGTCGAAGTGGCCGTTCCACCAGTGGACGAGAAGATCCATCCGGCGAGTCTATCGAACACGTGTTCGATCGGAAGGGGGTCGGGGAAATCAGCCCCAGGGGCGCGCGAGGGGTACGTCGTGGGCGCCGCACGCCGCCACGATGTCGATCGCGGCGCCGAGCCCGACCGCCAGGCCGGCCAGTCCGCCCGCCTGCGCGACGCGCAGCTTGCGCCCCGCCGCCCGCAGGTCCTCGTGCCGGGAGTCGAGAAGCTCATTCACGATCTCGGTGGTCTCGGCGGAGGTCGGCGGGCGCCGCGCCGCCGCTCCCGCCGCGAGCGCCTTGCAGGCGGTGACGCCCGGGTCCTCGCGGACGAAGTAGTACCACCCGACGCCGGCAGCCGCGGAGCCGAGGCCGCACAGCAGCAAGGCGCCGACGGCGATCGCGGCGACGACGAGGGCCTGGGGCCTGTTCATGGATCCTCCGGTCACGCGGCGGGCGCCGCGGCGGTGAACCCGCTCCGCGCCCTGCGATCTCAGTCTGGGGTGGTCCGACCGGGGGCGGAACCGGCGGAGGGTGTGGGATTCGAACCCAGCTAAAACCCCTGGTCAGAGGGGTGATAGCTGGCCTGACCTGCTAGCCAACGCTAACTAGCGCCAGCCATGACTACCTGAATCTACCTCGATCCCCCTAGCCAGCCCCTACGCCGCCGCCGGCGTGGGGGCTGCTTCGCGCTGTTTGGGCAGCATCGCTGACACCGCCGACACGATGCTGTCGTGGACCTCTGGCATCAGGTGCCCGTAAAGGTCGGACGTCACCCGGATCGACGAGTGCCCGAGTCGCCGCTGCACGGCCGTCAGGGGAGTGCCGGCCGAGATCAGGACCGCGGCGTGCGTGTGCCGTAGGTCATGCAGGCGCAGCCCGTCCAGCCCTGCGCGCTCGCGGACCCGCAACCAGATCCGCTGCCGGAAGTTCCGGGTCATCGGCGTGCCGTCATCCATCGCGAACAGCGCGTCCCCGCGGTCCTTGGCCGCGACCATCCCGGCCAACTCGTCCGCGACCTCCGTCGGGAACACCACGGTTCGCCGGGAGCTGGACGTCTTCGGCTCCGTGAACAGGTACGCCCCACCGTCGACCTCGTGGCGGGTTCGCAACACGGTCAGGCTGCCGGCCAGGACATCCACGTCACCGACCCGCAGGCCGGTCGCCTCGCCGTACCGCAGGCCCGTCGCCAGCATGAGCAGCACGAACGGCCGCCACCGCTGGTACTCGCCCGAGCAGGCGGCCAGCAGGCGGCCGATCTCCGGGGCGGTGAGGAACCGCATCTCCTTGTGGACCCGCGGGGGCATCGCCGAGCCGGCCGACGGGTTGAGACGCAGGTACCGCTGGCCGACGGCGGCCTGGAGGAGCTTGTGCAGGATCGCGTGGACGTTGCGGACGGACTTGGGGGAGAGGGGCCGCCGTAGCCACTTCCCCTCGCGTTGGGGGTCAGGCACGCCGGCGCCGATGTCGTGGACGAACTGCTGCACCGTCAGGTCACCGATCTCGGCCAGGGGGAGTGCGCCGAGCAGGGGGCGGATGTGGATGCGGACCCGCGACTCCTCCGACCGGCGCGCTGACGGCTTCAGCGTGGACTCGTACGACGGCCAGTAGGAGTCGATCCAGTTGTTTAGCAGGATCTTCCCGCCGCGGGGGTCGATGAAGTCGCCGCGGAGCTGGTCGGCGCGCAGGGCGGTCATGCGCTTCTTGGCGGAGGTCTTGGTGGGGTAGCCGGCCTCCAGCGTGACCTTCTTGCCGGCGACGACATCCCGGATCCGGTAGGTCGGGCCGTTCCTCTCAACCCACACCAGACGGCCCCAGCAGCTCGATCATCCGCCGCGTCTCCTCCAGGGACGCGGCCCGTTCGCGCGCGCGCCGGTCGAGGATCAGGCTGACGATGCGCTCCTTGATGCAGTCCGTCAAGCGAGGGTCCGTCATGACCAAGTTGATCTCCTCGTCGTCGCTGCTACCAGCGGCGATGCCGGCGGCAGCACGGAGGGCATTCACCGGATCGTCGCCAAGTGCTTTCGCAATCGTGACGACGTTGGCGACGGTCATGCCTCGGTCGCCCGAGATCCACTTGAAGATCGACCCTCGGTGGATTCCTGACTCTCTGGCGAGCTTGGCGACGCTCCACCCGGGGCGCTTCGTCATGCGCTGTAGGTAGTCAGCCCAGGTCTCGCTGCCGCCGCCTGTGTCGCCCATAGGCGCACGGTACCCGGCCACTGACCAGCGTGTATACGGCGCCATGCGTCGCGTACTGGCGTCGTTCAGCATGGGGCCGACGGGTCGCCATATGTCTGCGCCTCGATAGCGCGTTGCTGTGGTGGACACCGCTCCGACCTCCCTCTCTGTCGTCAAGTAGCGACGTTCCAGCGCACCGTACTAGCGATCATCGGTACGCCGAAAGGGTGAGGGCGTAACTAAATGGCGACGAAACCTTGCGTCGCGTTGTGGCGACGCTTAGTGTGGCTCTCATGAAAGCGACGCCACAACGCATCGCAGCGTCTCCGGGACGCGACGCGCGAACCACCCGCCTCCGGGTCGATGTCTACGACGCACTCGCCGCAGCCAAGGTCCAGAGGAAGAAGGTCGTCGACCTCGCCGCCATCCACGGCATCAGTCGACAGCACCTCTTCGACATCCGCTCTGGCAGGTGCGGCGCAAGCCTCGGTCTGGCTCTCCGCATGGCGAGCGACCTCGACACCACCGTCGAGGTCCTCTTCGAGCGGGCCGCCTGATGGACAAGCCGCTGGACATCGACGGGCTCGCCGACTTCCTCGGCGTCTCCCCGGCCTGGGTCCGCGCCCGAGTCGCCGCCCGCGAGATCCCGCACACCCGGCTGCCCGGCGGGAAGCTCGTCCGCTTCACCGCACAGGACATCGCCGCCATCCTCGCCGCCGGCTCGGAGCCCGCCCTGAACGGGCCGCTCGCCGCTGGCGCACCTCGACTCGTCAGGAGTACCGCCGCATGAGCACCGACCTGACCACCTTCAACTTCCCCGCCACCGGCGCCGAGCTCCGCAGCGTCCTGATCGAGGGTGAGCCGCACTTCGTCGCCGTGGACGTGTGCGCGGCCCTCGGCATCGGCAACGCCCGCCAGGCGGTCACCTACCTGGACGACGACGAGGTGCTGCGGGTACCCGTCACCACTAATGACGGGTCCGGCCGCGAGCTGGACACCAACGTCGTCAACGAGCCGGGCCTGTACTCGCTGATCCTGCGCAGCCGCAAGCCGGAGGCCAAGGCGTTCAAGCGGTGGATCACCCACGAGGTGCTGCCCGCCATTCGCAAGACCGGCCGCTACGAGGCCCCGGCCGCCACGGTCGCCTTGCCCGGCCCGGACCTGGACGCGCAGGCCCGGATCATCGCCACCCTCTCCGGTGTCATCGCCCCGGACTACCTGGAGGCCAAGGCCCGCATCGTC
Organism: Pilimelia terevasa; assembly: GCF_014647915.1. GTDB lineage: Bacteria > Actinomycetota > Actinomycetes > Mycobacteriales > Micromonosporaceae > Pilimelia > Pilimelia terevasa. The sequence continues at coordinate 67,731 of NZ_BMQC01000008.1, forward strand.
CTGGCCCGCGCCCTCGGCGAGGCCCCCGAGATCGACCCCGCGCGCCGGCCGCTGACCGTCTCGGACTACTTCGCCGAGCGCGGCATGACCGAGGACGCCGCCCGCCCCTACGCCTCCCGCTTCGGCAAGGCGATCAAGGGCCTGTACGTGGCCAAGCACGACCGGGAGCCGGACATGGCCGACCGGTTCATCAACGGCTCGACCCGCCGGGTGAAGGCGTACACGGAGGCCGACCGCGGCCTGTTCGACGCCGCCTGGCAGCAGATGTTCCCCGCCGCGATCGGCGCCTGAGTCGCCCTCCCGCTCACCGCGCGGAGATCGCGGAGGGCGTGAGGAGCCCGGGCCGTCCCGCCCACCACGCCGTCACCCAACACGTCGGGCGGGCAGGCGGGACGGCCCACACCCCACCACCAGCCAACGGAAGGACCACGCCATGAACAGCGGAAACCGCACCTGCCGAACGCCCGACAACCCGTACGGAATCCCGAACGGCCCCGTCGCGCCGAAGGACAACAGCCCGACCACCGACCCGGTCGAGATGCCCGAGATCACCATCCGCCGGGTCCCGTGCGACGACGGCACCAAGGACTTCGACCTGAAGGTGACCGGCACCGGCCTGACCAGCGAGGACGAGATGGTCGTCCTGCTGCTGATGGTCGTGGAGAGCTGCACCGGCGTCTCGACGGACCAGTACCTGGCTGAGGTCGACCTCGTCCGCCGGATCGTGCAGGCCGCCCGATGAGCCACCTCAGCATCGCCCTGGGTCTGGCCCTGGGCCTGCTGCGGATCGTCGGTATCCGATGACCCGCCGTCGCCGCAAGGTCACCTCCCGCGGGGTCCTGCTCACCCTCGCCGCGCTCGTCCTGCTGGCCGCCTGCGCGGTCGTGGTGCCGCGATGACCACCCACCGCCGCGGCGACCGCAACCCCGACGACTGGCTCGACTGGCTGCTCGGCCTGCTCATCGTCGCCGCGCTGTTCACCTTCGCCGGCTGGTGCCTCACCGCCCTGGCCTGGCACCAGCACTGACCACATGGACGAGCCCCCACCGATGCAACCGGCGAGGGCTCTGGGATCAATCCGAAGGAGATCGATCATGCGACACCTTACCCGCCGAGAGCGAGCCTGGCTCGTCCAGCGCCTCTGCCCCAACCGGGAGCCGTTCCCGCCGCCGCTGCCCGAGCAGGTTGAGGGGCAGCCCGCCGGTGGCCGCCGGGTCCCCGCCCAGTGGATGGGGTCCGGCCGATGATCGCCGACCTGCCGTGGTGGGCCGCCGTCACCGTCTCCATCACCCTCGGCCTAGCCGTGTCCGCGGTCGCCACCTGGATCGTCGTGCAGGTCACCGCCGCCATCACGAACTGGTGGCTGGGCGCCCGCGCCGACGCGGTCGAGTTGATCGAGTCCGCACGACGGGCCGGTGCCGGCGATGAGTGACTTCGACCAGCACGTGCTCCAGGCGCTCGCGGTCGCCGCGCTCACCCCCTGCGGGGCGGCCGACGCCGACCAGGACCAGATCGACGCGCAGTGGTGGGCGATCGTCGCCCGCGTCTGGGGCGTGACCCGGTGATCGGCCTGATCGAGCACCTGCTCGACGCCATGGAGCCCGACGACCACCCGGGTGGCGACGAGACCTGGGCCGACCAGCTCGCCGCGATGCGCGCCGACACCGTCCCCCTGCCCCTGGACGGCCGCCCCGCCACCAGCCGCCCCCGCGCGGTCGGCCGGGTTGAGGCCGCCCGGGTCCGCGCCCACCGCTGGCTGCACGCCGGCTTCCCCGTCCACATCCCGCACCACCGCCTGGAGGACTGACCCATGCCCATCGACATGCCCATCGACATCGACGCCATCAAGCAGCGCGACAGCGCCGCCACGCCCGGCCCGTGGCAGTGGTTCGGCAACACCGACAACCACCAGGTATTCCTGGGCACCCCCGACCGCGGCCGGCTGTACATCATGCGGTTCGTTCGCTGGGGGATGCGCGACGCGCAGCCGGTGTTCTACGACCACGCCGGCGACACCGGCCAGGTCAAAGCCGCCGACGTCCCGATCTACCAGGTCGCCCCGGACGCGACCAGCCGGGCCGACGAGCGGGTGTACCGGGCCGACATCCGCGGCCTGCGCCAGCCCGACGCCGAGTTCATCGCCGCCGCCCGGCAGGACGTGACCGACCTGCTCGCCGCACTGACCGACGCCCGCGCCGAGGTCGACCGCCTCCGCACCGGTGTCAAGGCGGTCGCCGACGGTCTGGACCTGGCCGCCGCCGAGGACGCCAACCCCTGGCTCACCGCCGAGCACCGCGGCGGCCTGGCCAACACCGCCACCCAGCTCCTGGACCTCCTCGCCGCCGGCGGTGCCCTGTGACCGCCGAGATCGTCCACCGCTTCGCCCCCGCCGCCGAAGGCGACGAGCCCGACCTGAAGCGCCTCGCCGCCCACTACACCGTCGAGGCGTACGCCCTCCACATGCAGGCGTTCGTCGGCGGCAGTTGGACCCCCGACGCGATCGAAGCCCGCGGGATGACCGTGCGCGCCGCCTGCAACACGTGGACCGCCGCCTGCGCGCTTAACGCCCTGCTGTGGCCCGACAGCCACGACGCCGCCGAGCTGATCCAGGACGCCCACGACGGCAAGGGCGAGCAGATCGCCGAGTGGCTCGACGACTGGATGGACCGCCACGGCATCGACCGAGAGGCCGTCATTCAGGCCGTAGAAGCCCAGCGCGCCGAGGCGGTGACCGCGTGACCGCCGTCCTCAAGCGCACGCAGACCGAGCTGCTGATCGCGGTCGCCGCCGGCCGCGTCTACTACTCGCTCACCGCACCCAACCGCAGCGTCAGCTACCGCGACGACCGGACCCTGCCGGTGGACCGGGACCTGATCCGCTCCCTGTACCTGGCCGAGCTGATCGCCGAGGGCGACCCGTGCGGCCAGCGCCCCCAGGTCCGCGCCGCCCGCTCCTGGACCCTCACCCCGGCCGGGCAGCAGTACGTGGCGGCGCTCGCCGACCCCCACGCCGGTGCCGGCGTCGACCGGCTCGCCCGCATCGCCGCCCAGCTCGTGGCCCGCGTCCGGGAGGACGGGCCGGCGGAGAACGCGATCTGGCTGGAGCACGCCGTGCCGTCGGCCGAGGACCGGTACGCGCTGCTGTTCGTCCTCGCCGCCGCCGTCCCCACCGACCGGCCATGGCGGGAGCTGACCGCCTGGGCCACCCGCGACGCCGCGGCGCTCGCCGACGAGGTCGCCGTCGAGCGGTTCAGCCCACCCATCGGCGGCGGCCGGCGCCGGGAGTGAGAGCAGCCGGCCCGCCCCGCACTTCCCCGCGGGGCGGGCCGGCACCCACCAGCACAGACCAGTACAGCCGAGAGAAGGACCGATGACCTGGTTCAAGGTGGATGACGGGCTCCACAAGCACCGCAAGCGGATCCGCGTCGGTATGTCCCTGGAGGGCATGGCCGCGATGGGCCTCTGGGCCGTGGCCGGCTCGTGGGCGTCCGACGAACTCACTGACGGCTGGGTACCCGATGACGTCCTGGAGTACCTGGCGCCCATCCACGGTGGGGATCTCGCCAAGCGCCTGGAGTCCGCTGGCCTGTGGGAGCGGACGGTCCGCGGCGGCGAGGAGGGCTGGCAGTTCCACGAGTGGTCCAGCCACCAGCCCTCGAAGGATCGGGTGTTGGCCGACCGGGCGGCGGCAGCCGATCGTCAGCAGCGCGCCCGGGACCGGGCCAGGGCGGCTCGCGAGTCACGCAACCGTCACGGCGTGAGTCACGAGCGAGGTGCAGAGGCCGTCGACCACGACGACGTGAGAGTGCCCTCTGAGGAGGCGCCCGAGTCCACCGCGACCGCCGCACCTTCCATCGACGGCGACGCGTCCCTGCCGTCGCCCACGGACATTGACGCTCAAATCGGCCCTGGTCACGGCGGTAGTCACGGCGTGCGTCACGGCGTGACGGACCCGTCAGTCACGGTCCCCCCGACCCGACCCGACCCGACCCGTACTTCCTACGGAAGTAATAAGAGCGTTAGCGCCGCAAGCGGCGCAGCGCGCAAGCGCGCCACGCGACTGCCCGAAGGCTTCGCCGTCACCGACGAGATGAAGACCTGGTTCGTCGCCAACTGCCCCGGCATCGACGGCCGGCGCGAGCACGAGCGGTTCACCGACTACTGGACCGGCATCGGCGGCGCCAAGGGCACCAAGACCGACTGGGTGGCGACCTGGCGCAACTGGATGCGTAAGGCCGCCGACGACCAGCGCGCCCGCCCGGCCGCCCGCGGGCCGATGACCGGCGCCAACCGCTTCCACAACGACCAGACCGACGAAGAACGCGCCCGCCGCAACCCGTACGCCGGCGGCAAGAACGCCATCATCGCCAGCCGCACTGGAGCGTCCGCATGACCAGCACCGAACCGACCCGCATCGGTCACGCCTTCACCGAGTTCACCGCACCCGGCCAGCGCCGAGGCCAGGCCGGCGCGTCCACGATGTCGGCCCGCGACCCGATCCACGACCTCGTCGGCGACGAGTGGGTCGCCGCGATGCGCGCCCGCCGCGCCGCCAACCGCAACGCCGGCTACGTCAAGCACCGGCAGGCCCGCTACGCCGACGCCAGCTACACCAAGCTGCGCGCCGACCAGACCGCCGACGGCAAGATCGCCGCCTGGTTCGACCGCGGCCCCCGCGCCCTGGTCATCGCCGGCCCGTCGCGCACCGGGAAGACCACCGCCGCGTACGCGATCACCAACGACGCCGCCACCCGCGGTGCCTGGGTCGTCGCCCGCACCGCCCTTGGCCTGTCCGCCGCCCTCAAGCCCGACGGCGAGCCCTTCGCCCTCCAGTACGCCCTGGACTGCGACCTGCTGCTCCTTGATGACCTGGGTCGGGAGCGGGTCACCGACTGGTGGCTGGAGCAGCTCCAGCACATCGTCGACGAGCGGTGTGGCAACCAGCGGCGCCTGATCGTTACCGCGAACACCCCCGCCGACTCCGCCGCCGCGTTCGACTCCCTCGCCGAGCGGTACGGCGACCCGCTCGCCGAGCGCCTGATCGACGGCAGCGGCCTGGTCGTCCTCGACGGGGAGCCGATCCGCGAGGTCGTGACCGAGTGGTGACCCCCGAAGACCACGCCGCCCGCGTCGAGCGCGCCCACCGCGGCGCAGCCCTCTGCCGCGCCGCCCTCCAGCCCCGCCCCGAGCCCGAGCCGGCCCGCCCGCTGACCCGCTCCGAGCAAATCCACGCCCGCGCACTGGAGCGCGCCCGCACCGACCGGGAGGCCCGCCGATGACCGCCACCCTGACCGCCGCGACCTGCCCGACCTGCCGCGCCCGCTTCGCCGACGTCGACCTGTTCGACGCCCACCGCCAGCGCGGCGCCTGCCACGACCCCGCCGCTGCCGGCCTCATCCGCATCGACGGCATCTGGACCGAGTGGCTCCTCCTCATCGGAGCCGACGCATGAGCCGCCCACCCGCCAAGCCGCCCACCCCGCCCCCCTGCACCCGCTGCAACGGCCCGCTGTGGCTGGTCACCCGCCGCTGCGCCAACAACTGCCGCACCAAGCCCACCGCCACCGCACCGAAGGAGAAGCCGTGACCGTCGCCCTCCGCCCCCCGATCCCGTACTTCGGCGGGAAAATCACCGTCGGCCCGGCCATCGCCGCGCTGCTGCCCGCCCACGCCCACTACATCGAGCCCTACGCCGGCAGCCTCGCCGTCCTCGGCGCGAAGGCGCCGTCGCGGCACGAGACCGTCAACGACCTCGACGAGCACCTGGTGGCGTTCTTCCGGGTGCTCCGCGACCGGCGCGAGGAGCTGCGCGAGGTGTGCCGGTGGACGCCGCACGCCCGCGCCGAGTACCGCGACAGCCGCATCGACGCCATGCCGGCCGACCTGCCGGACCTGGAGCGTGCCCGCCGGGTCTGGGTTCAGCTCACTCAGGGCCGCGCCGGGAACCTGCTGGCGACCGGGTGGCGGCACGTCGTCAAGCCTGAGGGCTCCTCGATCTCGATGCCGGCCTATCTGGACGGCTACGTCGACCGGATCGCACCGTTCGCCGAGCGGCTGCGGGACGTGTCGCTGGAGTGCCTGCCGGCGCTGGACCTGATCGCCAAGTACGGCCAGCACCCCAGCGTCCTGCTCTACGTCGACCCGCCGTACCTCGGCGCGGTCCGCGAGGCGCGCGGCTACCGGCACGAAATGCGCGACGACGTCGACCACCGGCAGCTCGCTGAGGCGCTGCACGGCTGCCACGCCGCGGTCGTCCTGTCCGGGTACGCCTCCGACCTGTACGACCGGGAGCTGTACACCGGCTGGGACCGGCACTCCATCGCCGCGTCCACCGGTCAGGGCGGCACCTGGGCGAACAGGACCGAGGTCCTCTGGTCGAACCGGCCGCTCGGCCAGCAGATGTCCCTCCTCGACGCCCTGGACGTCCGATGAGCAGCCGCGTCCTGACCGCGATGAGCGAGTCCACCCTCCAGACCGCCGTCCTCGACCTCGCCGCCCGCCTCCACCTCCGCGTCGCGCACTTCCGACCCGCCCTCGTCGGCGGCCGGTGGATGACCCCCGTCGCCGCGGACGGCGCCGGCTGGCCCGACCTGGTCATCGTCGGCGCCCGCGGCGTCCTCTACCGCGAACTCAAAGCAGCCCGCGGCCGGCTGTCTGCTGCCCAACGGACGTGGCTGGACGCGCTCGCCGAGGCCGGTTGCGACGCCCGGGTGTGGACCCCCGACGACTGGCAGGACCGCCGCGTCCTCGCCGAGATGGCCGCCATCGCCCGCAGGAAGCCCGCAAGGCCATGACCCCCACCCGTCCCACCATTCCGGCCCAACGGCGCGGCAGCGACCCTCTCAGCGGGCGGACGGGCCATCTCCACGACATGGCACGGCGCCTCATCCGCGACGCCATCCGCCACTACCCGGGCGCGCGGGTCGCCTGCCTCGACCTCAACGACCACCGCCTCGCCGACGTACTCCTGCACCTCATCCGCACCGCCCAGCTCCACATCACCTGGCCCGACCAGACGTCCTAGAAGGAGATCAACATGCCGACCCCCACCCGAGGTACCACCCGGGCCGATTCGGCCGCCCACGGCGAGCAGCACAGGCCGCACGGGCACCACCACGACAGCGAACCCGACGCCATCACCGCACTCCGCACCACCATCGGCGCCATCCACATGCACGCCACCGGCGTCGCGCCGGTCGACCTTGACCGGGAGATGGACCGCGCCGCCCGGCTCCTCGATCAGCTCAGCGCCGCGCTGACCGGCCAGCACGACCAGTGCGGACCCGGCGCCCACACCTGCACCGAGGGAGAGACCCGATGACCCAGCCCCACACCTACCGGCGCGCCTACTGCCCGACCTGCCGCCGACACCTGTCCATCACCCGCGACGGCAAGATGCGCCGCCACGTCCGTAACCCCGGCGGCATCTTCCCGCCCGTCGACTGCCCAGGCACCGGCCAGGACGGCACCGACAGCCCCGACTGGACCCCGACCCCGACCAGCACCGGGGGGAGCGGGCGATGAGCGACATCGCAGACATCGGCGGCGCCTACGGGCGCGAGCGCGACGGACACATTCAGCAGCTCATGGACTGCGGCGTCCGCATCACTGAGCTGACCGCTCGGGTCGCCGAGCTGGAGGCCGAGAACGAGCGGTTGGCCCGCGAGTACAACCAGCTCGGCGAGGTCTACGTCCAGTGCCTGGCCGAGCGGCTGGAGTACAAGGGCGAGGCGGAGAGGGTTGCCGAGCTGGAGGAGCAGCTCGCCAAGGCTCAGCTTCCTGTCGAGGCGTGGGAGATCCCCGGCGACCTCATCGATCGAGTCGACAGCTTCATCAGCGGCCTCAACACCAAGGTCGACGCCATCCACGCCGACGTCCGCCGGCTCGTTGACGTGGTTCCGCCTAACTTCGGCGCAGCTAGCAGCAAATTAGGCGGCAGTGGCGCAGGCGCCCCGGACGCCTGTGAGACCTGTGAGACCTGTGAGAGCGCCGACACCCCGGACGCCGCTGCCACGACCGGGGAGGCGGCGGCATGAGCGACCTCAAGCAGAGCCGCGCCGACCGGATCACCGACTGGGCGCTCCTCGCGATCCTCGTGGTCATCGGCCTGTTCGTGCTCAGCGGCGTCGTCGGCCTCTGGGTGACCGTCATCATCCCCGCCCTCAACGCCCCCGCCTGACCTGCTGCCCGGCCGTCACCCGGCGGCCGGCACCCAACCAGAGGAGACACCGTGCCCACCTTCCGCAAGAAGCCCGTCGAAGTCGAAGCCATCCAGTTCGACGGCCAACTCGCCAGCACCGAGGACATCAACCGACTCGGCGCCGGCGCCGTCTACGTACCCCGCGGCTACGAGCACCGGATGCGCTACGACAGCGAACAGGACCGCAGCAACGGCCACGTCCTCGACGACGCCCCGCCGTACCTCGTGATCCACACCCTCGAAGGTGACCACCGCGCCAACGTCGGCGACTGGATCATCCGCGGCGTCGCCGGCGAGCTGTACCCGTGCAAGCCCGACATCTTCGAGGCCACGTACGACCCCGCCTGACCCGCCCGTCGCCCGGCCGGCGTGGGGAGGACCGGCCGGGCACCCACCACCCGCACAACCGAGGAGCACCGTGACCGACTGCGTGATCTGCGGCCGCGCCACCGACGGCTACGCCTGCGAACCCTGCACCCGCCCCGTACACCGCGACCTGATCGCCGCCGCGGCGCTCACCGACGACACGCTCACCACCATCGCCCGCCTCGACCGCCTCCCCGACCGCGGCGGCCGGACCGCGCCCCTACGCGACGACGAACCCCCGACCACGCCCGGCGGCAAGCCGCGCCAGCCGAACTGGCTCATCGAGGACCGGCCCACCACCCCAGCCTCCGCGCTGCGGCCCACCGCCGCGCCGGTCAACCTCGACGCATCCTCCCGCGTCGACGCGGCCACCGGCGTCATCACGACCTGGGCGCGCATGGTCATCGAGGAGCGCGGCCTACCCACCGCCCCAGCACCCGCCCCGCTGGCCGGGCCGACGTGCGAGCCGTTGCAGGACTGCCGCCGGCACCGCACCTGCCGCGCCATCCTCGGCCAGCACCGCGCCCGCCCCGGCCTCAGCGCCGCCGGCCGTGCGGCGCTGCTGCTCACCAACCACCTCACCTGGCTGCGCCACCACCCCGCCGCCGCCGAGGCCCTACCCGAGCTGGGGCAGGCGTGCCGGGACATCATCCGCACCGTCGACCGGCCCGCCGAACTGGAGCTGGTAGGCGCCTGCGACTGCGGCGTGCGCCTCTACGCCAAGGCCCGCGCCGCCACCATCACCTGCCGGCACTGCGGGAAGGCGTGGAACACCGACAGCGGCCGAGCGGAGATGACCAAACACATCCGGGCCAGCCTCGTCACCGGCGCCGAGTACGTCACCCTGCACCTGCGCCAGCACCCCGGCCAGCCCCGCAAGCGTGTCCGCGACCTGATCGCGCAGTGGGCGCGGCGCGGGCACATCCAGGTCCGCGGGCTGTCCGCCGACGGGGATCCGCTGTACCGGTACGGCGACATCGACACGCGGATGAACCGACTGGAGGATGCCAGCTCAGTGGCATGATCGTGTTACTGTCAGCGCCAGAGCGACTGACGACTGCTGCCCACCCACCGGTTCGGTGAGGTGGGCATCGTCGTGTCTGGACCTGCACGTGGCTGGCAGGGTGGTGGAACGGCCGGCGCTCGCTGAGGGGTCAGCGCCGGCCGACACCCCCGCCCCGGAACACCGCGGCAGGGGGCGACCATGCTCCTGCTGTTCCCGCCCCTGGCCGTCGCGCTCGGCGCCACGCTGCTCATCCCGGCGCTGGCCCTGCACGCCTGGGCGCAGGACTGGCTGGACGTCCTACCGTGGGCGGCGCTGGCCCTGATCTACCTGGTCGGGCATGTAGCCCAACGCCTGTGACCGGGCGTCCCGATCTGCATGGTGACTGGTCGGAGCGGCAGCGCCGTGCGGCTGTGGTGCGCGCTCACCGTGCCCAGTACGGCGACTGGTGCCCAGGCTGGCGCAGGACGCCACACCCCAGCGGGGACCTGTGTGCCGATCACATCGTTGCGGTGGCTGCCGGTGGCGATCCACGTGGTGACCTTGCGGTGCTGTGTCGGTCCTGCAACAGCCGCAAGCGTGACGGTAGAGGCCCGATGCGGCGTGTTCCGTCGGTGACCTCGCGCGCGTGGTGATCGGTCGCCTGGCCCTGGGGCCCGGGGGGTGGGGTCGGCACGGGCACGCAGGGTCATCGACCCCAAGCCCTTAAGTCGAGGCGTCTCCCTCCGCCGTTTCACACGGAGATCAACTAGGCGGGTGGGGGGTGGCTGGTGGTTACGCGTAGGGAGGCGCTGGAGGCCATCAAGGACCGCCTGACGGCCGAGCTGGACGTGGTTGAGGGTCGGGACACGGCGGTGCTCGCCAAGGAGCTGCGGGCCACGTGGGCGGAGCTGGACGGCCTGCCGGCTGTCGACTCGGATGCGCCGGCTGATGAGATCGCCCGGCGGCGGGAGCAGCGGCGTCGGAGCGCGGCCGGATGACCGTCATCGACCTGGCCGCCGCCGACCGGCCGAGGGTGCTGCACCTGCCCAGCTACTCGACGTCGGCCGGTGACGAGGCGATCGACCTGGCGGCGTCGGCGGGCCTGCACCTGGACCCGTGGCAGAAGTACGTGCTGCGCCACAGCCTCGGTGAGCGCGCCGACGGGCGGTGGGCGGCGTTCGAGGTCGGCCTGATCGTGGCCCGGCAGCAAGGCAAGGGCGCGGTGCTGGAGGCGCGCGAACTGGCCGGGCTGATCCTGTTCGGCGAAGAGCTGATCATGCACACGGCGCATGAGCTGAAGACGTCGATGCGGCACTTCAAGCGTTTGATGGGTCTGTTCGAGAAGTCGGCGGACCTGTCGCGCCGCCTGAAGCGGGTCAGCCGTTCCAACGGCAAAGAGGGCCTGGAGATGGTCAGCGGCGCCGAGTTGCAGTGCCTGGCCCGGTCCAAGGGGTCCGGCCGCGGCTACTCCGGTGACCTGGTGGTCCTGGACGAGGCGTATGACCTGGTCGAGGATGAGATGGACGCGACCATGCCCACGATGCTGGCCCGCGACAACGCCCAGGTCTGGTACTGCTCCTCACCGCCGCTGAATCCGGTGTCGGGGCAGATCCTGATGTCGGTGCGCGACCGGGCGGAGGCCGGCGCCGCTACCCGGCTGGCGTGGTTCGACTACGGCCTGGCCGGGCGCCTGGACCGGATCGACCAGATCGACCTGGATGACCGGGCGAACTGGTGGGCGGCGCTGCCAGCGATGCGGTCGGGCCGGGTACGCGAGGAGAACGTCCAAGCCCTGCGCGACCAGCTCAGTGACATCGGGTTCGCCCGCGAAATCATGGGGATCTGGCCGCCGGGCCTGGCCGGCGCGTTCCGGGTGATCTCCGAGGCCGATTGGGAGTCCGCGCGGGATCCGCAGTCGCGGATCGTCGGCGCGCCAGTGTTCGCCCCGGCGGTGTCCCTGGACCGCAGGTGGTCGGCGATCGGCTCGTGCGGGTTCCGCGCCGACGGGCTGCGGCACGTGGAGGTCGTGGAGACCGGGCCCGGCACCGGCTGGGTGGCGCCGCGGCTGGCCGAGCTCAAGCGCGCCCACCGATCCGGGGCTGTGGTGGTGGACGAGTTCGGGCCGACCGGGTCGCTGATCCCGGAGGTGGAGAAAGCCGGGGTGAAGGTCGAGCGGATCGGCGCCGGCGACGCCGCACGCGCCTACGGCATGTTCTACGACGCGTTCGCCGGCCTGCCGTACGTGGACAAGGACTCCGGCCTGGAGGTGGATCCGCGCAACGCCCGCCACATCGGCCAGGAGGAGCTGACCGAGGCAGTGAAGGTGGCCGTGGACCGCAAGCTCGGCGAGGGCAAGGCGTGGGATCGGCGCAGCCCCGAAGACGACATCACACCGCTGGTGTCGGTGACCAATGCCTACTGGGGCCTGTCGAAGTTCGGGTCGAGGAAACGCAAGCCGATGGCGGCGTACGTGTGAGGGGGCCGGTGATGACTGCTGTGCAGGAGGATCCGCGGCTGACCTCGACCTCGACATCGCCGGGCTGGGCGCCGATCGTGGCGGTGCTGGTGGCCGTCCTGGCCGCGCTGCCGTACGCAGTCGGGTGGATGCCTGGGGCGGTCACGCGGGCGGCGCTGTGGGTGGCCGACGCCGCCCGGCTGGGGTGGCGTGACGGCCGGCACGGCGGCGCGGCGTGAGATTCCTGGACCGCATCGCCGCCGTCCACGGCGCACGCAAGTCGTTCACCCAGTCGCCGTTCTGGGCCGATGAGCGGCTGTCCCTGCCGATGCTGGCCTCGCTGCCGGCCCGCCCGGACCGGGAGGTCATCGAACACGACCTGGCCGGCTACATCCAGGGCGCCTACAAGGATAACGGGATCGTGTTCGGGTGCATCCTGACCCGGCAGCTCATCTTCTCCGAGGCCCGGTTCCTGTGGCAGCAGATGGCCGGCGGCCGGCCCGGGGACCTGTTCGGGGCGGCGTCGCTGGCGCCGCTGGAGCGGCCGTGGCCCGGCGGCACCACCGGGGAACTGCTGGCCCGGATGGAAGTCACCGCCAGCCTGGCCGGCTCCTACTACTCCACGTTCTGCGACGCCGAGGGCGTCCTGGGTAAGGCTTCGGATCCGGGGTCGCGGCGGATCGTGCACATGGACCCGGCCCGCACCCAGATCGTCATCAAGGCCCCGTCGGGGAACCCGTACGGGCTGGACGCCTACCCGGCCGGTTACCTGTACGAGCCGCCGGCCGCCGTCGGCGTCACCGCGCCGAAGGCCACGATGCTGCTGGCCGACGAGGTGTGCCACTACTCGCCGATCCCGGACCCGGCCGCCCGGTGGCGGGGCATGTCCTGGCTGACTCCGATCCTGCGGGAGATCACCGCCGACAAGGCGGCCACCAGGCACAAGGGGAAGTTCTTCGAAAACGGCGGCTCCCCGAAGTTGACGGTGGCGCTCAAGGACGTCACCGACCCCGACGAGTTCGAGGCGTTCGTGGAGCTGATGCGCTCCCAGCACGAGGGCGTGGACAACGCCTACCGCACCCTGTTCCTGGCCGGCGGCGCCGACGTCACCACTACCGGCGCCGACCTCAAGCAGCTGGACTTCAAGGCCACCCAGGGCGCCGGGGAGACCCGCATCGCTCTGGCCGCCGGGGTGCCTGCGGTGGTGCTGGGCATCTCCGAGGGGCTGGCCGGGTCGTCGCTGAACACCGGCAACTTCCGCGCCGCCGCCCGGCTGATGGCCGACCGGACCCTGCGCCCGCTGTGGCGGATGGCGTGCGCCTCGTGGGAGCAGCTGGTCACCCCGCCGCGGGAGGACGTGCGCCTGTGGTTCGACCCTGACATTGCGTTCCTGCGCGAGGACCAACGCGACGCCGCCGACATCCAGCAGATCAAGGCGCAGACCATCCGCACCTACGTCGATGCCGGCTACACACCCGATTCGGCGGTCGCCGCCGTTGACGCCGACGACCGTTCGCTGCTGGTGCATACCGGCCTGTACAGCGTGCAGCTGACCGCGCCCGGCACCGCCGCGCCCGTTCCCGCACCGCCCGAGGAGGGCTGATGGACACCAAGCACCTCCGTGTGGAGGTCAAGGACGCCGACCGCGGTGAGTTCGCCGCGATCTTCTCCACGTTCGACGTGGTCGACCACGACCGGGACGTCACCAAGGTCGGCGCGTTCACCGACGGCGCCCCCGTGCGGGTGTCCGCGTACGGGCACGCCATCTGGGGTGGTGCGCTGCCGGTGGGTAAGGGCGTCATCCGCACCACCGGCCGGGAGGCCATCGCCGAAGGCGCGTTCTTCCTGGACACCGCCGCCGGCCGGGACACGTTCACCGTCGTCAAGGAACTGGGCGACCTTCAGGAATGGTCCTACGGCTACGACGCCACGAAGTTCTCCTTCGGCGAGGTCGACGGCAAGCAGGTCCGCTTCCTGGAGGAACTGAAGGTCCACGAGGTATCCCCGGTGCTGTTAGGCGCCGGTGTGGGCACCCGCACCCTGTCCGCGAAGTCGGGCGGGTCCACATTCTCCGACGAGGCGCAGGCGGTCGTGGCCGCCCTGGACGCCCTCGTCGTACGCGCTGCCGACGTCATGGCGAAGCGGCGCGAGAAAGGCAAGGGGCTGGGCGCCGACAGTGCGGCCCTGCTGGGCCAGGTCGACGGGCAGTTGAAGGCGCTCGCCGGGCTGCTGGCCGAACCGGACCCCGAGCCAGACCACGGCGACGTGCAGCGGGAGTTCCTGCGGTTCGTCGCCATTTCTCGTGACCTGAACAAGGAGATGACACCGTGACGGTGATGGAGTTCCCGCGCCTGAAGGAGGCCGAGGGGAAGCTGGCGGCCAAGCAGAAGGAGCTGCACGGCATCTTCGCCGAGGCCGGCCCCGACATGGACATGGGCAAGGTGAAGTCCCTGCCCGGCGACAGTGCGGCGAAGGTCGCCGAGATCCGCTCCCGTAACGAGGAGCTGGACGACCTGGGTAAGCAGGTCGAGGAGCTGAAGTCGCTGTACGACATCGCCGGCCGGGTCCAGTCGCAGCGGCGCGAGGACGCCGGGCACGGTGAGGCCGGCGCCGAGCAGGGCGACACCGGCTCCGGGCGCAAGGCGTTCAAGTCCTTCGGTGACTCGTTCGTGGAGTCGAAGGCGTACAAGGGTCGGGCGCCGGGCAGCGTCGGTGAGGTCGCCACGATCGAGGTGGAGCTGAAGACGCTGATGGAGACCGGCGCCGGATGGGCGCCGGAAACCACCCGCACCGGGAAGGTCGTGGAGTACGCGACCCGACCGATCCAGGTCACCGACATCATCCCGCACACCACCACCAGCCAGGCAGCTGTCGTCTACATGGAGGAGACGACGTTCACCAACGCCGCCGCTGAGACCGCGGAGGCCGGCACCTACCCGGAGTCGGCGCTGGCGCTGACCGAGCGGTCCGTGACCGTCCGGAAGATCGCCACGTGGCTGCCGGTCACCGACGAGCAGCTGGAGGACGAGCCGCAGGCCCGCGGCTACATCAACAACCGGCTGCCGTTCATGCTGCGCCAGCGCCTCGACGGGCAGATCCTCACCGGTGACGGGTCCGCGCCGAACCTGCGCGGCCTACTCAACGTCTCGGGCATCCAGACCCAGGCCAAGGGCGCCGACCCGATCCCGGACGCGGTGTACAAGGCGATGACGAAGATCCGCGTCACCGGCCGGGCTACCCCCACGGCGGCGGTGTTCCACCCCAACGACTGGCAGGAGGTGCGGCTGCTGCGCACCACCGACGGCATCTACATCTGGGGTAGCCCCACCGAGACCGGCCCGGAGCGGATCTGGGGTCTGCGGGTGGTCCAGGCTGACGGGATCACGGAGAACACCGGCGCGGTCGGTGACTTCGCCAACTTCTCGGAACTGGCCGTGCGGCGCGGGGTGGATGTGCAGGTCACCAACGCGCACTCCGACTTCTTCATCAAGGGCAAGCAGGCGATCCGGGCGGACCTCAGGGCGGCTCTGGTCTTCTACCGCCCTGCGGCCTTCTGCACCGTGACGGGCCTCTGACCGATCGACTTGCGACGCCCGGCCGCCGATGCGCGGCCGGGCGTTCGTGGTGAGGAGAGCAATGGGCATCATCGAAGGGGCCGGGAAGGTCGGCGACGGCCTGAGCCTCGGCCGGCGCAAGGTCGCCCGCGGCAGCTACAGCTTCGCCATCGACGGCGGCGCGGTTGGCGACATCACCCTGCGCGGGGACACGATCCCCGCTGGCGCGGTCATCGTGGATGCGCTGATCAAGGTCGGTACCGCGCTGACGTCGGGCGGGTCGGCGACCGTCGCGGTCAAGGTCGAGGGCGCCGCTGACATCAACGCCGCTGACGCCATCGGTGGGGCGCCCTGGTCGACCACTGGCGCCAAGCGCGGCGACTTCACCGCCACGTCCGCGCCGGTCACGACCACGGCCGTCCGGTCGATCGTGGCGACGGTCGGCACGGCGGCGCTGACCGCGGGGGTGTTCGACGTCCTGGTCGAGTATTGGGAGCTGGCATGAATGCAGGCAGGCGGATCTACCGGACGGCCGAGGGCCGGCATGTGGTTGAGGGGCACCCGGACGCGGCGTTCCTGGCCTACGGGGTCGCCGACGAGGTGCCCGAGGAAGTCCTGGCCGAGCTGCCGGCCGCGGCCGGCGACGACACCGAGGCGGCCGGTGACGCGCAGGACGATGCCAAGCAGCGGCCGGCGCCTGCGAACAAGGCGCGTCGGGCCACAGCGAACAAGGCAGGAGGGTGACCTGTGGCTGAGGGACTGTCGGCGACGGCCGCCAACGACGCCCTGGACGACAGCATCCTGGCGACGTACACGTGGATCAAGCTGCACGTCGGTGCGCCGGGTGCGGCCGGCACCTCCAACCCGGCCACCGAAACCGACCGCGTCCAGGCGACGTGGGCGCCGGCCAGTGGTGGGGCGTCGTCGAACAGCAACACGCTGACCTGGTCGGCGGTCGCCGGAGCCGAGGACTACACCTACTTCACCGCCTGGACCGCCTCGACGGCGGGCACGTTCGGGTTCTCCGGCACGGTGACGGCCAACGCGGTCGGCGTCGGTGACGACTTCACCGTGGCGATCGGTGGGCTGGACGTGTCGCTGCCTGTGGCGTCCTGATGTCGGGCGGGATCTGGCCGGTCGGCAGCGTCGACGTGCAGGAGTTCGCGGCGTCGGGCACCTGGACCAAGCCGGCGGCCGCGCGGCTGGTGCAGGTGGTCCTGTGTGGTGGCGGTGGCGGGGGCGGGTCTGGGCGGCGCGGTGCGGCGGCGGCGAACCGGTGCGGCGGTGCCGGCGGCGGCCCGGGTGCCCGGACGCTGGCCACGTTCGACCCGGCCGACCTGACCGCCACGGTCGCGGTGACCGTCGGCGCGGGCGGCGCGGGCGGGGCGGCGCGGACCGCCGACGACACTACGGGCGCCAATGGCACCACGGGCGGGTCGACGTCGTTCGGGGCGTACGTGCGCGCGGGCGGCGGCGCGCAGGGCTCCGGCGGCGGGACGTCGACGTCGGCCTCCGGCGGGTCGGCGGGCAACGGCATGTTTATGGGCGGCACCGCCGCGGCGGCCACCGGCGGCAACGGCACCACCAGTACCGGCCAGACCTCGCTGTTCGCCGTCGGCTGCGCCTCCGGCGGAGGCGGGGGCGGTGGCATCTCGACGGCCAACGCCACCGGTGCGGGTGGCGGCTCCGGGGTGGTCGCGGTCTACGGCAACGGCGTCAACGGCGGCGCGGTCGCCGGGGCCGGCGGCGCGGGAGACCCGGGCACCGCCGGTGTCGGCGGCGGCGTCGGTGTCGGCGGCGGCGGAGGTGCCTCCGGGGACACCGGCGGCACGGTGGCCGGCGGTGCCGGCGGCGTGGGCGGCTACCCCTCCGGCGGCGGTGGGGGCGGGGGCGGGTCCACCAACGGCGCCAACTCCGGCGCCGGGGCGGCCGGCGGCGACGGCTACGCCATCATCACCACCTACTTCTGAGCGGAGAGCACTGTGGGCCAGCGGCAGTGGTACAAGGTCATCCGCAACCCGGACGGCTCCCGCGGCACCGAACTGGTGGTCGAGGACGTGCCCGATGAGGTCCTGGCCGCCGAGGCCAACCAGGCCGCGGTCCTGGACCGGGCCCGGCGGGCGCTCGTGGCCAACGCCGCCTACCTGGCGGTCGCCGCGCCGACCAACGCCCAGGTCGTGGCGCAGGTGCGGCGGCTGACACAGCAGAGCAACGCGCTGATCCGCCTGGCGGTCGCCGACTTCACCTCAGCCGACGGCACCGAGTGAGCAGGAGGCCGCCATGTCGAGCATCAAGGCCGAAGGTCAGCAGACCGCGACGCTGACCACCGAGCACACCCTCCTGGACACCTCCGACGCCGGGAACTACCAGCTCAAGGTCGACACCACGAACCTCGCGGGCGCCGAGTACGTCGACCTGAAGATCTACGACAAGGCCAAGACCGGCGGCAGCTACCGGCTCGTCCAGTCGGTACGCGTCGCCGCGGGTGCCGCCTACCCGATCTCCGAGTCGGTGCCCCTGACCGCCCCGCTGGGCGCCAAGTTCACCCTGACGCAGACCGGCGGGACCGGCCGGTCCTTCGACTGGTCCGTCGTCCAGCTCGACGCGTAGGAGGCGGCGGTGCACGCCTACGGCCTATGGCTAGCCGCCTACCAGGCGGCGGCCGGCGGCGGCCCGGTCACCGGCACGATGGCCGCCGACCTCGGCGCTCTAGCGGCCACCGCTGCCGGTACCCGCACCGTCCACGGCACCGCCGGGGCGGACCTGGGGGCGCTGGCCGCGACCGCGGTCGGGCAGCGCACCGTCCACGGCATCGCCGACGCGAGCCTGGGCGGGTTCACCGCTACGGCCGGCGGCGCGCGGACCGTCCACGGCACGGCGGTCGCCGGCCTGGGGCCGCTGACGGCCACGATGGTCCAGGACGGCGCTGGCGCGGTCGTCGGGACCATGACCGCCGACCTCGGCGCGCTGACCGGCGCCGCGGCCGGGCGGCGGACCGTGCGCGGCGCCGCTGCTGCTGGCCTCGGCGCGGTGACGGCGGCTGTCGTCGGCGGCAGGACCGTGGCCGGCGCCGCTGTGGCGGCCTTCGGCCCGCTCGCCGCCTCGACGCAGGGGCAGCGCACCATCCGCGGCGCTGCGGCGGCGACATTCGACCTCACCGCGACCGCGGCCGGCCGGTGCGCGGTACACGGCGCGATCACCGCCACCCTCGGCGCGCTGACCGCGACCATCACCGTCGTCACCGCCCCGACCCCGGCGCGCAGCACCCCGGCAGTCACCGCCGGCCGCACCAGCACCGCCGCGGTCATCGCGCGGCGTACCTCAACCCCGACCGTGGAGGGAGGCTGACGTGGGCGCCACCATCTTCTACGAGTCCGCCACCGAGCTGGCGACCCTGACCAACACCTTCGCCGTCGCCGGCACCCCCACCGACCCGACGACGGTGTCCCTGACCGTCACCACTCCCACCGGCGCCAGTACCACCTACACCCACGCCGCCGGTGAGATCACCCGCACCGGCGCCGGGGGGTACACCAAGGACATCGCTAGCTCCGAGGCCGGGGCCTGGGCGTACGTGTGGACCGGCACCGGCGCCGCCTCCGACACGGTGGCCGGCACCTGGACGGTGTTCTCCGCCGCCCTGGCGCACCTGTACTGCACCGCCGCGGAGCTGAAAAACCGCGTCGGGGTGGAGGACACCGAAGACGACTTCGAGATCCAGCAGGCCGTGGAGACCGCGGCGCGGGAGATCGACGACTGGTGCAAGCGGCACTTCTTCCGTCAGGCCGGCACCCGGGTGTACGCCGCCGACAGCCCGTACCGGTGCACCGTCGATGACCTGGTGTCGGTGACGTCGGTGCGCACCGACGAGGCCGGTGACGGCGCTTTCGAGACCACCTGGGCGGGGTCGGACTATCAACTGCGGCCGGTCAACGCGACCGCCGGGGCGGTGCCGCGCCCCTACCGGCAGGTGTGGGCCGTCGGCGGCCGGACTTGGCCGCATCACCGGGCGGTGCTGGCCCGCGCCGAGCGGGTGGAGGTGACCGGCGTGTTCGGCTGGCCGGCCGTCCCCACCAACGTCAAGGCCGCCGCCCGGATCCTGGCCGCCGAACAGCTCAAGCTCAAGGACGCCCCGTTCGGTGTGGCCGGGTTCGGGGAGTTCGGGGCGGTGCGGGTGCGCGACAACCCGATCGCGGTGCGGCTGCTGCGCTCCTACCGCCGACGCCCGGTCCTGGTCGCCTGATGGCACCGACGATTTTGCAGGTGATGCAGGGCATCGAGGCCAGGCTCAACACCATCACGGGGCTGCGGGTGTCGGATATCGCCCCGGACCAGATCAACCCGCCCGCGGCGGTCGTGGGTGTGCCGGCGGTGCCGGCGTACCACGCCACGATGGGCCGCGGCCGTTTCCAGCTCGCCCCCACCGTCACCGTGCTGGTGTCGGCTGGCCTGGACCGGGTCGGGCAGCACAAGTTGGCCGGCTACGCCAACCCCACCGGCGCCCTGTCGGTCGTGGCGGCGGTGGAGGCGGACAAAACCCTCGGCGGTGTGGTGGATGACTGCCACGTCGTCGGGTTCCGGCCGCTGGGCCTGGAGGAGATCGGGCTGATCGGCTACTACGGCGGCGTGTTCGAGCTACGAGTGATCGCAACAGGAGTGTGAGATGGCCCAAGACTTTTGTGTCGAGACCGGCTGTGACCAGTTCGGGCAGGCGGCCGGCTACTGGCAGGGGCGCCGCGGCGACGACAACCCGGCCCGGCCCCGGCCGCGGCTGTGCCGGGACCACTACCTGGACCGGTTCGGCGCCGAGTTCGTGCGGTTCGAGGTGACCGGGGCGGCGCGGATCGTTGACGTGCGCACCCGGGAGTCGGTGCCGGCGCCGGGGGTGGTGGAGCTGGACCCGGTCGCCACGAACATCCGCATGCTCGTCGGGATGGGCTACGGCCGGGTGGTCGAGGACAAGCCGGCCGGCAAGCCTGCGGGCGCGAAGAAGGCCTGACCGTGTCGACGTTCGTCGCGCTCAACGTCACGACGTGGGTGGCCGGCTACGACATGACCGGCGACACCAACAAGACCAAGCTCGACGCCGGCCACGACCCGCAGGACGCCACGACGATGACCTGTGTGGCCCGGGTCCGCAGGGCCGGCCTGCGCACCGTCGAGGGCAGCGTGGAGGGCTACTGGCAGGCCGGCACGGGGTCGGTGGACGAGGCGGCGATCACGGGCCTGGGCGGGTTGCAGGTTGTCACCCACACCCCCACCGGCACCGTCGGGGACGTGTCCTACTCGTATCAGGCCAGGGCGCTCAAGTACGAGATGTTCGGCGCCGTCGGCGAGATGGTGCCGTTCGCGCTGGAGACCCACGGGGCGCGCGGCAACGGCACCCTCTCGGTGGGTGCGGTCCGCGGCCGGGTCCTGGCCGCCAAGGGCAACATTTCCGCCACCGGCGTGGTCGGGGCGGCGTACGAGCTGGGCGCGGTCGGCGCCGGTCAGCACCTGTACGCGACGGTGCACACCTTCGCCATCGGCACCAGCTTCACGCTGGTGATCGAGTCCGACGCCGACAACACGTTCGCCTCCGCGACGACCCGGATGACGGTCGGGTCGATCACCGCCGCCGGCGGCACCTGGGGTGTGCGGGTGGCCGGGCCGGTCACGGACACGTGGTGGCGGGCCCGGGTCACCGCCGCCTCTGGCACGTCCACGATCGCCGTGACCGCCGGCATTCGCTGACCCCCTTCAACCCTCCAGCCCCGACGCGGGGCCGTCTGCCCGGAAAGGGGTGACGCATGTCCACGTTCGCAGCCCTCGACCTCCGCGTCGAGGTCAACTCGGTGGACCTGTCCGACTGGTGCACGAAGGTGACCTGGCCGGTCGAGTACGACCAGCAGGAAGACACCGCCTTCGGCGACAACGCCCGCTCCCGGCTGGCCGGGTTGCAGGACATCGACCTCAGCCTGGAGTTCAACCAGGACTTCGGCGCCTCGGCGGTCGACCAGACGATCTCGGCGATCGACGGCACGGTCGTCGCGGTGAAGGTGCGGCCCACTTCGGCGGCGATCTCGGCGACGAACCCCGAATATGTGGCGTCGTTCCTGGTGGCCGAGTACAGCCCGTTCGACAACTCCGTCGGGGATCTGGCCACCACGAGCATGTCGTGGCCGCTGTCTGACGCCGACGGCTACGCCCGCAACACCGCCTGATGGACCTGCACTTCCTCGGCGCCCGCGAGTTCTTCCTGCTGGCCGCGGACTGCCGGGATGCCGGCCGCAAGGACCTGGAGCGGGAGCTGCAACGCGGCCTGACCGGGGCGGTCGCGCCGACCCGGCAGGCCATCAAGACCGCCGCCGGGAAGGCGATGCCCCGCGCGGGCGGGTACGCCGGCCTGCTGGTGCCGGTGTTGAACGTGGCCGCCCGCAAGTCCTCGGCCATCGGGATCCGGCTCGTCGTCTCAGCCAAGGGCGAGACCGAGCAGCGCGACGTGCGCGCCCTGGACGCCGGCACGCTGCGGCACCCGGTGCATGGCCGGTCCAGGTACAGCCGCAAGGCCGGCCGGCGGGTGTCCAACCCGTGGGCGATCACCGACATTCCCGCCGGGTTCGCCAGCAAGACCTTTGAACGGCAGGCCGACGCCATCGTGGTGCGGCTCGGCGACGCCGTCCAGGCGGTCGCCGACAAGATCGCAGGAGGCTAGACGTGGCGCGGATCCGCATGTGCGACGCCGACCGGGAAACCTACGGCGGCCCGGAGTGGCTGGGCTTCAACCTCGCCACCCTCACTGACGACACCGACCTGGGTGAGCTGGAGGCCATCGAGGCGGCCACCGACACAGTCCTGGCCGTCGCGGTCGCCGAGCCGGCCGGGGTCCGGGCGATCCGGCTGTGGCTGTGGATCGGCCTGCGCAACGCCGGCGTCAACGTCGAGTGGGCGAAGTTCCGGCCCAAGGTGCTGCGCGTGGCGTGGGAGGCCGGTGATGCCCTCCCCCCGGATGGCGGCCCCCCTTCGACCGACCCGTCACCCAGTTCCTGACCGTCATCGAGCCGTGGTTCACGTTCCTGGCCCGCATTCCGCCCCGTGAGTTGCGGGCGCTGAGTATGCGGCAGGTCGAGGCGCACATGTCCTGGTACGCCAAGCAGCAGCGGGGGTGAGATCGTGGCCGACCGGAAGTTGATCCTGGACATCCTGGCCCGGGACCGGGCCTCCCGGCCGATCGAGCGGGTCGGGGACGCCGCCGACGGTGCTGGCACCTCGCTGGAGGGCATGGCCAAGGACGCCGCCCACCTCGATGACGAGCTGGGCCGCACCCAGAAGGCGATGCAGGTCCTCACCGGGGAGATGGCCCGCCTGGACCGCGGGTCGGCCCGCTTCAAGGAGCTGCGCAAGGAGTTCGGCGCCCTGTCCCGCGACGCCGGGCAGCTCGGCAAGATGCGCAAGGTCCTCGGTGACGTCGGGGCCGATGGTGCCGAGGCGATGTCGATGTCGTTCTCCCAACGCATCGGGCCGCTACTGGCCAAGGCGCCGGTGTCGGCGCCGCTGGTCGGCGCGGTGGCCGCGGCGGCCCCGGCGATCGGCGCGGCCGTCGGCGCGGCAGTGCTGTCCGGCCTGGCCGCCGGCACGGTCGGCGCCGGGGTCGCCATGGCGTTCCGGCACCCCTCGGTCAAGGCCGCCGGCCGGGAACTGGCCACCGACTTCGAGTCGGCGATGATGGACGCGACCGCCGACTTCGTGCCCGCCACCGTCTCGGCGATCGGTGTCATCCGCGGCGAGGTGCGGTCACTGGGGCCGGAACTGCGCGGGGTCTTCGCCCCAGCCGCCCAGTACGTGGCGCCGCTGACCCGCGGCCTGACCGGGTTCATCCGCGGGGTGCTGCCCGGTCTGGCCTCGGGCCTGCGCCGGGCCAAGCCGGTCGTGGACGCCCTGGCCGCCGGGTTCGCGCTGGTCGGTGAGCAGACCGGGGAGGCGCTGGAGGCCATCGGCGACGGGTCGGCCGGCGCGGCGATGGCGCTCAAGGACATGCTGGTCGTCACCGCCTACGGCGTGCGCGCCCTGGGCGAGACGGTCGGATTCCTGTCGAAGATGTACGGCGGGATGCGGGTGGTGGCCTCCGGGTTCTCGGCGTCCACGATCGCGGAGTTGGCGCAGAACGAGGCGTCGGCCCGGCAGATGAACGCGGCGTTCGGCAACCTCACCAGCGGGCTGGGCTCCTACAGCAGCGCCGCCGGTGGGGCAGCGGGCGCGACCCGACACCTGACCGAGGCGCAGATCGAGAACGCCGACCGGGCGCTGGCAGCCTTCGACGCCGAGACGGCGCTGGCCACCGCGATCCGCGACGCCGGCAAGGCCGCACAGGGCGCCTCCGGCGGGATCAACCTGAACACCGCCGCCGGGCTACGCAACCGGGAAGCCCTGTCGAAGCTGTCGGCGTCGATCATCAAGTCCGTCGCCGACTACGAAGCCCAGCACGGCGCCACGGCCCGGTCAGCGCAGATGCAGCAGCAGGGCTACGACGCGTTCCTCAAGGCCGCCCGCGGCATGGGCGTCACCGGCGCCGCGGCCCGGAACCTCGCCAAGCAGCTCGGGCTGCTGCCCCGCACCGTGCGGATCAACGTGGACACCCACTACCGGATGTTCGGCAAGCCCGGCACCTCGGTCGGTGGGATCGGCGGCCAGGGCTTCAAGGGCTACTCCAAGGGCGGCCCAATCGAAGGCCCAGGCCCGCGCGGCCGGGACTCCGTACCGATCCTGGGCGCACCGGGCGAGGGTGTGCTGAACCTGCGCGGCATGGCCGCCGTCGGCGGTAAGCGGGGCCTGGCCGCACTGAACAAGGGCGACCGGCCGGTCGCCTCGACCCCGGCCGCCGCCGCCAGCCGCGGTCCAGCGGTGGCCGCAGCCGCCCAGCGCGCCGCCCGCAGCGCCACCATGGTCCGCCAGGCCCTCACCTCCTCAGTCCCCGTGCCCGCGCCCGCGGCCGACCGAACCACCCCCGGCGCCGCTGGCCGGCTGGCCCTGTCGTGGGAAGGCTCGTCCAACCGGCTGATCGACGCGTTCATGCAGGGGCTGCGGTATGAGATCCGCACCCAGGGCGGCAACGTCCAGGCCGTCCTGGGCACCGGCGCCTGATGCCGTTCCCGGGGGTGCCGCTGCCGGTGCGCGTCTACCTGGACCCCGGCGGCGCGCCTGCCGATCCGGGGTCGTGGGCGTGGACCGACATCACCGGGTACGTGCGGGACCGGGACGGCATCGAGATCGCCGTCGGCCGCCCCGACGAGCGCGGGGAGGTCGGGCCGGGTCGGTGCACGCTGCGGCTGGACAACACCGACGGCCGGTTCTCCCCGCGCAACCCGCTCGGGGCCTGGTATGGGGAGCTGGGGCGGAACACGCCGATCCGGGTGGCGCTGGCGTGGCTGTCGGACACCTTCGGCCGCACGGTGGTCAACGGGTGGGGCACGTCCAGCTCCGGGCACGCCTGGACCCTGTCGGGCACCGCCGCGGACTTCGACGTCACCGCCGGGGCCGGCACCATCGTCGTGGCCACGGCCGGTACGGCGCCGTCGGCGACCCTGGCCCCGACCCTGCATGACGTGTCCGCCCGGATCACCGGCACCCTGTCCACGGCCAACGTCACCGGCAACCAGGCCGGCTTCGGCGTCGACCTGCGCGGCGGCACCAGCGGGGCGTGGTCGTGCATGGCCCTGGTCAACGCCGACGAGTCGGTGACCGCGATCATCTACGGCCGCACCGGCGCGGTCCTGGCCTCAGCGACCGTGCCGACGCTGACCCACTCCGGGCAGGCGTTGACCGTCCGCGGTGAGGCGTCTGGTACGGATCTGCGGGTGCGGGTATGGGCGGCGGCCGGCGCCGAGCCGGCCGTGTGGCACGCGACCGCGGCGGCCACCGATCTGGATCCGGGCACCGTCGGGGTGCTGGCCTACCGGCACGCCTCCAACACCAACGCCGGCCTGACCGTCACGTTCGACAACTTCGGCGTGGAGGTGGAGCGGTTTACCGGGCTGGTGTCGGAGTGGCCGCCGCGGTGGGACCTGTCGGGCAACGACGCCACCACCCCCATCGTCGCCAACGGCATCCTGCGCCGCCTCGCCCAAGGGCAGGCGCCTGCCGCGCCCGCGCTGCGTCGGGCGATCGGCGTCCACAGCCCGGTGGCGCACTGGCCGCTGGACGACGGCGCCAGCGCCCGCTCCGGCGCCTCCCTGGTGCCCGGCGGCACACCGCTGGCGGCGGCCGGGACGTTCACGTGGTCGGACGGCACGCCGCCGCTCGGGGCGACCGGATGCGTACGCGCCGACGGCGTCTACAACACCACCCTGGGCACCACGCTGGGCGTGTTGAAGGGCTCGGCCGTCCCCAACGCCGCCGCCGCAGCCGGCTGGACGTTCGTGCTCTGGGAGCGGCAGGTCAACGCCTGGGCGGCCGGGCAGACGATGAACACCTACGGCTGGATCTACGACGCCGGTGGGTCCGGCACCGTCTGGGTGTGGCAGATCAACCACCAGACCCAGCAAATCGACTGCGCCTGGTACTCCGACGCCAACACCTTCGGCGGCGCCGTCGGCTCACTGACCACCATCGACATCCTCGGCGACTGGCGGCAGATCGCCGTCACCCTCGCCCAGGCCGGCGCCGACATCTCCGCCGCGGTGCACATCACCTCCAGCTACGACGGCGCCCCCGTGGCCACCTACACCGCCGCGTCCACCGTCGCCGGCCGCACACTGGGCGCCCCGGACCGGCTGGAGCTGTGGATCCAGGGCTACACCGGCGCCGGGGTCGTCCTACCGGTCGCCTACCTGTCCACGTGCGCCCTCCTCCCGGCCGCCCTGACCACCGCCCAGCTCACCGCCCTGGGTGAGGCCGGGTTCGGCGGGTCCGGGCAGACCGCAGTGCAGCGGATCGCCGCGCTGTGCGCCCAGGAAGGCGTACCGGTGCACCTGCCCGGCGTCGACCACTCCAGCGTCCTGGGCGCGCAGCCGGCCCGGCAGCTGCTGGACCTTATCCGCGAAGCTGAGCGCACCGACGCCGGGGTGCTGTACGAGCGTGGAGGCGGCCTGGCGTACCGGCCGCGCGCTGACACCTACAATGCGGCGGCGGACCTGACCATCGGGTGGGAACACACCTCGCCCGCACCCGAGCCCACCGACGACGACCAGCGCCTCCGCAACCGCATCGTCGCCTCCCGGGAGAACGCCGAGTCGGTCACCGTCGAAGACGCCGCCTCGATCGCCGCCGCCGGCCTGTACGAGGATCCCGTGCAGGTGTCCCTGCCCGGCCCCGGGATGCTGCCCTCGCACGCCACCTGGCGGCTACGCGCCGGCACCATCACCGACCAGCGGTACCCGGCCATCGGCATCAACCTCGCCGGCCAGACCGCCCTGGCTGATGGGTGGCTGGGCTGCCAGATCGGCTCCCGCATCGACCTGGTCGACCCGCCGGCCGGCCAGGCCCCCGATGACGCCCCGCTGATCCTGGAGGGCTGGACCGAGCGGCTGCACATCTTCGGCTGGGACCTGGAGCTGGCCACCAGCCCCGCCACCGTCTACCGCGTCGGCGTCTACGACGACACCGACCTGGGCCGGGCCGACACCGGCGGCAGCCAACTCAACTCCGCCGCCACCGCCGGGGCCACGTCGCTGTCGGTGCTCACCACCGTCCCGCCGACCTGGTCAACCACCGCCGTCCCCTACGACATCGCCGTGGGCGGGGAGCGAATCACCGTCACCGCCGTCACCGCAGCCGTGGCCAACGTCCAGACGTTCACGGTCGTGCGCGCGGTCAACGGCGTAGCCAAGGCCCACGCGGCCGGCGCGCCGGTGTCGCTGTGGGCGCCCGTCCGCTACGCCCTCTAGGAGGCACCGGTGGCGATCCACGCCGGAGACCTGATCCACGCCGCCGACCGACAAATCGACGTCATCGGCCTCACCGCCACCAACGACACCAGCGCGTCCACCAGCTACATCACCGGCACCAGCCACGGCGTCGCGTTCACCGCGCCGACCTCCGGCGCCGTCCTCATCCGGTTCGGTGGGCTGCTGGGCTCCAACCACAACGTCAGCACGCTGTGCTCCTACCTGACGTTGCAGGTCCGTGCCGGCGCCACCGTCGGCTCCGGCGCCCTCGTGCTGACCGCCGCCGACGGCAACGCCTGCCGCTACTACAAGCCCAACACCGCCGCCGGCTACCACTACAGCCACGTCGAGGTCCCGTACCTACTCACCGGCCTCACCCCCGGCAACGACCACAACGTGCAGACCCTGTTCCGGGCCGTCGTCGGCTCGGCCGGCGTCGCGCAGCGGTGGGTCACCGTCTCCTCCGCCAACGCCTGATCCTCAACCTGATAGGGGCTTCCGCGTGTCTATCCACACCTTCTGCGTCGAGCTGTACCACCCCGGCGACGACCCGGTCCCCGGCCACGACGACGGCCGCCTGGACGCCGTCGCCCGCCGCGCCCGCCAAGACATCCGCGACGCCGGCCTCCTGCCCGCCGGGGTGACCGTCATCGAACCCCCGGACCCCACCAACCCGGGCGAGGACGTCGACACCCCGCCGCCGGCCGGGCCCGTCGTGGACATCGCCGCCGCCCGCGGCGCCTGAGGGATCCGCCATGGACTGGTACCTGAACCGCGCGCTCACCACCATGCGCAACGAGGTCAACGCCGCCTACCCCCGCCGGGACAAGACCTCCGACGGCACCATCGGCGACACCGCCCACCAGAACACCAACAGCGACCACAACCCCGACCGCGACGGCTCGGTCGACGCCTGGGACATGGACGTCGACCTCGGCACGCCGAACAACCCGGCCGCAGTCGAGCACATCAAGGCCCGATTCCAGGAGCACCCGGCCGCCGAGTACTGGATCCACAACGACCAGATCGCCATCCGCGGCGAGGGCTGGCGGCGCCGCTCCTACGCCTACGCCGGCCCGGGCCGCAACCGGCACAACCACCACGTGCACTTCAACACCCGACCGCAGCACGAGGGCTCCACCCAGCCGTGGGGCATCACCGGAGAGGACGACGACATGCAGCTGTCCGACGTGATCTACAAGGACACCACCGGTAAGGACCGCACCGTCAAGCAGGTCCTGGGCACCCTGGACGTCATCGTGCGCCGCGACGAGCAGGCGTGCGCCAACGCGTTCAAGCAGGTCCTCGCCGCCGTGGCCGCCGACGACACCCCAGTCACCATCCCACCGGAGCACCTGCCGGCCCTGGCCGCGCAGCTCGCCGCCGCGATGCCCACGGCCGCGACCATCGCGGACGCGGTCAACGACGACGCCGCCGCGCGCCTGACCTCGTGACCACATGGATCTACCCGCGGTCGAAGGTGATCCGCGTCGTGGACGCCGACACCATCGAGGTGGACGCCAACCAGGGACTGCGCAACAAGCGCGGCATCGAGGTCCGCCTGGCAGAGGTGGACGCACCCGAACGGAACACCGCCGCTGGGAAGACCGCGAAAGCGTTCGTCGAGGCGCTGCTGCCGTCGGGGACGGAGGTGACGGTGGTATCCCACGAGATCTACTCGTTCACCCGGGTCATCGGCGAAGTCCGCCTGGCTGACGGCCAGTCCCTGGGCGATGTCCTGATCCGGCACGGCCACGCCGTCCGCTACGACGGGGGGCCGCGGGGATGACCGACCCGCTCGGCCCCGTCACGATCACGCCGCGGGACATCTACGACCAGCTCGTCCAGCTCCGCTCCGCCGTCGAGCGGCTGATCGACGCCGAGGCCGACACCGGCAAGAAGCTGGACGACCACGAGGCCCGCATCCGCGGCCTGGAACGGGGCAGGTGGCCGCTGCCGTCGCTGGCCCTGCTGGTGTCGATCCTGGCGCTGGTCCTGCCCGTCGTGCTGCTGATCAAGAAGTGAGGACCCCGATGCAGAAGCCCACCCTCGGCCGGATCGTGCACTACCGCGGCAAGCAGGGCTATCAGGCGGCGCGGGCGGCGATCGTCACCGCCACCGAGGAAACCCTCGACCCCCGCGGCGTCGAAGCCGGACACGTCCCGGCCCTGACCGACGACACCCACGTGCACCTGTGGGTGTACAGCCCCGGCGACTCCGGCGGCTTCGCCGAGTACAACGTCGCGCCCGGCCGCCCGGACGACCCGCTCACGCAGGCGACCGCCGCGAACATCCCGCCCGGCACCTGGTGCTGGCCGCCCCGAATCTGAGGAGAGCACGTGAAGAAGTACGCCAAGTCGCTGGCTCAGGTCGCCGCCGCCGCGCTGGCCGCCCTCGTGGCGGTCCTCGCCGACAACCAGGTCAGCGTCGGCGAATGGATCAACGTGGCGATCGCGGTCACGACCGCCGCCGCGGTGTTCACCGCCCCGAACATCCCCCAGCACAAGACCATCAAGTCGGTCCTGGCCGTCCTCGGCGCGATGCTGACCCTGGCGGTGTCGCTGATCACCGACGGGCTCACCACCGCTGAGGTGATCCAGCTCGCCCTGGCCGGCCTCGGCGCGCTCGGGGTGTACGCGTTCCCGAACGCCGGGGATACGCTCGCTCGCGCCGCCCGGCCGCAGCCGGCGATGCGCCTCTGACCGGTCGGGCGCCGTCGACCCCCGCGATGGTGCCCGACCTCCCCCGCGAAGGAGCCCCCCGCTTCGGCCTCACGGCCGGGCGGGGGGCTCCTTCGTCGTGTCCGGCTACGGGATGCGCCAGGACACCGACCTCAGCTCCCGGCCGGGAAGGCTCGGCCGGTACACCACCATCACCGGCCGCCTCGCTGACTTCGGAAGCTCCACCGGCACCCAGCCTCGCACGCATTGACCCGGGCGCAGCTTCCGGCCGTCGAACGGGTACTCGGGGCGCAGCACGCCGGTCCCGCCAGCCTCGGCCTCGGTGTCATCGGCGAACGACAGCAGCCACGGCCCTTGGGACACGGTCCGGTCCTCGGCGACGCGGTTGCACGCCTTGGCGTCGATCACGCCGTGCTGTGTCGCCCCGGCGGCCGGGAGGGCTTTGTAGGCGTAGGCGGTGACGGTGATGTCGTCGGCGTCCACGCTGGCGCCGAGGGCGTGCACAGTGTCGGCGGTTGGGGTGGGTGCTGGCGCCTGGCTGGCCTCGGCGCGCGGGGTGGTCGGCGCTGGGGCAGACGCCGTCGTGCACCCGGCGAGGAGTAGGGCGGGCGCGGCGAGTAGGGCGGTACGCATAGCGGCTCCCGTGGCTGAGGGGTGTGTCCGCTCAACGATGGGAGGCGTGCGCAAGGCGTCAGCCGGGCGGCCGTAGCCCGCGCCCACAACGGCGGCACCCCACCGCCGGGAGGCTGGTGGGGTGCCGGTCGCGCGCGCGGGGTCAGTCCCAGTCGTAGTCGTCTCGCTCGCGGCGTCCGATGCGGCCGGCGCGGCGTAGGAGCATGACGGCGGCGATGCCGCCGAGGGGCCAGGCCCACCAGGGCAGGTCGGCGCGGTGGTCCCAGGCGGCGATCGCGGCGCCGAACACGACCACGAGGGCGGCCAGGCGGAGTAGGCCGGGGCCGAGGACGGCCAGGATCGGATGGCGCATGCCGACGCTGAACCCGGCGGCATCCCGGGCGGTCCGAAAGAAACTCACGGCTCACTCCTTGTGGTCGTTGCGTGTAGTGCACGCGTGTAGTGCACGGCTTCTCCAGCGTGTAGTGCACGCCTCGCGCGCGCGTAGGGCCTGGGGCTGAGCCCCGAATCCACGCTTCTACACGGTCGTGCACTACACGCCGCGGCTAGTCACTGGCGGTGATGGCGGTGCGGGGGTTGAGCAGGTAGTGCCCGCGGCCGTCGCCGCGGCGGAGCAGGTCGTCGGCCGGGTCGTCAGCCCAGGCTCCGAGCCACTTCGACAGCCATGAGGCTTTCATGCCGGTGGCGGACAGGACGTCCTCTGCGATGTCGCCGGGGCGCACGTCGGCGCTGTGGGCGGCGAGCTGCCGCAGGTGATCGCGGAGGTGGGCGCGGGCCTGGTGGTCATCCATCCGCGGCTGGAGCGCGAGCTGCATTCCGCAGTCGTCGTCGCTGATGGTGTAGCCGTCCAGGTCGTGGATGTCGGCGAGGTCGTCGGGGACGGTGTGCTGCTCCAGCTCGGAGTCCTCCTCGTCCTCGTCGTCGAGGTCTTCGAGGGCTTCACGCAGCAGGTCGCTGGCGTCACCGTCGAGGTCCTCCAGGCTGGCGTCCTCGCCGACGGCCGCGAGTAGGCCGCCGTCGTCTTCGTCGTCGTCGTGGAGGTCCTCGTCGTCCAGGTCTAGGCCGTCGTCCCCGTCGGGGTCGTCGTGGGTGTGAGTCTGCATCGTGCTGGCGGGCAGGGGTGTGGGGGTGGTCTGGCCGGCGCGGAGGGCGATGAGGTGTTCGGCCCAGCGGACGAGCAGGTCAGGGGCGCGGTCGTAGGTGCGGCCGGGCTCGGTCTGGAGCTGCTTGTCGATGCCGACGCCGGCCAGGTAGCAGGCGCCGGGCTTCTCGGCGCCCCAAACGTGCGGGCCGCCTTCGCCGAGGGCGTCGACGACGTCTTCGGGTAGGGCGTAGGTGGCGTCGTCGGCGTCTTCCACGCCGTAGCACAGGTAGAGGTTGAGGTTGGCGCGCATGGAGGTGGGGAGCCGGTCGAACGTGGCGCGCTGCAGGCCCAGGGCCAGGCCGACGCCGAGGCTGCGCAGGGTCTCGGACAGGTCCACGGCGACCCGCTCCACGTCCTTAGCCACGGCGGCGAACTCGTCGATGACGACCCACCGGTAGGGCACCGGGGCGCCGGGCGCCCACTGCTCGTAGCCGGCCTCGCCGAGCAGCTTGGCCCGGCCTGGCATCTCGGCCTCCAGCTCGCGCAGCAGCGCCTTCACGCCCGCCTTGCTGTCGGCGGTCCGGGCGGCGCCCTTGGCGACCCAGGCGGGCTCCTGGTCGAACTTGCGGGGGTTGAGGTACCAGTACTCGACCTCGGCCGGGGCGCCGCGGGACATGAGGGTGACCAGCATCTTGCGGATGCCCTCGCTCTTGCCGGCCCCGGACATGCCGGTGATCAGCAGCAGCGCCGCGTTGCGGCCCTCGGCGGCGTCGCCGGGCAGGTGGAAGGCCAACGGTCGGCCGGACTGGCGGCGGCCGATGACGATCGGGTCCATGATCGTGCCGAACCCGTAGGTGCCGGTGCCCGTGGACACGATGCCCGGCCACGGCGGCGGCGTGGCGAGGTGGTCGACCGGGGACATCCGCAGCGTGCCCACGCGGGTCGACGTCCCCGGCTTGCCCGGAATGATCTGCGCAGACCCGGGCGGCAGGTCGTGCACGGACTCCAGCGTGGCCGCGACTCCGTTCTTCTGGAGGTCGGCGATGGACGCGCCGGGCTCGGCGACGATGTCGGCCACGATCGTGCCGTTCTCCTCGTGGGGGGCTTTGATGTCGCGGACGTCGGCCAGGGCGCGGGCGAGCCGGTCGCTCATGCCGCTCTTGCCGCCTTCCTCGGCCGCCGGGCGGGTGCGGGAGGCGAACAGGACGTTCGCCGCCGCCGCGGCGGTGAACGCGGCCATGCCGTAGGCGGCGAACGGCCGCCACGTCAGGTCAGGCAGTATCCCCAGAACCCACGACCAGCCCCCAGCCACCGCGGCGCCGCCGACGGCGAGCTGGTGGACGGTCTTGCCGTGGGCGGAGGTGGCCAGGTGCTTGGTGGCCCGGTGCACCACGTAGGTGATCCCGCCGTACATCGTCAGGGTCAGCGGGGACCACGCCCACGCGTACGCCTGGTCGGCGGCCAGGACGAACCGCACGGGCAGCGCGGACACCCCCATCCCGGCCGCGACGGCCCAGGGGGCCACGATCGGGACCGGGGCGAAGTGCCCGGGGCGGGTGGAGCGCATCGTGGTCATGGTCAGTCTCCGAACTTCAGCTCACGGCGCCCGGACCGCTTCTTACGGCGGCCGGCGGCCTGCAACTCCGGGGCGTACTGGGTTTCGAACCGGCGGCACGCCAGCTTCAGGTAGCGGGCGGCGGCGAACATCAGCACCGACGCCAACGCGATCGGACGCACGATCTGCCCGGCCCGCTTCCGGGAGGCCCGCTGGTCGTGGATCCGCAGCATCGCCCCCAACGTGCCGGCGGCCATGGCCAGCTCACGGGCGTGGTAGGCCAACGCCTTGGCGTAGGTGCGGAAGTAGGCGCGCAGCTCCTTGTCGGTGACCACGTCGTCGATCGTCATCAGGCGGTTCGTCATGGCGTTCTCCCTAGAATCCGAGGTCTTCGCGCAGCAGCAGGTACAGGGCGTAGATCAAATCCGGGTCGCCGGTGGTGAACCGGATGGCATGGGGGCGCCGTCGGCGCCGCCACCAGGTGGGCCGCCGCCACGGGTCGTTGTGGCCGGGGGCGTCCACGGCCAGTAGCCCGGGCAGCCACCACCGGGCCGGCCGCAACGCCACCGAGGTGACATCCCGGACCGGGAAGGTGACCTGCGTCGGGGGCTTGGGTAGCCGCGGCGGCTTCAGGCCGACCGCGCGGGCGCCGCGGGTGGCCTTGGCCTGGGCGCGGGCGTGACGCCACGCGTGCACTACACGCACCCACCAGCGTGGCTCCACGCGAATCCACGCCCCGTCATAGGACAGGTGCCGGTCCAGGCCGGTCACCACGATCGGGTCGACGGCGCTCATGCCGCCCACGCCCCCACCCCGGACACGACCAGGACCACGAGGACGGCCGGCCAGTTCCCGGTGCTCAGGGCGAGCCCGGCCGCGCCGAGGACGGTGACGCCACCCGCCACCGCGGCGGCCGCGCGCGGGCTGACCGACGGCGCAGCGCGCCGGGGCGGGGGCGGCCAGTACGCGGCCACGTCGGCGGCCGCCCGGGTGGCGAGGACCTTGCCGGTGGCGGACGCCAGGCCCCCCGGGAGCCGGTCCACGACGACCCTCGCCACTTCGCGGTCGCCACTCCACTGCGCCACCTGGCGGCGGACGGTGGCGGGGTCGCCGGTGGCGCGGTAGCGGGTGACGTAGGTGGCGGGGAGGTTCATCGGTCACTCCTGTCGGTGGCGGAAGAGGTGGCGGACTGGCGCAGGCCCGCCAGGTCCCGGGACACGGACCGCTCCGCCACTTCGGTGCCGAATGCCTCGCTGAGCTGCGCGGCGATGGTGGCGGCGGAGGCGTCGGGGTCGTTCCGCCACAGCTCCGCCACTGCCTGCCGGCGGCGGCTGGCGGGGACCTTCCCGCCACTGGCGGAAGTGGCGGACGCCGGAGAAGTGGCGGACGGCTTCGCCACTTCGGCGGGCGGGCTCGCCACAACGGTGTGGCGGACGAGCGTCTTGGTGGCGGACCCGTTCGCCACCTTCGCCACTACGCGGGTGGCGGGCTCCGCCACTGGCAGGGTCAGAAGTGGCGTGGCGGGAAGTGGCGTGGCGGACGCTGGCGGGCTCGCCACCTTGCGGGTGGCGGACGGCGAAGTGGCGGGCCGTGGCGTGGCGGGCTTCGCCACTTCACGGGTGGCGGACGGCTCGACGGCCGGCTTCGCCACCGGAGGCGGAGTGGCGGACGCTGGCGCCAACTTCGGGGCCGGCCGCGTTGGCGCGACCGTCGCCGGCAGCAACTCGTCTTGGCGCGCCACGTCTGCCGCCGGTTCGTCGGCCATGTGCGCCAGGGCCGACCCCATCCCCAGCACCAGGACCGGCAGGCACGCCACGATCGTCGTGATCCACCACGGCGCCGACCCGGCCTGGACCGGCACGAGGAGGTGGTAGGCGATCTGCCCTGCCGCCCCCAGCAGCAGGGAGGCGACAGCGGAGGTGCGGGCGAAGCGGCGGGCCTTGGCGCTGCCGTGCCCGGACAGCCACACCCACAGCGCGTACGCGGCGTACGTCTCGACGCCGATCGGGAGGGTGATGGCGGTGTCGACGGTCCAGCCGCCACCGATGCCGGGCAGGAGGTTGACCTTCCCGAAGCCGGTCATCTTCCCGAGGCCGACCCAGCCGGCCCACACGGCGACGAACGCGGGCAGGCACAGCACGAGCAGCGGCCACCTGGGCAGGCTGCGTGCGGTGCTGGTCATGAGGTGCTCCTGTCGTTGTGCGGGGTGGCACGGGTGGCGCGGGTGGGGGTCAGCTACTGGGCGAAGGGTCGGGCTGCCGGCCGGCGTGGACGCACGCGGCGACGAACACCCGGTCGCCCTCGGCGAGCAGGGCGGCGTAGCCCTCGCGGCTCTCGCCGGGAAGCCGCTCCGGGGACAGCGCGTCCCGGACTGCGGCGCGGGCCTGGTCGCACCGTTCGGTGGTGGCCTGCTCGCCGCGGGTCTTGAGGGCGGTCCCGGCGTCGGTGCCGTGCTTGCTCATGGTGGCGAGGTAGTCGGTGTAGGCCTTGGGGCTGGCTCCGCATCCGGCGAGGGCGACGAGGGCGGCGAGGGCGATGGCGGCGGTGGTCTTGTGCATGGCGGGCTCCTTGGCGGTCGTGTGGTGCGGTGGGCCTGGGCGCCCCGCGGGGGATGTCGGGGCGCCCAGGCAGATCAGGGGGCGGGCGGGGCGTGCTCGGTGGCGCGCCAGCGCCGCCAGTTGCGGACGTGGACGGCGCCGTAGCCGGCCACCGAGGCCAGGAACCCCCACTGGGAGGTGGCGACCGCGTAGGCCAGCCAGAGGGCTTGGGAGGCGATCCCGATGGCCCAGCCGGCTCGCCGGCCGCTACCGGCCAGCCACAGGCCGGTGATCCCGACCGCGGCGAGGATCCACGACCACGCCTGGTGGGCCATCGCTCAGACCCCCGCCGTCACGGCCGGCGCCACGATGGGCAGCGGGATGACGTTGAGCAGGGTCACGTCCTTGCCCTTGGCGAGCAGGTCGGGGATGTCGGTCCAGTCCCCGTCGATCGGGGCGCTGCGGTTGATCTCGGCGTTGCCGTAGCCGGCGCCGCCGTTGATGGTGTAGGTGACCAGGTAGCGGTACTCCCGCCGCTCGGCCAGCTCGTCCAGGTCGTCGGCCAGGACGGTGTCGGGGATGAGGCGGCGCAGGATCAGGGCGGCGCGGGCGGGGTCGCCGTCGGCCTGGTCGATGGCCTCAACCCCGAGGGTGTACTGGCGGGCCATGGACGGCAGGCCGTCGGCGGTGGCGACGGGGATCATGCCGGCCCAGCGGGCGCGCAGCTCGGTGATGGTCTCGGTGCTCACGGTCTCTCCTCGGCGCTGTTCGGTCCGCTCCCTGGCGGCTCCGCGTGCGTCCGGGTGATGGGCCGGACGCCACGGGGCCGTCAGGGGCTAGTCGCGCAGCTCGTGGGCGGGGTCGGTGCAGTGGTCCAGGTCCCGGAAGTGGGCGTGGAGAGTCAGGTACGCCTCGCGGAGGTTCGCGCAGGCGGTGCGCCGGTAGCGGGCGGCGTCGGCGAGGTGGCTCTTGGCCTTCTCGGGCTCGAAGCCGGCCTTCGACTCGGCGGCATTGGCGTGCTGGCGGTAGGTGCTCCATGCCTCGATCTGGTCGAGGGCGATGGTGCCGACGGCGTTCTGGCTGATCTCGGCGGTGGGCTCGTTGACGGTCTCGCTCATCTCGGGTGGTCCTTCCGTCGGTGCGGTCAGTGGGCGGTGGTCAGGGGCGGAACGGGTGCTCGGTGCCGTCGGGCTCGACCACCAGGCCGTCGATCTCGGACAGGTTGGAGGTGGCGTCGGCGAGCAGGTCGCGGAGTTCGCCGTCGCGGACGGCCCGCTCGTAGTCGGCGCGGCGGTAGGTGAAGGTGTCGCTGGCGACGACGACGACGCGGACGTTGATGTGGTCGGGGCTGGGGTTGGTGGTGGGTGACTTCACGGCGATCCAGGTCGTCACGTCCACGTCGGCGGGCTCCGGGGCCGTGGCGGGGGTCGCCTGGGCGATCAGCCGGCAGTTTCCGCCCTTCGCGCCCTTGGCGCCCATGACCAACCCTCGTCCCGACGGGGTCGACGCGAGGCACTCGACGTTCTTCGGCCCGACCTTGACGGCGACAGCGCGGCGGAACCGGTCGCAGGAGTGGACGGCGACGATGTCGCCGACGGCGATCGGAGCGTCCGCGGGGAGCGCAGCGAACTGATCCGGGGTGAGGGTGTCGATGTTCGCGCGGGCGACGTCGGCGTACTGCTCGTAGGCGCTTGCTGCGGTGATGTTGGGGTGCATCGCTGTCTCCTCGGTCGGTGCGGTCAGGTCAGGCGGCGTTGGCGTGGCCGGTGTACACGGCGATGTCCAGCAGTCCGTCCTCCTCGTCGGCGCTGTAGTGCCAACTGCCGTCACCCATCTGCCTGAAGCCACCGGCCGGCATGCCGGCCGCGGAGGCGATGGCGTCGACGGCGGCGATCCGCTGGGCGCGGTCCAGGTTCTGGCCGATCTGGATGCGGATGTAGCCAGAGGCGATCTGCCCGGGCTGCCCGGCGTGGGCGTCGAGGGCGTCGGCGATGCGGCGGAAGGTGTTGGCGGTGGTCTGGCAGGAGTCGGTGGCGCTGGTGGTGGCGGTCGGCATCGCTCGGTCCTCCTCGCTCGGTGCGGTCAGTGGGCGGCGGTCAGCGGCCGGTGCGCCACTCGGTGCCGCGCCACTCGGTGCCGTTGGTGCGCCACTCGGTGCCGGTGGCGGTGGTGTTGGCGTGCATGTGGGTCTCCCTCAGTCGATGCGGGTGCCTTGCGGTGCCCCACCACTCTGTCATAAGAGTCGTGACTGGCGCAACTGTCGTAACTAAGGAAGGATGTGCCTGGCACCACTGGCGCAATTGACGCGCGTGGGATCATCGACGGATGCGAGAGGACGAAGCGGTGGAGTGGATCAGTGGCGCCCAGGCGGCGGCGATCCTCGGCGTCTCCGCGCGCACCGTGCTGCGCACGCTTCAGAGCGCCGCGGCCGGAGAGAGCACGCAGTGGGGCGAGCGCGGTGTCGGCTGGAGGCACAAGCCGCTGAGCACCCGTGGCGCCTTCCAGGTAAGCCGCCAGGTCGCCGAGCGCATCGCCGCCGAGTCCTAGTCACGCATCGACGGTCACCCCTCATGACCTGCCGGCGCCAGACCCCCGCTGTCGGCAGACGTCTGCCGACAGGAGCGAACACGTGACCCCCTTCGCTGCCCGCCTCGCCGCCCTACGGTCATCCCGTGACCTCACCCTCGACGCACTCGGCAGCCGCGCCAACCTGTCCCGCTCCTACGTCTCCGAGCTGGAGCACGGCAAGAAGAAGCCCAGCGCCAAAGCCGCCCGCCTGCTCGACGCCGCACTCGACGCCGACGGCGCCCTCGCCGCACTCGCCGACGCCCCACCCGTCCGCGCACCGGGGCTCCTCGTGGTGACCACCGACCCGCGAGCGCCGCTGTCCCTGGACGACATCGCCGCCGTCCACGGGGCGATCGGGCAGCTCGTGGCCACCGACACCGCGCACGGGTCGACCGGGCTCGCCGAGCGGGCCGCCGCCGCGTTCCGGGACGTCGAGAGCCGCCTGGCGACCGCTGGCGCCGACCCGCACGCCGGCCGGGACGCCGCCGCCGCGGTCGCCGAGCTGGGCGAGGTCGCCGCGTGGGTGTCCTACGACGCCGACGAGCAAGGACTGTCCCGGCAGCTCGCCACCGACGCGCTCCTCGTCGCCCAAGCCGCCGGGGACGCCGACATGCAGCGGTTCCTCGCCTCGCACCTCTCGATGCAGTCGGCGTACGTGGGCCGCGGGGCGGAGGCGCTGGCGATCGCCGATCGGGCGCTGGCCGAACAGCCGGCCTCGCCGCGGGTCCGCGCGATGTTCATGGTCCGGCGCGCCCGCGCGCTCGCCGTCCTTGGCGACATGGCCGGGGCGCTGGCCGAGATCGCGCACGCCCGCGCGCTGCTGGCCGACGGGCTCAAGGCATCCGACCCGTCGTGGACGTGGTGGCTGCACGAGGCCGAGCTGGCCGTACACGAGGCCCGGGTGCGGGCGGCCGGCGGTGACATGGCCGGCGCCGTGGACCTGTCCGCCCAGTCCGTGGCCGCGCTGCCCTCGCGGCAGGGACGCGACGGGGTGCTGTACCGGGCGTGGCTACTCCACGACCTGGTGGCCGCCGGCTCGTGGGCCGAGGTCGACGGGCTGGCGCGCGAGCTGATCGTCCGCGGCGGCGCGGCCAAGACGGCCCGGGTCCGCGCGATCATCGCTCAGGCCCAGGCGCGCGCCCGCGCGGCCCGCGCTCCAGCGGCCGTGCTGGACGCCCTCGACGGCATCCTCGCCACGTAGGTAAGCCTCACCGTCGCGACAGATGCGCGCCCGCTCCCTCTAGCCGGTGACCCCTGCTGTCGCCTACCGGACAGTCCGGTGTGGCCGGCGGGGGACGCCGAGTTGACTCGACCATTCCCCTCGTGAAAGGCCCCTCATGCTCAGCGTCTGTGCCCTGCTCGCCGTCCTCTTCCTCGCCAGCAACCGACGCCGCACGACCCATCGGATCTTCGCCGAGGCGCGCGCGCAGGGGAGGGCCGAGGGCCACGCCGAGGGCTTCGCGGAGGGGTACGTGGCCGGCATGTCGCGCCGCTACGTCAGTTGATCTCCCCTACTGCGCCCCTACGACTACCGGCCCCGGTCGTCTGACCAGGGCCGGAACCGGCGGAGGGTGTGGGATTCGAACCCACGAAGAGGTTGCCCCCTTACCGGTTTTCAAGACCTACCAGGAACCGCCGTTTACCTGCGACGGACCATCGCCGGTCATAGTAGCCGACACGCATCCGACATCTAGTCACCTGAGGGCTCAGCCGGGCATCGGTGGTGCCAGGGCTCCGTCACGGCGATGATCTGGCATCTGCGCGTGGATGAGGGCTGCGGTGACCGGCGGTTTGGTTACGCCGGTATCAATGCGCAAACATGGAGAAAGTATCTCAGGGGTGTCATCCCATGCCTTAAGTCGCGCGGCAACTGAAACGCTATCGCGCAGCTTCAATCGCCTAATTGCCTCTACCCGCGCGCACCACAGATGGACGACCACGCATCGTTTTGGTCCAACATGACGAACCACCGCCTCTATTCCTTCTGGTTGACCCATGTGCAGAATCGGAATGTTTCCTTTGGTGAGCATCATATCGAGCATGGGTCGATCGATTGCATAAAGGGCGGCATATCGCCGATTTTCCCAAACGATCTCTTTTGCCGCTCGCAAAGCCTCAATTGCGGCCTCGGAACTCATCCGATAACCTGCCGTCTTGCCTGGCCCGACTTTTAGGCGCGGAAACAGCGAGTATCTAGGTGAGATCCGTTTCAGTGCGTCCGTCACCGTATCTTTTCCTGCGGCTGGCGCCCCATAGAGTACTAGTGCTGGCATTACAGCGCACCGTCAAGAACGTTTGATAACAAATTTTTGGCTTGAGTTTGAAGGGGTACCCCCGAAGAACAGTTGTCGATTACGTCATGCCTGATCGCCGGGCGGAAGTCGGTATCAATCGAGGCCAAGTAGCCGGGCCAATCGGCGAGCTTTGCCGCGTCGCGAGCCGCCCCCCGATGCCGGATGTACGTATGCATGGTGTCGGGATCACAGTGCATCCACACAAAGTGCGTACTCGCATTGTGCGTGGAGAAAGTCGCCTGAGTACGAGCGAGCCACGCCGTGTCGCCGAATTCGCGCAGAAACGGCGCAGTTACGATTGCACTGTTTCCGCAGGAGACATTTTCGAGGGTCGCTGCTGCCAGCGCTTCATACTCGCGCGGACGGATCACGGATAGATAAGCCTCTGACTCGCGGTCATTGGGCGAAAGCCCTAATACCTCAAGTGCCGCTTCAACTACTGGTCTGGTAAGCGTGTCTTTGTCGAGAATGGGCCATCCGGTCTCACGAGCCAGAATTCGTCCAAGCTCAGTTTTGCCGCTACCCGCGAAGCCACCCACCATAATCACCAAAGGGTTTCGTAAACGAACCTTTTCCTGAGCGGCTGTATGGTTCGAATTCACAATACGCTTTGAGCGTGACTTTGTAACGACCAAACCCTCGGCAATCAGAAGCTTCATCGCCTCCGAGATAGTGAAAACGCTTACGCCCCACTGTTCCGCTAATTCACGCGTGGACGGAAGGACGTCGCCGTCCCGCAGGGTGCCCGCTTCGATGTGGTTGCGCAAGGTTCGCGCCACTTGGCGGTGTAGTGAGTCCGACCGGGTCAATCCCGACCTCTCCGGCGTCACAGTCGCTCCTCGCCTAGCTGCGGTGTCAACGCCTCAGTATACCAGGCACATATCAGATGTTAGGTCCAGTGTCTAGGTCTGACCAGTACAACCAAGGTCTACTTCCTAACAGTTGTGCTGACTGCCAAACAGTTGTTAGGTTCCTCGTGTCGCCGGTTGACGAGCGACGGAGCGGCCCCGGCTGTGACGTCCGCTACGAGCCGTCGCACGCAGGTTCGTTGAGAACTCCACAGAGGCAGCGTTGACCGGGCTGCACCACGAACGGTCAGGCGTCCTACCCGATCCGCTGGGAAGCGGCACGCGGGCGATGCCAGCACCAAACGAGAAGACGAAGACGCTGACCTGCCCGGATGTGTCCTGGCGGGTTGGTGGCCTGCACCCCCTGAGGGGTGTGGGTGCGGCGCCCTGGCCGGTGTTAGCGCACCGGCCGGGCTGCCGCCTCCCCCTCTGGCACTGACGCCCTGGGGGGCTTGGCTGCGGGTCGACGTTGACGCGTCGGCCCGCCCTGTATTGCTCACCG
The DNA here is from genome assembly GCF_014647915.1 of Pilimelia terevasa. Lineage (GTDB taxonomy): Bacteria > Actinomycetota > Actinomycetes > Mycobacteriales > Micromonosporaceae > Pilimelia > Pilimelia terevasa. Next base: position 109,852 of record NZ_BMQC01000008.1, read on the forward strand.
AAAGGACAAACGATGAACACAAATCAGAGTACGGGCCGGCGCCGGTTGGCGCTGGTGGCACCGCTGGACCCGGTGCCGGTGGAGGGGCCGACGACGGCGGAGTTGGAGGAGATTGAGGCGGAGTGGCCGTTGATCGCGGCCGAGCTGGAAGTGGTCGACGCGGAGTGCGCGATGGCCCGCACCGGCTCGCCGTCGGAGCTGGATCACCGCAGGCTGCGGCGGGCGCGGGATCGGGTGCTGCGGGAAGCCGCCGCCCTGTCCACCGGCCGCCGGGTTGTCACCTCGTGGGCCGCGTGATGGCCGCCGCCAAGGTTCGCACGGTGGTGCCGGCGGTGGAGCTGCGTCCGGGTGATGAGGTGCGTACCCCGTCGCTGCGGTGGGAGAAGGTCGCCACGGCGACGCGGGCGGGTCGGCACGTGCGGGTCGTCACCGACGGCACCGGCCCGGACTATCCGTGGTTGTGGGTCTGCGGCCACCGCCTTACCGTTCGCCGCCGGATGACCGCCGTCCCCCCGGCGGTGGCGGCGTGACCGCTGTACTCGCCGCCGCGGTCGCTGCGGGGCTGTCGGCGGTGGTGACGCATCGGGTTGATGTGTGGTGGTGGCGCGGTGCCGCCGCCCGGACCGCCCGCCGCCTGGCTGTACGCGGCCGGGAGGTGGTGTGAGCGTGGTGGGCCGGTTTGTGGATGTGTCGATGACCGGCACCCCGGCCGAGGTCGCCGCCATGCTGCACCGTCACCAGGCCGGCGGGGATCTGGTCCTGGTGAACCCGCCCCGCCCGGTGGCCGATGGCCGTATCGCGGTCACGGTTCGCACGGTGCCCGCCCCTGGCGCCGCCCTGGCCGTGCCCGCGGCCTCCCCGCCGGTTCCGCTCGGGCTGGTGGTGGTGCGGCGGTACTGGCGCCCGGTGCTGGCCGGCGGGTCTGCGCTGGCGGTGGTCGGCGCGGCTGGCTGGGCGGTGTGGCTGGTGGTGGGGTTCGTGGCCGTGTGGTGGCCGCTGCTGCTGGCCGGCGTCGCGGTGGTGTGGCTGGGGTGGGCGGTCGCTGGTCGTGGTGGCCGGCACTGTCCCGGCTGCTGACCAGCCCCGCCCATCCTCTCTCCTCCTTCTTTCTCTCCCCTTTTTTGCTCCTGATTGGAGTTGTTTGGCATGGCTAGTGCTGTGAACCCGTTTGCGGAGGTCCCCGCCGCCCGGGTGGCTGATGGCCTGGTGGAGGCCGCTGCCGCGCTGCGGACGGTGGACGACGGGCATCGGATGTGGGCGGCGCTGTATGTGCGCCCGGGACTGCTTCTCTCGCAAGACGAGGCTGCCGCGGTCGCGGCGGTGGACGCTGTCGCTGCCGCCCTGGGCGTGCCCGCGATGACCGGGAAGGAACACGGGCAGTGGCGGCACGCCGCGGTGCGCGAGTGGGACGGTTTCAGTACCGACGTCAAAACCACAGTCACCCCGCCGCGGGTGTGCGCCTGCGGTGCCACCTGCCACCACGCCGCCCCACCGGTGGTGCCGGTGGTGGGTGGATGACCGCCCCTGCGGTGGTCCGCAGCGCGTATCCGCCGCCGGTGGACCGGCTGTTGCCTGAGGCCCGGAAGCTGGCTGAGGAGATGTCGGGTGTGCCGTCGCGGAACCGGCTGATGCGCGAATTCCGTATCGGGGCCTCGAAAGCCGACGCCCTACGCGCCGCCCTCACCCAGCCCGGGGACGTACCGGAACGCGGCCCCGACATCGACACCTTGGAGCCGGACCGGATCCCGGATCCGGGGACGCGACCTGATGACCCGGACCCGGACCCGATGGTGACCGAAACGGATGCGGTCACGCACGACGTGGCGGCGCAGGTCGACCCGGACCGGCAGGACGCCGAGGACACCGCGGACCCGGATCCGGTCCGGGACCGCGACGCCGGCACGGTGAAACGCCGCCGGGTCCGGTGGCCACGGCGCCGCCGATCTAGGCCGGCGGTATCTGGGCTGGTCACCGGGGTCGGACACCCGGGCACGGCAGCCCGTGATGTCGGGGACATCGGGCACCTGAAACGGGTCCGCTGGGGCGTCCGCCTGGTCCTTGCCCTGGGGGTGGCTGCGTCGATTGCGGGCAACGTTTTGCACGCCCGGGACAACATCGTCAGTCAGGTCATCTCCGCCTGGTCACCCCTGGCCCTGCTCCTCACGGTGGAGCTGATTTCCCGGGTCCCGGTCCACCGGGCGGGTCTGGCGGTGGGCCGGTGGGCGGCAACCACACTCATCGCCGGCATCGCGGCGTGGGTGTCGTACTGGCACATGACGGCCGTGGCGGTCCGCTACGGCGAAACCAGCGGATCGGCCCACCTGTTGCCCCTGTCGGTAGACGGCCTGATCGTTGTCGCGTCGATCTGTCTGGTGGAGCTGGGCGGACGCATCACCACCCACATTCGCACTCCCCTGGTGAAGGAGATCCCCTGATGTTGCGCGGAAAGATTCTCGGCTACCTGATCACCGCCGCTGTGCTGTTCGTGGTCCTGAAAAACCCCACCGGCGCCGCCGACAACATCCGCAATCTCGCTGAGGCGGTCGGTCGGTTCCTGTCCGCCCTCATCAAGTAACCCGCTCGACCTGCTGTTTCTGCTGTTCACCACCTGATGTTGAGGGAGATTTGTATGTGTAGGAGTAAGTCCAGTGGCGGCCGTCGCTGCCCCGGCCGCAACAGCACCACCGCCGCGGCTGCGTCGGCGTCCGGGGCCGCCCCCACCGCGGCGCCGGACCTCCCCCCGGCCGCAGCGCAGGATCCGGGCGCCTACTACGCCCACCGCGCCGACGCCTGGCGCGCCACCGCCGACGACCCGACCGCGCATCCGGTCGACCGGGACCGTGCCCGCGCCGAGGTCAGGCAGTGGGACACGCTGGCCGGTCAGGCCCGCGCGCAGGCCACCCCCGCCGTGTCCAGTGAGGCAGTCGACGCCACCCCGGGCGAGGTGAGGTCGGGTCCGGTCGCGTTCGGGCCGAACGCGACGGTCGTGGGTCGGGTGGTGACCCCGCAGGGCACGTTCCGAGGCGACCAGATGCCCGCCGACGTCGCCGCCCGGGTCCAAGGCGCTATGGACATGCTGGACCGGATGGGCGTCACCAACGGCAACCGGCCGACCAGCAACCCCGACGCCGGTGCCGACCGCCGGCCGACGGTGACCATCGGGACCAACCGCGGGCAGGTCGCCGCCCACGCGGAGGGGACGTTCACCTTCGGCGGCCCGGGTGGGTTCACGTTCACCGGCACCACCACCTCGCCGGATGCGCCCACCGGTGACGGGGAGCGGGTTGAGACTCCGAACGTCACGATCGACCGCAATTTCGGGCAGGTCCACGAGCGGGTGGAGGGCACGTTCCACTTCGGCGGCGGCCCCCGCTGATGGGTTCCCCGACGTCACCCCGTACTAGACGCACTGTACATGTGCTGACCTGCACGTTCTGAAACGCCGAGGCGCGGCCCACTGGGCTGGACACCTCCGGCCGCGCCCCGGCCTCCCCCTTGCCACCTTTCGATGACAGGAGTGTCTCCATGTTCGCAGATCCTCACGCCGAGATGGGCGCCGTGGCCGCGGTTTTCGCCGCCCTGTACGCCGCCCACCACGTCGGGGACTACTGGGTTCAGACCGACCACCAGGCGTGCACCAAAGCCGCCCCGGGATGGTCGGGCCGGTGGGCGTGCGCCAAACACGTGGCCACCTACACCCTCACCGGCTGTCTGGCGCTGCTGTTCCTGGCCGCAGCCACCGGCTGGCGCCCCGACCCCGACATGGCAGGCACCGGTCTGGCCGTGTCGGCGGTCACCCACTACCTGGCCGACCGGCGCCAAATTCTCGCCTGGCTGGCGCAGCAGAGCGGCGCGGTCCGCTTCTACCTGCTGGGCGCACCCCGCCCCGACCGCGACGACAAGCCCTGTCTGGGCACCGGCGCCCACGCCCTAGACCAGTCCTGGCACATCGGCTGGCTGTTCATCGCCGCCCTGTTCATCGCCGGCTAACCCGCCCCGCGGCACCCGCCGCCCGGGTCCGGCCGCCCTGCCGGTCCCGGCGGCGCGGGCCGCCTTGTCCGCATCTGAGCGTCCCGGAATCACTCACCCCCGTCAGGAGACCCGATTGTCCGACCAGCCATGCGGGGTCTGCCCCGTCCTACAGGCCCGCATCAACCATTTGACCGGCGTGAACGCCCACCTCAACCGCACTTTGACCCACCTGCGGCGGCTGTTCGCCGCGGTGGTCGCCGGGGTGCGGGCGACGGCGGTGTTCATCGACCGGGAGATCGAACAGCCCACCATGCCGCGCCGAGAGCTGATCCGCGCGGTGGTTCAGCGGCTCGGCCATGTCCTCGACGTTGCGGAGGGACGCACCCGATGACCACCAACAATCCTGACGGCAGCCCACGTTTGACCCTCATCCCCGGCGGCGCCGACGGTGACGCTGAGGCGGTGCCGGTCGACGCCGCCGGCCAGCCGGTCGACGCCGACTCGTCCCCGCCGCCGGCCGTGCTGGCGGACGGCGCCCGGCCGCCGGTGATTCCGACGTGGCTGCGCTCGGCTGCTGACCGCCGGCACACCGTGGCCCGCGCTGCTGACCTGGCCGGTTACACGGTGGCTTTCCATGCGGTCCGGTCCCCGAAATACCTGGCCAAAACCCTCTACTACGCCCCGAAAGGCGCCCTGGCCACGGTGGGCAGGCTGCTGCACTGGGCCAGCGCCGAACGCGGCAACTTCGAGTTGCGGCAGCACGCGGCCACCAGCGGGGACGCGTTCACCTGGCAGGCGCTAAACCGTACCCGGTCCAAAGAGTCCCGCGGCCGGTGGTGGACCCTGGGCCTGGGCGCGTTCGCGCTGCTCATCACCGTGATGACCGTCGGGTTATCCGAGGTGGTGCCCTCGTGGGCGTGGTGGGCTGGCGCCGCCGCCCTCGTCCCCCTCGCCGCCCGCGCCGGACGGCCGGCGGATGTGCCGATCACCGATCGGGTGTCGGCGGGGAAGCGGTTCACGAAGCTGACCGGGGAGATGGTCCGCGACGCGCTGGTGTCGCTGAACCTGTCCGGGCTCAAAGAGCCCGGTGCGGTGGAGTTCGTCCAGCCCGGCATCCACCGCGACGGACCCGGCTGGCTGGCCCGGGTCAACCTCCCCGCCGGCCTCGAAGCCGTCAAAGTCCTCGAACGGCGCGGATCCTTGTCCTCGGCGCTACGGCTGCCAGTCGACCAGGTATGGCCGGCGGTCGGGCCGCAGCACGCCGGACAACTGGACCTGTGGGTCGGCTACCAACCGGCCTCCAAGATGGGCGCCCCGCCCTGGCCGCTACTGGCCGCCCGCCGCATCTCCGTATTCGACCCGATCGAACCCGGCTTCGACGCCCGGATGCGGGCGGTCACCGCCCTGTTCATGGAAACCAACTGGCTGATCGGCGGTCAGCCCGGATCCGGGAAAACCTACGGCGCCCGGTCCCTGGCCCTGATCGCCGCCATGGACCCGTGCGTGGAGTTGAAGATTGCGGCGTTCAAACCATCCGGCGACTTCGCCGACCTGGCGCCGCTGTGCTCGACGTACGTGTGCGGGATCGATGATGCGGCGTTCGAGGCCGGCGCCGACATCATCGCCTGGGCCGAGGCCGAGGTGATGCGCCGCGGCCGGCGCATCGCCGCAGCCCGGGAACGGGGACACGCCCCCGACGGCAAAGTCACCCGCGAGCTTGCGGAGCGGCCGGGGTCGGGGCTGCACCCGGTGGTCATCATCCTGGACGAAGTCCACGAACTACTGGCCCAAGCCAAGGCCATCGGGGAACGCCTGGCCCGGGTGATCCGCCTGGCCCGCGCATTCGGGATCACGTTCGTCCTGGCCACGCAGGTCGCCGACGCCAACTCCGTCCCCTCGGTGATCACCCGGTGTGTGTCGGTGCGGTGGTGCATGAGCGTCCGCGATCACACCGCTAACGACATGATCCTGGGCACCGGCGCCTACAAATCCGGCCTGACCGCCACCGCGTTCCGTCCCCGCATCGATGCCGGGTGGGGGGTCCTGACCGGGGCAGATGTCACCGGCCACGCCCGCGCCTGGTACCCGACACCCGAACAGGTCGCCAAAGTGATCGCCAAAGCCGCCGCGCTACGCGGTCGGGTGGTGGGGACACCCATCGAGGAAAAGACCGACGCCCGCGACGTGCTGACCGACGTACGCGCGGTGTTCGCCTCCGGCGAGGCCGGCCTGCCGTGGAAGACCATCGCCGAACGGCTCGCCGACCTGCTACCCGACCCCTACGGCGGCACCACCGGCGACATGGTCCGCGAATCCCTGGCCCGGTTCGGCGTCACCTCGCAAGACGTGAAGGTCGCCGGATCCAACCTCAAAGGCGCCCGACGCACCGCCATCGACGCCGCGATCGCCCAACGCGACACCGACAACGACGCCGACGCCGTCGGCGACGGTGCTGCGGGGCGCAGCACGGCCTAGAACGCGGTCGCGGGGCCGGTCGCACCCCCGAGCCCGGTCGCGGATCCGCGACCGGGCGGTGCGACCGGCCCCACCAGCCCAAACACCCACCGGTCGCGGGACTGCGACCGGCCTCCACCCTGCCCGAAACCCTCCCAGGAGGCCCAACCTATGACCTCGACCCTGCTTGCGACCTTGACCCTGCTCGCCGTGGCCGGCGGCTACGGCCTCGTGTGCTGGCTGTGGCCGTTCGGCACCTGCTCCGCCTGCTCCGGCGCCGGGGCGCGTCCCCACCTGATCACCCGGAACCTGCGCATCTGCCGCCGCTGCCGCGGCGCCGGAAAGCGGCTGCGGACCGGCCGGGCGATGTGGAACTACGGCCGCCGCATCCACCACGACGCCACCACCAGCCGGGACGCCCGGTGATCGCCCCGTCAACCTGCCCGCCCTTCTCTGACGCGAGGGAGTAGCCCTATGACCGCCACCATCACCGGTGATCGGCTCTATGACCTGCGCGCCGCCGTGCGCGCGGAATGTGGACGCACCATCCACGCCGCTCTGGCCGTGGCCGGATACGAGTACACCGACGCCGACCTGTGCCCCATGAGCGTCGAGTACGCCGAAGAGACCCTGGCCCTGCACGCCCGGGACTTGGCCCACACCGTCGATGCCCTCCCGATCGCGGCCCGGCCTGACGGTTGGGACACCCCGACCGGGGACACGCACCGGCCGGACACGCTGAGCCTGGCGGTGCGGGCGGTGGTCCGGGCCGCCCTCGACGCCGCCGCCCACGACTTCACCGCCAGCCGGATCGACACCCCACGCGGTGAGGCCGCCCGCCAGCACCTGGCCCTGGCCGCCCGCCTCCTGGCCCAAGTGGTCGACGGCCTGCCGCCAGGCTGCCAGCCGTTGGGCTGGGGCGACACCGGGGACGCGGCGTGGTGGCGGCACGGCCGAACCCTGGGCCGGGCATGAGCGCCCCCACCCGGCCGGTCGGCCGCCTGGATCCTCGGCTGCGCCGCGGGCTGGCCGTCACCGTCGCCGACCTGGTGGCGGTGTTCCTGACCCACCATCACCGTGACCGGCCGGCGTGCGCGGTGTGTGGGCACGTCTACACCACCGCCGCCCGCTGGTGTCCCTCCGAAACCCTGGCCCGGCAACTCCTGGCCTGCCGCCGCCACGAACGGCCCGCCGCCGTCGCCCCGATCATCGACGTGCTGACTGCCCGGGACACCCGCGCGCTACCCGACCCGGCGGCGACCGCGCCGGCCGCCGCCGGAACAGGGGAGCTGTTCCCGGTCGCCGACGCGTGACGGGTCACGACCGGGCGCAGGGGGACCCCGTGAACGCGCTCTCGGTGTTCGCCGGCATCGGCGGTCTCGACCTGGGTTTGGAGCGGGCCGGGATGACGGTGGTCGGTCAGGTCGAGATGGACCCGTTCTGCCGGTCGGTCCTTTCTCGGCATTGGCCGGATGTCCCCCGTCACGACGACGTACGCACCGCCCCCGCCTGGTGGGCGAGTCAGGAGAGGCCGGATGTCGATGTTGTCTGCGGAGGCTTCCCCTGCCAGCCGTTCAGCAACGCCGGGAACCGCCAGGGCGTCGGCGATGCCCGGTGGGGATGGCCGTGGATGGCCGACGTCGTTCGCGTGGTTCGACCCCGATACGTGCTCGTGGAGAACGTCGCAGCCCTGCTTACCGCTGGCGGGGCTTTCGGAACCGTGCTCGCCGACCTGGCCGCGCTCGGGTTCGATGCGCAGTGGTCAGTGCTTTCCGCGTGCGCTGTGGGTGCCCCACACACACGGGAACGGCTGTTCGTTGTGGCCTACCCCCACCGCGAGCATGGGCCGGTCGGGCTGGCCGATCCGCGCCAACCCCCAACGCGGCACCGGCCGCAGGATGCGCCCGGACACCACCGCCCGGGTGCGTGGCCTGATCCGCTCCACCGGCCGATGGAGACCGAGCGCACCCACGGTCGAGTACCTGATGGGCTTCCCGACCGGCTGGAGTGCGCCCGCGTCCGCGCACTCGGTAACGCCGTCGTCCCCCAGGTCGCCGAGCACGTTGGCCGCCTGATCACCGCACACGCCCTGACCTGCCCTTAGCTGCTCGCCGCGCGCGGCGACTCTCGGAAGGAGTGACCTCATGTCCCATCTGCTTGATGCCGCCCTGGCCGCCGCCGCGCGCGGCTGGCACGTCTTCCCCCTACGACCACACGACAAGCGGCCCGCGTTCCCCGACCACACCGCCGCCACCTGCCGCCGCACCGACCCGAGGTGCGTCGGCGGGCATCAGGGGTGGGAGCAGCGGGCCACCACCGACCCCGACCGGATCCGGCGGGCGTGGTCGGCGCGGCCGTACAACGTCGGGATTGCCTGCGGCCCCTCCGGGCTGCTGGTGGTCGACCTCGACCAGCCCAAGGCGGGGAAGCCGAGGCCGGCGGTGTGGACCGACCGCGGCGCCACGTGCGGGGCGGACGTGTTCGCGCTGATCTGCGCCGACGCCGGACACCCCGTCCCCGACCACACCCGCACCGTGTACACCACCGGTGGGGGGACACACCTGTACTTCCACCAACCCCCCGGCGTCGGGCTGCGCAACACCAACTCCGACAACGGCGGCGGCCTGGGATGGCTGATCGACACCCGCGGACACGGCGGCTACGTCGTCGCCCCCGGCTGCGTCGTGGACGGTAAGCCCTACACCCTGGCCCGCGACGGCGACCCCGGCGACCTACCCGACTGGCTGGTAGCCCGGCTACGGCCGGCGCCGCTGCCGCCACCCGGACCGGTCCGCGTCCAACTGGCCGCGGGTGGGGACCGCAAGGGCAGATATGTTGCCGCCGCGGTGCGGCGGCAGCTCACCCACCTTGCCGGCGCTGCCCAAGGGCAGCGCAACACCGCCCTCTACGTCTCGGCGGTGGCGTTCGGCCAGTTGGTCGCCGGTGGCGCCCTGGCCGAGCACGACGCCCGGGTGCTCCTGGAAGACGCTGCCGGTCAGCTCAGGCTGAGCCAGGCCGAGAGCGTCCGCACGATCGCGTCCGGGATGCGGGCCGGCGCCAAGCGTCCCCGGCAGGTGGCCGCATGAGTGAGCGTCTGGCGATTGGTTCCGGCCCCGAATCGATTCGCGTGTTGAAGAAGGCCCTGGTGGACGGGATCCTGCCCGACACCTACGTATCCGCCGGTGCCCTGGTGCATATGGAGCAGGTGTCCGGGGGCCTGGCCAGCGTGGCGGCGGATGAGGACTCGCCGCTGCCGGTGTCGGCGTCTGCGCTGTCCCCGCCCGTGCTGGCCGGGCTGTTGGCCGCGCACGCCTACGTGTACCGGCTGCGGTCCCGCAAAACCAACGACGGGGTTGAAACCTACGAGGAGGAAACCACCCCGCCCCGGGAGATCCTGTCCGCCGTGCTGGCCGCTAAGACGTGGTCCGGTGTCCCCGCCCTACGCGGCGTCATCGGCGCGCCGGTCCTGCGCCGCGACGGGACCCTGTTGCAGAAACCCGGCTACGACCCGGCCACCGGCCTCTACCTGGCCGCGAAAGTCGCCCTGCCGGAAGTACCGTCCAAGCCGACCGCCGAACAGGTGGCCGAGGCCAGGGCGTTCCTACTCAACCGGTTCCTACGGGACTTCCCGTGGTCGGCGCCTGCGGATCGGGCGAACTATCTGGCGTTGCTGGCAACGCCGATCCTGCGCCACTACACCCGATCCCTGACCCCCTTCGCCCTCATCGACGCCACCATGCCCGCGTCGGGGAAGACGATCCTGACCGGCGGCCCCGGCATGCTCTACGGCCAACGCGTCCTGCCCTGGACCTACAGCGAAGAAGAACTACGCAAATCCATCACCGCCGTCCTCGCCGAACAGGTCGGAGTCGTGGTGTTCGACAACCTGGCCGAAGGGACCACGATCGACTCCGCGATCCTCGCCCAACTCGTCACCGGCGGGGTGTGGGCCGACCGGCAGTTGGGGTCGTCGCGGACCCTCGCCGTGGTCAACGACCGGTTGTGGATGGCCACCGGGAACAACCTGCAAGTCGGTGGGGACATGGCCTCCCGCACCATCCGCGTCCACCTCGACCCCAACATGCCCCGACCCGAAGAACGCGACCAGTCCGGGTTCGGGATCCCGCACCTTGACCAGTGGATCACCGTCCCGGCCAACCAACTCACCGTGCTGTGGCACCTGCTGGTCCTGGTCCTGGACTGGACCCGCGCGGGCGGGCCGAAAGCCGCCGGGCTGTCGATGCGGCAGTTCACCCCTTGGGCGCAAGCCCTGGGCGGGTTCCTGGCCCACCACGGCATCGGCGGGTTCCTGACCAACACCGCCGACGTCCGGGCCATCGATGAAGACGAATCACGGTGGGCGACGTTCCTGACCTGCTGGCACGACCGCCACGGCAACAAGCCGTTCACCTCCGCCGAGCTGCGCCGTGACGCCGAACCTGTACGGCTGGGCAGCGACGAACACGACCCGTGGGACGGGCAGTTCATCACCACCCCCACCGGGCGCCTACCCAACCCACTACAACTCGGCCGGCTCCTCACCGGGCAAGCCGGCCGGTGGCGCGGCAACCACGTCCTACGCACCGGCCCCCACGAACGCGGCAACCGCGGCGTCTACTGGGTCGAACGCGCCGACACCCCCAACCCCGGCTGAAACAGCCCGGGGCATCTCGGCATCTCGGCAACTCGGCAAACAACCGGCCTGACCAGCTAAAACACCCTGCCGAGATCCAGTCAAGAGACAACCATCAATCTCGGCATCTCGGCAACCACCTGCCGAGAACAGAGCACTTTGCCGAGATGACCCCAACCTCTCCGAGGTGATCTCGGCAAGCGTTTTCCCAGCTCGCAGCCATGTTTGCCGAGATGCCGAGATGCCGAGATGTTTCAGCCCGTTCTCACAACACCGCGCACGACGCGCCGCGACCCTCCACAACGGCCTGTCCAGAACGCCGTAGCCGGTTTCACCCACCCAATCCCACCAGGCCAACGAAAATCTTGGCTCTAGGGCGCTCTCAGCGGGTCGCCTGTGCGTCGTGGCGCACCGTGCCTCCCGAACCTTGTCCCGACCCTCCCAAGTCCCGAAAGGACCCCACCGTGCGAATCAGACTCCACGGCACCCCCACCGAATGCACCGCCACCCTCGCCGCCCTGGCCGAAGTCCTCGACATCCACACCGTCAGCCGCCCCTATCCCGACCGAACAACCTTCGCGTACGCCCGCATCTACATCGAGGCCACCCCGCTACCCCCTCAGGAGGACCGATGACCGTTACCCCGATCCGCCGACCGGCCCGGACCGGCGAACTCATGACCGTCCCCGAAGTGCTGGCCGAACTCGACGTGCCTAAGTCGACCTTCTACCGGTGGAAAGCCCTCGGCATCGCACCCCGAACGATCAAATATCCCAACGGCAGCCTCCGAGTCCGCCGCCGCGACCTGGATACCTGGATTGAGTCACGCGAGGAGAACGCTGCTTGAGTGTCTACGACGTTCGGATTCACGCTATCCTCGAAAACACGCTGGCTAAAAAGCGCAAGTCCTACACGGTGCGATGGAAGGTCGCCGCCACGCCGTTCCGCGACACCTTCGCCACTCGTGCTCTGGCGGAGAGCTTCCGGTCTAAGCTGATTGTCGCGCAACGCGAGGGCGTTGCATTTGACGGGAAGTCCGGCCTTCCCGAGCCGATGGCGCGCGAGCTTAACGCAATCTCGTGGTACGACCTCGCGGTTTCCTACGTCGACATGAAGTGGGCGCGAGCGGCGGCGACACAACGAAAAAGCGTCGCCGAGTCTCTGGCATTCGCTACGTTGGCCCTTCTCAAGACTGACCGAGGCGCACCGGACGACAATACCCTGAGATTGGCGCTCTACCGTTGGTCGTTTAATAAGGCCCAGCGTAATGTGGGGGAGCCACCCCTGGAGTTGTCTCGTGTTGTTGCCTGGGTGGAGCGTAATACGGTGCCGATCTCGGAGCTGAAGGACGCCGGAGTTGTTCGCAAAGCTCTTGACCGACTTGCAATTCTCGTAGACGGCCGTGCTGCTGCCGCTAATACTATCGCCCGCAAGCGCGCCATCTTTTACGGCGCTCTCAAGTACGCAGTTGAACTGCGGCATCTCGAAACCCACCCGATGGACTATGTCCAATGGAAGCTACCCAAGAGTGCGGAGGAGGTCGACCCCAAAGTGGTCGTGAACGCAATGCAGGCTCGGAGACTGCTAGCGGCTGTTGCTAAGACAGACCCGCAACTAGAGGGGTTCTTTGCCTGCATGTACTTCGCCGCCATGCGCCCATCCGAAGTGGCTCACCTGCGGGAAGACGAGTGTGAGTTGCCCACAGAAGGATGGGGCTGGCTGCATCTGAGCGGGTCGACTCAGCATGTAGGTGGGGAGTGGAGCGACAGCGGCGAGAACCGGGAGGATCGGGAGTTGAAGCACCGCGCGAAGTCGGCGACCCGCGATGTGCCCGCCTGCCCTGAGCTGGTCGCCGTCCTCCGCCGGCATCTGGCCGAGAAGCGGCAGCGCGGCGGTCGGATGTTCCACGCCGCCAGGGCAGGGGCCGGCCCGGTCACCAAGAGCACCTACCTTCGAGCGTGGCGCGGTGCGCGCAGAGCGGCACTGACGCCCGTACAGCAGGCTTCGCCGCTGGCCAGCAGACCGTACGACCTGCGGCACGCCGCAGTGTCGTTGTGGCTGAACGCTGGGGTTCCGGCTACCCAGGTCGCCCAGTGGGCAGGGCACAGCGTGCACGTCCTGCTCAAGGTGTACGCATCCTGCGTCTACGGCCAGGACGAAGCCGCGCGGCGGCGGATTGAGAGCGCGCTTGGTGAGCCGCCGACAGTCGCCCCAGAGCCGCCTCCAGGCGACGAGGCGGCGGCTTGATCGACGACACGTATCCGACACGACCGGTGAGCCAGAGTGAGATTCGCTGAGAATCCGTGAGAATCACTCACCTAAGCGGAGGCGCCCCCAGCGACCTGTTTTCGCAGGTCCGGGGGCGTTTTTGCTGCCCTCAGGGCGGAGGGTGTGGGATTCGAACCCACGAAGAGGTTGCCCCCTTACCGGTTTTCAAGACCAGCGCCATCGGCCACTAGGCGAACCCTCCCGCGGCCGGCGGCGCGCCGCCGGCCGGTGCCAAGTGTGCCAGACCCCGCACCCGGGGGCGGCCCGGGTGACGGCGGGGGCGGGCGCACGGTAAGACTGTCGACATGCGCGCCGTCACGATTACCGCCCCCGGCGGACCCGAGGTGCTGACGTGGGCCGAGGTCCCCGACCCGGTACCCGACGAGGGCGAGGTGCTCGTCGCCGTGGCGGCCACCGCCGTCAACCGGGCCGACCTGCTGCAACGGGAGGGGCGGTACCCGCCGCCGCCCGGCGCGTCGCCGTACCCCGGGCTGGAGTGCGCCGGCCACCGGGAGGACACCGGCGAGCCGGTGTGCGCGCTGCTGTCCGGCGGCGGGTACGCCGAGCGGGTGGCGGTCCCGGCGGCCCAGCTCCTGCCCGTGCCGGCGGGGGTGGCGCTGACCGGGGCGGCGGCGCTGCCGGAGGTCGCGTGCACGGTCTGGTCCACCGTGGTCCGGGCGGCCGGGCTGCGGGTGGGGGAGACCCTGCTGGTGCACGGCGGCGGGAGCGGCATCGGTACCTTCGCGGTCCAGCTCGGCGTCGCCCTGGGGGCGCGGGTGCTGACCACGGCGCGGCCGGCGAAGCACGAGGCACTGCGGGCGCTGGGCGCCCACCGGACGATCGACTACACGGCCGGGGACTTCGCGGAGGTCGTGCGGGCCGACGGCGGCGCGGACGTGATCCTGGACATCATCGGCGGCCCGTACCTGGGCCGCAACGTGGCCGCGCTGCGGACCGGTGGCCGGCTGGCGGTGATCGGGATGCAGGGCGGCCGGCGCGGTGAGCTGGACCTCGGCGCCGTGCTGGCCCGGCGCGCGACCCTGATCGGGACGACGCTGCGGGCGCGGCCGGCGGCGGAGAAGGCGGAGATCGTCGCCGGGGTGCGGGCCCAGGTGTGGCCCCTGGTCGAGGCCGGGCGGATCCGGCCGGTCGTGGACCGGGTGCTGCCGGTGACCGAGGCGGCGCAGGCGCACCGGGTCGTGGCCGGCGGCGACCACGTCGGCAAGGTGGTGCTGCGGGTCAGCGGCGGGTGACCGGCCGGCGGCGGCCGCGCTCGCGGCCGAGGATCCAGATCGCCTCGACGCCGTCCCGCCAGGTGATCTTCTTGCCCTCGTCGCGGGTGCGGGCGTTGTAGGAGATCGGTACCTCGAAGGGGCGGATCTGGCGGCGCAGCAGCTTGGCGGTGACCTCGGCCTCCATGCCGAAGCCGCGGGAGCGGATCTCCAGCGAGCGGTACAGGGCGACCGGCATCAGCTTGAAGCAGGTCTCCAGGTCGCCGATGTACGAGTTGAACAGCACGTTCGCGGCGAGCGTGACCGCCTTGTTGCCCATCACGTACCAGAACGAGTACGAGCTGTGGCTGCCGAACGTCCGGTTGCCGTAGACGACCTCCGCCCGGCCGTCCAGGACGGGGCCGAGCAGGCGCGGGATGTCCTGCGGGTCGTACTCCAGGTCGGCGTCGAGGATGACCATGTAGTCGCCCGTGGCGCTGTCCACCGCCGTGCGGATCGCGGCGCCCTTGCCGGCGTTGCGGGGGTGGGTGACGACGCGCAGCCGGGGGTCGTCCATGGTGGCCAGGATGTCGGCGGTGCCGTCGCGGCTGCCGTCGTCGACGACGACCATCTCGATCGGGCAGGGGTAGTCGACGGCCAACGCCTGTTTCAACGCGTCGCCGATGCGTGCGGCTTCGTTGAATACCGGCATCAGGATCGAGAGCTTCACCGCGGTCTCCGCGTCTGAGGGGGTGGTGAGACCGGGTCAGCCTACCCGCTCGCCTTCCGGGGGCCGGGGCGCGGACCGCCGGTGGCGGTCGACCGGCCGCCGGGTCAGGCCGGAGCGAGGGTGCGGAAGCCGCGCGGGACGAGGTCGCGGTGGCCCGCCAGGGCGGTCTCGGCGGCGACGGCGTGGGCCAAGACCGGGCGCCGCGCGGCGGCGGCGGCCTCGCCGCGGAAGACCTGGGTGAACAGGTCGTCGAGGCGCCAGAGCTGGTGCGGCTGGGGGACCCGGGTGCAGAAGCGCTCGCGGACCCCGTCGACGGCGGTGGCGGCCAGCTCGATGACGCCGTTGCGCGGGTCGGCGGTCCAGCTTACGTGGCGCAGGTGGCGCAGTTCGGCGTTGAGGTGCAGGCGCAGCCGGCTCAGCGGCCAGCCCTGGCGGGTGACGACGAGGCGGCGCCGGGTGAGCAGCAGCAGGAAGTCCTCCCGCTGCGGCCGCTCGGGCCGGAAGCAGCGGGCGACGAGGCTGACGGCGTCGCCAGGGCCGACGCACTGGCGCAGTACCGGCAGGTGGCGACTGACCGTCGACACCGCCAGACCCGCCTCGCGGGCGGCGGGGAGGAACGTGCGGGAGAAGACGTTCATGTCAGATTAACGACAGCTTCGCGGGCGGTGAAACGGTCAGGCGCGCAACTTCCACACGCGAACTTGTTACTCCACCCTTACGGGCGGTTTAGCCCGAGAGGCGTAGAGTTCCGATCGCCGCAGCCACCATAAGTAGCCCGAAAAGGAGTGCGCAAGCGCCCGCCTGGATGAGTGTGCGGTGGCGCCGCGGGGCGTACGCCAGCGCCAGCGCCGCCAGCGCCCCCACGACCAGGCCGCCGATGTGCCCGGCCTTGGAGATCTGCGGGATGGCGAAGGTGAACAGCAGGTTGATGCCCAGGACGGTCAGGACCGAGGACGTGTCGTTGCCGAGCCGGCGCAGCACGATGAATAGGGCGCCGAACAGGCCGAAGACCGCCCCGGAGGCGCCGACGGTCAGCGCGCCGGGGGCGAACAGGTATGCGGCGACATTGCCGCCCAGCCCCGCCAGCAGGTACAGCGCCAGGTACCGGATCGGGCCGAGGGCGGCCTCCAGGTACCGGCCGAACGCCCACAGCGCCCACATGTTGAGCCCGAGGTGCAGCAGGCCGAAGTGCAGGAACATCGCCGCGACCAGGCGGTAGTACTCGCCGTGGTAGATGCCCGCCAGGTGTGCCGCGATGCTCTCGGGGCTGTCGTCGCGGCCGAAGACGCCGCCCCAGGCCATCAGCGGCGTGACGTCCCCGCCCAGCCCCGCGAAGCCGCCGCCCAGCAGGCCGCCGCCGCCCGCCGACAGCACCGAGGCGAGCATGACCAGGATGTTGGTGGCCAGCAGCGCCTTGGTCACGTACCCCCGCTGGCCCGCCGGCCCGCCGCCGAACGCCGTCCGGCCCTGCCGCTGGGTGCGCCGCCCCTGCGCGACGCACTCGGGGCACTGGTGGCCGACCGCCGCGGCGTGCATGCAGTCGGGGCAGATGGGCCGCTCGCAGCGGGTACAGCGGACCCAGGTCTGCCGACCCGGGTGCCGGTAACAGACGGGTGCGCCGGCTGCCTCACTCATGCGGCCAACCTACCCGCCGCATACCGCCGGGGCGCCCCGCGGAGTGGGGACCCGCACGGGTCCCCACTCCGCGGCCGGTCAGGCGCGCTCGATCTCGACGCGCTCGATGACGATGTCCTGCTGCGGGCGGTCGTTGCTGTCGGTGTCGGCACCGGCGATCTGGTCCACGACCTTCTCGCCGGCCGGGTCGGCGACGACGCCGAAGATCGTGTGGCGGTTGTTCAGGTGGGGGGTCAGGCCCACGGTGATGAAGAACTGGGCGCCGTTGGTGCCCGGCCCGGCGTTGGCCATGGCCAGCAGGTACGGCTTGTCGAACTGGAGCTCGGGGTGGAACTCGTCGGCGAAGGTGTAGCCCGGGCCGCCGCGGCCGGTACCGGTGCGGTCCCCGCCCTGGACCATGAACCCGGAGATCACCCGGTGGAAGATCACGCCGTCGTAGTACGGACCCTCGCCCGGCTTGCCCGTCGTCGGGTCGGTGTACTCGCGGGTGCCTTCGGCCAGTTCGACGAAGTTCCGCACGGTCTTGGGGGCGTGGTTGCCGAACAGTTCGACCCGGATCGGTCCGACGTTCGTGTGCAGGGTGGCGTAGCGGGCCTCGGCCACAGGTACTCCTCGTGTCAGTGGGCCCGCGCCCGACAGGACGCGGGCGGACGGTGCATAGGAATCCTGCCATGTGTCGTCGGCGGGATCCGGGGGTATGCCGTCCGCCATGAGGCTGGCGACAACTACCGGGAGGTGGGCGAGAGGTGTTCACGCTGAGGCGACGCACGCCGAGGAAGCACGCTGAGCTGTTCAGGGAGGAGCTCGGCGAGGGCCTGGGCCACCTCGCCCAGGCCGCGAACCACGCCGCGGGCGGGCTCGGTACCGCGGTCGGCCCGGCGGTGAGCGCCGCCCGGACCCGGATGGCCCCCACCGCCGAGCGGGTGCGCGCGGCGGCCGTGGCCGGGATCGGCGGCACCGCCGCCGTGCTCGCGCCGATCGCCGCCACTGCCACGCAGGCGGCGCGCGACAGTGCCAAGGTCGCGGGCCGGAAGGGCACGAAGGTCAGGAAGCAGGCGGCGCGCGTCACGCAGCGGCCCGTCAAGGGGCGCTCGCGGACCGGCCGCATCCTGGCCCTCGCCGCCGCCGGTGCCGTGGTCGGCGGCATCGCGGCCATGATCGTCCGGCGCCAGCAGCAGCAGCGGGCCTGGGACGACTTCGACGCCGAGCGCGACCTGGGGCCCGACACCGACGGCCTGCACGCCCCGGACCGGGTGGGCGCGGGCGTGAGCGGCTCCGGGGTCCTCACCGGCGAGAACAAGAGCGTCGGGGCGCACGCGGGCTCCGGCCAGTCCGGCTCTGGCGGCCTGCACTCGGTGGCTGGGACGGGCGGTCCGGGCGGCGGCACACCGGCAACGGGCTCGGGGCAGGGCGGGACGACGCGCGCGGGCGAACCCGGTCGCGGCATCGGCCAGGGCGGCCCCACCGGCCCGGCGGGGCGCGGCCCCGGCGGCGGTCCGGGGCGCGGCGGCCCGGCCGGCGGCAACGGCCTGGCCACGGGACGCGCGCCCGGGGCGGGTGCCGACTACGGGATGCCCACCGGCGGCGTCACCCCGCCCGTGGGCGGGATCGGCGGCGGGCGCGCCGACGGCCTGGCCGCCGGCGAGGGCGCGAGCGGCTCCCGGCCGCGGCACGGCCTGCGGCGCGGCACCACGCGCTGACGTACGGCGACGGCCCGGCCACCTCCCGCGAAGGGGGCGGCCGGGTCGTCGGCGGGCGGTCGTCGGCGGCCGGGTCGTCGCGGGCGGTCAGAGCCAGCCGGCGCGGCGCAGGCGCCAGTACAGCAGCGCCGCGCTGCCGGCCATCAGGGTCAGCACGGCCGGGTAGCCGTAGGGCCAGTGCAGCTCGGGCATGTCCGAGAAGTTCATGCCGTAGATGCCGGCGACGATGGTCTGCACCGCGGCGATCGCCGCCCACGAGGCGATCTTGCGCATGTCGTCGTTCTGCGCGACCGAGATCTGCGCCAGGCGGGCCTGGAAGATCGAGTTCAACAAATCGTCGTACCCGTTGAGCTGCTCGACGGCCTGCACGACCTCCTCGCGGAGCTGTCGCAGCCGGCGCCGGACCCGCCCCGGCAGCGGCGGCTCGTCGCCGTCGGCGAGCGCCCCCAGCGGGCGCTGCGCCGGGACCATGGCCCGCCGCAGCTCGACCAGGTCGCGCTTGAGCCGGTGGATCCGGTTGACCACGCCGTCGTCGGGCCGGTCGTCGAACACCAGCTCCTCCAGGGCGTTGATCTCCCCGGCCACCGCTTCGAGGGCGTCGGGGTACCCGGTCACCACGTGCTGGACGAGGTCCAGGACCACGGTCCAGCGGTCGACGGTCGCGCCGTGCCGGCGGTGGGCGAGGTGGTGGGCGACCGCGCCCAGGGGTCCGTCGGCGCCGCGGTGGACCGCCAGGACCAGCCGCGGCGCCACCGTGACTGTCAGTTCCCCGGTGCGCAGCCCGCCGGCCGGGTCGCGCCCCACGGTGCCGACCTCGACGGTCACCGGGTCGTCGGCGCCGGCCTCGGCGACGTCGACCGCCTCGGGCAGGCCCAGCCGCCGCCGTACCTCGGCCAGCCGGTCGGCCGGCGGGTCGCGCAGAGCCAGCCACGTGAAGCCCTCACGCGCCTCGGCGGCCCGGTCGAGGCCGGGGCCGTACGGGTCCGCGACCTCCTGCCAGCGGCCGCCGGCATACCGCAGGCAGGCCACCACGTCGGCGGTGTCGGGCGCCGCTCCGGTCACCCGGGCACCTCCGTCGTGTGCGCGGCCGGTCAGCCGCGGACCGCCGCCACGGCGTCGGCCAGCCGGCGCACGCCCTCGCGGATCCGGTCGACCGTCACCGCGGAGAACGCCAGCCGCAGCGCGTGGTGGCCGCCGTCGACCACGAAGTCGCTGCCCTTGACGACGGCGACGCCGCGCTCCGCGGCCGCCGCGGCCAGCTTGTCCGCCGGTACGTCGGCCGGGAACTCCACCCACAGAAAGTAGCCGCCGTCGGGGGCGGTGAAGGCGGCATCGGGCAGGTTCTCCCGCAGCGCCTCGCCCAGGACCCGGGCGCGCTCGCCGAGCGCGGCGCTGACGGTGGCGATCGAGCGGTCGAAGCCGCCGCTGACGCAGAACTGGTGCACGGTCGCCTGGGCGAACATGTTCGGCGAGATGTACAGGTTCGTCGCCGTGCCCGCGATGCGCGCCATCAGGTCCGGCGCGCCGATCAGGTACCCGACGCGCACGCCCGGGCAGACGGTCTTGGTGAACGAGCCCGCCCGGACCACGACGGCGCCCGGCACGTCCGCGGCCAGCTCCTGGAGCGCGGGCAGGGCCTCGCCGCGGAACCGGATGTCGGTGTAGGGGTCGTCCTCGAAGACGGTGAAGCCGTACTCGGCCGCCAGCGCCAGCAGTTCGCGCCGGCGGGCGAGGGAGAGCGTCACGCCGGCCGGGTTCTGGTAGTTGGGGATGATGTGGGCGAGCTTGGGGCGGACCCCCGACTCCAGCAGCGCCCGCAGCGCGCCGGTGTCCACGCCCTCGGCGTCGAGCGGCACCTGGTGCACGCGGCAGCCGCGGTTGCCCAGGCCGAGCAGGGTGCGGTCGTACGTCGGGTTCTCCACCACCACGTCGTCGCCGGGGCCGAGCAGGGCGTCGAACAGGAAGGCGTCCGCCTGGAGCGAGCCGTTGGTCAGCAGCACCTGCGCCACCGGCACCCTGTGCCGCGCGGCCACCCACTCGCGCAGGGGCGGGTAGCCGACCGACGTGCCGTACGCCGTGGCCCCGCCCGGGTCGGCGTCGAGGGCGGCGACGGCCGCGGCCTTGAGTCCGTCGATGTCGACGATGTCGAGGCTCGGCGCGCCCCGGGCGAAGGAGATGAGGTCCTGAGCGGTCATACCCGTGAGGGTAGAGGGTGCCCCGGACGCCGCCGGACCGCCCGCCGAGGCTCTACGGGGGCAAATCGCCGACATCGGTGTGGATGTGGCGCGGTGTCCCGCGTCGGCGGGCGGCGGGGGTACTAGATTGTCGGGCACGCCAGTGGGAGCGAGGGATGCGGTGGGGCTCGACGATCCGGTACGCGCAGGGGCGGGCGCCAGCCCGGCCGACGACCGGGACCAGACGGTCGCGCAGTGGCTGGCCTGGCTGGCCGGCGAGCGGTTGCTCGACCTGCGGCACGTGCGCGGGTACGCCGACCCGGGTGCCCTGCGGGCCGCCGGTGACCGGCAGGCGCACCACGTGCTGCGCGGCGAGCTGGGCCGGCTACGCCCCGGGGACGCCGTGCTCTCCGAGGAGGACGCGGGCGCCCGCGGCGAGGCCGCCGCCGACCGGCGCGCCGCCGACCGGGTCTGGATCATCGATCCGCTGGACGGCACGCGCGAGTACGGCGAGCAGGGCCGCACCGACTGGGCCGTGCACGTGGCCCTGTGGGAGCGCGGCGCGGGGCTGACCGCGGGCGCCGTCGCGCTGCCCGCCCGGCAGGTCGTCCTCGGCACCGACGCCCCGCCCCCGCCGGCCGCGGCCGGCCCGATGCGGGTCGCCGTCAGCCGCTCCCGCCCGCCGGGGTTCGTCAGCACGCTGCTGGAGCGCTGCGGCGGCGTGGCCGTGCCGATGGGCTCGGCGGGGGTGAAGGTGTGCGCGGTCGTCACCGGCGAGGCCGACGCGTACGTGCACGCGGGCGGCCAGTACGAGTGGGACTCGGCGGCCCCGGTGGCCGTGGCGACGGCGGCGGGCCTGCACTGCTCGCGGCTGGACGGCCGTCCCCTGGAGTACAACCGGGCGCACCCGCGGCTGCCGGACCTGCTCGTCTGCCGGCCGGAGCACCGCGACGCCCTGCTCGGCACCCTGGCCGAGCTGATCAAGACCGGCGAGGTGCTGATCGAGGAAGGGGCCGCCGGGTGAGCGTCGCCGCGTACCGCTTCTCGCACCTGGACGCGCTGGAGTCCGAGGCGCTGTTCATCATGCGCGAGGTCGTCGCCGAGTTCGAGCGGCCGGTGCTGCTGTTCTCCGGCGGCAAGGACTCGATCGTCATGCTGCGGCTGGCGTCCAAGGCGTTCGCGCCGGCCCGGATTCCGTTCCCGGTGCTGCACATCGATACCGGGCACAACTTCCCCGAGGTGCTGGCCTACCGCGACCGCCGGGTCGCCGAGCTGGGCCTCCAGCTCATCGTCGGGTCGGTACCCGACGCGATCGAGTCCGGGCTGGTCAGCGCGCCGGCCGACGGCACCCGCAACCGGATCCAGACGCCGGTGCTGCTGGACACGGTCGAGAAGTACCGGTTCGACGCGCTGTTCGGCGGCGCCCGCCGGGACGAGGAGAAGGCGCGGGCCAAGGAGCGGGTGTTCTCGTTCCGGGACGAGTTCGGCCAGTGGGACCCGCGCAACCAGCGCCCCGAGCTGTGGTCGCTGTACAACGCCCGGCACGCCCCCGGCGAGTCGATCCGGGTGTTCCCGCTGTCGAACTGGACCGAGCTGGACGTCTGGCACTACATCGCCCGCGAGGACATCGCCCTGCCGCCGATCTACTTCGCGCACGAGCGCGAGGTGATCCGGCGCGGCGACATGCTGTACGCGGTCAACGCGTTCGTCACCCCGCGCGGGGAGACCCCGTTCACCGCCCGGGTGCGGTACCGGACCGTCGGCGACGCCTCGTGCACCGCGGCGGTCGAGTCCGACGCCGACACCGTGGCGAAGGTGATCGAGGAGGTCGCGGCGACCCGGATCACCGAGCGCGGCGCCACCCGCGGCGACGACCGGACCTCGGAGGCGGCGATGGAGGACCGGAAGAAGGAGGGCTACTTCTGATGGACCTGCTGCGCTTCGCCACCGCCGGCTCGGTCGACGACGGCAAGTCGACGCTGATCGGCCGGCTGCTGTACGACACCAAGTCGCTGTTCGCCGACCAGCTCGCCGCCGTCGAGGCGGTCTCCGCCGCCCGCGGCGACGACTACACCAACCTGGCGCTGCTCACCGACGGCCTGCGCGCCGAGCGGGAGCAGGGGATCACCATCGACGTGGCCTACCGCTACTTCGCCACGCCGCGGCGCAAGTTCATCATCGCCGACACCCCCGGCCACATCCAGTACACCCGCAACATGGTCACCGGGGCCTCGACCGCGGACCTCGCCCTCGTCCTGGTGGACGCGCGCAAGGGGCTGGTCGAGCAGTCGCGCCGGCACGCGTTCCTGTGCTCGCTGCTGCGGGTGCCGCACCTGGTGCTGTGCGTGAACAAGATGGACCTGGTGGACTGGTCGCAGGAGGTCTTCGAGGAGATCGCGGCGGAGTTCACCGCGTTCGCGGCGAAACTCGATGTGCCGGACCTCACCGTGATCCCGGTGTCGGCGCTGCACGGCGACAACATCGCCAGGCGGTCGGCGAACCTGCCCTGGTACGAGGGGCCCTCGCTGCTGCACCACCTGGAGCACGTGCACATCGCCAGCGACCGGAACCTGGTGGACGTGCGGTTCCCGGTCCAGTACGTGATCCGGCCCCAGTCCACGGCCCACCCGGACTACCGAGGGTACGCCGGCCAGGTCGCCTCGGGGGTGCTCAAGCCCGGCGACGAGGTCATGGTGCTGCCCTCGGGCTTCACCTCCACGATCACCCACATCGACACCGCCGACGGGCCGGTCGCGCAGGCGTATCCGCCCATGTCGGTGACGATCCGGCTGGCCGACGAGATCGACATCGCCCGCGGTGACCTGATCTGCCGCCCGCACAACGCCCCCGCCACCGCCCAGGACATCGACGCGATGCTCTGCTGGATGGACGAGACGCGGCCGCTGCGCACCGGCGGCCGGTACGCGATCAAGCACACCACCCGGACGGCGCGCGCCGTGGTGCGCCAGCTCCACTACCGGCTGGACGTGAACTCGCTGCACCGCGACGAGGGCTCCGACGGGCTCACGCTCAACGAGATCGGCCGGGTCCGGCTGCGGACGACCCAGCCGCTGCTCGCCGACGCGTACCGCCGCAACCGCACCACCGGCGGCTTCATCCTCATCGACGAGTCCACCCACCGGACGGTCGCTGCCGGGATGATCGTCGACGGCTGACGCCGCCGGGCGGGGGACCGGCGGCCGGATGAAGGGCTCGACCCTCGACTCGACCCCGGCCCGGTGTCGAGGTCACGTGGCCGCGCAGGTCTGGGGCGCGTCCCGCCGGCCCGCCGCGGCGGCGACCACCGCCGCCGGCTCGGGCAGTACCGGCGCCGGCTCGGGCAGATCCGGCGCCAGCTCGGGCAGAACCAGGCCCGGCTCGGGCAGAACCAGGTCCGGCTCGGGCAGAACCAGGCCCGGCTCGGGCAGGTCCGGGACCGGCCCGGCCGGCTCCGGCGCGGCCGTCGCGGACCGGGCGGACCAGGTCGAACCGGCGCTCGCGGCGACGACCGCCGCGACGGCCACCCAGCCCAGCGCGCCGAGGGGCTGCCCCAGCAGCAGCCAGCCCGCCAGCGCCGCCACGGCCGGTTCGAGGCTGAGCAGGACGCCGAACGTCCGGGTCGGCAGGCGGCGGAGGGCGACGAACTCCAGCGAGTACGGGATGACCGAGGCCAGCACCGCGGTACCCAGCACGAGCGGCAGCAGCTCCGGCCGGGCCAGCGCCGCCACCGCCCCGGGCGTACCGAAGGGCACCAGTGCCAGCGCCGCGACGCCGGTCGCCACCGCCAGGCCGCCGAGGCCCGGTACCGCCGCGCCGACCCGGGCGGTCACCACGATGTACCCCGCCCAGAACGCCCCCGCCACGAGCACCAGCGCGACGCCGACCGGGTCCAGCCCGCCGGCGCCCGGGGCATGCCCGGCGGTACCCAGCAGGACCACGCCGGCCAGCGCGAGCCCGACCCACAGCAGGTCCCGCGCGCGCCGCGAGAGCACGGCGGCCAGGGCGAGCGGGCCGAGGAACTCGATCGTGACGGCCGGGCCGAGCGGGATGCGGGCGATCGCCGCGTAGAAGGAGGCGTTCATGCCCGCCAGGCACAGCCCGAGCAGCGCCACGGCGCCCCACGGGCGGCGGTCCCACGCACGGACGGCCGGGCGGGCGGCGGCGAGCAGCAGGAGGCCGGCCAGCGCCAGCCGCAGCAGCGTCGTGCCGGCGGTACCGCCGGCCGGGAACAGGCGGGCCGCGCACGCGGCGCCGACCTGGAGCGAGACGCAGGCGCCCAGCACCGCGGCGACGGCGGGACCGCGGGACGCGGCGGTCGGCTGAAGATCCATGCCTCCACGGTCGCGTCCCGGCAGCGTCCTGTCCAGCGAACCTTTCTGGAGGACACTGGTAAGCAGAACTGACGAATCGAGGGTGCCGTGCTGGACGTCCACCGCCTCCGCCTGCTCCGCGAACTGGACCGCCGCGGCACCCTCGCCGCCGTCGCCCGGGCGCTGTCCTACAGCCCCTCGGCCATCTCCCAGCAGCTCTCCCAGCTTGAGTCCGAGACCGGCGTACGCCTCCTGGAGCACGTCGGGCGCGGCGTCCGGCTGACCGCCCAGGGGCGCCTGCTCGTCACCCACGCCGACGCGGTCCTCGAACGCCTCGAACTGGCCGAGGCGGAGCTGGCCGCGTCGCTGACCGAGGTCACCGGCACCCTGCGCGTCGCCTCCTTCCAGTCGGTCCTGCTGGCGCTCATTCCCGCCGCCCTGTCCCAGCTCGCCGCCCGCCACCCCCGGCTGCGGGTCGAGATCACGCAGCAGGACCCGGAGGCCGCGTTCGCCGGCCTCGTCGCCCACGACTTCGACCTGGTGCTCGGCGAGGAGTACCCCGGCCTGCCGCAGGCCCGGATGCCCGGGGTGGACGAGGCGGACCTCACCCGCGACGAACTGCGGCTGGCGGTACCCACCCGGGGGCCACTGGCGCTGCGCCGGCCGGAGCTGGCCGACCTGCGCGAGGTGCCGTGGGTCCTCGACCCCGCCGACTCGGTACCGGCCCGCTGGATGGTGGCGCTGTGCCGGGACGCGGGCTTCGAGCCCGACGTGCGGTTCGAGACGCCCGACCTGCTGCTGCACGTCCACCTCGTGGCGACCGGGCACGCGGTGGCGATGCTGCCCGACCTGCTCGGCGTCGGGGACCGGGCCGACCTGCGGCTGGTCGGCCTGCCGGGGCGGCCGCGGCGCCGGCTGTTCACCGGGGTCCGGCGGGGGGCGGCGCGGCATCCGCGGGTGCGCGCGTTCCGGGACAGCCTGCGCCACGGCCTCCGCGCCGCCGCCGGCCGGGTCACCGACGTCCATGGACAGGACACCTAGGGGCAGGCGGTCCGCGGGTGGTCGGGAAAGTCGGCCGCCAACCGGGCACAGACGTGGGGGTACGCCCGACCGGCGTCGACCGGCCACGGGATCACCGCGCTGTCGGCGCCGCCGGTGTACAAGGTGGCACCGTCAGGGCTCCACAGCGCGGTGGTCACGGCGGCCCGGTGCCCGCGCAGGGTCGCCGTCGACCGCCCGAGGGCGATATCCCAGAGGACGACGGTGGTGTCGTGGCCCCCGCTGGCCAGCGTCCGGCCGTCGGGGCTGTACGCGAGCGCGTCCACCGCACCGGCGTGCGCAGGTCTGCCGGCGTACCGGAGCCGACCGGCCGCGGTGTCCCAGAACGAGATGGCGCCGTCGCCCCCGCCGAGCGCCACCTCGCCGAGGTCCGCCCGGACCGCGACGTCCACGACGTTGACGCCGCTGGCCCACACCGCGGTCGTGGCGCGGGCCGCGACGTCCCAGACGCTGATCACGCCGCCGGCGGTGACCGAGATCAGGCGTCGTCCGTCCGGGCTGAAGCGCACCGCGTAGATCCGACCGGGCTGGTGCAGGGCGGCCCGGAGGGCGCCGGTCCGGCCGTCGAAGAGGCGGATCGTGTCGTCGGTGCCGGCGACGGCGGCGGTTTCGGAGGCCGGGTGCAGGTCGCCGGCGAGCTGCCGGTCGTCGAAGCCACGCAGGGCGCGGACGCGTCGCCCGGCGGCAGCGTCCCACAGGTGCGCCTCGCGCTGGTACCAGGTCAGCAGCGGCTGGGCCGGGAGGGCGCGGGGAGGCTCCGGTGGTCCGGTCGGCGTCGCTGTCACGTCGGTGTGGTCGTCGGCGCGGACGCGGCGGCTGTCCGCGTCCCACAGCACGGTCTCCTGGGTGGCGACGCCGCCGACGATCTGCGGCGGGTTGGTCGCCGCGAGGGTGCGCCCGTCCGGGCTCTGGGCCAGGTTGCCGATCTCGCCCGGCGGGCCGGCCAGGGGCAGCGTGCCGCGTCGCCAGATCAGGGCGGTGCGGTCCCGGCCGCCGGAGGCGATCGTCTCGCCGTCGGCGCTCACCGCGATGCTGTACGGCACGGTCGTGTTGCCAACGAGTTCGGCCCGGGGGCGGCCCCGCTCGACATCCCACCGGTACACCACGCCGCCGGTGTCTCCGGTGATCAGCGTGTGCCCGTCGGGTGCGAACGCCATCGCCCGCACCCCGGCGTGGTGACCGCGCAGGATCCGCCGGAGCGCGCCGTTCGCCGCGTCCCTCAGGTACACCACGCCGGAGTCGCCGGCCGACGCCACCAGCCGGCCGCCCGGGGCGAACCGCACCTCCTCCGCCGGCTCCGCGCCGGCCGGGACAGTCCACCCGCGCCCGCCGGGGGCGAGCGCCCACACCGTCACGCGACCGTCCCCTCCGGTCACGGCCAGCCGGTCCCCGCCCGGGTTGAAGTGCAGGTCGGACCGGTCACCGCGGGGCATGGCGAAACGGTGCCGGACGGTGCCGTCCGACACCCGCCAGACCCGGACCTCGCCGCTGGTGAACACGGCCGCCAGCAGCGTCCCGTCGGGGCTGAACTCCACGCCGTTGACCGGGGCGGCCCCGCGGTGGATGACCCGCGGCTCGCCGGGGCGGGCAGGCTCCCACAGGCGCACCGTCCCGTCCAGCCCACCGGAGGAGAGCAGGGAGCCGCCCGGTTGGTAGGCGATCGTGCGGACCGCGCCGTCGTGCCCGAGCAGCCGGGTGCGGACCCGGCGTCGGGCGAGGTCCCACACCCCGATGGCGCCGTCCTGGCCGGCGAGGGCGAGCTCCCGGTCGTCGGGGCTGAAGGCGACCTCCTTGACGGCGTCACTGTGGACCAGGCGGCCGGCGTAGACCTGGTGCCCGGCCAGGCTCAGCAGCGCGCCGCGCGCCTCCACCGTGTCGGCCGCCCGGTACGCGCCGGCCGCCAGGGCGAGCGCCCGGGGTACGTCAGTCCGGGCGACGGCCGTCGCCTCGGCGGCGAGTTGCCGGGACAGGGCCGCCTGTCGCTGCGTCACGGCCTCCCGCCACTGCCACAGGGCGGTACCCGCGCCGAGCAGAGCCAGCGTCAGCAGCACGGCGAGGCCGGCGGTGAGTCGCCGGATCTGGCGGGCGCGCCGGGTCGCGGCGGCCCGCTCCGCGTCCTCGGCGGACACCGCGGCGTGCAGGAACTCGCGCTCGACGGTGTTCAGCTCGGCGGCCCGCCCGGGTCGGTCGGCCCACTCGCGGGCGATCGTCAGGCGGGGGCCGCGGTACAGGTCGCCGTCCTCGCGGCCGAGGCCGTCCCAGACCGTGGCGGCGTCGGTGAGGCGGCGGTGGATCCGTAGGCTCTCCCGGTCCTCCGTCAGCCAGGCGCGCAGGCGCGGCCAGGTGGTGATGAGGGCCTCGTGGGCAATCTCCACGGTGTCCTCGCCGACGACCAGCAGGCGGGCGCGGGCGAACCGCTCGACGACCTCGGCCGTCGCGGGGCGGTCCAACTCGGCGGTGTACACCCGGCGCGGGGTGTCGGCCGTGCCCTCGCCGAGCGCCGTCAGGCGGGTGAGCAGGTCGCGCGCGGCGGCCTGCGCCGCGGCGCCGAGAGCGGCGTACTCCCGCTCGGCAGTCTGGGCGACCGCGCGGGTGAGTCCGCCGGTCGCCTCGTACGCCGCCAGGGTGAGCTGCGTACCCTGCCGGTGGCGCCACGTCTCCAGGAGGGCGTGCGAGACCAGCGGCAGCGCACCGGTCTGCCCCGCGGCGTCGGCGAGCACCTTGGTGACCAGCGCCCGCTCCACCGACAGGCCGGCCGTCCGCGCGGGGGCGGTCACCGCGCGGCTCAGCTCCTCCTCGGTCATGGGGCCCAGGGGCGCGGTGGCGCCGGCCAGCGCCGTCGCCAGGCGCTCGTACCGCGCACAGTGGCCGTAGAAGTCGGGGCGGAGGGCGATCAGGACCACGACCCCGGGCTCCGCCGCCGCGTCGAGCAGGACGTCGATGAAGTCGGCGCGCTGGGCGGCGTCGCGGCAGAGGGTGAAGACCTCCTCGAACTGGTCGACGGCGATCACCCCGGGCAGCGGCCCCGCTAGCGCGGCCCGGTGTTCGTCCATGGGCCGCTCGCCCGGGGTCACGATCAGCGGGGCCGCGCCGGCCTCCCCGGTGAGGGCGGGGACGAGGCCGGCCCGCAGTAGCGAGGACTTCCCGCTGCCGGAGGCCCCGACGACAGCGAGCAGGCCGGTGGCGCCGGCCCGGGCGGCGAGGTCGGCGATGAGCGCCTCCCGGCCGAAGTATCGGCCGGCGTCGCCGAGCTGGAAGCTGGCCAGGCCCAGGTACGGCGGCGCGTCGGCGTCCCGCCCGGTGCGGACGTTCGCCTGTGCCGTCAGTGCGGCGCTGGCCGCCCGCCAGCGCTCCTCCCACTCGGCCGGGTCGCCGCCGCAGGCGGCCACGAAGCCGCGGACGACCGCCAGTCCGGGCAGTCGGCGGCCACCCGCCGCGTCGGACAGGGTGGACGGTGAGTAGCCGGCGCGGTCGGCCAGCGTCCGGTAGCCGGGGTTGCCGGCCGACCGCCGCAGGAGGCGGAGCGCCGCCGCGAACTCCTGGACGGGGCCAGCCGTGGGATCCAGTACCCGCTCCGGTCGCGCCACGGTGCCTCCCCGCGCCGTCTCCGACGTTTCGGGCCCGGCTGTCCCGCGGCGGCGCGCGCCGACTCTATCGACGCGGTCTGCCATCAGCCCACGCCGGCCCAGCCGCGTCCGCGTGCGTGGCGGCCGGTGGCGGTGGCGGGTGGCTGCCGGCCGTCCGAAGTGGTACGCATGAGTGGTCCCCCGATCACGTGGCGGTGTCGCGCTGACACCTTCAGTGAAAGGGAGTGCGCCGTTGTTCGATACTGCTGAGATCGCCGAACAACGTCCGTTGTCCGACGGGTCGATGTTCGTGCAGGTGGGGACGGTGGTGGGCTAGATCCCGCGACCACGGCGGTGCAGAAGGCGGAGCAGCCGGTCCGGGCCCACCACGCCCGAGGCGACCGCAAGGGCCAAGTACGCCCGCGGCTCCGCGGCCGCGGCCCGCACCGTGCGGGCCGCCCAACGGAGCGCGGCCCGGCGGTTGCCGGCGGCCGCCTCGGCGAACGCGATCTGCCCCCGCAGCCGCGCGGTTCCGCGCGGCACGGAGTCGAACTCCGGGTACCGGTCGAGCAGCCAGCGCAGCGCCGCGGAGATCGTCCGCCACCGGGCGGTGAAGAACGACTGCGCGTGCCACCGGACCTCGACCAGCGGTGTCGGGAGATTTCGCACCGGTGTGCGGCGGGCGGCGCGCAGCAGGAGTTCGTAGTCCTCGGCGTAGCTGCCGGGGATGGTCTCGTCGACCAGGCCGATGCCGTCCACCAGTGCGTCCCGGCGGAACAGGAACGTCGACGGGTGCAGCGTGGTGAGCCTGTCCCGCAGCAGGGCGGCGAGGGGCACGCGGGTGTCGGCGAGGGTCCGGTCGGTGGTGTGGTCGGCGTACCGGACGCGGATGCCGGTGCACACCAGCTCCGCCCCCGGGTCGGCGGCGAGGGCGGCCGTCTGGGCGGCGAGCTTGCCGGGCAGCCACACGTCGTCGTCGTCGCAGAAGGCCACCAGGTCGCCGGTGGCCGCGAGGATGCCGGTGTTGCGGGCGCCGGCCAGCCCGGGCGTGCGGTCGTTGCCGAGGACCCGCACCCGGTACCGGTCGTCGCCGCCGGCCAGGGCCGCGTCGGGGGCGCTCTGGTCGAAGACGACGAGGACCTCCACGCCGCCGGGGTGGTGCTGGGCGCGCAGCGCGGCCAGCGCCGCGCGCAGCAGTGTCGGGCGGTCCCTGGTGGGGACCACCACGCTGACCCGTCCGGCCGTGCTCATCGGCGCTCCTCGTCGGGGGTGCGGCCCAGGTAGCCGTAGCGCAGGCGCAGCGGCCAGGTACTGGCGGCTACCGTCCAGCGGCGGCGTCCGGTGTAGTCCTCGCGCCAGGTGTCGTCGCGGCGCACCGTCAGCGGGCCGGTACGGAACCGCAGGGGGTTGCCGGCGATGCTGTGCGGGGCGGTCGGCGGGCCGTCGGGCGCCACGGGCGGCAACCCGGCGAAGGCGCGCACGCCGGCCAGCGCCGCGTCCGGGGCGGCGACGAAGTCCTCGTACCGCAGCCGGTGGACCGGCAGCCGCCGGGCCAGCAGGTCGAACGCCGCGTTCTGGGCCAGCCAGCGCCCGCTGGCCCGGGCGGGGGACAGCACGGGCATGTAGGCGACGCGGTCGGTGATTTCCGGCCGCCGCACCCGGCGACCCCACGAGTGGGCCACGGCAGGGGCGTCCCGGACGAGGTGCAGGACCCGCAGGTCCAGGTCGGCGGCCCAGCGTAGCGCGAAGGCGAGCGAGGCGTGCTTGCTGGAGTCGACGACGAGCCGGGCACCGGTGACGTCGGCGGCGGCGGCGTAGATCCGCTGGTAGAGCCCGGTGTACCGGGCGACGGTGGCGGTCCGGACGCGCGGCAGCCGGCGGGCGGCGAGCCACGGCAGGTGCCGGGTGCGGTCGACCGCCGCCTTCAGGCCCAGGACCGTCGGCGCGTCCAGCGCCGCCCAGCCGCCGAACGCCCGGTCGCCCACGGCCGTCCAGAAGGGGCACTCGCGGAACGGCGCCCCGCACCCGCAGCATTCGCCGCCGACCAGGCCGCGCTCCCACAGGTGGACCACCTCGCCGACGGCGCACACGTCGGCTCCCGCGGTCAGCAGCAGCTCCAGCAGCGTGGAGCCGCTGCGGCCGAGTCCGCCGACGAACAGGACGGTCGGCCCGCTCACCGGCGCCGCCGTCGACTCATCCGACGGGCGATCAGGGCGTCGACGATCTCGCCCACCCGGGCGACGCCGGGCGGGACGGCCGGCTCCGCCTCCGCAGCGACGGCGAAGGCGGTCGGGTCGGCCAGGCCGAGGTCCAGCGCGGCGGCCAGGGCCGCGGAGTCCTCGCAGAGCCGGACCAGGCCCGCGGCGGCGAGCCGGCGGCCGAACCGCTGCTGGTGGTCGTCCACGTGCTCGCCGTGGGCGGGGTCCCGGGGGACCACGATCGGGGTGCGGCCGTGGCGACGGGCTTCGGTGATGGTGGCCGGGCCGCCGTGGCTGACGACCAGGGTCGCCGTCGCCATGGCCCGCTGGAGGCCGGCGTGGTCGAGGAAGGGTACGCCGCCGGGCAGCGCCGGGGGGGTGCTGTGTCCGTACTGGACGATCATCGTCGGGGCCGCGGGGCGGGTGCGGTGCCAGTCGGTCAGCCAGGCCAGGAGTCGGTCGAACGGGTGCACGTCGGTGCCGACGACGGCGAGGACGGTCGTGCCGGTGCGGCCGCCCTGCCGCTGCCGCGGGATGTCGGCGGCGCGCGTCGCCGGGGCGGCGGTCGCCGGGTCGCCGTTCACAGGAGGTGTCCGACGACGGTGGAGCGGGGGTACAGCCGTTGCTGCTCCTCCCACTGGACCAGCATCGCCGACAGGAACGGGCGGCACAGCCGCGCGGTCAGCGTGGGCGTGTCGACCCGGTCGTACACCTCGATGTAGATCGTCGGCACGCGGCGCAGCCGGGCCAGGGCGACGAACGGCAGGGCCACCCCGGCACCGGTGGTGACGACGGCGGCGACCTCCTGGCGGCGCAGGAAGCGGGCGGCGAGGCGGAGGTTGCGCAGGAGGTTGCCGAGGTTCCGGGTAGTGGGGTGATAGGCCCAGGTGACTGCCTCGTCGGCGAGCAGCGAGCGGGCGTCCGGGGTGTCGAAGGTGACCCAGTGGCGCGGGCGGTCGCGGTACCACGACCGGAGGGCGACGAGCTGGGCCAGGTGGCCGCCGCTGGAGCCGACGAGCAGGATCGGCGCGTCGGCCGACGGCGGCGGTACAGCCATGGGACCCCTCCACAGCCAGACGGACCCGGTGACGGGTCGACGTGACGGACCGACGTGACGGATCGACCGGTCGGGCACCCGGATCCGGGGTGGACAGGCGCCCGCGCGCGGCCGATTGACCGTACCCTATGGGCCTACCGCTCGGCCGCCTGCGCGAGCCGGGTGTCGAGCCCGTCCAGCACCGCCGGATCCGTCCGGTGGTCGAACGGACCGGCGAAGTGCGCGCCGCTGGCGGCGGCCGCGGCCACCGCGGCGTCGGTCGCCGGCCCCGCGCCGAGCCGGTGCCGCAGGTCGTCACCGCGGACCGCCAGGTCGGCGGCGCCGCAGAGCAGCGTCGGCAGGACCGCGCGCTCGGGTGACAGACAGCCGCGGAAGTAGGCCACCACGTCCGGCCGGCCGTTCAGGAATTCCGCGACGAAACGGGCCGCCCGCCAGCTCAGCGCGGCGCCCGGCCCGCCGGTGCGCAGCCGCAGATCGGCCGGGGGGCGGGTGCGCCAACCCACCGCCAGGCCGTCGGCGGTGTGCAGGCGCAGCAGCGGTTGCAGGCGGTTGACCAGTTCGAGCGGCCGCAGCGTGGCGGCCGCCGCCGCGGGCGAGGGGAGCCGGCGGTGGCGGAACCCGTAGGCGCTGCGCGTGTGCCGCGCCGCGCCGCGCAGGTCCCGGTGGGCCACCACGGCGTCCGCCCTGGACGCCACCAACTCGTCCTCCGCGTGGGCGAGTGGCAGCAGAGGGTAGTCGGTGCCGGTCAGGCTGACGATCCAGTCCACGCTGACCCCCTCCCGGGCGAGCCAGTCGACGCCGCGGAGGTACCGGTCCACCGCGCTGTAGTCGCCGGGCCGGTGCAGGTCGTAGGTGACCGTCACGTCGGGTAGTGCCCGAAGGTCCGATTCGTCCAGCGGCGGCCCATGGACATCGTGGCTGATGTAGACGACGCTGGTGGGGCTGTACCGCCTGATGACCTGCACGAGCCTGGTCAGTCGCGCGGCGGCGGCGCCGGTGTGCGCGGCGGTACCGCGGTCCTGGGCGCCGTGATGCCGGGGGGCGTTGTTCTGGATGTGGTAGCAGAACCGCATGACGTCTATTATCGGCCGTCGTCACCGCCAGCGGCGCCCGATGTGGAGAGCACCCACCGTCGCGAAGCGGTTGTGGGACAAAAGGGAGCGAAACCCCCATGAATGTGTCTCGCCACCCGGAGCCCACCGAGCCGGACGGCCCGGATCTGGCCACGTACCTGCGCTGGCTGCGGCGGCACTGGTGGATCATCGGGATGGGCGCCGTGCTGGGAATGGCCGGCGGGTACCTCGCCGCGGCCGTCCAGACGCCGGTGTACCAGGCCACGACCCAGGTCGTCGTCCGCGCCGTCGAGACCGGGGACAAGAACGGCGCCGTGCAGAACAAGATCAATCTGGACACCGAGGCGCAGGTGGTCCGCTCGCTGGTGGTCGCCGAGAAGGCCCGGGGCGCGCTGGGTACCGCACTCAGCGCCGACCGGATGTCCCGGCGCGTTGGCGTGACCGTCCCGCCCAACAGCCAGGTACTCAACATCACCTACGGCGCCGAGACCGCCCAGGCGGCCCAGGCCGGGTCGCGGGCGCTGGCCGCCGCCTACCTGGATCTGCGCGGCACCGACGCCCGGCGGCGGATGGACGAGGAGCGCAAGGCGCTCGACGGCCAGATCGCCGCGGTCACCAAGCGCCTCGACGGCATCGCCCGGCAGATCGCCCGCGCCAAGGACGAGTCCTCCGAACGGGAGCGGGCGATCGCCGACCGCAACGTGCTCACCGACCAGCTCCGCGGCCTGAACGAACGCCGCAGCCCCCTGGTCGCCAGCGCCGTACACCCCGGCGACATCATCTCCGAGGCGCGCCTGCCGGAGAGTCCCAGCGCCCCCAACGCGATGCTGTACCTCGTCTCCGGCCTCGGCGCCGGCCTCCTGCTGGGCCTGTGCCTGGCGGCGTTCGCCGACCGCCTGGACCGGCGCGTGCGGCACGGCCGCGACCTGGCCGAGCGGTTCGCTCCCGCGGTCCTGATGGAGGCGCCCGGCCAGGTGAACGCCGTCGGCATCGTCGCTCCCGGCCACCCGCTGGCGGCGGAGATCGGGCGGCTGCGCAACGTCCTGGCCACGACAGGGCCGCCCCCGGCGGGCCGGGGCCGCACAGTGCTGGTCACCGGCGCGTCCACCGGGCACGCCGCGGCGTTCGTGGTGGCCAACCTCGCCGCGGCGTACGCCCGCACGGGGCAGCAGGTCGTCGCCGTCTGCGCCACCGCCGACTCGGCACTGGTCAACGTCGCCGCGCCCGGCGGCGCCGCGGCCGGCCTGTCCGACGTCCTGCGCCGCGACACCCCGGCGCTCGCCGCCCTGAGCTCCGTCACGGACCTGCCGTCGCTGCGGGTGCTGCTGCCGGGGGCACTGGACGCCGTCGCCGAACTCCCGCTGGCGGCGCTCGCCGAGACGCTGGACACCCTCGCCGACCGGTTCGACCACGTGCTGGTCCACGCGGCCTCGCCCCGGGTCAGCGTCGAGGCGCAGGCGCTCGCCAACCACGTCGACGCCGTACTCGTGGTGGCGGAGTCCGGCCGGACCAGACGGACGGAGGTGGCCGGGGCGATCGCACGGT
This sequence comes from Pilimelia terevasa, assembly GCF_014647915.1. Lineage (GTDB taxonomy): Bacteria > Actinomycetota > Actinomycetes > Mycobacteriales > Micromonosporaceae > Pilimelia > Pilimelia terevasa. The sequence goes on from NZ_BMQC01000008.1 coordinate 145,437, forward strand.
TCGACCAGGTGGGCGTCGAGGTCGCCGGGCTGGCGCTGGCCCCCCGCGTCCCGGACGGCGTGGTACCGCGCCGGGTGCCCCCGACCCAGCTTCCCGGCCGCGGGCGTCCCGCGGTCGCGGCGGCGCCGGTACCCACGACGCCCGCCAGCGCTGGCCCGGCACGCCGGCCGGCCGACGACTCGACGATGATCCTGCCGCGGATGATCGAGGTGGCACCGCCGCCCGCCCCGGGGCGGATGCAGGCCAACGGGCGGGCGGTTCCCCGCCAGGCCGCCCCGGATCCCCGCGAAAGCGCCCGGTGACCTGCGCCGCGCGACCGTCCGGCGGGGCGGACATCCGGTGACCGCGGCGGTGGTACCGGTCCGACGGCCGGCGCCCCGCCCGGCTCCGCCCCCGCACGCGCGACTGCGCCTCCCGCGCGCGTGGCCACTGGCCGCGCTGCTGACCCTGTACCCGCTCTGGTGGGTGCTCGGCCTCTCCCCGGTGATCTTCGTGGTGCTGGCGGTCCCCATGGTGGCCCAGCTCGCGCGCCGCGGGCGCGTCGCGGTCCCGGCAGGTTTCTGGATCTGGCTCATCCTGCTCGCCTGGGTCGTCCTGGCGGTCCTGATGCTCGACTTCACCGCACCGGGCACCCTGCCGCCCGCCGGGTCCGGGCGGTACATCGGCTGGACGATCCGCACGCTGAACTACCTGGCGGTGACCGTTCTGCTGCTGTACGTGTACAACCTGGACGAGCGGGAGCTGCCGCGCCGCCGGCTGATCCGGTGGCTGGCCCTGCTGGCGGTCTGGGTCGTCCTGGGCGGGTTCCTCGGCCTGCTGCTGCCGAAGGTGCGGTTCGCGGCGCCCGTGGTGCACCTGCTGCCGCCCGGCATCGCCGCCGACCCGTTCGTCAAGCGCATCATGCTCATCGAGTTCGCGCAGGTCCAGGAGATCATCGGCGGGACGGCGTCCGCGCGGCCCGCGGCGCCGTTCGACTTCACCAACACCTGGGGCGAGAACCTGGCGGTCCTGCTGGTGTGGTTCGCCGTCGGCTGGCTGATCCTGGCCCGGGGCTGGCGCCGGCTCGCCGGCCTGACGGTCCTCGGCGCGGCGCTCGTCCCCGTCATCGGGTCGCTGAACCGGGGCCTGTGGCTGGGCCTGGGCCTGGTCGCGGTGTACGTCGCCGTCCGGCTGGGCGCCCGCGGACGGCTGCGCGCCCTCGTCACCCTCGGCGGCGCCGCGGCGATCGTGGCCGCCGTGGTCGCCCTCTCCCCGCTCGGCCACACGATCGGCGGCCGGATCGCCCACGGCCACAGCGACCGGATCCGCGCCACCCTGACCGCCAGCGCGTACCAGGCGGCGAACGCCTCGCCGATCCTGGGCTTCGGCGGCAACCGGGCGCTCGTGGGCAGCAACCGCTCCATCGCCGTCGGCAAGCGACCCGGGTGCGCCCAGTGCGGCAACCGCGAGATCGGCTCCGACGGGCAGTTCGGCAACCTGCTCGTGGGCCAGGGGTGGGTCGGCCTGCTCTGCTACAACGGCTTCTTCCTGTGGGCGCTGTGGGCGTACCGGCGGGACAGATCGGTCGTGGGCATCGCCGCCAGCGCCACCGTCGTGCTGCTGCTGTGGTTCCAGTTCGCCTACAACTCGCTGCCGACCACCCTGGGCTTCGTCATGATCGGGGTCGGCCTCCTGGCCAGGGCGGCGACGCCGCGCCGGCCGGTCCGGGCGCAGGTGCGCCCGTGACCGACTCCCGCTCCTCCTACCTGCACACGCTCGCCGCGCAGGTCTGGCCGGCGCCCGCGCGGCCGGCGGTGCGGCGGGGCGGACCGGGCTACGTGGTGGTCCCAGGCGTCCGCGACCCGCGGCTCCTGGTGTCCGGCTCCGGCCGGGCGGCCGCGGCGGCGGTCCGGGCGTCCCTGGTGCCGCCGACCCGCAGAGCCCGGCTGCGCCAGGCCGCCGTCGGGGCGCTGTTCCGGGTCGGCCTGGGGCGACTCGCGTTCCGGTACCGGCTCGACCCCGGCGACCCGCAGGGGGTTGGGCTCGACCGCCACCTCGCCGCGGTGTGCGGGTCCGAGGTGCGCCTGTCCGCCCACCTCGGACCGCCGCGCGCCACCCGCAAGCCCGTCCTCCAGTTGCGTACCCCGGCCGGTGCACCGGCCGGCTACGCCAAGCTGGGCGTGGACCCCCTCACCTGCCGGCTCGTCGCCGCCGAGGCGGCGGCCCTGCGCCGACTGGCCGGCCTCGATCTCGGCCCGGTCGTCGTCCCGCACCTTCGGCACCACGGCCGCTGGCGGGGCGCGGAGCTGCTTGTCCAGTCGGCGCTGCCGGTACACCTGCCGCCGGCGACCCCGGCGGCGGCCGCCGCCGCGGTCCGGGACGCCATGGTCGAGGTCTCCCGGGCGGCCGGCGTGCGCCGCGGGCGCCTGCGCGGCAGCGGGTACGCGGCCGGCCTGGCCGCCCGTGTCACCGCGCTCGGGCCGCGTCCCGAGCGCCCGCGGCTCGCCGCGCTGCTGGCCCGCGCCGGGGCGGAGGATCCGGTGACGGCGTTCGGCTGCTGGCACGGCGACTGGAACGGCGGGAACGGCCTGGCGCTGGCGGACGGCCGGGTGCTGGTGTGGGACTGGGAGCGGTTCGCCGAGGACGTACCCGTCGGCTTCGACGCGCTGCACCACCGTCTCCAGCGGGACTTCTCCGCGGGCGTGGCGCCCTGGAGGGCGGCCGCGGGGCTGCTGCGCGACGCCGCCGGGTGCCTGCGGCAGTTCGACCAGCCGGCGCCGGCCGCGCTGATCGCCCTGCTGTACCTGGTGGATCTCGCCGCCCGGTACCTCGCCGACGGCCAGCGGGCGGCCGGGTCCGCGGTCGGCGACGTGGGCGCCTGGCTTGTCCCGGCCGCCGAGGAACACCTGGAGAGGAGCCGGTCGCGATGACTGTCAGGCAGTGGGCGTACCAGGGGCTGCGTACGGCCACGCGCACCTACGGGCGGTGGACCGCCGGGTCCCGGCTCGACCCCGGCTTCCTCATCGTCGGTGCGCAGCGGTGCGGCACGACGTCGCTGTACAAGACGCTCGCGCAGCACCCGTCGGTCCTGCCCGCCGTCTGGCACAAGGGCGCCCACTACTTCGACACCGGGTACCACCGGCCGCGGGCCTGGTACCGCGGACACTTCCCCACCCGCCGGCAGGCCGAGGCCGCGGCACGGCGGCACGGCGGCACGGCGCTCACCGGCGAGTCCAGCCCGTACTACATGTTCCACCCGGCCGCCGCCGCGCGGATCGCGCGGGACCTGCCCGGCGTCCGGCTGCTCGCACTGCTGCGCGACCCGGTGGAGCGGGCCTACTCGGCCCACTCCCACGAGCTGGCCCGCGGCTTCGAGACCCTGCCCTTCGCCGACGCGCTGGCGGCCGAGGCGGACCGCACCGCGGATGCCGCGGCGGTCCTGGCCGCCGGCCCCCGGGCGGCCCACCACAGCCACCAGCACCACGCGTACCTCGCCCGGGGGCGGTACGTGGAGCAGCTCACCCGGCTGGCCGCCGCGGTCGGCCGGGAACGGCTGCACGTGGTGGACGCCGACGACTTCTTCACCGACCCGCGGCCGGCCTTCGACGGCGTCTGCGACTTCCTGGGCCTGGCGACCGGCGCGGACATCAGGTTCGGCCGGCACAACGCCCGGTCGCGCGCGCCGATGCCGGCGGACCTGCGCGCGCGCCTCGACGCGCACTTCCGGCCGTACGACGAGCGACTCGCGACCTGGTGGGGCCGGGTGCCGTCGTGGCGGCGGTGACGGCCGAGCGGTCGGGCGTCCGCGGGGCGGGCCGGCACGCCGTCGCCAACCTCGTCGGCGCCGCCCTCACCGCCCTGGCCGGCGTCGCCCTGCACGTCGTCGTGACGCGGGCCTGGACCCCGGCCGAGGCCGGCCTGTTCTTTGTGGCCAGCAGCCTGTTTCTCGTCGGCGCGGCGGTGGCCGTGCTGGGCAGCAACGTCGGGGCCGTCTACTTCGTCAGCCGGTACCGGGCGCTGGGCCGGACACCGGAGATCCGGCCGGTCCTGGTCGCCGGGCTCCTGCCGGTCGCCGCTGCGAGCCTCCTCGTGGCCGTTCTCGGCTGGCTGGCGGCGCCGTGGCTGGTCGACACGCTCGCCGACTCGCCGGGCGTGGCCCGCGACGAGGTGGTGGCCGCTGTCCGGGTGCTGTTGCCGTTCGTCCCGTGCGCGGCGGCGGCCGAGTTCGCGCTGGCCGCCTGCCGTGGCTTCGGGGCCATGCGGCCGCTGCTGTTGATCGAGCGCCTCGGGCGCAGCGCCCTGCAACTCGCGGCGGTCGCCGCGGTGGCGGCATGGGGGCTCTCGGCCGGTACCGCGCTCCCGCTGGCGTGGGTGGCACCCTCCCTGCCGGCGGCGCTCGCGGCCGCGGTGTGGCTCGCCGTCCTGGTGCGCCGGGCCGGCGGCGGGGCGGGCGGTCCGGGGTCGGCGTGGCGCGGGCAGTGGCGGCCGTTCTGGCGGTACACCGGCCCCCGGGCGCTGGCCAACCTGCTCCAGGTGATGCTCCAACGCCTCGACATCGTCCTGGTGGGGGTGCTGCGCGGCGTCGCGGACGCCGCCGTCTACACGGCGGCGACCCGCTTCCTGGTGGTGGGCCAGCTGGCCGGGCAGGCCCTGTCGACCTCGGTCCAGCACCGCCTCGCGGCCCACCTCGCCACCGGCGACCGGGCGGCGGCGGGGGCGCTGTACCAGGCGGCCACGGGGTGGCTCGTGCTGCTGTCCTGGCCGGTGTACCTCGGCGGCGCCCTGCTCGCGGAACCGGTCCTCGCCCTGTTCGGACCCGGCTACACCGCGGGCCGGACAGTGCTCGTGGTGCTGGCGCTGACGATGCTCGTGGCCACCGGATGCGGCATGGTGGACGCGGTGCTGATGATGGCGGGGCGCACCTCGTGGACGCTGTACAACGCAGCGGCGGCAGGGACCGTCAACATCGCGGCGAACCTGTGGTGGATTCCCGCCCACGGCATCCTCGGCGCCGCCGCCGCGTGGTCGCTGGCGATCCTGCTCAACAATCTCGTGCCGCTCCTCCAGTTGCACCGCGCCTGCGGGCTGCACCCCTTCGGGCGGGGGACCCGGCTCGCGGCCGGGCTGGCGATGAGCTGCTTCGGCGTGCTGCCGCTGGCGGTGCGCGCGGTGGCGGGCGCGGGATCGGCGCCGGCGGCGGCGGCGCTCGCGGTCGGCGCGGCGGCGTACGCGGCGGCGGCGTGGCGCTGGCGCGGCCCCCTGCACCTGGACTCGCTGCGCGCCCTCCGCCGAGCGGCGCCCGCCACCACCTGAGCATCGCCGGGCGGGCACGGGATGTCGGTGACCGCATGATCGACGAAGTCACATCCGACGAAACGGACGCCAGGGTGGAGCGGGCCGCGGGTTTGCGGTCAGGATGGGTCCGTCCACAGTCGGGCCAGCGGTCGGGGTGAATGCGGTGAATCGGGTGTGCCATCGAGCGGTCGGCCTGCTGGTGATGGGTCTGGTGGCGGTAGCCGGGTGCCCCGGCCCGGCTGACGCCGCGGCTGCGGTGTCGGCCGAGACCCGCGCCGCCAACCCCGACACCGGGATGCTGGCGACGGTGCCGTCGGCGCGTACGCCGGACGTCCGCGACGGTGCGGTGGACGCGATCGTGGACCTCGGCGACACCGTGGTCGTCGGCGGCGACTTCACCCAGGCCCGCGACCCCGGCGGCGGTACGGCCGCCGCCCGCCGCCACCTGCTCGCCTTCGCCAAGGCCACCGGCCGCGTCGACCCGGCGTTCGCCCCGGTGGTCAACGGGGAGGTCCGGGCGGTCGCCGCGGGTCCGATCCCCGGCACGGTGTTCGTCGCCGGGCGCTTCGCCACGGTCAACGGCGTGCGGCAGCCGCGGCTCGCGCTGCTGCGCGTGCGGGACGGCGGCCTCGTCGCCGGCTTCCGGCCGCCCGTCCTCAACGGCGCGGTCAAGGACCTGCGGCTGGTCGGCGACCGGCTGCTGGTGGGCGGCTCGTTCACCCGCGCGGGCGTGGCCCGGCGGGTGGGCCTGGCCTCGCTGGACGCCCGTACGGGCCGGCTGGACGACTACCTGACGGCGGCGCTGTCGGGCAACCACAACTACGCGGGCACGGGCGCCCGCGCGCCGGTCGGGGTGGAGAATCTCGCGGTCTCGCCGGACCGCCGGCACCTCGTGGTGATCGGCAACTTCCGGCGGGTGGACGGGGTGACCCACCGGCAGATCGTCCGGTTCGACCTCGGCGCGCGAACGGCCCGGGTGCGGGACTGGCGGACCGACGCGTTCGCGCCGGCCTGCAACGCCCACGCCTTCGACCACTGGGTCCGGGACGTCGCCTTCGCGCCGGACGGCGGCTACTTCGTCGTGGTCACCACCGGCGCCCACTTCCCGGGGACCCTGTGCGACAGCGTGACGCGGTGGGAGACGGGCCGGCGCGGTCCGGGCCAGCAGCCGACGTGGGCGAACCACTCCGGCGGCGACACCTTCCTGTCCGTCGCGGTCGGCCGGTCGTCGGTGTTCGTCGGCGGGCACTTCCGCTGGCTGAACAACCCGCTCGGCGCGGACGTCGCGGAGCCCGGCGCGGTGGGCCGGGCGAGCATCGCGGCGCTGGACCCGGCCAGCGGCCTGCCGCAGCGGTGGAACCCGGGCCGCAACCCGCGCGGGTACGGGGTGGACGAGATGCACCTGACGCGGGACGGGCTGTGGCTGGGCAGCGACACGCGCTACCTGGGCAACAAGGAGCACCAGCGGGAACGGATCGCCTTCCTGCCGTTCGGGCCGGCGGCGGTCCACTCACGGGCGGTCGCCGCGCTGCCCGGCCGGGTGTACCAGTTCGGCGCCGCCCACCGGGTGCGGGAGTACGACGGGGACCGGCAGGTCGGGCCGCCGGCGGAGCTGGCGGGCGTCACGGCCGACTGGCGGCGCGCGCGCGGCGCGTTCTGGGTGGGCGGCACCCTGTTCTACGGCGAGGGGGGCACCCTGCGGCGGCGGGCCTTCTCCGGCCGGGCGCTCGGGGAGCCGGCGGTGGTGGACCCGTACCACGATCCGAAGTGGGACACGGTGCTCACCGGGTCCAAGCCGGACCTGGGCCAGACCTACGCCGGAGTGGCCACGTCGTTCCACGCGCAACTGCCGCAGGTGTCCGGCATGTTCTACGCCGACGGCCGGCTGTACTACGCCCTGACGGGCCGGCCCGGCCTGTACTGGCGCTGGTTCGACCCGGACAGCGGCACGGTCGGCGCGGTACCGGAGACGGTGCCCGGGGTGACCGGCCTGGCGGCGACGACAGGGATCTTCGTGGCGGGCGGCCACTTCTACGCCGCCTACGTGACGACCGGGTCGTTGCTGCGACGAGCCTGGACGGCCGGCGTCGGCCCCACCGGCCCGGCGACCGCGGTCAGCGGGCCGAAGCTCGACGGCACCGACTGGCGGTCACCGCTGACGTTCGTCGGCCCGTGACCCGGGGCTGTCCCGCCGCGGCGCGGCGGGGCGGCTCAGGCCGCCGCGTCCGTCGCCTGGGTCCAGACCCGCAGGATGTCCCGGACCGAGATGACCCCGAGGACCTCGCTGCCGTCCAGCACCACCAGGTGCCGGAAGCCGCCGCGGACCATCGCCGCGGCGGCGGCCTCCACGGTCCAGGCGGGGCCGGCGTAGACGACGTCCCATGTCAGGTGGGAGCCGGTGCGCTCGGTGTCCGGGTCGAGGCCCCGGCCGATGGCCATGAGCACGTCCCGCTCGGTGATGATCCCGACCCCCTCCGAGTCCGGGTCCAGCACCACCGCCGAGCCGACCCTGCGCTCGGCCATCAGCGTCGCCGTCTGTCGCAGCGTGTGCTCCGGGCCCACCGTCAGGACCAGGGCAGCCATCGCTTCGCGTACATGCATTCCCATCACCCCTTACGCACCGTACGGACATCGTGGCGGCCAGGGTGGCAAGTCTCAAGACTTGTACTTTTCCGGCGCTTATGAGGGTGGATCGCGGTATGGGGCCGGGTGCCCGGTTCGGCCGCCCCGCCCGGCCGGGTCGGGACCGGCCCGACGGATAGGATCACCGGACCGCCACGTCGAAGGGACCACTCCATGATCGGGCTCGTACTCGCGGCCGGCGCCGGGCGGCGGCTGCGTCCGTACACGGACACGCTGCCCAAGGCCCTGGTCCCGGTCGACGGCGAAATCACCATCCTGGACATCGCGCTGCGCAACCTGGCCGAGGTCGGGCTGACCGACGTGGCCGTGGTCGTCGGCTACCGGGCCGAGGCGGTCCAGGCCCGCCGGGCGGCGCTGGAGGAGCGGTACGGCGTGCGGCTCACCCTGGTCCACAACGACCGGGCCGAGGAGTGGAACAACGCGTACTCCCTGTGGCTGGCCCGCGACCACTTCGCCGCGGGCGCGCTGCTGGTCAACGGCGACACCGTCCACCCGGTCAGCGTCGAGAAGACCCTGCTGGCCCAGCGCGGACCCGGCGTCCTGCTGGCCGTCGACGACGTCAAGGCGCTGGCCGAGGAGGAGATGAAGACCGTCTTCGACGCCGAGGGCCGGCTCACCCGGATCACCAAGCTGATGCCGCCGGAGGCGGCGTTCGGCGAGTACATCGGCGCCACCCTGATCGAGCCGCACGCTGCCGGGCCGCTGGCCGAGGCGCTGAAGGCGACCTGGGAGCGGGACCCGGACCTGTACTACGAGGACGGCTACCAGGAGTTCGCCGCGCGCGGCGGGGAGGTCCGGGCGGCCACGATCGGCACGGTCGATTGGGTGGAGGTCGACAACCACGCCGACCTGACCCGGGCCCGGGAGATCGCGTGCCGCTACTAGCCCGCACGGTTAACACCCCGCTGGCCATCGAGGTCCGGCGCGGGGCGATCGCCGAACTGGGGCCGCTGCTCGCCGACCGGCGGATCTCGGCCGGCGGCGACGTGGCCCTGGTCGTCGGCCCCGGACAGGGGGAGCGGATCGCCGACCTGTGCCGGCCGGGGCTGGGCCGCGCCGACCTGTTCCCGGTCACCGGGGGGACGCTCGACGCCGCCCACGACCTGGGGGACCAGTTGCGCGCCCGCAGCTACGACGCGGTGGTCGGGATCGGCGGCGGCAAGACCATTGACACCGCGAAGTACGCGGCCTCGCGGTACGCCGTACCGATGGTGACCGTGGCGACGTCGCTGGCCAACGACGGCATCGCCTCGCCGGTGGCCTCGCTGGAGCACCAGGGCCGCAAGGGCTCCTACGGCGTGCACATCCCGATCGCCGTCGTCGTCGACCTCGACTTCGTCGAGGACGGGCCGGACGCCCAGACCCGGGCCGGCGTCGGCGACGCGGTCAGCAACCTCAACGCCGTCGCCGACTGGGAACTCGCCCACCGGGTCCGGGGCGAGCCGCTGGACGGCCTGGCGGTGACGCTCGCCCGGACCGGGGCGGAGGCGCTGCTCAACCACCCGGGCGGCATCGCCGACGACGACTTCCTGACGGTCCTGGCCGAGGCGCTGATCCTCGGCGGGCTGGCGATGGCGGTGTGCGGGTCGAGCCGGCCGGCCTCCGGCGGCTGCCACGAGATCTCGCACGCGCTCGACGAGCTGGCCCCCGGCACCGCGTCGCACGGGGCGCAGGTGGGGCTCGGGGCGCTGGTGTGCACGTACCTGCGCGGCGAGCGGTCGCGGTTCGCCCAGCTCGCCCGCTGCCTGCACCGGCACGGCCTGCCGCGGACCGCCGCCGAGCTGGGCGTCGACGACGACCTGCTGGCCGAGGCGCTGGTCCGGGCGCCGCAGACCCGACCCGACCGGTACACGATCCTGGAACACCTGGACCTGGACCGCGTGGCGGCGGGCACCCGCCTGGCAGACTACGCCGATGCCCTCGCCGCAGTCGCCGTCTGAGCCGGCCCGCCAGTCCCGCCCCGCCCACCGGTACGCCGACTTCTACGCGGTCAACCGCGGCGGCGGCCTGTTCTCCGAGGCGGTGAGCCAGCGGCTCGGCGCGCTGATCGCGCTCGGCGGCGCGCGGGCACGGCTGACGCCGCGGGCGCTGACGCTGGTGAACCTGCTCCTCGGGCTGGCCACGTCGGTCACCGTGGTCGCGCTCGCCGGGGCGGTGGCCGCCGGGCGGTCGCCCGCGTGGCCGGTCGGCCTCGCCGCGCTGCTCGGCTGGCAGGCCGCGTACGCGTTCGACTGCGCGGACGGCCAGCTCGCCCGGGTGACCGGCCGCAGCAGCCCGCGCGGCGCGCGCCTGGACATCCTCTGCGACGTCGCCGCGCAGATCGCCCTGGTCACGGCCCTGGCGGCGACGGCGGCGGCCCAGCGCCCGGACACCCCGGGCTGGCTCCTGGCGGCCTTCGCCGGCACCTGGATGGTCAACCTGGTGACGTCGGTCCTGGCGAGCGGGCCCCAGGCGGAGAGCCTGGTGACCTCGACGGCACCGGCGGCGCGCGCGGTGAAGCTCGTGCGCGACTACGGCGCGGTGGTCGCGCTGGCGGGCGTGGTGCTGACGGTCGCGCCGGCGGCGACGGTCTGGGTGGTGACCGCCTTCACCCTCGTCAACGGCGGCTTCCTGCTGGCCAGCATCGCCGCCGCGACCCGACCGACCCCCGGCACCCCGGCCGCGCCCCGCCCCTGAGCCCGGCTACCGGGCCACCGCCGCGTACACCGCCAGCAACTGCGCGGTCACCACGTCCGGGTGGAAGGTCGCCAGGTACCGGTCCCGCGCCGCCCCCGCCAGGCCCGGTGCCGCCGCCCGGACCGCCGGCAGGGCGGCGGCCAGGTCGTCGGCCCGCGGCGGCACCACCCAGCCGGCCGCGCCGGCCGTGAGCGCGGTGACCGGGCTCGCCGCCCCGGGCGCCACCGCCGCCCCCACGCCCACCAGGTACGGCACGCCGCCGAGCGCGGTGCCGAGCACCGGGCGTCCCGCGGCGAGCGCCTCGATCACGACGGTCGGCAGGACGTCGTGCCAGGTCGGTACCGCCAGCACCACCGACGAGGCGGCCAGCGCCGCGCGGACGCCGTCGCGGTCCAGCGGGCCGAGGTAGCTGACGTCCGCGCGGCTGGCCGCGGCCCGCTCGGCCAGCTCCCGCTGCGGGCCGTCGCCGGCCAGCCGCAGCGGCCCCAGGGCGCCGTCGGGGTGCCGGTGCCAGGCGTCCAGCAGCAGGCCGAGGCCCTTCTCGGGGGCGAACCGGCCGTAGAACAGGAAGCCGTCGCCGGCCGGTGCCGGCGGGCCGGGGTCCGGGATGGAGTTCGGCTTGACCGCGATCCGGTCGGCGGGGATGCCGTAGTCGCCCAGGTGGGCGGCGATGCCGGAGGTGAGGGCCAGGTACCGGTCGACGGACCGCCAGGTGGGCCGGTGCGCGGCGAGTGCCACCGCCATGACCGCGCTCTGCGCCCGGCTGTCCCGGTAGCAGGCGTGGCGCACCCCCGGCCAGCCCAGCGCCCGGCCCCGGCAGTCGGTGCAGATCCCGCCGTCGCGGAAGTACAGGCCGGGGGAGCAGACCTGGCGGTAGTTGTGCACCGTCTGCACCACGGGCACCCCGTGCCGGTGCGCGGTGCGGACCACCCACGGCGACAGCAGCGGGTACGGGTTGTGCAGGTGCAGGACGTCGGGCCGGGTCCGGCGCAGGAGCGCGGCCAGCTCGCGCTGCGCGCGCCCGTTGTACAGCGGCGAGGCGGGCAGCAGCGCCTTGTCGAGCGTGGACATGGCGGGGATGTCGTCGGAGTCGCGCAGGAACGGCAGCACCTGCGCCCCCGCGGCGCGCAGCTCGGCGATGTCCTGGTCGACGATCACGTTCTCCCCGGAGGGCAGGACACTGCGGTACCGGTTGTGCGCCACGACCACCTTCACCCGCCCAACCTATCGCCGCCGCCGGGCGGCCGGTCTACCGCCAGGCGGGCGGCGCCGGCAGCGGCCCCGGCGGGTGTACGTGGAGGGTGGTGGCGGTGGGCCGCCCGGCGAGCCACATCAGCAGCGTCGGCGAGGTCGCGCGGACGGTCCGCAGCGGGCGCCGGCCCAGCGGCAGCCGCTGCCCGGTGTCGGTGGCGTGCAGCAGCAGGTCGGCGAGCGCCCCGCCGCGGCGCAGTGCCGCGGCGGTGTCGGCCAGTTCCTGGTGGACGAACGACGGCGCCCAGTGCCGCGGGGTGTAGGCCACCGCCAGGTCCACGTGGTGGATCTCCAGCTCGCGCAGCCGGCTGGGCAGGACCGCGCGGGCGGGGCGGTGGACGCCGCCGAGCCAGCGCACGTACCGGTCCCAGCGGTCGGCGGGGTGCGCGAGCACGGCGCGCCGGAGCCGGGCGGCGGAGGCGGCGAGGTCCGCGCGGATCGCGGCCAGCGGCCGGTTCGCCCCGTGGGCGATCTCCCGTTCGCGGTCCTGCCCGCTGGTGTACTGGGGGATGTCCGCGCCGGTGCGGGCGGCGGTCAGCAGCCGGACCCGGGAGTCGGCGCCGCGGGCGAGGTGGGTGAGGACGTGGGCCCGGGACCAGCCGGGCAGCAGCGAGGGCCGCCGGGCGTCCCCCTCGCCGAGCGCGGCGGCCGCGCCGAGCAGCCGGGACGTGGCGTCGTCCAGGGCACACAGCCAGGCCGTCGCGACGGCCCGTTCGGAGTGGATGGCCATGGTTCCCGCTTCCCCGCGCGGCCCGCCCGCTAACCCGCCGGGTCGACCGCCCGGGTGGCGGCGCGGGACCGACGGCGGGGTGACCGGCCGGGTGGGGGCGCGGGGACCGATGGCCGACCCGCGGGCCGGGCCGGCTGGGTACGGTGGGCGGGTGCCGGAGTTGCCCGAGGTCGAGGCCCTGGCCGCCTTCCTGCGCGAGCGGGCGGTGGGCCTGGAGGTCCGGCGCGTCGACGTGGCGGCGATCAGCGCGCTGAAGACGTACAACCCGCCGGTGACGGCGCTCGTGGGCCGCCGGGTCACCGGCGCGGGCCGGCACGGCAAGTTCCTGGATTTGGGCCTGGACGGCGACCTGCACCTGGTGGTCCACCTGGCCCGCGCGGGCTGGCTGCACTACCGCGACGCCGTCGGGTCGGCCCCGCTGAAGCCGGGCAAGGGGCCGATCGCGCTGCGGGTGGTGTGCGACGACGGGTCGGGCTTCGACCTGACGGAGGCCGGCACGAAGAAGGGCCTGGCCGCGTACGTGGTGCCGGCGCCGGCCCAGGTGCCGGGGGTGGCGGCGCTGGGGCCGGACGCGCTGGCGGTGGACCCGGCGACGTTCGCCGACCGGCTGCGCGGCCGCCGGGGGCAGGTCAAGAGCGCGCTGACCGCGCAGTCGGTCGTCGCCGGGATCGGCAACGCGTACTCCGACGAGATCCTGCACGCCGCCCGGCTCTCGCCGTTCGCGCTCACCCACAAGCTGACCGACGCGCAGTACGCCGACCTGCACGCGGCGATGCGGGCGACGCTCACCGACGCGGTGGCGCGGTCGGTCGGGCAGCGGGCGGCGACGCTGAAGGCGGAGAAGCGCTCGGGGCTGCGGGTGCACGCGCGGGCGGGGCTGCCGTGCCCGGTGTGCGGCGCCACGGTCCGGGAGGTGTCGTTCGCGGACTCCAGCCTCCAGTACTGTCCCGGCTGTCAGACGCAGGGCCGGCCGCTGGCCGACCGGCGTACGTCGAGGTTCGTGCGGTGACGCGCCGGTAACGGTCGCATATCCATTTCAGTTACCCCACATTATGGTGACTATCGCCGACCCTGACAGGAAACGGGCGTCGGTATAGTTGCTCCGGCCTCGGTGTCGCGGTACGCGCGTCCCGCCGGGCGTACCGCCGTCGCCGGCCGGCGGGGGCGCAGTGGACTGACGCGAGGGCGGTTCTCCCGGGAGGACACGGGTGTGACAGCGAGCCTCGAACGCCCGGCCTCGCCCGATCGGAGCGAGCCCGTGCGGCACAGCGAGCCACCGGACGAGCCCACCACCAGCGGGGTGGTGCGCACGGCGTGGTCGCGCGCCCGCCGGGCGGCCCGCTGGCACCGGCCGTACACCGGCGCCCTGATCCTGCTCGACCTGGCGGCCACCATCGAGGCCAGCGCCATCGCGCACGCCACCCTCGACCAGGTGTCCTCCGGCCTGGCCAGCGGCGAGAACGAGCTGTGGTTCTACACGGTGGCCTACGTCCTGCTGCCCGTCGGCTGGCTGGTCATGCTCTGGGCCAACGGCGCCTACGACCGTCGGCACCTCGGGCTGGGCACCGAGGAGTTCAAGCGGGTCATCCGGGCGTCGGTGGGCGTCGCGGCGTCGGTGTCGTTCCTGGCGTTCTCCACCAAGACGCAGCTGTCCCGGCTGTCGGTGGCGGTGGTCCTGGTGGCGTCGCTGGTGGCGATCCTGATCCTGCGCCGGTGCGCCCGGGAGGTGCTGCACTGGCTGCGCCGCCGCAGCGGGGCCGCCACCCACCAGATGATCCTGCTCGGCACGCTGCCGGAGGCGCTGGAGGTGCACGCCGCGGTCACCCGCAACCCCGACGCCGGGCTGGTGCCCGTGGCGATCAGCGTGACCGAGGGCTTCGCGGCGACCCGGGGGATGCAGACCCCGGTGCCGGTGTACGACGCCCGCGACGTCCCCGGCCTGGTGCACCGGCTCGGCGCCGACACGATCGCCGTCTGCGGCGCGGCCAGCACCGAGCCGGGCGAGCTGCGCCGGCTGGCGTGGCAGTTGGAGGGCACCGGGGTCGACCTGATCGTCGCGCCGCAGCTCACCGACATCGCCGGCCCGCGGGTGCACATCCGGCCCATCGAGGGCCTGCCGCTGCTGCACGTCGAGGAGCCGACGCTGTCGGGCCTGTCCTGGCTGGCGAAGAACCTGCTGGACCGGGTGGCCGCGGCGGCCGGGCTGATCCTGCTCTCGCCGCTGCTGCTGGCCGTCGCGCTGAGCATCAAGATCTCCGATCCGGGGCCCGTGTTCTTCCGGCAGCCCCGGGTGGGCGTGGAGGGCCGCACGTTCCGGGTCTGGAAGTTCCGCACCATGTACACCGACGCGGAGGAGCGGCTCGCCTCGCTGCAGAACTACAACGAGAGCGACGGCATGTTCTTCAAGATGCGCGAGGACCCGCGCGTCTTCCGCGCCGGCCGGCTGCTGCGGGCCACCTCGGTCGACGAGCTGCCCCAGTTGATCAACGTACTGTTCGGCGAGATGTCGCTGGTGGGGCCGCGGCCGCTGCCGGCGGACAACGGCGACTTCCTGGGCGACGTCCGGCGCCGGCTGCTGGTGCGGCCGGGGATCACCGGGCTGTGGCAGGTGTCGGGGCGCTCGGACCTGAGCTGGGAGGAGGCCGTGCGGCTGGACCTGTACTACGTGGACAACTGGTCGCTGACCTACGACCTGGCGATCCTGTGGCGCACGGTCGGCGTGGTGCTGGCCCGCAAGGGCGCCTACTGACCGCCCGCCGCGGCCGGCCGGGCGGCCGCCAGGACGTGGCCCGGGTTCCGGGACGGGCAGTGTGCGGGCGGGCCGGGCCGCGCTCGGGCAGGATGGGGGCATGGTGAGCGAGGAGCCGGGCGGCTGGATCCATCGGGGTGACCCGTTTGCCACACCGGAGGCGGACCGCTCGCCGGTGCGGCGGCTGCGCGGGCGCCTGGCGGCGGGCATCACGGTCTGGACGGCGTACGGCCCCCGCGGGCCGGTCGGCCTGACCGTCTCCTCGACGGTGGTGGCCGACGGCGAGCCGGCCCGGCTGCTCGGGCTCGTGGACGACGAGTCGGCGCTCTGGGACGGCCTGACCGCGGGCCGGTTCGCCGTGGCGGTACTGGCCGCGGCCGACCGCCAGGTCGCCGACCGGTTCGCCGGGCTGATGCCGGCGCCCGGCGGGCCGTTCCGCGAGGGGGACTGGGTGGAGACCGGGTACGGGCCGGTGCCGGTGGGGGCGACGTGGGCCGGCTGCCGGGTCGACGGGACGCGGCCGTACGGCTGGGCGCTGCTGGTCGAGGCGACCGTGGAGGTGGCCGAGCTGGGGGCGTCGTTGCCGCCGCTCGTGCACTACCGCGGCCGGTACCGGACGCTCTCTGACTGAAAAATCCTATTTGTGCCTATTTGGGGCTACGCCGGGCGGCGCGTGGATCCCGTCTGGACGTTCCCGGCCGTTCGTCGTCCGGGCCGACCTGGCGCACGCACGGCGTTGAATGCCCCTGATCTTGTCCGCGGTACGTAATCTGGACCCATGTCTTCGCCGCGCCGCCCCGGCAGTAACGCCGGCAACCCCACCGGCCACACCGCCGCCGGTGGTGCCGCGCGCCCCGCCGGCCGGGCCAGCGTCGGCGTCCGCGACGGCGGCCCGCCGGCCGACCGCGCCGGCCGGGCGACCCGGCCGCCCGCCGCCAGCCGCGTCTACGGCGGCCCGCCGCCGCGCCGCCCGGTCCGCAGGGGCAAGCCGCGCTGGGGCCGGATCGCCCTGGTCGTGGTCGCCGCGGCGGTCGTGCTCGGCCTGCTGTTCGTGGGCGGCCTGTCGCTGTACGGCAACACCCTGAACAAGAACCTCACGCGGACCGACCCGTTCTCGGCGCTGACCGGGGGACGCCCGACCAAGACGGTCAACGGCGCGGTCAACATGCTCCTGGTCGGCTCCGACTCCCGCGACCCGGACGCGACGCTGGACAAGGCCAGCGAGTGGCGCGCCGACACCATGATGATCATGCATATCCCGGCCGACCACCAGAACGCGTACCTCGTCTCGCTCCCGCGCGACCTGTACGTCCCGGTCGTCGAGGCCGGCAGCAACGGCTGCCGGGGCGAGCGCGCCAAGATCAATGCGGCGTTCGCGTTCGGCGGGCTGCCGCAGCTCGTCCGCACTGTCGAGTGCTTCAGCGACGTGCGGATGGACCACGTGGTCGCCATCGACTTCGCCGGCTTCAAGGACGTCACCAACGCCCTCGGCGGCGTCGACATGACCGTCGACCAGACGATCACCTCGATCCACAAGCCGTTCCGCACGTACAAGAAGGGCAAGCGGCACTTCACCGGGTTCGAGGCGCTGGACTACGTCCGGCAGCGCAAGCAGTACGCCGACGGCGACTTCACCCGGGTGAAGCACCAGCAGATGTTCCTGCGGGCGCTGATGGACAAGGCCGCCAGTTCGGGGACCATCACGAACCCCGCCAAGCTCAACGCCTTCCTCAAGGCCGCCACCCGGTCGCTGACCGCCGACAAGGACTTCTCGCTGGTCGACATGGCGCTCCAGTTCCGCGGCCTGCGCAGCCAGAACCTCACGTTCATGACCAGCCCGCACCTGGGCAGCCAGGACATCAACGGCGAGTCGGTGGTGGTCAGCGACCGGGAGAAGGCGCTGGGGCTGTACCAGGCCATCGCCCGCGACCGGCTGGCCGACTGGGTGAAGGCCAACCCGAAGTGACCCCGCGACACGCCGGGCCGCGGCCGGCCCGCGCGGTCGCCCCTCCCCCGCCCGGGTGACCACCGGACGGGGCCTCCCCGTCCCCCCGCCCGGCGTGCGCCCGCGCGGGCGCGGCGCGCCGGTGTCCCCCGGTCGGGTTGTCGGCCGGTCGTCGGCACGCGCGGCGCGGACGGCCGGTCCGCCCTGCCGGTTCGGGTAGCCTGCTGCGACCACCCCGCCCGAGCTGCGGCGGAGCCGTACCGCGCCGCCCGTGGTGACTTCCCGTAGTCAGGCAGGGTCATTACAGTGGTGCTCCGCGACGCCGCCCACCTGGAGAGGAGTGCGACCACGATGGGTGTCCAGACCCCGCTCGGCGAGCCGCACGCCGACGCTCCCGGACCGCGACCGGCGGGCACGACGTACACCACCGGAGCGGTCCCGCGGCCCGCCGGCACCCCGCCCGCCGCCGCCCACCCCGCTCCCGTAGCCGCGGCTGTCCCCGCGCCCGCCGCCAATGCCAATGCCACCGCCACCGTCCTGGCCGGTGCCCACGTCCCGGCTGACGCCACCGCCACCGCCAACGGCACCGCCCCGGTGACGGCCGCTGCCGCGACCACCGCCCCGGCCGCGGTGCCCGCCCCCGCGCCCCCGGCGGACCGGGCGCCCGCCGGCTTCCCCGCTCCGCCCGCGGCGGACCCGGCCTCCACCGGCGACGCCCCGCCCGCGGCGCCGGGTGCCGGCACCCGGCGCCGCGCCCCGCTCTGGGCGCGGCTGTGCGCCGGGTTCGGGGCGACGCTGATGATCGTCAGCGGCGGCGCGCTGGCGGCCAGCGCGTTCCTGGAGCGGCGGTACACCGGCGCCGTCAACCAGGCCAACCTGCTCTCCGGGGGCGCCACGGCCGCGGCCGGCACCGACCTGGCGGGCCCGGTCAACATGCTGCTGCTGGGCGTCGACGAGCGCTCGGACAACAAGGGCGACATGCGCTCGGACTCGATCATCATCCTGCACATCCCGGCGAGCCACGACCAGGCGTACCTGGTCTCGGTGCCGCGTGACTCCTACGTGCCCATCCCCGCCTCCCGGCGCAGCGGCTTCGGCGGCGGGATGGACAAGATCACCGAGGCGTTCTACTTCGGGTCCCGCAACGGGGCCGGGCGCGAGGGCGGCGCGCAGCTCGTCGGCGAGACCCTGCACCAGCTCACCGGCATCACCTTCAACGGCGCGGCGATCATCGACTTCGGCGGCTTCAAGCGGGTCATCGACGCGCTCGGCGGGGTCACCATGTGCGTGGACCACGCCGTCTCCTCGATCCACATGAAGTACGTCGACGGGCAGCCCCGGTGGAACAGCGAGCCAGGCGAGGGCCCGCCGGTCCGGCACCGCCGGGGCTGCAAGAAGATGGCCGGGTGGGAGGCGCTGGACTTCTCCCGGCAGCGGTACGGCCTGCCCAACGGCGACTACGACCGGCAGCGGCACCAGCAGCAGCTCGTCAAGGGCATCGCCAGGGAGGCGATGGCCACCGGCGCCGGCCGCGACCTGCGCCGGCTCGACGGGCTGGTCCGGGCCGCCGGGAGGGCGCTGACCGTGGACACCGGCGCGGTACCGGTGGCCGACTTCGCCTTCACCCTGCGCGGCATCGCCGCCCGGGACCTGGTGATGGTCAGGACCAACGCCGGCACGTTCAACTCCGACCAGGTCGGCGAGACCTCCGTCGAGAAGCTCAGCGACGAGAGCCTGGGCATGATGCACGCCATCCGCGACGGCGACCTGGCCGGCTGGCTGGTCGGACACCCGCACTTCATCTCCACCGCCCGCTGACCCGCCCCGCGCGCCGCCGGGGGAATAAGGTGGTGGGCGTGAGTCGGGACATGGAGCAGGTGGCGCCGGCAGCGGTGGACGACGGTGTCGTCGTGCTGGATGTGCGCGAGTCGGACGAGTGGCAGGCCGGGCACGCCGAGGGCGCCGTGCACCTGCCGATGATGGAGGTACCCGCGCGGATCGGCGAGATCCCCCGCGACCGGCCCGTGGTCGTGGCCTGCCGGTCGGGCAAGCGGTCCGCGCAGGTCATCGCGTACCTCCAGGGCCACGGGTACGACAACCTGCGCAACCTGGACGGCGGTATGCAGGCCTGGGCGGGCGCCGCCCGGCCGATGGTCAGCGACGACGGCCAGCCCGCGCGGGTCATCTGACGGCGGTGGCCGCCCCGCTGGTCTTCGCCCACCGCGGCGCCTCGGCCGCCCAGCCGGAGAACACCCTGGCCGCGTACGAGCGGGCGTTCGCCGACGGCGCGGACGGCGTGGAGTGCGACGTCCGGCTGACCCGCGACGGGCACCTGGTCTGCGTCCACGACCGCCGCGTCGACCGGACCAGCGACGGCCGCGGCCGGGTCTCCCAGCTCACGCTGGCGGAGCTGCGCGCGCTGGACTTCGGCTCGTGGCACGGCGCCGGCCGGCCGGCGACGGTCGTGGTGCTCGACGAGCTGATCGACGTCGCCGCCGCGGCGGGCCGCCCGGTCGAGCTGCTGGTGGAGACCAAGCACCCGAGCCGGTACGGCGCCGCGGTGGAGCGCGCCCTGCACGCCACGCTGCGCCGGCACGGCCTGGACCGGCCGGGCGGGCGGCCGGTGGGGGTCACCGCGATGTCGTTCGCGCCGAGCGCGGTCCGGCGGGTCCGGCAGCTCCTGCCGGGCGTACCCACGGTGCAGTTGCTCGACCTGCTGCCGCCGGGGCTGCGGACCGGCCGGGTCCCGTTCGGCGCGCCGATCGCCGGGCCGAGCGTCGCCCTGCTGCGCTCGCGCCCCGGCCTGGCCGCCGCGCTGCGCGCCGCCGGCAAGCGGCTGTACCTCTGGACGGTCAACACCGACGCCGAGGTCGACCTCGCCCTCCGGCACGGCGTGGACGGCATCATCACCGACCGGCCGGACGCGGTGCGGCATCGACTTCGGTAACTGCCGCGGCCGGGGCACACTTGGCGGATGGTCGAGCACCCCGACATCGTGGACGGTCCGCTGCCGCCGGGCCGGCGGCAGGTCTCGCGGCAGCGGCTCGACCGCGACCGGGACCTGTTCATCGCGGCGACCAGCCACGAGCTGCGCACGCCGGTGACGGTCATCAAGGGGTACGCGGACACCCTGGCCAACCACTGGGAGCACCTGCCCGAGGAGGACCGCCGGGAGGCGGCCCGGGTGATCAGCGAACGCGCCGGCGACCTGGCCCGGCTGGTGGACCGGCTGCTGTCCGCCGCCAGCGAGGCCGATCCGGCCAGCGGGGCCCCGCCGGTGCCGTTCGACCTGGTCGACGGGCTGCGGGCGGCCGTCGCCGCGCTCCCCGCGGACCTGGCCCGGCGGCTGGTCGTGCAACTGCCCGCCGGCCTGCCGGGGGCGCTGGGGGACCCGGCCAGCCTGCCGACGATCCTGACCGAGCTGACGACCAACGCCGACAAGTACTCGCCGGTGGGCTCGCCGATCTGGCTGACCGCCGGCACCGCGGCCGGCGCCGCGTACTTCCGGGTCAGCGACTCGGGCATCGGCGTGCGGCCGGAGTACGCCGAGCGGGTCTTCGACCGGTTCTGGCAGGGCGACCAGGTCGCCGTGCCAGCCCCGCGCGGCCCGCGGACCCTCGGCCGCACCGACGACGACGGCTACCGCAGGCGCCGCGGCGGCGCCGGTCTCGGCCTCTATCTGGTGCGCCGGATCGTTGAACGACAAAACGGATGGGTCTCCTTACGTCCCCGCGAGGGGGGAGGTACGGTCGCAGAGGTGCGCCTACCGCGCGCGAGGGCAGCCCCGTCCGGCGGCGCGGTGCCCGGCCCGGC
The DNA here is from genome assembly GCF_014647915.1 of Pilimelia terevasa. GTDB lineage: Bacteria > Actinomycetota > Actinomycetes > Mycobacteriales > Micromonosporaceae > Pilimelia > Pilimelia terevasa. The sequence goes on from NZ_BMQC01000008.1 coordinate 166,518, forward strand.
CGGCGCGCAGGCGCCGCCGCCGGTGCGGTCGCAGGAGGCGGGAGAGTGACGATGGCCGTCGCGGAACGGGCCTGGTGCCTCGTGGTGCCGCACCACGCCCGCGGCGCCCGGGTGGCCCGGCACCGGCTCGCCGCCGAACTCTCCGGCGCGGTCACCGGCGCCCTCCTGCTCGACGTCGTCGCCGTCGTGGCCGAACTCGTCGGCAACGCCGTCCGGCACGCCGCGCCGCTGCCCGGCGGCGTGGTCCGGGTGGCCTGGCGGCTGGCCCCCGACGACGGGGACGTCGTGGTCGAGGTCCGGGTGACCGACGGCGGCTCCGAGGTGGCCCTGCCGCGGGCGCGCACCCCCGGCCCGGAGGCCACCGGCGGCCGCGGGCTGGGCATCGTGGAGGCGCTCGCCGACCGGTGGGGAGTGGACCGCGACGGCCTGGGCCAGAGCGTGTGGGCGCGGCTGTCCGCGCTGCGCGCCGCCAGTCGCGCCGCCTGCTGACCGCGGCGGGGTGCCGGCGACGGCTGCCGGGGCCCCGCCGCGTGCACTAGGGTGGTTGCCCGTGAGCAAGCGTCGGAAGAACAGCGGCCCCCGCACGAGCGGCCCCCGCACCAGCGCCCCGCGCCGCACCGGTACCCGCGGCGCCGCCCCGCGCGAGAAGGTCCGCGACGTCTTCGTCGTCCGCCCGTTCGAGGGGCTGGCCGACGAGGCGGAGTGGATCGCGCTGCGCGAACTCGTACCGGCGGCCACCGCGCCGCTGACCCTGGCCCCGGAGCTGGCGGCGGCCCACGGCGACCCGGACGTCCTGCTGGTCAGCGTGCTGCCCGGCGCCGCTCCGGTGATCGTCCGGCCCGACGGGCAGATCGTGCTGGCGCTCCAGCGGCAGCAGCAGTCCGGGGACGTCAACCGCGACCTGGCCTGCTCCCTGCTCGCCGCCCTGGAGACCGAGCCCGGCCGCCCGGTGGCGGTACCGCCGCTGCCCGGCGAGGGGCCGCGCCTGGCCGACGTGATCGTGGACGGCCCGCTGGACGTCACGGTGCACGACGGGTTCGCGTTCTGGGCCGGGCCGGAGGGCGCGGACTCCCCGCAGTGGGCCGCCGTCCTGGAGCAGGCGAACGCCGCCGCGTACCCGACCCGCAAGCTGGCGGCGGCCTCCGGCGCCTACTGGTGCCAGGCGGCGGCGCGCGCGCACGTGCGCTGGGTACTGGCCGACGACGAGGACGCGGCCCTGGCCGCCCTGGCGCGGCTCGCCGCGGCCGGCGAGCTGCTGCTCGGCGACGACACGAAGTTCGCGGGCATGTTCCGGGTGCACGGGCGGCTGGCGCCGGTGTGGGACCTGCCGCACGACGCGCCCGCGGAGAGCTGGGAGCCGGCGGTGGCGGCGCTGGCCGGGCGGTACGCCGCGGCGCTGGCCGACGACAGCCCGCTCACCGCCGAGCAGCGGCGGGCCCGGCAGGGCCTGCTGGGCCGGCAGCTCAGCCTGCGCTGACCGGCCGCCGCCTGGCCCGCGGTCGCGGCGGCTCAGGCCGGGACGGCCTCGCGCACGATCGGGCACGACATGCAGCGCGGTCCGCCCCGCCCGGAGCCCAGCTCCGAGCCGGCGATCCGGATGACCTCGATGCCCGCGTGCTCAAGCTGGGCGTTGGTCTCCACGTTGCGCTCGTACGCGACGCAGACCTTCGGGGCGATGGCCAGCGTGTTGTTGCCGTCGTCCCACTGCTCGCGCTCGGCGGTCACCGGGTCGAGGCCGGTGTCGATGATGCGCAGCCGGTCGATGCCCATGGCGGCCGCGGCCGCCACCAGGAACGGCTCCGGCTTGCCGACGACCGGCTCCCCGTCGCCGCCGCGGCGGACGGCGTACGCGACCAGGTCGTCGGCCAGGTTCGGGTACATGACCACCGCGTCGACGTCGACCATCGTGCAGACGGTGTCCAGGTGCATGGTCGCCCGCTGCTGGGCGATCGGGACCACGAGCACGGTGTGCGCCAGTTCCCGGAGGAACGCCCGGCGGGCCAGCCGCTCGGCGCCGGCCGGCGTGGTGCGCTCGCCGACGCCGACGGCGAGGACGCCCGGGGCGAGCAGGAGCACGTCACCGCCCTCGACCAGCTCCAGCCCCGGCTCGTAGAGCAGCGGCGTACCGACGAAGCGCGGGTGGTGCCGGTAGATCGCCCGGGTGATCGTGGTCTCCCGCCGCCGGGCCGGCATCGCCAGGCTGGTCACGGCGACGTGGCCGCGCACCCAGGTAGAGGAGTCGCGGGTGAACAGCAGGTTGGGCAGCGGGTCGACCACGAACGAGTGGGGGTCCATCAGGCTGTAGACCAGGCCCCGGCCGCCGCCGGCCGCGCGCAGCTCCTCCCAGGCGAGCCCCGCGGTGAGGACGCCGGCCAGCTCCGGCGCCGCGAGCTGCTCCAGGTGGTCGGCGACCTCGTCGCGCAGCGTGTCCCCCAGGCGCGGGTCGGCGAGCGCCCCGGCGATCAGCTCGGCGCGGGCGCGCGGGACGGCGAGGGTCTCGGTGAGGAGCTGTCCAAGGTAGAGGACCTCGATGTCGCGCCCGCGCAGCGCTTCGGCGAAGGCGTCGTGCTCCTCCTGGGCCCGGCCGACCCACGGGATCCCGTCGAACAGGAGCGAGTCGTTGTTGCGGGGCGTCAGCCTGGCCAGCTCGGCGCCGGGGCGGTGGAGCAGCACCGTGCGTAGCGGTCCGACCTCGCTGTCGACGTAGTGGGTCACAAGCCGCAGCGTAGAACACTTCCCGGCGCGCCGCGCAGAGACGTTTAGCCTAGGGCCGGCGCGACCTCGGGGGAACAGGCAAGATGTGAATCGGTCACATATTCATCTGTCCTATTCATCAATCGTTCGGTACCCGCACCTTGCCTGGTACGGGGGTTGGCGACTTACGGTGATGGGGCCACAACTGAATGCCTAACCGCTGAGACCTGCGCCACCCACCACGACCAACCGGCCCGCAGGACCGCCGGCCTACCCCCGGCGACCGCGACCATCCGCTGAGAAGGACCATGACCGCTCCGAACCACACCGACCGCCGCGGTACCACCGATCGCCACAGCCACGATCAGCGCCGGAGGTAAGCGATGACAGGGATCCCGAGCCAGCGCCGCGGAGCACACAGTGAACAGGGAGCACCGACGTTGCCGACCGTCCAGGACCGCCCCGCCACCCCGATCGACTGGTTCCGCCGCCACCGCGCCCGCCGCGACGTGCGCCGGACCGAGGCCGCCGGCAACCGCGCCGCCGACCGCCTCGACGAGCTGGGCCCCGGCTGGCACGTCGTCGACTGGCCGCGCACCGACGACGACCCCGCCGTCGGCGAGCAGGCCGGCTTCCTCGTCATCGGCCCCGGGGGCGTCTTCGCCGTCACCGTCGTCGACCACGGCCGCAGCACCGTCCTCATCGCCGGGGACGTGGTCCAGATCAACGGCCGGCGGCCCCCGCACATCACGCGGGCGCGCCGCGACGCCGGGGCGGCCGCCCGGGTGCTCTCCCGCGCGGTCGGCGTGGACGTGCCGGTCGTCGCCGTCCTGGCCTTTGTCGGCACCGGGCGGATCAGTATGCACGGCCTGCCCCGCGACTGCCTGCTGACCAGCTACCGCGAGCTGGACCGGCTCCTGCTGGCCGGCGGCGACCGGATCAGCCCGCGGACCGCCGAGAAGCTCGCGCACGTCGCGGGCGACCCGGCGACGTGGATCAACCGGCCGTACCGCTCCTCGGACGACGACCACCACCGGGACCGGCAGGACCGGGCGGCCACCTCGGCGCCGGAGCCCAGCCCGTACTGACCGGGCCGGGGAACTTCGGCCGCCCCGGCGCTCGCCGCGGGCCACGCGAACAGCTAGCGTGGCCCCTGACGCCGACGTACCCGTGCGAGGTACCCCGGTGCGGGAGGTGCGGTGGCACACGTCGAGCTGTCACTGTCCGAACCGGCCGGTCCGCCCCGGCACCGGGCCGACGGCGCCGGGCCCGACGGCGCCGCCCCGCACCCCGCGGGCAGCCTCGACCGGTGGAGCGCGGCCGTGGCGGCCGCCGACGAGCCGTGCCTCGTCCTCGACGTGGAGGGCGGCATCGTCGCGGCCTCCGTCGCCTGCCACACCCTGCTCGGCCTCGGCGCGCCCGGCGGGGTCGTCGGCCGCTACCTGCTGGACGGCGTGCTGCACCTGGTCGACTTCACCGCCGCCCGGCGGCTGCTGCCCGAGGCCGACATCGACGCCATCCCGCCCCTGCTGGCCCTCACCTCCGGCCGGCAGGCCCGCGGCCTGATGCGGGTCCACGACGGCGCGTACGACGTGACGGTCGACGGCATCGCGGTACCGCTGCGCGACGGCGACGCCGTGGTCGGGTCGCTGACCTTCTTCAGCGCGATCTGATCCCCGGCCCGCCCCCGCGCCCCAGTACGCTGGGCGCCATGCCTGGCGTGCCGCCCACCCGCTTCGTCTTCCTCGGACCCGAGGGCACCTTCGCCGAGCAGGCGCTGCGCGCCGTCCCCGCCGCCGCGCGCGGCACCCGCACCCCGGCCGCGAGCGTCCCGGACGCCCTCGACGCCGTCCGGGCGGGCGAGGCGGACGCGGCGCTGGTCCCGCTGGAGAACTCCGTCGGCGGCGCGGTCGGCGTCACGATGGACGAACTGGCCGCGGGCGACCCGCTGATGATCATCCGTGAGGTGGTCCTGCCCGTGAACTTCGTCCTCGCCACCCGCGCCGACGCCGACGCCCCCGCGGCGGCCGGCGCGCTGCGCACCGTCGCCGCGCACCCCCAGGCCGCCGCCCAGTGCCGCGGCTGGCTGCGCGCCCACGCCCCCGCCGCCACGGTCGTCGAGGCGCTGTCCAACGCGGCCGCCGCAGCGGCCGCCGCCAACCAGGAGGTGGACGCCGCGGTCTGCGCCCCGCTGGGGCTGCGCCGGTACCGGCTGCGGGCGCTCGCGGAGCAGATCGCGGACCGGGCCGACGCGCAGACCCGGTTCGTCCTGGTCGGCCGCCCGGCGCCGCCACCCCCGCCCTCGGGCGACGACGTCACCACCGTGGCGGTCCGCCTGGGGCGGGACCGCGTCGGCGGCCTGCTCGGCGTACTCACCGAGCTGGCCGTGCGCGGCATCAGCCTCACCCGGATCGAGTCCCGGCCCACCGGCGACGGCCTGGGCAGCTACGTGTTCCTCGTCGACTGCGCGGGGCACGTGGCGGAGCCGCCGCTGGGGGAGGCGCTGATGGGGCTGCGGCGGGTCTGCTTCGACGTCCGCTTCCTCGGCTCGTACCCCCGGCACCGGCTGGCCGCCCGCGCCGACCGGCCGCACACCCCGGCCGGGCTGGCGGAGGTCGACTTCGCCGACGCGGCGGCGTGGCTGGCCGCCCTCCGCGCCGGCCGCCCCGGCTGACGGACCGGTAGCGGTGCGCCCTCCGGCGGACGGCGCACCGTGGGGGCTCAGCCGCCGAGCAGGCCGCCCAGGCCGCCGCCGCCGGAGTTCTGCTGGCCGGCCAGGCCGGCCGGCGGCTCCTCCGAGGGCTGGACGACGACGAAGCCCTGGCCGGCGAAGCTCATGGTGAACGCCTCGCCGGTGGTCCGGCCGAGCAGCGTGCCGATGCCGAGCTGGTCCGCGCGGTGGTAGCCGGTCTGGAGGTTGGACGACCAGCAGATCGCCGCCTGCGGGTCGGCGTACGTGGGCTGGTCCACGTTCAGCACCACGGGCGTGCCCTTGGTGGTGATCGCGATCCGCCCGGCGCCGCTGAAGACGCAGTTGAACAGGCCGGCGGAGGACAGCATCCCCATCCCGGACACCATCTGGATGTCGTACTGCAGCGAGGTCTCGAACGCCAGGACGTTGGTCCCGTTGATCGACAGCGAGTCGCCCTGCTCCAGGTCGATCAGGTGGACGTCGGCCGCGGCGTCGGCGAGGAAGACGTCGCCGTTGCCGGAGACCTTCATCAGCGGCACGCCCTCGCCGGTGACCTTCTGCTTCAGCCACTTGCCGACGCCGCCGGAGCCCATCGCCTGGAACTGCACCTGGCCCTGGTAGGCCACCATCGAGCCGGTCCGCGCCATGCACTCGCCGCGGAGTTCGACCTTCAACATCTTGGAGTTCTGCAGCCGCAGGCCGGGCTGGTCCGACTCCTTCTCCAGGTTCTCGGCGGCGAAGATCGCGCTGCGCATTCTGTGATCCTCCTGAGGCGGTCGCGGGACGTGCCACGCGGGTTCGGGACGGCGGGCCGCCGTGGCCGCCACGGTACCCGCCGCGCGCCCGTGCGGGACGCGGCCGGCCGCGCGCGTCCGCGCGTCGCGCGGCTCCGGCCTCCTGCGGGGGACCCGGTCAGCCCCAGCCGAGGGCGTGCAGCCGGGCGTCGTCGATGCCGAAGTGGTGGGCGATCTCGTGGACGACCGTCACCGCCACCTCCTCGACGACGTCCTCCTCGGTGTCGCAGATCGCCAGCGTCGGACCGCGGTAGATGGTGATCCGGTCGGGCAGGACGCCCGCGTAGTCCCAGCCGCGCTCGGTGAGGGCATGGCCCTCGTACAGGCCCAGCAGCTCCTCCTCGCCGGGCGGCGGGTCGTCCTCGACCAGCACGACGACGTTGTCCATCAGCGCCATCAGCTCCGTCGGCACGTCGTCGAGCGCCTCCGCGACCAATTCCTCGAACCGGGACCTGCTCATGTCGACCGCCATGGCGTCCATTCTGCGCCGCCGGACGGCCGCGGGGGCTATGCGGCGCGTCCCCTCGCTGCATACGATCGATTCTCATCGATCTCCGACGGCCCGACGCCCGGCGCCGCGGACACCGTTCCCCCATGTGAAGGACATTCCCGTGCTCGCTTCCGCACTCCGCCCGGCCCTCATCGTCGGCGTCAGCCTCGGCGCCGTCGCCCTCGTCGCCGGTGCCGCCACCGCCGCCGCGCCGAAGGTCTCCATCGACCCGGCCGCCGCCGTACCCGACGGCGCGACGGTGACCGTCTCCGTGACCGGCTACCCGCCCAACTCCCTGGTCGTCGGCGGGGTCTGCGCCGTCACCGGCGCCGCCGCCGTCTCGTGCGACACCACCTCGAAGGTGGAGATCACCACCGACCGCGCGGGCGCCGGCAGCGGCAAGCTCGTCGTGCACAAGGCGTACGACGGGGTGGGCCAGGACGGCAAGCCCGCCGGCAGGGTCGACTGCGGCACCCACCCCGGCGGCTGCCTGGTGGGCGTGGCCGAACCGAAGCAGAAGGTGACCGGCTCGACACCGATCACCTTCGCCTGAGCCGCCGGTCGGGGGCCACCGGCGCGGTGCCCCCGACCGCCCGGGTCACTGCGGCGCGAGCGTCGCGGTCAGGGTGATCTCGGTACCGGCGGCGAGCAGGTGCGAGATCGGGCAGTTCTGCTTGGCCTCCTCCGCCCACTTGGCGAAGTCGGCCGCGTCCATCCCCGGCACGTCGCCCCGGGTCTCCAGGCCGATCCGCGTCACCCGCGGCCCGGCGTCGGTGCTGTCGAGCTGGACCGACGCGGTCGTCTCGAGCTTCCGCGGCGCGCAGCCGGCGTCGGTCAGCAACTTGGCGAGGAACATCGAGTAGCAGCCGGCGTGCGCGGCGCCGACCAGCTCCTCGGGGTTGGTGCCCTCGCCCTCCTCGAACCGCGACCGGAACGAGTAGTTCCCGGTGATCCCGCCTTTCCCCGTGCGAACGGTCCCGACCCCCTCGCGCAGGGTCCCTTCCCAGTGAGCCTCAGCAGTACGAATCGACATGGGGACGAGGCTAGTCCCTCCCCGCGGATCCGGCGCCGCGCGCCGCCGCCGGGCGGGTCGCGCACCGGCGGCGGCGTCGGGGGTACGCATTGGACGGCGACGCGGACGGAGCGGGGCGAGTGCGGCCGTCCCGGGTCGCGCCCTCCGCGGCCGGTCCCGCGGCGCCCGCCGTGCCCGCCGCGCCCGGTGTGCCCGCCGTACCCGCCGGGGCCGGCCGCGGACGGCCGGAATTCGGCCGGAACCGGTGTGCCGGAACCGGCGAACAGGGAGAGTCGGGGGATGACCTATGACGTGATCGTCGTCGGCGGCGGGCACAACGGGCTCGTCGCCGCCGGGTACCTGGCGCGGGCCGGCTGGCGGGTCGTCGTCTGCGAGCGCCGCCCGGTGGTCGGGGGCGCGGCGGTCAGCGAGCGCCCGTTCGGGCCGGACTACACCGTGACGTCCCTGTCGTACGTCGTCTCGCTGCTGCCCCCCGACCTGGTCCGCGACCTGCGGCTGGCGCAGCACGGCTACCACGTGTACCCCCAGGGCCCGTACTTCGCGCCGCGGGCCGACGGCCGGGCCCTGCGGATGGCGACGGACCCGCGGCGGCGGCACGCCTTCCTCAGCGAGTTCGGCAGGGCCGACGCCGACGCCTACGAGGAGTGGGACGCGTGGCTGGGACGGCTCGGCGCGACGGTCGGCCCGCTGCTGCACCAGATCCCGCCGAAGCTCGGCAGCCACCGCCCGGCGGACCTGCTAGGCCAGGCCGGCCTGCTGCGGCACCTGCGCCGGGTCGACGTGCGCGCCGCCGTGGACCTGACGCGCCTGTTCACCGCGAGCATCGCCGACCTGGTGGAGCCGCGGTTCGCCTCGGACGCGGTGCGCGGCCTGCTCAGCGTCTCCGGGGTGATCGGTACGTGGGCGGGGCCGCGCAGCGCCGGCACCGGCTACGTGATGCTGCACCACCACGTCGGCGAGGTCGGCGGGCAGCAGGCCGCGTGGGGGTTCCCGCGCGGCGGCATGGGCGGGGTGAGCAACGCGCTCGCCGCGGCCGCCCGCGCGTTCGGGGCGGAGATCCGCTGCGCCGCCCCGGTCGACCGGATCCTCACCGCGGGCGGCGCGGTGCGCGGGGTGGCGCTGGCCGACGGCACCGAACTGCGCGCCCCGACGGTCGTCACGACCGCCCACCCGCAGGTGTCCTTCCTGCGGCTGCTGGACCCGGCCGACCTGCCGGCCGACTTCGTCGCCGACATCCGCGGCTGGCAGACCCGCTCGGGCACGGTCAAGGTCAATTTCGCGGTGGACCGGCTGCCGGTCCTCGCCGCGCACCCGGAGCCGGACCCGGAGGTGTACGGCGGCACGATCGTGCTCGCCGAGTCGCTGGACGAGCTGGAGAACGCCTACCAGGAGGCGGTCGCGGGCCGCCCGGCGACGGCGCCGTTCGCGGACATCTGCATCCCGTCGGTGGTGGACCCGACGCTGGCGCCCCAGGGGCGGCACGTGGTGAGCGCGTTCACCCAGTGGGTGCCGCACACGTACGCGGCGGCGCCGCACGAGGCGGAGCTGGCCGCGTACGCCGACCGGCTGACCGCGCGGGTCGAGGCGGTCGCGCCGGGCTTCACGGCCTCGGTACTGCACCGGCAGGTGATCGGGCCGCACGCGATGGAGACGGAGTACGGGCTGGTCGGCGGCAACATCTTCCACGGCGAGCTGACCCCGGGCCAGATGTTCCACGCGCGGCCGGCCGCCGGGTACGCGGACCTGCGCACCCCGGTCCGCGGTCTGTACCAGGCCGGCAGCGCCACCCACGGCGGCGGGGGCGTGACGGGCATCCCGGGCCGCAACGTCGTGCGCCAGATCCTCGCCGACCGCCGCCCCCACCGCCGCTGAGCGGCTGAAGGGGCCTCCGCACGGCAGACCCCCTCCGACGGTCGCCTTGCTGTCCCGGCGACGGGTGCTGTGGCCGGCGACTACCCCGCAAGGTTGCCGGGCGAGGCCCTGGCCGGGGCGGCGCCGGTGCGGTTACCGGTTCGCGGCGTCGGCGGCGAGGTCGGGGGAGTCGGCGGGCCGGGGTACACACAGCCAGAAGGCACGGGGCATCACCTCGACAACCAGTCGGTCGCCGGGATCGATGAGGTCACCGTCGAGTTGGCGCGGCTGGGGCCGGTCGCTGACGACTTCGACGCGCGCCCCGCGGAAGGTCTCCACCGACGGGATCCGCCTCCTGCGCCGTACGAGCCCCCACGCCAACGTCGCCCACTTACGCAACGTACCGGGCGTCAGGATCGCGATGTCCAGCACGCCGTCGTCAGGTCGCGCCTCGCTCAGCAGCGGTACCCCGCCCTGTAGGCGACCTACGTTGGCGACGAGCACCGAACGGGCGCGCCGCCGCATCGGGGCGCCGCCGTCGACGCGGACGGTGACCTGCATCGGGCGGTCCCGCAGATGCCTGACGGCGCCGAGGACATAGGCGGGCCAGCCGATGCGCGCCTTGGCGGTGTCGGACGTGGCATCGAGCATGTGTGCGTCGAAGCCCATTCCCGCCATCACCGCGAAGTGCCGGCCCTCGACCCGGCCGACGTCGAGGCGCCGTAGGCCGCCCTCCAGCGCGACGGCCAGGCCGGCGCCCAGGTCGGTCGACAGCCCCAGGTTCGCGGCGAGCAGGTTGCCGGTCCCGGCCGGCAGGATCGCCATGGACACCTCGGTCCCGACCAGCGCGGAGACCGCCGACATCACGGTCCCGTCACCGCCACACACGAAGACCACCTCGGCACCCGACTCGACGGCCGCGCGGGTCTGTCCGAGGCCGGGATCCTGTGCGCTCGTCTCGCGCCACCGCGGGGCCGGCCAGCCGGCCCGCGACAGCGCCTCGTTGACGGTGTGCCGCAGCTCGGCGAGGTTGCTCACCTTCGACGGGTTGACGACAACGGCCGACCTGGGTGCCGGGTTGGTGCGGCGGGTCCCCTCGGTAACGGTCATCGGGAACCGGTAACGGTCATCGCGACTCGCTCCCATCAGCAGATGTTCTCGCCACAGTTCGGACGGCGAAGCCGGCGATTGCGGCGCTGTACGCCGTCCGGGTGCGGAGTGCGGTCACCTGGCGCCGTCGGGGTGAGCGTAGCGGTGGCGGCGCGCACGACCGTTCGTGTGGGCCGAGACCGCCGACGAGATCCTCGAATCACCGGCCCGATTCCGTAGCCAGGGCACGCAGTGTGTCCAGCGCGGCGCCCGGGGCGACCCGGGCGGCCAGCGCGGGGTCGGCGCGGACCAGGCCGAGCAGCAGGTGTGTCGTGTCCAGCTCCCGCTGCCGGAGGGCGATCGCCTCGCGCAACGCCAGTTCGAGCACCTTGCGCGCGGCCGGGCCGAATGGCGCGTGCCGGCGGCGGAACCAGCCGCGCGGGGCGGCGGCCGGCCGGTCCAGCGCACCCGGCCCGAAGCTGGCCTCGACGCTGGCGCGGACCGCCGCGACGTCGATCCCCAGGTCGGCGAGCGCGTCGACCTCGACGTCGGTGATCGGGCCGTCGGCGGTGTCCCGCGCGGCGGCGGCGACCTCGGCCGCCCGGTCCAGGTCGACGCCGGCACCGGTCAGGACCGCGGGTCCGCGGCCGCCGCCGCCGAGCAGGGCGAGCCACAGGGCGGGCAGGTCGACGGTCGCGCCGTCGGACCGTTCGACCGCGGCGACGACCACCTCGCGGGCGGCCTCGGTGAACCTCTCGAACATCGGTCACTCCTCCCGGGACGGCGGCAGGGCGGACCGGCCGGCGTGCTTCTTGTGGACGGCCTGCTTGCTGACCTCCAGGACGGTGGCGATGTCCTGCCAGGACCAGCCGCGCCGGCGGGCGTTGTCGACCTGGAGGGACTCCAGGCGTTCGAGCAGCCGGCGCAGGGCGCGGACGGCCACGAGCCCCTGGCGGGGGTCGGTGCCGCCGGCCGCGCCGACGAGCGTCGCGGTGTCACTCATTCGTCAACCTTAGTTGACATGACCGCGATTCGTCAACCTTGGTTGACGGCCGTCGGCCATCCCACGAAGAGCCGGGAAACGCGGGTGCCTGCGGCGTCGTTCGGCCGCCCGGCGCACCCCGCGCGCGCCGGCCACCGAGTAGGCTCGTACCTCGTGATCGACCTTCGCCTGGTCCGGGAGGACCCCGACGCCGTCCGCGCCAGCCAGCGCCTGCGGGGCGAGCCGGAGTCCGCCGTGGACGACCTGCTCGCCGCCGACGAGCGGCGGCGGCTGGCGGTCCAGGCGTTCGAGGCGCTGCGGGCGGAGCAGAAGGTGCTCGGCCGGCAGGTGCCCGCGGCCGCGGGCGACGAGCGGGCCGCCCTGCTGGCCAAGACGAAGGACCTGGCCGCCGAGGTCAGGCGCACCGAGGGCGTCGTCGCCGCGCGGGACGCCGACCTGCGCGCGGCCCAGCTCGCGCTGCCCAACGTCGTCGCGGCGGGCGTACCGGCCGGCGGCGAGGACGACTACGTGGTGCTGCGCGAGGTCGGCACCCCGCCGGACATCGCCGACCCGCGCGACCACCTGGAGCTGGGCGAGCGGCTCGGCGCCATCGACATCGAGCGCGGCGCGAAGGTCTCCGGCTCCCGCTTCTACTTCCTGCGCGGCGTCGGCGCCCAGCTCCAGCTCGCGATGTTCCAGCTCGCGGTCGCGCAGGCCGTGGAGCGCGGGTTCGTGCCGATGATCACCCCGGCGCTGGTCAAGCCGGCCTCGATGGAGGGCACCGGCTTCCTCGGCGCCCACGCCGCCGAGGTGTACCGCCTGGAGGCCGACGACCTGTACCTGGTCGGGACCTCCGAGGTGCCGCTGGCGGCGTACCACGGCGACGAGATCCTCGACCTGTCCGCGCCGGTGCGGTACGCGGGCTGGTCGTCCTGCTTCCGCCGCGAGGCCGGCTCGTACGGCCGGGACACCCGCGGGATCATCCGCGTGCACCAGTTCGACAAGGTCGAGATGTTCTCCTACTGCCGCCCCGAGGACGCCGCGGCCGAGCACGCGGCGCTGCTGGCAATGGAGGAGGAGATGCTGGCCAAGGTGGAGCTGCCGTACCGCGTGATCGACGTGGCGGCCGGCGACCTGGGCTCCAGCGCCGCCCGCAAGTACGACTGCGAGGCGTGGGTGCCCAGCCAGGGCCGGTACCGCGAGGTCACGTCCACGTCGAACTGCACGACGTTCCAGGCCCGCCGGCTCGGCGTCCGGTACCGCGACGCCGAGGGCCGCACGCAGGTCGCCGCGACCCTCAACGGGACCCTGGCGACGACCCGCTGGCTGGTGGCGATTCTGGAGAACCACCAGCAGCCCGACGGCGCGGTCCGGGTCCCCGCGGCGCTGCGCCCGTACCTCGGCGGCCGCGAGCTGCTGGAGCCCGTCGCCGGCTGACCGTCCGCCCCGGCCGCGCGTCCGAGCCGCGCCGGGACGTCACGTCGAGTTCCGGCGCCGCTCGGACGATATTGGTGGCCCGGCTGGCGTGCCGGCGGTACGGTTGCTGCCCCGTCCGGCGCGGCGGAGGTGCTGTCGCGGCCGGCGGAGGGGTGAGGAGGCACCATGCCGCGGCCGGAACTGCCGAAGCTCGTCGCCACCGATCTGGACGGCACGCTCGTCCGCAGCGACGACACGGTGTCCGCCTACACCCACGCCGTCCTCGACCGCGTCCGCGCCGCCGGCATCCCCATCGTGGGCGCCACCGGCCGCGGCCCGCGGCTGACGGAGCTGACCCGCAACGACATCCGCGCGGCCGACTACCTCGTCCTCGCGGGCGGCGGCTGGGTGATCGACCAGCGCGACCCGCACGGCCCGGTCAACCTCTCCGAGCGCCGCATCCCGGGCCAGGTGCTCGGCCCGCTGATCGCGGACCTGGAGGCGGCGGTCGGCCCGCTGACGGTGATGGTCGAGGCGCTGGAGGACCCCGGCGCCTCGCTGTGGGGCGACTACGACCCGGCCTGGCGGTACCCCGAGCGGTTCGAGGCCCGGCCCCGGCACGAGTGCGTCGTCGGCGACGTGATCAAGGCATTCGCCCGGCACCCCGACCGGCACGTCGACGACCTGCTGGCGGTCGCCCAGCGGGTGGCGGGGGACCGGGCGACCGTGACCCAGGCGGGCCTCGGGTTCATCGAGATCCTGCCGCCGGGCGCCGACAAGGCCGCCGGCCTGAAGATCGTCACCGACGCGCTGGGCCTGGAACCGGCCGACGTCCTCGTCTTCGGCGACCAGCCGATCGACCTGGCGATGTTCGCGTGGGCCGGCTGGGGGCGGGTCGCGGTCGCCAACGCCCACCCCGCGGTCCGGGCGGCGGCGGACCACGTCGCCGCCAGCAACGACGCCGACGGCGTCGCCCGCTACCTGGACGCCCTGCTGGCCCGCCCGCAGGCGGCCCCGCAGCCGCGCGCCGCCTGACCCGCGGCGGCCGGCGCGCCCGGCCGCCGCGGACTGGTCAGAGGTACTGGCCCGTGCCCGAGTGGGGGGCGGGGCGGTCGCCGGCCACCGGCTCCGCCGGGACGGCGCCCGGCGGCAGCGCCGGCCGCCCGCGCATCTGCTCCAACTGCATCCGCGCCGCCATCTGCTGGGCGACGAGGGTGGCCTGGATGCCGTGGAACAGCCCCTCCAGCCAGCCGACGAGCTGCGCCTGGGCGATCCGCAGCTCCGGCTCGCTGGGCGTGCTGCCCTCCTCGAACGGCAGCGACAGCCGCTCCAGCTCGCTCTGGAGCTCCGGCGCCAGGCCATCCTCCAGTTCGGTGATCGAGCGGCGGTGGATGTCGGCGAGGCGCTGCCGGCCGGCCTCGTCCAGCGGCGCCGCCCGGACCTCCTCCAGAAGCTGTTTGATCATGCTGCCGACGCGCATCACCTTCGCCGGCTGTTCGATGAGGCGGGCGGGGTCGTCGCCGTCGGCGTCCCCGGCCCCCTCCGCCATCTTCACCGGGCTGCCGTCGGGGCCGACCACCACGACGGTCGGCTGCTGCGGCTGGTCGGGGGAGGCGGCGTTCTTGGCGGGGGTGGACTGCGGTGCGTCGTCGGTCATGGGGTCCATCTTGGCGCACGCTCGCGCGGCCTGCCACCGCGCCACCGGCGGCGGTACCCGTGGACGAATGTGCTCTTTACGGTCGCTCGGGGACGCGGGGCTCGCTTGTGGCACGACTGTTCGGCTAGCGTCCCCCGTAGTCGTCCGCCTCCGCGCCGCGCGGCCCTCACCGGCCGGCCCGGCAGCGGGGGGACCCGTCGGCCCGGCGCTTGGATCGTTCTTCCGGGCGCCGCGGTACGCGTCGGCCGTGTCCGCGGGGTACGTCCCGCGGAGACCGTTCTGTGGGGGAGCGGTGCGGCCGGGGCAGCGGCGGGGCTGGCACCCGCACCCGTCGCCGATGGCGGGCCCGGCGCCATGGGGCGACAGGGGGCGGTCGCCGTCCGTCCGGCCAGGAGGCGCCGGCGGGAGGTGGATCGAGGCCCTTCGCTGGTTGACGGCAGGGTACGGGGGACTGTACAACCGCGAATCGGGGCGTAAACGGGTAGGCATACTGGGGAGGACCCGTGTCGCAAATCAAGTGCCGGCGTGCGCTCCGGCTGCTCGCCGGCGCGGTGGTCGTCGTGACCCTGGGCGGGTGCGGCGCGTCCGCCGAGCCGGGCGACGAGGTCGCGGCGGTCAGCGACCGGACCGTGTCCGTCGGCCTGCTGCTGCCCACCTCCGGCGTCAACAAGGCCGTGGGCGACGACATGCGGCGCGGCTTCGCGCTGTACCTGCGCCGGCACGGCGGCATCCTCGGCGGCCACCGCGTCCAGGTGGAGACCGCCGACGAGGGCGAGACCGCCGACAGCGGCCGGGCCGGCCTGGCCGAACTGGTCGGCAAGGGGGTGGCCGCCGTGGCGGGCGTCGCCTCGCCGGACGTCCTCAGCGCGCTGCGCGACCCGATCCGGGCGGCGAAGATCCCGCTGATCGGCGTGAACGGCTCTCCGGCGAGCCTCCAGGGCGAGATCTTCGTCTGGCGCACGTCCTACGTGGGCACCGACCCCGGCCTGGCGATGGGCCGGTACATGGCGGAGAACGTCAGCGGCCGGGTGGTCATGGTGCTGCCGGACCAGCGCGGCGGGCAGGACGTGCTCGACGGGTTCCGGGACGGCTTCGGCACCGACGCCCGGCTGGACCGGGAGCCGATGTTCGCGGGCGCCGCCGCCAACCCGGGCAAGGGCGCGTACGCGGGCCTGGTCCGGCAGATCCGGCAGCGCCGCCCGGCGGCGGTGTTCGCGGCACTGACCGGTCCGGCGGCGGCGGAGTTCGTCCGGGAGTACCGGTCGGCGGGCGTCACGGCCGGCCTGTACGGCACCGGGTTCCTGACCGAGGGCACCGGCGTCGCCGAGGCGGGCGCCCCGGCCGTGGGCATCACCACGGCGCTGAACTACTCGGCCGACCTGCCGTACCCGGCCAACCGGGTCTTCGCCTCCGCGTACCGCAAGGAGCACGGCGCGGCGCCGACGACCTACGCGATGGCCGCCTACGACGCCGCGGCCGTGCTGGACCGGGCGGTCCAGCTCGCCAAGGGTGACCTGAGCGCCCAGACCATCAACCTGCACCTGGGCCGCGTCGGCCAGGTCGACAGCCCGCGCGGGCTGTGGCAGTTCAACCAGTCCCGCACGCCCCAGCAGAAGTGGTACCTGCGCGAGGTCCGGGCCGACGGCCAGGTCACCTCCAACGTCGTCATCCGCGAACTGGCGACCCTCGGTTGACCGGCCGCGCCGGGTCAGCGGCGCAGTTCGGCGACGCAGCACTTCACGCTGCCGCCGCCCTTCTTCAGCTCGGACAGGTCGACGGGCACCGGGTGGTAGCCGGCGGCGGCCAGCGTGCGGGCCAGGCCGGCGCACTCGGTGTTGAGCACGACGTTGCGGCCGTCGCTGACCAGGTTCAGGCCGAACGCCATCGCGTCCTCGCGCGGCGCGACGACGGCGTCGGGGAACAGTTGGCGCAGCACCCGCTGCGAGGAGTCCGAGAAGGCCGCGGGGTAGTAGACGACGTTGCCGTCGTCGAGCGCGGCCAGTGCCGTGTCGAGGTGGTAGAAGTGCGGGTCGACCAGCTTGAGGCTGATCACCGGGCGGCCGAGGGCCTCCTGGGCCTCGCCGTGGGCGTCGGTCTCGGTGCGGAAACCGAAGCCGGCCAGGATCAGGCCGCCGTGGGCGGCGGGCAGGTACGCGAAGTCGCCCTCGCCCTCGTTGACGACCGTCGGCGGGACGAACCGCCAGCCGGCGTCCTCGTAGAACCGCTGGTGCGCCTTGGCCTCCGCGGCGCGCTGCGGGTACTTGAACTGGGCGCCGTAGGCCACCCCGTCGACCACGAAGGCGCCGTTGGCGGCGAAGACCATGTCGGGCAGGCCGGGCTCGGGCGCCAGCTCGCACACCTCGTGGCCCAGGCCGGCGAGGGTGTCGCGCAGGTCGGTCCACTGCGCGACCGCGTGGGCGGTGTCGACCGCGATGTCCGGGTCCATCCACGGATTGATCACGTACTCCACGGTGAAGTGGGTAGGCGGGCACAGCAGGTAGCTCCGCTGCCGGGCGAGTCGTTCCATCGGCTGTCCCTTCCCGTATCCCTCGTCACCTAAGTGACTGCACGACGCCGCCCCGGGGCCGGATCCGGCCTCAGTGCGGTGACTAAGAGTAAGTAGCGTGCCGGCTGCACAAACAGTAGGCAATCTTGCGTGGGAGCGTCGGAACATTGCGTATTGATCCCGTGGACCAGCAGATCGTTGCCAGTCTGGTCGCCAACGCGCGCATCTCGTACGCCGAGATCGGCGCGCGGGTCTCGCTGTCCGCGCCGGCCGTGAAGCGGCGGGTGGACCGGCTGCGCGCGCACGGGGTCATCCGGGGCTTCACCGCCGTGGTGGACCCGGCCGCCGTGGGCTGGTCGACCGAGGCGTTCGTGGAGCTGTACTGCTCGGGCCGGACCTCGCGGTCGCAGCTCGCCGCCGCGGTCCGCCGGCACCCGGAGGTGGTGGCCGCCTACACGGTGTCGGGGCAGGCCGACGCGCTGGTCCACCTGCGCGCGGCCGACATCTCCCACATGGAGCGGATCCTCCAGCGGCTGCGCGGCGAGCCGTTCGTCGCCTCCACCCGCAGCCTGATCGTCCTCTCCCGCCTGACCGAGCCCCCGGCGCAGGTCTTCCCGGAGGGGTAGCCGGCCACTCTGCTCAGCCCGGCGGCCCGGCTGCCGATCGGGCCGTCATGCCGTCACTGCGAAACCTCCGGGTCGGAACGAAGCTCGTCGTCAACGCCGGGGTCGCCCTGAGCCTGCTCACCGCGGTGGCCGCCATCGGCTACCTGGCCTCGCGCGACGGCGAGGCCGCCGCCGACCGCGCCGTGCGGGCCACGGAGCTGTCCCGCGACGTCACCGCGCTGACCTACCGCGCCGCCGACCTCAACGGCTGGCAGACGGCCTACGCGCTCGACGTCGGCCGGCACGGCCCGGCCGCGGCGGGGGACACCGCCGCCAACCGGCAGGCGTTCCTGGTCGCGGCCGCGGTGGTGGAGACCGAGTACGCCCGCACGTACGCGGAGATGGTCAGCCCCGAGGCGCGCGCCCACGCCGCGGCGTTCCGGACGGCGTTCGCCGACTTCATGGCGCTGGACGCCCGGATCGTGGCCCGGTACCGCACCGGCCGCCCCGCGGACCGCGCCGCCGCCGACGCCCTGGTCGTCGGCGACGCGGTGGCGACCTACCAGCGGATGGTGCGCGAGGGGGAGGCCGCCGGCAGGGCGTCGGTCGCCCGGGCCGACGGGATCCGGCAGGAGTTCGCCGCCAGCAGCGCCGCCGAGCGCGGCTGGATCCCGGCCATGGCCATGGCCGCGGCCCTGCTGATGGTGCTGGGCGCGGTGTTCGTCCAGCGCAGCATCGTGCCGCCGCTGCGCCGGGTGTCCGCCGTGCTGCGGGCGATGGCCGAGGGCGACCTGACCACGTCCGCCGCGGTCGCCCAGACCGACGAGATCGGCGAGATGGCCGGCGCGCTCGACCAGGCCAACGCCCGGACCCGGGACACCCTGGCGGAGGTCGGCGACCACGCCCGGACCGTGGCCGCCAGCGCCGAGGAGCTGTCCGTCACCAGCCGCGAGATCGCCCTCTCCTCCGGCGAGTCGGCGACCCAGGCCGGCATCGTCGCCGCCTCCACCGAGGAGGTGTCGGCGACGGTACACACGCTGGCCGCGGGCGCCGAGCAGATGACGGCGTCGATCCGGGAGATCGCCGAGAACGCGAGCCAGGCGTCCGCCGTGGCCGCCGAGGCGGTCGGCGAGGCGCACCATGCCGAGGAGATCATGGGACAGCTCGACGCCGCGTCCGCGGAGATCGGCGCCGTCCTCAAGGTGATCACCTCGATCGCGGAGCAGACGAACCTGCTCGCGCTCAACGCCACGATCGAGGCGGCCCGGGCGGGCGAGGCCGGCAAGGGCTTCGCCGTCGTGGCCTCCGAGGTCAAGGACCTGGCGCAGGAGACCGCCCGGGCCACGGGCGACATCGCCGGCCGGATCGAGGCGATCCAGGGCGGCGCCAACAACGCCACCCGGGCCATCGGCGCCATCACCGCCGTGATCGACCGGGTGCACTCATACCAGCAGACGATCGCCGCCGCGGTCGAGGAGCAGACGGCCACGACCAACGAGATCAGCCGCAGCGTCGGGGAGGCCGCGACCGGTACGTCGAGCATCTCGGAGAACATCACCGGGATCGCCCAGTCGGCCAACGACACCAGCACGGGCGTCGGCCAGACCCAGGTCACCGCCGATGAGCTGGCCCAGCGGTCGGCCCGGTTGACCGCGCTGATCGGCAGCTTCCGGGTGCAGTGACGGCCGGCCGCCCGGCCGCGCCGCCGGAGAACCGCGCGCCGTCGGCGGGGCGGGGCGGCGGCGCTCCCGCGGGGCAACGGCGGTCGGTATGGTGTGTCCATGACTGTCGATATGGAGGATGCCGTGATCAGCGGAACGGACGGATCGGCTGCCGCTTCGGCCGCCCCCGGCGCCCGTCCGCTGCTGCCGGTGGTGGGCGGCGGCGTCCCGGTGCCGGTGGTGACCGGCGGGACCGTGCCGTACGCGAACCTGGACTACGCGGCCAGCGCCCCGTCGCTGGAGTCCGTCGCCGCGCGGTTGACCACCGCGCTGCCGCTGTACTCCAGCGTGCACCGCGGCGCCGGTTACGCCTCGCAGGTGATGACCTCGCTGTTCGAGTCCGCCCGCGAGGAGATCTCGGCGTTCGTCGGGGCCCGCGGCGACGACGAGGTGATCTTCACCCGCTGCACCACCGACGCGCTGAACCTGGCCGCCCGCGCCGTGCCGGCCGGCGGCGAGGTCGTCTTCCTTGACATCGAGCACCACGCCAACCTGCTGCCCTGGCGCGCCCGCGCCCACCGCTGCGTCACGGCCGCGGCCACGGTCGGCGAGACGCTGGCCGTGCTGGCGGCCGACCTGGACGCCCGCCCCGCCGCGCTCGTGGCGGTGACCGGCGCCTCCAACGTCTCCGGCGAGGTCACCCCGCTGGCCGACATCGTCGCGCTCGCGCACGCCCGCGGCGCCCGGGTCCTGGTCGACGCCGCCCAGTTGGCGCCCCACCGGCCGATCGACATGGCGGCGACGGACGTCGACTACGTGGCGTTCGCCGGCCACAAGCTGTATGCGCCGTACGGGGCCGGCGCGCTGGTCGGCCGCCGCGACTGGCTGGACCGGGCCGAGCCGTTCCTGTACGGCGGCGGCGCGGTCCACGACGTCAGCCTGGGCGAGATCTCCTGGACCACCGGCCCGCAGCGGCACGAGGCGGGCTCGCCGAACGTGCTCGGGGCGGTCGCCATGGCCGCGGCGGCCACGGCGCTGCGCGGGCTGCCGGCCGGCGCCATGGAGGCCCAGGAGTTGGCCCTGCGCACCCGCCTGACCGACGGTCTGTCCGCCCTCGGCGCGCGCATCGTCCGCATCTGGGAGGACGCGCCGGACGTGATCGGGCTGGCGACGTTCACCTTCGACGGGCACGACCCGGCGCGGGTGGCGGCGTACCTGTCCGCCGAGCACGGCGTCGGCGTGCGGACGGGCCGGTTCTGCGCGCACCCGCTGTTCGCGCGGCTGGGCTTCGGCCGCGAGGGCGCGATCCGGGCGAGCTTCGGCGTCGGGTCGCACGCCGGGGACATCGACCGGCTGGTCGCGGCGCTGGACGCATACCTCACCGAGGGGCCGCGGTGGCAGTACGCCGCCACCGCCCAGGGCTGGCTCCCGCAGCCCGACCCGCGGCCGTGGCCGGAGTGGGCCGCGGTGAACCCGGCCGCCGGCCCGGGCCTGTCCCCGTGCGCGGCGAACCCGCTGGGCTGACCCCGCACCCCTGACCGGACCGCACCATCGGAAACCCCCGCCCCGGCGGGGGTTTCCGCATTTCGGCCGGTCGTGAAACGCGGTCGGTCCGCGGTGCGTCTGAATGGCTGACGGTGCGGGCGGACCCGCCCGCCGCGAGGTGTCCGCCGACGCGTTTCGGTGTTGCCGAGCCCGTTTGCGTAGAAAGTTTCCGCAGGTCAGTAGCTATAAGCTATCGACAACTGCCGATTATGTGAGCGAGGATGGCCAGGCACGAAGAGGAGTCGCGACGAGCTTTCCGCAGCGCCCGAGCGAGCTTGAGGGACAGCGCGGAGAGGTATGTGCGACATCTGCATCGTCCTGATGGAGTTGCTTGTGAATCGCCGTACCTTGCGCACTGCCGCCCTGTCCGCCGCCGGTGTCGCCCTCGCTCTGGCGGCCGCCGCCCTCGTGCCCACCGCCCACGCCAGCCCGGTACCCGAGGCCCCGGCCGCCACCGGCGACGGCGCGCCGGCCACGCCGACCGCACCGGCCCCCGATCCGTCGGCGCCGGCCGGCGCCGGCCAGGCGATCATCGGCGGCAAGCCCGCCCCCGCCGGTGCCTACCCGTGGATGGCGCACCTCGCGGTGCAGGCCGGGAGCGGGCCGCTCGTCTGCGGGGGTTCGCTCGTGTCCGCCGACATCATCGTCACCGCCGCCCACTGCCTGGAGGGCGCGACCAAGGTCGAGGCCAGCATCGGCAAGGTGCGGTTCAAGGACGGCGTGAAGCGGACCGGGAGCAAGTTCAAGTCCGGGCCCGGCCCCGAAAAGGGCGACTGGGCGATCGTCAAGCTCGACCGCGGGTACCAGGCGCCGTCGTTCGCGGTCCTGCCCTCGGACGCCAGCAGGGACAAGGCCGCCCGGTTCACGGTGATGGGCTGGGGCGCCGTCGCCGAGGGCGGCAAGATGAGCGACACCCTCATGCAGGTCGAGGTCCCGCTGGTCCCCGACAACAAGTGCGGCCCGGCCGCCTTCGTCGAGGTGTGCGCCGGGGACCTGAAGAACGGCGGCAAGGACACCTGCCAGGGCGACTCCGGCGGCCCGCTCGCGGTCAAGGCGGGCAGCCGCTGGGTCCTGGTCGGGGTGACGAGCTGGGGCAAGGGCTGCGCCAAGCCCAATGAGCCCGGCCACTACGCGCAGATGAGCGCGCTGCTCGGTCCGGTGAAGGCGGCGATCAAGGAACTCGGCGGGGCCGCGCCCGCCGAGACCGCCGATCCCGCGCTGGCCACGGCCCTGGCCTCCTGAGGCGGGCCGCCGCGGGCGGGCGCCGCCTCACCGGGCCGCGGCCGGGCGCCGCGTCACCAGCAGGTGCCGCAGTTCGGGCGCTCGTTGCCGTGGTCGCGCGCGAGCGGCAGCCGGGCCGGGCTCGGCCCCTCGACCCGGGGCGTGGGCGTGGGGCTGAGGTCGTCCGGGTCCGCGGCGGGCGTCGACCAGCAGTCCAGGGGGGAGGTGGCGGCGTACAGGCACGTGTGGTGCACGCCCGGCGCCGCCACGACGTGCAGGTCGCGGAAGTGCCGGCGTACCCGGTGCGCCGGGTAGCTGTACTGCGAGCCCCAGGAGGTCGGCTCCCGCGAGTCGACATGGGCGCCGACCGTGGCCAGGACGGCCGTGAGCGTGTGCGCGTCCGGGAGGCGGTACGGCCGGCAGTAGCGCACCCAGCCGGAGACCAGCAGGCCGTCCTCCACCGCGGTCATGCCGGTGATCCGGCCGGAGTTTCCCTCGCCGCGGACGCAGCGCCCCGCGACGGGGTCCGCCGGCGGGCCGGCGGCCCCGGCCGGTGCGGCGGCGAGGACGACCCCGCCCGCGGCGAGCGCCGCGAGCAGTCGCGTGGCGAGCCGGTGTCCGCGGTGGCGATGTCCCGGGTGCGAGTGTCCTTTGTGACTGTCCATCTGCACAGTTTAGGAAGCCGGCCGGCTGCCCCGCAGCGGCCGATCGGCTACCGCGGGGCGGCGGCGCGGGTCACTGCTGGAGCACCCGGTGCAGGAACTCGCGCGTCCGGGCCTGCCGGGGGCTGCCCAGCACGGCCGCGGGCGGGCCGGACTCGACGATCGCGCCGCCGTCCATGAACGCCACCCGGTCGGCGACCTCCCGGGCGAAGCCCATCTCGTGGGTCACGACCATCATCGTCATGCCCTCGTCGGCCAGCGACCGCATCACCGCCAGGACCTCGCCGACCAGCTCCGGGTCCAGCGCGCTGGTCGGCTCGTCGAACAGCATCAGCTCCGGGTTCATGGCCAGCGACCGGGCGATGGCCGCCCGCTGCTGCTGGCCGCCGGAGAGCTGCGCCGGGTAGGCGTCGGCCTTCTCGGCCAGGCCCACCCGGTCCAGGTTCTCCCGGGCGATCCGCCGCGCCACCGCCGCCGGGCGCCGGAGCACCCGGCGCTGCGCGATCATCACGTTCTGGAGGACCGACAGGTGGCCGAACAGGTTGAAGGACTGGAACACCATCCCGATCCGCCGCCGGACCCCGTCGATGTCGCAGTCGGGGTGGGTGACCTCGACGCCCGCGACCCGGACGGTGCCGGCCGTCGGCTCCTCCAGCAGGTTGACGCAGCGCAGCAGCGTCGACTTGCCGGAGCCGGACGGCCCGACGACGCACACCACCTCGCCGCGCGCCACCTCCAGGTCGACGCCCTTCAGCACCGCCAGGGGGCCGAAGGACTTGTGCAGGCCGCGGACCGAGATCGCCGCCGTGTCGGTGGTCGCCGCGTGGCCGGCCATGTCACTTCCTCCGGTTGCCGCGGCGTTCGAGCCGCTGCACGAGCTGCGACAGCGGCAGCGTGATCAGCAGGTACACGAAGCCCGCCACCACCAGGGGGGTGGCGTTGACCGTGCGGTTGAGCGCGTCCCCGGCGAACTTCGTGACCTCGATGCTGCTGGCGGTCACGCCGAGGACGTACGCGAGCGAGGTGTCCTTGGTGAGCATGATGAACTCGTTGGTCAACGGCGGGATCACGATGCGGAACGCCTGCGGCAGGATGATCGAGACCATCGCGCGGGCGTGCGACATGCCCAGCGAGCGGGCCGCTTCGAGCTGCCCCTTCGGGACGGCCTGGATGCCGGCGCGCAGCGTCTCGGCCATGTAGGCCGCGGCGCACAGGCCCAGGCCGAACGACACGGCCCCGTACACGCCGCCGACGATCTGCGCCTCCGGGAAGGCCAGCGGCACGCCGAAGCCGACCATGAACAGCACGAGCAGGGACGGCAGGCCGCGGAACAACTCGATGTACCCGATGGCGAACCACCGGTACGGCAGGATCGAGGACAGGCGCATCAGGGCCAGCGCCATGCCCAGGACCAGCCCGAAGGCGAACGCCAGCCCGGTGAACAGCAGCGTGTTGACCAGCGCCACCGTGATGATCTCGGGAAAGAGCTCGGCGGCGATGTCCGGGCGGAAGAACGCGTCGGCGAGCCGGCCCCAGTCGGCGCCGAGCGCGACGCCCGCCAGCACCGCCGCGAAGACCAGGTAGCCGGCCACCCGGACCAGTCGCTGTCGCTGCCGCCGGGTCAGCCGGCGGCGCGGCGCCGGCGGCGCGGGAGCCGCCGGCGCGCTCGCGGGAGCACTCAACTGGTCGCGATCCACTGCTTGTAGATCTTGTCGTACGTGCCGTCGGACCGGGCGTCGGCGATGGCCTTGTTGACCGCCTCCACCAGCTTCGGGTTGCCGCCCTTCTTGAGGGCGAAGCCGTACTTCTCGCCGGTGTCGAAGGTGGCGCCGACCGTGTACTTGGTGGGCTCCTTCTTCACCTGGAGGGCGAGCACCGGCATGTCGTTGACGGCGACCTCGACCTGGTTGGTGGCCAGCGCCTGCTTCAGCGCGGCGAGGTCGCGGTAGGAGACGACCTCCAGGCCGAGGTTGCCGTCCTTGTTCTGCTTCTCGACGTACTCCGCGCCCGTCGTGGCCGCCTGCACGCCGACCTTCTTGCCCTTGAGGTCCTCCAGCTTCGCGTACGCGGCGTCGGCGCGCATGACCATCGCCTGGGTCGCGTTGAAGTACGAGTCAGAGAAGTCGAGCACCTTCTTGCGGTCCTCGGTGATGGTGATGCCGGCGGCGGCGATGTCGCACTGGCCGGAGTTCAGGGCCTGCCCGGACTTGATGCCCTCCCAGGGCATGTCCTTGACCTCCTGCGTCACCTTCAGGTTCTTGGCGACCAGGTCGACGATGTCGACGTCGAAGCCCACGACCCGGCCGTCGGCCTCCTTGAACTGGAACGGCTCGTACGGCAGGTGGGTGCAGGTGGTCAGCTTGCCGGCGGCCACGAGGTTCACGCCGGCATCGGTGGTGGTGCCGGACTCCTTCTTGGTGCACCCGGTCGCGGCGGCGGCGAGGGCGGCGGCGAGCGCGGGCACGACCAACGCGCGCCGCTTCCAGCGGGGAAGCGGGTCGGTGTTCTGAGTCATGAGCGGATCATCGTCCAGCCTCGGCGGCCGCCGCCACTCAGCGGTCGAAATCGATGCGCAACGGTGTCTGAGCGCCGCCGCGCCGGCCGGGGCGCAAACCGAAACGAGTCCGGCATCCGCGCCGCGGCGTCCGGGATCAGCCGGCGGGCACCGCCGCGGCGGCGGCCAGCGCGGCTCCCCGGGCGCCGGCCATGTCCAGGTCCGGGACCAGGGCGAACTCCGCCACCGCGGCCTGCTCGGCCCGCAGCGCGGTGTGCGCGCGGACCTGGTCCAGGAACCACCGGCGGAACGCGGGCGCGGTCTCCACCACCCCGCCGCCGATGAGGTAGACGTGCGGGTCCAGGACGTTGGCGACGATCGTCAGCAGCCGCCCGATGGCCATCGCCTGCTGCGCGAAGATGCGCAGCGCGAGCGGGTCCTGCCGCTCGCCGTACCCGCGCACCTGCCGGCCGGCCCGGTCGGCGGGCTCGGCGTGCAGGGGGTGGTCCGGGTACCGGGTCAGCCAGTACGGCAGCAGGTGCCCGGTGATGGCGGTCAGCGACGCGACGCTCTCGGCGTCGCCCGGCGTCCCGCACTGGCAGGTCGGGACGGGCTGGCCCGCGTCGAGCAGGCCGTCCAGCGGGATCGGCACGTGCCCCAGCTCGCCCGCCATCCCCGCCGCGCCGGTCAGCACGCGGCCGTCGACGACGATCCCGCCGCCGAGCCCGGTGCCCACGATCACCGACACGGAGCTGGCGCTGCCGGCCCGCTCGCGCAGGTGCGTCCGGTGGGCGTACAGGGCCGCCGCGTTGCCGTCGTTGTGGTACGTGACGGGCACGCCCAGCCGCTCCTCCAGCGCCGCCCGCACGTCGAAGCCGTGCCAGCCGGGGTGCGCGAAGTTGGTGGACCCCTTGCGCGAGATCACGCCGCGGGCGTCGGCCGGCCCCGGGGTGTCCAGGCCGACGGCGGCGATCTGCGTCCGGTCCAGGTGCGCCAGGGCGAGGATCTGCTCGTACGCCTCGGCCAGCGCCGCGATCGCCGCCTCCGGCCCCTCCCGGACCCGGCTCGGCGTCTCGACCATGCCGTCGACGAGGAAGCGGTTGCCGGCCAGGACGGTCGCGTTGTTCGTCGTGCCGCCGTTGTCGAGGCCGACGACGAGCGGCGCGGGCTGACGATCGGTCATGACGGTCATCCTCGCCGGTGCGGCGGCCCCGGGCACGGCGAACGGCGCCAACGGCCCGAGAATGTCGGTCTGCGCGACTCCGGGGCGGGCGTGTCGGCCACCCGGAGGCGGTACCGGGCGGGCGACCGGGGGCGCCGCGGCGTTCGGGGGACGGGGTGCGGGCCGGGCGGAGGTGGCACCGGCGCGGGCGGGGAGCGCAGGATCAAAAGCCGCAGAGTCCGACACATCGACGCACCGGGGAGGTGGAGATGCGCCAGCCCCCGACCGGCCGCCTGCACTGGGGCCGGGCCGCCGCCGTCGGCCTGCCCGCGCTGGCGGTCGCCGCCGGCCTGCTGTACGCCGTGGCCGACGGCCTCCTGCCGGCCTCGCTCGCGGCGGCCGGCGTCCCCACGAAGGTCTCGGCCGGCCGGGTCGAGGGCGACGGCTTCGTCCAGTACGGCGACGGTGCCCCCGTGGCCGTCGCCGGGATCGCGCGGGCGCGCCTGTACGACTACTGCCAGTCGGTGCGGGCGCCGCTGCTCCCGCTCGTGCTCACCCTCCGCGCCGGGCGCGACGGCGCGCCGGTCACCGCCCGCGACCTGCGGATCGACTCGCAGGCGCTGGCCGGCCGGGCCACCTTCGACGACGTCGCCATCGGACGCGACGCGGGCGACCTCGGCTCGGCCGCCGCCGGCTCCCTCGGCCAGTCCGCCGCGCGCGTGGTGATCACCGACCTGCGCCAGCTCACCCAGGCCGCCAGCGCCGCCGATCTGCGGCTGCACGGCGTGGACGTCGACCTCGGCATGGGGGTGGAGCGGGAGTGCTTCTGACTGTCGCCCGCCGCCGCGCTCCGGGGCGGCCGTGAGTACCGCGGAGCCCGGCTGGTCCGCCCGCCGGCCGGTCGCCGGGGGGCTCCTGCTGCTGTTCGCGGGCTGCTGGACGCTGGCCACGGCACAGGTGCGGGTCACCGGGCTGGCCCTCGCCGAGGGTCCCGCCGGGCTGGCGGCCTGGCTGGTCCCCGCCGCCCTGCTGCTCAGCGGCATCGGGGTGTGGGCGGCGCCGCGCCACCGGCTGGCCTGGGCCGCCGTCGGCGGCCTCGCCGCCCTCGGCGCGCTGGTCGGCCTGAACCTCGGCGGCCTCGTCGTGGGCACGCTGGCCGGCATCCTCGGCGTCGCGTTCACGGCCGGCTGGGTCCCGCGGGTGCCCCCGGACCCGGCGGCGCCCGCGGCCTCCGCCGCCCGGCACCGCCGCGCCGCCGCCCGGGAGGTTCCCCGAGGCCGCCGCGCCGCCGCGCCGGAGGGTTCCCGCCGCCGCTCCCCCGGGCAGCGGCTGGGGCCGGCCGCGGCGGTCCTGCTCGCCGTCGTGCCGGCCGGCCTGCTCGCCCCGGCCGCCGGCCGGCCGGCCCTCGCGCTGCCCTGCCCGCCCGGTGTGACGCCGGCCGCGGGCGCCGCGCACGCGGTGGACGCCGCCCGCCGGTCCGCCGCCGCGCGTCCGCGGGTCCCGGCGGTGCCGGCCGCGGGGGCGCGCGACCCGGACGACGGGTGTACCGCCGCCGACATCCGGCGCCCCGGCCCGGTGGTACCGCTGGAGGCGCCCGCCGGAGGGCCGACCGTGGCCGGCCAGCAGGCCCTGCTCACCGGCGGGGCCGTCGACATGGCCGGCCTCTCCTACGACGGGGTGGTCGAGCTGCCGACCCGCGCCGGCCGCGTCCGCGCCCTCCGGTTCACGATGGACAGCTCCACCGCCACCGACGTCGAGCTGCGCCTGCGCGGCCCGCGCGGGGCCACGGTGGTCAGCGGCGCGAGCCTCACCTTCCAGGGCAACGTGACCCTGTACGCGACGCGCCTGGCCGGCGCGGTGGCCGGGGCGCCGGTCGAGTACACGCCCGCCGCGCCGCCGCCGCAGCTCACGGGGATGTCGCTGACCTCGCCGTCGCTGGACGTGGTCGCGGTCCGCAGCGACCGCCTGACGATGCCGGCGCTCGCCCTGACCCACGAGGACTGACCCGGCGGGACCGGGCCTCGCCCGGCGACCGGTGTCCCGTCACCGCGGTGCCGATCCCGGCGCGGTACCGGGTCACCAGGACGGGACGCGGCCCCGGACGGCGTCCAGCGGGACCGGCCCGTACGCGCGCGAGTCGACCGACTGCGCCCGGTTGTCGCCGAGGACGAGGACCATGCCGTCGGGTACCCGCACCGGCCCGTAGTACAGCCCGTCGACGGACGCCAGGTCGACGTACGGCTCGTCGACCTTCGCGCCGTTCACCACAAGCTGTGCGTCCTCGATCGACACCTCGTCGCCGGCCACCCCGACGACCCGTTTGAGGGTCAGGGCGCCGTCGGCGGGCCCCCGGAACACGACCAGCTCGGACCGGCGCGGCGGGAGCAGGCGGATGCTCACCTTGTCCATCAGCACCCGCTGGCCGACCTCCAGCGTCGGCGCCATGCTCGCGGACTCGACCCGGACCGGCTCGGCGACGACGCCGCGCGTCGCCAGGACGAGCGCGGCGCCCGCCGCGACGGCCGCGCCCGCGGCGAGCCAGCGGCGCGGCCGACGGCGAGGCCGACCTCCCCCGGCGGCTGCGCGGGGGAGGTCGGCGGGCGGCGTCATCGGGTTGTCGGCCTGTCGACCCTCACGCCCAGGGCGGGAGGGTGTCCTTGACCGCCTTGGCGGCGTTGATCGGATCGTTGACGTCCACCGCCCCGGCCTTGAGGCCGACGCTGAACTGCTGCATCATGTCGTGGTCCTCGTGCGGCAGGTTGTGGCAGTGGATCATGTACTTGCCCTTCTGGTGCTCGAAGCGCATCAGCAGGCGCACGGTCTCGCCCTCGCCGACGTACACGACGTCCTTGGGGCCGCGCTCCCAGGGGAACGCGGGCGCGCCGTTGCGGCTGAGGATCTGGAAGTCGATCAGGTGGATGTGGACCGGGTGGAACCAGCCGCCCGACTTGTTCTCGATCTCCCACAGCTCGACGTCGTTGAGGTCGGGGTTCGAGACGACGTCCCGGAAGCCGCTCTCGCCCACGTCGTGCCACGTCTTGCCGTTGATCGTCCACATGTCGTGCTTGCGCTCGACCTCCAGGCGCCGCGAGCGCAGCGACTGCGCCTCGGTGAGCTTCATGACCGGGCTGCCCACGAGCGTCGTCGGGATCTTGTTGTTGACGGTCGTGAACGCGTCGTCGACCACGTCGAAGGCCATCACCTTGCCGGTGTTGGCGAAGTCCACGTTGTTCTTGTTGCTGAGGTTGCGCAGCTCGATCCGCTGGCCCGCCTTGTACTTGCGGAAGTCGATCAGGATCTCGTACCGCTCGGCGCTGCCGTGCCGCCAGCTCCCCACCTGCTGGGCCACCGGCATCAGCCCGCCGTCGGTGGCGACCATGGTGACCGGGTCGCCGGTGCTGAGCTGGAACCGGTACGACCGGGAGATGGAGGCGTTGAGGACGCGGAACCGGTACACCCGGCGCTTGACCTTCATCACCGGCCACGGCTGGCCGTTGACCAGGATGATGTCGCCCCACAGGCCGGAGTGGGTCCGGTCGTTGTAGTTGGGGGCGCCGTCGGCGGCGAGCATGATGTCGTTGACCATCAGCGGCACGTCGAACTCGCCCTGCGGCAGCAGCGCCCGCTCGGCGGGGTCGTGCATGAGGTAGAAGGCGGCCAGGCCGCTGTACACGTTCTCGGCGGTGTGGTGCACCCCGTGGTCGTGGTACCAGAGGGTCCGGGCCGGCTGGAAGTTCGGGTAGCGGTACTCCTTGTAGTAGCCCGGCATGGTGATGTCGTTGGCGTACCCGTCGTACTGGGGCATCGACGCCGACCCGTGCAGGTGGGTCGAGGTGTGGAAGGGGTGGCTCAGCCGCGGGTGGTTCGCGGGCAGCTTGTTGCGCATCCGCACGTACGCGCGCACGCCCTGGTCCAGCTCGATGACCGGGCCGGGGAAGATCCCGTTGTACGCGTAGATCGGCGTGCGCAGGTTGGGGACGAGGTTGGCCACGCCCGGCCGCTGCGAGATCGTGTACCGGGCGAACCGGCCGAGCTGGTCCTTGCCGGTCTGGTACGGCTTGAGCACCGGCGGCCGGACGAACGCCGCGGTGTAGGGCTTGGGCATCTTCGAGGCCGGCAGCGCCGGCAGCGTCGCGGTCTTCACCTCGCGGGTCAGCGGGATCGCCGTCGCGGCGGCGGCGGTCAGGGCACCGGCAGCACTCCACCGGAGGATGTCGCGGCGGTTCATGCGTCCGCTCTGCGGCTGCGCGTCCATGGAGGCTCCTTGCGGGTGAGGTGGGGGGAGGGGGGTGGCCGCCCCCGGCGGGTGACAGCGCCGGGGGCGGCCGGTGGTGCGGTGGGTCAGCGGGCGGTGGCCCAGCCGGAGTACGGCGACGCCGGGGCGGTGCCGAACTTGTTGACGGCCTGGACCACGAACCGGTACTTCACGTTCTTCTTGAGACCGGTGAAGTACAGGTAGCGCAGGTTCGGCTTGACCACCTTGGTGATCTTGCGGCCGGTCCGGTTCTCGTACGAGGTGACCCGGTAGCCGGTGACCGCGGCGCTGTTGTTGACCGCCGTCGTCCAGGTGACCTTGGTGTTGACGACCTTGTCGGCGGTGCTGCCGTGGGCGGCGGTCGCCTTGACCGCGCCCGGGATGCCGACCTTGCGCGCCACCGACCTGCCCGAGGTGTTGCCCGCCTCGTCGGTGGCCGAGAGCTGGACGCGCGAGACCTTGCCGTACAGGCCGCCGACGCTGGCGTCGCCGCCCTCGCCGATGTCGCCCGCGATCCGGTTGGCCACCGCCACGTCGTCCCGGAACACGGTGTACCGCTCCGCGCCGGCCACGCCGTTCCAGGTCAGCCGGGCCGTGCTGTTGCTGGTCGCCGTCGCCACCGGGGCGCCCGGCGCCGCGGGGGCCGCGGTGTCCACGGTGACCGTGGTCGGGGCGGAGCTGTCGTCGCCGCTGCGGACCTTCAGCACGTGCGCGCCGTCGGCCAGCGCCTTGTCCGCGGCCACGGTGACCGAGAACTTGCCGGCCGCCACGTCGGCGGTGCCGAGCACGGTGTCGCCCTCCATCAGGTCGACGCTGGCGCCGGAGGCCCGGCCGCTGAACGTCGGGGTGTTGTCGTTGGTGACGTTGTCGAGCATCGACCAGCCGGTGTCGGACGCGTCGTCGAGGTTCGGGGCCGTCGGCGGGTTGCCGGCGTTGACCTCGGCGAGCCGGCCCTGGAGGTTCCAGAGGTCGGTGCGGGTGTCCACGCCGGGGCCGCTGATCCGCAGGTAGTTCTGCGGGGCGCCGGTGGCGTCGACGAGCGTGGAGCCGGTGACCTTGTGGGCCACGTTGACGTCGCCGAGGTGGCCGGCCGGCGCGGCGGGAGCCACGGCCGGGTCCCAGCTCAGGAACGGCGCGGCGTTGCCGGCGCCGCCCTGGTCCCCGGCGAAGGCGTTGGTCGCCCGCTTCCAGCCGTCGTTCATGCACGAGGCGGGGTCCGCCGCCGGGTCGCCCTCGGTGGGCGAGAAGCAGCCGACGTCGGCGGTGTGGAAGCCGCGCTTGACCTGCCCGTCCCCGTCGGCGGTGATGGTGAAGTCGCCGTACGGGTGGGTGACCGTGTAGGTCTGGTTGGGCTGGAGGCCGTCGACCTTGTCGAGCCGGATCCGGGTGAACAGCGCCTCCTGGCCGGGGACGACCGCCTCGTTGACGTACGTCGACTCCAGCGCGATCACGAACGTGCCGTTGACGGCGCCGGCCAGGGTGGCCGAGGCGGCGAAGTAGAAGTTCTCCACCGCGTAGTTGTCCGGGTAGGACATCGGCTTGCCGAGGTCGGGCAGCTCCGACATCGCGCAGCCCTGCGCGGGGTCGTCGCACATCGCCAGGCGGGTGCCCGCCGAGTCCTCGACGTACATCGGATAGCCCGTCACGTTGTTGACGGGCCCGACGACGGGGAGGGCGGCGCTGGCCGGTAGCGGGCCGACCAGGACGGCCAGCGCGGCGGCGGAAGCGAGCGCCAGGGCGCGCTTTCCGAGAAGAATATGGGAACCCATGAAGTAGTCGTCCTCCGAGCGGGTGGGGGTGTGACAGCGGGGTTTACGTGCCGGTGCCGAGAAGTGTTCAAGCGCACGCCGGCCTGAGGCAAGGACGGTGTGCGCCGGTCGCCGCCGCTCAGCGTGTAGCGCCTCGACCGGCGAAATAGAC
Source organism: Pilimelia terevasa (assembly GCF_014647915.1). Taxonomy (GTDB): domain Bacteria; phylum Actinomycetota; class Actinomycetes; order Mycobacteriales; family Micromonosporaceae; genus Pilimelia; species Pilimelia terevasa. The sequence continues at coordinate 199,247 of NZ_BMQC01000008.1, forward strand.
GGCCGTTCCCGCACTCTCGGGACGGGTGTGCCCACTGGGGTTCACGAGTTTCGTCCGCATTGACCGCCGACAGTGGGTCACCGTTGTGACCTGCGGCGATGTCCTCGTGCTGGCCTTTCGGGCGGATCTGGCCGACGCCGCGGACCGAACGTGACGACGGGCTTGTCCACGCCACTGGACATATTGGCTGACGTCAGTACGGACAGCGCTTTCCCGCGCGCACAAATGCCGGGTCGGGGCGTCCGCGCCCCCACCTTTCGGCGCCTCCGCTGACCGTTCGTACCACCACCGCCGACGGTCGTCGGAGTGCACGGGCGGAAAGGCGGGAGGGCGGCACGCGTTTGGTCCGGTCCGGCTGAGTGGTCGCTGAAATCGGACCGCGCTGACCGCCCCGGGGGGCAATTGCGGACACAGTCCGATCAAAGGCGCGGACGGAATCATCGAAGCACCCAGGTCCCCGACGAGAGGAACTTCGCCGTGCGCATCCGCCCGTTGCTCGCCGCCACGCTGGGCGTCGCGCTAGGAGTGGGCCTGGCGGGAATCCCGCCGCAGGCCGCCTCCGCCGCGCCCGTGGGCCAGGGGTTCAACCTGAACCCGTCGGACCTGAAGTTCATCCTCCAGCAGATCAAGATCGCCGAGGCGCACGCCGCGGGCGGCGCGCTGCTCGGCAGTGGACCGAACCAGATCCCGAACCAGGCGCAGCAGGGCGCGGAGCTGCCGTGGGGGCTGCGGACCGTCGACGGCACCCAGAACAACCTCGTCGCCGGGCGCGCGACGTACGGCTCCGCCGACCAGCCGTTCCTGCGCCTCACCGAGCCGAACTACACCGCCGCCCAGCCGTGGGCCGCCGACCCCGACGGCCCCGGGCCGGTCAACGTCGGCGACGGCACGTCGTACGCCCAGAAGAAGGGCATGGTCAACGACGCCGAGCCGCGCGTGGTCAGCAACCTGGTCGTCGACCAGACCGACCGGAACCCGGCCGCCGTCGCCGCCGCCGGCCCCGGCGCCACCCCGAACGCCCAGGGCGCCTTCGAGATCCCCAACGTCGCCCCCGACGCGGGCCTGTCCGCCCCCTACAACTCGTGGTTCACCCTGTTCGGCCAGTTCTTCGACCACGGCCTGGACCTGGTCAACAAGGGCGGCGGCACCGTCTACATGCCGCTGCAGCCCGACGACCCGCTGTACCAGCCGGGCAGTCAGACCAACTTCATGGTGCTGACCCGCTCGCAGAACCAGCCCGGCCCCGACGGCGTCCTCGGCGACAACCCGGCGACCCCGGCCGTGGACGAGAGCGCCGACGACGTCCGCAACGCCACCAACCAGACGGCGACGTTCGTCGACCAGAGCCAGACGTACGCCTCGCACCCCTCGCACCAGGTGTTCCTGCGCTCCTACGACCTGGCCGCCGGCCGCCCCGTCAGCAACGGCACCCTGCTCACCGGCCCCGACGGCGGCCTGGCGACGTGGGCCGCGACGAAGGAGCAGGCGGCCCAGAAGCTGGGCATCCGGCTCACCGACGGCGACGTGCTGAACATCCCGCTGCTGGCCACCGACCCGTACGGCCGGTTCGCCCGCGGCCCGCACGGCTTCCCGCAGATCGTCCGCCCCGGCGGCGTCCTGGTCGAGGGCGACCCGGCCGCAGGCGGCGGGGCCGGCGTGGCCGTCCCGGCCGACGCGGTCCGCACCGGGCACGCCTTCCTCGACGACATCGCCCACCACGCGGCGCCCGGCGCGGTCGACCACGACCACAACCCGGCGACCCCGAAGGTCCCGGCGACCCCCGACGCCGACCCGGGCACCGGCGACGACAACAACCCGACCACGTACGACGACGAGATGCTGGGCCGGCACTTCATCACCGGCGACGGCCGGGCCAACGAGAACATCGGCCTGTCCGCGGTGCACCAGATCTTCCACGCCGAGCACAACCGGCTCGTCGGCGACATCCGCGACGTCCTGACCACTGAGGATCCGGCCAGCGTGCCGCAGTGGCAGCTCGGCGGCGGCGCGTGGAACGGCGAGCGCCTGTTCCAGGCCGCCAAGTTCGTCACCGAGATGCAGTACCAGCACCTGGCGTTCGAGGAGTTCGCCCGCAAGGTACAGCCGCAGGTGAACGTGTTCGCCGGCTACGACACCGCCGTGAACTCGGCGATCTCGGCCGAGTTCGCGCACGTCGTGTACCGCTTCGGCCACTCGATGCTCAACGAGCAGGTGGCCCGGGTCCGCGCCGACGGCAGCCGCGACGACATCGACCTGCTGGCGGCGTTCCTGAACCCGCCCGCGTACACCGCCGGTGGCCGCACCCCGGAGCAGGCCACGGGCGACATCGTCCGCGGCATGACCGACCAGGTCGGCAACGAGCTGGACGAGTTCGTCACCGAGGCGCTGCGCAACCGCCTGCTCGGCCTGCCCCTGGACCTGGCGACGCTGAACATCGCCCGGGGCCGCGAGACCGGGATGCCGACGCTGAACGCCGCCCGCCGGCAGTTCCACGCCGCGACCGGCCAGGCGCTGCTCAAGCCCTACGACGACTGGAACGACTTCGGCGTCGCCCTGCGGCACCGCGAGTCGCTGGCCAACTTCGTCGCCGCGTACGGCACGCACCCAAGCATCACCGGCACCGCCGCGCAGCGCCGCGCGGCGGCGACCCGGATCGTCGCGGGCGACCCGGCCGTGGCCGGCACCCCGGGCGACTCGGCCGAGTTCATGAACGGCACGGGCGCGTGGGCCGCCCAGGCCACCGGCCTGGACCGGGTCGACTTCTGGGTGGGCGGCCTGGCCGAGAAGCAGTCGCCGTTCGGCGGCCTGCTCGGCCCGACGTTCAACTTCGTCTTCGAGACGCAGATGGAGCGCCTCCAGGACGGCGACCGGCTGTACTACCTGAGCCGCACCGCCGGCCTGAACCTGCTCACCCAGCTCGAAGGCAACTCGTTCGCCGAGCTGATCGAGCGCAACACCGACGTGGACGGCCTGCCCGCCGACGTCTTCTCCCGGCCGGACTACACGTTCAACCTGGCCCGGCTCGGCACCTCGGGGCCGGTCCTGGACGACCCGGCCACCGAGTACGACGAGCGCACCCTGCTCACCCGCCTGCCCGACGGCACCGTCCGGTACGCCGGGGACAAGCACGTGCTGTTCCTGGGCACCCCGGCCGCCGACCGGATCACCTCCAGCGAGGGCGACGACACCCTGCGGGGTGGCGACGGCGACGACCGGATCGAGGGCGGCGCCGGCAACGACATGCACATCGGCGGCAAGGGCAACGACATCCTCACCGACACCTTCGGCGACGACGACGTCAAGGGCGGTGACGGCAACGACGCGATCACCGGCGGCGGCGGCCTGGACCTGCTCCAGGGCGGGCGCGGCAAGGACTTCGTCAACGGCGGGTCGGACCCCTCCGAGACGCTGGCCGGCGAGGGCGACGACTTCGTCTACGGCGGCGAGTCGGCGGACACCGTGTTCGGCGACGGCGGGGACGACTGGATCCAGGGCGGCGACCAGGCCGACCTGCTCCAGGGCGACAACGGCGCGCCGTTCCAGGACGACCCGAACCTGCCCGGCGACGACGTCCTCGCGGGCGAGGGCGGCGCCGACGACTACGACGCCGAGGGCGGCAACGACGTCATGGTCGCCGGGCCGGGCGTGGAGCGCAACGAGGGGATGCTCGGCTTCGACTGGGTGACCCACAAGGGCGACCAGCAGCCGGCGCACGCCGACCTGCGCCGCACCGGCCTGGTCAACCCGGCGCTGGACACCCTCAACGACCGGTACGACCTGGTCGAGGGCCTGTCCGGCTGGGACCGCGACGACGAGCTGATCGGCGACGACGCCGACGCGGCCGCGATGGTCGGCCACGAGCTGGTCAACGGGGCGCAGGTCGACAAGGTCCGCGGGCTGCGGCAGCTCCTGGGCGGGGCCGACGACTTCACCGGCGGCAACATCCTGCTCGGCGGCGCCGGCGACGACCGGATCAGTGGGCGGGGCGGCAACGACGTCATCGACGGCGACGCCTGGCTCAACGTCCGGCTGTCGGTCCGCACCGACCCGGCCGACCCGGCCACCGAGGTCCGCACCGCGAACTCCATGCTGGAGCTCCAGCCGGACGTGCTCGCGGGTCGCCTCGACCCGGGCAGCATCGTCATCGTCCGGGAGATCCTGACCTCGCCGACCGCGGGCAACGACACGGCCGTGTTCAGCGAGCCGCAGGAGAACTACGACATCACCGACGCCCCCGGCGGCGGCATCCGGGTCACCCACGCCCGGGGCAGCCTGGCCGACGGCGTGGACACGCTGCGCAACGTCGAGCAGCTCGTCTTCGACGGCGACGCGGTGCCGGTCGTCCTGGAGCCCGACGCCCCCGCGATCGGGACCGCCACGGCCGGCGACACCACGGCGACGGTGACCTGGACCGCGGCGACCCTCCGGGGCGCGGACGTGACCGGCTACGACGTCACCGTCCTCGCCGGCACCTCCACGGCGCCGGTGAAGACGGTCACCGTCGGCGGCGGCACCACCAGCACGGTGGTCCCGGGCCTGGCCAACGGCACCGCGTACCGGTTCCGGGTGCTCGCCCACAGCGGCGCCGGGGACTCGGGTGTCTCGGCGCTGTCGAACGCGGTCACGCCCGCCGGCGTCCCCGGGGCGCCGACCGCGGTGTCCGCGGCCGCCGGCCCGGCCTCCGCGACCGTGACGTGGACGAGGCCGGCCGACACCGGCGGCGTACCGCTGACCGGCTACGAGATCCGGGTGTTCACCGCCGGCAACCCCAACCCGGTCCGGGTCGTGACCGCCGCCGGCACGGCCACGAGCGCCGTCGTCGCGCCGCTGGCCAACGGCGTCGGCCACACCTTCACGGTGCTGGCCCGCAACGCCCGGGTGGCCGGCCCGGCCTCGGCCCCGACGGCCGCGGTCGTGCCGCGGGTCGGCCCGCCCTCGGCGCCGGGCCTCGGCCAGGTGTCGCGGGGCAACGCCTCGGCGGTCGTCCGGTGGACGGCGCCGGCCAGCACGGGCGGCAGCGCGGTCACCGGGTACTACGTGCGGGCGTTCAGCGGCAGCACGGTCGTCAAGACCGTGCGGGCCACCCCGGCGGCCCGGCTCGTCCGGGTGACCGGGCTGGTGAACGGGCGCGGGTACACGTTCGACGTGCGGGCGTTCAACGCCGTCGGCGTCGGCGCGGCCTCGAAGCGGTCGCCGGCCGTCGTGCCGGCGACCGTGGCCAGCGCGCCGCGGATCGGCACCGCGACCTCGGGCGCCGCCGGTGGCGCGGTCACCGCGGGCGTCCGCTGGTCCACGCCGGCCAGCACCGGCGGCGCGGCAGTAACGGGGTACCGGATCACCGCGCTGCGGATGTCCGGCACCCGGGTCGTCGGGGTCACCACGCTCCCGCTGCGCTCGGCCGCCAGCCGAGCCAGCACGGTGACCCTGCGGGCGGGCACGTACCGGTTCCTGGTCACCGCGGTGAACTCTGTCGGGGAGAGCGCCGCGTCCGGCCAGTCGAACGCGGTCGTCGCCCGGTAGCCCGCGGCCCCCGGACCCGGGTCACCCCCGCCAGCGGCGCGGGGGTGGCCCGGGTCCCCTTTCGAGGGGTGGTTTTTTAGCCCAGGATGCACCGGTTCAGTACGGTGTGGGCTACGCCGTCCGGCGCAGCCACCGCACCCCGGGAGTCGACGTTGCCGCACCTTCGCACAGACCGGATTCCGGCGGCCGCGGCTGCCGTCCTCGTGGGCGCGCTCGCCGTCGCGGCGCCGGCCGGCGCCGCCGAACCGGCACCGACGGTGACCCTCGGACAGGCGAGCTGCAACAGCCCCGACGAGGTGACGCTGCCGCTGATCCTCGGCGGCCCGCCCGGCGTGGACCCGGGCACCTTCCGCATCGCGCTGCGCTCCGGCAACCCGGCGCTCGTGGTCCCCACCCGCACGCCGACCGTGGACCGGGTGTCCACCCTCAACGTCTTCAACCTGCTCCTGCCCACCGTCGCCGGGCAGCGCGGCGTCGCCGACGTCACCATCGCGGTCGCCCACGGCGCGGCGGAGACCCGCCTGCCGGTAACGGTCCGCAAGGGGTACGCGACGATGACCGGCACCGACCGCGCCGACGTCCTGCTCGGCGGCCCCGGCCCGCAGACCCTGCGCGGCCGGGGCGGCCCCGACACGCTGTGCGGCGGTGACGGCGACGACGTCCTGGACGGGGGCGACGGCGACGACACGATCGACGGCGGGCGCGGCCTCGACCGGGCCGACGGCGGCACGGGCGACGACGCCGTCCACGGCGGTACCGGCCCCGACACCCTCGACGGCGGCCCGGGCGCCGACCGCGTCACCGGCGACACCGGCGGCGACCACCTCAGCGGCGGCGAGGGCGACGACTACCTCAACGCCCACACCGGCGACGACCGCCTCGACGGCGGCCCCGGCGCCGACTCGGTCGACGGCGGCGACGGCAACGACCGCCTCGACGGCGGCCCGGGCGACGACTGGGTGTACGGCGGCCGCGGCGACGACGTGGACACCGGCGGCCCGGGCGGCGACGACTTCGTGACCACCTACAACGACATCCTCACCGACTACCGCCCGGCCGAGGGCGACACCCGCCACCGCGTCGCGGGATAGCCGTTCGGCGGATCGGCCACGCCCTGTGCCTGGCGGCTACACCTTCGCGTCCGGTTCGACGTGGCCCCACGCGCCCCGTGTGTGGTCGGGCTCGCCTCGGGACTCCCGGGGTTTCGGTGGACGAGCGCGGTGTTGTGGGGCAGGGGTCAACAGCGGCGTCAGGCGAAAAAGCTCCACAGTGGATGCGTCCCAGGATGGAGAACATAGATTCCCAGGCGCAGTGACGCCATGACCGGAGGCGGCGCGGGGACGGTCGCGTCTGGGCAGGGATACCAGTCAACTCCACACGCACACGTGCTTCGCCAAGGACGCCACAGGCTGCGCTTTCGGCGGTGTCGTCGATGGAGCATCGCGCCTCCTCGGCCCAGTGGGGGTGAGCGGGGTACCCGCCCACCCCCACGCTCGCCGGAGAATGCCGTCGGGCGGTAGGGGTGCGCGTTGCCGTACTGGTCGGCAAGACTGAACACCACGCTGCAACAGTCGACAGCCCACGGGTGGGAGCAGATGTGAGCGCATTCGCCGACGCCCTGAGGACCCACCGGCACCGGTTCGGACGCCGCCCACGTCCTGCCCTGGCGGACGGTCACCACCCGGTACGCCCGCTACACCCAGGCCGTGCGAGAGCTGGCGCCGCCGCGGTTGTTCGCCAACCGCCACTGCTGGAGCCTGGCCGCCGTGGCGGACCGGCCCTGGACGCTCGCGTTCGCCGACTGCCTCTACTTCGACGGCGTGGACGTCCAGGAGGCGCTCGCGCACGAGTCCGCCCTGACCGGCCTCGACAGCGCCCCGGGTCCGGGCCTGCGGGACCTGCCGCTGCGGCGGGCGGTCGGCGACCCGTTCGCGCTCGGGCGCCGCACCGTCCTGGCCGCCGTGTCCACCTTGACGGTGCGGCGGGACCGGACGGGCGCGACGTTCCTGCTGCACCGCCGCGACCCGCGCGCGGTGGCGCAGTCCGGCGGCGCGACCCAGGTGATCCCGTCGGGGATCTTCCAGCCGTCGACGTCGCTGCCCGGCGCCGCCGCCGCGGACTTCGACCTGTGGCGCAACATCATGCGCGAGTACAGCGAGGAACTCCTCGGCGCCGCGGAGCACGGCGGCGACGGGCGCCCGGTCGACTACGGGGCGGCGCCGTTCGCCGCGCTCGACGCCGCCTACCGGGACGGCCGCGTCCGGGTGTGGCTGCTCGGGGTCGGCCTGGACGCCCTGTCGCTGTTCGGGGAGATCATGACGGTCGCCGTGTGGGACGCGGCGTTCTTCGACGACTGGGCGCGCCACCTCGTGGCCGACAACGAGGAGGGCGCGCTGGTGGCCTCGCCGCTGCCCTTCACCGCGCCGGTCGTCCGGGCGCTGCTGCGCTCCGGCCGGATGCTGCCGGCCGGAGCGGGCTGCCTGCACCTCGCCTGGCGGCACCGCGCCGCCCTGGCCTGCGCGGCGCCGTGACCGGACGCCGGTTCGCGGGGCAGCCGTCCGGCGCGGCTACAGGCGGGCCATCGCGCGGCGCATCGGGTCCAGGCCCAGGGAGCCCAGGTCGAGGGCCTGGCGGTGGAACGTGCGCAGGTCGAAGTCGGCGCCCTTGCGGGCCCTGACCTCGTCCCGGGCGGCCAGCCAGATCCGCTCGCCGACCTTGTAGGCCGGCGCCTGGCCGGCCCAGCCGAGGTACCGGTTCAGCTCGAAGCGCAGGTTCTCGTCGGCGAGCCGGCAGTGGGCGCGCAGGAACCGCCAGGCCAGTTCGGGTGTCCAGCGCTGGCCGGGGGCGAAGCCGAACGGGTTGTCCGCCGGGACCCTGAGCCCCAGGTGGACGCCGATGTCCACGATCACCCGCGCGGCCCGGAACGCCTGGCCGTCGAGCATCCCCAGGCGGTCCCCGGGGTCGGCGAGGTAGCCCAGCTCCTCCATCAGCCGCTCGGCGTACAGCGCCCAGCCCTCGCCGTGGCCGGAGCACCAGGCGAGCTTGCGCTGCCAGCGGTTGAGCGCCCCGGCGCGGGCGGCCGTCTGCCCGATCTGGAGGTGGTGGCCGGGCACCCCCTCGTGGTACACGGTGGTGACCTCACGCCAGGTGGAGAAGGTGGTCACGCCCTGCGGTACCGCCCACCACATCCGGCCGGGGCGGCTGAAGTCCTCGCTGGGGCCGGTGTAGTAGATCGCGCCGTCGCTGGTCGGGGCGAGGCAGCACTCGATCCGGCGGACCTGCTCGGGGATGTCGAAGTGGGTGCCGGCCAGCTCGCTGACGGCCTTGTCGGCGACGGTCTGCATCCAGTCCCGGAACGCCTCCTTGCCCTCGACCGTGCGGGCCGGGTCGGCGTCGAGGACGGCGACCGCCTCGTCGACGCTGGCGCCCGGCCCGGCCAGCTCGGCGGCGACGACCCGCATCTCCGCCTCGATCCGGGCGAGTTCGGCGAAGCCCCACGCGTACGTCTCGTCCAGGTCGATGCGCGCGCCGAGGAAGTACTGCGACGCGATGCCGTACGCCTCCCGGCCCCACGCCTGGTCGGCCCGCCCGCGCGGGGCCAGCTCCTCCCGCAGGAAGCGGCCGAAGGCCGCCGTGGCGCTGGTCGCGTCGGCGGCGGCGGAGTCCAGTTCGGCGCGCAGGGCACCGGCGGCGGTCAGCCGGCGGGCCAGGCGGGGGAACACGTCGTCGGCGGACGGGTCGGTCCAGGTGGCGCACTGCTGGGCCACCTCCAGGATCTGCTGCCGGGCGGCGACGTGGCCGTCGGCGGCCTCGGCCAGCAGCGTCGACTGGAACGCGGCGAGCGTGGCGGGGAGCTGGCGCAGCCGCGCCACGACGTGCGCGACGGCCTCCTCGCCCTGCGTCGGCATCAGGTCGAACACCGACAGCGAGTGGTGCAGCCCGCTGGAGATGACGTTCATCTGGCTGGCGGTCTGCCCGGCGTCGAACTGGAGCGTCTCGACGGTCAGCCGCTCGGTCATCGCGTCGGCGGCCACCCGCTCGGCCTCGGTGGCCGGGGTCGCGGCGGCGAGCGCCGCGAGGGTGTCGCGGGCGTGCGCGGCGCGGGCGGCGAAGCCGTCGCGGCTGAGGTCGGTGAGGCGGTCGTCGTGGCCGGCCAGCCCGCAGTACGTCGCACCGACCGGGTCCAGCTCGGCCCACTCGTCGACGTAACGGTTGGCGATGTCGTCGATGTCTCCCACGCCGCGACCCTACGGGAAAGCGGCCGCGGTCGGGGTCCGCCGGGCCGGGAGCCGTCGCGCTGCGGCCAGGGCGCATTCCGCGTGACAGCGCGCCGCAGGTCAGGCACTATGTGAGGAGTGAAACGGCACATCACCCCTGACACCTCAGCCTCCCCTCGCGTACCTGCCGCCCCGGCCGCGGGCGGCCCCGACGCGCCCGCCGGCCCTCGGGCGTGGCTGCCCGGCTTCCTGCTGCTGGCGCTGATCTGGGGCGCGAGCTTCCTGTTCATCGAGGTGGCGATCCGGGAGCTGCACCCGGTGTACGTCACCCTGTTCCGCGTCGCGGCGGGCGCCCTGACCGTGCTGGTCGTGCTGAAGGCCACCGGCGGCCGGCTGCCGCGGGACCTGCGCACGTGGGGGCACATGACCTTCGTCGGGGTGTTCGGGGTGGCGATCCCGTTCACCCTGTTCGGGTACGGCGAGCAGCACGTCTCCTCGGTGCTGGCCGGCATCTGGAACGCGACGACGCCGCTGGTCGCCCTGCCGCTGGCGGTGCTGGTGTACCGGACGGAGCGGCTGACCGCCCGGCGCCTGGTCGGCATGGTGCTCGGCTTCGCGGGGGTGCTGCTGGTCCTGGGCGTCTGGCGCGGCGTCGGCGGCAGTGCGCTGGTCGGCCAGCTCCTGTGCTTCGGCGCGGCCGTCTGCTACGGCGTGATCATCGGGTACCAGCGCCGGTACCTGACCGGCGTGCCCGGCGGCAGCGTGGCGGTCCCGGCGGGCAACCTGATCACGGCGACGGTCCTGCTGGCCGTCGTGGCGCCGTTCGTCGCCGGGCCGCCCCCGGCGCCCGGCGACCTGTCGCTGCCGGTCGTCGCCAGCGTGCTGGCGCTCGGCGCGCTGGGTACCGGGCTGGCGTTCGTCCTGCACTTCCGCGTCATCACGGTCGCGGGCGCGAGTACCGGCGCCTCGGTCACCTACCTGCTGCCGGTGGTGGCCACGCTGCTCGGCGTGCTCGTCCTCGGGGAGCACATCGACTGGAACCAGCCGGTCGGCGGCGTGGTGGTCCTGCTCGGGGTGGCGATCTCCCAGGGCATGGTGACGGCGCGCCGCCGCGCGGCCGCGGTACCCGGGTAGCCGGCACCGCGCGGGCGGTCAGCCGTGGCCGGCGGCCCAGGCCAGCAGCGCGTCGGCCGGCAGGGTGTTGACCACGCGGTCGGCGGGCACCCCGCAGGCGACCGCCCGCCGCACCCCGTACCCCAGCCAGTCCAACTGCCCTGGGGCGTGCGCGTCGGTGTCGATGCTGAACCGGCAGCCGGCCTCCACCGCGAGGCGCAGCAGCCGCTTCGGCGGGTCGAGCCGGTCCGGCCGACAGTTGATCTCGACCGCCTTGTCGTACTCCGCGCAGGCCGCGAACACCGCGGCGGCGTCGAAGTCGCTCGGCGGCCGGGTCCGGCCGGCCCGGTGGCCGCGGTCGCCCGCGCCCGTGACGCCCACGTCCGCGGCGGACACCTTGCGCCCCGTGCAGTGCCCGAGGATGTCCAGGTGCGGGTTGGCGACGGCGGCCAGCATCCGCGCGGTCATCCGGTCGGCGGGGTCGCGCAGGCCGCTGTGCACCGAGCCGACGACGACGTCGAGCCGGGCGAGTAGCTCGTCGGTCTGGTCGAGGCTGCCGTCGGCGAGGATGTCGACCTCGATGCCGGTGAGCACGCGGAAGCCGTCGGGCAGGCCCTCGTTCAGGGCGGCGACGTGGTCGAGCTGCCGGCGCAGCCGGTCGGCGGTCAGGCCGCGGGCGACCGTGAGCCGGGGCGAGTGGTCGGTGAGCACCAGGTACTCGTGGCCCAGGTGCACCGCCGCCAGCGCCATCTCCTCGATCGGCGACCCGCCGTCGGACCAGTCGGAGTGCAGGTGGCAGTCGCCGCGCAGCGCCGCCCGTAGCGCCGCGGCCGCCTCGTCGAGGGGGATGCCCTCGGTGGCCCGGGCCCGGCGCAGGTAGACGGGCTCCTCGCCGGCCAGCGACTCGGCGACGCACCGGGCGGTCACGTCGCCGACGCCCGCGAGGGTGCTCAGCGTTCCGGCGGCGGCGTGCGCGGCCACGTCGTCGGGGGCGAGGGCGGCCAGCGTGGCGGCGGCGCCGCGGAAGGCCCGGACCCGGTACGTGGCCTCGTTGGCCCGCTCCAGGAGGAAGGCGATCTCGCGGAGGTCGGCGATCGGATCCCGCATCCCTCCACCCTAGGGCTGAACCCCGGTCTGCCGGATGACTCTTTTGCCCCTGTAAACGGCTTATTTGGCGTACGGCGGTCGGGTCGAACGCACGAAACTTTGGAGTTTTGTACTGATAACGAGATTTGCCGCATTTAGGTTTCAGCGATGATGCCAAACCTGCCCGCGCGCCCGCCCGCGCGCCCGCCGCTGCGCCGGCCGGCGCTCGCCCTGGGCACCGCGCTGCTGTGCGCGCTGCCCGCCGCCCCCGCCGCGGCGATCGTCTCCAGCTCGCCGATGACCGGGACGCCGCAGTTCAACGGCGACATCTACGCCAGCGTCTATGCCGGCGACACCCTCTACCTCGGCGGCGACTTCACCTCGGTCAAGGTCGGCGCGACCACGTACGCCCGCGGCCGGCTCGCCGCCGTCGACGCCGCCACCGGTGCCCTGCGGCCCTGGAACCCGGGTGCCGACGGCCGGGTCCGGGCGCTCGCCGCCACCGGCGGCACCCTGTTCGTCGGCGGCGAGTTCGCCACCCTCGGCGGGGTGGCCCGCGACGGCCTCGCCCGGGTCGACGGCGGCACCGGGGCCGTCGCCCCCGGCTTCCGGCCGACCGTCTGGGGCCAGCCGTTCGCCCTCGTGGCCGGCTGGGGGAAGGTGTACGTCGGCGGTACCTTCACCGCGATCAACGGCGCCACCCGGACCCGCCTGGCCGCCCTCGACCCCGCCGACGGCAGTGTCGACGCCACCTGGAAGCCCACCGCCGACGCCTCCGTGTACAGCCTGGTCCTCGGCGACGGCCGGGTGTACGTCGGCGGGGACTTCCACAACCTGAGCGGCGCCGGCGCCACCGCCCGGGTCGCCGCGGTGCACGCCGGCAGCGGCGCCGTCGACACCGGCTTCCGGTCGACGGCCAAGTACGTCGCGTACGCGCTCGCCCTCGGCCCCGCGGGCCTGTACGCCGCGCACGGGGGACCCGGCGGCCGGATCGTCGGGTACACCCGCGCGGGCGTCGGCCGCTGGACCCTGACCACCGACGGCAACGCCCAGGCCGTCGGCGTCGACGACGGCGTCGTCTACTTCGGCGGCCACTTCGACAACGTGTGCCGGACCTCCCGCGTTGCCACCGCCCACGGCGCCTGCCTCGACGGCAGCGTCCCGCGGGTGAAGCTCGGCGCGCTCTCCGAGGGCGGCACGCTGTCGAACTGGACCGCCCACGGCAACGGCATCGTCGGCGTCAACACCATCGCCACCCACGCCGGCCTGCACCGCCTCGCCGTGGGCGGGGCGTTCACCACCATCAACGGCGCCGCCCGCAAGAAGTTCGCCCAGTTCCCCTGAGGGCGGCCCGGGGGGCCGGGCGGCCGCCGCCATCCGGCCACCCGGCCCCCGCCCCGCACGCCGGGTGTCCCGTTCGTCACAGCCGGGAGGCGCGCCCCCGGCTGAATGTGCGTACCCGGACGAGTACGGCGGCGTGACTTGACGGCCGGCCGCGCCAGTGGGCACCCTCCAGACATGGCATGGACGTTGGAGCGGCCCGACCCTGACCGCCACCGCCGCCGGCTGAGGCTCCTCGCCGAACTGGCGGGCGCCCGCGCCGGGCGCGAACTGCCGGCCCCCCGACGCGCCCGGGCCACCCGGGTCAAGGGGATCATCGCCGTCCGCCGCCGGCTGGTCGGCTGACCCCGCCGGGCGTACCCGGCCGGTTATCCGGCGTTGCGCGCCGCGCCGCGCCCACCAGCCACTAGCGTCACCCTCCGGGGGGTGACGCGCCCGGGCACGGGGCCGTCATCAGCCATCCGCCCGGTCGTTGATGCGGGCGGTTGCCGCGACGATCGGTTTGGGGGTGTGGTGTCGTACTTCGCTGCTGCGGCGGTCCGCCGGAAGGAGAAGTGGTCGGCGGCCGAGTTGAGCCTGTCCGGCGTCTCCGACGTCGAGGACGTGGCCGACCGGCTGCGGGACGTGGACCCCGACGCCGACCTCTCGGTGCTGTTCGTCGAGTCCGACGACGCGTACCTGGTCATCATGCGCCTCGACGAGGGCGAGGACCTGCGCGTCTTCGGCTCCGACTCGGTCTTCGCCGCGGAGTCCCGCCTCGGCGCCCTCCTGCTCGGCGACGTCGAGGCCCCCGCCCTCGACCTGGACGAGGCGGCCGAGCCGCCGGCCGCCGACGAGGACGCCCCCCGCGCGGTCGAACCCGATGTCGACCCGGTCGGCGACGCCGACCTCCTGACCGACCTGGGCGTCAGCTCCCACCAGCTCCTCGCGCTGTGCGCCCACGAGGGGATGCTCCCCGCGGACGTCACCGCCCAGGTGAGCCACTCGATCGGCTGCGCCGACGAGGTGGACGAGCTGCGCGACGCGTGACCGCGCCGCCGACCCGCCGCGGCCGCCACGAACAGTGGATGCGCCGGGCGCTCGCGGTCGCCGCCACCCCGCCCGGTCCCGCCGTCCGGGACGCGGCCGCACCGGGCACCCCGCCCGGTCCCCGCGCGCGGGACGCGGTCGTGCCCGGCACCCGCACCCCGCAGCCGCCTCCCGGCCGCCCGCCGGGCGGCGCCGACGTCCCGGTCGGCGCCGTCGTGTACGGGCCGGACGGCGCCGAGCTGGCAGCCGGCCGCAACGAGCGCGAACACCGTGGCGACCCCACCGCCCACGCCGAGATCGTCGCGCTGCGGGCCGCCGCCGCGCGGGTCGGCGGCTGGCGCCTGGACGGCTGCACCCTGGTCGTCACGCTGGAGCCCTGCACGATGTGCGCGGGCGCCATCCTCCAGGCCCGCGTCGCCGTCGTGGTGTTCGGCGCCTGGGAGCCCAAGACCGGCGCCGCCGGCTCGCTGTACGACGTGCTGCGCGACCCCCGGCACACTCACCGCCCCGAGGTGTACCCGGAGGTCCTCGCCGGGGACTCCGCCGCCCTCCTGCGCGACTTCTTCGGCCGCGCCGCCGCCGGCTGAGCTTGGCCGCTGCCACGCCCTGCCGGCCGCCACGCCCTGCCGGCGAGAGGGCCTCAGCCGGCCGCGACGCTTCCCGGCCCGCGGAGTCTCACGCCACCGCCGCGGCCAGCGCCAGCTCCGCCATCGCGCCGAACGTCCGCTCCCGGTCCGCCGACGACAGGTGCTCGCCGCGCGGCAGGTGGTCGCTGACGGTCAGCAGGGTCAACGCCCGCGCCCCGAACCGCGCCGCCACCGTGTACAGCGCCGCCGACTCCATCTCCACGGCCAGCACCCCGTACTCCGCCAGCCGCCCGTACAGGTCCGGCCGGTCCGTGTAGAACGCGTCCGAGGCGAACACCGGCCCCACCCGCACCGGCACCTCCCGCGCCGCCGCCGCGTCCACCGCCGCCCGCAGCAGCGGGAAGTCGGCCACCGGCGCGAAGTCCACCAGGCCGTCGAAGCGGACCCGGTTCATCTGCGAGTCCGTCGCGGCGGCGCTCGCGGCGACGAGGTCCCGCACGGCCAGGTCGTCGCGGATCGCCCCGCAGCTCCCGACCCGGATGAGCGTGCGAACCCCGTACTCGGCGAGCAGCTCGTGGCAGTAGATCGACGCCGACGGCATCCCCATCCCGGTGCCCTGCACCGACACCGGCTCACCGCCGAACGTCCCCGTGAACCCGAGCATCCCCCGCACGGTCGAGTAGCACCGGGCGCCGTCGAGGTACGTCTCGGCGATCCAGCGGGCGCGCTGCGGGTCGCCGGGGAGCAGGACACGGGGGGCGATCTCGCCGGGCGCGGCGCCGATGTGGGTACTCATGCGGCGATCCTGCCAGGCGCCGCCGGTTTCGCCCGCCCCAGCGCGCCGCGGGCCTGCGGGGTCGGGTAGCGTACTCGGCGGTGGTGTGTCCGAGCGGCCTAAGGAGCACGCCTCGAAAGCGTGTGAGGGTGCAAGCCCTCCAAGGGTTCAAATCCCTTCACCACCGCCACCGAACAGGGCAGACGCCCGGTGACCGCCACGCTGTCGCCGGGCGTTCGCTCGTCTGAGCCCCGGCGTCGATAGGGTGCGGCGATGACCGTGCGCCTGGAACCGATGACCCCCGCCGCGTTCGACGCCTACGCCGCCCGCGCCTCGCTCGCCTACGGCGACGAGCTGGCCGCGGCGGGCGTGCTGCCGCCGGCCGAGGCGCGGGAGAAGGCCGGTACCGACTTCAGCAGCCTGTTGCCCCAGGGCCTGGACACCCCCGGCCACGACCTGTGGACGGCCTACGCCGACGACGAGGTCGTCGGTCTGTTGTGGATCTGGCAGACCCCGGAGTCCACCGGGCCGTACCTCCACGTCTGCGACATCGAGGTGGTGCCCGGCCGGCGCGGGCAGGGGTACGGGCGGGCGCTGATGGAGGCCGCCGAGCGGGTCGCCCGCGAGCGCGGCGCCGCCTCGATCGGCCTCCAGGTCTTCGGCAACAACGCCGTGGCCCGGGCGTTGTACGACAGCCTCGGCTACGCCGTGGTCCGCGCCCAGATGAAGAAGCAGCTCTGAGCCGTACCCGGCGGCCGGTGCCCGGTGTCGCCGTCTTGGTGGGCGGCGCCCGCGCCGTCAAGGGGGGGGTGACGACGCGGGCGCCGGGTCGGGGTGGGTCAGCGGCGGACCTGGGCGCTCAGGTCGCCCCAGGTGGTACCGGTGGCGTCGACGCTGAAGCGGAACAGCGCGGACTTGGAGAACGACCAGCTCCGGGTCGGTACGACGCCGTTGGCGCCGGTCCGCACGGTGGTGAGGTTGCGCCACGCGCTGGTGTTGGTGGGCCGCCACTGCATGACGACGCGCGCCTGGCGCCAGCCGGTGAACTTGCGGGCGGCCGGGGTGTATCGGGTGACCTTCCCGCCGAGGGTGACCCGGGTGCCCTTGCGGTTGGCGGTGATGCCGGCCGCGGATCCGGCCCGGACGTGGAACCGGGTGTGCGCGATCGGCAGGCTGACGCCTTCGAAGGCGTCCTCGCCGGCGCCGGGTGCCCAGGCGTTCAGGCCGAGCAGGGTCTGGGTGCCGAGCGCGGAGTTGTGCCGGATCCGCAGCGACTGCGCGACGCCCGCGGTCAGCGGCTTGGTCGGCTCGAACATGACGTCCTCGGGGAACGTCAGCAGGCCGCCGCCCAGGGAGCCGTAGGTGCCCTGCGTCTCGTCGATCTGGCCGGCGCCGTCCTGGAGGATCCAGAAGGCCGCCCACGCCTGGCAGGTCTGGGTCAGCTTCATCGGTACCGTCCTGACCGCCGTGCTGGTGATCTTCACGTTGGGGACCGTCACCCGGGCGGGGCACGAGGCCGGCGCCGCCTGTGCGGCGCCGGCCGTCGCGCCGGTGAGGGCGGTGGCGGCGGCGGCGAGGACCAGGGCGCGGGCGAGGAGGTTCGACAACTCGGGACCTTCCGTTCGGCGGAGCGCCGGGGAGGGGGCGGCGCGTAGTCACAAGCTTGGCTTTTCCGGGCATTTGGGCGCGTCGGCCGCCGTGATCGCGGTTTTGGTACTGGTATGGGGAGATTCGCCAGGACGGCCGCCGGGCACGGTCGGACGGCGGCAGCGCACACCGAATGGCCGACAGGCGCACGGACGCCGGGACCGGGGAGCCGCGGCAGCGTCGGGAGGCGTGCGGAAGCGGTCGGAGGCGGCAGGCGAGCGCGCGGCCGGGCGTGGCTACGACCCCGGCGCGGCCGCGGCCCGGCGTCGCTGCGGTCTGGCGAGGCAGCGGTCTGGCGAGGCTATGGCCCGGCGTGGCCGGGAAGGGGGCGGGCCTGCTTACCGATGAGGGGCGGGTGCCGTCTCGTGGCCGGGTTCGCCAGGGGTGCGGCGGCGCTGCTTCAACTCCGCCTCGTACAGGTGCCGGACCCCGCCGGCCAGCTCCTCCCGGGCGGCGCGCTCCAGCTCCCGCCAGGCCGCGTAGTAGCCGTCGTCGTACTCCTCGACGATCTGGTAGGTCCAGCGGCCCTCCAGGACGTTGCGGCCGCGCAGCTCCCGCGCGATCCGGTCGGCGGTCGGGCCGTGGCCGGCCTTGCGCAGCAGCGCCACGGCGTCGTCCAGCGCGAAGTCGGCGCTGCCGGTGAGCTGGTGGAAGGCGTACAGGTGGCCGCGGGCGCGCTCGATGAACTCCAGCCCCTTGGACAGGTGGCCGAGGCCGTCGACCGTGGCGTCGTCGACGTGGGGCGGGCGACGGTGGGCGGGATCGGCGGGTCCGCCCGGTGCGGTGTGGGTCATGGGGGACCGGCTACCCGCCCGCCGGCCGGGTTACGCCGCTGCCATCCGGAAACGACACGGCGGCCGCACCCGCGACGCGGGGCGGCACCTGACGCCGCGGAAACGTCGAAGGGCCGGCCCCGTGGGGGTCGGCCCTTCCGTGTTCTGCCTGGTCAAGCTGGCGGACGATACGAGATTCGAACTCGTGAGGGTATGAACCCAACACGCTTTCCACCTCTGGGGCTGCGGTCCGGCCCCGTCCGTCGAGTCCACCAGACTCTCCTTGCATCTGCGCCACGTGCGGAGCAGGTGAGTCATACGGTTGCTAATAGCGCGGAGGACGGAGGACGACGGTCGTCGTGTCTGGCGATTAAGATCGGAATGGAGCCCACACCGAGGCTCGGTAGTCGTCGGGCATCGAGCAACCGCGATCCATTCGCGACGCTGCTTACTTAGGTGGCCCAGCCTGCCATCAGGGGACGCGCTGCGCCAGTGCCGGTCGAGCGCTTGCGGACACACGAGGAACCTACCCCGGGTCGCTACCCCCTCTACGCTGTCGCTTCGTCCCATGAGGGGCCGCTTCACCCATCGGATGACCGGGTGAAGCGCGTCACGTATCGAAAATTTGGGGTCACGCAGGGTTCATGTACCATGGCGCCATGTGCCTGCATGCGTCAAGACGGGGGATTTAGTGGCCATCAAGATTGCCCTGTTTAACAATAAAGGTGGGGTCAGCAAAACAACGACTTGCTTCAATTTAGGTTGGATGCTGGCCGAGCGTGGGCACCGAGTCATACTCGTGGATGCTGATCCTCAGTGCAATCTGACCGGGATGGTTCTCGACTTAAGTGGAGAAGACGCTCTAGAAGCATTCTACAAAGAGCAGCCTGGCCGAAATCTTAAAGAAGCTCTGGAACCCGCCTTTAAATCCAGGCCGCGACCGTTGGAGCCTATTGATTGCATCCCGGTTCCCGAATGCGAAGGACTATATCTCGTTCCTGGTCACGTCGCGTTGGCAGAGGATGAGACATCTCTCGGTATTGCGCAGCAGCTCTCTGAGTCGCTGCAAGGACTGCGCAATCTACCGGGAAGTTTCAGTCATCTGTTTCATCTGACGGCTGAAGCCTACGATGCGGACTTCGTGCTTATTGACCTGAGCCCAGGTTTGGGTGCGGTGAACCAGAACCTTGTGGCAACGGCGGATAGTTTCATCGTACCCTGTAGCCCTGATGTGTTTTCTGTGATGGCAATCGACTCCTTGTCGCGGGTCATCCCTCGTTGGATAGACTGGGCTAGACGAGCATCGCAGTTAGAGGTATTAGCAACGGCGGACTACCTCTTCACTGCTCCGGACCTCAAGTTTCTGGGCCTTGTCGTTCAGCGCTTCCGCCTTCGAGGCGGTAAGCCGACGAAAGCTTTCGCCGCCTACTTCGACAAACTTGGCACAGCATGTGTCGGTGGTGGCCCGCATGCTCGGGTTCACGCGCGTCACCTGCGACAAGTGGGCGCATCAGGCGGGCATCGTCACCAGCCAGAACAGGGCGGTCAACCCACGGCGAGAGGCGTTCCTGAGGCT
>NZ_BMQC01000009.1 GCF_014647915.1 Pilimelia terevasa
GTGGTCTGCGGGCGATCGGTGAGGAGCTGCGGGGGATGTCGGAGGCGTCGCCGGAGTCCGGTACGGCGACGGAGTTGGTCCGGCAGGCGTCGACGCGGATCACGGATCTGGCGGGTTGGTTGGAGGGCCGGGAGCCGGGGGCGGTGTTGGAGGAGGTGCGTGCGTACGCGCGGCGTAGTCCGGGCACGTTCCTGCTCGGTGCTGCGGCGCTGGGGGTGCTCGCCGGCCGGGTCACCCGCAACGCCACCACTCCGGGCGGCGGCGGCGCGGGCCGGGCGCCGGCCGGGAGCGGGCGGGCCACCCCCTCCCCCGAGCCGGTACGCCCGGCGTCGGGCCACACCTACCCGCCCCCCGCCGGCCGGACGGATCCGGGTTACGGCCCGGGGGCCGGCAACGGGCTGTCGGGCGGCGGTGGCAACGGGGTCGCCGAGACCGGAGTGGCGCGGTGAACACCGAGGAGGCGCCCGCGCTGACCGACCGGTTCGGCGACGTGGGGTCGCGTTCGTTCGGGGACATGCTGGGCGCGGTGACCCAGGATCTGTCGTTGCTGGTAAGGCAGGAGATGGAGCTGGCCAAAGCCGAGGTGAAGGTCGAAGCCGCGAAGGCGGGCAGAGCCTCGGCGATGTTCGCCGGAGCCGGCGTGGCCGGGCACATGACCCTCCTGTTCGCGTCCATCGCCCTGTGGTGGGGACTGTCCAGCCTCATGCACGGCGGCTGGGCCGCCCTGATCGTCGCCGTCCTCTGGGCCGCCGCCGCGGCCGTCCTCTACGCCAGGGCCCGCACCCAACTCCGGCGGCTCAAGGGCCTACCCCGGACCGCCGACACCGTCGAGAAGATCCCAGACGCGCTCAAGCCGAACCGAGGAGCAGCCCGATGACCACCAGCCCGGACCAGATCCGCCGCGACATCGACCGCACCCGCGCCAGCCTCAGCCACGACGTGGACGCCCTGGCCTACAAGGCCAGCCCGGCCCGCATGGTCGAGGAGCGCAAGCAGCGGGTGACGGGGGCGCTGCGCTCCCTGCGCGACACCGTCATGGGCACCGCCCACCACGCCGGCCACACCCTCGCCACCGGCACCGGCGACCTCGGCGACCGGGTGGGCGAAGCCGCCCACACCGTCGGCGAGGCCGCCGCCGACGCCCCTGCCGCCCTCCGCCGCCAGACCCAGGGCAATCCGCTGGCCGCGGGGCTCCTCGCGTTCGGAGCCGGCTGGCTGGCCTCCTCCCTGCTGCCGGGCACCGACCCGGAACGCCGCGCCGTCACCCAGGCCAGGGACACCGTCCAGGACCGCGCCCCGCAGCTCAAGCAGGAACTCACCCAGGCCGCGCAGGAGATCACCGACCAACTCCGCCAACCGGCCCAGCAGGCAGTCCACACTCTCCAGGACACCGCCACCCAGGCCGCCGACACCGTCCGCGAGGACACCACCCAGGCCGCCCAGGCCCTCCGCGACGACACGCGACAGGCAAGCCGACACCCCGCGAACTGACCCGCCCGACCCGGGCTCCGGCGGGGGGGTGCCGGCGGCGCCGCCGCACGTCGGCGCCTGTTTGCCCGGTCGGGGCGGGGGTAGGCGGAACAGGTGGGCGGTGCGCCGCCCGGCGACCAGGCCCGGTGACAGTACCGATCGAGCCCAGTGACAGCACCGATCGAGCCAGGGGGAAGCCGTGACCAGCAGCCAAATCAGCAAGGATGTCATCGACGTACTGACCGAGGACCACGAGGAGGTCACGGCGCTGATCGCCAACATCAGGACCGTGACCGACCCGATGGTGCGCCGGGACCTGACCGACACCGCCATCAGCGAGCTGGTCCGCCACGCCGTGGCCGAGGAGATGTACGTGTACCCGGTCATGCGCAAGTACCTGGACGACGGCGAGCGGGCGGTGGCCCACGACATCGACGAGCACCAGGAAATCGAGGTGACGCTCAAGCGGCTGGAGGACGTCGACGTCTCCAGTGCCGAGTTCGACACCGCGCTGGGCCGGCTGGAGCGGCTGCTGGCCGACCACGTCCGGGACGAGGAGCAGGACCAGTTCCCCGAGTTGCGGCGCGCCATCCCGCGCGAGGAGCTCGCCGAGCTGGCCGGGCAGGTGGAGATCGCCAAGAAGCTCGCCCCCACCCGGCCCCACCCCGGGGCGCCGAACAACCAGCTCTTCCACATGGTCGTCGGTCCGGGTGTCGGTCTGGTGGACCGCCTGCGGGACAAGCTGAGCGGCCGCGTCACCGGCTGAGCCGCGCCCCGCGCGGGTTCCCTGCACCGCGGCCGGACGCTCCGTCACCCAGGGCGGACACCTCGGCGCGCCGCCCGTCGGGCGGGTGACGGCCCGCCACCCGGGGGCGGCCCGCCCCGCCCGGCAGCCGGCACGTTTACCGGCGGGGCCCGGCCGGGAAATGCAGGCCACAGACTCCGTCGAAAGGACAGACCCATGGCGAACACATCACCGGCCGGTGTGCCGCAGTCGCCGCCCGACCTCGCGCAGGTCGGGGTCGGCATGACCGTCGTCGACTCCGCCGGGGCGGAGGCCGGGACGGTGAGCGCCGTCCAGCCGCCCGGTACGCCGGTGCGCCCCGACACCGTCACGCCGGCCGCCGAGCGCCTGATGGCCGCCGGGTACCTGCGCATCGACGGCAGCGGCCTGCTGTCCAACGACACCTTCGCCGCGGGCGACGAGGTGGCGCGGGTCGCGGGCAGTGAGCCGGGGATCCCCGGCGTCGTCCACCTGCAGGTCGGCCGGGAGCAGCTCTCCCGGGCCGCCCCGTGAGCTGAGGACCCCAAACCGGCGGCGGCCGATCCGGCCCGCCGCGGTGGCGTGGGACCGCGCTTGGCAGAGGCGGTCCCACGCGGCCCCCGGCGGGCGGACGCGGTTTACGGGGCTGTGGTCTGCGCCGCCTCTCCGTCCAGCAGGGTGATGGCGGCCTGGATCTTGGCGGTGAACGCGCTGACCCGGGTGTAGTGGCCGGGGTGGTCCACGCGGCCGCAGCCGAAGCCGTGGCTGGTGATGCCCACCTGTACCCACCTGCCGCCGAGGGCGGCCGCCAGCAGCGGGCCGCCGCCGTCGCCGTGGCAGGTGTCCACGCCGCCGTTGGCGAGGTCCCCGGCGCAGATCTCGTGGTGGGCGTTCCGGCCGCAGGCCGCGGCCGGCGCGTAGGGCAGGTCGACCTCCCGGAGGTTCCGGACCGGCCGGCCGGACTCGTTGGTGCTCCCCCAACCCAGCGCCCGCATCGTCTTCTTGGCGTCGTACGCCTCGTCGGCAGGCAGGACCGGGCGGCTCCTGGCCTTGAGCGGCCTGGTCAGCTTGATCACCGCCCAGTCCCCGGCGCCGACACCGGCGCCGAGCAGGTACTTTCCGCCGAAGCGCCGGGTGCCGGCCTGCGCCGCCGCGGTGTGGTCGAGCGCGCCGATGTCGGCCGTCAGGCTGGTGGGCCTGCCGTGCGTGGCGCTGTCGGCCAGGCAGTGCTGCGCGGTGAGGACGATGTCCGCGGACACCAGCGCGCCGCCGCAGACGCGGCTCATGCCCCGGTAGCCGACGGTCACGTAGGTCATCCACGGGTAGGCGCCGGCCGCGGCTTCCGCGCCGCCGACGATGCGGGTGTCGCCGGGCGCCGCCGGGGCGGGCGCCGCGGAGGCCGGTGCGGGCGGTGCCACCGGAATGCTGGCGGCGATGCCGGCGGAGATCGCCGCGATCGCCTTTCGTGATGTCATCATGTTCCCCTCTGAGCGAATGTGGAGGCAGAATGGTCCACTCGTTCACAACGGAGATTCCTCGAAGTCCCGGGATACGTCGTGGGGTCCCGGTCGGGTCGGGGACACAGTAGACACGCTTTCGCATTTGGTTCAACCACCGGCGGACATCAATCAGGCGCCGACTCGCGCACCTCTGCGGCGGGCGCACCCGCACCGGATCAGGAGGCGCGGCCGCCCAGCAGCCCCAACGCATGGTCAAGATATAGAGACGGATTTCCCCGGGACGAGGCCATGTAATTCCGCACACAGATCGCTCCCCGTCCGCCGGAAACGAGGAAGTCACCCCGGCGCCGGTTACATTTCACCGCACCTTTCCCGCAACGGTCGCCAACCGAAATTCAACCCACGGAGCCGAACTGGCCCCAGGCCGGCGCTAAGCACCGGTGCCGCGCGGCCGATCGGCGAAGCGACGTCAGGAGTGCCAACATGCGGGTCGAGATGACGCGGGCGGGTGAGCGGTGGCTCGGCGCGTGCCTGATCCTGGGCATCGCGCTGGCACTGGCCTGCGCCCACCCGGTCCGGAGCGCCTTCAGCCGGACCACGTCGAACGCCGCCAGCGCCCTCACCGCCGCCCAGTACTTCAACGCGGGCAGCCTGTACGGCTGGGGCGACAACACCACCGGTCAGCTCGGCCTCGGCAACACCACGAGCCCGAGGACCAGCCCGCTGCAGGTCGGGGCGCTGACGACATGGGTGTACGCGGCAAGCTCCAACCAGCCCGCCGACGACCTCGACACCGGGCACACGTGCGCGATCCGCACGGACGACACCCTGTGGTGCTGGGGCGCCAACCCGCGCGGGCAACTCGGACGTGGAAACAACACCAACACCTCCTCACCCGCCCAGGTCACCGGAGCGTGGACCGCGGTCGCCACCGGCGGCTACCACACCTGCGCGATCAAGACCGCCGGCACCCTGTGGTGCTGGGGACAGAACGACTTCGGCCAACTCGGCCAGAACAACGTCACCGAATACAACACTCCACGCCAGGTCGGTACCGGCACCAACTGGACCGACATCGCCGCCGCCAACGTCCAGACCTGCGGCATCCGCGGCGGCGCCGTCTACTGCTGGGGCGAGGGCATCAACTACAAGCTCGGCAACTCCAACACCGCCAACCAGGACCTGCCCGTCACCACCAGCAGCAACACCACCCACACCGCCATCACCGTCGGCCGACAGCACGCCTGCGCCCTACGCAGCGCCGGAACCCTGTGGTGCTGGGGACTCAACGACTCCGGCCAACTCGGCCGCGGCAACAACACCACCGCCCAGACACCCACCCAGATCGGCGCCCTCACCACCTGGACCTCCGTCGTCGCCGGCCGCGACCACAACTGCGGACTCAAGAGCGGCAGCCTCTGGTGCTGGGGACTCAACGACACCTACGAACTCGGCATCGGCGTCACCGGCGACCGCACCTCACCCGTACAGATCGGCTCAGCAACGGACTGGGCCAAGGTCACCCCCGGCAACGAATTCACCTGCGCCAACAACACCGCCAGGGCCATCTACTGCTGGGGCGACAACGCCTACGGCCAGCTCGGCCAAGGCGACACCTCCGACGAGACCGCCCCGAAACTGGTCTCCGGCCGTACCGGCACCATCTACGCCGGCGGCAGCGGCAGCCACACCACCCTCGCCATCGGCTGACGGGGCCGCCGGGTCGCTCAGACGTCGGTGACGATCTCGCGGGTGACGGCGGCCTGCTCGGTCAGCACGCCGCTGATCATGGTCTGGGTCTCGTTGATCCGGTCCACGATGGCGCTGATCGCGGCCAGTGCCCCCACGACGCTGCCCGCGTCCCCCTGGATCGCGGCGATGAGCCCGGCGACGTCCCGGGTGGCCTTCGCCGTACCCTGGGCCAGCTCCTTGACCTCCCCGGCGACGACGGCGAACCCGCGGCCGGCCTCGCCCGCGCGGGCGGCCTCGATGGTGGCGTTGAGGGCCAGCAGGTTGGTCTGCTCGGCGATCGAGTTGATGACCTTGACGACGTCGCCCACCTTGCCGCTGGACTCGGCCAGCCGGCCGACGGCCTCGTTGGCCTCGCCGGTCAGCGCGTGGGCCTCGTGCGTCACGCCCGTCGCCTGGACCACGTTGCGCTCGGCCTCCTCGATCGAGCTGACGAGTTCGGCGCCGGCCCGGCCGATGCGGTCGGTGCGGTCCTTGATTCGCTCGATGGCCTGCGACACCAGGAACGCCGTGTTGCGCAGCGCCTCCGCGCGGCTCTCGGAGAGCTGGATGGCCGCGGTCGAGAAGAAGTCCATGGTGCCGACCACCTCGCCGTGCACCGTCAGCGGCAGGCACACCCCGGCGCGGACGCCCGCGCGGCGGGCGGCCGGCGCGCGCACGCAGTCGCTCACCTCGGCGAGGTCGGGCACGAAGATCATGTCCTTCGCGGCCCAGGCGCGGCCCGCCAGGCCGACTCCCCGGGCGAAGCTGGCCTGGGTGGTGACCCGCCGGAACTCGGCCCCGGCGCTGCCGGACTCCAGGACGAACCGCAGCGCCTGCTCGTGTTCGTCGATCGACCAGTACGAGCCGTACTCCCAGCCGAACTCCCGGCGGATGGTCTCCAGCGCGGAGCCCGTGGCGGCCTCGACGGTACCGGCGTCGGCCACGTCGCGGAGCACCGTGTTCACGGCGGCCAGGTCGACCGCGGCGGCGCCCTGGCGCTCGGCGTCGGTGATCCGCTCCAGCGCCTGCGACACCAGCAGCCCGATGGCGCGCAGCGCGTCCAGCCGCTCCGGGGAGGGGTCCAGCACCTCGGTGGCGAAGAAGTCCATCGTCGCGACCACGGCGTCGCCCTCGAACAGCGGGAAGCAGACGCCGCTGCGGACGCCGACGCGCTGGGCGACGGGCGCCCGCACGCAGTCGGTCACCTCGCCGATGTCCTGGACGAACACCAGTTCCCGCCGCCGCCACACCTGCCCCGACAGCCCCACCCCGGGCGCGAACGACGCCGCGAGGGTGACCTGGCGGAACTCGGGACCGGCGTCGCCGGACTCGACCGCGAACCGCAGGACGTCCGCGTCCCTGTCGATCCGCCAGTACGAGCCGTACGCCCAGCCGAAGCAGCGCCGCACCGCGTCCAGCGCGACCTGCGCCGCGTCGGCCGACGTCCGCACCTCAGCCAGGGCGCGCACCACCGCGGTGACCGCGTGCGTGTCGCGCCGGGCCTCCTCGGCGGCTGTCACCGCGGCGAGCGCGTCCCTGTTGCGCATACGAAGCATGACCACCCTCACCCGATCCGACACCCATCCGCTCACCCAACGGCACCGTAGCCCGGAACCTGAGGCTGAACTGCCGGTACGGCGCGACTTACTGGCCGGCGCGGGGGTCGCGGGGTGGCTGGTCAGCCGGCGAAGATCTGGGACTCGTCGCGGAACGCCTTGAACTCCAGGGCGTTGCCGGCCGGGTCGAGCAGGAACATCGTCCACTGCTCGCCGGCCCCGCCGGGGAAGCGCACGTGCGGCGCGATGGTGAACACGCTGCCCGCGGCGCGCAGCCGCGCGGCGAGCAGGTGGAACTCGGGTACGGGCAGGATGAGTCCGAAGTGCGGCACCGGTACGTCGTGGCCGTCGACCGGGTTGTGGGTGCGCCGGGCCGGCGCGGGCGCCAGGTGGGTGACGAACTGGTGGCCGTGCAGGTCCCAGTCGACCCAGGTGTCGGCGCTGCGGCCCTGCCGCAGGCCCAGGACCTCCCCGTAGAAGTGCCTCGCCGCCGCCAGGTCGTCGACCGGCACGGCCAGGTGGAAACGCGGAATCGGCGGGTGCGCGGAGGTCATGGGCACGACGCTACGCAAGCCGCGGCGCGAGCGGGAGGGGGCGGCGGGTCCGGCCGCCGGTCGATAGCCTGGCGGCGATGCTGCCCCAGTCCCGGAGGTTTCGCGTGCCACTGCCGACCGCCCGTCTCGCCGCCGTGCTCGCACTCGCGCTCGCCGCACCGCTGGGTGTCGCCGCGCCCGCCGCAGCGACCCCGTCCACCATCGACAGGAAGTTGGTCCGCTCGCTGCTCAAGGCCGAGGTCGGCGCCGGGATGCCCGGCGTGTTCACGGAGATCCGGGCCGGCGAGGAGCGGGCCCGGATGGCGCACGGGCTCGCCGACGTGGAGTCCGAGCGTCCGATGGCGACGCACCTGCGCCACCGCGTCGGCAGCATCACCAAGACGTTCGTCGCGGTGACCGTGCTGCAACTCGTCGCCGAGGGCCGCGTCGCGCTCGACGCCCCGGTCGCCACCTACCTGCCCGAGCTGCTGCCGGCGACGAAGCCCGACGGTTCGCCGGACCGCGGGGCGCAGATCACGGTGCGGATGCTGCTGCAGCACACCAGCGGCCTGTCCAACTACACCGAGGTGCTGACCGCGGACCTGGCGGCGATCGACTGGGCCCGGCACACCACGATCCCGCCGCGGGTGCTGGCCTCCATCGGCGTCAACGGGGCGCAGGTCTTCGCGCCGGGCAAGGGCTGGTCGTACTCGAACACCAACTACCTGCTGGCGGGGCTGGTGGTGGAGAAGGTCACCGGGCAGCCGTACGGGGCGGCGGTGCAGAGCCGGATCCTGACCCCCCTGAAGCTGGCCGACACCTACCTGCCGGGCAGCGCGGAGCGGATCCGCGGGGCCCACGACCGGGCGTACATCGCCTACGACGCGGCCGGGCGGCGCGACTACACCGACTTCAACATGTCGTGGGCGTGGGCGGCCGGCGAGCTGGTCTCCACGACCGCCGACCTGAACGTCTTCTTCCGCGCCCTGCTGACCGGCGGGCTGCTCGCCCCCGCCCAGCAGGCGGAGATGCTCGGGATGGCGGAGACCGGGACGCCGGGCCAGCGGTACGGGCTCGGGCTGGCCGCCGTCCAGGTCGGCTGCCCGGCCGGCGCCCAGTGGTTCTACGGCCACGGCGGCGCCGTGATCGGGCACCTCACCGAGTCGCTGCACAGCGCCGACGGAGCCCGGCAGGTGACGTCCGCGGACAACCAGAACATCTGGGCCAGCGAGGCGGAGACCGACCGGGTGCTGGCCGCCCGGGCGCGGGTGGTGTTCGGCGCGCTGTGCAACGCCGCCCCGCCCGCGGACTCCGCCGGCCTGCGGTCCCTGCGCCACCGCCAGCCCGCCGGCCTGCTGGGCTGACCGCCGCGCCCCGCCCCGTACGCAGGGGTCTGTCACCTGTACGCCCGGCCGGGAATCGCGTCCGGTTCCCGGCCGGGCAGGGGTGGACCCCGCATCCCCGACGTCTGGTTTTTCGTCTGGCCAACGGCTCAGGGCCGGCCGGCCGCCTCCGATGGGAGTGGCCGTACGGATGGGCTGAGCGGCCACGCGGCCGACGACGGAAGGGTCTGAATGGCAGAGAAGATCGTAGCGGCGGGCGGGCGTTGGTCCCTCGTCACCGGCTGGACGGCAGTCGCCACGCTCGCCGCCGGTGGTGCGCTGCTGGCCGGCGGTGGAGTATTCGCCGCGTGGACCAGCACGGCCAACGCGGCCGGCGGTACCAACGAGGCGACCAACGTGGGCATGGCCCACGTGGACACCAACGGCACGACGTTCAGCACCGGAGTCGCCAACCTGCTGCCGGGCGACTACGTGTACCGCTACGCCAATCTGACCAACACCGGCTCCGCGAGCGAGGTGTTCACCGCCACCGCCGCGGGCACCGGGGTGCTCGCCGGTGCCGGCGGGCTCCAGTTCGCCGTCGACACCTGCCCCGCCGCCTGGGCCAGCGACGGCACCTGCTCCGGCACCGTCGCCGTCGTCGCCGCCACCACCGACGTCGCCGGCGCGACCCCGGTCAGTCTCGGCACCGTGGCCGCCAACGGGGTCAGGTACCTGCGCTACAAGGTCCAGCTCAACGGCACCGCCGACCAGAGCACGTTCCAGGGCAAGCAGGGTGCCGTCAACGTGACGATCACCGGTACCACCGCCTCCAACGGCAACCGGAACCGGACCGCGGGCTGACCGTGACCGCCGCCATCACGCCGCCGCGCCGCCGCCCGGGTACCCGCCCGGGCGGCGGGGCGGGGCGTCGCCTCGCCGCGGTGGCGGCGACCCTGCTCGCCGTCCCGCTCGCCCCGGCCCCCGCGCACGCGGCGCCGTGGGTGGTACCCAAGGCCAGCCGGGACAGCGGCACGTTCACCATGGCCAGCACCTCGTACGCGTTCGGCGGCAGCGACCCGGCCAGCTTCTCGCTGCCGCTGCCCGTGGCCCTGCTGAGCACCACCGGATACGCGAGCCTGCGCAACACCGGCAGTACCGCGGCCCGCTTCTCCGGTGGCGTCGACGCCACCGGCGTGCCCTCGGCGGCCCGGGTCACCCTCGTCCGCTGCGCCGTCGCCTTCAGCGGCGGCGCCTGCGCCAGCGGCCAGGCGACCCTCGTCAACTCGGCGGCGCTCAGCGGCGACCCGGTCGTCGCCTACGGCAACGGCTCCACCCTGGCCGCCAACCAGACCATTCACCTGAAGATCACCGTGACCGCGCTGGCGGTGCTCAGCGGCACTGTCACCTTGCTTCCGTTGACCGGGACGCTGCCCACCGGCGGCGCCAACCGCACCGCAGGATAGGGAGACGCATGACAGCATCCGTCCGCACCCGCCGCACCGTGCGCCACCGGCTGCACCGCGCCTTCCTCGCGCTCACCATGAGCGTCTCGCTCGCCTTCCTCGCCGCCAGCGTCGGCATCATGGCCACGCAGGGACGGGTCGAGGCGGTCCTCAGCGGCTCGATGGAGCCGACCATCCCGACCCACGCCCTGGTGGTGGCCGTACCGGTGGCCGCCGACCACGTGCGCGTCGGCGACGTCATCATGTTCCAGCGGCCCGACGCGACGGCCGGCGCCCCCAGCGTCATGCACCGGGTCGTCGAGCGGTTCACCCGTGACGGCGCCTCGCTCGCCCACACCCGCGGGGACGCCAACAGCGGCAACGACCCCTGGACCCTGGACCTGAACCGGTCCGCGCTGTACCGGGTGAACGCCAGCGTCCCCCGGCTCGGTGCCCTCTACCAGGGCCTGCACCGCAGCGTCAGCGACCTGGGCGCCGCCCGCCTGTGGGGCGGGATCGCCCTGATGCTGGTCGCCGGGGCCGTGGCCAGCCGGCTCCTGCGCCGCCGGGCGACCGTGGAGACCGCGCCGGCCGAGGCGGCCGACGAGGACCTGACCGAGGCCGTCCGCCTGGCCAGCCAGGAGATGCGGCACCGGCTGACCACCATCATCGGGTACGGCGAGGTGCTGAGCGAGGCCGGCGACGCGATGCCCGCCCGCGAGTCCGACATGGCCCGCCGGATCAACGACCACGCCCTCCGGCTCACCGGCGTGCTGGACGACCTCACCGACCTGGTGCCCTCGTCCCGCTGAACGCGCCGGCCCACCCAATCATCGGACGTTTGCCCGTACGAATTTCGCGGCGGATCGGCAATGCGCCGGGAGTAATGTGACCGACGATTGTTCGGCCCTGCGTACCGCGAGGGACGGGTGGCCATGGCCTGGATGCTTCCGATGCCGCTGCGGTGCGAGCTGCCGCTGGTGGCCGGCGTCGCCGGTCTGGCGGGGGCGCTCGCCGCCGACGGCCGGCTCGCCCGCGCCGAGGTGACGCTCCAGGTGGGCGCCGTGGCGGTGGCGCTGCTCGCGGTGCTCCGCTGCGTACAGCGCGGCCGCCGCTACGACGACCGCGGCGCGGTCGCCTGGCGGGTGTTCGCCGCCGGTGTGCTGACCTGGGCCGCCGGACACGCCCTGGTCGCGTTCGCCCCGGTCGGGTCGTTCCCGCACCTGCTCGGACAGGGCACGCTGTGCCTGTTCCCGCTGCTGACCGCGGTCGGCCTGTCGATCTTCCTGCGGCACGCGTTCGGCCGGATCCCCGTGGGCCGGGTGCTGCTGGACGGCGTGATCCTGTCGGCGTCGCTGCTGCTGCTGTACACCACCCTGCTCTTCACCCCGTGGGATCCGCCGCGGGGCGGCTACCCGGCCGGCACGGGGTTCGACGTCGCGCTGGTCCTCGGCGACCTCGCGGTCACCACGCTGATCATTTTCGTCCTCACCCGGGTGGGCTTCCGCAACCACACGGTGTCCCTGCTGGCGCTGGGCCTGGCCGCGCTGATCGTGGGCGACCTCGCCGCCGTCCACGAGGTGGGCGCCGGTGACCAGGCGGCGGGCTGGGCCGCCGACATCGCCCACCTGTGCGCCTTCGCCCTGGCCGGCGCCGCGGCCACCGTCCCGGACCCCCCGGCGGGGGCGCCCGCCCACCGGCACCGGCCGACCCAGGTCGGGCTGGCGCTGCCCTACGTCCCCTTCGTCCTGGCGATGGCGGCGTCGCTGACCCCGGCGGGGGCCCCGCTCACCCACCGGACGATGGCCGGCGGCCTGGCGGCGCTGGTGGTCCTGCGGCAGTTCCTCACCCTGCGCGACAACGACCACCTGCTGCACCGCATCCAGCAGCAGGTCGGCGAGCTGGACCGGCGCGCCGAGGCCCTCGCCGGCAGCAACGTCCGCCTCCAGGAGCACGACCGGCTCAAGAACGAGTTCATCACCCTGCTGTCCCACGAGCTGCGCACGCCCCTGACCACGATCCTGGGCCGCGTCGAGGAGCTGGCCGAGTCCACGCCCGCCGACGCGGCCCCCCGCACGAGGCGCAACATCGACGCCATCTCCCGCAACAGCCACCGGCTCTCCGGGCTGGTCTCCGATCTGCTGTCCGCCTCCGGCCTCGGCGGCGTCGACCTCCAGCGCAACGGCGCGGCCGTCGACGTGGCCGCGCTGGTCGCCGAGGCCGCCGCCGCGGTGCGCCGCCGCGCGCCCGGGCGCGCCGACATCGCCCTCACCGCCCCCGACCGGCCGGTGCCCGCCGTCGGCAACCGCGACGAGCTGGCCAAGGCGCTGGAGGAGCTGCTCTGGAACGCCACCAAGTTCTCCCCGCCCGGGGGCGCCGTCGCCGTCGACGTCGCCACCGGCGGCGGCCGCGCGGTCGTCACGATCACCAACTCCGGCCCCGGCGTCCTACCGCAGGAGCAGGAACGGCTGTTCACCCCCTTCTTCCGCGCGGCCACCGCGACCGCGCAGGCGGTCCAGGGGCGCGGTCTCGGCCTCGTCATCAGCAGGGGCATCGTCGAACGGCACGGCGGGCAGCTCCACCTCACCTCCGTACCCGACCGGGAGACGACCGCGCGCGTCGACCTGCCGCTGGCACCCGACGCGCCCCCGGCGGCCGAGGTACCGCGGGCCGCCGACTCCGGTCCCCGGGTCACCGCCTGAGGGGCGGGTCGGACCCGGCGGTTTCGGTCAGCGCCCCGGCGCGGGCCGTCACACCGCGGCGATGGTGTGCGCGACCTCGTCGACGATCTCCCGGGCGAGGTAGCCGGTGTCGCCGTGCCGGGGCGTCAGCCGGCGCCCGCTGGCGGCGTCGGCCCACGACTCGCCGCCGGGCGGCCGGTAGTAGAACTTGCCCAGCCGGCGGCGGCGCTCCTCCTCGCCCGGCAGGCGCGCGCGCACGCCGGTGGCGGTGAGCAGGTCCAGGACGCCCAGCTCCCGGTCGCGCAGCCGCTCGTCGTACGCGACGGGCAGGTCGGCGTCCGCCAGGGCCAGGTCCGCGGTCTGGCGGGTGCGCAGGTAGGGCGAGACGACGGCGAGCTGCGGCGTGCGCTCCGGTGGCAGGTCCCCCAGCCAGCGGGCGACCGCCGCGGCCTGCTCGCGGCCCAGCGTGGACAGCGGCACGTCCGCGTCCCGCTCGGCCAGGTCGATGGCCTCGTGGCCCGCTTCCTCCGCGGCGGCGGCGGCCACGTTGCCCGCGCTCTGTCCGTGCCTGACCACCCCGAGCCAGCCCAACTGCGCCATGGCCGGTGCGTACCCTGGGCGCCGCGGCGCCAATCGGGGCGCGCCGCGCCGGGGCTACCCGCCGTCGGGGCCGGGCGGCGCGCCGGGGCGGGTCGGGTGCGCGCGCCGGGCGGCGCCGAGCTGGGCCTGGAGCGCGGCGATGGTGGCGCGGGCGGCGGCCAGCTCGTGTTCGAGGGCCACGATGCGGCACGCCGCCACCAGGTCGAAGCCGTCGTTGACCACCTGGCGGGCCCGGCTGGCCAGGTGCAGCTCGTTCTGGCTGTACCGGCGGTGCCCGCCCTGCGACCGGCCCGGCGAGAGCAGCCCGTGCGCGCCCAGGCCGCGCAGGAACGCCGGGGTGACGCCGAGCATCCCGGAGGCGGCGCTCATCGAGTACGCGGGGTAGTCCCCGTCGTGCAGCGGCTGGCCGGGCAGCATGTCGCTCCTCCTCCACGGGACGGCGGCCGGGGCGGGCCGGCTCGCGCCGGTTCCCGCCCCGGCCGCCGGGGGCGTCGGGTCAGGCGGACGATCCGGCAAGCTGCCGCTCGCGGGACTCGCCCGTGATGACCTGGTGGCCGTCGTCCTCGCCGCGGCCGATCGAGATCCGCCGCGGCTTGGCCTGGGCGGCGATCGGGATGGTGACGGTGAGGACACCGTCGCGGTAGGACGCGTCGACGGCGTCCAGGTCCAGGCCGTCGCCGAGCACCAACTGGCGGTTGAACGAGCCGCTCGACCGCTCGGCGATGAGGAACTTCGTGCCCTCGGGGGCGCGGCTGCGCCGGGTCGCGCTGACCGTCAGCGTGTTGTTCTCCGCGGTCAGGTCGAGCGAGTCGGCGTCGATGCCGGGGCAGTCCAGCTCCACGACGTAGTGCTCGCCGTGGCGGTAGACGTCCATGGGCATCGGGCGGGGCGTGCGCTGGCCGCTGAGGACCTCGCCGGCCAGCCGGTCGAAGTCGCGGAACGGGTCGAAGCGAAGCATTCCCGTCATCTTGGTCACCTCCGGGTCGGTCCGATCGTGGCAGTGGGCGGGGCCCGGCCGAGCAACCTCGTGGCGGACCCGCACAGAAAAGATAGCTCTGGCCGCTCAGCCATTGCAAGCCTCACGACAAATAAAATCTGCATCGGACGAGAGAGGTTCTCCCCAGGGTGACGCGGTCGGCGGCGCCGCGTCCCGCGGCCGGGCGCAGGGGTGGCCGGACGAGGACCGGCGCGGTCGCTACGCTTCCGTTGTGGCGGGCGAGGGCACTGTGGCGGACGCGCAGCGGCTGCACCGGATCCAGGTGATCACGGATGCGGCGCTGTCGCGGCTCGACGCGTCGGGGCTCCTCGACGAGCTGCTCGACCGGCTCCGGGAGCTGCTGGTGGTCGACACCGCCGCGATCCTCGTCCTCGACGCCCACGCCCGGCAGTTGGTGGCGGCGGCGGCCAAGGGGCTGGAGGAGGAGGTCTGGGAGGGCTTCCGGGTCGGGGTGGGCGACGGGTTCGCCGGCCGGGTCGCCCAGACCAAGCAGCCGGTGGTCGTCGCCGACGTCACCAGCGCGGACGTGGTGAGCCAGGTACTGCTGAATAAGGGCATCCGCTCCCTGCTGGGGGTCCCGATGCTGGCCGGCGGGGTCCTGGTCGGCGTCCTGCACGTGGGCACCCTCGCGCCCCGCCGGTTCACCGACGACGACGTGTACCTGCTCCAGTTGGCCGCCGACCGGGCCGGGATGGCCGCGCAGGTCCGCTCCCGGGGCCTGGAGCAGGCGGCGGCACTCGCGCTGCAGCGCAGCCTGCTGCCGCCCCAGCTTCCCCGCGTACCGGGCGTCGACCTGGCCGCCCGCTACGTACCCGGGCACGACCTGGGCATCGGCGGCGACTGGTACGACGTGTTCCCGCTGCCCTCGGGCTGGACCGGCGTGGTGATCGGCGACGTGTCGGGCCACGGGCTGCGGTCGGCCGTGATCATGGGTCGGCTCCGCAGCGCCCTGCGGTCGTACGCGCTGATCTGCGACGACCCGGCCGAGACCCTGGACATGCTGGACCGCAAGATCCACCACTTCGAGGCGGGGAACCTCGCCACGGCGCTGTACGCGATGGTCTCGCCGGACTGCGCGACGGTGCGGCTGTCGCTGGCCGGACACCTGCCGCCCGTCCTCGCCGCCGCCGGGCGCGAGGCGGAGCTGGTCTCGGCGCCGGTCGACCCGCCGCTGGGCATCGGGTCGGTGCGGCCCGTCCGGCACAGCACCGACATCGCCTTCCCCCCGGGCGCCGCGCTCGTCTGCTACACCGACGGGCTGGTCGAGCGCCGGGACGAGGTCATCGACGTGGGACTGGCGCGCCTGGTGGCCGCGGTGCGGACCGGCCCGGCCGAGGAGATCTGCGGCCGGATCATGCTGACCACGGACGTGGCGCGACCCACCGACGACATCGCGCTCCTCGCCGTCCGGCGCGCGCCGGACGGCGACGGCGACGACGGCGGGGGCCGGCAGCTCCTCGACGCCGGCTTCACCGCCGACGCGGTCGGGGCCGTCCGGCACGAGGTCGAGGCGGTCTCCCGGCGGCACGGGCTGGACGCCGAGGCCCTCGACGACTGGGTGACGGCCGTCAACGAGCTGATGGTCAACGCGGTGCGCCACGGCGGCGGCGCCGGCCACGTGACGCTCCGGCTCGCCGACCGGCTCACCTGCCGGGTCCGCGACCGCGGCGCCGGCTTCGCCGCCGCGCCGTACCTCGACCGGGCCACCCGGCCGGTCGTCTCGCCCACCGGCGGGATGGGCCTGTGGATCGTGCGGCAGATGGCGGAGGTCGTCAGCCTGGACAGCGACGCCGACGGCACGACGGTCGTCATCGCCGCCCGGCCCGGCGCCGCACCGCCCGCCTGAGGCCCGCCCGGACCCGCCGGTTCGCGGCCGCCGGGGGCTTTCCCCTCAGCACGCCGGGGGCAATCGGGTGTAGCGTCGACGGAGACATCTCATCGTCGGGTCGCTGATCCCCTTCCGGGGCTTGTCCTCTCGGCATCGGTACCGCCCGCCCACCGCGCGGGCTTCGGGGACCGATTGCACCCATGGACCGCCTCCGCCCGACGAAAGGCATATTTGCCATGGTCGCCACCATTCTCCCCCCGCCGCTGGACATCCAGCACGTGCACCGCGACACTGCCCGGACCGTCCTGCGGGCCGTCGGCGAGATCGACCTCGGTACCTGCGCGACCCTGCACCGTTGCCTGATCGAGACACTGCGCCACCGGGACGGCGGCGAGGTCGTCGTCGACGTGAGCGAGGTGTCGTTCCTGTCGGCGGCCGGGATCAACACGCTCCTGGCGTGCCGCGCCGCCGCCCGGCGCCGGGGCGTCGCGCTGGTCCTGGACGGGCCGCCGCCCCCCGTGTACCGCGTGCTGGACGTCACCGGCCTGCTGGACGTTCTCGGCGTCCGCCGCGGCCTCGACCGCCCGGACGGGCGCGACTGACCGAAAAGGTCGGACCGGCGCCGGAGCGACCACCGAAAGGTCCGACCGACTGCGAGCCCGGCGACGCGTCGGTCAGGCGGAGTCGGGCTCGGCCAGCCGCTCCGCGGCGGCGTAGGCCAGGTGCAGGAAGTCGGCGACCGTCACCGCCGCCAGGGCCCCGGCGGCCGTCCGGGTGACCCGGGGCGCGAGGACGAACCCGGCGGCCAGGCCCGTGCAGACCCAGACGCCCAGGCAGAACGGGCAGGTGACCAGCTCGCCGACGGCGTGCCCGGCCGGGTGCCGCAGGCGTACCTCCTCGGTGACCTCCCCCGGCCCCGCGGGCTCCCGGAAGCGGGTGAACGGCGCGCGCAGCGGACTGGTCACCGAGGACTTGGCGAGCAGCCGGCTGAGCTTGTGGGTGGCCGCGCCCAGCAGCGCCACGTCGGCGGCGCCCAGGCCGCGCGGGAGCCGGCCGCCGGCCCGGACCCGGGCGCCGACCAGCCCGAGCACCGCCGCGTACGCCGCCAGCTCGCCGACGTAGCCCGCCAGCGGGCGGGGCGCGTCCGGGCTGTACGCGGACGAGACCCGCCGGCCGGCGGCGGCGATCCGGCCCAGGGCGCCGCGCAGGCCCGCCGGGCGCTCCTGCGTCCCGACCGCGGGCCGCACCTCGACATGCGATGTCATGACAGACCCATCTCGATCATCATGCGGTGACCGCCCCCGATCCCTGCGGCGCACCGCGCCGGTGTGTCGCGGCCACCGGCGTCGCCGGGGGCCTGTCCCCAGCCATGCCCATCCGCGCGCCATCCACACCCGTTCGGCGGGACCGCGCTCTCAGGACAGGCCCGTAAGCCCTCTCCGGACGCGGCTCAGGCGCGGCGGACCGTGATGTCGCCGTAGGACGTGCGGCCCCGCACCTCGACGGTCTGGTCGGTGCGCTCGGGCCGGGCGGCGCCTTCCAGCAGGTTGCGCACGTGCCCGAACCCGGTGTTCACCTCCAGCCACGCGGCGGTGCCCTCGGCGACGCCGATCTCCAGGTCGCCGCAGGCGGTGCCGAGGACCACCGCGCCGCGGACCACCTCGCCGACGTGGACGCCGCCGTTGGACGTCTTCGCGTCGACCCCGGCACCGGCCCGCCCGACGCGGATGTGGCCGTTGGCCGCGCGGATCCGCACGTCGCCGCCGACCGCGTCGATCGTGGTGTCGCCATTGGAGTTCTTGACCACGGCGGCACCCTCGACCTTGCCGAGCTGGACGTGCCCGGTACCGGTGGAGACCTCGGCGTCGCCCGCGACGTCCCCGGCGGTGACGTGGCCGGCCGAGGTGTCCAGCCGCAGCGGGCCCGTGTGTTCGAACCGGACGTGCCCGGCCGAGGTCCTGAGCCGGCACTCCCCGAGCCGGCCGGTGCCGTGCAGGTCGCCGAGCTGCGTCTGGGCGGCCACCTGGGAGCCGCTGGGCAGGGCGACGGAGACCTCGACCGACCGGCTCTTGCGGGAGAAGTCGAAGGCGCGCGACCGCGGGCCGGTCACCCGCAGCGCGCCGTCGGCGTAGTCGACCCGGACCTGCCGGGCCGCCTGCACGTCGGACTCGTCGGCGTCGTTGCTGGGGCGGACCTCGACGACGGTGTCGGTGCGGTCGCTCGCGCTGATCCGCACGTTGCCGACGCCGAGTTCGAGCGTGACGGAGATGGGGCCGGGGGTCTCGAATTCGGGCATGGAGGTCTCCACATCATGGGTAGGCGCGTCGTCCCCCAGGGCGGGGGCGGAAGGAGAACGGGGTGCGGTCAGCGCACCCAGCCGGTGAAGCGCTGTCTGGTCCGCCTGGCGGTGTCGTGCTCCTCGGGCCGCCGGTCGTGCCCGGCCCGCGGCAGGGCGGCGGCGGCCGCCCGGACCAGCCAGGCGTTGACCGACCGGCCCTCCCTGGCGGCGGCCTCCTCGATGGCCGCCTTGAGCTGCTCGGGCAGGCGTACGTTGATCCGCGCGGCGGGACCGTCCTCGGCGACCGGCAGGTCGCTGTCCGGCCCGCCGCCGGCCGCCGGCCCGTCCGTCGGGGTAGGCGGCTCGACGGGCGGCGGGGTCACGACGAAGTGCGGGTCTCGCCCGCGCAGGCGCAGCTCCACCGATCCCGGCGCGAGGTCCCGGGTGACCTCGTCGGCGGCCGCCGACAGCGCGTCCAGCAGGGCCATGCGGATCGCCGACTCCAGCGGCCCGGTCAGGCGCTCGACCAGCGCGCGCGCCTCGTCGCCGCCGGCTTCGGCCAGCGTGGCGAACTCGCGGCCGAGGTTGTTCACATGCGAGGTCAGGTCCATGGCACCATGATGGCACACAGCGGTGCCACGAACAAGGCAGTGCGCACACATTGTGGCAGCACTTTGGCACACCCGTCCGCGAGCGGGGTGCGTCAGGCTGCCGGCGCCGTGAGCAGGGCCACCACCTCGTCGATGTACCGCTGGCGGTCGGCCCGGCCCCGCGGGACCAGCGCGGGCGTCGCGTGGGCGAGCTGGGCGTGGCCAAGGTACGCGGTGAACGCCAGCAGGCCGCGGCGGTGCGCCTCGGCGGCGGGGAAGCCCAGGTCGCGGAAGAGCTGCGCGGTGTAGTCGAGGCGGCGTCGGCTGACGCGCGCCAGCGCCGGGGCCACCAGCGGGTGGGCGGCCGAGGCCAGCACGGCCACCTCCACGGGGTCGTGGTCGGTGGAGGTCAGGACCGTGGCCAGGAGCAGCCGGATCCGCGCCCGGGGGTCCGGCTCGGCGTCCACGAACCGGATGACCGCCTCGGTGTGCCCGTCCTCCCAGCGCCGCAGCGCGGCGGCGACCAGCGCGTCGCGGTTGGCGAAGTGCCAGTAGAAGCTGCCCTTGGTGGCGCCGAGCCGGGCGGCGAGCGGCTCGACCGCGACCGCGGCGAGGCCGCCGCGGCCGATCGCGTCGAGCGCGGCCCCGGCCCAGTCGTCGGCGGTGAGGCGGCTCACGGGTGGTCGGGGCATTTCCGTACGGTACCGTACGGAGGAGAGACCATACGGCACCGTACGGAGGTCACCATGGCTACCGGCGACACCCCGGCGATCCGCAACGTCCACGAACGCGCGCTGCCCGTCCCGGCCGACCGGGTCGGCCGCCTGCTGGACCGGCTCGCCTCGGCCGACGACCCGCTCTGGCCGTCCCCGACCTGGCGGCCCGTACTCCTGGATCGGCCGCTCGGCGTCGGCGCGGCCGGCGGCCACGGCGCCATCCGCTACCGGGTCACCCGCTACGAGCCGGGTCGCCTCCTCGCGTGCGCGTTCGACCCGGCCATCGGGCTGACCGGCGTCCACGTCTTCGAGGTACAGGAGCGCGGGCCGGACCGCTGCGTGATCCGGCACCGGCTGGAGGGCCGGCCCACCGGCGCCATGCGGCTGCTCTGGCCGCTGCTGGTTCGGCAGTGCCACGACGCGGTGGTGGAGCACCTGCTCGACAACGCCGAGCGGCACGTCACGGGCGGCGTCCGCGCGCCGGTGCGGTACCCGTGGCCGGTGCGCCGGGCGGCGGCCGCCGAGAGCGTCCGCGTCCGGGCGGTGCCGGTCCCGGCCGGGGCCCGGCTGCTGCGGGAGTGCCCGGCGCGCCGCGACCTCGCCGACGCGTACTCCCTGCGCGTCCCGCCCGGGACGTCCGCGGACCCCCAGGACTGGGCGGACGCCGTCTTCCGCAGGCCGCCGCCGGCCGTCGCCGCGCTCCTGCGGCTGCGCAACGCCCTCGCGCCGCTGGTCGGGGTGGCGCCCGAGGGCGCGACGGCGTTCGACACCCTGGCGACCGGCGACGGCGAGGTGCTGCTGGGCACCGACGCCGCGCACCTGGACTTCCGGGTCAGCGTCCTCGTCGCGCCGGGACCCGGGGCCACCACGGTCACGGTCTCCACCGTGGCCGCGGCGCGCACCCGGGTCGGGCGCGGGTACCTGGCCCTGGTGCGGCTGGCGCACCCGGCGGTGGTCCGGGCGATGCTGCGGCACGCCGGCCGGGAGGCGACGGCGCCGCAGGTGGTCCGCCGCCCGCCGGCCCGCGCGCGCGAAGCCGCCCGGTAGCCGCCGGGCGGCGGACCCGCGCCGCCGGTCAGGCCGGCGGGGCGGGGAAGCGCTGCCAGACCCGGTGCGCGCCCAGCAGGTCCACGACGGCGTCGAGCGCCGCGGTCCCGGTGTCCGCGGTGACCACGCCGGGGGTGCCGGCGACGCCGGCCTGCCGCAGTACCGCGGCGCCCTCCCCCCACGCCCCGACCGCCTTGCCGTGCCGCCAGCACTCGTCGACCAGCAGCAGGACCCGCGGGTCCACCGGCGCGGCCCCCGCCGCGCCGGCCTTGGCGTCCCGGGCGGGCGTCGCGTCGGGCCCGGGTGCCGGCGCCCCGGCGAGGACGAGCGCGTCGTACTCGACCGAGCGGGCGGTGGCGAACGTCCGCTGCACCGGCATTCCGCCCGCCGCGCCGCCGCGCACCGCGATCAGCAGCGGCACCATCGCGGCGGCCGACACCGCCGCCCGCACCGCCTCGACGCCGTCGAGGTCGCCGTCGGCGTCCACCACGATGCCGACGGTGCGCCCGTCGACCGGCCAGCGGCCGCCGACCTGCGACAGCGCGGGGCTCGGCTGGACCTGCGCGGGCGGCGCGGTCGGCTCTGGCGCCGGGAGCCCGAGCCCGGCGGCGACCTGCGCGCACAGCACGGCGTCGATGTTGGCCAGACACTGGAGCTGCCGCTCCCGGATCGCCTGGTGGTGACACTTGCCCAGCTCGAACGTGTACGCCTGCACGATGTGCGCGCGCTCCACCGGCGTCATGCTCAGCCAGAACAGCCGGGCCTGGCTGTAGTGGTCGTCGAAGGACGCCGGGGCGGCCCGGACCTTGGGTGCCTCCGCGACGGTCACCGGCACGTCGAGGAACGCGTGCGTGGCGTCGTCGGCGGGGAACGGGTTGCCGCCGTCGAGGGTGTTCGGCCGGTAGGGGGCCACGCCGGTGTGCACCGCCTGCTGGTGGAAGC
Source organism: Pilimelia terevasa (assembly GCF_014647915.1). Taxonomy (GTDB): domain Bacteria; phylum Actinomycetota; class Actinomycetes; order Mycobacteriales; family Micromonosporaceae; genus Pilimelia; species Pilimelia terevasa. Next base: position 21,960 of record NZ_BMQC01000009.1, read on the forward strand.
CGTCGCGCAGCATGTCGTTGACCGGCGCGTGCGGCCGGTTGATCGGGATCTGCGGGAAGTTCGGGCCGGCGAGGCGGGTGAGCTGGGTGTCCAGGTAGGAGAACAGCCGGCCCTGCAGCAGCGGGTCGTTGGTGACGTCGATGCCGGGGGTCAGGTTGCCGAGGTGGAAGGCGACCTGCTCGGTCTCGGCGAAGAAGTTCGTCGGCGTGTGGGTGAGGGTCAGGCGCCCGACCGGCTGTACCGGGGCCAGCTCCTCCGGGACCAGCTTGGTGGCGTCGAGCAGGTCGATGCCGGCGAAGGTCTCCTCCGGCGTGTCCGGGAAGACCTGCAGGCCCAGCTCCCACTCGGGCAGCGCGCCGGCCTCGATCGCGTCGTACAGGTCCCGGCGGTGGTAGTCCGGGTCGACGCCGCCCAGGAGCTGGGCCTCCTCCCAGACCAGGGAGTGCACGCCGAGCTTCGGCTTCCAGTGGAACTTGGCCAGCGACGTCTGTCCCGCCTCGTTGACCAGCCGGAAGGTGTGGACGCCGAAGCCCTCCATGGTCCGGTACGAGCGCGGGATGCCCCGGTCGGACATGTTCCAGAGGGCGTGGTGCTGCGCCTCGGTGTGCAGCGAGACGAAGTCCCAGAATGTGTCGTGGGCGCTCTGCGCCTGCGGGATCTCGCGGTCCGGGTGCGGCTTGGCCGCGTGGATGATGTCGGGGAACTTGATGGCGTCCTGGACGAAGAAGACGGGCATGTTGTTGCCGACCAGGTCGAAGGTGCCCTCGTCGGTGTAGAACTTCGTCGCGAAGCCGCGGGTGTCCCGCACCGTGTCGGCGGAGCCGCGCGACCCGAGCACCGTGGAGAACCGGACGAACACCGGCGTCTCGCGGTCCCGCTGGAGGAACCCGGCCCGGGTCACCTCCGCGGCGGTGCCGTAGGCGCGGAACCGGCCGTGCGCGCCCGCGCCGCGCGCGTGGACGACGCGCTCGGGGATCCGCTCGTGGTCGAAGTGGGTGATCTTCTCGCGCAGGTGGTGGTCCTGCAGGAGCACGGGGCCGCGCGGGCCGGCCTTGAGGGAGTGGTCGGTGTCGCGCAGGCGGGCGCCCTGCGCGGTGGTGAGGTACGCGCCCTGCTGGCCGCACGCCGCCCGCGGCGCGCCGGTGTCGGCGCCGGTCGGCGAGCGCGTCTCCGGGGCGCCCTGCTCGGGCCCCGGGGGCGGCGGATCCCGCGGCGCGGTGGGCTCCGCCACCGGCGGCGACTCGCTGCCCGGCGCCCCGGGCACCACGACGGGCGGGGTACCGGCGACGGCCTCCGCCACGGCCTCCACCGCTTCCTTGATCACTTCGACCGGCTTGTTGGATTCCACCTGACCTGCTCCTCTTGGGCGGACTGTGCAGGACTGACCCGACTCAGCCGGGCTACCCGCGGGGCCGCGCGGCGAAACGCGCCCTGTGTGGACGGATGACCGCCGCCGCCGCGCCGGTCGGTGACGGCGGGATCGACCGACGGCGAAATCTTGAACAGCTCTAGATAAGTGGGCTATCGTGGGCCGCATGACGTCCGACCTCGCGGCGCAGTTGCGGGGGGTCTCGCTGCGGGTGACCCGGCCTCGGCTGGCGGTGCTCGCCGCGCTCCGGGACCACCCGCACGTCGACACCGACACGGTGATCGCGCTGGTCCGGGCCGACCACCCGCGGGTGTCGCACCAGGCCGTCTACGACGTACTGCGGGCACTCACCGCCGCCGGCCTGGTCCGGCGCATCCAGCCCGCCGGTGCCACCGCCCGCTACGAGTCGCGGGTCGGGGACAACCACCACCACGTCGTGTGCCGCTCCTGCGGCGCGATCGCCGACGTCGACTGCGCCGTCGGCCACGCCCCCTGCCTCACCGCTGCCGACGACCACGACTTCGTCATCGACGAGGCGGAGGTCGTCTACTGGGGCACCTGCCCGGACTGCGCCACCGCACGCACCGCCCAGTGAGCCGACCTTGGGAAGGAAGCAGATGAGCAACCCACAGGACAACGCCCCCTCCAGCGCGCAGGGGGTGGACCAGAAGGCGGCGGCCGGCTGCCCGGTCGCGCCGGAGTCCGCGACCGCGCACGGCAGCGAGAGCGAGAACCCGGTGATCGACTCGCCGACGCCGAGGACCGGCGGGCGCCCGCGCACCAACCGGGACTGGTGGCCGAACCAGGTGGACCTGTCGGTACTGCACGCCCACTCCCCCCGGGGCAATCCGCTGGGCGCGGACTTCCGGTACCCGCGGGAGTTCGCCAAGCTCGACGTCGAGGCCCTGAAGCGGGACGTCGCCGAGGTGCTCACCACCTCCCAGGACTGGTGGCCGGCGGACTTCGGCCACTACGGCGGTCTGATGATCCGGCTGAGCTGGCACGCCGCCGGCACGTACCGCATCCACGACGGCCGGGGCGGGGCCGGCGACGGCAGCCAGCGGTTCGCCCCGCTCAACAGCTGGCCCGACAACGCCAACCTCGACAAGGCCCGCCGGCTGCTGTGGCCGGTCAAGCAGAAGTACGGCCAGCGGGTCTCCTGGGCCGACCTGCTGGTGCTCGCCGGGAACGTGGCCCTGGAGTCGATGGGCTTCGAGACCTTCGGCTTCGGCTTCGGCCGCGCGGACGTCTGGGAGCCCGAAGAGATCTTCTGGGGCCCCGAGGACGCCTGGCTCGGCGACGAGCGGTACGTCGGCGACGCGACGATGGCGGACGAGGTCGGCGCGACCGAGATGGGGCTGATCTACGTCAACCCGGAGGGGCCGCGCGGCAACGCCGACCCGGCGGCGGCGGCCCACTTCATCCGGGAGACGTTCGCGCGGATGGCGATGAACGACGAGGAGACCGTCGCCCTCATCGCCGGGGGCCACACCTTCGGCAAGACCCACGGCGCCGGCAGCGCCGACGACCACGTCGGACCCGAGCCCGAGGCCGCCCCGCTGGAGGCGCAGGGACTCGGCTGGCTGAGCAGCCACGGCAGCGGGCGGGGTGCCGACACGATCACCAGCGGCCTGGAGGTGACCTGGACCGACCGCCCGACACAGTGGAGCAACCGCTTCTTCGAGATCCTGTTCGGGTACGAGTGGGAGCTGACCACCAGCCCGGCCGGGGCGAAGCAGTGGGTCGCCCGGGACGCCGAGGCGATCATCCCGGACCCGTACGACCCGGCCCGCCGGCACCGGCCGACGATGCTCACGACCGACCTGGCGCTGCGCGTCGACCCGGCGTACGAGAAGATCTCCCGCCACTTCCTGGCGCACCCCGACGCGTTCGCGCTGGCCTTCGCCAAGGCCTGGTACAAGCTGCTGCACCGCGACATGGGCCCGGTGACCCGCTTCCTCGGCCCGTGGGTCCCCGCACCGCAGCTCTGGCAGGACCCGGTGCCGGCCGTCGACCACGCCCTGGTCGGCGACGCCGACATCGCCGCCCTCAAGGCCCGGGTCCTGGCCTCCGGCCTCACCACTGCCGAACTGGTCGCCACCGCCTGGGCGGCCGCGGCGAGCTTCCGGTCCACCGACAAGCGGGGCGGCGCCAACGGCGGCCGGATCCGCCTCGAACCCCAACGCAGTTGGGAGGTCAACCAGCCCGCCCAGCTCGCGCGGGTGCTGGACACGCTGGAGGAGGTGCGGCGGGAGTTCCACGACTCCGGCGGCGCGCGGATCTCGCTGGCCGACCTCGTCGTGCTGGCCGGTGCGGCGGCCGTCGAGCAGGCGGCGCACGCCGCCGGGGTCAAGGTGACCGTGCCGTTCCGGCCGGGCCGCACCGACGCCGCCGCGGAGCAGACCGACGCCGAGTCCTTCCGGGTCCTGGAGCCGCGCGCCGACGGGTTCCGCAACTACCTGCGGCCGGGCGAGAAGCTGCCGCCGGAGACGCTGCTGGTCGAGCGGGCGTACCTGCTCGGCCTGACCGCGCCGGAGATGACCGTGCTCGTCGGCGGCCTGCGCGTCCTCGGGGCCAACGCCGACGGCAGTCCGCACGGCGTGCTGACCGACCGGCCCGGCGCGCTGACCACCGACTTCTTCGCCAACCTGCTCGCCCCGGGGACCCGGTGGCGGGCGTCGGCGGACCGGGAGCACGTCTACGAGATCCGCGACGCGGCCACCGACGACCTGCGCTGGACGGCCACCGCCGTCGACCTGGCCTTCGGTTCCCACTCGCAGCTACGGTCCCTCGCCGAGGTCTACGCCAGCCGGGACGCCGACGAGAAGTTCGTGACCGACTTCGTCGCCGCGTGGAGCAAGGTCATGGAGCTCGACCGGTTCGACCTCGTTGACTGAACCGGCCGGGCCGGCCCGGGCGACGCCGCTCGCCGCCCGGGCCCCCGGGCCGGACCTGGCCCGGGGGTTCATGCTGCTGTTCATCGCCCTGGCCAACTCGCACCACTTCCTGCGGGGCGCCACCGTGCGCGGCGGCTACCCCCAGGACGGGTCGGGGCTGGACTCGGCGGTCACCTGGCTGCTGTCAACCTTCGTCGACGGCCGCGCCTTCCCGATGTTCGGGCTCCTGTTCGGCTACGGCGTCGCCCGGATCGCCGACCGGCAGCGGGCCGCCGGCCCGCGGCGGGTGCGCCGGCTGCTGTGGCGGCGCAGCCTGGTGCTGGTCGCGGTCGGCCTGCTCCACGCGGTCCTGCTCTTCGCCGGGGACATCCTGACCGCGTACGGCGTGCTGCTGCTCGTCGGCGCGCTCCTGGTGCGCTGGCGGGACCGGTGGCTGCTGGTGGTCGCCGTGCTGCACCTGCTGCTCCTGGCGCTACCGGGCGACTCCGCCCTGCACGTCGCACCGCCCGAGCCCGCGCTGCTGCCCCCCGACCCGGCCGCCGCGGTCGTGCTCCGCGCCCAGTTGTCGCTGGTCGTGGCGCTGGCCGGACCGATCGGCTTCCTGGGCCCGTTCGTGCTCGGCCTGTGGGCGGGCCGCCGCCGCGTCCTGGAGGCGCCGTCCCGGCACCGGACGCTGCTGCGGGTCACCGCCGCCGCCGGCCTCGGGGCGGCGATCCTCGGCGCGCAGCCGGTGGCGCTGGTGCTCGCGGGCGCGACGCCGGTGCCCGGCGACGGGACGGCCGCGCTGTACAGCTCGCTGCACGGGGTGACGGGGGTGCTCGGCGGCCTCGGCTACGCCGCGCTGTTCGCCCTGCTCGCCGACTGGCTCCCTACCCGGGCGCGCCGGCCGGTCACCGACGCGGTCGCCGCCACCGGCCAGCGGTCGATGACCTGCTACCTGGCCCAGTCCCCGGTCTGGGCGCTGGTGTTCACCCCGTTCCTGCTGGACCTCTCCGGCACGCTGACCGTCGCCGGTACCGCCCTGCTGGCCGCCGCGACCTGGGCGGCGACCGTCCTGCTGGCCGGGTGGCTGCGCCGGACGGGGCGACGGGGGCCGTTCGAGTCGCTGGTCCGCCGCGTCACCTACGGCGCGCCGCCGCGCTGACCACCGGGACCGCGCCTCGCCCCTACCGCCGCGGTAATGAGCCGTACTAGCATCGGCTCATTACCGACGGGGAGGAGTGGCCGATGCTGGACGCGACGAGGGCACGGGACTGGGTGGCCCGCTGGGACCGGCAGCAGGAGCGGTACCTGGCCGACCGGGAGGAGCGGTTCACCGTCATCGGCGACGTGGTCACCGCCGCCCTGGCCGACCGGCCCGCCCCGCGCATCCTCGACGTCGGCTGCGGACCCGGCTCGCTCGCCGCCCGGCTGGCCCGCCGGCTGCCCGCCGCCGAGATCGTCGGCGTCGACGCCGACCCGGTCCTGCTGGCCCTGGCGGAGGCCGCGCACCCGGCGGCGGCCCGCTTCGCGCACGCCGACCTGCGCGCCGCCGACTGGCCCGCGCAGGCGGGGCTCGCCGGGCCGCTGGACGCCGCGCTCTCCACCACCGCGCTGCACTGGCTCAGCGAGTCCGACCTCGGCGCGCTGTACCGGCGGCTGGGCGCGCTGGTCCGGCCGGGCGGGGTGCTGGTCAACGCCGACCACCTGTACGACGACCAGCCCGGCGTGCGGGCGCTGGCCCGGCTGGTGCGCAAGGCCCGGGCGGCGCGCGCCGGGGTCGAGGAGAACGAGGACTGGGCTGCCTGGTGGGCCGCCGTCGAGGCGGCGCCCGAGCTGGCCGGGCCGGTCGCGCAGCGGCGCGCCCGCGGCTACGCCCACTCCGACGAGGCGGACCTGAGCACGGCCACCCACGCCCGGCTGCTGCGGGCGGCGGGCTTCGCCGAGGTCGGGGTGGTGTGGCGGTCCGGCGACGACACGGTACTGGTCGCCCTGCGCTGAGCGGCGCCGCGGAAAAAATTCGCGGCGCCGGATGTCGAGAACCCCGGACCGGCTCCGTCCCCCGGGTACCCGCGGCCACAATGGGTCGCAGCCGTACCGAGGAGAGACACGATGGCGAAGTACCTGCTGCTCAAGCACTACCGCGGCGCCCCTGCCCCGGTCAACGACGTCCCCATGGACAGGTGGACGCCGGAGGAGATCGCGGCGCACGTGCAGTACATGAACGACTTCGCGCACCGGCTGGAGGAGACCGGCGAGTTCGTCGACGGCCAGGCGCTCGCCCCCGACGGGATGTTCGTCCGGTACGACGGCGAGGGCCGGCCGCCGGTCACCGACGGCCCGTTCGCCGAGACCAAGGACCTCATCGCCGGCTGGATGGTGATCGACGTCGACAGCCGCGACCGCGCCGTCGCGCTGGCCGGGGAGCTGTCGGCCGCCCCCGGCGCGGGCGGGCGCCCCATCCACGAGTGGCTGGAGGTACGCCCCTTCCTCACCTCCCCGCCCACCATCACGGAGTGACCCCCGCGCTGGACGAGGCGCTGCTGCGGCGCCTCGCGCCGGTCGTGCTCGGCGTCCTCGTCCGCCGCGGGGCCGACTTCGCGGCGGCCGAGGACGCCGTCCAGGAGGCGCTGGTCGAGGCGGTCCACGCCTGGCCGGCCGACCCGCCGCGGGACCCGACCGGCTGGCTGGTCACCGTGGGCTGGCGCCGGTTCCTCGACGCCACCCGCGCGGACGCCGCCCGGCGCCGGCGGGAGAGCGCCGTCGGCGACGAGCCGGCGCCCGGCCCGGCGACCGCGGTGGACGACACGCTCCGGCTCTACTTCCTGTGCGCCCACCCGTCGCTGACGCCGTCATCCGCGGTCGCGCTCACCCTGCGCGCCGTCGGCGGGCTGACCACCCGCCAGATCGCCCGGGCGTACCTGGTGCCCGAGGCGACCATGGCGCAGCGGATCAGCCGGGCCAAGCGGACCGTGTCCGGCGTGCGGTTCGACCGGCCCGGCGACGTGGCCACCGTGCTGCGCGTGCTCTACCTCGTCTTCAACGAGGGCTACTCCGGCGACGTCGACCTCGCCGCCGAGGCCATCCGGCTCACCCGGCAGCTCGCGGCCGCGAGCGACCACCCCGAGGTGGCCGGGCTGCTGGCCCTGATGCTGCTGCACCACGCGCGGCGGGCGAGCCGGACCGCGCCCGACGGCAGCCTCGTGCCGCTCGCCGACCAGGACCGCGGTCGGTGGGACACCGCGGCGATCGCCGAGGGCGTCGCCATTCTCCAGGGCGCGCTCGCCCGGGACCGGGTGGGCGAGTTCCAGGCCCAGGCGGCGGTCGCGGCGCTGCACGCCGACGCGCCCGCGGCGGCGGAGACCGACTGGGTACAGATCGTGGAGTGGTACGACGTGCTCGCGGGGTTGACCGACAGCCCGGTCGTCCGGCTCAACCGGGCGGTGGCCGTCGGCGAGGCCGACGGGCCGCGCGCCGGGTTGGCGGCGCTCGCCGCGCTGGACGACACGCTGCCGCGGCACACCGCCGTGGCGGCGTACCTGCACGAGCGCGACGGGGACGCGGTGACGGCCGCGCGGTTGTACGCGGAGGCGGCCCGCCAGGCGACCACGCTCGCCGAGCGCGACCACCTGACGCGCCAGGCCGCCCGGCTCCACGCGCGGGGCGCGGATTCCTGACGCTGCCCGCCCGGGCGGGTGGCCGCGCGCGGACAGGTGCCGGGGCGCCGCAACGGGGTCTCCCCGCACCCGCGCCCCTGAGGGACGCCGGCACGGGGAGACAGGAGGATCAGCTCAGGGTGAGCCGATCACCTCCACCACTGGTAGTTGCCGCCGTTGCAGTCGTGCGTGTAGAGCTGCTTGGCGGCGTTGCTGTCGAGACAGAAGCCGGTGGCGACGTTCTTGAAGCCGACGTCGCCGCCGCGGCGGAGCACCGTCCACTTCTGGTAGTTGCCGCCGTTGCAGCTGTGCGTGTAGGCGGCCTTCGCGGCGTTGCTGTCCAGGCAGAAGCCCGTCGCCACGTTCCTGAGGACGACGCCGCCCCCGGAGCTGACGTTCCACTTCTGGTAGTTGCCGCCGTTGCAGTCGTGCGTGTAGGCGGCCTTCGCGGCGTTGCTGTCCAGGCAGAAGCCCGTCGCCACGTTCCTGAAGGTCTGCACGGAGCGGGCTTCGGCCGCGCTCGCGGGCGAAGCGACCGCCACACCGGTAAAGACGAGCGCCGCGGCCGCGGCAGCGGACACGAGCGTGCTCCTGATGCTGATCATTTGAGGTTCCTCCCGTGGTGCCGGACGGCTAGGCAGTGTCGTCCGGGCTACCCGTCAGCCTAGGTGCCACAGTGGAGGAAGGCGACCGGTCGATACCCGGGGAAACTGTGACGCCCGCCTCGGGCACCGGCGGGTCCGCCGCGGCACGGTCGCCGCCGGCCCGCTTGGCGACGTACATCGCGTGGTCGGCGCGGTCGAGAGTGGCCGGCACCTGCCCCGCCGCGCCGCCGGCCACCCCGATGCTCAGGGTCACCGGGCAGTCGGCCGCCGCCCGGACGGCGTCGACCATCCGCCGGGCGACGGCCGCGGCGCCGGCCAGCTCGACCCCGGGCAGCAGGGCGGCGAACTCGTCGCCGCCGATCCGGGCCACCAGGTCGCCGTCGCGGACGCAGGCCGCCAGGGTCCGCGCCACGGCGCGCAGCGCGGCGTCGCCCGCGGCGTGGCCCCGCGAGTCGTTGACCGGCTTGAACTTGTCCAGGTCGATGGCCAGCGCGGCGACCGGTCGGCCGGCCGCCGGGCCGGACTGGCGGACCAGCGCCGCCACCGCCCGGTCGAGCCCGCGCCGGTTGGCCACCCCGGTCAACGGATCGGTCTCCGCGGCCCGGGCGACCGTCTCGTGCTCGCCGCGCAGGGCCTCGTACGAGACCATCGTCGCCACCGTGTGCAGGGTCCGCTGGCGCTGCCGCCACATCGCGGCGGCCAGCAGGTCGCCGTAGGCCAGCCCGGCGGCGGCGCCCGCCGCGCCCCGGGCGGCGAGCAGCGTGACCTGGGTCCGCCGGGCGGCGGCCGTGGGCAGCCAGTCGCCCGACCCGGCGACCTGCGCGAGGGCGGCGTCCAGGACGGCGAGCGCCTCGGCCGGCCGCCCCGCCCGGTCCAGCCCCCACGCCTGGCACACGGGCGCCAGGCCGAGCTCCTCGCCCGTCTCCCCGGCGGCCCCGATCTCCGCCAGCAGCCGGGCGATGTCGGCGGCCCCCTCGGCGGGGTCGTCGCCGGCCGCGCGCCGGCAGGCGTCGTAGAGCAGCCCCCGCGCGCGCCAGCCGGCCGCGGCGGGGCCGGCGGCCTCCGCGGCGGCCCGCAGCCCGTACGCGCCGGACTCGGCGACGTGCTTCTCGGCGTCCGCGACCTGGTCGACCTGGTACAGCTCCATGGCCCACTCCAGGTGGAGGTTGGCCAGGTTGACGAGCCACATCGACGGGTTCCCGGTCTCGACCGGCGCCTGGACGCTCGCCTCGTACGCCGCCAGGTAGTGCGGTCCGGCCAGTTCGTACAGGCGCAGGGTGTGGTAGGTCAGCGCGAGGCCGGTATGGGCGTTTCCCAGGACCACCAGGTCGGGCTCGGCCCGGTTCAGGGCGGCGTCGGCGGCGACCAGGTCGCGCAGGACGGCGTCGATGTCGTACTCGCCGATCTCGTCCTCGCCGAGCCGCAGCCGCAGCTCGCCGCGCAGCGACAGCGCGCAGGCCGACCAGCCGGCGCTGCCCTCGCGCGCGGCGGCGGCGATCATCAGGTCCGCGGCGGCGATGCCCTCGCGGCACTGGTGCAGGACGGCGAACGAGACGGCGCGGACGAAGTGGTACGCCGCGCGCCCGTCGGCCAGGTCGCCGGTCTCGGCCCGCAGGAGGCGCTCGGCCAACGGCAGCACCTCGTCCACCGCGCCGCTCTGCGTCTCCTCCAGCAGCCGGACGGCGTGCGCCGTGATGTTCTCCATGAGTACCCCTGCGTACCGTATCGGCAGCGGGCCGCCGGAGCGCAGCAGATGCGGGCCCGACCCGGGGCTCGGAATCCGTGAGAAAGGTCGCGGTGCAACGGTTCCGGGCGACATCGACCACGTCGTCCCGTACCGCCAGAAAGAGGCGACTGAATTCTGTCGAAGCCGCTCCTGCTCCGACAATCGAAAGTCCCGACACTGCGAATGGACGCGGAGGCCACCCCGGCGATGTGCCCGTTCCGGCGAACGGTTCCGGGCGCCCGTGTCAGGATCGCGGTGGATCCGACAATCCCGAGGAGTCCCGATGCGCGCCCCGCTGCCCTACGACTTCCTCCCGCCCGTCCCCGGCTTCGCACTGACGAGCGCCGACATCGCCGACGGGGTGCCGCTGCCGGACCGGCACGCGTTGGACCACGACAACCTCTCGCCGCAGTTCGCCTGGGCGGGCTTCCCCGCCCCGACCCGCAGCTTCGCCCTCACCTGCTACGACCCGGACGCGCCCACCGGCTGCGGCTTCTGGCACTGGCTGACGGTCGACGTCCCCGCCGCGGTCACGGCCGTGGAGCGGGGCGCGCCGCCGCCGCCGGGCGCGCGCGCCGTCCGCAACGACTTCGGCGAGGCCCGCTACTGCGGCGCGGCGCCGCCGCCGGGGCCGGGGCACCGGTACGTCTTCGCGGTGCACGCGGTCGCGGTGCCGGCGCTGGAGGTGCCGGCGGACGCCTCGGCGGCGATGGTCGCGTTCCACCTGACCAGGCACACCGTCGGCCGGGCCGTGCTGGTCACCCCCTACGCGACCTGACGCCCGCGGCGGCTCAGGCGTAGGTCTCGACGGGGAGGTCGGCCGCGTGCGGCCCCCGGACCTCGTGGGTGCCCGGCATCGGCGCGGGGGCGTGGTGCAGGCCCAGCGGCGCGGGTACGACCCGCTCCAGTACTTCGTCGAGGTCCGGCTCGTAGGCTTCGATGTCCATCGCGCATTTCTCCCTGTCCCTGGGTGCCACTGGCTCCCCTGGTACCCCGCCGGGCGCATGACGACACAGACGCGCGTCGATGCGGGGATTCGAAAGCCACGGATTCGGAGCCGCGACGGTGCGCACCGTTCGCAGGAACAGGCAAAGAAAAATGGAGAGGGGCGTCCCTCTCCATTTCTAATTTATAGCACCGAGGGGGGCTTGCGGCAAGGCCCCGGTAATGCCCCAGAATCATCGGCCCAGGGCAGAATCCGCAGAAATGCAGGACGTGCCGCGCACGGCGGCCACCGGCAAATTGCCGGCGCCGCGGTCGCCAGCGACACAGATCGGAGCCGACGCCGTGAACTCCCCGACCGCCACCAGCGCGTTCGACCTCCCCCCGCACCTGTCCGCCAAGGCCGACCCGCGCCTGGTCGACGCCGACGACCGGCACCTCGCCGCGGTCGCGGCGAGCCTGGAGTCGCTGCTGGCCGACCTGTCCGACCGCCTCGCCGCCGCCCGCCGCGCCCCCGGCGGGCTGGGCCAGCAGGCACTGGACCGGGACCAGGAGGTCCGCCGGCTGACCGACCGCCTGCGCCTGCTGCGGCGGTTCAGCGTGGACCTGTGCCTGGGGCACACCGTCGGCGCGGACGGCTCCGCCCCCGTCTACATCGGACGCCTGGGGCTTAAGGACGGCGCCGGCAACCCGCTGCTGCTCGACTGGCGGTCCCCGGCGGCCGCCCCGTTCTTTGCCGCGACCCACGCCGACCCGATGGGCCTGGCGCGCCGCCGCCGGTACCGCTGGACCGGCGGCCGGATCACCGACTACTGGGACGAGGTGTTCGCCGCGGACGCGGCGCAGGGGCTCGCGGCGCTGGACGACCAGTCCGCGTTCATCGCCAGCCTCGGCGCCGACCGCTCGGCCCGGATGCGGGACGTGCTCGGCACCATCCAGGCCGACCAGGACGCCGTCATCCGGGCGGGCTCCCGCGGCACGCTGGTGGTCGACGGCGGCCCGGGTACCGGCAAGACCGTCGTCGCCCTGCACCGGGCCGCGTACCTGCTGTACGCCGACCCGCGCCTGCGGCACCGCCGGGGCGGCCTGCTGTTCGTCGGCCCGCACCAGCCGTACCTGACCTACGTCGCCGACGTCCTGCCCAGCCTCGGCGAGGAGGGCGTGCAGACCTGCACCCTGCGCGACCTCGTCCCGGAGGGAGCCGCGGCGGTCGCGGAGACCGACCCGCGGGTCGCCCGCCTGAAGTCGTCGGCGGACATGGTGCGGGCGGTCGAGGCGGCGGTCCGGTTCTACGAGGAGCCGCCGCGCGCGCCGATGACGGTGGCCACCGACGACGCCGACATCCGGCTGACCGCCGACGACTGGGCCGACGCCTTCGACGCGCCGGAGCCCGGCACCCCGCACAACGAGGCGCGCGAGCGGATCTGGGACGCGCTGGTCGGGATCCTGGTGGACCGGTACGACGGCGACGAGCCGGCGCACCTGCTGCGCCGGTCGCTGCACGGGAACCGGGCGCTGCGCGCGGCGCTGCACCGCGCCTGGCCGCTGCTCGACCCCGCCGAGCTGGTCGGGGACCTGTGGTCGGTGCCCGCCTACCTGCGCCGGTGCGCCCCGTGGCTGGACAACGCGCAGGTCCGCGCGCTCCAGCGCGCCGCACCGCGGGCGTGGACGGTGGCGGACCTGCCGCTGCTGGACGCGGCGCGGCAGCGGCTCGGCGACCCGGCGGCGGCGGGGCGGCGGCGCCGGCAGGAGGCCGCGGTGGCCACCGCGCGGGCGCGGATGACCCGGGTCGTGGACGACCTGATCGAGTCCGTCGACGACGAGTACGGCGTCGGCCTGGTCACGATGCTGCGCGGCGACGACTTCCACGACGCCCTGGTCGACGGGTCCGCCGCGCCCGGGGCGGCACCCGACCCGCGGACCGGGCCGTTCGCCCACGTCGTCGTGGACGAGGCCCAGGAGCTGACCGACGCGCAGTGGCAGATGCTGCTGCTGCGCTGCCCGTCGCGCAGCTTCACCGTCGTCGGCGACCGCGCCCAGGCCCGGGACGGGTTCGCGGAGACGTGGCGGGAGCGGCTCGCCCGGGTCGGGCTCGACCGGGTCGACCTGGCCTCCCTGAGCATCAACTACCGGACGCCCGAGGAGGTCATGGCGGAGGCCGCGCCGGTCATCCGGGCCGCGCTGCCGGACGCCAACGTGCCGACCTCCGTCCGGCGCACCGGGGTCCCCGTCGTCCACGGGTCCGTGGACGACCTGCCCGGGATCGTCGACGACTGGCTCGCCGCCCACCCCGGGGGCGTCGCCTGCGTCATCGGCGACCGCGCGTTCCCCGCGGCGCCCCGCGTCCGGTCGCTGACCCCGGAGCTGGCCAAGGGGCTGGAGTTCGACCTGGTGGTGCTGGTCGACCCGGCGGCGTTCGGCGGCGGGGTCGCGGGCGCCGTCGACCGGTACGTCGCCATGACCCGGGCGACCCGGCAGCTCGTCGTCCTCACCCGGCCCTGACCGCCCGGCCGGCCGCCCTGACCGCCGGGCCGGCCGCCGCCGCGGGCCGCCCGGGCCGGGCCGCGGGCGGCGGCGGTCAGGCGGCGAGCAGGTCGTCGATCTGGGCGATCGCCGCGGAGGCGCCCTCTACGATGCCCATGTCGAGGACCTGCTGGAGCGCCTCGGCCGAGGTGTACGTGCTGACGTACGTCGCCCGGGTGCCGCCGTCGCGCGCGGCGAAGGTGAAGACGTTGCGGGAGACCGGCAGGTCCGGGTTCGGCTGGAAGTCCAGGTCGGCGAAGCCGTCCTCGAAGGCGAAGCTGACCGGCTCGTCGACGGCCGTGACCAGCCAGTAGCCGGCGTGCTTGTCGCCCTCGGGGCCGGTCATGTAGTACGTCACGCGGCCGCCGGGCCGCAGGTCGTGGTCGACCACGGTGGCGGGGTACGTCGGCGGACCCCACACCTTCTCCAGTTGGCGGGCGTCGGCGTAGACCTGCCAGATCCGCGCCACGGGGGCGGCGAAGTCGGCCGTGATGGTCAGGGTCAGGGCGTCGAGGTCGTGTCGGACGTCGGTGACGGGCATGTCAATCCTCCTGGTCGGGGTCGGGCGCGATGAGTACGTCGATCCGGGCGATGCGGCCGCGCCAGACCTGTTCGAGCGCGGTGAGCATGGACGCCACCGACCGCACCGCCGCCACGTCGCCGCTGGCCAACTGCTCGCGGCCGCGGCGGCGCTTGGTCAGCAGGCCGGCCTTCGCCAGCACGGCGACGTGCTTCTGGACCGCGGCGAAGCTCATGTCGTACGCCGCCGCGAGCGCCGAGACCGAGTGCTCCCCCGCCAGCACGCGGCGCAGGATGTCCCGCCGGGTCCGGTCGGCGAGCGCGTGGAACATCGCGTCCGCCCGGTCGGCGCTCTCCTCGGTCACGACTCCAATATACAACCGATCGGTTGTACGTTGTCAAGGGCCTCGCCGCCGGGGTCAGCCGGCCGCGAACTGGGCGTCGGAGGTCAGCACCAGCCCGATCGTGACCTCGCCCTTGGCCAGGGCGGTCTTGACCCGCGGCCCGCCCGCGTCCAGCGCGCTGAACCGGCCCACCGTGAGCCCGTACGTCGTCGCCAGGCCCTGCTGGCAGAACGGGCGCTGCGGGCACTCCGCCGGCCCGCCCAGGACGGTGGCGGCGCCCGTGCACTTCGCGGCGAACTCCGACAGGGTCCGCACGCCGTACCGGTCGGCGAACGCCGCGGTGACGGCGAACGCGTTCTGGTCGGCCGCGGCCGACGGCCTGCCGAAGGCCAGCTTGACCCCGCCGCCCAGCGCGGTCAGGGCGGCCATGCTCCGGTCCAGGTCGCTGCTGGCCACCGGTGCGGCGGCAGGGCCGTTGACCTTCTTGTTGAGGAACTCCGCCAGGCTGCCCACGTACTCCGGCACCACCTGGATCTCCCCGCGCTCCAGCGCCGGCTCGTACAGTTCGCGGTTGCCGATCGCGCGCACCGTCGGCCGGAAGCCGGCGGCCGACAGCGCGATCCGGTACAGCTCGCCCAGGGTCTGGCTCTCCGGGAAGTTGGCGGCGCCGATGACGACGGGGCCGCTGCCGCCGCCGCGCACCGCGGCGGCCAGGCCGGCGGTCTCGGCGAAGCCGCGCGCCGCCCCGGCCACCGGGACGCGGTCGATTCCGACGGCCTTGTTGAGGGCGACCAGCTTCGGCGTGTCCAGCGCGGCCGAGACCGCGTCCAGCGCCGCGACCAGCGGCGGGGTGGCCGCCGGGGCGAAGATTGCCGGGACGACGTTGTCGACCGTCTGGAGCCTGCGGTCGTCGGCCAGGATCACCAGCCGGTCGCCGGCCATCGGGGCGCAGCCGGCGCCGGTGCTGGCGCCGGGCGCCGCGGTGGTGCCGGACGAGCCGGGGTCGCCGCAGCCGGCCAGCGGTCCGGCGGCCAGTGCGAGGGCCAGGGCGAGGCGCGCCGGGAGCCGGCGGGCGGGGGCGGCCGGGCCGCGCGAGGACGTCCGCATCCGCCGACGCTACCGCGCCGCGGGCACCCGCGCCGGCCGCGCCGCGCGGGACCGGGCGACCCGCGGACCGGGCCGCCCACAACTGGCGACCCGCGGACCGGGCCACCCACAACTGGCGACCCGCGGACCGGGCGACCCACAACCGGAGCCCGGGGGACCGGCGCGCCGTCGTTTCAGGGCGCCGGCCGGCGGCGGTGCGGCGCGACCAGCCGCTGCGCCCCGGCGAGCCCGCCCTCCACCAGTAGGGCGAGGGCCGCCACGAGCAGGCCGCCGGCCAGGATCTGGCCGCCGCCCGCGGCGATCGTCAGACCGAAGCCGGCGCTGATGATCTGCCCGAGCCCGCCGCCGCCGACCAGCGCCGCCAGCGCGGTCGTCGCGACGATCTGGAGCGCCGCCGTGCGCAGCCCGCCGACCAGGTACGGGACCGCCAGCGGCAGCTCCACCCGGGCGAACACCTGCCAGCCGGACAGGCCCATCCCCCGGGCGGCGTCGCGCACCTGCGGGTCCACCTCGCGGACGCCGGTGTACGCGTGGGCCAGCAGCGGCGGCACCCCGAAGACGGTCAGCGCCAGCACCACCGCCGGCCGGCCGAACCCCAGGGGCGTCAGCGGCAGGATCGTCAGCAGCGCCAGGGTCGGTACCGCGAGCGTCACGTTCGAGGCCGTGACGAGCGCGCCGCCGCCCCGGTGCCGGTGGCCGAGCCACAGCCCCAGCGGCAGGCCGACCGCGCAGGCCAGCGCCGTCGCGGACCCGGCCAGCGCCAGGTGCTCGCCGAGCCGGGCGAGGATCCCGTCCGGATTGGTCCAGTTCAGCGGGTCGTTGAGCCAGCGGGCGGCCTGCTCCAGCGGGTTCACCCGAGGCCCCCGGCGCGCCGTAGCCAGGGCGTGACCAGGTGGCCCAGGCCGGCCAGCAGCAGGTCCAGGACCAGCGCGAGCGCGACGCACAGCACGGTGCCGGTCATGATCTGGGCGCGGTAGAAGTTGTTGTCGAAGCCGCCGAGGATGAGCTGGCCGAGGCCGCCGTAGCCGACGAGGACGCCGACGGTGGTCAGCGCCACGGTGGACACGGTCGCCAGGCGCAGCCCGGTCATGATGCCCGGCAGGGCCAGCGGCAGCTCCACCCGCAGCAGCCGGGCCAGCCGGCCGTAGCCGAGCCCGCGGGCGGCGTCGCGCACGTGCTCCGGGACCGCGCGCAGGCCCACGAGCGTGCCGCGGACCAGGACGAGCAGCGCGTAGATCACCAGGCCGACCAGCACCGTGCGCGGCCGGATGCCCAGGTACGGCCCGAGGAAGGCGAACAACGCCAGCGAGGGCACCGTGTACAGCACCCCGGCGAGTGCGAGAATCGGCCCGGTCAGCGGCCGGAACCAGTACGCGGCGACGGCCAGCGGCACCGCCACCACGGCCGCGACCAGCACCGCCGTCACGGTCAGGCCGACGTGCTCGCGCAGCGCCGCCAGGACCGCGTCGGCATTGTCCTGGGCGTACCGCCAGGAGAACCACGGGTTGTCCGGCGCGACCCGCGCCGCCCCGGCGACCGGAAGGGACATGACGTGGACCGTACCGCGGACCCCGCCCCCACGCTCCGCCCCGCCGCGATCACGCTGGAGGGGCTGGCCAAGCGGTACGACGACGGGACCCAGGCGGTGACCGGGCTGTCCCTGGAGGTGCCGGCCGGCGAGCTGGTGGTGCTGATCGGCCCCTCGGGGTGCGGGAAGTCGACCGTCCTCCGCATGATCAACCGACTGGTCACGCCCACGGCGGGCCGGGTGCTGATCGACGGCGCCGACACCGCCGAAGCCGACCCCGTCGCCCTGCGGCGGCGGATCGGCTACGTGATCCAGCACGTCGGGCTGTTCCCGCACCAGAGCGTGCGCGCCAACGTGGGCGCGGTACCCCGGCTGCTCGGCTGGCCCCGCTCCCGGATCCGGCGCCGCGCCGACGAGCTGCTGGAGCTGGTCGGCCTGGACCCGGCCACGCACGGGCGGCGGTACCCGCACGAGCTGTCCGGCGGCCAGCGGCAGCGGGTCGGGGTCGCGCGGGCGCTCGCCGCGGACCCGGTGGTCCTGCTGATGGACGAGCCGTTCTCCGCGGTCGACCCGGTCACCCGGGGCCGGCTGCGCGACGAGTTCCGCCGGCTCCAGGCCGAGGTGCGCAAGACGATCGTCCTGGTCACCCACGACCTGGACGAGGCCGTCCGGCTCGGGGACCGCATCGCGGTGCTGTCGGCCGGCGGGCGGCTGGAGCAGTACGCCCGGCCCGCGGACCTGCTCGGCGCGCCGGGCACCGCGTTCGTGGCCGACTTCGTCGGGGCCGACCGCGGCGTCCGGCGCCTCGCGGTCACCCCGGTGGCCGCCGCGCTGCGCCCCGCGGCCGCGGACGGGTCACCCGCGCCCGGGGCGGCGGACCTGCCGGCGGTGCCGCTGGGCGCGTCGCTGTACGACGCGCTGAGCGCGATGCTCGCCGCCGACGCGCCCGCCGTGGCCGTCCGCGACGGCGACCGGACCGTCGGTACCGTCAGCCGCGCGGACCTGTTCGCCGCGGGCGCGGCCGGCGGCACCGCCTGACGCGGGCCGGCGCCCACCGGCGGCGCGGGCGCCGACGGCGGCTCAGCGCGGGGCGAGGTGCCAGGGCTCCGGCAGGTCGATGAACTGGTCGACCTTGGACAACTGGCCCATCTCCGCCATCATCTCGGTCGCCTCGGCCGGCGGCTCCTTGCGCTCGCCCTCGCGGGCCTGCGCCTCGGAGGCGAAGTAGATGACGTCGAGGGTGGCCCCGTCGTCGGTGTAGCCGTACACTGCGCCGAGCACGTCGGGCCGGAAGTCGCGCATCTGCTGCTCGGACTCGGCCATCAGCCGGTAGGCGCGCGCCGGGTCGGTGCTGGTGCCGCGCATGACCTGGACGAAGCCGGCCGCCGGGGTGGCGCCCTCGCCCACCGTCCCGCAGTGGGTGCAGTCGACGAACGTCGGCTCGCCCGCGAACGCCGCCGCCGTCCGGCTCCACCACTGGCCCTGCTCGGGGCGCTCGCTGTTGCGGCGCGCCGCCTCGGCGGAGTCGAACATGGCCGTCGCGACGAACGTGCCGTCCGCGGCGATGCCGGCGGTGCTGCCGAGCCAGCCCCCGGCGCCCGGCCCCAGCTCGGTCGCCCACCGCGCGAACGACTCCTTGAGGGCCGCGCGGTCCGCGGCCTTTCCCAGGATGAACTGGATGAACATGGCACCTCCACGTCAGGATCGGCATCCGTAGCCAGCGCGGACACTACGCCGCCCCCGCCGGCCGCGCGGGCGAACGCGCGACTCTCCCACCGGGGCGCCGGCCGACCACTCCTACGAGGACACCGGCCCCGCGCGGCGCCGACCCAGCCCCGGCGGACCGGTCAGCCTGGGCGGGCGGGTGCCCGCGGGCGGGCGGTGGCGGCGGCGGCCGGCCCGGCCCGCTCCCAGATCGTCCCGCGGACGGCGGTCAGCGGCGGGTAGCCGCACGTCTCCAGGACGCGGTACCCCCACAGCGCCACGTTCGCGCCCGAGTACTGCGCGGAGATCTGCGCGAACGCGTCGCGGACCTGGGCGTGCCGGGCGTACCGGCAGTCGGTCCACGCGACCTGCACCAGTCCGATGTGCCGGTGGTACGGGGTGCTGGAGCCCTGGGTAGCGGTGGCGGGCAGCCACCACAGCGGGTGGGCCGTGAACGCGGCCAGCGCCCGCCGCCCGAACGCCGGGTCGAGCGCCAGGACGGAGCGGATCGTGTACGCGTTGTGCGAGTGGTCCTGCGGCCTCGTGCGCCCCGCCAGGTACGGCCAGGCGCCGGAGGCCGGAAGGTACAGCTCGGGGATCGTCCGCGTCACGGCCGCCACCCGGTCGGCGAGGCCCGGTACCTCCCACCCGGTCTCCCGGGCCACGTCGGCGAGAAAGCGGGCGCTGCCGAACGACACGTTCGGGACGCACACCCGGGCGTCCTCGGGCAGGGCGGAGTACCCGATGCACGCGCCGCCCGGCGTGCGGGTGGGCGCGGCCGGCGCCCGCAGCAGCGCGTCCACCGGCTCGCGCAGGTACCGGTCCGGCAGCTCGCCGGCCAGCCACGCGCGCAGCAGCAGCGGGCCGGCGACGTTGGCGATGGTGTAGCTGTACGTGGTGTCGGCGGGGTTGGTGGAGCCGTCGCCGAACGCGTCCCAGGCCCGCCCGATGCCGTACCCGCCGTCGGGGGTGCGCAGCGCCAGCAGCCGGTCGCGCAGGTCGCGGGCCCGCGCGTTGCGCCAGCCGGCGCCGCCGGTGTGCAGCTCCAGCCACATGGCCACCTGGCCGATCCCGGTGAGGACGGGCGCACCGGCGGCGGCGAGGTCCCGGGCGAGCTGGCTGTCGGTGCGCTCCTCCCACTCGGCGCGCGCGGCCTCCGCGCTGACCGCGACCGCGTCGTGCACCGGGCGCCGCTCGGTGTTG
Organism: Pilimelia terevasa; assembly: GCF_014647915.1. Lineage (GTDB taxonomy): Bacteria > Actinomycetota > Actinomycetes > Mycobacteriales > Micromonosporaceae > Pilimelia > Pilimelia terevasa. The sequence continues at coordinate 42,062 of NZ_BMQC01000009.1, forward strand.
CCGGTGGCGAGCAGCGTCGCGGCCGGGGCGGTGACCGCCACCCGGAGGCGGGCGACGGCCACCTGCATGGGCAGGACGGCGCAGGCGACCGTCAGCCGGTGCGTGCCGGGCAGGGCGAGCGTCCGGGTCGGACAGCGGTGCACCCCGCTCCCGCCGACCCCCACCGTCAGCCGGGTGCCGGCGCGCAGCAGGGGGGCGTCCACGGTCAGGCGCAGGGTGGCGCCCGTCCGCCAGCGCAGCGTCGCCGGTACCGCGATCGTCGTGGTCACCGGGGTGCGAACGGTGCGGCGCACGGCGCTGCCGGCGTACCGCCGGTCGCCCACGGTGGCCGCCGCCTGGGCGAACAGCGTGGCGCCGGGGGTCACCCGCAGCCGGCAGCTCAGTGTGGCCCGCAGGCGCGCGGCGGCGACCCGCGCGGGCGCGCAGCCGGTGTGGCCGGTGCCGCGCAGGCCCAGCGACACGGTGCGGGCGGCGGCGGGCAGCCCGGTGACGGTGACCGTCACCGGGTAGCTGCGGCCGACGACCAGCGTGGTGGGCAGGGCGGTGAGGGTGACCCGGGGCGTGCCGGCGGCCGCGGCGGCGGCCGGCACCGCGGCGCCGCCCGCGGCGGTCGCCGCCGCCACCGCGGCCAGCGTCGCGGCGAGCCGTCGACCGATGAACGCGAATGTGATTCGCATCGCCATACGATCGACGGCGCGCCCGCCGCTGTCTGTCGGCCGGGCCGGGGCGTTCCGCCGCCCGCGGCCCCAATACCGCGCCGAACAGCCCGCCGGCGGCTCGACCCTGGGACCGAACTACCGCATCACGACCATTTCGCCGGCACCGCCGAGTGGGTCGGCCGAGGTCAGCCGAGGGCCGCGATCGCCGCCCTCAGGTTGGGCAGCGGGCCGATGTTGTTGCTGCCGGTACCGCCGACCTGCGGCGTCCCGGTGCGCTTGAGCAGGTCGCGGACCTCGGTCGGCCGCAGCGTCCGGCCGCGCTCCCGGGCGACGCTGGACAGCGCGGCCGCGGCCCCGCTGACGATCGGCGACGCGCTGGAGGTACCGGAGAACCGCGCCGTGTACTGGCTGGTCACCGCACCGCCCTGGAGGTTGCCGTACCCGGCCGTCACGACGCACTCGCCCCAGCCCTGCAGGTCCACCCGGGCGCCGTGGGTGGAGAAGCCGAGCCGCTCGCGCGGCTTGCCGCACTTCTGGCCCGCGCCCGCGCCGCCGGCACCCACGATGATCGCCCCCGAGTCGGGCTTGCCGCGCGGGAACGGGCTGCCGTTGCAGGCCGCGTCCAGGCTGACGCCGCCGTTGCCGGCGGCCTGCACGACGATGACCCCCGAGGACGTCGCCGCGACGATGGCGTCGTACACCGCCGGGCTCCACTCGACCGCCACGTACTGGTTGGCACAGCCGTTCATCTGCTGCTCCAACTGCATGACGTCGCCGGGCCGCAGCGCCCGGGTCGCGGTGACGATCGCCGCGGCGAGGTCCAGCCCGCGTTCGTTGATCGCGTTGGTGAGCTGCGCCTGGGCGTCGGGGACCAGGCCGGTGACCCCGAAGGCGTTGGCGTCGGCGATCAGCTCGCCCATCGCCGCCGTACCGTGGTTGGGGTCGGACATCTTCGGCGTGCCGTTGGGCACCAGCGCCCCGGGGCGGGCCAGCTTGGTGAGGTCCTCGTGGTCCATCGTCCAGCCGTACTCGATGTCGTGCACGCGCACATTGCGGCCGGTCCCGCCCGGGACGGTGGCCGCGTAGTCGGCGTCGATGCCGTCGCCCGCGTTGCGGTACCGCTGGGTCGGCACGAAGTCCGGGGTGGGGCGGGCCGCCGCGCCGGGCGCCGCGACCGGCGCGGCCGGCAGCGGCGTCGGCAGCGGCTCGGCCACCGCGATCTCGACCTGCGGGAGCGCGTTCAGCGCGTCCAGCACGGCGGCGGGGTCGGCGCCCGGGGACAGCTCCGCGCGGTACCACAGGTTGAGGTCGGCCTGCCGGCGGCCGGAGCGCTGCGCGGCCGTCGCGGTCAGGTCGGCCAGGTCCTGCTCGGACTGCCGGAACAGGCGCTCCACCGCGCGGGTGGACCGGCCCACCACCGCGCGGACGGCGCCGAGGTCGGCCCCCGGCGCGGTCAGCCGGCCGGCGCGCAGCCGCACGTCGGTGCCCTCGGCGAACTTGACGTGCAGGTGGCTGCGGCTGTCGCCGGTGTGCAGCACCGTGCGGGCGGGCTTGTCGAACGGCCGGTACACCGCGCCGGGCGCCGCGCCGGCCGGTGCCGCCCCCGGCAGGACCGCGGTCGGCGCCAGCACGGCGAGGACGGCGAGGAGGGCGAGGCGGCGGGTGCGGCGCGCCTCGCGGCGGCGGAAGTCGCGGGTCATGTCCATTCCTCCAGGGATCGGATCGACCGCGTCCGGGGGTGGCGGGACGCGGCCCGCGGACGGCGACGGCCGGACAGGCACGCCGACCCGGGCGACCCCGCCCCGGGCGTCGACCCACAGCGTGGTCGGCATGCGGGCGCGGGGCGCTGCCAGCGCGGCGTCGCCGATCCGGCGGTGCTCGTAGGTTAGACCGACATCGATGTCTGCCGGAGGCTCAGATATTCACAGACATACATATGCCGGAGCGCCGGGCCGGCTCAGCCCCGGGTGCGGCCGCCGTCCTCGGGCGGTCCCGTGCGGAACTGGCCGACCAGTTCGTCCAGGCTCTGGGCCGCCCGGGTGAGCCGGGTGGCCGCCTGCTGGGTGACCGTGGCGGACTCGGCGGTCCGGGTGGCGCTGTGCGCGACGCCGTCCAGCTCGCCGCTGATGGCCCGGGAGCCGGCGGCCACCTCGCGGACGCTGCGGGCCATCTCGGCGGTGGTGGCCGTCTGCTCCTCCACCGCGGAGGTGATCGAGGCCTGGATGTCGCTGATCCGGCCGATCACGGCGGTGATGTGCGCGATGGCGTCGACGGCGGCGCCGGTGTCCTGCTGGATGGCCCGGACCCGGCCGGTGATGTCCTCGGTGGCCCGGGCCGCGTTGCTGGAGAGCTGCTTGACCTCGTCGGCGACCACGGCGAAGCCGCGGCCGGCCGCGCCGGCCCGGACCGCCTCGATGGTGGCGTTGAGGGCGAGCAGGTTGATCTGGTTGGCGATCCCGCTGATCACCGCCACCACATCCTCGATCTTGGCGGTGCTGCGGTCGAGGTGGGCGACGGAGGTGTGCGAGACCCCGGCGGCGCGCACCGCGTCGTCGGCGACCTCCCGGGCGGCGGTGACGGCGCTGGAGATCTCGGTGATGGCGTTGCTCATCTGCGCCGTGCCCTCGGTCACCGTCTCGACGTTGTGGCCCACCAGGGTCGAGGCACCGCGGACCTGGGCGACCCGCGCCGAGGTGTCGGTGACGGTGCCGCCCAGCCCGTCGGCGACTGCGGACAGCTCCGCGGACGCCCCGGTCAGGTCCCGCGCGTTGTCGCGCAGGGCGGTGAGCAGGTCGCGGACCCGGTCGATCGCCGCCCGCAGCCCGGTGGCCATGTCGCCGACCTCGTCGCGGGTGTCGCTCTCCACCCGGACCGTCAGGTCGCCCTCGGCCAGGCCGCGCAGGGCCGCCACCATCCGGCGCAGCGGCGCGGTCGAGGACCGGTAGAACCCCACCAGCAGGTACGCCACCACCAGCACGCCCAGGATGCCGGCGCCGATGACCAGGGCGGCGTTGGCCTCGAAGCCGTCGATGCGGACCGCGATCAACCGGTCCTCCAGCGGGGCGAGCAGCCCCGCCAGGCCGGCGACCTCCGTGCGCACCCGGTCGGCCGAGGCGGGCCGCACCCGGTTCAGCTCGCCGGTCCGGGCCGCCGCGGTGATCTCGTCCAGGACCGCGGTGACCGCGGCCAGCGTCCGCTCCACCACCGGCCCGGCCGCCCGGAACTCGGCGCTGGCGGTGTTGGCCATCCCGGTCTCCATGCCGGTGGCGACCGCGTCGCGGGTGCCGCGGATCGCGCCGCTGGCCACCGCGAGGTCGAACTGGGCGGCCCGGCGGGCCGGCTCCGGCCCGGCCGCGTGCACCGCGGCGGTGTCGACCGCCCGGCCGGTCGCGTCCAGCAGCACGGGCAGCCGGAACATCAGGGCGTCCATGATGTAGTAGGTGTCCAGGTCCGGGTCCAGGGTCAGGTTCGACTTGTCCGACACCCGCACGACCAGCCCGAGCAGCCCGTCCAGCGCCTCCCCGTAGGCCGTCAGCGTCGGCTGGCCCGGCGCGGCCCGCCCGGCCGCGGACAGCTTCTCCTTCGCCGCGGTCCAGGCCGCGGTGGTCTCCAGCGTGGCGCCGTGGCGCCGGTCCACGGCGTCCACGGCGGCGACCGCCGCGGCCACCTCCGCCCCGGCGGGGGCGGCGCCGGTGACCGCGCGGTGCCGGGCGTCGACCGCCCGCGCGCCCAGCTCCTGGAGCGGCCGCAGGTAGGCGATCCCCTCCCGCTCCAGCGCACTGAACGCCACCTGCCCGCGCTGGATGTTGACGTAACCCAGCGTCACGAAGGCCAGCGGCAGGAACAGCACGGCGGCCACCACCATGGCCTTCTGCGCGTACCGCAGGCGGCCGAGCAGGGCGGCGGCCGGCGCGAACAGGGCGTCCATGCCCACAGCCTCGCCGCTCCAGCGCACGGATACCCGGCATTCACCGAATCCCGCCGCACCGGCTCCCGGCCGCGGGCCCCGGGCACCCGTCCCAGATACCGGACAATTCATCAGACAACCGGGGTCCTGGACAGCAACGCCCACGGGGATCCGTAGGAAAGGGCTGAGGCTTTCCAGGTCGAGCGCCACTGTGGTCCGTCGTTACGGTCTGTACGTGACCAGTGACGAGGTTTGCCGGACGATCGCGGTGGGCGCCACCGACGTGGCCTGCGCGCCGGCCGCCCGCGGGCAGGTCGAGCTGCGCGTGGGCGCGGCGCGGTACGTGCTGCGGATGGCACCGGAGCAGGTCGGGCCGCTGCGCGACGTTGTCGCCGCGCTGGTCCCGCGGCTGCGCCGCAGCCGGCCGATCGACGCCCAGCTCAAGCCGGCCGAGGTCGCGCGGATCCGCCCGTACGTGACCCAGCTCGTCAAGCTCGGCGTGCTGCTCACCCCCGCCCCGGGCACGGCGCCGGTGGAGTCCGAGGGCGACCGGCGGCTGTACACCTTCCTGGCCCGGCGGGTGGCGCGGCCGGACCCGCTGTTCACGTCGGTGAAGGCCCGGCCCGTCGCGCTGCGCGGCCCGGCGGCGCTGACCGGCCCCGCCGCCGAGGCGCTGGCCGCGCAGGGGCTGACCGTCGCGCCCGCGGCCGGACCGGGCGACGACACCGCGCTGACCGTGGTCTTCGAGACCGGCGGGCCCGCCGGCCTGCGCGCCGCGAACAAGGGGTACTGCGCGGCGGGCGCCGCCTGGGTCCCGGTCCTGGTGGACCCGCGCCGGGTGCGCCTCGGCCCGTGGATCATGCCGGGCCAGACGGCCTGCCTGCGCTGCCTGCCCGCCGACCCGCACCGCCCGCCGGAGGACGCGGCCGGCGACGGCCGGCCGGCCCCGGCGCCCGGCGCGGCGCCGGGGGACGGCGGGCCGGTCGGGGTGGCCGACACGTGGCTCACGCTCCAGCCCGGCTGCGTCCGCTGGCTGGCCGGGCTGCTGAGCCACCTCGCGTTCCGCACGTACGTGCCGATGGGCGACAGCCACCCGTGGGGGCGGGCGACCACGCTCGACGCGCTCACCGGTGAGCAGGCGTCCGTCGCGTACTGGCGCGACCCGTACTGCCCCGACTGCGCGCCGGCCGGCGCGGTCACCGACGCGTGGGTCCCGGCGTGACCCCGGCCGCCCGGTGCGTGGCCGCGCTCGGCCTGGCGGTCCGGGACCTGCCGGTGCCGCTGTACCGCGCCGGCCACGCCGCCGCGCTGGTCCCGGCGGCCCACGGCGGCGGCGACCTGGACCTGCACGGCCACCCCGTCCCCGTGCTGGAGGTCGCCGCCGCCGCCGACGCCGGCACGGTCGGCTGGGACCTGGCCGCCGCGGCCGCCCGGCTGCGCACCCCCGGCGCGGACGCCGTGGCCGCGGCCGGCGACGTCGACGCGGCGGTGGTCCGGGCGCTGTACCGGGCCCTCGCCCGGCGGTTCGCGCCCGGCGCGGGCCCGGTCCGGCGGCTCACCGGCTGGGAGCCGGCCCTGCCCGGGCCCTGGCGCCACCCGGCGGACGTCGCCGGCAGCGTCGCGTGCTACCTGCTCGGCGACGTGTGCGGGGTGCCGGTCGTGGGGGCGGTCGCCCGGCTCGACGGCGACCCGCGCGGGTACGCGGCGCTGGCCTGCGACCTCGGCGTACCGGGGGCCGTCGCCGCCGCCCTCGACGGCGTGCGGCGCGCGCTCGCGGTCGCCGACCTGACCCGCACCGACCGCAACGACCACACCGACCGGGCCGACCACGCCGACCGGGGCACCCGAGGCGACCGGGGTGCCCGGGGCGAGGACCCGACGGCGCGCGGCCGGGCCGCGCCCGGCGCGGCCGGCGAGGTCGACCTGGGCGGCCTGCGGCAGGACGGGGCCGACCGGGCCGAGCTGGGGGACCTCCTGCGCCGGCACGGCCTGCGGCCCTCGGCCCGGGTGCTGCGCGCCGCCGACGACGCCGCCCTCGTGCAGGTCCGGCTCGACGACGGCGCGCCGACCCCGTGCCGGCCCGGCCCGCCGGGCCGGCACGCCGACGGCGACGGGCAGCCGGGCCCCTGGGACGAGCCGGACGTACCGGCGCTGCGGCTGACCGCCCCGACGCAGCTCTCGCTGGCCTTCGCCGGCTCCCGGGTCGCCGCGGGCCGGACCTACCACGAGCACTCCAAGGTCCGCGCCGCCTTCGGCACCCTGCCGCGGGTCGACATCCGGGACATGGGCCGGCCGACCCGCCTGCTGATCGGGCGCGCCTACCGGGACTTCCGGCACGCCCGGCTCCGGTACCGGCTGCGCCCCGACCCCGACCTGCCGGTCCGCGGGCTGCGGGAGACCATCCTGCGCCGCCGCTCGTGGACGCCCATGACGGGCGGGTCCATCGACCGGGCGGCCCTGGCCGGTGTCCTGCACCTCACCTACGGGGTCACCGGCGCGGGGGCCACCGGGGACGACGTCACCCTCCCGCTGCGGGCCACCCCCGCCGCGGGCGGGCTGTACGCGGTGGACCTGTTCCTGCTGGTCGAGCGCGTCGAGGGCGTGGCGCCGGGCCTCTACTACTTCCACCCGGCGGCCGGCGAACTCCAGCTCGTCCGGTCCGACGTCCGCCTCGCCGACCTGGCCGGCGCCACCGGCTACGGCGCGCGGGTCACCCAGGCCGCGGCCGTCGTCGTGTACGTCGCCGCGCTGCGCCGGACCCAGTGGAAGTACTGGGAGCGCGGCTACCGGATGGCGCTGCTGGACTGCGGCCACCTGGCGCAGAGCGTCGTGCTCACCGCCAACGCCGCCGGGCTCGCCGCCCACCCCATGGTCGCCTTCGTGGACGACGACCTGAACCGCCTCGTCGGCGTCGACGGGGTGGACGACGCCGCCCTGTACCTCACGCTGCTCGGCCCGGCCGGCACTCCCGCCAGGAAGGAGAACCCGTGACCGCCCCATCGGACGTGGTCTACGTCGCGGACGACGTACGCCTGCACGTGCTCGACGACCGCGAGGGGTTCCTGGAGACCGCCGCCCAGGTCCGGCGCATCCGGGGCGCGCGGCTGACGGTGCTGGCCGAGCGGCTGCTGCCGCGGCTGCGCACCCCGACGGCCGTCGGCCAGCTCGTCCGGGACCTGGCCGCCGAGGTACCCGAGGAGGAGCTGACGATGCTCCTGCGGGGGCTGTCCGCGCACGGCGTGCTGAGCACCGGCGCCCGGCCGGTGGACGGTCGCCCGGCCGGGCGCTTCGCGGTCCACGGCCCGCCCGCCTTGACCGACCAGCTTGTCGCGCTGCTGGGCCGGCTGCCCGGGACCGAGGTGCGGTCCGCGGGCGAGGAGCCGGCGCCGGCCCGCGACGGCGAACTGGCCGTCGTCGGGACCACCTCGCTGTTCGACCCCCGCACCGGCGCCCTGCACGCCGCGCTGGTCGCGCAGCGCCGGCCGCACCTGGCGTACGGCCTCGCGCAGGACGGCGCCGCCTTCGTCGGCCCGCTGTGGACCCCGACGCGGCTGTCGGCCTGCTTCCACTGCCTGCGCACCCGCCTGTTCTCGCACGCGGTGAACGGGCCGACGCTGCGGGCGTACGCCCGCTTCCTGGCCGAGTCCGGCGCCGCGCCGGTGCCGCAGGCCGCGCCGCCCTGGACGGTGGCCCGGCTGATCGGGGCCGTCGCGCGCCGGGCGCTGGCCTGGTCGGCCGCGCCGGAGGCCGACGACGCGCAGGAGCTGCGCTGGTGCGCCGGCCCCGACGACGAGGGGGGCACCCGCCGGCTGCTGCCCGTACCCACCTGCGCCTGCGCCGACGGCGCCCCGCCGCCCGAGCCCGTGGCCGGCCTGGCCGACGCCGAGGACCCGGTCGTCGGCATCGTGCACGCGGTCAGCGTGCGCCGGGCCGAGAGCGGGCCGGCGATCTACCTCGGCGGCAGTACCTCGGCCAACTTCGCGCTGCTGCGCGAGCCGATGCGGGTCACCCGCAACGGCGGCGCCGGGTTCACCCGGGCGGCGGCGCTGGCGTCGACCGTCGGCGAGTCGCTGGAGCGGTACGCGGCCGGCCTGTACCGCCGCGACACGCTGCGGCTGGCGACCTGGACCGCGCTGGCCGCGGCCGGCGAGGAGGCCGTCCACCCGGACCGGTTCGGCCTGTTCAGCCCGGCGCAGTACGCCGAGCCCGACTTCCCGTTCGTCCCCTTCGCCGCCGACACCCCGCTGCGGTGGGCCCGCGCCGCCCGGCTCGGCACGGACGAGCCGGTGTGGGTGCCCGCCTCCCAGGCCCACCTGCACTACCGCCGCGTCCCCGGCGAGGCGGCGATCGGCCCCTCGATCTCGACCGGCCTGGCCGCGGGGCCGAGCTGGGAGCAGGCGGTGCTGGGCGGCCTGTGCGAGGTGGTGGAGCGCGACGCGCTGGCCGTCTCCTGGCTGTACCGGCTGCCGCCCCGGCCCGTCGCCCCCGGGGTCGTCGCCGCCTCGTCCGCGGTGTCGCACCTGCTCCGGGAGGCCACGTCGTGGCGGGTGCGCTTCTACGACCTGTCGCTGGACCTGCGCGCGCCGGTGGTCGCGGCCGTCATGGAGCACCGGGGGGCGCACGGCGCGATCATGTCGTTCGGCAGCGCGTGCCGGTGGTCGCCGGTGCGGGCGGTGGAGAAGGCGTTCCTGGAGGCGGCCCAGGGTCTCACCTACGTCCGCCGGCTGCTGCGCCAGCACGAGGACTGGCAGGTCGCGCCCGACTTCAGCAACGTGGACGACTTCAACCTGCACGCGATCCTCTACTCCAGGTACCCGGAGCTGCGCACCCGGGCCGGGTACCTGGTCCACCCGACCGAGCCCGTCGCCTGCACCCGGCCGCCGTCGGTCACCGAGGTGCCGGCGGACCTCGGCCCCGCCGACGAGCTGGCCGCGGTGGCCGGCGCGGTCCGCGCCGCCGGCCACGACATCGCGGTACTCGACCTCAGCACCCCCGACGTGCGGCAGTTGGGCGTGCACGTCGTCCGGGTGCTGGTGCCCGGGCTCCAGCACCTGTCCGGTACGCACCGCCAGCGCTTCCTCGGCTCCCCCCGGCTGGCGCAGGTGGCCGAGCGGCTCGCGCTCGCCTCGGCGCCGGACAACCCGTTCCCGCACCCTCTCCCGTAGGAGCGCCCGTGACGCCGTCCTTTGCCGCCTACCTTTCGAGCGCGGTCGCGCGCAACGACCACTTCGCGGCGACCGCCAGCATCTCCGAGGTGTTCGGCGACCAGGTCGTCAGCCGGGTGCTGCCGGCCGACCGGTACCCCGTGACGTGCCGGACCACCTCGGAGGCGGTCGAGGGCGGCGTCCGCCTCACCTTCCGCAGCCGGGTCGCCGGCCTGGACCGGCCGACCACGGTCGTGCACAAGGTCTTCTTCATCGACCGCGAGGAGGTCCGCACCCGCCTGCACCACCTGACCCCCGACCAGCCGGAGGGAGCCTCCGAACTGCTGGTGATGTTCGACGGCACCGACCGCGACTACTGCCATGCGTCGGTCTACGACAGCGAGAACCGGCTGCTCGCCACCGACGCGGTCGTCTTCGACAGCGCCGGCCGGACGGTGCCCTACCCGTTCACGGACAGGTACGTCTCCCCGCACGCGCTGGACCGGGCGGAGCTGTCCGAGACCCGCACCGCGGGCGGGCAGCGGGCGCTGCGGTTCGCCGTCGCCCTGCGCGGCCTGTCCGGGCCGCAGCCCGTGGTGCTGGCCTGGCAGGCGATCGGCCGGATCGACCGGGCCACGCTCATCTGTACGCCGGACCGGCCGGAGGTCCACCGGGAGCTGGCCCTCGACGACAACCCCGCGCTCGCGCCCGGCGACTGGGTGGTCGTCGCCGTGGACGACCAGGAGCGCTTCCTCGCGCAGGCGCTGGTCACGCTCCAGCCCATCGTGGACTGACCGGCGTGCGCCACCTGGACAGCGGGCTCGGGGTCGCGCTGGTCGACGCGCCCCGGGGGCCGCTGACGGCGCTGCGGCTGGAGATCCGGTACGGCAGCGCCGACGAGCAGCCCGGGCAGGAGGGACTGGCCCACGTGCTGGAGCACCTGGTGGTGCGCTGCGCCATGGCCGGCGGGCGGGTCGACGACGGCCCGATGGTCACCGCGCGCACCGGCCGGGAGAGTACGCACTACTCGCTGCTCGTGCGGTCCCCCGACGCGGACCGGGCGGCGCGGATGCTCCTGCGCGCGCTGGCGCCGCTGGCCGACTCGCCGGCCGCGCTGGACGCCGAGCGGGCGGGGATCCGGCGCGAGCGGGCGGAGCGGCTGGCCCAGCCGGCCTGGGTACTCCAGGAGAAGCTGTTCGCGGCGCTGTGGGCGGGGACCTCGCACGCGCACCCGACGCTCGGCGACCCGGCCGTCGTGGACCGCTGCACGGTGGCCGTCGCCCGGGAACTGCACCGGCGCTGGTACCGGCCCGACAACGCGGTGCTCGTCGTCGCCCCCGGCCCGGTCCCGGACGCGGCCCGCGCGGTGCCGCCGGCCGTCCCGCCCCGGCCGGCCGGGCGGCCGGACCACGGGCGGCCGCGGCGCGGCGCGGTGTGGGCGTCCCTGGCCGGGCCGACCCCGGTGCACGGCGTCGCCTTCGCGGTACCGGCGCCCGAGGTGCCCGACTGGCTCGGGCTGGCCTGCCGGGCCGTCCGCGCCGCCTCCGGCCTGGTGGTCCACCGGCTGGACCTGGCCCGGGACACCTGCCTGTGGTTCATGCTGCGCGGCCGGGACCGGCGCGCCGCGGCGGCGGACCTGCGGCGCGCGCTGGACGCCTGCGCGCACCGGCTCGCGGCGCCGGACGGGGACGCCTGGCTGGCCGCCGAGGCGGTGATCCCCGCCCTGCGCGCCGCCGGCACGGCGAGCGCGCTGGCCGACCCGGCCCGGGCCGCCCGCCCGGACGCGGGCCGGCCGACCGCGGCGGCGGTGGCCGCGCTGGTCGGGAGCTGGCGGGCGGCGGCGGGGGTACCGCGGTGAGCGCCCACGGCACCCGGCGCGCGCTGCCCAACGGCGCCCGCCTGGTGGTCGTCCCCCCGCGCCCCGGCGTGGTGGCGGCGACGGTCGCCGTCCCGCTGGCGGGCGTCACGCTGGAGACGGCCGCCTGCGCGCCCGCGGTCGCCGCGCGGTGGGCGGCGGAGCTCCGCGCGGCCGCGCGGGCCGAGGACGCGGTCGTCCGGGTCGACCCGGTGAGTACGCCGGACGCGGCCGGGTTCACCGTCGAGGCGCTGGACCCGGCGCTGCTCGCCGCGGTGCCCCGGTGGTTCCGGGACGCCGCGGCGGCGCTGCCTGACCCGCTGGCACCGCCGGCCGACCCGCGGGCGCCGGCCGACGACCGCTGGTCGCACCCGGTGCGGCGGGCGCTGTTCGGGTCCGGCCACCGGTACGGCCTCACGCCCGCCGACCGGGCGCGGGCCGCCCAGCGGCCCGGCGGCCTGCGCCGGGCCGCCCGGGCACTGGCGGCGGTCCCGCCGGTGCTGGCCGCGCAGGCCGAGGGGACGCACGTCGACGTGCTCGCGGCGGGCCTGGCCGCCCTGGACCACCGCGGGCCGGATGCCGGGGCCGGCCCGCCGGCGCCGCGGCCGGCCGCCACCGAGCAGCGCGCCGCGGCGTACTACGTCCTGGGCCTGCCCGGCGTGGCCCTGGGCGCGCCGACGAAGTGCGCGCACCACGTCGCGTGGTCCCTGCTCGGCGGCCGGGAGGGAATGCTGGACCGCAGCCTGCGGCTGGACGGCGGCCTGACCTACTCCCTGGCGGCGTTCAGCCGGGAGCTGGCCGAGGGCGGGTACGCCGTCGTCTACGCCGCCTGCGCGCCGGGAACCGCCGGGGAGGTCGCCGACCGGGTCCAGGCGGTCCTCGACGCCGCGCGCGGGGGTGTACCGGCGCACCTAGTGCGGGGGGCCGCCGAGCGCCTGGTCGTCGCGCACCACGCGGCGCTGGAGACGGGCCGCGGGGTGACCGAGCGGGCGGCCCGGTACGAGGCGGCGGGCCTGTCCCCGGCCGATCTGGTGGCATATCCGTCTACAGTGGATCAGGTTACCGCCGAGGAGGTTGCCGCCGCACTGACCACGGCAACAGTTCTGTCGGGTATCCGATAGGGACTGAGATTGTCACAGATCGATACGTGTCCCCGTGTATCATTAGATCATGAAGCGGACGGCGGAGGAGGCGGCGCGCACCCGCGCCACCTTGTGCTCCGTCGCGCTTCGGGTTTTCGCTGCGAAAGGCTACGTCGCCACCACGATGGCGGAGGTCAGCGAAACGGCCGGCCTGACCCGCGGTGCCATCTATCACCATTTTCCGCGCAAGTCCGATCTCTATGTCGCGTGCGTGTCCGCACACTGGCAACGCATCGCCGCCGACATGTGGGTGGCGCTGGACTCCCCCGCCCCGCCGGCCGCGCGGCTCCGCGAACTGGTCGGCGCCTTCTGCCGCTCGCTGAGGCAGGAGGAGACGCGACTGCTGCTGACGCTGACGATCGGTGCCCGCGACCTGCCCGCGGACGCCGGCCTGAGCCGCAAGCACGACGCACTGCACGGTCTCGCCACCCGCTTGGAGAAGCTGTGTGACGAGGCGGCGCGGACCGGAGACCTCCGGGACGGCCTGACTCCGCGGCTGGCGGCGGAGATCGCGGTCGTCTCGCTCACCGGAATGGTGGGCATTCTGCCGTGGGAACCGTGGCCGCTGACCTTCCCCGAGAACGACGCGGAAGTCGGCGACGCGGTGGTTCGCGCGATCATGAAAGGTCCCTGACCGTCGGCGCCGGGTGACGCCGGGCGCGCGAGTTCTCCTTTTCCACTAGCCCGTGACAGGGGACAACGTGCTGGGTACACGATTGAACAGTCTGCCGGATCCAGGCTCCACCAGGACCCACGCGCACGGCGTGGTTCTCCTGGGCTCGTGGCGCGCCACCCGCAACGCACCGGAGAGCCGGTGCCACGGCGTTCTCGTGCGGCAGGCCGACATCGACTCCGTGTCGCTGACGGTCATGATGATCGAGGCGGAGTGGCTGCTGGCGGCGCAGGACTTCGACGACGGGCAGATCCAGGGCGCGCTCGCGGCGGCGAAGGCGATCCGCGAGGACGTCCGGCTGGCGATCCTCGGCGAACGCCACGACTGGCGGCGCTGCGAACGCTGGATGCGCCGGGGCTGCCGGGCCTACCTGGAGGAGTCGATCAGCCTCCGCCGGGCCGCCCGCGCGATCCACACCGCACACACGCTGGAGGTGAACGTCGTGGACCGGGCGTTCCACCAGACGCTCCAGGAGCGGGCGGCGGGCACCATGCCGCACCTCACCCGGCGCGAGCGCGAAGTCCTCGACCTGGTCCGGCGCGGGCTGCGCAACCGCGACATCGCCCGCACCCTGCACGTCACCGAGAACACCGTCGAGTACCACATGCGCCACCTGCTGGCCAAGTTCCGGGCCCGCAGCCGGATGGAGGTCATCGAGCGCGCCACGGCGCTCGGCCTCGCCTGAACGGCCCCGACGCGCCGACCGGTTGTCCGCCCGGTCGGCGCGTCGGCGCGTCACCGGCCCGGCCTCACTCCACCCGCCACTTCGGCAGGAGGCGGCCGAGCCAGCCCGGCAGCCACCAGTTGGCCCCGCTGGCCAGCTTCATCGCCGCGGGGACCAGCAGCATCCGGACGACGGTGGCGTCGATCAGCACCGCGACCGCCAGGCCGAAGCCGAACTGCTTGAGTTCGAGCACGTCCGCCGCGATCAGCGCGCCGAACACCGCGATCATGATGGCCGCGCCCGCGGTGATCTGCCGGGCGGTGTGCTGGAGCGCGGTCGCCACGGCGGCGTCGTTGTCCCCCGACCGCAGCCACTCCTCCTGGATCCGGCTGACCATGAACACCTCGTAGTCCATGGACAGCCCGAACAGCAGTGCGAACAGCGCGACCGGCAGGTACGCCTGGAGGTTGCCGACGCTGGTGAAGCCCAGCGCCCCCTCGCCGTACCCGTACTGGAAGACGATCACCGTCAGGCCGACCGCGGCGGTCGTGGCCAGCAGGTTCAGCACCACCGCCTTCGCCGGGACGAACAGGCTGCGGAAGACGACGAGCAGGTACCCGAAGGACAGCGCGAGGACGATCCCCACCACCCACGGCAGCTTGCGGGTCGTCTCCTTCGCCAGGTCGGCGTACTGCGCCGTCAGGCCGCCCACCTGCACGTCGACGTCGACGCCGCGGAAGGCGTCGGGCACCAGCCGCTCGCGCAGGTGCGTGACGAACTCGATGGCCGCCGGCGAGTCCACCGGCCGGTTCACCAGGGTCTGGAGGTAGGTGCAGCGCCCGCCGCGGTCGAGGTCCACCAGCGACGCCACCACCGGCCGGCCGGCCGGCGAGCCCGCCGCGGCCTGGAGCGTCGCCTGGTTGTGCGACCCGGCCGTCCGGTCGAGCACGCCGGTGATCGACGTGACCCGGTCCACCCGGCCGTCGGCCTCCGCGGCGGCCGTGAGCCGGGCCACGCCGTCCAGGTGCCGGTCGGTCAGCGCGCTGTCGGCGCAGACCACCGTCTGCACCGGGCCCACCGCGCCCGGGCTGAACGAGGTCGAGACGATCTGCTGGCCCTTGCCCGAGGGCGTCTCGCTGAGCGCGGCGAGCCCCCAGTCGATGCCGAGCTTGATCGAGGCGACCGGCCAGGCCAGGGCGATCAGCAGGATGAGCGCGGGCAGCCCGAACGCGACCGGCCGGCGCAGGACGGTCCGCGCCCACGCGCTCCACCGGCCCTGGCGCTCGCCGCCGTCGACGTCGGTGGGCCGCAGCCGGCGCGGCAGCGCGCCGGAGTTGATCCGGTGGCCGAGCACGCTCAGCAGGGCCGGCAGCAGCGTGAGGCTGGTGACCAGGCAGGTGGCGACGACGAGCGCCGACGCCACCGCGATCTCCATGAAGATGTGCCCGTCGATGATGACCAGCGAGCTGAGCGCGACGATGACGATGGCGCCGGAGATCACGATGGTCCGGCCGGAGGTGTGCAGGGCGCGGCCCAGGGCCACCCGCACGTCGTCGCGGGTGGGCCGGCGGCCGGCGGCCGCGCGCGCCAACTCCTCGCGGTACCGGCTCACGATGAACAGGGCGTAGTCGATGCCGATGCCGATGCCGATCACGGTGGTGATGACCGTGGCGAACCGGTCCAGGTGCAGCGGGCCGGCGAGGGCCACCAGCAGGCCGGTGCAGCCCAGTACCGAGGCGAGCGCGACCAGCAGCGGCAGGCCGGCGGCGACCACGCCGCCGAGGCACAGCAGCAGGACCCCGAGCGCGATCGGGATGCCGATCATCTCGGCGCGCTCCTGGTCGGCCAGCTCCACGTCGGACAGGTCGTTGGTCAGCGGGGACGGCCCGGTCAGGTACGTCTCCAGGGGGCTGCCGCGGGTGCTGTCGGCGACGATCCGCTGGAGGTCCTTGGCGGTCTCCGCGCGGACCGACTCGGAGCCGGCCAGCCCGACGACCGCGACGGCCACCCGGCGGTCGGCGGCCACCTGCTCGTCGGCGGCCGGCTCGTAGGGGCTCACCACCCCGGTGACCCGCGGCTGCGCGCGGACGGCCGCCAGGACCCGGTCGACGGCGGCGCGGTACTCCGGCGCGTCGACCTGGTGCGCGGTCGACCGGAACACCACGACGTCCTGCTCGGCGCCGAGGACGGGGAAGTGCGCGGCCACAAGCTGCTGGGCGCGCGCCGACTCGGCGTGGCGCACCGTGTAGTCGGGTGCGCCGAGGCTCTTCTCCAGCGTGGGGTAGAGCAGCCCGGAGCCGACCAGGATCACCAGCCAGACGGCGAGCAGGCCGAGCGGCCGGCGGGCGCAGAGCTGGCCCCACGCCTGGAGCGAGAAGCGCCGGTGCGGCTGCCCGCCCGGTTGCGGGCCGCCCGGGGCCGGCTGTCCGCCTGAGGCGGGGCCGCCCTGGGGCGGCGGGCCGCTCCGGACGGGGGGGTTGCCCTGGTCGGGCGGGTCGCCCTGGGCGGGTGCGGCGGTCGGCTCGGGCACCGTCCGCCTCCTTCCAGAAGAGGTGCCGGCCGGATGCCGGGACCGGAGATATGGCAATCATACGTGCGCGCACGTATGATTAGGGGGCAGGCACGTCGCCGCACAACCCACCCTGTGGGCCGTCGCCCTGCAGATCTACGCCCCGTAGATCGTCGCCTTGCAGTTCGTTGCCATGTAGGTCGTTGCTATGTAGGTCGTCGCCCAGAGGGATCACCGCGGCCACCGGCAGCGCCCGGATGGCCAGGAGCCGGCGGGCTTCGTGGTACTTCTTCTTGCCGCTCGTGGTGCGGGGGAAGGCGCGTCGGCGGCAGACGACGACCTCGTCCAGCGCGACCTCCAACTCCCGCAGCGCCCGGCGCTGCGCGGCAGTGAGGCCGAACGCCGCCGGGGCGTTCTCCACGACTGCCACCACCTTGCTCGCCGGATCGTGGATGTCAGTGTCGCAGACGAGCACCTCGGCGGCAGGCCGGTCGAGCACGTCGGCGACCCGGGCCTCCAACAGGGACGCCAGGTAGTTGCGGCCGTTGCGGATGATGACGTGCTTGACCCGCTCCAGCACGAACAGCTCGCCGCGGTCGAGGAAGCCCAGGTCGCCGGTGACGTGGACGCCCCGCGCAAACGGCTCCGGGACGCCGCTGGCCGGGTCCATATAGCCCGGACAGACACTGCCGCCGCGCACCGTGACCTCGCCGAGCGTGCGCTCCTCCTCCAGGACGCGGCCGTCCTCGTCCACCAGCTCGACCCGCAGGTCGCCGACCGGTACGCCCATCGAGAACGCGGCCACCCCCGCCGAGGGCGGCTCCCCCAGTACGCCCTCGCCCAGGGTCTGCACCGGCTTGCCCACGACCGCCTGTCCACTGTCCACGCACACGTAGCGCGGCGTCCGCCCCGGCACCGCGACCGTCGTGGCCACGGTGGTCTCGGCCATCCCGTAGCTGGGCACCAGGTTCGCGGCCCGCATCCCGTACCGGGCGAACCGGTCCACGAACGCCGCGAGGCTCGCGTACCGGACCGGCTCGGCGCCGACGACCGCGTGGGCCAGCGCCGACAGGTCCGCGTCGGCGACGTCCCGGTCCCGGACCATCCGGGCGGCGTAGTCGTAGCCGAAGTTCGGGCTGGCGGTGAAGGTGCAGCGGTACCGGCTCAGGGTGTCGATCCAGCGGGCCGGCCGCAGGATGAAGTCGGTCGGCCGCAGCAGGTACACCGGCCAGCCCCAGAAGGCGCTCAGCAGCGCCCCGCCGACCAGCCCCATGTCGTGGTAGAGCGGCAGCCAGGAGGCGACCCGCTCGCGCAGCCCGGTACCCAGCGCGCGCCGCAGGTCGCGCAGGTTGGCGCAGACGTTGGCGTGGGTCACCGGCACCAGCTTGCCGGCGCCGGTGGAGGCGCTGGTCAACTGGACGAAGGCGACGTCGCCGGGGGTGCGCGGCGGCGGGTCCGCGGTGCCGCAGTCCGCCGCCGTCGGCAGCCACAGGACCGGCAGCTCCGGGGCGGGCGCGGTACCGGCGAACAGCTCCGGCTCCAGCGCCAGCGCCACCGGCCCGGCGAACTGCCCGGCCACGGCCCGCGTCCGCGCGACGAAATCCGACAGGCCGCCGAGCGCCGAGGGCGGCGGCAGGATCACCGGTACGGCGCCGGCGTGCAGCGCGGCGAAGAACGCCAGCAGGGTCGTCTGCGGGTCCAGCCCGGCGATCAGGAGGGTGGTGCCGGCCGGACCCGGGCGGGCCGGCGCGGGCAGCCGGCCGGCCAGCCACGCGCCGCGCCGCAGCAGGTCGCGGTACGGCAGCCGGCGCAGCGATCCGTCGGACTCCACCAGGTGGTAGCCGGCCGCCGGGTCCGCGGTCGCCGCCCTGTCGTAGATCGCCCGCAGCAAGTCGGGCGGTTCCGGGAGCCCCCCGGCGGGACGCGCCTGCCCGTCCATCTCCGTCACTCCCCATGCTCGGCCTGGTCCTCAGTGGGCGAAGAATCCGGCGTCGGCCATCTCCCTGACGCTCTTGCCGAAGGCGCCCGCGACCTGCGCGAGGTCGTCCTCGGTGTGCGCGGCGCTCAGCATGGCCGTGTGCAGTTCGGGCAGGTAGACGCCGTGCTTGCGCAGGTAGTAGGCGAGGGCGACGCTGGCCTGCAGGTGGGAGCCGGCCAGGCGGTCCCGGATGCGCCGGGGGGACGCGTGGTCGAACGTGACGGAGAAGATGGAGCGGCTGCCGGTGATCCGGCACGGCACCCCCGCGGCCGCCGCCTCGCCCGTCAGCAGGCCGGTCAGCAGGTCCGTCCGGCGCGCCAGCGCGGGGTAGATCTCGGGGTGCGCCCGCAGGTGGCCCAGGGTCGCGGCGCCGGCCGCGGCCGTCACGGAGTTGCCGCTCATCGTGCCGCCCACGAAGGCGCGCGCGGTGACGTCGAGGAACGGGTCGTGGGTGGTGCGCGCCAGGTCGACCAGGTGCGGCCGGCCGACCACCGCCCCGCACGGCAGCCCCCCGCCGATGATCTTCCCCGCGCAGGTGAGGTCTGGGCGCACTCCCGCCAGCCGCTGGGCGCCCCCGTAGTCGACCCGGAAGCCGGTGACCACCTCGTCGAAGATCAGGACGATGCCGTGCCGGTCGCACTCCTGCCGCAGCCGGCGCAGGAAGCCGCGGTCCACCTCGGCCAGCGCCGCGGGCATCGGCTCGACGATCACGCACGCCAGCTCCGCGGCGCACGCGGCGATCCGGTCGAAGGAGGCGGGGTCGCCGTACTGGAGGACGACGGTGTCCGCCACCAGCCGCGGGTCCGCGCCGGCCGAGTTCGCCACCGCGCGCGGGCGGTGCGGGTCGCCGGAGTACCGGAACCACGAACTGACCTGCCCGTGGTCGGAGAACCCGTGGTAGTGGCCCTCGCACTTGGCCACCCGGCGGCGGTTGGTCCAGGCGCGGGCCAGGCGGATCGCGACGAGCACCGCCTCGGTCCCGGAGTTGCACAGCAGCGCCCGGCCCTGCCCCGGGAACGCCTGCGCGAGCAGCCGGGCCAGGGCGAACTCCGCCGGGTTGCCCAGCGCGTTCACCGCCCCGTCGGCGACGGCCCGGTGGATCGCCTCCCGCACCACCGGGTGCCCGTAGCCGAGGATGTGCGGCCCGTACCCGCCGGAGAGGTCCAGGTAGACGTTGCCGTCGACGTCGGTCAGGCGCGCGCCCGCCGCGCTCCGCACGACCAGCGGGAAGGTGCTCGGCAGGACGAAGCGGTCCAGGTGGGTGGGCGCCACGAGGGTGTCCGCCGCCGCCGCGCGCAGCGCCGCCGCGCGCGGCGCCCGCGCCTCGATCTCGCGCCGGAACGTCTCCCGCGCGGCGTCGCTCTGGTACGGCGAGAAGCGGTCGGTGAACCGCCGGTTGTGCGTCCACAGGTCGAACCCCGGGTCGACGTCGTACACGAAGCCCTCGCCGGTCAGCAGCGCCAGCGCCAGCAGCGTGATCCGGGTGCTGAGGC
Organism: Pilimelia terevasa; assembly: GCF_014647915.1. Classification (GTDB taxonomy): domain Bacteria; phylum Actinomycetota; class Actinomycetes; order Mycobacteriales; family Micromonosporaceae; genus Pilimelia; species Pilimelia terevasa. Next base: position 62,086 of record NZ_BMQC01000009.1, read on the forward strand.
GGGCGCCGCGGCGGTGCAGCAGCATCGCCGCGTCCCGGAAGAAGGCCATGGTCGACCAGCGGCGCGACCGGTCCTCGAAGTGGTGCCGCAGGACGTCCGCCAGCTCGGTGCGGCAGTCCGCGGACAGCCGGTCGCCGCCGACCACGAACGCGCCGGTGAACCTGTCCGCGGCCAGCTCCCAGCGGCCCCGCACGCAGGCGTAGTAGAAGGCGGACAGGTGCCAGCGGTCGTCCTCGGAGAGCACGCCGACGAGCCCGAAGTCGAGGAAGACGACCTCGCCGCCCGCGCCGAAGACCACGTTGCCGGGATGGGGGTCGACGTGGAAGCGGCCGTGGAAGTACGCCATGCAGTAGAACGCCTCCTGCACCCGGGCCGCCAGGTCCGGGCGCCGGTCGGCGGGGAGCCGGTCGGCCTCGTGGCCGGGGACACCGTCGACGAACTCCATGACCAGCACGCGGTCGGTGCAGTGTTCGGGGTACAGGCGCGGGACCCCGACCCGCGGGTTGCCGGCGAAGTTCTCCCGGATCCGGTCCTGGTGCCGCGCCTCCGCGCGCAGGTCGAACTGGCCCAGCAGCGCGGGCCGCAGCTCGGCGAACTGCCCCCGCAGGTCGAACCGGCGGCAGGCCGGGACCAGCAGGTGCGCCAGGTGCAGGAGCAGGCCGAGGACGCGGGCGCTGGCGTGCAGCCGCTCGGGTACGCCCTCCTTGACGACCTTCACGGCCACCGCCTCGCCAGAGGGCAGGGTGGCCCGGTGCACCTGGGCGACCGTGCCGGCCGCGACCGGGGTCCAGTCGAACGAGGCGAACACCCGGTCGGCGGGCGCGCCGAGGCTGCGGGCGAGCGTCCGGCGCAGGGCGGCCGGCGCCATCGGCGGCAGCCCGGCGAAGAACGAGCGGAACTCCGCCGCGGCCCCGGGACCCCACAGCCCCGACTGGGTGCCGAGGATCTGGCCGGCCTTGAGGTACAGCGGCCCCATCCGGTACAGGTAGCGGCGGAGCAGGGCGGCGGCGCGGCGGGGGTCGCGGCGGCCGGGGGCCAGGTGGCCGGCCAGCAGGGCCGCGGTCCAGCACACGGTGCGCACCGCCTCGACCGCGGCGGGGAGGACCACGCGCACCCGCCGCGGCGCACCCGCGCCCCCTCTGCCACCCACTACCGCGCGCTCCACTCGTCCGCCGGGAGACACCGACCGGATCGGACGGTACCGACGCGCCAAAGCGCCGTCTCCTCAGGAAGTCGCCCGTTTTTCCTGAGGGTTCTCCGCAGGTTGACAACGGGCACGGACGGCGCCGCGCGGCACGCGGACGGACGCCGGCCCAGCGGACCGCGGAGTCCGCGGCCTGTTAACCGGCCGGGTCTGCCGGGGCCGTCGGAGCGGCCGACGTGGTCGGGGCGGCCGACGTGGCCGGGTCCGCCGGGGTGGCCGGCCCGAGGCGGCGCAGCTCGTCGCGGATGTCCTCCAGTGCCCGGACGGCGCGCTCCCACAGGTCCCGGTCGGCCCCGCGCGGGCCGTACCGGAGGTCGGCGGCCGTCCCCCGGGCGGGGGCCGCGCGGCGGCCGCGGCGCGGCGCCGGCTGGTCCGCCGGGTCACCCGCGCCCGGACCGTCCGCGCCCGGGTCGCCGGCCGGGTCGCCCGCGCCGGGCAGGTCGTAGCCGGCGAGGGCCATCAGCTCGGCGTACGCGATCCCGAGCGCCGGGCCGAGGCGCTGGAGCACCCGGGGCGAGGGGGAGCCGATGTAGCCGCGCTCCAGCTTGAACAGGTAGCCGGCGGAGATGCCGGCCTCGGCCCCGGCGGCCTGCATGGTCAGCCCGCGCTCCTCGCGGGCGGTGCGCAGGGCGTCGCCCATGCGCTGGGTGGGTCGGGGCGCGTCGGCGCGCCCTCGTGGTTGCTCAGTCATGTTTCCCATGGTAGACAGATTCACTATGGGAAACAAGCCTCCAGGAAACGCGTCGACCGTTTCCTCCCCACGTAACCGCAGCGCGACCGCCGCGCTCACGGTCGCCTGCATCGCCCTGCTGACCGATGCGGTGGTCTACGGCATCGCGGTGCCCGTCCTCCCCCGGCTGGCCGTCGACCAGGGCGCCGGCACGCTCGGCGTCGGCGTGCTATTCGCCGTCTACGCCGGCATGCTGGTGGCGGTCACGCCGCTGGCCGGCTGGTGGATCGACCGCCGCGGCAACCGGGAACCGATGATCGTCGGCCTGGTCGGCCTGGCCGCGGCGACGCTCCTGTTCGCGCTGGCCACCGGCCCGGTGATGCTGTACCTCGGGCGGGGCCTGCAGGGCGCCGCCGCCGGCCTGAGCTGGACGGCCGCCCTCGCGCTCATCGCCGCGACGCACCCGCCGGAGAAGCGGGGGACGGCGATGGGCGCGGCGCTGTCCGCGTTCGGGGTCGGCACCCTGCTCGGCCCGGTCCTGGGCGGCCTGCTCAGCGAGTGGTTCGACCCGCGGGTCCCGTTCTTCGTCGCCTTCGCCCTCGCGCTCGCCGACGGCGCCGCCCGGTGGTGGCTGATCCCGGCGCACCAGCCCCGCGGCGAGCGGCCCGCCGCGAGCGGCGTGCGCGGCTGGCCCGGGGCCGGCCTGGTCATCCTCCTCACGGTCACCGGCGCCGGCCTGCTCGCGTTCCTGGAGCCGGTCCTGCCGCTGCACCTGTTCGACACCGTGCAGGCCGGGCCGGGCGCCATCGGGCTGGTGTTCGGCGCCGCCGCGCTGATCGCGGCGTGTGTACCGCCGCTGGTCGGGATGGTCCTGCGGCGGGTGCGCGCCGGGCTGGTCGCCACCGCCGGCTGCCTGGTGGCCGTCGCCGGGTTCGTCGGGATCGGGCTGTCCGAGGGCGTGTTCTGGGCCGGGTTCTGGCTGACGGTCGTCGCTGTCGGCAGCGCCGGGGTCCTCACGCCGACGCTGACCCTGATGGCCGACATCGCCGAGTCGCGCCGGCCGCCCGCCTACGGGGCCGTCTACGCGATGTACACCATCGCCTACACCGCCGGGCTGACCGTGGCGCCGCTGGCGGCCGGCGCGCTGGCCGGGCACTGGGACTTCGCCGTGGCCGCCCGGGGTGCCGCCGTGGCCGCCGGGGTCGCCGCGGTGGTGATCGTCGTGGCCGGCCGCCGCACCCCGCGCGCGACGGGGGCGCCGGCCGGGCCGTCCCCGCGCGCCGCCGAGCCGTCGCCATAGGACTCGCCGGGCGCATCACTACGGGGATCCGTGATGGATAGTCCGACGGCTCCCGCCATATGCTTCCCGCGTCTGTCAGGGAACTTCGGAGTGATCCGGGAAAGGATGGTGGAGGAAGATGGACATCACTTTCGAGATCGTCGAGGAGCAGGTCGACAGCCTGGAGTCGGTAGGCGTCGAGGAAGGCTGCTCGACCACGACGACGTGCTCCTCGCTCGACGTTTCGGACGTCGAGTTCGAGTGACCGCCAGCACCCGTTGCTAGGGGGAGCCCGCGGCCGGCGATCCGGCCGGCCGCGGGCTCCTTCTGGCATTTGCCACGCCTACGGAAAGGACCCACTGATGAACAGTCGTCTCACGCGTCTCGCCCTGGTGACCGGCACCGCCGCGCTCGCGCTCACCACCACCGGCGGCCCGGCCCTGGCGGCCCCGGCGCCGACGGTGGCCGTGTCGCCGTCGACCGGGCTCGGCGACGGCCAGGTCGTCACCGTGACGGGGGCCGGCTTCACTCCGGGCAAGTTGCTGGCCGTCGGCCAGTGCGAGATGGAGAACCTGCACTGCGCGCTGGATGACGACCTGGAGGTCACCGCGGACAAGAGCGGCGCCTTCAGCACCCGGATCACCGTCCGCAAGGCGTACAAGGGCACCAACCCGAAGGACCACACCGAGCAGGCCGTCGACTGCGCGGCCCAGGCGTGCAGCATCGCCGCGGTCGACCCCGCCGACGGCGGCGACAACGTCGAGTACGGCGTGTCCGAGACCCTGTCGTTCTCCTGAGCCGCCCCGTGGGGAGTCCCGCCCGCGCCGGGACTCCCCACGGGCGCGCCCGGCGGGCGACCGCGTTCCCGGGCGGCCGGTCCGCCGTTCCGGGTTGGACGGACATCATTTCCGGGGCGGCCGCACCACTTGTTTCCGGGGCCTGCTACCACGATTTTCCGTGGGCCGGCCGAGGAGAGCGCTTTCGTAGGATGAGGTCGTCGCCGCCACCTGTCGCGGTCCTTCTTCCGGGAGCTACTCCAGATGATGATCACCAAGCGGGGCCGCGGCCGGTACCAGGGCGCGTCGGCGGCCGCGATGAAGCACCACTACGACGTCTCGAACGAATTCTTCCGCCTCTGGCTGGGGCCGACGCTGGCCTATTCGAGCGCCCTGTGGGAGGACGGCGAGACGGATCTGGAGACGGCCCAGTACCGCAAGATGGACTACCTGATCGACCAGGCGGGGGTCGCCCCCGGCGACCGGGTGCTGGACATCGGCTGCGGGTACGGGACCGAGCTGCGGCGGATGATCGAGCAGTGCGACATCCGCGCGGGGGTCGGGGTGACGCTCAGCGAGTCCAGCGTGTCCTTCGTCCGGGCGCAGCAGGTGCCGCGGCTGGAGATGCGGTGGGAGAACTGGGTCGACCACCGCCCGGTCGAGCGCTACGACGCGGTGCTCTCCGTGGAGGCGTTCGAGCACTTCGCGCGGCCCGGCATGTCGGGTGCCCGGAAGATCCGCGCGTACCGGCGGTTCTTCGCGGCTGTCCGCGCGATGATCAAGACGGAGGGGAAGTTCGCCCTCCAGACGATCACCTGGGGGCGCCGGTTCCCCATGGAGCGGCAGCTCCTCGCCGACCTGTACCTGGCGACGAAGGTGTACCCGGAGTGCAACCCCGCGTACCTCGGGGAGATCCTGCGGGCCTGCGACGGCCTGTTCGACGTGGTCGCCCTCCGCAACGACTTCACCCACTACTCGCGCACCACCGCGGCATGGGTGCGGCGCCTGGAGGACAACTGGGACACCGCCGTGGACCTCATCGGCGCGCAGCGGACCGCCGACTTCCACCGGTGCATGAACACCGGCGTCCGCGGCTTCGCCGAAGGCTGGTTCCACCTGCACCGGCTCACGCTGCAGCCGGTACCGCGGCCGTCCGCGCCCGCCCGCCGGTTCTTCGTCAACAACGTCCTGGGCCTCGGGCCGACGCCCGCCTCGGCCAGGTACCAGCCGGTCTGACCCGCCCGGGCCGACGGCACCGGCGGGCCGCCGGGCCTCACGGCCGCGCCGCCAGGTGCGCCCGCAGCACCTCCAGCCCGGCCTCCGTGCCGACCGCCGGCCGGTAGCCCAGGTCGCGGCGGGCCGCGCCGATGTCGAACCAGTGCGCGGTCGTCAACTGCTGCACCAGGAACCGGGTCAGCGGCGGCTCCGACCGGATCCCGGCCAGCCCGTAGCCGGTCTCGACCCCCCAGGCCAGCACGCGCGCCAGCGCCACCGGCAGCCGCCGGGTCGGCGCCGGCAGGCCCGCCGCGGCCAGCCACAGGGCGAGGATCTCGCCGATCGGGCGCGGGTCGTCCTGGGTGACGAAGTACGGCCGGCCGGCGATCGCCGCGCCGGGGCCCAGCCGCCGGACCGCCGACACGTGGGCGTCGGCCGCGTTGTCCACGTACACGGTGTCCACGAGCCAGCCGGCGTCGCCGATCAGCCACAGCCGGTTCCGCCGCGCCTGCCGCACCAGCCGGGGCAGGAAGTGCGGGTCGCCCGGCCCCCAGATCAGGTGCGGCCGGAGCGCGACGGTGGCCAGGGTCGCGCCGCTGGGCAGCGCGGTGCCGTTCGCCGCCAGCACCATCCGCTCGGCGATGGCCTTCGTGCGGGGGTACGCGGCGGCGTACGCGGCCGGGTAGCCCACCGACTCGTCCACCCCGGGCAGGTCGGCGCCGCCGTGCACCACGCTCGGGCTGGAGGTGTACACGAGCCGGGCGACGCTGAGCCGCCGGCACGCCTCGATGACGTTCCCGGTGCCGCCGACGTTGGTGTCGTGGAAGTCGGCCGCCGGACCCCAGTGCCCGGCGCGGGCGGCGCAGTGCACCACGGCCGCGCACCCGGTCACGGCCCGCTCGACGTCGGCGAGGCGGCGCACGTCGCCGTACACGGGCTGCCCGTCGGGCGGCGGCCGCCCGTCGGCGACCGGGCGGCGGTGCATGGCCCGCACCTCGTGACCGGCCCCGGCCAGCCGCGCGCACACCGCCCGGCCCAGGAACCCCGCGCTGCCGGTGACCAGTACCCGCACCGCCGCCTCACCGCCGCCGCGGGGCGAGGAACCGGCCCCGGCCGGCGGTGACGCCGTAGCCGGGGGCGAAGGTGCCGCGGCGGCAGACCACCGCCCCGGCCACGCACACCGCGGCGACCGCGGCGTCGTTGCGGTTCACCATGCGGGACAGGCCGCCGAACACCTCCATCGGCGCCTCCGCGTAGGCCTCCACCGCGTCGTCCAGGCCCGGGGGGTGGATCACCGCCAGGTCGGCGCGGTCGCCCGGGCGCAGCCGGCCCGCCGGCAGGCCGAACCAGTCGGCCAGCTCGCCGGTGAGGCGGTGCACGGCCCGCTGGACCGACATGAACGGCCGGCCGGCGCGCTGCGCGTCGCGGACCCGCTTGAGCAGCCGCAGCGGGAAGTTGTAGAAGGCCATGTTGCGCAGGTGCGCGCCCGAGTCGGCGAAGCCGATCTGGATGCCCGGGTCGGCGCTGAGCCGGTCCAGGACCGCGGGGCGGTGGTTGGCGATCGTGGTCCGCCAGCGCACCTTCGCCCCGTGCGCGGCGACCAGGTCCAGGAAGGTGTCGACCGGGTGCGCGCCGCGGCGGTCGGCCAGCTCGCCGAACGTCGCGCCGACCGCCGCCCCGTCCGGGCAGGCCACGATCAGCGCGTCGTGCAGGTCGCGGTGCCAGCCCTTGGGCGGGAAGCGGCGGCGGTAGTCGCGGCGGAACCACGACCGGTAGTGCGGGTCGCGCAGGAGCCGCCGCCGCTGCACCTCGTCGCGCAGGTGCAGCGCGGCGGCCGTGGCGCCGAACTCCTCGAAGATCACCAGGTCGATGCCGTCGGCGTACACCTCGAAGGGCAGCGGCAGGTGCTGCCAGCGCACGTCGGCGCGGCCGTAGCGGTTGGCCAGCCGGGCCGCGCGGCCCGGCAGCGCGGCGAAGGCCGGCGCCGACTTGGGGTCCAGCGCCGTCAACAGCGTCGTGGCCAGCGGCCGCCGCACCCCGAAGCCGCAGCTCGACAGCAGGAACAGGACGGCGTTCAGCGGCATGGCCGCGTTCGGGGCGCTCTGCAGGACCGCGCCGCGGTCGCGCAGCACGCGGTGCAGCCGCCGGTACTCCCGCCAGCTCGCGTACGTCGAGGGCAGCCGGGCCGACCGGTACCGGTCGCCGCCCAGCCGGGAGAACGGACTGGTCATCGTGGACAGCCCGAGCAGCCCGGCGTCCAGCGCCCCGCCCAGCAGCGACTCCATCCGGCGCAGCTCGGCGCCGGTGGGCCGCAGCCCGGGCCGGACCGCCCGGCCCAGGCCCAGCACGTGCGCGCGCAGGTCCGAGTGGCCGAGCAGCGCGGCCACGTGCGGCCCGAGCGGCAGCGCCGACAGCGCCGCCACGTACCCGGCCGGCCCGGACCAGGTCCGGTGCCGGCGCAGCGCGTCCAGCACGTGGGACCGCGGTACCGCCTCCACGCGGCTGAACAGGTCGGCGCAGTCCACCGGGTCGCTGTACACGGTGGACAGCGAGCAGTTGCCCATCACCACCGTGGTCACCCCGTGTCGGACCGACTCCGGCAGGCCGGGGCTCAGCAGCACCTCGGCGTCGTAGTGGGTGTGCACGTCCACGAAGCCGGGCACCACCCAGGACCCCGCGGCGTCGAGCACCTCGCCCGCCCCCCCGACCGGGAGCGGGGTGGCGGAGACCGCGGCGACGCGCCCGTCGCGGACGCCCACGTCGGCGCGCACGGGCGGGGCGCCGGTGCCGTCGAAGACCAGACCGCCGCGGACCACGAGGTCGTACGGCCCGTCCGCGCCGGCACGGTCCGGCGTGACAGCGTCGGCGCGGTCCGGCAGGACGGCGTCGGCGCTGTCCGGCGGGGCAGCGCCGGCACTGTCCGGCGTGGCGGCGCCCACCGTCAGCTCCGCGCGACGGTGCGCAGCTTCTGGGCGATGAGCCCCACCAGGCGCAGCGGCGTACCGGCCCGCAGCGCCTCGCCGTCGCTGATGCGGACGGCGAAGCGGTCCTCCACCCGCGCGGTGAGCTGGAGCATCGACATTGAGGTGATCCCGTACGCCGTGAAGGGCGTGTCGTCCAGCCGGACCGCCTGCCGGACCACCCGCGGCTCCACCGCGCAGGCCAGGTCCACCACTTCCACGAAGATCTCGTCGCGCGACAAGGCGTTCCCTTCCGGTCAGGTGTGGTAGACGAACGTGCTCAGCGCGGTGGTGACGCCCGAGGACGCCACCAGCAGCAGCACCCGGCTGCCGTCGCGCAGCTCGCCGCGCTGCGCGGCCCGCGACATCGCCACCGGGACCGAGGCCGAGACGGTGTTGGCGGAGTGCCGGTGGCCGAAGTGGAACAGCCGGTGGTCGATGTCGCAGCGGTCGAGCAGCACCCGGCTCATCCCGTCGCTGGCCGCGTGGCCGAACACCACGTCGGGCGGCGCGGCCGAGAACCGCGGCTCCTGCCGGTAGTGCTCGACCAGCTTCCGGCCGGCGAACTCCATCAGCCGGGTGCCGTAGGAGACGAACTGGAGGGGGGCGACGTCGCCCTCGGGCAGGCTCGGGCCGAAGAACCCCTCGGCCCCGGGCAGCGGGACATAGCAGAGCTGCCACTTCTCGCCGTGGGTGCGGAAGTCCGCGTCGAAGCCGGTCGGCGCGGCGGAGGCGGTGAGGACGGTGGCCGTGGCGGCCTCGCCCACCGTCACCGACGGGTGCCAGTGCAGGTACTCCTCCAGGTGGGACAGCGCGTAGCGGTAGCTCTCCCGGGCGCCGAACTCCGCGTTGAGGATCATCACGTTCCGGTACCGCCCGGCGGCCAGGAACGCCTGCGCCACCTCCAGCGACCGGACCCAGCTCGCGCACGCGTCGCACACGTCGAAGGCCGTCGCGCCGGTGAGGCCGAGGCGGGCCTGGAAGGCCGTCGCGGACGCGGGTTCCAGGACGCCCCGGCCGACCCCGGTGTAGAGGAGCAGGTCGATCTCGGCGCGGTCGATCCCCGCCCGCTCCAGCGCCCGCTCCCCCGCCTCGGCGGCGAGGTCGAAGGCGTTCTCGTCGGCGGCGCGGTGGTACCGCACCCGGGTGTCGCAGGCGGCGAAGCTGCTCTCCAGCAGCCGCTCCACCGTGGCGAGGTCGGCGGCGGGGAGGAGCTGCCCGCTGCCGGCGCGCACCCGCTCCAGCACCTCGTCGTTGGTGACGACGCGGGACGGGAGGACGTGCTCGATCGCCAGGAATCGCATCGGCTTCCTTCAGGTCAGCAACGCGCGGGGGCCGCCGCCGCCCGGCGGCCGTCCACTGGAGTCACCGTAGGACAGGGCCCGCCGCCAGCCACCCCGGAAATCCGTAGTCATCCGCCCGTACCGGCGGAAGCGGACCCGGCGCCGCGGCCGGCCGGCGGGAGCCAGCCCCGGCGAAGTGGCGCTTTCCCCGGCCCGCGGGGGGCGGCGATGCTGGGGTGATGACAGGAGCAGCGACCGTCGCCGGGGTCCGCGGGCAGTTCGCGCCGGAGACCACCTACCTGAACACCGCCAGCCTCGGCCTGCCGCCCCGGCAGGCGGTCGACGCGACGTCCGCCGCCGTGCGGCGGTGGCAGGCCGGGGACTTCCGCACCGCCGACGCCGACGCGGTCGTCGCCCGCGCGCGCCGCCGGTACGCGGACCTGGTCGGCGTACCGGCCGACGAGGTGGCGGTGGGCGCCAACGCCAGCGTCTTCGCCGGCCTGGTCGCCCACGCCGTACCCGACGGCGGCGAGGTCCTGACCGCCGCCGGGGAGTTCACCAGCCTGCTGTTCCCGTTCCTGGCGCAGCAGGGCCGCGGCGTGCGCGTACGCGAGGTGCCGCTGCACGCGCTGCCGGCGGCCGTCGGCCCGCGGACCGACCTGGTGGCGGTCTCCGCCGTCCAGTCCGCCGACGGGCAGCTCGTCGACCTCGACGCGCTCGCCGCGGCCGCGGCGGCGGCCGGCGCGCGGGTCCTGCTGGACACCACCCAGGCGGTGGGCTGGCTGCCGCTGGGCGCCGGCCGCTTCGACTACACCGTCTGCGCCGGGTACAAGTGGCTGCTCGGCCCGCGCGGCACCTGCTTCTTCACCGTCCGCCCGGGCGCCGGGGCGGGCCTGGTCCCGTCCGCGGCGAGCTGGTACGCGGGTGCCGACCCCGCGACCAGCCTGTACGGCGGGCCGCTGCGGCTGGCCGCCGACGCCCGGCGGTTCGACGTCTCCCCCGTCTGGCAGTCCTGGATCGCGCAGGAGGCCAGCCTGGAGCTGGTGGCCGCGGTCGGCCTGCCGCGGCTGCACGCGCACGCCGTCGACCTGGCCAACCGGCTGCGCGCCGCCTGCGGGCTGCCCGACGGGGACTCGCCGATCGTGAGCCTCGGCCAGTGCCCGCGGCTCGCCGACCGGCTGGCGCGCGCCGGCATCACGGCCAGTACCCGCGCCGGGCGGCTGCGGCTGTCCTTCCACCTGTACAACGACGTCGACGACCTAGCCCGGGTCGGCGAGGCGCTCGCCGGCCACACCTGCGTCAGGAGCGGCTGACCGCCCCCGGGGTGACCACGACCGACGAGGCGAAGTCGTCGCCGTCGTCCCCGCCGCCGTCATCGTCGTCGCCGTCCCCGCCGCCGCCGCAGCCGGCGCCGACCGCGAGCGCCAGTACCGCCGCGACCGCCCAGGTGACCCGCCGTGCGCTCATCGTGTCCTCCGCCTGCCCGCCTGCCACCCCTGCGGTGGCCGTCCCCGACCAGAGTGGCATGCCCGGGACCGGCAGTCAGCCACCTCCGCCGGCGACCGGGAGGTTCCCGCGTACGGGTCGCCCGGTCGGAGCGGCCGCCCGCCCGCCGCGCGCCGGGCGGGCGACGGTCAGAGCCAGCCGGAGCGGCGGAACCGCCAGTACAGCGCGACGGCGACGGCGAGCATCAGGGCGATGACGGCCGGGTACCCGAGGGTCCAGTCCAGCTCCGGCATGTTCTCGAAGTTCATTCCGTAGATGCCGGCGATGACGGTCTGCGCGGCCAGCAGGGCGGCCCAGGCGGCGATCTTGCGCATGTCGTCGTTCTGGGCCACCGAGATCTGTGCCATCCGCGCCTCCACCATGGAGTTGAGCAGGTCGTCGTACCCGTTGAGCTGCTCCACCGACTGCACGACCTCCTCGCGGAGCTGGCGCAGGTGCCGGCGGACCTCCTGGGCCAGGTCGGGCTCCTCGCCCTCGGCGAGCGCGCCCAGGGGGCGCTGGGCGGGCACCATCGTGCGGCGCAGCTCGACCAGTTCGCTCTTGAGCTGGTGCGCGCGGCCGATCAGGCTGCCGTCGGGCGCCTCGCTGAAGACCTGCTCCTCCAGTGCGCTGATGTCCCCGGCGACGGCCTCCAGCGCGGCGGGGTACCCCGAGACCACCTGCTGGACGACCGTACGCACGACGGCCCAGCGGTCGGCCCCGGCGCGGCGGCGGTGGTCGCGCAGGACATGGGCCGCGGCGGCGAGGACGCCGTCGCCGCCGCGGTGCACCGTGACGACGTAGTGCGCGCCGACGACGAGCGTGAGCTGTCCGGTGCGCACGCGTGCGCCGCTGCGGTCCAGGGTGCCGATGTCGAACCGGAGCGTGTCGTCGGCACCGGCGTCGGCGACGTCCAGCGCCTCGCCCAGGTCCAGGACGCGGGACAGCTCGGCGAGGCGGTCGGCCGGCGGGTTGCTCAGGGCCAGCCAGACGAAGGCGCCCTCGCCCGCCGGCTTGCGGGCCAGCGCCTCGCCGAACGGGTCGTCGATCTCCCGCCAGCGGCCGTCCGCCGCGTGCAGGCACACCACGACGCCGTCCTCGTCCGGCTCACATCCCGCCTTGCCCGGCTCACATCCCGCCTCGTCCAGCCCACATCCCGCCTTGTCCGGCCCACCTCTCGCCTTGTCCGGCCCACCTCTCGCGTTCTCGGTCACGGCAGCCTCTCGTCGCGGTCGCGCGTCCGCGGCGACGACGGGCCGCCGCGGCCGGCGGTGCCGGCGCGCCAGCGGCGCGCGGCGGCCCGGCCGGCCCACCGGAGATATCCGCGGGCGCCCGCGCCGAAACGGCCGGCCGTCAGGGCGAGGCGGCGAACAGGGGGCCGGCCAGGTACTTCAGGCCGCTGTCCACCTGGACGGTCGCCACCCGGTGGCCGGGGCCCAGCCGCGCGGCCAGGCGGATCGCGGCGACGAGGTTGGCGCCGGTGGAGGGCCCGCACAGCAGGCCCTCCTCGCGGGCGGCGCGGCGCGCCATGGCGAAGGCGTCGGCCTCGGCGACGGCGAGCACCTCGTCGTGGTCGGCGGGGGCCAGCAGCGGCGGCCGGGCGCCGATGCCGCCGCCCTCGATCTGGTGGCTGCCGGCCGGGCCGCCGGAGAGCACCGCGGACTCGGCCGGTTCGACGACCACCCGCCGCAGCCCCGGGTACGCGGCGCGCAGGGCGCGGGTGGCGCCGAGGAAGCAGCCGGCGGTGCCGACGTAGGAGCAGAAGGCGTCGAGGCCGGCCGGGCCGGGGAGCTGGGCGGCCAGCTCCGCGCCGAGCCGGTGGTAGCCGGGCAGCATGTCGGTGTTGTGGAACTGGTCGACCAGGTACGCGCCGGTCTCGGCGGCGATCTCGGCGGCCCGCCGGGTCATCGCGGGGACGAGGTCGGGCGTCATGCCGTACGGGCTGGGGACCAGTTCGACCTCGGCGCCGAACGCGCGCATCGTGCGGATCTTCTCCACAGCCGCGGCGCCGGAGGAGACGACCCGCAGGGGGTGGCCGGTGGCCGCGCAGACGAAGGCGAGCGCGGAGCCGGTACTGCCGACGCTCGCCTCCACCACCGCCTGCCCGGGGCGCAGCCGCCCGTCGGCCGCGGCCGCCTCGATGATCGACAGCGCCATCCTGTCCTTGTACGAGCCGGTCGGGTTGGCGCCCTCCAGCTTCACCCAGACCTCGGCGTGGCCGGCGTCGACGAGCCGGGCGAGCCGGACGACGGGCGTGCCGCCCACGGCCGCGAGGCTCCCAGGTCGTGCGGACATTCCACTCTCCCTACCGGTCGCGCGGCCGCCGGCCGGCGCCGCCAACTGCGCATCCGTGCAAAGGTGCCCCCCGGCGAGAGCTTGTCCCGCCCGGGCGCGACCGACAACATCGATGAAGGTGACTGCCTTGGCGCCGCCCCCGAGCGTCCCGGCGACCCCGCCCCCCAACGAACGGACTCCCTCATGAAGCGAACCTTCTGGATCGCCGCGGCATCCACCCTCCTCATCCTGCCCGCCGCCGCCCCGGCCGCGGCGGCACCCGCCGACCCCGGCAGCACGCGCATCGTCGGCGGCAAGGAGCTGACGGCGCTGGAGCAGAACCCCGGGGCGACCGGTCTGCACGTGCAGACCGACGCGCCCGGCAACGGCGGCTTCATCTGCGGCTCGACGCGGATCGGCCCGACCTGGGTGCTGACCGCCAAGCACTGCATCGTCGACAAGTACACCTACACCGGCGTGTCGACCCACACCATCAAGCGCAGCGAGGGCCCCCGCCCGAAGATCGTCAAGATCATCAAGCACCCGAAGAAGATCGACCTCGCGCTGGTCCAGATCGACGACGCCAACGCGCCCGGCAAGATCGTGACCTTCACCGACAAAGGCCCCGCGATGGGCGCCGTGGTGCGCAACTACGGGTGGGGCCGGGTCAACGCCAACGACCCGAGCCCGGTCCTCAAGGTCGCCGAGGGCACGGTCGCCCGGTACTCGCAGAGCCCGGTGACCAACCCGATCGACCTGACCGAGGGCATCGACCTGATCTTCAAGCCGACCGACGGCCTCTGCTGGCTCGGCGACTCCGGCGGCCCGCTGCTGGACACCGAGGGCCGGATCGTCGGCGTGACCTCGTGGAGCAACGGCAACGGCACCATGAACGGCATCTGCGCCCACCTGTCGCTGGCCCACATGGGCACCGCCAAGTGGATCAGCGAGACGACCGGGATCGCCCCGGGGACCAGCTTCCCGCCCGCGGGCTGACCACCCACCGGCACCGCGCACCGCCACACCCGCGCACCGCCACACCCCCGCACCCGCACACCGCCACACCGCCACACCGGCACCGCACAGCGCCGGCACCCGACCCGACGCCGTCCCGGAGGTACCGCCGCCATGTCCCTGTCCCGCCGGGGCCGGCCCGCCCGCCTGCTCGCCGCCCTGCTCGCCGTCGGCGCGTCCGGGGCGGTGCCGGCCGCCGCGGACGCCGGCACCGCCCCGCCCCCCGGAAAGCTGATCATGGCGGGGGCGGGGGCGGTGCCCGACGACTTCGTGGTGGTCCTCCGCGACGAGGCCGTGGGCTACGCCGCGGTGCCCGCGGTCGCGGCGCGGCTGGCCGGCGCCCACCGGGGCCGGGTCGGCCACACGTACCGGCACGCGCTGCGGGGCTTCCAGTTCCGGGGCGACGCCGCCGGGGCGGCCGGGATCGCCGCGGATCCCGCCGTCCGCTACGTGGCCCAGTCGGGGACGAGCCGGACCGCGGGCGGCGGCACCCAGCGGGACGCCACCTGGGGCCTGGACCGGATCGACCAGCGCAGGCTCCCGCTCGACAGGACGTTCACCTACCCCGACGACGGGGCCGGCGCGACCGTCTATGTGGTCGACACGGGCATCCGGTACGGCCACGCCGAGTTCGGCGGCCGCGCGGTCGCCGGGTACGACGCGATCACCGAGGGCGGCGGCGCCGTCGACTGCAACGGCCACGGCACCCACGTGGCCGGTACCGTCGGCGGGCGCACGTACGGCGTGGCCCGCGCGGCCCGGCTCGTCGGCGTGCGGGTACTGGGCTGCGACGGATCCTCCCCCGACTCCATGTCGGTGAAGGGCATCGACTGGATCGTCGGACACGCCAACGGGCCGTCGGTGGTCAACATGAGCCTGCGCTCGGACCCGCCGTTCCTGCCCACCGACGACGCCGTGCGCCACGCGATCGGGACCCGGAACATCTCCTTCGCGGTGGCCGCCGGCAACGGCGACCGGTACGGCCGGCCGATGGACGCCTGCAACGTGACGCCCGCGCGGGTCGCCGAGGCGGTCACGGTCGGCGCCACGCTCAGCTTCGACATCGCGGCCAACTACAGCAACCACGGCCGCTGCGTCGACCTCTTCGCCCCGGGCAGCCAGGTCACCTCGGCGTGGAAGGACGGCGACACCGCGACCAGGACCATCTCCGGTACGTCGATGGCCACCCCGCACGTGGCCGGCGTCCTGGCGGTCCTGGCGGCCCGGACGCCGACGGCGACCCCCGAGGCACTGGCCGCGGCGCTCACCCGGGCGGCGACGCCAGACGTCCTCACGAAGGTCCCCGCCGGCACCCCGAACCTCCTGCTGCACCTCGGCCCGCTCGGCTGACCGCGAGGCCGCGGGCCAGCCGCCCCACGAGATCCACTTCTCGCACGATCTGCCTGCCCCGCGGCCGGCGGGGTGGTCAAGGAAGGGGAACCAGCCATGGGTGAAACGGGGGGACGCTGCGGGCGGTGAAGTGCTGCCACGCCTCGCCGCAGGTGACGGCCTTGCCGCCGAGCCGGACGCCCGAAAACCGTCGCGGGTGATCCAGGCCAGCAGCGCCGAGGCGTCGATGACCAGCACCGGTAGTCCGCTCGACTGACTCACGCAGCGGCCCCGGCCGCCGGCCCGAAAAGCTGGCCCAGCAGCGCATCGTCCTCAGCGGACGCCGCCGGCGCCTCGACCGGGCCGACGTAGCGGTCCCCGTCCGGGTCGCGGCCCGCGGCGTCAGCGCGGCGCGCTTCGGCCAGCAGTTCGGTGGAGTCCGCACCGGCCAGGCCCTGGCTGTACGACCACATCTGGTCGACCAACGCCTGTGCGCTGACCACCCGTACTCCGCCGGTGTGATGACGTGATCTACGTGGCTTGCCATGGAGATCATGTCAGCCATGTCCGCACCATGGATAACGATGGCTCGTCGCCGGGCCTACCCGCGGGCAGATGTCTGGCGGATCCGCCGCCCCGATCCGGCGAACTGCTGCCGCCGTTGCCCACCGCCGGGGCATGATCGGACCGGACATCGGGTAGGAGACCACCACGACGGTCGGCCGTCCGGTGTTCCCACCTCGCTCTTTCCGGACGGGCCGGCCCGTCGGCGCAGGCCCCCGCCGGTGGCGCTCGACCCGCACCCGGCGGGGCGGCCGCGTCCACCATCCACCTCACCGGAGGTGGCCGCCCTGGGCGCCGCCGTCGCCAGCTTCGCGCAGTTCCTGACACCCCAGGCACGAAACGCCGACCGGCTCGCGTGTGGATCACCCAGGTCCGCGCGGCGACCTGCCTCCTCCGCACGCCTTCACCCGAGGATGTGCAGCGCGACCGCGACGCCGTGTAGGCCGCACTCACCCCTTCTGCGGCAACGGCCCGTCAGCGGGTCGCCAGGAGCCAGGCCAGCAGAGCCTTCTGGGTGTGCACCCGGTTCTCCGCCTGGTCGAGCACGGCGCTGCGCGGGCCGTCGAGCACCTCGTCGGTGATCTCCCTTCCGCGGTGGGCCGGCAGGCAGTGCAGGACGACGGCCGCCGGGTGGGCGTGCGCGAGCAAGGCGGCGTTGACCTGGTACCCGTGGAACGGCGTCAGGCGGTCCAGGCCGTCCGCCTCGTGGCCCATCGACGTCCAGGTGTCGGTCGCCACCACGTCGGCCCCCGACACCGCCGCCACCGGGTCGACCCCCGCGCTCACCGAACCGCCCGTCCGGCCGGCGATCTGCGCCGCCCGCCACAGCACCGCGGGGGCGGGGGCGAAGTCGCGCGGACCGGCCAGGCGCACGTGCATCCCGGCCGTCGCGCCCGCGAGCAGGTAGGACTGCGCCATGTTGTTGCTTGCGTCGCCGACGTACGCCAGCGTCAGGCCGGCCGGGCCGCCGCGGCGCTCGCGGACCGTCAGCAGGTCGGCCAGGAGCTGGCACGGGTGGAAGCCGTCGGTGAGCGCGTTGACGGTCGGCACGTCGACGCCCGAGGCGAGCGCCGCCAGGCGCGCGTCGCCGTGGGTCCGCATGACGATCGCGCTGACGTACCGGGCCAGCACCCGGCCGGTGTCGGCGAGCGTCTCGCCGCGGCCGAGGTGGGTGGTGGCGGCGTCCAGGACGATCGGGTAGCCGCCCAGCTCCGCGACGGCGACCTGGAAGGACACCCGGGTGCGCAGGCTCGGCTTGTCGAACAGCAGCGCGACGGAGCCGGTACCCGCCAGCGGGCGGCGGCCGCGGGGGTCGCCCTTCAGCGAGGCGGCGAGGTCGAGGACCTCGACCTGCTCGGCTGGGCTCAGGTCGTCGTCGCGCAGGAAGTGCCGGGCCATGGGTCGTCGCCTCCAGAGCTGCATGATCATGCGTACTATCGAATAGTTATGCGTAAACCCTAGGGTGACGCCCCCGCCCGGCGCAACGCACAATCGACGGCGGCGCGGGCGACCAGGAGGCCCGCGGAGCCGCCGGACCGCGCTTGCGCCCGGCCGCGATCTGGTGAAGCCTGTGAATGTTTCACCGCAAAGCGGAGGTGGCGGTCGATGGATACTGGCGTCGAGCCGGAGCTTGCCGCGCTCCTGAACCGCGGGCCCTTCCACGAGGCGCTGCGCCGGGCGATCAAGACCCGCCGGCTCTCGCTGCAGGCGATCCAGCGGCGGCTCGACGAGGCCGGCCTCCACGTGGGCCTCGGCACGCTCAGCTACTGGCAGTCCGGCCAGCGGCGCCCCGAGCGCCCCGCGTCGCTGAAGATCGTCGCGGCGATCGAGCGGATCCTCGACCTGCCCCCGCGCGCGCTGCTGGGCCTGCTCGGCCCGCCCAAGGAGCGGCTCTCGCCCCGCCGCCGGCCGGCCCCCGGCAAGGCGCTGGCCGACCTGCTGCGCGCGCCGGGGCCGGTGGAGAGCCTGCTCGAAGCCCTGGGCCGCCGCGAGCAGGACCTGCACCTGCTGGTCGCGCTGGACGTGGTGACGCTCGCGGACAACGGCGGGATCGCGGCGATGGAGGCCACCAACGTCGTCGAGGCCCACCGCCCCACCGACCGCTACATCCTCGTGTACTTCGGCGAGCCGGAGTCCGATGCGGAGCTGCTGAGCGTCACCGCCCTCGACGGCTGCCGGGTCGGCCGGCTCCGGCGCGACGCCGAGGCCAGGCTGATCGTGGCCGAGCTGCTGTTCGACTTCGAGCTGCACGTCGGGCAGAGCCACGTCATGCGGTACCTGCTCCAGGACGCCAGCCCGCCGCCCACCACCGAGTACTACCGCTGGATCCGCCACCCCGCCCAGACGGTCGTGACGCAGGTGAAGTTTTCCGCCAGCCGGCTCCCGGCGATGGTGTGGCGCTTCACCCGGCCGTACGAGGGCGCGCCGGACCAGTTCCGGCAGGAGGTGCCCGTGGGCCCGCACCGCAGTGTGCACCTCACCCGCAGCCAGGTCGAGCCGGGCCTGATGGGCATCCGCTGGGTCTGGGGCTGACACCGGGGAATCCGGGGCTTTCGGATTCGATGTACTTCGATTAATCTACCGTTCACATGAGAGCGTCACATCTCGTGAAACTTTCACGCTCGCGCCGGCCGCGCGGGCGGCCGGACGGTCGCCGCCCGTAGCGCCGGGGCACCCGCAGCCCGCCCGGCGGCCCCGGCCCGGCCGCCCGTCACCCACCCTCACCCAGTGGCCCCGCCGCCACCATCGCCTTAGGAGTAGACGTGCGTCTCACCTCCGCTGCCGCCGCGGCCCTCGCCGCCGCGGTCCTCTGTGGCGCCTGGGGCGCCCCGGCCGCCGCCGGCCCCGACGACCCCGCGGTCCGCATCGTCGGCGGCAAGGTCTCCAGCGAGAAGTACCCGTACACCGGGCAGCTCGGCGGCTGCGGCGCCAGCCTCATCGCCCCGACCTGGCTCGTCACCGCCCAGCACTGCGTCAGCATCGCCCGCCAGGTCCGCCTCGACAGCAACAGCGCCAACTCCGGCGGCGAGGTGATCCGGGTCAAGCGCGCCGTCAACGGCCCCGGCGGCAAGGACATCGCGCTGCTGGAGCTGGCCCAGCCCGCCAGGACCACGCCGATCCGCATCGCGCCCTCGCACCCGGGCGTCGGCACGCGGACCCGCATCATGGGCTGGGGCTCCACCACACCCGACGGCAGCAGCCAGTCCAACGTGCTCAAGGAGCTGGACACCAGCGTGCTGGAGGCCCGGCAGTGCGCCAACCTCCCGGGCGGCGTGCCGCCGGCGGACGGCGCCCGGGAGCTGTGCACCCAGTCGCCCAACAACCAGGGCGCCTGCCACGGCGACTCCGGCGGGCCGCAGATCACCCAGATCGACGGCACCTGGTACCTGGTCGGCGCCACCAGCCGCGGCGCCCCGCGGGCCTGCGCCCGCAACTCCTCGCCGTCCATCTACATGAGCGTGCCCGCCTTCATCGACTGGATCAGGACGACCACCGGCATCAGCAGCCTCGGCCGCTGACCCGCCCGGACCCGGCGGCGGCGGACCCCACCCCGCCGCCGCCGACCGGCGCGCCGACATCGACACAGGGCGATGCAGAGCCGACAATGGGCGGAGCCGGCGCCGTACCCGCCGGCCCGCCGCCGCTGCCGAGGAGTGCCGATGACTTCACGCCCCACCCGCCGGATGGCCCTCGCCGGAGTCGCCGGCCTGGTCCTCGCCCTGCCCGCGCCGGCCTCCGCCGCCCCGACCGAGACGCGGGTGGTCGGCGGCCGGCCCGCCGCCGAGGGCGCCTACCCGTGGACCGCCTACCTCGGCGGCTGCGGGGGCTCGCTGGTCTCGCCGGACATCATCATGTCGGCCGCGCACTGCTTCGGCAGCAACAGCACCCGGGTGACCGCGTACGTCGGCAAGGTCCGCAAGGGCGAGGGCACCCGGCGGACGGGGAGCAGTTTGCGCCGCGGCGTACCGGCCGACAACGACGAGGACCAGCGCCCGCCGGACAACGTCTCCGACTGGGCGGTGATCAAGCTCGACCAGCCGATCACCGACATCGCGCCGGTGGCCGTGCCGGCCGACGACCGGTTCGACAGCACGCCGGTGTTCCGGGCGATGGGCTGGGGCCGGACCAGCGAGAACGGCCCGACCAGCAGCACCCTGCTGGAGGTCGACGTGCCGTTCGTGCCCGACGACCAGTGCGCGCGCTCCGTGGGCAAGGCCGAGATCTGCGCGGGCTACCTGAAGGAGGGCGGCCGGGACACCTGCTACGGCGACTCCGGTGGGCCGCTGGCCGCCCGCGACGGGGACCGGTGGGTGCTGGTCGGCCTGACCAGTTGGGGCAAGGGCTGCGCCCGGGCCGGCGAGCCGGGCCACTACGCGCAGGTCAGCGCGTTCATCCCCGACATGAAGGCCGCGATCAGGACCCTGGGCGGCACCCTGCCCGCCGGCTGGTGAGACCCGCGCCGCGCGGGCTGGCGCGGCGCCGCGCCGAGCGGGCTGGCGCGGCCCGCGCCGGTCAGGCGCGGCGCAGGTAGCCGCCGAGACCGCCGAGGCCGTCGGGGTCCTCGCTGGCGACGAAGACCGACCGCACGTGCAGCAGGGCCTCCTCGACGTGCGCGTGACAGCCCCAGGCGGCGACCCCCCACGAGTCGGCCACCTTCAGCTCGGCCGGCCCGGCGCACGGGCGGCCGGTGCCGCCGAGCTGGCAGCGCGGCGGCCGCGGTACCTCCCGCTGCGCGGCGGCGCCGGCCCGCAGCCGGGCGGCCAGCGCGCCCGCCGCGGCGGCCCGCTCCTGCGCCTCCTCGCGCAGCTCCCGCTCGGCCCGGACCGCGCGCAGGGCGTCCAGCCGCAGCGCGAGGTGCGCGGTGACCAGGGCGGCCAGGTCCGCCAGTACCGCGGCCCGGGTCGCGTCCAGCTCGCGCGGCACGACGTCCAGGACGGCGACGGTACCGAGGCGGTGGCCGTCGCCGGTGACCAGCGGCGCCGCGGCGTAGAAGCGCAGTCCCAGCTCCCCCCGGACCAGCGGGTGGTCGACGGTGCGCGGGTCGACCGCGGCGTCGCCGACGACGTACAGCCCGTCGGCGAGGAACGCCGAGGCGCACAGGCCGGGCTCGGTACCGACCTGGGTGACGCCGTCGAGCCCGGCGCTGGCGGCGAACCAGACGCGATCGGCGTCCACGATGCTGACCGTGGCGACCGGGGTGTCGCAGACTCGGGCGGCCAGGTGGGCGATCCGGTCGAACGCCCCGTCGGCGGGCGCGTCGAGAATCTCGTGGCGGTGCACCGCCGCCAACCGGCGCGGGTCGGTGAGCGCGGCGGCGCCGGCGGTAGCTGTCAACGGAGCCCCCCTCCAGTGGTCCCGAAGCGTACGGGGCCACGCCCGCACCCGCGCAGCAGGACCGCCTGACGAGCATCCGTCTCGTACTTTGAGTAGCTGGAAACTCACGCAGAGGTGGCTGATGGCGAACATTGGGCGGCGAACGGCGACGGTGCCGCGGCGCTCCCGCGACCCGCTGCGACCGAAGTGGTACGCCCTCCCGCAGTGGACAGCGTGGGGGTCCCTCGCGGGCATTGCGGGCGCGGTGACCGCGGCGGCGGCCTGGCTGCTCCCGCCGGCTCCGCCCCCGCCGCCGGCCGCGCCCGCGCCGCCGGCCGCCACCGCGCCCCCGCCCGGTGCCCCCGCGGCCGGGATCAGCCCCGGCGTGCCGATCGCCGTTGCCGGCGCCGCGGCGCCGGCCGCCGGCTCCGGCGTGTCGACCGTCCACATCACGCAGTGGCGGTCGACAGTGGAGGCGGGGCGGGGCACTCTCTACGTGGAGGGCGGCTACACCGGGGCGCTCGGCGCCCGGGAGCAGATCCGGGTGGTCGCCGTCGCCTCGGCCGGCGGCGCGGCCCGGGACGGCGGCGCCCAGACCTGGCACGTGTCGCCGCAGGCCGCCATCCTCGGCGGCGGCCGGTGGTCGGTCCGGTGGCCGCTCACCGCGCCCCTGGTCGACGTGGACATCCGCGCGGTCCGCTGGGCCCCGCCGGGCCTGGTGACCCACGGCGTCTGCCCGGACATCCCGCCCGCGCTGCGCCCGTACGGCTGCCACGGGTACGGCGGGACGCGGCTCGACCTCGCCCGCCGCGGCCCGCGGCTCGTCGAGCTGGGCGACCGGCGGTACCTGCGGCTCGCGCTGGGCCCGCCGTCGGCCCCCGCCGCCGGGGCGCCGGGCGACGGGGACGGCTGGCCGGCCAGCGCGCCGCGGCGCGTGCGCCTGCCGGCGGCGGCGGCGTGGCCGAAGGCGGAGCTGGCGCCCGCCGACCGGGCGCTGTGCCGCCAGGGCCTCCTCGACCGCGCGGACGTCACCACCTGCGCGCGGTGACCCCCCGCACGCGGCGTGCGGGGGCCGGGTTCACCGGGTCCGCTGGCGCGGCACGCCGCCCGCCGCCCTCGCCGCGGCGGCCGCGGGTGCCGGCGCGGCGCCGGCCGGGTCGGGGGCGGGCGGCGCCGCGGTGACCAGGCGGGCGGGGTTGCCCGCCCAGGCGGTGCGGGCACTGACCTGCTCGCCCTTCATGAGGAACGAGTCGGGTCCGATGACCGCCCCGTCCTCCACCGTCACCCCGTAGTGGACGAACGCGCGCACCCCGAGCGTGCAGCCGGCGCCGAGGGTCGTGTGGTCGGACTTGAACGCGCCCTCCTCCAGTGAGTGCGACTGGATGCCGCTGCCGGCGTTCAGCGTGCAGTCGTCGCCGACCGCGGCCAGCCGCCGCTCGGTGATCCAGAATCCGTCGTCGAACACCCGCCGGCCGATGCGCACGCCCTGGCAGCGCCAGATCAGGTTCTTGAACGGCGTACCGTCGAACGCCCGCGCGAAGTCCACCAGCGGCACCTTCCAGAACCGCTCGTGCCACCAGAAGTACGGGTCGTAGATGGAGCAGAAGCGCGGACCCATCTCCCCGGTGGCCACCACCAGCCGCTCCACCGACACCGACAGCGCCACGCCGTACCCGAGGGCGAGCACCACCGCCGCGGCGAACGCCGCCGTCCCGAACCGGTCGTGCAGGTCCGCGGCGGCGAGGCCGAGCAGCAGCACGCCGAACAGGTACAGCCACCGGACGCACAGGAACGCCGCCATGGTGACGAGGTTGTGCCGGTTCTTGGCGGCCAGTCGGCGCGCGAACTCCTCGCCGCTCTTGAGGTCGTCGAAGCTGCTGTCGCGGCGCACCGCGCGCGGGATCTCGAAGGGCGGCGAGCCGAGCAGGCCGACCCCCGTGCGGACCGGCCCGTCGACGGGCACCATCACCTTGGTGCCGAGCAGGCAGTCGTCGCCGACCCGCCCGTCGGCCGGGTAGTGGATGTTGTTGCCGACGAAGCTGCCGGCGCCGATCCGGGTGTGCCGGAGCTGGAACGACGTGCTGGAGTAGTCGGCGTTGTTGAAGGTCAGGCCGTCGGAGACCATCGTGCCGGTGCCCACGTGGGTCAGGAACGGGCTGTCGTGGCGGACCAGCATCCCGAAGTTGGAGCCGGTCTGGACGATCCGGCCCAGGTCGTAGCCGATGGCGCGCAGGAAGTGGACGATGTACGAGCTGTCGCCGAACAGGTAGGTGAAGGTGCGGCGGTTCGTCAGCCGGGTGACGGTCCGGTGGACGGCGTAGTGGAAGCCGTACAGCGGGTACACCCGGTCCGGGCGGCCGGCCCGGTGCAGCAGCCGCGGGACGGTGACCACGACGGCCAGCCCGACGAGAAGGCCGCCCAGGTACAGCACCAGTGAGCTGACCAGCGCGTCCCGGTAGAACGCCCACGAGGTGGCCGCGCCCTGCGGCGCCATGACCGTCCCCACGACCGGCAGCCGCTCCAGGACGCCGATCAGCAGCGCCAGCCCCAGCGGCGCGTACAGGAGCAGAGCGCTGACGAGCTGCATGGCGCCGTAGCCGAACCGCCGGGCGGCGCCGCACGCCGCCGGGGCCACGACGCGGTAGTCGACCGTCGTCGGCTGGGCCGGGGAGCCGTGCCAGCGGGCGCCGGCCGGGACCCGCTGGCCGCGGTGCAGCGCGGAGGTGTGCCCGAGCTGCCCGCCGTCGCCCACCGCGGTGTCGATGTCCAGGACCGCGGCCTGGCCCACGAAGGCGTCCCGGCCGAGCGTCACCGGCCCGGTCTGGATCAGGCCGGCCTGCGCCCGGTACCCGGGCAGGAAGGCGTCCTTGGAGACGACCGCGTGGTCGCCGATGGTGATCAGGTCGGTGCAGATCGGCGGGCTCGGGGAGAGGTACAGGACGCCGCGGCCGACCCGCGCGCCGAGCAGCCGCAGGTACACCGAGTACAGCGGCGAGCCGACGAACAGCATCATCGGGCTCCACCGCAGCAGCGTCTTGACCGTCCAGAAGCGCAGGTACCGCGGTCCCCACACGGGGAACTCGGCGGCGGTGAACCGGCCGACCAGGACCCACTTGGCCACCACCGGCCCGACGGCGAGCCCGGCGAAGCCGAGGGCCCCGGCGGCCAGCGACCGCAGGTAGGTGTCCACCCAGCCGGTGCCGCTGGAGACCCACAGGTACGCGGTCTCCAGCAGCAGCGCGCTCAGGTAGGCGTAGCAGAGGAACAGCGCGAACTGCGCCGCGCCGCAGAGCAGGTAGCGGGCCGTCGGGGTCCGCGGCGCGGCGGGCACGGGCGCCGCCGGGGCCGCCGCGGCGGCCGCCCCCCGGCCTAGCGCGGCCGCCAGGTCGCGGACCGTCGGGTGCTGGTACACGTCCCGCATCGACACGTCGGCGAGGTCGGAGCGCTTGCGGATCCGGGCGCAGAAGTGGGCCAGCAGCAGCGAGTTGGTCCCCAGGTCGTCGAAGAAGTGGCTGTCGACGGAGACCCGCTCCAGCCGCAGCACCCCGGCGAGCAGGCCCGCGAGGACCGCCTCGGTGGCGGTGGTCGGAGCGGTGTACTCCCCCGGGCCGGCCCCCGCCTGGCTGCGGGTGCCGCGCGGCGGTGGCAGGTTCTTGCGGTCGGCCTTGTTGCTGGGCAGCATCGGGATGTGCGCCAGCTCCTCCAGGTACGCCGGCACCATGTACCCCGGCAGGTGCGCGCGCAGCTCCGCCAGCACCCGCGCCGGGTCCAGGCCCGCGGTCCCCCGGCGGAGCCGGTAGTAGGCCACCAGGTCGACGGCGCCGGGCTCGGGCTCCCAGGTGTCGACCACCGCCTGGGCGATCCCCGGGACCTGGAGCAGCACCGACTCGATCTCGGTCAGCTCGATCCGGTACCCGCGGATCTTCACCTGGGTGTCGAGCCGGCCGAGGTACTCGACCTCGCCGTCGACGGTGACGCGACCGAGGTCGCCGGTGCGGTAGATGCGCCCGGACGGGTTGTCGGCGATGCCGAGGAAGTCCGGCACGAACGCCCGGGCGGTCAGGTCGTCGCGGTTGACGTACCCCCGGGCCAGGCCGATCCCGGCGATCCCGATCTCCCCGACCTCGCCGGGTGCCAGCGCGCGGGCGTCGTCGGGGTCGAGGACGACCACGGCGTACGTCGGCAGCGGGACGCCGAGGGTGACCGGGCGGTCCGGGTGCAGCGCGGTCCAGGTGGCGGTGACGGTCGCCTCGGTCGGGCCGTACACGTTGAGGAAGCGGCGGTCGGGGCGGTACCAGCGGGCGACCAGGTGCTGCGGGCACGCCTCGCCGGAGACGAGCAGGAACCGCAGGTCCGGCAGGTCCTCCTCGACGGTGGCGAGCAGGGTCGGCACGCAGGCCAGCGCGGTGACCCGGTGGGTGCGCAGGAAGTCGTGCAGGTCGTGGCCGAGCAGGGTGGAGCCGCCGGGCTTGGGGACCAGCGTCGCCCCGGCGGCGAGGGCGACCCAGATCTCCTCGACGGAGAAGTCGAAGGCGATCGTCATGCCCTGGTACATGCGGTCCTCGCGGACCACCCCGTACACCTCGTCGGCGACCCGGACGAAGTTGGCGATGCCGGCGTGGTCGACCGCCACGCCCTTGGGGCGCCCGGTGGTGCCGGAGGTGTACACGATGTAGCACAGCTCGTCGGCGGGGGTGCCCCGCTCGGCGTCGGTCAGGCGGTGCCCGGGCCGGGAAGCCACCGCCGCCCGCGCGGAGTCCAGGCACAGCGGCGCCGCCCCGGCGGCGGGCAGCAGTCCGCGCAGGTGCTCCAGGGTGAGCACCGTGCGCACGCCGGCGTCCTCGACGATGTACGCGATCCGGTCCGGCGGGAACGCCACGTCCAGCGGCACGTACGCGGCGCCGGCCTTCAGCGCCGCCAGCAACGCGACGTAGGTGTGCACCGGGTCGTCGAACAGCAGCCCGACCCGGTCGCCGGCCGCGACGCCGACGGCGCGCAGGTGCCGGGCCAACCGGTTGGCGCGCGCGTCGAGCGCGTCGTAGGTGAGCGTGCCGCACGGGCCGTCGACGGCGAGCTGGTCGCCGTGGCCGGCCGCGCGCAGCGCGTCGCACCGCTGCTCGAACAGGTGCTCCAGCCGCTCGCCGGGTCGCCAGCGGATGCCCTCGGCATGTCCGGCGCCGCGCAGGACGGGCCCGGCGGCCCGGCGCGCCCCGGCGCCGGGCCGCGTGTCGCCGATCGACGTACTCATCGCTCTCCCGCCTCAGGCCGTTGCCGCCCCGGCGAGGGCGTCGCCGCCCCGCGCGCCGAGACCCGCGCCGACGGGCCGGTTGCCCGTGGTGCACTCGGTGATGGCGTCGACCAGGATCGCGCACGCCGTCTCCAGGAGGTCCGCCGAGACGTTCAGCGGCGGCAGCAGCCGGACCACCGTGTCGTCGCGCCCGCCGACCTCCAGGATCAGCCCCCGGCGCAGCGCCGCGGCCTGCACGCGCCGGCCCCGGTCGCCGACCGGCCGGCCGGTGGCCGGGTCGGCCAGCTCCACGCCCCACATCAGGCCCGTCCCCCGGACCTCGCGCACCCACGGGTTGGACCGCAGCGGGCCGAGCCGGGCGGCGAGCTGCCGCCCGCGCTCCTGGACGTTGCGGAGGACGTCGTCGCGGCGCACCATGCGGACGGCCTGGGCGCCCGCGGCGAACGCGAGCTGGTTGCCGCGGAACGTCCCGGTGTGCGCGCCGGGCTGCCACCGGTCGAGCCGCTCGTGGTACATGATCACCGCGACCGGCAGGCCCATTCCGGACAGTCCCTTGGAGGCGACGATCACGTCGGGCTCGATGCCGTACTGCTCGAACGCGAACCACGTGCCGGTCCGCCCGCAGCCGGTCTGCACCTCGTCGACGATGAGCGGAATGTCCAGCTCGCGGGTCAGCGCCCGGACCCGGGTGACGTACTCCGCCCGGGCCGGGATCACCCCGCCCTCCCCCTGGACCAGCTCCATGATCACGGCCGCGGGCGGGGCGATGCCGCCGTTGGGGTCGCGCAGGGCGCGTTCGAGGACCGCCACGCAGTTCACGGCGCAGGTGTCCGGCCGCAGGTCGACCGGGCAGCGGGCGCAGTAGGAGTACGGGAACATGTGCACGCCCGGCATCCCGTTGGCGACCGGCTGCTTCTGCTCGACCAGGCCGGTGACGGCCATCGCGGCGTGGCTGCTGCCGTGGAAGCCGCCCTGGAACGAGATGATGTCCCCGCGCCCGGTGGCGATCTTGCAGAGCTTGATCGCGGCGTCGACCGCGTTGGCGCCGGTCGGGCCGCAGAAGTGGATCTTCGTGGTGTCCCGCATGGACGGCGGCAGCATCGAGAGCTGCGCGTCGATGAAGTCGTCCTTGGCCGGGGTCGGGAAGTCCAGCCCATGGGTGAGGCGGGTGAGCTGGTCCCGGACCGCGTCGAGCAGCTCCGGCGGGTTGTGGCCCAGCGTCAGTACGCCGGCCCCGGCGAGGAAGTCGATGAAGACGTTGCCGTCCATGTCGCGGACGAGGCTGCCCGCGGCCGAGTCGATGGCGATCGGCAGGTGGCGCGGGTAGCTGCGGGCGTGGGACTCCCGGCGCTGCTGCCGATCGAGGAACTCGGCGGACCGGGGTCCCGGAAGATTTCCCTCAACGCGCGGGCCGGCGAGTGGCGGCGCCAGGTCCAGTGTGGTCACAGTCAGACTCCCGTGGCTTCTCGGCGCGGCGGCTGGTGGGGCCGCCGTGAAGCATGGTGCCTGCGGACTGTATGGGCGGAAACGCGTTTTCCCTAGGTCTGAATCTATTCAGCTCGCTGTCAGGAATTTGACACCCGGAGCCTCTGGCCTGTGATTCGCCGCTCCGGTAGCGTCGTCAAATTCTCTCTCGGCCCATTTGCTGACGGAGTATTCCCATCCGCTCTATAAGCCGCGCGCTGAGCTGCGGATACCTGCGCGATAACCCCGGATTGTGGCGCTAGGTCGCATTGTTCGCATCGTGCCGCGCAGCGGGGTCCCGGGGCACTTTCGTACGTCTCCCGAAGCGGCGCCGCGCATTGAGCATACATTGAGGAACCACCCAGGCAACGTTGAGGTTTCGCTATTTCCGCGAGCGGGGCATTCCGCCCCGTCCGGCCCGCGCGCACCTGGCGCCACTCAGCCGGCGAGAAAGGAGAAGCGCACCTGCCGCTGCGGGTTGTCGCCGTTGGTGTCCACGAGGCAGACCGACTGCCACACCCCCAGCGCCAACTCCCCGCCCAGGACCGGCAGGACGGCGTACGGGCTCACGAACGCCGGCAGCACGTGGTCGCGCCCGTGCCCCGGCGTGCCGTGCCGGTGCCGCCAGCGGTCGTCGCGGGGCAGCAGCGTGTCCAGGGCCGCCAGCAGGTCCTCGTCCGAACCGGACCCGGTCTCCAGCACCGCCACGCCCGCGGTCGCGTGCGGGACGAACACGTGCAGCAGCCCGTCGCCGGTCCCGGCCAGGAAGGCGCGCGCGGCGGCGGTCAGGTCGTGGACGACGGCGGAGTGGCCGGTACGGACGGTGATCAGTTCGCTTCTCATCCCCGCAGTCTGCCGCCCCGAACCGCGGTCAGCCGCCCCGGTCGGCCGCGCCGGCGGTCAGCCCAGCAGGTGGTGGGGCCAGCACCAGCGCCACGACTCGCCCGGCTCCGCCGAGCGGATCACCGGGTGCCCGGTACCGGCGAAGTGGGCCTGCGCGTGCCGCAGCGGCGAGGAGTCGCAGCAGGCGACGTGCCCGCAGGTCAGGCACCGCCGCAGGTGTACCCAGTCGGTGCGGTCCAGGGCGCGGCAGTCCGCGCACCCGGCGACGTCGACCGGGTCCGGGCCGGCGGGGTGCGCGCGCAGGTGCGCGCAGGTCGCCGGGGCGTCGGGCACCGCGGGCGCCCGCTCCGGCGGCGCGCCCCGCGGCAGCAGCATCGACTCCTCCAGGTCCATCGCGTACTGGGCGCCCGCCATCACCTCCTCCGCGATCCGGCCCTGGTCGCGGGCCCGGCGGAACACCTCCCGCTCGGCGCCGAGCATCGCCAGCCGGACCCGCGCGTACGCCTGCGACGGCGTCTCCTGCGTGTCGCCCAGCCGCTCCCACACCCGGTTGCTGCGCAGCTCCGTGAGCTGGTGCAGCCGGGCCGCCACCTCCGGCGGCACGTCGGGCGCCAGCTCCTCCAGCCGGCGCCGGGCGGCCTCGCTTGCCTGGTGCTGGACGGCCGCCTCCGCCAGCAGGTCCTCGGTGGGGTCGTCCGGCGGCAGCCGCAGCCGCCGGGCCACGGCCGGCAGCGTCGTCCCGTGGATCACCAGCGTGGCCACGATGGTGGCGAACGCGAGCCAGATCAGCAGGTCCCGCGGGTACGGCCCGGCGGCCAGCACCGGGGGCAGCGCGAGCGCCGTGGCCAGCGTGACCACGCCCCGCATCCCGGCCCACGCGATGACCGCCGGCCCGGCCAGCGGCGGCGCCGGGTCGCGGCGCCGCACGGACGGGACCAGCCGCGTCAGGTACGTGGCCGGGAACAGCCAGAGGACCCGGGTGGCGATGACGGTGCCGACCACGGCCGCCGTCAGTGCGACGACGGTGCCGGTCGGGGTGTCCAGGTTGCGGACGACGTCGGCCAGTTGCAGCCCGACCAGCAGGAAGACCGCGCCTTCGAGCAGGAAGCTGGCCAGGGACCAGAACGCCTGGGTCTGGAGCCGGGAGGCCGCCGGCTGGAGGGTGACCAGCCGGTGGCCGAGGTACAGCCCCGTGACGACGACCGCGACGACCGCGGACGCGTGGATGGCCTCGGCGGCCAGCGCGACGGCGAACGGCGTCAGCAGGGACAGCGCGTTGGCCAGCAGCGGGTCGGTGGTGCGCCGGTGCAGCAGCCCGGCGACGAGCGCGCCAGCCAGGCCGACGAGGACCCCGCCGCCCGCGGCCCGCACGAACTCCCCGGCGATGTGCCACGGCCCGGCCGCCGCGCCCGCGGCGGCGGCCGCGGTGACCCGGAACAGCACGAGCGCCGTGGCGTCGTTGAGCAGGCTCTCGCCCTCCAGGATGGTGACCACCCGCCGGGGCAGCCCGATCCGGCGGGCGACCGCGGTGGCGGCCACCGCGTCCGGCGGCGCGACGACCGCGCCGAAGGCGAAGCAGAGGGACAGCGGCAGCGCGGGCAGCAGCAGGTGCAGGACCAGGCCGACGGCGAGCATCGTGAACGCGACCAGCCCCACGGCCAGCAGCAGGATCGGCCGCAGGTTGAACCGGAACGCCGGTACCGACATCTGGAGGGCGGCCACGTACAGCAGCGGCGGCAGCACGCCCACGAGGACGAAGGTTTCGCTGATCTGCACCTGCCACGGCACGGCCAGCGAGATCGCCAGGCCGACGAGGACGAGGGCGATCGGCGCGAGGACCCCGATCCGGCGGGCCAGCGCCGACACCACGACGACGATGGCGACGAGGAGGACGACTTCGGCGTACGCGGTCATCCGCCGAGCGTAGGCGTCGGCGGCGGGACGGCGTGCGCGGTGCGGTACCGGATCACCAGCCACGACACCCAGCCGGCGCCGATGACGAAGCCGAAGCTGATGATGCGGTACAGGACGACGGTGGCGATCGCGGTGCCGGTGTCCACCCCGCCGGCCACCAGGCCGAGGATCAGCGCGCTGTCGATGACCCCCAGCCCGCCGGGCACGATGGTGATGCTCGCGGCGGCCATCCCCGCGCAGAAGGCCAGCAGGAGCTGGGTGACGCCGATCCGGCCGCCGCCAACGGCCAGGAAGCACATCCACAGGCAGCCGGCGTCGAGCAGCCAGTTGAGCGTGGCGTAGGTGCCGGCCGCGGCGGCGTGCGTGGGGGTGAGCCGGGCGGCGCGGAGCTGGTCGACGAAGGCGCGCAGGCGGTCCAGGCCGGCGGCGGCGGGCCGGCGGCGGATCCGGTTGACCCGGGCCAGCGCCGCGCGGGCGGCCGGCTTGAGCCGCTCCGGGTGGTGGGTCACCTGCCGTACCCCGAGGGTGATGAGCAGGCCCGCGACGGCGAGCGCGGCCAGCGCCAGCAACTGGGGGGTGCCGTTCGCGGTGAGGACGCCCGCGGCGGTGACGACGGCGAGCGCGGTGGCCGACAGGATGCCGCTGAGCGCGATGCACCACGAGGCGACGGCGGGGGTAGCGCCGAAGCGGCGCATCTGCTGGTAGTTGAACCGGGTGGAGAACGCGGGGCCGCCGGGGAGGGTGACGCTGAGCGAGTGGGCGGCGTACGCGAGGGCGACGTGGCGGCGGATCGACACCCGCACCCCGGCGGAGAGCAGCAGGCGGCGCTGCATCCGCGCGTACATGCCCATCGAGGCCAGCTCGGCGGCCACGGCGCCGGCCAGCCACCCGGCGTGGGGCGCGCGCAGGTGTGACAGGGCGGAGGTCAGCGACGGCCAGCCGAGGACCAGCTCGACCGCGAGCAGGCCGAGCAGGCCGAGCACGGCGGCGCGGCGGACCCAGGCCCGGGCGCGGCGCGGGCGGCGGCGCCCGTCCGGCGGCGCGGGCGCGCGGGCGGCCGGGCCGGCCGGCCGGTGCCCGGCGCCGGGCGCGGGATCCGAGACCATCACGTTCCTTCGCGGGCCAGTGCAGGCGGTACCGGCGGCACGGCCGTGCCGGACCGTGCGCGGACGTCACCCGCGAGTCTGGCCTGTCCACGGACCCCGCGTACCGGTATTTGCGCACCGCGACCGCCCCGCTCCGGGATTCCGGGGCCTCACCGGCCCACTCCCGCCCCAGTGCCGCACAGGAGACCCGTCGACCCCACCGGCCACCCGCCGACCGGCGTCCCGGCGCCCGTGGCGTGCGGTACTGGCGGGGAGCGGTGAAAGGCCGGGCGTGCGGTGACGGCCGGACCCAAGTCGCCCGGCCCGGCGGCCCGTCGCCGGGCCCGCCGGGCGCCACAGGACGGCGGCGGCGCTGACGGCCGGAGGAGTGCGCGCGTGAATCCTCCGCGGGCCTGCCGGACCGGGCGAGGGGGCCGAACCTAACAGCCGGCGGGCCACTGTGGACGGTGGCGGCCGGGCGCCTGCACATCGCGCCGATTCCGGCCGGCCCCCTCCCGCGCCCGTCACGGACAGCAATCGACCGAACCGGATCCGTTCACCTGACGGGCCGCCGACCTGACCGTCTAACTTCTACCTATGGACACAGAGGCGGACACGGGGGACTTCTGCCGGATTTTCGTCGCCGGTCGGGCGACGGCGCAGGAGGTCAGCACGGCCCTCCGGGCGACCGGGCGGTACGCCGCCGACGCGTCCTCCCTGGTCCGCGACGGGGTGCTGGTGGACGTGCGCCGCAACAAGAGCATGCCCCGGGTACCGGCCGCCGAGCGGGCGGCGATCCTGGAGCACTCCGGCGAGTGGTTCGGCTGGCCGGTCGTCGTCGACGTGTGGCGGGAGTCGGCGGCGGACGCGTCCACCGACACGCTCCGGGCGGTGGCCTCCGGCGTCCGCGACGACCTGCGGACTGCCGGCTGCCGCGTCAAGATCGTCGCCGACCTCACCTGACCGCCGGCACGGGCGGCCGGCGGCGGCCCGGCGCGCGGCCGGGTCCGCCAGGGGCCTGAGACGGGTCAGCGGATGGCCGTCGGGTCGGCCCGGACGCCCTGCTCGCGGGCGGCGGCGGAGATCCGCCGGGCCAGGTCGACGTCCCGCGCGCTCAGGCCGCCCACGTCGTGCGTGCTGAGGCGTACGGTCACGCCCCGGTACCGCAGGTCGACGTCGGGGTGGTGGTCCGCGGCGTCGGCGAGCGCCCCGATCGCCCGGATCAGCGCGACCCCCGCGGCGAACGTGCCGGTGCGGAAGTACGCGCAGGCGGCGGCGTCCACCACCCGCCAGTCGGCGACCCCGTCGGCCTCGTGGAACTGTCGGGGCGTGATCGCGTCGGTCATCCCCCGACGGTACCGCCGGGCAGGTGCCCGGGCGCGGGGTCGCGCCGGGCGGCGGCGGCACTGCCCCCAACTGTCCGCGGCACCCGGCCCGCAACCCCGTTGACCAGGCGCAAGTGTGCATCTGTTGAGGGCGCCGCGGCGTTGACGCGCACCAGGCCACTCGGTGATGGTGATCGATGAATCGGTTTCCCCCACCCGCCCCATCCGACCCCCTGGGAGGTTCGATGTTCGCGCTCCGGTCGCGGATCGGCCCCGTCCTCGGCGCCGCCGCCCTCGCCGGCCTCTCCGCCGCCGCCCCCGCCGCCGCCGCGCCGCCGGCCGACCCGCCGCAGCGCATCATCGGCGGCGAGAACGTCCAGGGCGATGTCCCCTGGGCCGCCGCCCTGGGCGGTATGTGCAGCGCCTCGCTCATCGCCCCCGAGTGGGTCCTCACCGCCAAGCACTGCGCGACCCAGCCGGGCGCGACGGTGTCGGTCGGCAAGGCGGACCGGACGCAGGGCGCCAGCTTCAAGGTCAGCTCGGTGTCCCGGTCCCCGAAGTCGGACCTGGCCCTGCTCAAGCTGGAGCGCCCGGTGCCCGACGCCCAGCCGGCCAGGCTGGCCGCGGCCGACCCGGCGGTGGGCGGCACCGTCGCCATCTTCGGCTGGGGCCGGACGTGTACGAACTGCGCGTCCACGACGATCCTGAAGACCGCGCAGATGAAGTTCACCAGGATGGAGAAGGACTCGGTCGGCGCGCCGGTCCTCTACCTCGACAAGATCACCGGCTCGCCCTGGAAGGGCGACTCGGGCGGCCCGGCGTTCGTCGACGGGATCCAGGTGGGCGTGCTGTGGGCCGGCAACGAGGGCAGGAACGACGCCTACTACAGCAGCGTCGCCAACGGGCGGGACTGGATCCGCTCGATCGCCGGCGTCTGACCGGCCGCTGACCGCGCGGCGACCGGCCTCCCGCCGGGTGATCGTGTCCCACGGAGTTCCCCAGCCCCGTGGCGGGGGACGGTCGCCGCGCACTCCCCTACGCACCGTGACGGGCGCCACCCCGGCCGGGGAAGGGCTAAGGTCCACCCCCCGGCCGACGATGAGGCACCCGCAGGAAGCCACGGACGGCGGATGGGGCGCGTCATGATCAAGCACGAGACGGTACGACTCGGCCAGTGGGCGGCAGCCCGGCTGGCCACCCACGGCGCGCGCGCCGTCGCCATGGGTACCGTCGGCCTGGTGGCCTCGGCCAGCGTGCTGTGGTCCTCGGCCCAGTCGGCGTTCAACGCCACGACCACGAACCCCAACAACTCGATGAGCATGGGCAGCGTCGCCATCAGCGACAACGACTCCAACGTCGCCCTGTTCACGGCCTCGAACCTGCTCCCGGGCAACACGGCCACGAGCTGCATCGTCGTCACGTACAGCGGTAGCGCCACCGGCACGGTGAAGCTGTACACCAGCAGCTACAACGCCACCGACGGCGCGGCCGACGGCGCGGTGCTCGGCACCTGGCTGAAGATGCTCATCCAGGTCGGTACCGGCACCTGCGGCGCCCCGGTCGGCCTGACCGACATCACGGCGGCCACCCCCGGCGACACCATGGCCACGGTCAGCGGCAAGACGACCTTCGCCAACGGTTACGGCACCGGCTGGACGAGCGCCGCCTCCGGCAACACCCGCGTCTTCCGCTTCACGTACACGGTCGACGCGTCGACGCCGCAGACCGCCATGGGCGACGGCATCACCACGAACTTCGTCTGGGAAGCCCAGAACAACTAGCCCTCGGGGCGCCGCCGACCCGGTCCGGCGGCGCCACCGGGCCGGCCCTACAGCGGGTGCCACCCCTCAGCGGGGTTGCCGAACCTGTCCCTACCGCCGCCGTTCAGCAGTCGTAGGCGTCGACGGCGACCGCGGGGCGCAGCGCCTCGGTGGTACCGGAGTGCAGCGTGGCGGTGTCGGTGGGCGCCTGCGTCAGCGAGTGCAGCTCGGTGATCAGCTTGAACGTCTGCCGGGCGCCGCAGTCCACCAGTTCGGTGCCCGCGCCCTCCACCGGCGGCCCCCACGAGACGTGGGTATTGCCGGGCCAGGTCCGCCGCGACTCCACGCCCGCGTCGACCGCCGGCTCGACCCGCGCGGCTGTCTGCGCGCCCGCGTTGACCGAGGTGTGGATTTCGGCGCGCGGCCGCAGCTCCGCCAGTTCGAGCCGCTTGTGTGCCTTCATCCGCACCTCGATGGTGGCCTCGCAGTACGTGGACAGGCCGCCACCCGTCGTGGACAGCGTGAATCCGGGGGTACTGAGCCGGATCACGTCGGTGCCGACGACCTCCACGGCCGGGGTGCCGGTCTGGGTACACAGCCCGGCGACGGCGGTCAGGGTCACCGACACCCAGTCGGCGCGCGACGCGGCGGCGGCCGCGGGAGGTGCGGTGAACGGCAGGGGCGCCAGGGCGGCGACGGCACATGCGGCCACCTGCCGGAGAGCGGATGCTGTCACGGAATCCTCTTTCGTCACGGATTGTGGTGGCACGCAGTTACCATGCCGCCACGGGGAGTCGCGGTAGGACCGTCGCATCGTAGGTAGCGCCCGACCGACCGGGGGTCAGGCCGGTACAAGTAGACCGTGGGGGCGAGAAGTCGCACCACCAATTCAATGTGGACATTCGCACCAGTTCACAGGGTTTCACAGAACGCTCCTTCGCGGCCGAAATCGGGCGCACCCGATTGATCGCCGAAGCTCAGGAGGGGTGCGGGCCCGAACCGGCAGCGCGGATGTGGCGCGCCGCACACCACGGCCTTCACAGGTATCGAGACAGGCGAATCTGGGGATGGTGCGTCCGGGCCGCGCCGCCCGGGGTCGACCGGCCCCGGCACCGGGCGTGGCGAGAAGGGGAGGCCGACCGCGATGTCCCCCGACGTACTCGCCTGGCGCCGGGAGTGCCTGGACCGGCAGCTACCCCGCCCGGCGTTCCCCTCGGGCATCGCCGTGCCCGGTGCCGTCGCCGCCGCCGTCGTCGCCCTCGTGGGCCTGCTCGGCGCCGGCCTGCTGTACCGGGCCGGCGCCGTGGACGCCCAGGCCGCGGTCGTCGCCTCGCAGCGCGAGTCGGTCGCCGACCTCGGCCAGGGGCTGGCCGCGAACCTCGAACGCCAGGTCGACGCCCTGGCCGGCGCCGCCGCCCGGGGCGACGACGCCGCCGCCCTCGTGGCCGGCGCGCGCCAGGCCGGCTGGACCGGCGCCGCCGTCTGGCACCCCGCGACCCGGGCCACGGACGCCGCGAGCGGCCAGCCGGTACCGCTGGAGATCCCCGAGTCGTGGAGCCGCACCACCACCCCCCGCCGCACCGGCACCGCGGGCGGCGCCCTCGTCGCCCGGCTGCCGGTCGGCGCGGACCGGGTGCTCACCGCCGTCCGGCCGATCCTCACCCGCGACCTGCGGCTGGACCGCGACACCGCGCAGACCCTCGTCCTCGCCGGCCTCGACGGCGCGCCGCTGCAGCGCCAGGGGAGCCTGGACGCGGGCGCCGCGCCGTGGCGCGCCCTGGTGGCCCGCGCCATCGCCGCCCAGGACGGCGGCCGGCCCGGCACGGCGACCGGGCCGGCCCGGCACACCCCGTTCGGGAGCCGTACCCCCGTCGTCACCGCCGCGCCCGTCGGCCAGACCGGCGACTCCGTCGTGTCGCTGGTCCACCTGCCGCCCTCGACCCCCTGGTCCATGCCCGCCGCCTGGTGGGTGGCCGCGGGCGGCCTCGCGCTCGCCGCCGCCGTCTGGGCGCTCGGCACGGGCGGGCTCGTCCGGCCGCTGCGCCACCTGCTCGCCGCGCTGCGCAGCCGGGCCTGCGACGCCCCGGCGCCCGCGCGGGCGGCCGGCACGCTGGCCGAGGCGCGGGAGATCCTGGCCGCCGTCGGCCCCGTGCACCGCCGCGGCCGCGGTGCCGTACCGGCCGCCGCCGTCGTCGTGGCGACCGCGCTGCTGGTGGCCGGGGGCGCCGTCGCCGTCACCCAGGCGTACGCCCACCGGCCGGACGCCGTGCCCGCGCCGCTCCTCAGCGACGTGCGCAACCGGGTCGACGGCGCCCTGCTCTCCCTCCGCGAGACCCTGGTCCGCGGCCGCGACCGGGTGGCCCGCGCGGCGGCGGCCTGGCCGGCCGACGACCGCCAGGGCGCGCCGCTGCTCCAGGAGCTGGTGACAGCCGGGACCGGCCTGCGCAGCGCCTACCTGACCGAACCCGACGGCCGGCGGACCCTGGCGGCCGGCGAGGACCCGTACCGCCCCCCGACGCCCGCCGAGGACGGCGAGGGCGTCCGCCTCGACCGCCGCGTCGACCACGTGCCCGCGGTGTACGCCCAGGCCCGGCTGCGCTCCGGCCGGCTGCTCGCCGCCGAGTTCGACCCGCGCGCCCTGCTGGAGCCCCTCCAGCGCGCCCAGGGCCGGGTCCGCGTCGTGGACGACCGCCGCCGCACGGTGCTGGACACCGACGGCTACATCGCCTTCAGCACCCTGGACGACCCGGCCGCGCGCCGGGCCGCCCGGGCCGCCGCGGCGGCCGGCGACCAGCCGACCGCCGTCACCCCCGAGGGCCAGGTGCTGACCAGCGTCCGGCTCCGCGACGCGCGGCTGCCCGCCCTGGACTGGACGCTCGTCGCGGCGCAGCCGGTGTCGGCGCTCGGCCTGCCCGAGACGCAAGCGCGCCGGGCCGCCCGGATGCTCGCGGCGGCGCTCGCATCGGTGGCCGTGGGCCTGCTGCTCTGGCAGACGCTCGTGGTCGTGCTGCCGCTGCGCCGGCTGCGCGGCGCGGCGCGGCGGCTCGCCCGCGGCGACACGGCCACGCCGGTGACGCCGCTGCGCTTCGACGAGATCGGCGCGCTGGCGATCTGCCTGGAGGTGTGGCGGCAGGGCCACCGCGAGGGCGGCACCCGGTGGGGCGCCGCGTCCCGGCTGTACCCCGGCGCGGCGACGCCGCCCGCGGAGTCCCCGCGGACGGCCCCGGCGGGCGAACCGGAGGCGGGCGAGCTGGTGGCGGCCGGGCGGGTGGGCGCATGACGGTCCTGCGCCTGCTCTACCTGATCC
Source organism: Pilimelia terevasa (assembly GCF_014647915.1). Taxonomy (GTDB): domain Bacteria; phylum Actinomycetota; class Actinomycetes; order Mycobacteriales; family Micromonosporaceae; genus Pilimelia; species Pilimelia terevasa. The sequence goes on from NZ_BMQC01000009.1 coordinate 100,398, forward strand.
TGGCCGGGTCCGCGCTCGCCCTGCTGGTCGCGGGCGTCCGCGAGCAGCGCCGGCACCTGCGGCACCTGCACGCGATCCCGCACCGGGTGCTGGTCAACGGCATCCGCGGCAAGAGCTCCATCACCCGGCTGTGCGCGGGCGCGCTGCGCGGCGGCGGCCAGGTCGTGGTCGCCAAGACCACCGGTACCGCCGCGCGGCTGATCTTCCCCGACGGCACCGAGGAGCCGGTCTACCGCAAGTTCGGCGTCGCCAACGTCGTGGAGCAGATCGGCATCGTCCGCCGCGCCTCGGCGTACCGGCCGGACACGCTCGTCATCGAGTGCATGGCCGTGCTGCCCGCGCTCCAGGAACTGAACCAGGAGAAGCTCATCCAGTCCACGATCGGCGTGCTGTGCAACGTCCGGGAGGACCACCTCGACGAGATGGGCCCGACGCTGGACGACGTGGCCCGCTCGCTGAGCCGCTCGATGCCCGTCGGCGGCGTGTGCGTGACCGCCGAGCGCGAGCGCCTGCCGCTGCTGCGCGCCGAGGCCGCGCGGCGCCGGTGCGAGCTGGTCAGCGTCGACCCCGAATCGGTCACCGACGAGGAGCTGCGCCGGTTTGGCTGGATCACCTTCAAGGACAACGTGGCCATCGCGCTCAAGGTGGCGCAACTGCGCGGGGTGTCCCGCGCCGACGCGCTGGCCGGCATGTGGGCGGCGCCGCCGGACCCCGGCGCGCTGACGGTCTCCCGGTACCGGGTCGGCGGCGGCGTGCTCTCGTTCGCGAACGTGTTCGCCGCCAACGACCCGCAGTCCACGCTGGACAACGTCCGGCTCATGCAGCGGCAGGGCCTGATCGGCGGGCCGCTGCACGTGGTGATCAACTGCCGGCCCGACCGGATGGAGCGCAACGCGCAGATGGGCGCCCTGGTCGCCGACCTGGACCCGGCCCGGGTGGTGCTGATCGGCGACCCGGTGCGCAGCGCCCGGTCGGCCGTCGCCGCGGCCTGGGCCGACCGGGTCGCCGACCTCGGCGGCCGCCGCTCCCCGCAGCGGCTGCGCGAGGAGCTGCTCGCCGGGGTGTCCGGCGACGTGTCCATGGTGGCCATCGGCAACATCCACGGGCAGGGGGAGGTGCTGCTGGAGGAGCTGGCGGCCCTGCCGGCGGCCGACGGCGCCGGCCCGCCGCCGCAGCGGGCGGCCGCCCCGGCGCCGGTACCGACGACGACGAGGGGATGACGATGTTCGGAATCACCGTGAACCCGCAGCTCGCCGCGATCGGACTGGGCCTCGGCCTGATCTTCGCGCTGGTCTGCTACCTGGCCACCAACCTCTCCCCCGGCGGCATGATCACGCCGGGCTGGGTGGCGGTGTCGGTCCTCACCGACTACCGGCAGACGGTGGTCATCGCCGGGATGACGGTCGTGACCTACCTGGCGACGCGGGTCGTGCAGAAGGTGACGATCCTGTACGGCAAGCGGCTGTTCGCGGCCGTGGTGCTGCTCGGGGTCGTGCTGCAACTGTCGCTGTACCTGCTGATCCAGCGGGACCTGCCGCTGCTGTTCGAGCACCAGACGCTCGGCTTCATCGCGCCCGGCCTGATCAGCTACCAGCTTCTGCGCCAGCCCCCGGTGCCGACGATCGCCGCGGTCGTGACGGTGTCCGGGGTGACGTTCGCCGCGCTGGCGGCCGGGGTGCTGGGGGGGCTCGGGCCGTGGGCGTGAGGTCGCACCGCCGGACGGTGTCGCCGGACCGCCTCGGCACCGCCGTGGTCGCCGCGGCGACGGCGCTGGTCCTGGGCACCAGCATCAGCACGTTCGTCCGGCGGCCGGCGGGGCCGCACCGCGCGCAGGCGTCGGCGGCGACGTCGGCCCGGGAGTCCGGCCACTACTTCGACCGCGCCGCCGACCCCGCCCGGACCGTGGTCCGCGGCGCCGACGGCCGGGTCGTCGCGGTCCTGACCGACGGCGCGCGGACGGTCCGGCTCTCCGGGCCGTCACGGGACTTCGCCGAGCCCCGGTACACGGCCCGGCACGTGCGCACCAACGCGTGGGTCCGGCTGCTGCCGCGGCCGTGGACGCAGGAGACCCGCAACGCCCCGTGGTTCGTCCAGTGGCTGGCCGACGCCCGCGCCGACCGCTCCCCCGACGTCCTCGCCGTCATGGCCGAGTACCTGCACGGCGCCCCCGCCCGCCGCGACCGGCACGGCGTCCGGGTGGCCGGCGACGCCGAGTACGGCCCCGTCTCCGCCGACGACCCGGACGGCCGCGCCGAGAACTCCGACTTCTACGACTACCTCGGGGTGCCCTGGAGGTTCCCCGGCGGCGAGGTGCGCGCGCCCGCGCGGAAGCGGTACGGCGCCGCCGACTGCTCGGGCTTCATCCGGCTCGTCTACGGGTACCGGATGGGCCTGTCGATGCGCGCCCGCGGCGACCGGCGGCCGGGCGAGCTGCCCCGCACCTCGGCGGCGATGGCCAGCCGCGCGGGCGGTACCGTCGTCGCCCGCGACCGCAACGGCCCGCCGCCGCTGGACCAGCTCCAGGAGGGCGACCTGGTGCTGTTCGACGTGGACCCCGACGACCCGGCGCCGATCACCCACTCCGGCATCTACCTCGGCCTCGACGACGAGGGGCGCCCGCGCTTCGTCTCCAGCCGGACCACCGCCAACGGCCCGACGTTCGGCGACCTCGGCGGCGCCGCGGTCCTGGACGGCCCCGGCCACTACGCCCGCGGCCTGCGCGTCATCCGCCGCCTCTGACCGCCGGTCACCGACCCTCGGCTCACCGCCGGCCGGCACGGGCGCCGCCCGGGGCGGGACTACGGCCGGTGCAGCGAGTCCAGGAGCGGGCCGACGGCGGCGACCAGGCGGTCGACGCCGGCCGGGTCCTCGCGGACGCCGCGGCTCAGCTCCAGGTGGACGAACGCCGCGCCGGCCGCCGCCGCGGCGCGGCCCTGCGCGTTGGTCCGGCCCTCCAGGTCGCCGCACCGGCGCTGCCACGCCCGGCACACCCGCCAGCCGGCGCGGGCCAGCGCGTCGGCGACCCGGGCCGGCCCGCCGAGGCGGTCGGTCGCGCCGGTGGAGACCACGGCGTCGTACCCGGGCAGGCTGTCGTCGGCGTAGCCGTGCACCTGCACCTGCGGCACCCCGGCGGCGGCCGCCCGCGCGGCCAGCGCGTGGAACAGCGACTCCGGCCGGTGCGCCACGTCGGCGCGGCCGTCGGCGGCGTCCCGGTGGGCGCCCGCCACCAGCAGGTACGACCGCGGGGTCGCCGCGGCCAGCCGGGCGGCGATCCGCTCGCTGTGCCGGTCCGCGCGCGGGTGCGGCGCCTCGACCAGCACCGCCGGGCGGCCCTGGCCGTAGGCGAGCAGGAACGGCAGCCCGCGCCGGTCGGCCGGGTCCGGCGCGGTGAGTGCGTACGGCGGGCCGGCGGGGTCGCGGTACGGCCGGGTCTCGTAGTCCAGCGCCCCCAGGTCGGGCGGCGTGCCGGCGGCGAGGGCGCGGGCGAACGCGTCCCCGGCGCGGCGGGCGGCCGCGGCACCGGGCTCGCGGTACGGGCCCTCCGCCGTGAGCCCGGAGGTCAGGACGGCGACGACCTCCTCCGGGGCCACGGCGTCGGCGGCCAGCACGGAGGGTCGCTCGGCGCCGGGGTCGTCCGCGGGGCCACCGGCGCACGCGCCGCCGGTGGCCACCGCCAGCAGGAGCGCCGCCGCCCGTACGGCGGTGGCGCGGCGTCGGGAAGACATCGAAGGACATCGTAGCCGCGACGGTCCCGGACGGCCCGCCGACGGCGCGCGACGCGTCCGCCGGCCCTCCGGTGCGAGGATGGGGCGATGGACGTGCGGAGTCCCCACCCCGCGGCTGACAACCCACCCGGCACCGTGACGGTGGTGATGGGCGTGGCCGGCAGCGGGAAGACCACGGTCGGCCGCCTGCTGGCCGACCGGCTGCGCGTGCCGTACGCCGACGGCGACGACTTCCACCCGGCGGCCAACGTGGCGCGGATGCGGGCCGGGCACGCCCTGACCGACGCCGACCGCGCGCCGTGGCTGGCCGCCCTCGGGCGGTGGATCGACGCGCGGGGCGCCACCGGCGGCGTGGTGAGCTGCTCGGGCCTGCGCCGGGCGTACCGCGACGCGCTGCGGCGGGACCGGCCGCGGGTGCGCCTGGTCCTGCTCACCGGCGACCCGGACCTGCTCGCCCGGCGGATCGCCGGCCGGCGGGACCACTTCATGGCGCCGGCCATGCTCGCCGGCCAACTGGCGACCCTGGAGCCGCCGGAGCCGGACGAGCCGGTGCTCCAGGTGGACGTCGCCCCGCCGCCCGCCGTCCTCGTGGCGCGAATCGCGGACTGGCTCGCCGCGCCCGTTTCCCCGCCCGCCGCCGCGGGTACGCCGCCGGTGCGACCGCCGGCGCGCTGAGGCGCGGGCGGCGCGGGACGGGAGGTCCCCATGCGCGCGCTCACCGTGCTCCCGGGCAAGGCCGACAGCGTCGAGGTCGGCGACCTGCCCGAACCGGACCCCGGGGACGACCTGCTCCTGGTACGCGGCCTGGCCGTCGGGGTGTGCGGGACCGACCGGGAGATCGCCGACGGCCGGTACGGGGAGGCGCCGCCGGGCCGGGACCGGCTGGTCCTGGGCCACGAGTCGCTGGGCCGGGTGGCGCAGGCGCCGCCGGGCTCCGGCTTCGCCGCCGGGGACCTGGTGGCGGGCGTGGTCCGGCGGCCGGACCCGGTGCCGTGCGGGGCCTGCGCCCGCGACGAGTTCGACATGTGCCGCAACGGCCGGTACACCGAGCGGGGCATCAAGGGGCTGGACGGCTTCGGCAGCCAGTGGTGGACGGTGGAGCCGCGGTACGCGGTGCGGCTGGACCCCGCGCTCGGTGCGGCCGGCGTCCTGCTGGAGCCGGCCTCCGTCGTGGTCAAGGCGTGGGAGCAGGTGGACCGGGTCGGCGCGCGGGCCTGGTCGGAGCCCCACCGGGTACTGGTCACCGGCGCCGGCCCGATCGGCCTGCTGGCGGCCCTGATCGGGGTCGGGCGGGGACTGGCGGTGGACGTCCTGGACGTGGCGACCGACGGGCCCAAGCGCGCGGCCGTCGAGGCGCTCGGCGCGCGGTACCACTGCGCCGGCATGGCCGAGGCCACCCGGGCCGCCCCCGACATCATCATCGAGGCGACCGGGGTCTCCGAGGTCGTCGTCGACGCGATGGCCGGCACCGGGGCGTACGGCGTCGTCTGCCTCACCGGGGTGTCCGGGCCGGGCCGGCACCTGCGGGTCGACGTGGGCGCCGTGAACCGCGAACTCGTCCTGGACAACGACGTCGTCGTCGGCTCGGTCAACGCCAACGCCCGCCACTACGCCGAGGCCGCCCGGGTGCTGGGCGCCGCGGACCCGGCCTGGCTGGCCGCGCTGGTCACCCGGCGGGTGCCGCTGGCCGGGTACGCCGGGGCGCTGGCGGCGCGCGCGGACGACATCAAGGTCGTCATCGACCTCGACTGACCGGCGGGCGACCCCGGGTGTCCCGGAGCCGCCCGCCGCGGTCGGTCCCGCTCAGCGGGGTACGCGGCACTCGCTGGTCGCGGACTTCGCGGGGTCGCTGACCGAGGTCGCCGTCAGCGTGACCACGCCCGTGTCGGCGGCCTGCGGCGTGGCGCCGACCGCGACCCGGACGTCCGTCGACTGCCCGAACTTCGCCGTCGCCAGCGCGTTGGGCAGCTCCGCCCGCCAGCCGGAACCGGCCACGCCGGCCGTCAGCCGGTACACGTCGGACTGGAGGTAGGCGGTCGCGTCCTCCGGGTGCCCCTGGCCGCCGGCCTTGAACTGTCCGGTGTTCGTCAGCGCGAACGTGCAGGTCACCCCGCCGACGCCCGGCTGGCCGTCGCCGGGCCGGCCGGCGGACAGCGCCGCGCCGCGCAGGCTCGGGCCGGCGCCGTCGAGCGCGCGCGCCGCCACCGTGTACCGCAGCGTCCCGTCGGCCCCGCGGCGCAGGTCCAGGACGTAGAAGTGCAGGCGGTTGGCCTCGTCCACGTACTCGTACTCGCTGCCCGAGCGCGTGCCCGCGTGCAGCAGCGCGTCCGAGAGCTGCCGGTAGTCGCCGACGGTGATCTTCTGGACGGTCCCGTCGGGGCGGCGGAAGTCGACCATGTCGATGTCCTGCGGGTTGGAGTCGACCACCCACTGGTACGGGGCGTCGTCGGCGTTCTTGGTCTTGCTGAGCAGGACGCCGGAGTCGGGCGTGAAGGAGTCCGGCCCCATCCGGCCAACGACCTCGACCGTGTAGTTCTGGTATCCGCCGCCGTCGCAGAACGGGTCCGTGGCCGGGTTGCAGGACGGGGCGCGGTCCTTGTTCATCGCGATGTTGACCCCGGTCAGCTCACCCGGCCCGGCGGACACCGCCCGGGCGGTGACCTCGGCGACGACCAGCCCCGACGAGGACAGCGCCTCCCGGGACAGCCGCAGGACGTTCTCCTCGCTCAGCAGGTCGATCTTCAACTTGTCCCGCAGCGTGTGCAGCGAGCCCAGCGAGCCGCCCTTGACCGGCGGGACCTGCCAGCGGGTGTGCGGCCCGCCGGGGCCGTTGAACGTACCCCGCGACATCATGCTCCAGATGCCGGTGTACGCCCGCCGCGGCGGACTGCCGTACGGGTTGTTGTAGTTGTCGCCGATGTTGAGCAGGTGGGTCAGCTCGTGGGCGTACACGCCCATGCCGGAGCTCTCCGCCTGGATGGACGAGCCGCCGCCGGCGTTGGGCCAGATCGCGGCGGCCGCCTTCCACGACGTCCAGTCGACGTAGCGGGTCTTGGCGCTGTTGGGCAGCTTGGGGTCCGGCGGGCCCCAGGCGTCGGGGACCTCGCCCTTGCCGGCGAACTTCATCTCGCCGAACTCCTGCCAGGTGGACGACTCGTCCTGGCCCGCGGAGAGGATGAACACCAGCTCGTACTTCTTGGCCTCGGTCTCGCCGACGGCCTTCTTCCAGGCCCCGAGCCCGTCGGCGCGCAGGTCGCGGCCGCATCGGTCGCCCGCCGGGCAGGCGGCCCCGTTCATGCCGGAGTCGATGCCGTACTCGTGGCCCTTGCCCGGCATCTCGTACGGCCCGAAGCCGGTCAGGTCCACTCCGTAGCGACCCTGCGAGTCCTGCATCCAGTACTCGTGCAGGGTGTGGCCGCGGTTGAGGTCGTTGGGCTTGTTGAGGAAGTCGCGGTAGAAGGCCGGCACCTGCGCGCGCGGTACGCCGGCCGCGCTGGGCTGCGGGTTGCCGAAGGCCGTGGAGTGGGCCGCCTGGGTCACGGCGAACGGCTGGTCCGGGTAGTCGAGGGTGACCAGCGCGATCCTGAAGTTGCGCCGGTCGCCGCGGCGGGTCGGGTCCGCCCAGTTCGTCTGCGGGACCGGGCGGTAGTCGTCCCAGGTCATCGCGTCGGGGTTCTGCCAGTTCTGCGGGTCGAGGACCTGGAACGGGTCGGCGGCCGGCGGCGCGGCCGACGCGGGGGCGGGGGCCGCCGACAGCAGCAGGCTGACGACGGCCACGAGTGGCCCGACGCGGCGCAGGCCGCGGCGGGACGGGGCAAAGGGGTGCATGAGGCGCCCTTCGGTCGGGGTCGGCGGCCGGTCGGCCGGAAGCGGGAGGGCGGCGGGCGGTGTCCGGTCGGTCACGCGGGCGACTCGAATGGACGGGGTGACGGGCCGCGGCGAGGGAGGCCGGCTGCGCCGCGGAGGTGCGGCGCGCGGACGGTGGCGGGCACGGCGCCGGTCGGCGGGGCACCCCGACCTGTCAACGGATTGACAAGGGTCATTGGAGGGGAGAGTAGGACCGGCAGACCAGCACGTCAACGACGGGGCGGGGGCCGGCGTCCCCGACCGGGTCGGACTGGGTCGGCGCCGGTTGCCCCGCCCCGGGCGGTGCGGCACCATGTCACGTACCGGCCGGGCCACCTGCCGCTCTGCCAGCAGGAGGAACCACCATGAGTACGGTCAAGTCGCTGTGGGCGATGGTGCAGGGCGACCCCACCTTCATGCGCCGCATCAACGGCTGGCTGACGGTCTTCTGGGTCGCCATGATCCCAGTCAGCCTGGCCGCCGGGTGGCTCGACTCGGTCGTCTACGTCTCCGCACTCTCCCTGTGGGCACTGGTGTCCGGCCACTGGTCGGCGTGGCAGGCCGCCCGGGTGGAGGTCAAGCAGCAGGAGGAGGCCAAGGCCCGGGAGAAGCAGGACATCCCGGCCGAGGTGGCGCAGAAGGTGGCCGAGGTCGTCGACGTACCGCGCCAGCGCTGCACCTCCTGCGGCACGCCCGCCGCCGGCTGACGGGGTCCGCGCCCTCGGGCCGGCTCAGCTCCGGGCGACCTGGTGCGCGGAGACCACCTCGTCGGCGAGCTGGGCGGGGTACACGGCCATCTCGTCCAGCGAGCCGATCAGGTAGTCGCTGGTCGGCTGGTTGCTGTACCCGGCCAGGCTCATCCCCCCGAACCGCCAGTACCCCGTGAAGTTGGCCGCCGTCGTCACGGCGGCGTCGGAGGCCACGAGGGTGCCGTCGACGTACAGCTTCTGGCCGGCGGCCCCGATGCTGGCCGCCAGGTGGTGCCAGGCGCCGTCGTTGACGGTGCCGGCGGACCGGACGGTCTTGATGGCGCCGTTGTTCACGGCGAAGCTCACCCGCCCGCCGCTGTCGACGTAGAGCACCCGGTCGTGGTTGGCGTCGGCGGCACCCGTGGTACTGCCGGAGAAGCCCATCGCCGTGCCGCCCGCGCTGCCGGTGACCTTGACCAGGCACTCGATCGTGAACGGGTTCGGGTTGGCGTACGACGAGCCGTAGTACGCCCCGGCCGCCCCGGTGGAGGCGACGCTGTACGTGCCGCTCTGGTCGGCGCCGGCCAGCGCGCCGGTCCGCCGGGTCGTGATCGGCGACACGGTCGTGCCGCCGGAGCGCGCGTTGCCGATGTCGGTCGAGTTCAGCGCCCGGTCGTAGACCCGGACCTCGTCGATGCGGCCGATCCACTGGTCGGCGAACACGTTGGCCCACTGGGACCGGCCCGCGACGACGTTGCCGGTGGCGTTCCAGTCCGCCGACTTGGTGTTCACGCTGCCCTCGGACGAGGCGTTGACGTACAGGGTGACGGTGTTGGTCGAGTCGACGTACGTGGCCGCCACGTGGAACCAGGTGTTGAGGCTGGCGGCGGTCGTGCCGACGACCTGGTCGACGGTCGGGTTGTCGACGTCGGTGCGGGTGGTGACGACCATGAACCGGTCCACGCCGCCGTCCCGCTTGAGCATGAACGCGCTGCTGCGGTCGCCGGTCTGGGCGGCCGCGGCCATGGTCGCGTTGTCGGCGGTGGCGTACACCCAGGCCATGACGGTCCAGTCGCCGTCGGTGCGCGCGGTCGGGGTGCCCAGCACGTAGCCGGTGCCGGAGGTGACCGCGAAGCCGGCGCCGTACCGGCCGGTGGCGTTCCAGCCCGCGTTGGCGCCGGTGAGCGTGCCGGGCGCGGCGGTGCCGCTGGCGTCGGCCGCGGTGCTGCCGGAGCCCTCGTCGAACTTCCACCACGGCGCCGCGCCGTCGGTGCGGGCGTTGTACGTGCCGTTGCGGGCGCCGCCGCTGGAGTCGGCCATCGTCGAGGTCGCCGACGAGGAGACGGCGTCCTCGCCCCGGTAGTACAGGGTCGGGCTGCTGTCCCGGACCGCGCCGTAGTAGCTGAAGTCGTCCGCGCCGGTGAGGGCGTTGGTGAGGTTCCTGGTGTTGGCGCTCAGCGCGGCCGACGCCTCGTGCGTCAGCGGCGCGGCGCCCAGCAGGGCGGCGAGCAGCACCAGGAGCCGCCGCGCCGGGAGCGCGGCAGCACCTGGTAGGCGGCCGGCGTACCGGCCGCGCGCGCGTTCGCCCATTCCTCACCCCTGTATGCGTGGGCAGAGCCTTGGCGACTCCATCGGTCCGCCGCGGCCGGTGCTGAGGCGAAGCGGCGTGGGACCTGGCACAGGTGCGCGCGAACGTGGTCGATCGTCCGGTTTGCCGGGGTGCGGGGCCCAGCCGGCCCCCCACCAGGTAGGCCGGCTGGGCTTCTCCCACGCACAGTGGGTGCTCGGGGGGTCCGCCCGGCCGCGGTCGACACGCCGGACGTGACGGCGGCGACACCGGGCGGCGGTACGGACCCAGGCCGAGCATAAGGGCGCGAATTCGACCTGGATAGATGGCGGGAAACCCGGCCTATCCACGTTTGCGCGTTCACCGGGATCGGCGCACCGCCGGCCCGGTACCACCATTCTCAATTTTCACAGATTCACATTTGCCAGGCCATCCGTGCGCCCGGCGACCGGCCCGGGCCGGACCGTCCGGGAGCCGCGGACCGCAGAAGGGTCACGTTCTCCCGCGTGCCACTACCAATGTTTTCACGCAGCTCCGGGGTAGTGAACGGCAATCACCGACGTCCACAGAACCTGTATAGCTGTGAATGACGACCCGGCAATAGCAGCCGCGAGGGTACCGTCGGCAGAGGCGGGCACCACTGTGGACCCGCATTGCGGCCCCGGTGCACAGTTGCACATTTTCGCTCGCCCGCTCCCCGAGAAGGCGCCGCGGCGCCCCGCCGGCCGGCGCGTTCACCCGGACAAATCGTTTAGAGTTCCTTTCCGCACGTCGGCGACAGCCGCGCGTGTCCTCTGTGCCTCGTTGTACGACCGAGTGGGGAAAATGCAGCCGCCCGTTGCCGACGCACTGCGCCAGGGTCCTTTCCCGCACGCGCTCCGTACCGCCATCAAGGCCCGGAAGCTCTCCCTGGAGCGACTCCACCAGCGCCTCGCGGCGGCGGGCACCCCGGTCGGCATGTCGACGCTCAGCTCGTGGCAGTCGGGACGGCGGCGCCCCGAGCGGCCCGAGTCGCTGGAGGCGGTGACCGTCCTGGAGGACATCCTCGGCCTGCCCGCGCGGTCCCTGTCCGACCTGCTGGGCGCGCCGCGGCGGCGGGGTCCGCGGCCGCGGATGACCCGCCCGCCGCGGCCGGTGGCCGACCTGCTCGCCCTCGCCAGCCCCGCCGTCGCGCTGACCCGCCAGCTCGACTGGCGCGAGGACCGGCTGCGGATCGTGAGTGCCTGGGACGACGTCGAGGTGGGCCGGGGAAGCTGCGTCGTCGGCGTGGAGACCCGGCTCGTGCTGGAGGCGGTCGAGGAGGTCGACCGGTACGTCGCCACGTTCCACGGCGCCCCGGGCACCGGCCTCAGCGGCGCGGTGCGGTTCGCGGCCCTCGCCGACTGCCACATCGGCCGGGTGCGGCAGGACCCCACGCACCCGCTGATCGCCGCGGAACTGCTGCTCGGGCGGCGGCTTCCGCCGGGCGAGACCGCGATCATCCGGTTCGGCGTCACCGACGGCAGCGGCCGGCGGGAGACCGAGTACGGCCGGTTCCTCTCCGCCGCGGCGCAGCACGTCGCCGTCAGCGTGCACTTCGCCCCCGACGCCCGGCCCCGCCGGTGCTGGCGGTTCGTCCGGGACCTCCAGGGCTGGCCGGACCAGCTCCACAAGGAGGTGCGGCTCGGGCCCTTCGGCAAGGTGCACGTGGTGCGCAACTCGGTTCCGCCGGGCATCCTCGGCATCGCCTGGCAGCCCTGACCCCACCGCCGCCGTCCCCCGGGCCGGCGGCGGGCGGGGACGCCACCCCGCCGGGCGCGCCACGCCGGCCGCCGCGCCACCAGCAGGCAAAACGCCCGGCGCGGCCGCGCGCAGGACGTAACGTCGCACAGCACGGCGGGCCGCAGCGGTCCGCCGCGGCGGACCGCCGGGCGGCGGGTGACCCAGGAGTGGCAGATGCGACGCGGACCGGCACGGCGGACCCCCGGCACCGGGCGGCGACTCACCGGGGGCGCACTCGCGTGCGCGGCCGTCCTGGCCACGGCGGCACCGGCCGACGCCGCGGGCGGGCCGCGCTTCGGCGCGCCCGCGTGGGTGCCCACCGGGCGCGGGCCGCACGGGCTGGTCGCGGCCGACTTCAACCAGGACGGCGCCGTGGACGTGGCCACCGCGGACAGCGTCGGGGGCGCCGTCTCCGTCCTGGCCGGCGACGGGCACGGCGGCCTGTACCGGCGGGCGGCCGTCCGGGTGGCCGGCGGCCCCCGGCGCCTGGCGGCGGCCGACCTCGACGCCGACGGCGACCCGGACCTGCTGGTCGCCAACCAGACGCCGACGGTCACCGTGCTGCGCGGCGGACCGGGGCACACGTTCACCCCCGCCGGCACCTACCGGGTCGGCACCGCGGGGGCCGTCCTGGCGGTCGGGGACCTCAGCGGCGACGGCGACCCGGACCTGGCGGTGACCGAGGAGGAGGCCGACCGCGTCGCCGTCTGGCACGGCGGGCCGGGTGCGACGTTCGCCGCGGCGGACCCGCTGCGGGTGGGCCGGGCGCCGCGCGGGGTGGCGGCCGCCGACCTCGACGGGGACGCCGACCTGGACCTCGCGGTCGCCGAGTCGGCGAGCGGCGCGGTGTCGGTGCTGCTCAACGACGGGGCGGGCCGGTTCGCGGCGCGGGTGGCGGCGGCGGCCGTCGGGGGCGGGCCGCACGCCGTCGCGGTCGGGCACTTCGACGCCGACGCCGACGCCGACCTGGCGGTGGCCGCCGGGCGCGGCGACCGGGTGTGGGTGCTGCGCGGCGGCCCCGGGGCGACCTTCGGGCCGCCGGCCGGCTACCCGACCGACCCCGGCCCGTTCGACCTCGTGGCGGCGGACCTCGACGGCGACGGCGACCCGGACCTGGCGGTCGCCAGCCCGGGCAGCGCCCACCTGACCGTGCTGGCCGGTACGGCCGGCGCCGGCTTCGCGGCGCCGGTGGCGCTGCCGGCCGGCCTGCCGCTCGCCGTCGCCGCCGCCGACCTGGACCGCGACGGCCGCCCCGACCTGGTGGCCTCCGACTTCGCCGCGAACCGCGTCACGGTGCACCGCAACGCCACCTGAGCAGGCTCAGGGCTCCCAGCCGATGCCGACGAAGCCCGGCTGGACGGCGTTGCGCACCACGTGCACGTGCCCCGAGGGGCCCAGGCGCAGCTCGTCCTGCCGCTGGTCCGGCCAGCCCTCCCGCTCCCGGACGAACCGCCAGCACCGCTGCGGCCGGGCGTCCGGCGCGAACCGCACCTCCACGGCGACCTGCTGGGCGGGCGCGCGCAGGAACCGGCAGAACTCGGTGTCGCTGTTGCCGTCGATGTCCGTCACCCGGAACCGGACGATGACCGTCTCGCCGGCCGGCACCGGGCGGTCCAGCAGCAGCTCGGCGACGAGCAGGGGGTGGTTGCGGGCCTGGAGCACCCGGCCCACCCGGCAGTCCGAGAGCGCCTCGAACTGGACGGTCTCGCGCAGGTCGATGCCCGGCGCGCCGTAGTAGACGGTGAGGTACCGGTCCACCTCGGTCACCGCGTGCAGCACCACCGAGGTCTCGACGGCGACCAGGCGGCTGCCGGCGGCGACGTCGGCGAGGTCCCACGCGCTGACCACCCGCAGCCGGTCGTCGCGCCAGTCCATCTCCGCCATCAGCTCGACGACCGGTTCGGCCTGGCGCAGGACCTGGCCGAACGGACGCGGCGCCTTGGTCACCCGCGGCCCCGGCCCCCGGCGGCGCGGGGCGCCGAGCAGGTCGACGAGGGCGCGCTGGGGCAGGCCGAGGATGGTCTCCAGGACGACGACGGCGTCCATGGACTCGGGGCGTTCGGGCCGGCGGCGCCCGGACTGCCAGGAGCTGAGGGTCGCCATACCGACGGGGGCGCCGGCCGCCACGAGGCGTTGGCGCAGGCGCTCCAGGGGGAGGCCGCGGGCCTTGATGGCGACGCGGAGCGCATAGTGGAACGGCCCGTGCCGCAGGGCGTCGGCAACGTCTGGCTGCATACTTCTCACTTGGTCGGTCAGCCCGTGTGTTACGCACTGATGGAGCCGTACACGGTAGCGCACCGCGGGTCCTGGGCGACCCCCCCGTTCATCCGATGCCGGGGCACCGATTCGCGCAATTCTCGGGAGTACGGTTTCCGATTCCCCACTGACAATTTCCGGCCGCCCCGGCGTCGGCGTCCGGTGCCGGGGCGGGCATCCGACGACGGCTGCCCGCCCCGGTCGCCCGCGTCAGTCGCAGCGGCGGAACTTCAGCTCGGCGACCAGGCCGCCGCGGTCGTTGAGCTGGAGTTCACTGGCGGTGTCGGACATCCGCGACTCGACGTACACCGACGCGTTGATGTTCAGCGCCCGGGTCGCGCCGCACTCGGACCAGTTGCCGTGCTGGCGGTCCCACGAGGTGAACTCGTCGTCGTACGGGCCGCGGAGGACCTCTTTGGCTTCGCCGGTGGCAGTCGAGCCGGCGAAGTAGTGCGTGGCGTTCGCCTCGGCCTTGGCGCCCTTGACCAGGCTGGCGGCGCCCCGCATGGACAGTGTGCCGATGGCGTACTCCCAGCCCTTGTCCACCTTGAGCCGGAGGTTGGCGACGCAGTTGAGACGGGCGCTGGAGGTCCCGTCCTCGCCGCCCGCGCTGACGCCCAGGCGCTGGTAGCTGACCTTGATCCGGTCGCCGTTGAGCGTCGCCGAGGCGTCTCCCTTGCGCGGGCAACCCGAGCCCTCGGTGACGACCCCCAGCAACTCCACGCTCGGGTCCGCGGCCGCGGCGGCGGAGGCGCCGGCCAGCGTCGCGCCGATCGCGAGTGCCAGCACGCTGGCTGTCTGGGCTGTCGTGCGTACCACCTGGTTCATGAATCTCCCCAATGGTTGGTTGCTTGGGCCTTGCCGACCCCCGCATCCGGCGAGGCGCGCGCCGCTCCGCCCGCGGCCGGCGCCGACCGCGGACGGGGAGGTAAAGAAATTGCGCTGCGAATCTGTCTGAATGCGCCCCGGGGACCTATGCGGGGACCGCCGGGGCATCGACGACTACAGAAGTATGTGAGTGGCCCCGCTCACCAACAAGGGCGGCTTCGGCGCGGAATTTTACATATACACCGAGGGTGGGCGTACGACCGCCGAATGTGTACGGTGGCGACCCCGGCCGGCCGCGGAGGGTGGGCTGGGGCGCATTCGCGCCGGTCTGGGACCTTTGTGGAGCCGGTGCCGATTGCCCCATTGCGCTTCCACCGCGCACCGCACGGGGATTCCTCGGGCGACCCGCCGCCAGGTGGCGCAGGTCGCGGCGCGATCACGCGGACCGCCGCCGAGTACGGCCGGACGGCGACCCGCCACGTGGCGGGCACGGGAGGGCTCAGCTACGGGTCTGGGGGCTCGGGGGCGGGCACAGCACGGGGGACGCCCCGGGTGGCGGCGGGGCAGGGGTGTGCCGGTGGGGGCGGCAGCCCCGCCCCCACCGGCGTCTCCGGTCAGCGGGGCAGGCGCTCCATGATCCAGTCACACAGCTCGCGGGTGATCTCCGTGTGCGCGGTGTTGGTGGACGCGCACAGGTACTCGTCCACCTCGCTCTCCTCCTGCGGCAGGCGGTTGATGTCCGCGTACAGGTCCTCCTGGCGGTCGAGGTCGCGGATCGCCACCGCGCTCACCGACGGCACGAAGCACACCGTGTCGTGGCGCAGGTCCACCCGGCCGCCGCGCCGCTCCAGCTCGTCGGCGAGGATCTTGAACGAGTCGAGCGTGCCGCCCGGCGCCCCGTCCAGCTCCGGGAAGCCGCTCGTGGTGATCGTCTTGGCGGCGGGCGGGATCAGCCGGTTGAGCTGCGCGACCGTCACGTTGTCCCCGGCGGCCTGCGTGTACAGCGTGGTGTTCGGGAAGACGATGCCGGTGATCTTCAGCGCCACCTCGCCCGGCGGCACCTTGGCGCCGGTGCCGTCCCCGGTGCCGTTGGCGACGGCGATCGTCCGCGGCCGCCGCGGCCACGAACCGATCCGCTCAAGCTGCTGGAGGAAGTCGGTGCGCGCCGGGTCCTGGCGGATCTCCCCGGTGGCGCTGTCGTAGTGCCGCCACAGCATCTGGCGGGCGGCCGGGCTGTTCATCTGGGCCGCGAAGGCGTTCTCCGGGCCCGGGATGAAGTGCGCGAACGCCTGGAGCGCGATCGGGATGACCGCGCCGCGGTGCGGCGAGTCGAAGGAGAAGTACAGCGCGGTGCGGTGGTCCATCCGCTCCAGCTCCAGCTTGGCCAGCGCGTACCGCGTCACCAGGCCGCCCATGCTGAACCCGCCGACGGTCAGCGGCGAGTCGCCGACCTGGGACGCGATGGTCCGCATGATGCACTCCTGGGCCGCCCGCGCGTTCTCCAGGATGGACGCGGACCGCTCGGCGTAGCCGAGCAGGATCACGGCGTGCCCGCGGGCGCGCAGCTCCGACAGGAACGGCACGCTGCCGTCGAGGCCCTGGTAGAGCCAGTCCAGGTTGCTCGGGCCGTAGTTGAAGCCGTCGGCCATGATGACCGGGCGCTGGATGCCGGGGCTGCCCTGGCCGTAGTAGACGTGGGCGAAGCCGGTGCTCAGCTCCCACTTCTCGTCGGGCTCCGGCACCTCCGTCGGCGTGGCCGGGGCGGTCGTCAGGGGATCGGCGATGGTGATGGCGCCGGCCTGGTACTCCGGCTCGTTCTGCGCTGTGGACACGGTGACTCCCGGAAGCTATGTCGGGCGCGCGGGACCGGCCGGTACGGACGGATCCGGCGTAATGAGTGGTGATACGCGCACAGCATCGCAACGCGTCCCCGCGATATCGATCATCAACGCGGTACTCCACTCGAAGGGGTCAGGCCCGTGACCAGGCAACTAATACCTGAGCGGGGCGCCGCGGGCGGGCGGCGGCGCCCCGGGCACCTCAGGGTCGGAAGGCGCCGATCCGGGCCGCGGTCTGGTTGAGGACCCGCGCGTTGTCCGCCGCGCCCGCGACGCCGAGCGCCTGGCCGTCGTACTGCTTGTTCGGGTTGGACCAGTGCTGGACCCGCTTGCACTTCTTCGGGCAGTCGTACGCCATGATCGTGCGCCACTCGCCGTCGCGCAGGTACCCGTGCCCGTAGGCGTACTTGCCGTTGGTGCCCTGGGCCTTGTTGTGCCCGGCGCCCTGCAGGTGCCCGATCTCGTGGCCGAAGGTGAAGTAGCCCGTGGCGCAGGAGCGGGTGGCGACGACGAACGCGGCGTCGGCGGCGACGTCGAGGCCGGGCGCCACGCCGCAGGCGTTGCCCTTCTCGGTGATCAGCGCGACCACGTCGGCGCGCAGCTCGTCGCGCTGGGCGTGCAGGTCGTCCAGCTTGCCGTCGGCCCGGCCCTTGAGGGCGTTGAGGTCGCCGCCGACGCTGCCGCTGTCCGCGTACGCCGTGGGTACGTAGCCGGCCAGCTCCAGGTCGATGGCGATGTCGCTGTTGCGGTAGCTCTGGTTGGTCTCCGCGACGGCCAGCTCGGCGACCGACCGGAAGTCGCCGGTGTGGGCGTCGATGGCCGCCCTGCTCGCCGCGACCAGCACCCGGATGGTGGTGTTCGGCGCCGCCGGGCCGGCGGGGGCCGGCGCCGGGCGGGAGTCGGCCGGGGCGGCGGGCGCGGTCAGGGCCGCGAGGGCGTCCGCGGGGTGGTCCGGCGGCCGGGCGTCCTCGTCGACGCGGACCACCGCGTGCCCGACGCCCGGGACCGGCTGGATCCGGTACAGGTCCGCGCCCGACCGGACGGTGCCGGTGACGCCGTCGGCGCGCCGGACGAGCGTGGCGGTGTCATCGGTGTCGCCCACGCGGCCGGCCCAGGTCAGGCCGCCGTCGGCGAGCGGGGCGGTCCAGTCGCGCCGCAGGATCAGCTCGGCCCCGGCGCCCAGGCGCAACCCGAGCCGGTCGGTGTCGGCCCGCACGACGCCGGGGTCGGCCCGGTGCAGCGCGACGGCGGCGACGGTCGGGGCGGCGGCCAGCGCGGCCCGCGCGGCGCCGGCCGCCCGGGACTGCGGGGCGGCGCCGGTCAGCAGGGCCGGCAGGTCGGCGGCGCGGGCGGGCGCGGCGGCCAGGGACAGTCCGAGGGCGGCGGTCGCCGCTCCGGCGATCGCGGCCAGACCGCGGGTGACCAGCATCGAAGAAGATCCTCTCGGCGGGCGGGGGACGGGGGTGGGCGCCGTCGGGGGGTAGCGCTGATTCTCGGCCACCCGCACTCGATATTCAAGATGATCTATACAGCGGGTATTTCCGCCGACGCGCCGGGTGGCGCGGCGGCCACGGCGGCGGCCACGGCGTACGTCGGGGCGCCGAACAGGACCAACCGGGCGAGAGTCACCGGGCCGGCCGGGGCGGCCCGCAGCGCGGCCAGGGCCTGCGCGACCGCGTCCGGCACCGGCCAGCCGTACGCGCCGGCCGAGATCAGCGGGAAGCCGACCGTGCGCGCGCCCAGCTCGCCCGCCACCCGCAGGGACTCGGTGTAGCAGGACCGCAGGAGCGCGCCCTGGTCGACCCCCGGCGCGTACACCGGCCCGACCGTGTGGATCACCCACCGCGCCGGGAGCCGCCCCGCCGTGGTGGCCACCGCCGCGCCCACCGGCAGCCCGTCCGGGTAGCGGGTGGCGCGCAGCTCGCGGCAGGCCGCGAGGATCGCCGGCCCGCCGCGGGCGTGGAGCGCGCCGTCCACCCCGCCGCCGCCGAGCAGGCCGGCGTTCGCCGCGTTCACGACCGCGTCCAGCGGCTGGGTGGTCAGATCGCCCTCGGTCAGCTCCATCGTCAGTGCCATGCGCCGACGCTACGCCGGCACCCGCCGCCGCGGCCGCCCCCGACCCATCCGCCCGGCCGCCGGCACCGAACCACTGACAGCGCGCGGTGCCGTCGCAGAGGACGCCGCGGAAGGGGAGGATGACGGTATGACCGAATCCGGGGGCGCCCCGGGCGGACGCGGCCGGCTCACGCCGGTGGCGCCGCCGGCCGCCGCGCCGCTCACGCCCGAGGCCCTGCTCGCCGCGGTCGCCCGCGGCGACGAGGCCGCCTTCGCCCGGCTCTACGACGCGACGGTACCCCGGGTGTACGGCCTGGTCCGCCGCGTGCTGCGGGACCCGGCGCAGGCGGAGGAGGTCGTGCAGGAGGTCATGCTGGAGGTCTGGCGGACCGCGGCCCGGTTCGAGCCCGCCCGCGGCTCGGCGACCGGCTGGATCCTCACCATGGCGCACCGGCGCGCCGTCGACCGGGTGCGGGCCGAGGAGGCCAGCGCCGCCCGGGTGCTGCGGGTCGCGGCCGCGACGGTGGACGTCCCCTACGACGACGTGGTGGACCGGGCCACCGGGCGCCTGGAGCGGCAGCAGGTCCGGCACTGCCTCGACGCGCTGACGGACCTCCAGCGCGAGGCGATCACCCTGGCCTACTACGGCGGCCACACGTACCGGGAGGTGGCGGCCCTGCTGGACGCCGGCCTGCCCTCGATCAAGACCCGGATGCGCGACGGCCTGATCCGGCTGCGCGACTGCCTGGGCGTGGAGGTGTCCCGATGACCGACATCCACACGCTGGCGGGCGCGTACGCGCTGGACGCCCTGGACGAGCTGGAACGCGCCGCGTTCGACCGGCACCTGCGGGAGTGCGCCGCCTGCGCGACCGAGGTCGCCGAGCTGCGCGAGGCGGCCGCCCGGCTCGCCGACCCGACGTGGTCGGTCCCGCCGCCGGCCCTGCGCGACCGGGTGCTCGCCGACATCGGCCGGACCCGGCAGGTCGGCCCGGAGCTGCCCCGGCCGGCCCGGCGGGGCGCGGCGCCCCGCTGGCGCCGGTTCGCGGCGGCGGCCGCCGTCGTCGGCCTGGCCACCGCGGGCGGCGCCGCGGGCGCCTTCGCCTGGCAGCAGCGGGAGCTGCGCCAGGAGCGCGCCGTGCTGGCCGCCACCCGGGCGGAGGCCGCCCGGATGCAGGCGGTCATGACCGCGCCCGACGCCCGGGTGCACGGCGGGGACCTGGCCGGCGGCGGCCGGATCACGGTCGTGGTGTCGGCGCGGGAGAACCTCGGGGTCGTCGTGCTCGCGGCGCCGCCGGCCGAGGCGGGGAAGGTCTACCAGTACTGGATGCTCGACGGCGCCCGGCCGGTGTCGGCGGCGGTGCTGGCCTCCGGCGAGCACCACTCGACCCGGGTGCTGGCCGGCGTGCAGGGCATGGAGAGCTTCGGCGTCACCGTCGAGCCGGCGGGCGGCTCGCCGACCCCCAGCCTCCCGGTACGCGCCGGAATTCCCCTCGTCTAGGGACCCATCCTCCCGCCCGGTGGCACCGAATACCTGGTGAGAAGCAAGTTTCCGGGCTTCGCGCCCCGCCAGTAACCCTCTGAGGAGACCATGATGCGTGCCACCGTTCTCGCCGCCACCAGCACCGCCGCCGTCCTCGCCCTCGCGCTGTCGGGCTGCGGCATGGACGACGGCGCCGGCGACACCTCCGCCGCGGCACCCGCCGCGACGACGGCCACGGCCCCGACGAGCACCCAGTTCGGCGCCGGCTGCGCGGCCGTACCGACCGACAGCGCCAACCCGGGCAGCTTCGACGCGATGGCCAAGGTGCCCGTCGCCACCGCCGCCTCGGGCAACCCGCTGCTGTCGACGCTCGTCACCGCCGTCAAGAAGGCCAGCCTGGTGGACTCGCTGAACACCGCGCCGGCCCTGACCGTCTTCGCCCCGACCAACGACGCCTTCGCCAAGATCCCGAAGGCCGACCTGGACAAGGTGCTGGCCGACAACAAGACCCTGACCAGCATCCTCACGTACCACGTGGTCTCCGGGAAGCTCACCCCGCAGAACCTGGCCGGCAGCCACCCGACCCTGCAGGGCGGATCGGTGACCGTGGCCGGCAGCGGCGCGGACTTCACCGTCAACGGCACCTCCGGCGTCGTCTGCGGCAACGTCCAGACCGCGAACGCGACCGTGTACCTGATCGACACCGTGCTCATGCCCAAGTCCTGAGCAAGTCGGCACGACCCGGGGGGGCGGCACCGTCCGCCCCCCCGGTCCGGGAGGGAGCAGCCGTGCGTCCAGGCCTGCGCTTCGCGTTAACCGGGCTGCTCGCCACGGCCGCCGGCATCGCCGTCGCCGAGCTGATGGCGGCCGCGACCCGGCCCGCCGCCGGCCCGGTCGTCGCGGTGGGCGGCGCCGTCATCGACGCGACGCCGACGCCGGTCAAGGAGTACGCGGTCGCCACGTTCGGCACCTGGGACAAGCCGCTGCTGCTGACCGGCATCGCGCTGGCGCTGGCGGCGCTGGCCGCCGGCGTGGGCGTCCTGGCCGGACGCCGCCCGCGCCTGGGCCCGGCCGGCGCCGCCCTGTTCGGCGTCCTCGGCGCCGCCGCCGCGCTCAGCCGGCCCGCGGCCGCGTGGGTCGACGCCCTCCCCTCCCTGTGCGGGGCGATGGTGGCCGCGGGCGCCCTCGCGGTGCTGACCGCCCGCGCGCGGGAACCGGCGGAGGTGCCCGTGGACGTCGGGGCGGGGCGGCCACCCCGGCTGCTCGACCGCCGCACCTTCCTCGGCGCCGCCGCGCTGATCGCCTCGGGTACCGCCGTCGTGGGCGGCGGCGCCGCCGCCGTCCGGCGGGTGAGCGGCGGCGCCGCCGGGCGCAGCCGCCTGGCGGTCCGGCTCCCGGCGCCCGCGGACCCGGCGCCGCCGCTGCCGACCGGGCTCCAGCCCGGCTTCCTCACGCCCAACGCCGACTTCTACCGCGTCGACACCGCGCTCACCGTCCCGCAGGTCGACCTGGACTCCTGGCGGCTGCGGATCGGCGGGATGGTCGACCGGCCGCTGACCCTGAGCTTCGCCGACCTGCTGGCCCGCCCGCTGCTGGAGCGGCACATCACGCTGAACTGCGTGTCCAACGAGGTTGGCGGCCCGTACATCGGCACCGCGCGCTGGCTCGGGGCGGCGCTGGCGCCGCTGCTGCGCGAGGCCGGCGTGCAGGCCGGCGCCGACCAGCTCGTCGCCCGGTCCGTCGAGGGCATGACCATCGGCACGCCGGTGGCGGCGCTGCTGGACGGCCGCGACGCCATGCTCTGCGTCGGCATGAACGGCGAGCCGCTGCCGCTGGAGCACGGCTTCCCCGTGCGGATGCTGACCCCGGGCCTGTACGGGTACGCGGGGGCCTGCAAGTGGGTGCAGGAGCTGGAGCTGACCACCTTCGACGACTTCGACGCGTACTGGGTGCGCCGCGACTGGGCGCCGCGCGCGCCGGTCAAGACGGCCTCGCGGATCGACCGGCCGGCGCCGCTGGCCACGCTGCCGCCCGGACCGACCACCGTCGCCGGGGTGGCCTGGGCGCAGGGCCGCGGGATCCGCGCCGTGGAGGTCCAGGTCGACGACGGGCCGTGGCAGGCCGCGACGCTCGCGCCGGTGCCGTCCACGGACACGTGGGTGCAGTGGCGGTACCCGTGGGCGGCCACGCCCGGGCTGCACCGGTTGCAGGTGCGCGCCACCGACGGCACCGGGGCCGCCCAGACCGCCGCCCGGGTCTCGCCGTTCCCCGACGGCGCCACCGGCTGGCACGGCATCACGGTGACCGTGGCCTGACCGGGCGGACCGGCCCGACCGCGGCGTCGGCCGCGGTCCGCCCGCCCGCCCGGCCGGGCCCGCGGTCAGCCGCGCGGCTTGTACGGGTCGTACCTGGCCAGCAGGTCGACGACCCTGGTGCGCCACGGGCAGAACCGCACGTAGCTGGCCGGGTCCCCGGCGACGAAGCTGGGCACGCCGTCGCAGACCTCGGCGGAGATGTCGACGAACGCCACGTCGTACGGGTCCAGGTGCCAGGTGTAGCCGGCGTTGGCGTCCGGGCCGGTGCGGACCACCCGGCCGTTGATGTGCCGGGTGCTCGTGCCGTTGAGGTTGTCCGAGGCCCCCTGGACGTCGTCGGGGGCGATCAGGCGGGCCTTGAAGAACTGCGCGCCGCCGCCCCCGTCGACCCGGATGGTGGCGAGGTAGCTGAGCTGCGGACCGGCGGCCGCGGCGGGGGCAGCGGCCGCCAGCGTGCCGGCCGCGGCGAGCGCGACGGCGGTCAGTGCACCCTTGGCAGAGAAGGACATCACAACCTGCTTTCTCGTGGACGACACGGTGCCCCCGCGAAGGAGCGGCGCCCCTGGGCGGGGAAGCACCTGCCCTACACGGTGACGGCGCGGATCCACCCGCGCACGCCGGGTGTCCGCCAGCGCGCCCGGACGGCAATCGACGCCCACCGATAGCGGCAGCTCACTCCCGCGCCGCCGCGGAGTTGTGAGCTTGGTTACGGCCCGTCCGACGACGCGGGGCGCGGTCGGCCCGTCGGGGCCGTCAAGGGCCGATCATCCCGAATCGGACGCCGGACGACCGACCACTGTGGAGCGTTCGCCTGACTTACCGTGGAGGCGGCCGCCGGTGGGGATCCGGCCGCCCGAAACGGAGGAACCCGTGCGTCGCTCCGCTCCACGCCTGCTCGCCGCCGCCCTCGCGGCCGGCGCCCTGCTGACCGCCGCGCCGCTGCCCGCCACGGCCGGCCCCGCCGCCCCGCCGCCCGCGGCGGCACCCGCCGACCGCGTGACCGCCACCGTCGCCCTGCACCGGCTGTACAGCGGCGCGGGCACCGACCACTTCTACACCGCGAACTGGGACGAGGCCGTCAACGCCTTCAACAACCTCGGCTACAGGTACGAGGGCGTCGCGGGCAAGATCATGCCGACCGCGCACGCCGGCACGGTCGCCCTGCACCGCCTGTACAGCCCCGGCCAGAGCGACCACTTCTACACCACCAACTGGGACGAGGCGGTCAACGCCTTCAACAACCTGGGGTACAGGTACGAGGGCGTCACCGGCTACGTCTGGACCTCGGGCCGCTCCCCGCTGTACCGGCTGTACAGCGGCGCGGCCGGCGACCACTTCTACACCACCAACTGGGACGAGGCCGTCAACGCCTTCAACAACCTCGGCTACACCTACGAGGGCGTGGCCGGACACGTCGACCCCGCCTGAGGTACCCGACCGGCCCGCCGCTTCCGCCGGGCGGCGCGGCGGCCGGTCGGACCCGGTGGCGCGCGAACCGCGGAGAAATGTCGGCCCGCCGCTCTAGGGTGGCGGGCATGTCACGGGATCGCGGGCCGCTGGACAATCAACCGCCGGGCAATCAACCGCCGGGCGGTCGACCGCTGGCCGGTCGACCGCCGGAGGATCGACCGCCGGCCCCCGACCGGCCGGGCGACAACGGGCCGGGCGACAACGGGCTGGGGCGGGAACGGCTGGGGCACGAGCGGTACGCCGCGGAGATCGTTGCGCAGACCGCCCTGCTCAGCGGCCTGGTCGCCGCCGCCGACCCGCGGGTCGGCGTCCCCTCCTGCCCCGGATGGAACCTCGGCCAGCTCGCCCGGCACCTCGGCGGCGGGCAGCGCTGGGCCGCCGAGATCCTGCGCACCCGGGCGACCCGGCCCCCGCCCGACCGCGCCTTCCGCGACCTGTCCCCGTACGCCGACGAGGCCGCGGCGCCGCTGGCGGCCTGGCTCGACGAGGGCGCCGCCGCGCTGGCCCGGGCGCTGGTCGACACCGACCCGGCGGAGCCGCTCTGGACGCCGGTCGCCGGAGGTACGGCCGGCTTCTACGCCCGCCGGTTCGCGCACGAGACGCTCGTCCACCGGGCTGACGCCGTGCTGGCCGTGCACGAGCCCTTCGCCGCCCCGGCCGACCTGGCCCGCGACGCCCTCGACGAGTGGATGGAGCTGGGCGCCCTGCCCGCGATGCTCGACTTCCACCCGCACCGGCGGGCCCTGCTCGGCCCGGGCCGCACGCTGCACCTGCACGCCGACGACGGGACACCGGCCGGCGCGGACTGGTTCGTCGACCTGACCGGCGCGCTGATGGCGCACCGGCGCGGCGGCGGACCGGCCGCGGTCTCCGTCCGGGCGCCGCTGACGCGCCTGCTGCTCACGGTGTACGGGCGCACGCCGGCCCGCGGCCACGACGTCACGGTCGACGGCGACGGCGCGCTGCTCAACCGCTGGCTGTCGACGGTGGGCTTCGGCTGAAACGGCGGACCTCGGTGGAGACGGTGGGCCTCGGTGGAGACGTGAACCTCGGTTCAGTCGGGGCGCCCGCCCCGGACGCGCCCGGGCCGACCGGATCGGTGCCGGGGGAGCCGACCGCCGGAAACCCCGGCCGCGCAGCGGCGCCGCCGGACGACGAGAGGAGCCGCCACCATGCCCCGACCCACCGGTGTCCTGCACCGCGCCGCCGACGGCGTCGACCTCGTACTCACCCGGACGCTGCCGGTGGCCGTACCGGAGGTCTGGGCCGGCCTGACCGACCCGGGCCGCACCGCCGACTGGTTCGGCCCGTGGGAGGGCGAGCCCGGCGCGGGCCGGACCGTGCGGGTGCAGATGGCCCACGAGGAGGGCCAGCCGTGGGGTGACCTGCACATCGAGGCGTGCACGCCGCCGCGCCGGCTGGCGGTGTCGATGGTCGACGAGTACGGGACGTGGCGCCTGGAGCTGCTGCTGGCGGCCCGCGACGGCGGTACGACGCTGGAGCTGGTCCAGCACCTGGCCGACGCCGGGGGCGTGGGCGACATCGGCCCCGGCTGGGAGTTCTACCTCGACCTGTTCGTCGCGGCGCTGATCGGCGGGCCGCGGCCGGACTTCGCCGACTACCACCCGGCGATGGCCCCGTACTTCGCCGCCCTGACCCCCGCGGCCCCCCGCCCGGCGGCCGCCGCCGCCCCGGAGGACGGCGGCGACCCGACCGGCTAGCGGACGCGCCCCGGCAGCGGCGCGCCCGCGCCCGCTCAGTTGACCTTCGCGAACCCGGTCTCGGGGGCGACGTCGTACGCGGCGAGCGAGTTCTCGTCGTCCACGTCCTGGTCGTACACCGTCTCCACCCGGTACCCGAGGCTGCGCGGGTTGCCGAGGCAGGACAGCGGCACGGTGGCCGTGTGCGCGCCGTTGGCGAACTCCGCGGTGCCGGTGCAGGCCACCGGCGGGTCCTCCTGGTCGTCGACCTTGTACACGTCGACGTACAGCTCACCCTCGAAGACCCCGTACTCGACGTCGAAGTCCGCGGTGCCGTCCGCGTTCGTGTCGAGCAGGAAGTCGGTGAAGGTGCCCTCGCTCTCCCAGTTGGGGTCGTCCTCCGGGTGGAGCGCCTTGGCGGTCTTGTAGGTCAGGACGAGGCTGGCCGCGCTGGACCTGCCGTCGGCCGACACGATGTCGGCGTACGGGGCGTCGGTCAGCTCGTCGTCGTCGTCGTACACGTCCCCGGCCGGGTCGGTGATGGCGGCGGGGACGAATCGGGTGTTCGGCGCGGCGCTGGCGGGTCCCGCCACGCCGACGCCGAGCGTGAGGATGGCGGCGGCCAGCAGGCCGTACCGCCCGGTGCTGCGGTTCATCATGTCTCCCTCAGTCTCCCCGCGGCCACGGGTCACCATATGAAGACGATCAATGTCGGGCAAGGGTACGAACGGTCAGCACCCGGCCCCCGCACATGCACTGGCCTGCCTCTATGGGGAGCCCGCGAGCCTGAACCCCACACTCCACTACCGGAAGGTCGGCGGCGGCACTGTGTTCGACCACTACGTAGCCAGTTTCAACGCGGTCTGGAACACCGCCACACCCTGGCGAGAAGGCGAGAACTGAGATGGGCCGCGTCGAGTACTGGAACGACCCCGGGGCACCGCCGCCCAACACCCTCACTCCGGCGGCGGGGGTCCTCGCCGTGAACCCGGCCGGCGCGCTGCTGCTCCAGCGCCGCCGGGACACCGGCCAGTGGGCGATCCCGATAGGCAAGCAGGAGCTCGGCGAGACGCCCACGCAGTGTGCGGTCCGGGAGACCCGCGAGGAGACCGGTGTCACCGTCGGCATCACGGAACTGCTCGGCATCTACTCAGATCCCGGGCACATCGTCTACTACACCTCCGACGGCGAATGCCGACAGGAGTTCGAGATCATCTTTCTCGGCCGCCCGTTCTCCGGCGAGCCCCGGGCCAACGAAGAGGCCTCCGACGCGAGGTGGTGCGCCCCCCACCACCTCGACGCCCTGGACATCCACCCCACCCAGCGGCGACAACTGGCCCACTACCTGACGAAGCGGTACCCCCACTTCGACTAGGTCGCTGGAACCGCACATCCCGTCAGCGCCTGGGCGGGAGTAACGGGGAGTACGGGCATTGTTCATGTGGGGTCCGACCTCGGCGCGGGTGCGGTGCGTAGCGTGCGGGCATGAGAACCATCACTCCACATGAGATGGTCGACCGGGCGCGGGAACTGAGCCACGCCCTCCTCGCCGAACTGCCGGAGCGCTGGGCGCACACCGTCGGGGTGGCCGCCCGCGCCGACGAACTGGCCCGCACGCTCGCCGACGGGGGCGAGCTGCTCGTCGCCGCGGCCTGGCTGCACGACGTCGGGTACGCCGAGGCGCTGCGGGACACCGGCTTCCACCCCCTGGACGGCGCCCGGCACCTGCACCGGATCGGCTGGCCGGCCCGCCTCAACGGGCTGGTCGCCCACCACTCCGGCGCCTGCTACGTCGCCGACGTCCGGGGGCTGCTGCCGGCGCTCGCCGCGTTCCCCCGGGGGCAGTCGCCGATGGCCGACCTGCTGACGTACGCCGACCAGACCGTCGGCCCGCACGGCGCCGACATGACGGTGGAGCAGCGGATCGCCGACATGCTGTCCCGGCACGGGCGCCGGTCCCCCCAGGCGCGCGCCCACCACCGCCGCGGACCGTACCTGCGGGCGGTGGCGGCCCGCGTCGAGCGGCGGCTGGCGGAGGTCCGGGTCCCGGTGTGATCCAGGTCACGACAGGCTGTCCGTTCCCGTGTTGTTCACCAGGGCCGGGTAGCTTGCCCGCCGAGCGGGAGGGCGCCACGTGACCGTCAATGCCGGAACCGAGTTGCCGACCGCGCCGCCGGGCGGCGTCGCCGACCGGGCCGTCTTCACGGCCGGGCCGGCAGCCCCGCCGCGGACACTGGTGGACATTTTTGCCGAAACCGTACGCCGCTACGGCCGGGCCGCCGCCCTGGACGACGGCGAGACGGTCCTGACGTACGCCGAGCTGGACGCCCGGGTCGCCGCGGGGGCGGCCCGGCTGCGGGCGGCCGGAATCGGGCCGGGCGACCGCGTCGGGCTGCGGGCGCCCTCGGGCACCGCCGGCCTGTACGTCGCCGTGCTGTCGATCCTCGCCGCGGGCGCCGCCTACGTACCGGTCGACGCCGACGACCCCGACGAGCGGGCCGCGCTCGTGTTCGGGGAGGCGGCGGTCGCCGCGGTCGTCGGCGCCGACGGCGTCCCGGTCCCGCACGCCCCGCAACAGCCGGAACCGGCGGCACACGCCGAAGCGACGTCGGGGGTGGGACCGCCCGCCGCGACCGGACCGGGGCCGGCGGACGACGCCTGGATCATCTTTACGTCCGGCTCGACCGGCCGCCCCAAGGCCGTCGCCGTCACCCACCGCGCGGCGGCCGCCTTCGTGGACGCCGAGGCGGGGCTGTTCCTCGCCGAGGAGCCGATCGGCCCCGGGGACCGCGTGCTCGCCGGGCTGTCGGTCGCCTTCGACGCCTCCTGCGAGGAGATGTGGCTGGCCTGGCGGCACGGCGCCTGCCTGGTCCCCGCGCCGCGGGCGCTCGTCCGCGCCGGCATCGACCTCGGCCCATGGCTGGTCGACCGGGGCATCACCGTCGTCTCGACGGTCCCGACGCTGGCCGCGCTGTGGCCGGTCGACGCGCTGGACGAGGTCCGGCTGCTGATCTTCGGCGGCGAGGCGTGCCCACCCGAGCTGGCCGAGCGGCTGGCCACCGAGGGCCGCGAGGTGTGGAACACGTACGGCCCCACCGAGGCCACGGTGGTGGCCTGCGCGGCGCCGCTGACCGGTACCCCGCCGGTGCGGATCGGGCTGCCGCTGGACGGCTGGGAACTCGCCGTCGTGGACGCCGCCGGTGCCGTCGTCGGGTACGGCGGCGAGGGCGAGCTGGTCATCGGCGGCGTCGGCCTGGCCCGGTACCTCGACCCGGCCAGGGACGCCGAGAAGTACGCCCCGCTGCCCGCCCTCGGCTGGCCCCGCGCGTACCGCAGCGGCGACCTCGTCCGCGCCGACCGGGCCGGCCTGGTCTTCCTCGGCCGCACCGACGAGCAGGTGAAGCTCGGCGGCCGGCGGATCGAACTCGGCGAGGTCGACGCCGCCCTCCAGGCCCTGCCGGGCGTGGCCGGCGCCGCCACGGCCGTCCAGACCACCGGCGCCGGGCACCAGCTCCTGGTCGGGTACGTGGTCCCGGCCGGACCGGGCTTCGCGGTCGACGCCGCCGTGGACGCGCTGCGCGAGGTGCTGCCCGCCGCCCTGGTCCCGCTGCTGACCGTGGTCGACGCGCTGCCGACGCGCACCTCCGGGAAGGTGGACCGGGCCGCCCTCCCCTGGCCGCTGCCCCTGCCCGACGACGACCTGCCGCCGCCGTTGCTGTCCGACACCGAGCAGTGGCTGGCCCGGCAGTGGCAGGACGTCCTGGGCGCGCCCGTGCGCGGGGCCGACGACGACTTCTTCCACCACGGCGGCTCCAGCCTCGCCGCCGCGCAGCTCGTGTCCCGGATCCGCGCCCGGTACCCGGACGCCGCCGTCGGCGACATCTACCAGCACCCCACGGTCGGCACCCTGGCCAAGTGCCTGGAGCGGCACGGCACGGCCGAGGTCCGGCAGCGCGAGGTACCGCCGACGCCGCGGGCCGCCGGCCTAGCCCAGACCGCGCTGACCCTGCCGCTGCTCACGCTGTCCGGCCTGCGCCTGGCGGTGCCGCTGGCGGCGCTCGCCAACGTCCTGGCCGTCCTCGCCCCCGGCGCCGGGGTGCCGACGACGGCGTGGTGGGCCGTCGGCCTCGGCTGGCTGGTCGGCTGGAGCCCGGCCGGGCGGCTGGCGCTGGGCGCGGCGGGCGTCCGGCTGCTGCTCCGCGGGGTCCGCCCCGGGCGGTACCCCCGCGGCGGCGGCGTGCACCTGCGCCTGTGGCTGGCCGAGCGGCTGGCCGCGACCGTCGGCGCGACGCGCCTGACCGGGGCGTGGCTGACCTGGTACGCCCGCGCGCTGGGCGCCCGGCTGGCCGCGGACACCGACCTGCACTCCCCGCCCCCGGTCACCGGCCTGCTCCGGCTCGGCCGCGGCGCCGCCGTCGAGCCGGAGGTGGACCTCGCCGGCCACTGGCTCGACGGCGACGTCCTGCACGTCGGCCGGATCCGGGTCGGCGCCGGGGCCACCGTCGGCACCCGCAGCACCCTGCTGCCCGGTGCCCGGGTCGGCCGCAACGCCGAGGTCGCGCCCGGCTCCTGCGTGGTCGGCGCGGTACCGGCCGGCCAGCGCTGGGCGGGCGTGCCGGCGGCGCGCGCCGGGCGGGTCCGCCGACACCCGGCCGGCCGGCCCCCGCGCCGCGCCCGGTGGACGCTGGCCTACGGCCTCACCTCGTTCCTGCTGGACCTCCTCCCGATCGCCGCCGCGCTCCCCGGGCTGGCCGTCCTCGGGTGGTCGCTGCGCGCCCGGCCGACCGGCGCGGGCGCCCTCGCCGACGCGCTCGCCGCCGTCCCCGCGGCGACCGTGGCCGGCGGCGCCGCCTACGCGGTCCTGACCCTGCTCGGGGTCCGGGCGCTGAGCGTCGGACTGCGGGAGGGCCGGTACCCGGTGCACGGGCGGGTCGCCTGGCAGGCCTGGGCGACCGAGCAGCTCATGAGCCGGGCGCGGGTCGCGCTGTTCCCGCTGTACGCCAGCCTGTTCACGCCCGGGTGGCTGCGCGCCCTGGGCATGGCCGTGGGGCGCCGGGTGGAGGCCTCGACCGTCCTGGCGCTGCCGAGCCTGACCACGGTCGGCGACGGCGCCTTCCTCGCCGACGACACCGTGGTCGGCTCCTACGAACTCGGCGGCGGGTGGCTGCGCATCGCCGCCGCCCGGATCGGCAAGCGCGCGTTCCTCGGCAACTCGGGGATGACCGCCCCGGGCCGCCGCGTCCCCAACCGCGGCCTCGTCGGCGTCCTGTCGGCGGCCCCCAAGCGCGCCAAGGCCGGCAGCTCGTGGCTCGGGATGCCGCCGATGAAGCTGCCGCGCGCCGCCGCGGCCGGCGACGAGGGCCGCACGTTCGACCCGCCCCGCCACCTGGTCCTGGCCCGCGCGGCCGTCGAGCTGTGCCGGCTGGTGCCGGCGATGGCGACCGTGGCGCTGCTGGTGCTCACCGCGGCGGCGCTCGCCTGGGGGCTCGGGCGGTACGGACCGGTCGCGCTGGCCGGCGCCGGGCTGCTGGTGGCCGCCGCCGGCCTCGCCGCGGGCGCGGTCGCCGTCCTGGCCAAGTGGCTGCTCGTCGGGCGGTTCCGGGCGGTCGAGCGGCCGCTGTGGAGCGGCTTCGTCTGGCGCAACGAGCTGGCCGACACCTTCGTCGAGGTCCTCGCCGTGCCGTGGCTCGTCGGCGCGCTGGGCGGCACGCCGCTGATGAACCTGTGGCTGCGGGCGCTCGGCGCCCGGATCGGCCGCGGCGTCTGGTGCGAGACGTACTGGCTGCCGGAGGCCGACCTGGTGCGGATCGGCGACGGGGCCACCGTCAACCGCGGGTGCGTCGTGCAGACCCACCTGTTCCATGATCGGATCATGCGGATGGACACGGTCACCCTCGGCGCGGGCGCGACCCTCGGACCGCACGGCATCGTCCTGCCGGCCGCGGCGATCGGCGCGCACGCCACCGTCGGGCCGGCCTCGCTCGTCCTGCGCGGCGAGACCGTACCGGCGCACAGCCGCTGGCTGGGCAACCCCGTCACCCCCTGGCGCACCCCCGGAGCCCGTCGACCTTGAACCCCCACCAGCGCGACCTCAGCGTCGGCGCCGCCGTCTCCACCGACCCGTACCTGCCCCGGCACGGCAACGGCGGCTACCGCGTCCAGCACTACGACCTCGACCTGGAGTACCGGGTCAGCTCCGGGCGGCTCGCCGGGCGGGCCGCCCTGACGGCGCTCGCCGAGCGGAACCTGGCCGGGTTCAGCCTCGACCTCGGCCCGCTGCGGGTGGACCGGGTGCTGGTCGAGGGCCGGCCCGCCCGGTACCGGCACGGCGGCGGCAAGCTCGCCGTCCGGCCCGCCGTGCCGCTGCGGGAGGGCGCGCCGTTCGCGGTGGAGGTGCGCTACGCCGGGGTGCCCCGCGGGATCCGCAGCCACTGGGGTGCCGTGGGCTGGGAGCACCTCGACGACGGCGCCATGGTCGCCAGCCAGCCGGTCGGCGCGCCGTCGTGGTTCCCGTGCAACGACCGCCCCGACCACAAGTCGACGTACGCCACCACCGTCACCACCGGCACCCCGCTGACCGTCGTCGCGCACGGCCACCTCGCCCTGCGCCGCACCGGGGCGGGAGCGACGACGTGGCGGTACGAGCAGCCCGTCCCCACCGCCACGTACCTGGCCACCGTCCAGATCGGCCGGTACGACCTGCGGGAGACGCCCGGCCGCATCCCGCTGCGGGCCGCCGTCCCGGCCCGGCTGGCCACCCGCTGCGCCCACGACTTCGGCCGGCAGGACCTCATGCTGGCCGCCTTCGAGGAGATGTTCGGCCCGTACCCCTTCGACGCGTACACGGTCGTCGTCGTGGACGAGGAGCTGGAGGTCCCCGTCGAGGCCCAGGGCGTCTCGATCTTCGGCGCCAACCACGTCGACGGCCGGCGCACCCACGAGCGGTTCGTGGCCCACGAACTGGCCCACCAGTGGTTCGGCAACAGCGTGACCCCGGCGAGCTGGCGGCACATCTGGCTGAACGAGGGCTTCGCCAGCTACGCCGAGTGGCTGTGGTCGGAGGCCGGCGGCGGCGAGCCGGCCGACGCGCACGCCGCCCGCTGGCACGCCCGCCTGGCGGCCCAGCCCCAGGACCTGTTGGTGGGCGACCCGGGGGTGCGGCGGATGTTCGACGACCGGGTGTACCGGCGCGGGGCGCTCACGCTGCACGCGCTGCGCCGGACGGTCGGGGACGCGGCGTTCTTCGCGCTGCTGCGGTCGTGGACCGCGGTGCACCGGCACGGGACGGCCACGACCGGGGAGTTCATCCGGCTCGCCAACCGGCACGCCCCGTACCCGCTGGACACGTTCTTCACCACCTGGCTGGACACCCCGGCCCTACCGCCGCCTCCCGTCCCGCGCTGACGCCCTCGCCCACCGGCGGTGGTGACCACAGAAATCCACGGGCCACCGCTTCCGAGCGGCGCTGGCACGGGGAGAGGGGCAGAACGGCCGCTACCGTATGGCGTGGGCCACGTCGGCGGTCCGTCGTCAAGGGACTGTCCCGTTCGCGCCCTGTCACGGCCAGCTTCCGCCAAGGAGAGATCACCATGACAGACCTGTCGACCCGCATCGGCGCCGCGCTCGCGGCCGGCGGCCTCGCCCTCGGCGGCGCGACGGCGCCGGCTGCCGCGGCGCCCGCCCCGGCCACCGACGGCCCCGACGTCAAGCTCACGAACGTGGTGCTCAACGGCTCGGGCTGCCACAAGGGCGACACCTCCGTCCTCCTGGGCAACGGCGTCAACTCCGTGGTGGACGTCGTGTACGGCGCGTTCACGGCCGAGGCCGGGCTGGTCCCCCAGGACGACGGCACGACCGGGTGGGTCGACGTCGCCAGGAAGAGCTGCCAGATCAATCTCACGCTGAACCACAGGGCGGGCTTCAGTTTCGCCCTGACGCCGGTGACCGCCCCCGGCTCGGCCGCGCTGGCCGCGCACGCGAAAGCCAGGCAGACCGTCGTCACGTACTTCTCGGGGACGCCCCAGCAGAACGAGTTCGTCGCGGACGTCAGGGGTCCGATGAGCGGCGGGTACGACCACACCGAACCGCTGCCCGCCCCGCTCTGGAGCGCGTGCGGCGCGGCCGCGCAGATCAACCTGAACACCCGCGTCGAGGTAGACGCCACGGAGTCGGCCCGGGACACCCGGAGCGACATGGCTCCCGGCCACCACCGGTACCACTTCCAGTGGCGCACCTGCTGACATGACGTCCCGGGGCGCGCCAACGGGAGCCTGCCGCGCCGCCTCGTAGGCTCGACGGCGTGACCGCGGTCCCGGACAGCGATGTGCCCCGCTGGGGCGTGTACGGCGAACGGACCCTCTACGACAACCCGTGGGTACGCCTCACCCAGGTCGACGTGAAGTTGCATCTGGCCCGTAGTTCGCGTCCGACAGGACCAGTTTCCTGTGCCCTTCATCGTGGGCATATCGGGCTTCGCCGGGCGCACGTGGTGCGGAACCGGCCCACGGTCGCGCGGATGCGGGTCACCACAGCGCGACGACACCGACGCGCAGCTTGGCCGTCGACACCGCGGCAGAGTCGATCTGGAGGAACCGGGTCCGCCGACCGGTGGGCGTGGTCTCGGTCGCTCTGACGGACACCAGCCAGGCGCCGTCCTGCGCCTGGCGGACGTCGCCCACGACGTCCACCGTCACGAGAATGGTGTCCGAGCCGTCGCGGTACTCGTGTGCGCGCAGGATCAGCGCGTCACCGCGGGCGAGCATCGGTCGCCACCTCCGGTCGCAGGTACATCGTGTGGCCGCCGCACGCGGGACACCAGCGCGTACGCACCTTCAGGCCCACAAGGCCGAGCGCGAATCCGACCATTGATCCACCACCTAACGCGAGCCACCACCACATAGGGCAACGCTACGAAGGTGGAATCGGTCAGCGACAGACGTGTGCAGAAGGTTGCGGTTGACGCCGACGGCGCCGTCGACCGACGATGTCCTTCCCGCACATCCCTGCACACCGCGCGAGGGAACATGAATCTCGACTTCGTCGGCAAGGACCCGGCTTCCAAGAACGACGGAAGCCCCACCGTCTACCGATGCACCGAGCGTCAGAGCTGGGTGATTCAGGGTCGGAAGCTGGACGCCCAGACACACGCACGCCTCAACATCCCCGACGACGAAGATGCCGTGGAGGTCCCGTTTCGAATGCTGCCGTTTTTGATGCAGAAGGACTGACATGCGCGAGATCACGTACGAGGAGTTCCGCGCTCGCTATCTGGGTATTGCCGAGTCGTGGATGCACATGGAGCTGCGCGATTCCTACCTCACCGTCGACGAAAAGCCTGATTTCATGCGTTGGCAGACGACCGGTACCGACGACAACGGATGGATGCGACCCTGGCTCGACAACGTCCGCCGACTCGCCGACGAGGGAAAGAATCTCCGACGCCTCAAGGTCGTGAGTACACCAGTCAGCGAGTACCACCGCTGGGTACACGCCGGTGTGCCGGAAATCATCGCGCACGGCGAGGAGACTCGGTGGTGCGACCGCAAGCGGGTGTCACACCTGGCCTTTCCCGGCAATGACTTCTACGTGCTCGACAGAAAGTCTGTGATGTTCCTCCACTTCGCCGGTGACGGGCCATTGAACCTGTTCACCGTGACGGAGGCCCCTCACGTGGTGCAGTTGTGCCTCTCAGCTTTCGAGTCCTGTTGGCGACTGTCAACGGCGCATGGCGACTTCCGAATCTAGTGCGGTAGCCGACGCGCGTCGGGGTCTGGGCGCCCGGCTACGTCAGATCCGCAGGTCCGCCGGCCTGACCGGGCGGGCACTGGCGGACCTGTGCGGGATCCACCGCACCAGACTCTCCCGGCTGGAACACGGCATCCAGCAGCCGACCGAGCAGAACGTCCGGGACTGGTGCACGCACTGCGGCACCCCGGAAACCATCCCCGAACTACTCGCCACGCTGCGGGATGTCGACTCCGCGTACGTCGAATTCCGCACCCGGGTCCGCGCGGGCCTGAAGCACCTCGGTGGCCGCGGCAGCATGGACCTGTACCGCCGCACGCAGGTGTTCCGCATCTTCGAGATCGCCTGCCTCCCCGGGCCGTTCCAGACCGACGCCTACATACGCGCGCTGATGAGCTATTGGCGGGTCTTCTTCGATACCCCCGACGACATTGCGGAGACCATCGCGTACAAGCGCGACCGGGCCGGGCACGCACTGGCCCCGACAAAGCGGGTCATCTCGATCATCGGCGAGGAGGCGCTGCATGTGCGTTTCCTGTCCCCGGACGGCCACGAAGAGCAGTTGACCCACCTGCTGGCCATGATGAGGATGCCGAATGTCGCATTCGGCATCCTCCCGTTGGCGAACGTGCGCCGCGGCGTGTCCGAAGGCTTCTGGATCCACGACGACGCCCTGGTCCTCCAGGAGACCGCGACAGCCAAGATCAAAGTTACGCGGCCGGAGGAGGTGGCCCTCTACGTCAAACTCTTCGGCGATTTCCGCGACCAGGCCGTATGGGGTCGGGAGGCGCGGGCGATCGTCGCGCGGACGATCAGCGAGGTGTGACCCGCGTCTCACGAAGGCCCGGGCGGAATGGGCCGCAACCGTGTCGGCCGACCGGGCGGAAACGGACTCCGCGCGGCGGCCGGACCGGCCTTCCGGGTGGTGTCGGCGGGGGCACCTCAGCGGGACTTCAGGTCGGCCACAGCTCGGCCTCAGCCCCGTACCGCACCCTAAATGTCCGAAGCGTCCCCCGACGGAAAGGCACGTCATGCGAATCAAGTCGACTCTCCTCCGGTCCCTCGCAGCGACCGCCCTCGCCGTCGGTGCCGGCGTCGCCACCATCGTGGTGGCGCCGGCCAGCGCGCAGGCCGGCTGGTTCGACGATCTCGTGAACGCCGGCACCAGCACCGGCACCGGCACCACCACCGGCGGCGACTACGAGCCCGTACCGGTCCCGAGCACCACGATCTCGCCGAACGCGCCGGGCAGGGTATACGCGAGTACGAGCTGCGTCTGGGCGAACGCCGTGCGGGTCAACTGGAACCAGCCCTCCAGCCGGTACAGCATCCAGAACTACGACGTCCGCGCCTACCAGTCCTCGACCGGCCGCGAGGTCAGCGCCCGCACGGTCAACGGCTACACGCGGAGCTGGGACCTGACGGGCCTGCGGCCGGGCACCCGGTACCAGATCAAGGTCCGGGCGAAGAACAGCGCCGGCTGGGGCGAGTGGTCCAGCCCGGACTACGTGACGACCGGCGGCTACTACTACTGACAGGCACGCGGGCGGCCCGCTGGAGGGCCGCCCGCGCCGACACACCGAGGGGCGCGCCGGGAATCCCACCCGGCGCGCCCTCGTCGTCGTTGCGGGGTCAGCGGTGGACGGGTACCCGGTGGGCGAAGGTCCGGCGGTAGTCGTGGGGGCTGACGCCGACCGAGCGCTGGAAGTGGTGCCGCAGGAGCGCGCCGGAGCCGAAGCCGCACCGGGTGGCGACCTCGTCGATGCCCAGGACCGTCTCCTCCAGCAGGCGGCGGGCGTGCAGGACGCGCTGGGTGGCGATCCAGCGCTGGGGCGTCGTACCGGTCTCGGCGACGAAGCGGCGGGCGAAGGTCCGGGCGGACAGGTTGGCCCGGCGGGCCAGCGCGGGGACGCTGTGGTCCTCGGCCAGGTTCTCCAGCAGCCAGGTGAGCACCGGCGACAGGCTCTCGGCGGTGCAGTCGGGCACGGGAGCGGCGACGAACTGGCGCTGGCCGCCCTCGCGCTGCGGGGGTACGACCATGCGGCGGGCGACGGCCGTGGCGACCTGGGCGCCCAGTTCCCGGCGGACCAGGTGCAGGCTGGCGTCGATGCCGGCGGCGGTGCCGGCGCTGGTGACGACGCCGCCGTCGTCGACGAACAGGACGTCGGGGTCGAGCAGCGCCGTCGGGAAGCGGGCGGCGAAGACCTCGGCGTGCCGCCAGTGGGTGGTGCAGCGGCGGCCGTCGAGGAGGCCGGCGGCGCCGAGCAGGAACGCCCCCGTGCACAGGGAGAGCAGGGTGGCGCCCCGGCCGGCGGCGGCGCGCAGGGCGTCGAGGACGGCGGGCGGGTAGTCGTCGTGGATGCCCGCGGCCGGTACCGCGACGAGGTCGGCGTCGACCAGGGCGTCGAGGCCGTGGGTGGGGACCAGGCCGGCGCCCACGCTGGCGGTCAGGGGTACGCCGGGGCGCTCGCCGCAGACCCGGAAGTCGCACGGCGGCACCCCGTCGTCGGTGCGGTCGACCCCGAAGACCTCGCAGACCACGCCGTACTCGAAGGGAGCCACTCCGTCGGTGACCAGCACCGCCACGCGTTCCAGCATGTGCCCAGCGTAGGTGGCAGAATCTTTTCGGACAAGGGCAGAAGTGCCACTGGTGGCAGTATTTCTATGCGGCAAAACTTAGTGCCATGACCATCTTGCTGATCCTCCTCGCAGCCCTGACCCTCGTCGTCGTCCAACTGGAGCGGCAGCACCGGCACGCGGCCGGGCCGGTCTGGCCCCGCGGCGGCGCCCCCGACGACCGGGACCGCGCCCGCGGCCGACTCGACCTCGCGCTGGCCGGCGGCCGGCCGGCTCAGTCGTCGGCGGCGACCGTCGCCAGCGGCGGCGCCACGTCCTCCAGCGAGCGGCGCGCGGCGTCCACGCCCAGGAACCAGGCGACCACGCCGCCCAGGACCATGACCCCGGCGCCGACCAGGTAGCCGACGAACAGCCGGGACGGGTCCTCGCCCTCGCCGATCAGCCGCCCGTAGAAGATCGGGCCGACGGCGCCGAAGCACTGGGCGATGGCGAAGAAGACGGCGATCGCCTGGCCGCGCACCTCCAGCGGGAACAGTTCGCTGACGGTCAGGTACGCCGAACTGGCCCCCGCCGAGGCGAAGAAGAAGATGACGCACCACGCGAGGGTCTGCGTCAGCGCGGTCAGCGCGCCGGCGTTGAACAGCACCGCGGTGCCCGCCAGCAGCACCCCCGACACCAGGTAGGTGCCGGCGATCATCTGCCGGCGGCCCCAGGTGTCGAAGTACCGGCCGATGAGCAGCGGACCGGCCAGGTTCCCGACGGCGAAGGCGATCAGGTACAGCGGCGCGTCGGCCGCCGCGACGCCGTAGAACCTGGTCAGGACCAGGGCGTACGTGAAGAAGATCGCGTTGTACAGGAAGGACTGCGTGATCATCAGCGTGGCGCTCAGCACCGACCGGGCGGGGTACCGGCTGAACAGCACCCGCAGCAGCGAGAGGTACCCGTGCCGCCCGGACGGCCGGATCTCGATCGCGGCGTCGGCCGGCACCTCGGCCAGGACCTGGCCGCTGGCGCGCACCTCGTCCTCGATCCGGGCGGTGTTGTCCTCCGCCTCGCGCTCCCGCCCGTGCATGATCAGCCAGCGCGGACTCTCCGGCAGGTGCCGGCGCATCCCCCACACGACGAGGCCGAGAACCGGGCCGAGCAGGAAGCCGATCCGCCAGCCGAGGTCCAGCGACACCTGGTTGAGCAGGATGAAGGTCCCGAGGGTGCCGATCAGCGCGCCCGCCCAGTAGGTGCCGTTGACGGCGATGTCGACGCGGCCGCGGTACCGGGCCGGCATCATCTCGTCGATGGCGGCGTTGATGGCCGCGTACTCTCCGCCGATGCCCGCGCCCGCCACGAACCGGGTCAGGTACAGGAAGACCAGCGCCGCCGGGCCGTTGCCCCAGGTGAAGGCGGTGAGCGCGTTGCCGGCCAGGTAGACGCCGAGGGTCAGCAGGAACAGCTTGCGGCGGCCGAGGGCGTCGGCGAGCCGGCCGAAGAACAGCGAGCCGCAGACCTGGCCGAGCAGGTAGACGGTGGCGATGGCGGAGACCTGGCCGACCGAGAGGCCCAGGGTCGCGCCGTCGGTGAGGACGGCGGTCGCCGCGCTGGCGATGGTGATCTCGATGCCGTCGAGCACCCAGGCGGTACCCAGGGCGAGCACCATCCTGGTGTGGAACGGCGCCCAGGCCAGGCGGTCGAGCCGCGCGGGGACCAGGCTGCGGATCCGGGTGTCGGCACCCGACGGACGGGACTTCACGGTTACCACCCCCGCACCGACAGTACGCATAGACGGGCGCCCGTGCGACCCGGGCGCCGATCCGCGCGCAGCGTCGCCCATCGGGCATGGCGGACAGCCCGCCCCGGCCCGTCGGTCAGCCCCGGCGCGCGGCCAGGTGCGGCCGCCGCCCGCCGGGGCCGGCCGACGGTACTCAGGAGTGACGGTTCCCCCGCCGGGGTGGACGGTTTGCGCCGACCTTGCACAATCCGCGTAGAGGGGTTGCGCAAATCGCATCGATTGGTTACTCGGTGTATCGCGTCGTCCTTCCGTGACGACGCGACGACGGGGGTTGCCGGATGGGTGGACGAATGGCGAAGCGCTTCTGGCGGCTCGACCGCGCGCAGGTCGGCGGGCTGCGGTTCGTAGGCGCCGCCCGGCTGCTGGCCCGGCTGGACGCCCTGCTCACGCGCCCGCGGCACTGGTGGCGCGACCGGCCGCTGCCCGTCGTCCGGCTGCACCACGACGCGGCCGACCCGAGCCCGCTGCCGGGCCTGCGGCACCGGCTGGACACCGCCCGGCCGCACCCGGTCCCGCACGCGCTGGTCGACGAGAGCGTCACCTGGCCGCCGGCCCGCCTGCCGGTCCGCGCGCTGGTCGACGAGCTGGTCGGGCAGCTCGCCGCCCCGGTGGCCGGCAGCCCGCGCCTGCGGTTCCCGCACGTCGGCATCGTCACCTGGCTCCTCCACCTCGAACTGCGCCCCACCCCCACCCCCGACACGATGGACCGCCAGATCGCCGCGAACCTGCGCGCCCACGTGGCCCGCCATGCCGGCCTCGGCGCCCCGGACCCCGACGACCGCCGGGAGCTGAGCCGCGACTTCCCGTGGCTGGTCCGGCTGCTGGTCACGTACGCGCCCGAGCTGAGCCTGCGCGCCTTCCTGCGGTTCTGGGCGGTGCCGCGGTGGGTGGCCCGGCACCCGATCACCCGGCCGCACGGCCGGCACCTGTACCGGCTGGCGCGGCAGTTCGCGCAGCGCGGGCTGGCCGCCGCCGCGCCCGGCGAGGTGGAGCGGTTCCTGGTCGACGCGCTGCTGGCCGACCTGCGCCGGGCGTACGGGCGGCGCGGCCTGCGCCGCGGCGGGCGGCACCGGCTGGCGTACCCGGTGGTCCTGCTCGACGCGCGGGTGGCCGGGGTCGAGCGGTTCGCCGACCTGGTCGCCGCCGCGCGCCGCGGGACCGGGCGGACCCCGTACGTGCCCGACCCGCTGCTGCTGGTCGTCGCCGACCCCGGCCCGCCGACGACCGCGGGCGCCGACCCGGCCGAGGTCGTGTACGCCCACGACGAGTGGCGGCGGGCCCTGGCGCAC
Organism: Pilimelia terevasa; assembly: GCF_014647915.1. GTDB lineage: Bacteria > Actinomycetota > Actinomycetes > Mycobacteriales > Micromonosporaceae > Pilimelia > Pilimelia terevasa. The sequence goes on from NZ_BMQC01000009.1 coordinate 141,323, forward strand.
GCCGGGGCCCGGGCGCAGTGGACGCTGCCCTTCCGGCTGACCGGCGCACCCGTGCCCGGGGCGATCGACGACCTGGCCGCGCTCGGGCACCTGCGGGTGCGGCAGCCGTGGTTCACCCGCTCCCGGGTGGGCGCGCTGCTGGTGCTCGCGCTGGTCGCCGTCGCCGCGCGCGGGGTGGTGCTGGCGCGGGCGCAGGCACAGGAGTCCTGCGGCGCACCGTTCGCCTGGACCCGGCTCGGCGACCCCGACCTGTACACCCGGGTCTTCGCCCCGGGACCGCGGCCGACCGTGCGGGGCAGCACCGCGACCGAGTGCATCGGCGTGTGGCCGACGGCGGTGGGGACCCGGCCGTTCCGGGCGCTGAGCACCGACCCGCTCGCCGACGACCTCAACGCCGCCGCGGACGCGATCGCCGCCAACAACGACGCGGCGCGCGGGCAGCCGGCGCGCACGACGATCGCGTACCTGGGGATGCTCTCGGCCACCGACCCCGACGACCGGTACGCCCTGCGGGAGGAGCTGCGCGGCATCGCGGTGGCGCAGGACGACGCCCGCGCCGGCCCCAAGGTCGGCGTGGAGGTGCTGCTGGTCAACGCCGGGGTGGACATGGCGCACGCGCAGGACGCGGCGGGGCTGGTCCTGACCGTCCGCGACTCCGGCCGGCCGGTGGACGCCGTGGTCGGGCTCGGCGTCTCGCACACGACCACCGCGGCGGCCGTCGACGACCTGGAACGGGCGAGGATGCCGATGATCGGCACCCTGCTGTCCGGGGACACCTTCGCGCTCAGCGACCGGACCCACTACTACCAGGTGGGGCCGTCGAACCGGCGGCAGACCTCGGTGGCCCTGCGGTACCTGGAGAACGCGACCCCGACGACACACCTGTGGATCGTCTACTCCGACGAGAAGATCGACAGCACGTACGCCAGCGAGCTGGAGGCCGACCTGCGCCGGGCGCACCGCGCCCTGTTCCGCCCCGACCGCCGGCCGCGGATCGCGCTGCAGCACCCCAGCCTGTCGTTCACCCCCGGCGAGCAGGGCCGGACCAGCCCCGCCGAGGCCGGCGAGCAGATCTGCGCGCTGGTCCGCGGGACCGCCGCGGGCCTGCGCCCCGGCACCCCGTTCCGCCCCGCGATCTTCTACGCCGGGCGGGACAAGGAGATCCGGCCCTTCCTCGGCGCTCTGGCCGGCTGCCCGCCGGAGGCCCGGCCGCACGTGCTCGCCGCGGACTCGGTCACCCGGTTCGTCACCGGCGGCGGCGCGCACGACTTCCGCGACCTCACCATCGACTACCTCGGCGGCGCCAGCGGGATCGTCCGCTGCCACCCCGGGTTCGGCGGCCCGGGCAAGCCCGCGCGCGCGATGCTGAACCTGGCCAACGGGTTCCGCGACGCCTACCAGAAGCGGTGGCGGACCTCGACCTACTGCGCCGACGCCGCCGACGGGCAGAGCGGCCTGGCCCACGACGCGGTCCTGCTGCACGCCAAGGCGTACGCGACGGTCAGCGGCGACGCCCGGCCGCGCCCCGCGGAGCTGCTCAAGGCGGTGTACGAGACCGGCCAGCGGCTGGATCTGGCCTGGGCGACGGGGTTCCTGCTGTTCGCCCAGACCTCGCGGGTGCGCGAGCCGGACCGCAAGGCCGTGCTGGTGCTGCGGGCGATGAGCGCGGGTACGGCCGAGGGGGGCACGGGCGCCTACCCGCAGCCGCGGTACGCCTGCGGGCTGGTCCGCACCGCACCCGACCGCGCGGAGGCGTGCGTCGGCCACGACGGCCACCCGGCCCGCTGACCGGTCGGCCCGCGCGACCGGGTGCCCGGCGCGACCGGGCTCCCGGGACGGCCGGCTGTCCCGGGCCGACCGGGTGCCCGGGGCCGGCCGGGTGCGGCGGCCGGCCCCGGGTGGTCCTCAGTGGTCGCGGCCGCCGAGGAACCGGGCCAGCGTCCAGAGGCGGTCGCCCGCCTCCGCGGCGACGCCCGCGGCGGCCAGCGCCGACCGGGCGTCGGCGAGCAGCCGGTCGGCGTACTCCTCGCACCACCGCCGGCCGCCGGCCGCCTCGACCAGCTCCGCCGCCTCGACCAGCTCCGGCTCGCCCAGCGGCGCGCACCGGTCGTGGAGCGCTGCCAGGTCCGCCCCCGCGGGCGTCCCCGAGCGCAGCGCCGCGACCACCGGGAAGGACTTCTTCCGGCTGCGCAGATCCGTGTGGGCCGGCTTGCCGGTCACCGCGGGGTCGCCCCAGATGCCGAGCAGGTCGTCGACGATCTGGAACGCCAGCCCCGCCCGCCGGCCGAACGCGGTCAGCGCGTCCACGGTCGCGCCGTCCCCGCCCGCGCACAGCGCGCCCAGGCCGCAGGCGGCGCCGAACAGCGCCGCCGTCTTGCCCTCGGCCATCGCCTCGACGGCGGCCAGGTCCACGTCGGACCGGGCCTCGAAGTCGAGGTCCGCGTACTGCCCGGCGAGCAGCTCCTGGACCGCGCCGGCCAGCCGGCCGGCCGCCCCGGCGGCGTACGTGCCGCCGATGGCCAGGAACGCCGCCGCCAGCAGCGAGTCCCCGGCCAGCACGGCCGGGGACTCGCCGAAGACCGTCCACGCCGTCGGCCGGTGCCGGCGGGTGACGTCGCGGTCCATGACGTCGTCGTGGAGCAGCGAGAAGTTGTGCACCAGCTCGACGGCCACCGCCGCCGGGACGGCGTCGGTCACCACGTCGCTGACGGCGGCGCCGCCGAGCAGCGCGAACGCCGGCCGTACCGCCTTGCCGCCGGAGGCCGTCTCCGGCCGCCCGCCGGCGTCCCACCAGCCGAGGTGGTAGCCGGCGATGTGCCGCAGCGGCGCGGGCAGCGGATCGACCGCCGCCCGCAGCGCGGGCGCGACGATCCCCCGGCTCCACGCCAGGATCTCGACCACCGGCGCCGGGGTGCCGGTGGTCAGCCGCTCGGGCGCCGCCGTCACCTCAGCCCTCCGTGCCGGCGGGGACGTCCGCGTAGTGGCCCAGCTCGACGTTCTCCAGGACGCCGAGGGCGTCCGGCACCAGGATCGCGACCGAGTAGTAGGCGCTGACCAGGTACGAGATCATCGACTGCTCGTTGATGCCCATGAACCGGACCGACAGGCTCGGCTGGTACTCGTCCGGGATGCCGGTCTGGTGCAGGCCGACGACGCCCTGGTCCTCCTCGCCGAGCCGCATCGCCATGATCGACGTGGTGTGCGTGTCGTTGATCGGGATCTTGTTGCAGGGCAGCATCGGGATGCCCCGCCAGGCCGGCACCTGCTGGCCGTGGAAGTCCAGGTGCTGCGGGTAGATCCCGCGCCGGGTGCACTCGCGGCCGAAGGCGGCGATGGCCCGCGGGTGCGCCAGCAGGTACTGGGTCTTGCGGCGGCGGGAGATCAGCTCGTCGAGGTCGTCGGGCGTCGGCGGGCCGGACCGGGTGTGGATCCGCTGCTTGAGGTCGGCGTTGGCGAGCAGGCCGAACTCGCGGTTGTTCAGCATCTCGAACTCCTGCCGCTCGCGCAGGGCCTCGACGGTGAGCCGCAGTTGCTGCTCGATCTGGTTCATCGGCTGGCTGTACAGGTCGGCCACCCGGCTGTGCACGCGCAGGACGGTCTGGGCGACGCTCAGCTCGTACTCCCGCGGCGACATCTCGTAGTCGACGAACGTCTCGGGCAGCAGCGGCTCGCCGTCGTGCCCGGAGGCGATGTCGATCGCGGCCTCGCCGTGGGCGTTCTGCGCCTTGGCGGCCTGCGCCTGCATCCGGGCGACGTGCTCCCGCAGGCGGTCGGAGCGCTGCACCATCTCCAGGTACGCCACCCGGGGCAGGGTCAGCACGGTGCACGCGGTCACGGCGACGTACGTGGCGTCGAACCGCGCCCCGTCGTCGATCATGGACCGCTCGCCGAAGTAGTCGCCGTCGGCGAGCATCCCGAGCACCGAGCCGGTGTCGTACTGCCCGGCACCGACCTTCTTGACCTTGCCGTGGGCGAGCAGCACCACCTTGTCGGCGTCCGCGCCGGCCTCGGCGATGACGGCCCCGGCGGGGTACTCCGCCTGCTGGCAGGCGTCGGCGAGCGCGCCGAGCACGGAGTCGTCGTCGAAGTGCCGCAGGACCGGCAGCTCGGTCAGCTCCATCGGCACGACCCGGACCTGCTGGCCGACGTTGGTGAAGGACAGCCGGCCGTCGCCGATGGCGTAGGTGAGGCGCCGGTTGACCCGGTACGTGCCGCCGGAGACCTGGACCCACGGCAGGATCTTCAGCAGCCACCGGGAGGTGATCTCCTGCATCTGCGGGACGGTCTTGGTGGTGGTGGCGAGGTTCTTCGCGGCGGCGGTGCTCAGGCTCCGCTGGGTGGGCATCTCCGCGGTGCTGGAGATCTCGGACACTGACATGGCGGTGTTCTCCATCCTTTGTGGGTGATCATCCGGTCGGGCCGGCGGGTGTCAGCGCAGCGCGGACACCGCCGGCCCGACCGTCGTGAAGGCGTCGGGGCCGAGCCGGAAGCCGCGGCTCAGCGGGTACTCGACGTGGAACAGCACGAACAGCAGGAGGGCGATCATGCCGCCGACGACGGCCATCATCAGGCCGTTGGGGAACGTGCGGTCGAGCCCGAACAGGTACAGGAAGCCGATGCTGACGGTCCCGCCCAGGCCGAGGATCAGCCACAGCGCCACGGGGATCCCCTCCTGCGCGGCGGCGATCCGCCCGGTGCGGGCGTCGGCCGCCGCGCCGAGCCGGTCGGCGAGTTCCTCCAGCGCCGCCGCCTGCCGCTCCCCGGCCGGGACGACCCGGTCGGCGCGCCGGCGCAGGGCCGCGAACGCCGCCTCGGTCGCCGGGCTGGCCCGGCGCGCGTCGCGCAGCAGCGGCCACTCCTGCCCGACCACGGCTGCCAGGTAGGACCCGACCAGGCCGTCGATGGCCGCGGCGTCCGCGGGGGCGAGCCGGCTGGCCTGGTACCGGACCTCCGCCAGGGCCGTCGCCTCCTGCTGGATGCTCTGGGCGGCGGCGGCCCGCGGCTCCCAGACGGCGATCGCGGCGATGGCGATGAGGATCGCGTACACCATGCCGATCGCCCCGTACAGCGCACTGGCGGCGTCGGCGTCGGCGATCAGCCACCGGTCGGGTACCCACCGGGAGACGACCAGGAAGCCCAGCGCCGAGGCGGCCGCGGCGAGCAGGCACACGGCGATGCCGACGGCGACGAGAGTCAACGGTCTCCTCCGGGAGCGGGAAGGGGGCGCACTACCGGCCGCGCAGCCGGCCGGCGATGCGCGCCGCCGCCACGACCGCGGGTACGGCGGCGCCGACGAACAGGGCGAGGGAGGCGGGCAGCGTGCGGCTCTCGGGGACCCGGCGGGCGGCGGCCCTGCGCAGGTACGCCGTCCGGTGCCGCCGGACCGCGGCCGGCGCCGCCGCCGGCGGGCGCGGCGGCGGCGCGGCGGCGGGCCGGGGCCGCGGCGGCGGCGCGGCCGGGCGGCCCCGGGCGGCGCGGGCCGGCGGGCCGGCCGGGCGCGGGTGCGGGGCGCGCGCGGCCGGGGGCCTCACCGGGCGCGGCGGGGGCACCGCGGCGGCCGGGGCCGGCGGGCACGCCGTCGCGTCGGACCAGCGCGAGCGGCCGCCGAGGGCGGTGCGGGTGACCGGCCCGCCGCGCAGCGGCACGTGCAGCAGGTGGCCGGTGTCGTCGTCCAGGGCGTGCAGGACGTCGTCGGGCCCGAGGGCGACCGCGCCGAACCCGCGGGCGGCCGGCAGCGCCGCGCGGGTCGGGAACGTGCGCACCTGCGCCGTCCGCGGGTCGAGGCGGGCCAGCACCGACGGGTGGCCGTACCCGCGGGCGGCGACCCCCCACAGCTCGCCGTCGGCCGGGCGGTACGCGAAGTCGCGCAGGACGGTCCAGGGGTTGGTGGGGAGGTCGGCGACGGCGTGCAGGTACGTGGGGCTGCCCGCCCGCAGGTCCACGACGACGAGCCGGCCCTCCACGCCCAGGTACCACTGGTCGCCGTGGACCGCGCCCGCCGTCGCCCCGTGCGCCTGCGCGGGCAGCGGACCCACCGGCCGCAGGGTCCCCGCGGCGTCGAGCGTCACCACCTCGTCCGGCGCCGCGACGGCGTAGGTCCGCTGCGGGCCGGCGGCGTGGCCGAGGGCGTTGAGCCGCCGGGTCAGCGGCACCGCGGCGCGGGGCGGGCCGAACGGGTCGGGCAGGCGCAGCAGCGCGTGCTCGCGGACCAGCAGCAGCCCGCCGACGCAGCGCGCCGCGCCGGCCGGCGCCGGCACCGGCCCGGCCGCGGCGACCGCGGGGGCGGCCAGCGCCGGGACCGCGCCCGCGGCACCGGCGGCGCAGACCAGCGCCGGCAGCGACCTCAGCGGAGTGGGCACGGCGCCGCTACCGGCCGGCCGCGGCCAGCAGCGGGCCGAGCCGGGCCGCCGACGTGCCCAGCCCGGCCGGGGCGAGGGCCGGCGCGGCGTAGTGCCGGCGCAGGTCCGCCTCCCGGTACCGGTGGCAGCCCTCGTGCCAGGTGAGAATGCCGGCCAGCCAGTCCTGGAGCTGGCCCGCGTACCGGTCCACGGTCCGCCGCACGTCGTCGGCCAGCCCGAACTCCTCGTACAGGGCCGGCAGCTCGACGGCGAGCACGTGCTGGAACTGCCGCATCCGCCCGGCCATCAGGTCGGCCACGACCGCCAGCGCCCGGTCCCGGTCGGTGTCGAGGAACTGCTGCACCACCAGGACCGCGTTGTGCAGCTCGCCCTCGAACTGGATCTCCTTCTGGTACGAGTACAGGTCGTTGAGCAGGGCCGCGTAGTCGGCGGCGGCGTTCTCCATCGCCCGCACGGGCCGGCTTCCCCACACCCGCTCGGGCACGGTCCGGCCGACGGACAGCCGGGACAGCGCCATCGTCAGGTCCGACCCGAACGTCTTGCGGCGCATCTCGATGTAGTCCACCGGGTCGGGCACCCGGTGGAGCCGCTGGTTGTCCAGCTCCCACAGCCAGCTCCGGGTCATGTCCTCGACGGACGCGCGGAAGGCCGCCCGGGCGTCCGGGGCCAGCGGGCCGGCGGTCCGGGTCCACAGGTCCGACAGCGCCGCCTCCATCGGGTGCGCGGGCACGGCCGGGGGCGCCTCGTCGTCCAGCGGCATGAACGCCGGGAACCGCGCCGTCGTCGCCTTGGCCGAGGCCAGGTCGCCGGAGCGGCCGAAGACGTGCGGGTAGTAGTCGTCGGCGTAGGTGCCCCAGGTGAGCCACCCGGAGGTGAGGTCGAGCTGCTCCGGGGTGGCGTCGGGGTGGATGCCGGCCGAGCACAGCGGGAAGTCGAAGGCCCGCAGCTTCCCCTCGTCCCAGATCACGCCGTCGAGCAGGCCCATCCGCCGCGCCCAGGCGACAGTGTTCTCCCGGGCGCCGCCCAGGTGCGGGCTGAGCCGGGTCGCGTAGGGCATGGGCAGGTCCGGCAGCGGGGTCTCGCCGACGACCTGGAACGGCACGTACCGGTGCCGGCGGGCCCGCTGCGGCACGGTCCCGGCCAGCGACGGCAGGATCCGGGCGGCGGAGATGCCGAGGCCGCCGGGCACGCCGATCAGCGTGGCGCCGGCCGGGTCCACGGCGCCGTCGTTCATGTACCGGCTGGACCGGCAGTGCCACTCGTGCCCGCCGGCCTGCCAGTCCTGCAGGCCCTTGACGTACGCCGCCGTGGCGGCCTGCCCGGCGGGGTCGACGCCGTGGTCGGCGACGCTGGCCGGCACCTCGGTCAGCGCCGTGTGCTCGAACTGGTGCAGCCGCGAGGTGAGCAGGTCGTTGACCCCCTCGGCGGCCTCCTGCGTGCCGCAGCCCAGGAACGTCTCGAAGACCAGGACGCCGTTGGACAGCTCGCCCTCGTCCAGCACCTCGCGCTCGTACGAGAACAGGTCGTTGCGCAGGTGGACGGCGTCGGCGAAGGTGTCGCGCAGGACGCCCAGCGCCCGGGTGCCGGCGAGGGCGGGGGGCACCTCGGCGTCGACGGCGTGCTCGACGAGGTTCGCCGACCACGGGGCGCCGCCGACCTTGCGGCGCATCTCGATGTACTCGATCGGGTTGGCCACCCGGCCCTCGTCGATGTTGGCCAGCTCCCACAGCGACTCGTCCAGCAGGGCGCGGGTACTGAGGACGAACCGGCGGCGCCAGTCCGCCGAGCGGTGCGGCACGGTCCGCCGCCACAGGTCGGCCAGGCCGCGCTCGACCGGGTTGTCGGGCTCGGCGGCGATCTCGCCCTCGGCGGGCATGAACGCGGCGAGCCGGTCCAGGTGGGCGCGGGCGCCGGGGATGTCGCGGGTGCGCTTGAACAGCTCCAGGAAGTGGTCGTCGAAGTAGAAGACCCACACGTACCAGTCGGTCACCAGGTTCAGCGCCTCGGCCGTGGCGTCGGGGTGGGTGTACGCGCACAGCAGCGCGTAGTCGTGCGCCTCCAGGTCGGCGGCGGTCCAGACGGCCCGGCCCGCCTGCGGGGCGTCGGTCATCTCCATCGCGCGCGCCCAGTCGCGGGTGTGGGCGCGGGCGCGCTCCAGGTGCGGGTTCAGGCGGGCGGGGTAGGGAATGTAGAACGACGGCAGGACGAATGGCGGCAACGGTCGACCTCACCTCGGCGCGGGGAACTGGACCCTCAGCCGGCCAAACCGAAAAGTGGGGTTGGTGGATACCCGAACGGCCGAGATGCACTCATCCGAGTAGTCACCCGTCAGAACCGCCCGTCAATGCCTGACGATTCGGTCAGACCGCCGCGTGCGGCGCCCCGACGGCCGGCAGCGACACCGTGAACGCGGTCCCCCCGCCGGGCGCCGGGGCCGCCGCGATGGTCCCCCCGTGCGCCTCGACGACCGCCTTGGTGATCGCCAGGCCGAGCCCGGTCCCGGTGATGCCGGCGGCGACGGCCGTCCGGGCCCGGAAGAACCGCTGGAAAAGCTGCCCGTACTGGTCCGCCGGGATCCCGATGCCGGTGTCGGTGACGGTGACGACCACCCCGGCTTCGGCGTCGGCCGCCACCACCCGCACGGTCCCGCCCTCGGGCGTGTACTTGACCGCGTTGGAGATCAGGTTGTCGAGCACCTGGCGCAGCCGGGTCGGGTCGCCGTGCACCGGCGACAGCCGGCCGGTCGCCACCGCGACGGTGAGGTTCTTGGCCTGGGCCGCCGGCCCCTGCTCCTGGACCGCCTCCCGGATCAGCCGCGCCGCCGACAGCGGGCGCGGGTCGATCTCGATCGAGCCGGCGTCGAGCCGGGCCAGCGTCAGCAGGTCCTCGACCAGGTGGTGCAGGTGGCTGCTCTTGCGGTCGATGACCTCGGCGAAGTGCCGCGGGGTCGCCGGCAGCTCCGGGTCGTCCAGCAGCATCTCGGCGTACCCGCGGATCGAGGTGACCGGGTTGCGCAGCTCGTGGCTGACCACGGCGACGAGTTCGTCCTTGAGCCGGTCCACCTCGCGCAGTTGCCGGACCTGCTCCCGCTCCCGCTCCAGCAGGCGCTCGCGCTGCTCGGCGAGCTGGCGGCGCTCGGTGATGTTGGTGCAGATGCCGTCGACGAACAGCGCGCCGTCCTCGCGGCGGGGCACCGCGCGGGTCCAGACCCAGCGGGTCACGTCGTCGTACCCGCGCACCCGGCACTCGATCTCCGCCGACGCGCCCCGGGCCACCGTGGCGTGGAACGCCGCGAACGCCGCCCGGTCCCCGGGGTGCATCCGCTCGGCCAGCACCGCGGCCATGTCGGTGTCGGTCGGCAGTACGGCGCCGAACACGCCGGTGCCGTTCGGGCTGGCGTACACCGACCGGACCTCGCCCCCGGGCCGGATCTCCACCGTCCACAGGTAGTCGTTGACCTGCTCGACCACCCGGTCGAAGTCCCGGCGGGCGGCGGCCAGGGCCAGCGTCAGGTCCTCGGCGTGCCGCCGCTCGACGAACCGGCCCACGTGCGCGCAGACCTCGCGCAGCACGGCCAGCACGTCGTCCTCCGGGCGGGCGTCGGCGCCGGTGTGGAACACCAGCACGCCGAGCACCCGGTCGCCGCTGCGCACGGGCAGGCCGATCGCGCCGCCCGGCGGGTCGGTGGCGGCGCGGGGCGGGCGGGGCAGGTCGCCGGTCCAGATCTCGGCGGCGCGCCACCACACCAGTCCCGGCAGCCGTGCGTCGCCGGGGGCCGCCTCGGGGGCGGCGCCGAACGCGCTCCAGCCGCTCACCCGCGCCAGGGCGCGCCCGCCGGCCACCTGCCAGTACGCGCCCGACACCCAGCCCAGCTCGGTGCCGACGGCGGCGAGCGCCGCGGCGCCGGCCTCGTCGGCGCGCACCGCCTCGGACAGCGCCTGAGCGACGGCGTGCCGGGCCCGGCGCAGCGTCTCCGCGCGGTGCGCGCCGGTGATGTCGTGCATCGCCACGACCGCGCCGAGCCGGCGCCCGTCGGCGGTGTCGATGGGGCGCCCGTTGGCCAGGAACCGGCGCGGCGGGGCGCCCGGCGGCCGGACGACCATCTCCTGGCCGACGACGACCTCGCCCGCGAACGCGCGGGCCAGGGGGATCTCCTCGGCGGCCAGCGGGGTCCGGGCGTCGGCGGCGTACAGGGCGTAGGTACCGGACCAGTTGCCGGCGTCGACCGCCTGCGCGTCGGCCCCGTGCACCTCGCGCAGCCGGTGGTTGAACAGGGCGAGCCGCCCGTCGCTGTCGCAGGCGGCGACCCCGGCGTCGAGGCTGTCCAGCAGCGCCCGCAGGAAGCTGCGCTCGTCCTCCAGCCGCTGCCGCTCCCGGTCCAGCTCCCGCGCGGCCGCGTGCCGGGCGGTGATGTCGTGCAGGAACGCGTGGAAGACCGGCCGGTCGCGCTCCAGGCTGACCTGGAGGGTCATCTCGACCGGGAACTCCCGGCCCGCGCGGTCCACCGCGGTCAGGGCCAGCCGCTGCCCGGGGAGCGGCGACTGGCCGGTGTCCCGGACCCGGGCCAGGCCCTGCTCGTGGGCGGCGCGGAACCGCTCCGGGATGATCAGTTCGCTGGCGGTCCGGCCGACGGCCTCGGCGGCGCCCCACCCGAACAGCCGGGCGGCGGCGGCGTTCCAGGCCGTGAACCGGCCGTCGCTGTCCATCGAGACGAACGCGTCCTGCGCGCTGTCCAGGACGGCCCGCATCCGGTCGGCGGCCAGTCGCAGCTCCCCGTTGGCGCAGCGCAGGGCCAGCTCGGACCGGGCCGCGGCGGCCAGGTCGGACAGCGTGGCGACCTCGTCGTCGGTCCACCGGCGCGGGGCGTGGTCGACCACGCAGAACGCGCCGAGGACGGTGCCGTCGGCCGCCCGCAGCGGTACGCCCGCGTAGGCGACCACGCCGAGGTCCCGGACGGCGGGGCTGCCGGCGAGCCGGGCGTCGCCGCGGGCGTCGCTGACCAGTACGGGCGCGTCGGCGGCCACCACGTACCGGCAGAAGGAGTGCGACAGCCCGACCCGGCTGCCGGGGGCGACCGGCGCGGGCAGGCCGCAGCCGCTGGCGAAGACCTGGTGGGCGGCGTCGACGAGCGACACCAGCGCCGTCGGGGCGCCCAGCACCCGCGCGGCGAGGCCGCTGAGCCGGTCCAGCGACGGCAGGGCGCCGGCCTCCAGCAGGCCGCTGGCCCGCAGGGTCCGCAGCCGGGCGGGGTCGGTGACCCGCGCCTGGACGTCCGCCTCGTGCTCCCCCGAAGTCACCTCCGCCTATCGGCGCCGGCCGGGGCGGGTTGAGCCGCTGACCGGACCGGTAAACCTCGCTCTATGTTCGATACCATGACGAAACCGGCGGGCCACCCGGCGGCCGGGCCGCGGGCTACGGGGAGGGGGACCGCGTGCGCCGTGCCGCCGTGACGGTCGAGAAGGCCCACGGCGTCCACTACACGCCGCCGGAGCTGGGGCGCTTCCTGGCCGGACGGCTGCTCGACCACTTCCCGTCGACCGTCCGCGCCGACCTCACCGTCCTCGACCCCGCGTGCGGCGACGGGGAGCTGCTGCTGGCCGTCGGCCGGGCGCTGCACGCCCGCGGCGGCCGGTGCCGGCTGACCGGGTACGACCGGGACCCGGCCGCGGTGGCGCTCGCGCGGCGCCGGCTGGCCGGGGCGCTGCCGGCGGTACCGCGCACGCTCGCCGCCGTCGACTTCGTGGCGCTCAGCGCGGAGCGGGGCGCCGCCGACCCGCGGTTCGACGTGATCGTGGCGAACCCGCCGTACGTGCGCACCCAGGTCCTCGGCGCCCCGCGCGCCCGGCTGCTCGCCGACCACTTCGGCCTCACCGGCCGGATCGACCTGTACCAGGTGTTCGCGGCGGCGTTCGGGCGGCTGCTGACCGACGACGGGGTGCTCGGGCTGGTCACGTCGAACCGGTTCCTCAGCACCCGGGCCGGCGCCGGGATGCGCGCCCGGCTGGCCCGCGAGTACGCCGTCCGGCAGGTCATCGACCTCGGCGACACCCGGCTGTTCCGGGCCGCCGTCCTGCCGGCGCTGGTCTTCGCCCGGCGCGACCCCCGCGGCTCGCCGGCCGTCCCGCTGCTGACGATCTACCAGGACCGCGCGCCCGGCGCCGCGACCGCGGTCGACTCGGTGTACGCGGCGCTCGCGGCCGGCGCCTCCGGCCGGTACGCGGTCGACGGCCGGACGTACCGGGTGGACCGCGGCACCCTGCCGCTGGCCGGCCACGCCGACCGGCCGTGGGTCAGCGCCGAGGAGCACGCCGACTTCCTCGCCGCCGTGGACCGGGCGGCGCCGCTGCGGTTCCGGGACCTGGGCCGGATCCGGGTCGGGGTGAAGACCAGCGCCGACGGCGTCTTCATCCGCGCCGACTGGGCGGACCTGCCCGCCGACCAGCGGCCCGAGCCGGCGCTGCGGCGCCCCCTGATCAGCGCCCCGGCGGCCGGGCGCTGGCGGTGCGCGCCGGGCGCGGCGACGATCCTGTACCCGTACGAGATGGACCGGTCCCGGCGCACGCCGGTGGACCTGGCCGGGCACCCGGGCGCCGCCCGGTACCTGGCGGCCCACCGGGCGCGGCTGGCCGCCCGGCGGTACGTGGTCGAGTCGGGCCGGCACTGGTGGGAGATCTGGGTACCGCAGCGGCCCGCCGAGTGGGCCCAGCCGAAGATCGTCTTCCCGGACATCAGCGAGACGGCCCGGTTCGCGGTGGACCGCTCCGGTGCTGTGGTCAACGGCAACTGCTACTGGATCCCCTTCGGACCGGCGCAGGAGGACCTCGCGCTGCTGGCCGTCGCCGTGGCGAACTCGGCGGTCGCCCACCGGTACTACGACGCCCGGTTCGGCAACCGGCTGTACGCCGGCCGGCGGCGGTACATCACCCAGTACGTGAGCGAGTTCCCGCTGCCGGACCCCGGCTCGCCGCACGCCCGGCGGGCCGTCGCGCTGGCCCGCGCGCTGACCGAGGGCGCGCCGCGCGACCCGGCGGCCGTCGAGGCGGCGGCGGACGAGGCGGTGGCCCGCGCCTTCGGCCTGGGCTGACCGGCGGCGCCCGCCCGGCGCTCAGGTGTGGTCGCCCTGCGCCGGGTCGAAGTCCGTGGTGTCCTCGGCCGTCGCCACGAACCGGTCCGGCCCGGGTCCGCCGGTCATCCGGTCCGGGCCGGCGCCGCCGTCCAGCTCGTCGGCGCCGATGCCCGCGTCGAGCACGTCGGCGCCGGGGCCGCCGCGCAGCGTGTCGTCCCCGCCGCCGCAGTCGCGCAGCACGTCGTCGCCGGGGCCGCCGTCGAGCACGTCGTCGTACCGCCCGTAGCCGAAGCAGTCCTGCACCACGTCCCGGCCCTCGCCGCCGGCCACCCGGTCGTGCCCGTCGCCGCCGTCGACCAGGTCGTCCCCCGGGCCGCCGTCGATGGTGTCGCCCCGGCCCAGGCCGCAGACGAGGTCGTTGCCGCCCATCCCGCGCAGGACGTTGCTGCGGTTGTCGCCGATCATCACGTCGCTGCGCGCGGTGCCGGTCATCCCCAGGTACCCGGCCCGGACCGTCACCGGGAAGCGCCGGGTGTTGCCCGCGGTGTCGGCGACCGCGACCACCAGGTCGGCGACGCCGACCGGGTCGCCGGCCAGGTACATCGAGATCCGGGTCTGCAACCCGGCGCGGTACAGCGAGAGCTGCGCGAACATCCCGCGGCCACGCTGGTGCACCAGGGCGTACGCCAGCCGGTCGTGCGGGGTGTGGTCGTCCCAGAACCGCAGGTCGACCTGCACGTGCCGGAAGCCGCAGGTACCGCCGACGAGCCGGACCGTCGGGCGCAGGTCGGCGACGGAGGCCGCGGCGGGCGGCGCGGGAACGAGGGCGAGCAGGGCGGTACCGGCGACGGCGGCGAGCCGCCCCGTCAGGCGTGCGGGCACGGGCGTCCCTTCGACGGCGACGGACAGGAGCCGACGGTAGAGCCTCGCCGTCTTTTGAGGCAAATGCCCGACTCGTCCGAGTACCGCACCCGCCCGCAAGGGGGCGCTCACTGCCGGCCGCCGGGCTGGGCGCGATCCGTGGTCACGGGTCACTGCGCCGCTCCAGCGTCTCACGGGGGCGGGCCGGCCGCAGCGCGGAATCCACTGTGGCGAAGACCACTGGGTCGGGCCGCCGGCCGCCGCCCGCCCGAGCGGGCCGGGGCTGAACTGGGCCGGTGCGCGCCGCGCCGCGGCGGGTCCGGCCCGGCGGGCACAGGGCGGTCGCCTCCGGTTCGCACAAAGTTCCATTGAGGATCAGCCATGTCATGCGGCAGACCACCGGCGCCGCTAATCTCGCGTCGTCCTGACCGGACAGCGGAACTCGACTACCGGGCGGCCCGCCAGACCGCCCGCGTGACGCCGACGTGAGGTGACGGTACGTGAACGGGGACCCGGTGGCGGACAGCCCGCCCCACGCCGCCCGCCCGCGGCGGCGCCGACGCATCTACGCCCTGATCCCGGTCCACCGCCGGGCGACCCTGCTGGCCACGATCACCAGTCTCCGGGCGCAGACCCGCCCGCCGGACGCCGTGGTCGCGGTCGTCAACAACTGCACCGACGACACCGCCGACATCGCCCGCGCCGCGGGCGCCCGCGTCCTGGACCTGCCCGTCAACCCGCACCTGAAGGCCGGGGCGATCAACCACGGCCTCGACCGGATCGCCGACGACCTGGCCGACGACGACGCGATCTTCGTGATGGACGCCGACACCACCCTCGCCCCCGGGTTCTTCGCCGCGGCCGAGGACCGCCTCGCCGACCCCGCCGTCGGCGGCGTCGGCGGCAGCTTCTACGCCGCCACCGAGGACAACCTGCTGCGGATCGTGCAGGGCAACGAGTACGCGCGGTACGTCCGGCAGATCTGCCGCCGGCCGTTGGCCCGGGCCAACGTCCTCACCGGCGCCGGTGCCATGTTCCGGGTCGGGGTGCTGCGGCACGTCCGGCGGGCGCGGGCGGCCGGGGACCTGCCGGGGGTCGGGTACTACCAGACCGGCGTGCTCACCGAGGACAACGAGCTGAGCCTGGCCGTCCAGCGCCTGGGCTACCTGATCGTCTCGCCGAAGGCCTGCGCGCTGTACACCGAGGCGCCGGCCACGGTCCGCGAGCTGTGGCACCAGCGCGTCCGCTGGCGGCGCGGGGCGCTGGAGAACCTGCGCGAACACGGCGTCAACCGCACCACCCTGCCGTACCTGACCAAGACCTTCTGGACCGCCTTCGTCACGCTGCTGTCCTTCGCCTACGTGGCCCTGGTCGCCGCCATCCTCGCCACCGACGCCGACGCCCTGACCTGGCAGCCCTTCTGGATCGCGGTCTTCGTCGTCTACCTGGCCGACCGGGTGTGGACCTGCCGCGGCCGGGGCGTGCGCCCGGCGCTGGTGGCGTTCCTCGCGCCGATCGAGATCCTCTACGACCTGTTCCAGCAGTTGGTGTTCCTGGCCGCCTGCTACCAGTTCGCCCGGCGCAGCGACCAGCGCTGGGCGCCGGCCACCGCATAGGAGGGACGGATGTACTCCAAGACCGCCGGCGGCCTCGGGGTCGTGGGAGGCGTCGCCACCCTGGCCGACACCGGGATCGCGATCCTCTGGCTGCTCATCGGGGGCGTCGCCCTGATCGGGCTCGGGGCGGCGCTGCTGCGCTTCATCCCGCGCCGGGAGAACTGACCACCGGGCCCGCGTCAGCCCCGGCGCGGCGGCGGGCGGCCCGGCGCCCGGCGGCCCCGCCAGGCGGTACCGCGGCGGCGCCACCGCACCGGCCGGCCCGGCCGCCCGGGCGGTGCCGGCGGGCGTCGGCGCGGCGTCACCGGGGATCCTCGCCGCGCACGGCCCGCCGCAGTACCGACAGCCAGCCCCACGGGCCGGGGCGGCCGGGCGCCGCGATCTCCGCGGGCGGGTCCAGCCGCTGGGGGAAGTCGGCGAAGTGGATGCGGACGAAGGCCGAGAACTTCTCCGCACCCGCCCAGTTCCCCTCGATGCCCGGTACGGCGTTGCGGATGATCACCGCGGCCTCGGTCAGCCGCAGGGTGCCGCGCTCCTCCAGGGCGGGCAGCAGCGCCGCGCGGGCCCGCGCGACCATCTCCGAGCGGGAGAGCTGCGGCGGCTTCGGCACCGGCCGCGCCGCTGCCACGCCCTTGGCGGGCTTGGTCTGCGCCGGCTTGGCCTGCGCGGGCTTGGTCTGCGCCGGCTTGGCCGGTGCGGGCTTGGCCGGTGTGGGCTGCGGCGATTTCTGAACGACGTTGGGCTGCGCCGGGCTGGCCGCCGCGGTCGCCGGGGCGGATTTCGGCTGCCCCGGCTTCGCCGCGGCCGGCTTGGGCGCGGCTGACTTGGACGCGGCCGGCTTAGACGCAGCCGGCTTGGACGCGGCCGGCTTGGGCGCGGTCGGCTTCGGTGTGTTCGGCTTCGGCGGTGCGGCAGGCTGCTGGGGCGAGTGCGTCTTGGCCGCCTTGGGCGCCGCCGCCTTGGGCGGCGCGGCCTTGGGCGGCGCCACCTTCGGCAGGGACGTCTTGGGCGCGGCCGCGGGTAGCGGGCGCGGCGCGGCGGTACCACCGGACGCGGCCGCGGGCGCGGCAGGCGCGGCCGGGCCCGCGGGCTTCCTGGCCGGCGTCGCCGACGGCGGGGCGGCGGCCTTCGCCGGCTTGGCCGCCGGGCTCCCGGCCGGGGCGTGGGGGGCCGGCGGCGTGCCCGGAGCGGGCGTCCTGGCCGGGCGCGAGGCCAGGGACATGCCGGGCCGCAGCACGCAGCCGTCCGGGTCCGGCCGGTACGGGTAGTCGGCCATGAAGGTGGTCATGAACACGCCGAACCGGCCGGCCCCGGCCCAGTCGGGAATCAGCCGCGGCACCGCGTCGCGCAGCCGCTGCGCGGCGGTGGCCGGCGGGAGGGGGCACTGCGCGGCCAGCTCCCGGTCCAGCACCTCGCGCGCCCGGACGAGGTCGGCGGGCAGCGCGCCGCCGCCGGGGGGCGGCGGGGCCGCCACGGAGACCGGCGCGGGCGCCGCCGGGACCGGCGCGGGCGCGGCCGGGTCGGACAGGAAGCCGCCTTCGACGGTCCCGGGCGTGAAGGTGAACTCGCCGAGATGCTGCACGACGAACTGCCGGAACCTGCCGGCGCCGGCCCAGCTCTCCCGCAGCGCCGGCAGGGTCTCGCCCAGCACCTGGGCGACCTTGCCGAGGTTCAGCGGACCGTGCTCCGCCAGCGCCGCCCGCACGACGTCGCGGGCCCGCGCCACCAGGTACTCGTTGGACGGCGTCGGCGGCACCGCCGAGGGCCGGTGCGGGGCGGTGGACTTCGCCACGGTGGCCTTCGCCACGACCGCGGGCGGCAGCGCCGCGGCGGGGGCCGGGGCCGGGGCGGCGGCCGGCGCGGCCAGCGGAGGAGGCGCGGCCGCCGAGCGCGGCGCGGCCGGCGTCGGCGGCGCGGCAGGATGCGCGGGCGCGGCCGGCGCCGGCCGGCTGGCGGGCCGGCGGAAGACGTCGCCCCAGGCGAGGCGGAGGTCGCGCACCGAGCGGTACCGCGCCGCCGCGTCCCGGTCCAGCGCCCGCAGGAAGAACGCCGACAGGCCCGCGCGCAGCGCAGCCGGGAACTCGGCGGCGGCCAGCACCGGCGGCCCCTCGGTGAACCGCGGCTCGGTCCGCCCGTCGCCCCACACCGGCAGCCGGCCCGAGGCCATCTCGTGCAGGGTCACCGCCAGGGCGTACCGCTCGGCGGCCGCGTCGTACACCGGCCGCCCGGCCGCGCCGAGGAACGGGTCCCGGTAGCCCGGCGTACCGGCGTGCAGCTCGCTGTCGGACACCCCGGCCAGCGAGAAGTCGAACAGCACCGGGGCGCGGGTGCCGTTGGGCCGGGTACGGACGACGATGTTGGCCGGCTTCAGGTCGCGGTGGAAGACCTGCTCGCCCTCCAGGAACGCCACCACGTCCAGGAGCTGGTCGCCGTACGACTCCAGCTCGTCCGGGGCCAGCCGGTCCGGCCCGCGCAGGCGGGTCGCCAGCGTGTCGGCGCCCAGGTACTCGAAGGCCAGCACCGACCGGCCGGACAGCGTGAGCACGTCGGGCCGCACCAGGCAGATGACCCGGCTGTCGTTGCGCAGCCGGCGCAGGACCGCCGCCTCCTGCTCCAACCGCGGCCGGCGCGCCTCCGACAGCGCCACCTTGAGCACGTGCCGCGCGCCGTCGTCGTGCGTGGCGAGCAGGCCCTGCGAGGTCGAGCCGATGCCCAGCACCTCCTCGACCAGCCAGGCGCCGACCCGGTCGCCGGGCACGGCCTCCAGCGGGTCCGGGCCGTCGGCGGCGACCTGCGCCGCCTCGGCCAGGTGCCGCTCCAGGTCGCCCAGCCGGTCCAGGAACGCGTCCATCGTGGGCAGCCGCCGCGCCGGAGCCGGTACCGTCGCCGACTGGATCAGGTCGTCCGCGTGCGGCGACACGTCGCTGAACAGGGCCGAGGGCAGCAGCCCCTGCTCGGCCTCCAGCCGCCGCCACAGCCCCATCGCGTCCTCGGCCGGGGGCTGGCCGGTGAGCAGGGCGTACGCCAGCGCGCCCGCCCCGAACACGTCCAGCGCCACCGGCTCCGCGCCCGGCTGCTCCCACTCCGGCGCCAGGTACACCCCGTCCTGCGTGGACAGGTGCATCCCGGCGTGCACCGTCGCCGACACCGCCAGGTCGTCGGCGGCCTCCCGCGCGCGGCTGGCCATGTTCCAGTCGATGATCTCCAGGCGCGGGTGCAGCCAGGCGTCGGCGTCGGTGTGGCCGGTGCGCCGGTCGGCGGGCAGCACCAGCACGCACTCCGCGGACAGCGCCCGGTGGTACAGGCGCCGGCCGTGCGCGTACGCGAGCGCCTCGGCGAGCTGGCGGATCAGGTTGACCCGGACCAGCGGGTCGAGGCGCTCGCCGTACTCGGCCAGGTAGTCGGGCAGCCGCATGCTGCGCGGGTCGTACCGGTACACCAGCGCCGGGCCGACCTCGTGCTCCTCCAGCGTGTCCACCTGCACGATGCCCGGGTGCCGGATGTCGCGCAGGGCCGCCATCTCGCGGCGGGCCGCGCGGGCGATGCTGAGCCGCTCGGGTTCGCGGGCGGTCCGCTCCACCAGGTACAGCCGGATCCGCCGGTGCGTACCGGGCACCTCGCGGTGCGTGGCCAGGTAGTCCTGCCAGGTCTTGCCCTCGCCCAGCGGCGTGCGGGTCATCGTCCAGTTGCCGACCTGGTAGTAGCGGGCGCTCTGCGCGATGCCGACCTGGCCGAGCACCTCGACCAGCTTGCGGGACCGGCCGGCGGTGACCTCGGCGCGCGGGTGCCGCGGCGGGGCGGTGAGCAGCGCGCCGATGTCGCCCAGCCCCTCGGGCAGGCCGTAGAGGGCGAGGCGGTCGGCGTCGGGCAGCTCGACCTTGAGCCGGGGCTTGCTGAAGTAGACGGCCGCCTTGACGTAGGGGACGGGGAAGCCGAGGCGCTTGGCCTCGCTCTCCAGCAACCCCTTGAGCCGCTTGGCCTTGACGTCGGCCTCGATGAGCGCGTTGCCCCGGCCGCGCGGCGGGCCGCCGCCGAACTGCTCCCAGCCGTTGCCGCGCCGCCGCAGCCCGCCGATGTAGCTCTTGGCCTCGACGAGGTACAGGCCGCCGGGGCCGATCACGAGCGCGTCCACTTCGCACAGCACGCCACTGGTGGCGATGAAGGTGAAGTTGGTCCACATCCGGTACGGCTCGGTGTCCGGGATGCAGTCGGCGAGCTGGCTCAGGGCCTCGCGTTCGTGCGGGTGTTCGCTCGGCGTCACCGCCGTCCACCGCTCGGCGAGCATCCCACCTCCCGACGCCGGTCGCCTCGGCTCATCGTACGCAGCGCGGCCGGCCCCGGATGTCGGACTCGCCCCCGGCCGAACGGCGTCACACCTCGCCCGACGGGGCCGCAACCAACCGGCGGTCTCGCGCGTTGACCCAGGTCAGGCGAGTCGCCGCCAGGCGTCGTAGTGGTGTACCGCGATCCCCGCGAAGGCCGGTGCCGGCGCGGCGAGCGCGGCGGCGTCGACCGCGGCCAGGGTCGCGTCCAGGTCCGCGGCCGGGCGTCCGGCGAAGGAGCAGTGCCCGCACCCGGCGGTCGGGCCGGTCTCGGCCGCGAGCCGGACCGGCTTGCCCGCCCGGGCGCCGTGGGCGAGCAGGTCGCCGCCGACGTCCCACATCGAGTTCGGGCCGGTGGCGGTGTTCCGGTAGCTCATCACCGTGGCGGCGTCGACGCGGCGCAGCGTCTCGGCGGCCAGGTTGCGGCCGGCCACGCTGACCTCCCCCCACCAGAACGGCACATCGGCCTCCAGCGGCAGCGCGGCCTCGCGCTGGAGGGCGGCGAGCAGGGACAGGTACCGCGCGGCGACGCCCTCGCGGTCGGTGCTCCACTCCGGCAGCAGGTACGGCTCGACGTCCACGTGGTACCCGGCGAACAGGCCGGTGCCGGCCGCCGCGCGCAGCCAGCCCAGCGCGCCCCGGCGGTCGTCCACCCACCCGGGGTCGCCGCCGAGGGCGTACAGCCGTACGTCCGCGGTGCCGGCCAGGTCGGCGAGCGCCCGCAGCCGGGCCAGCTCGGCGCCCGCCGGCCGGCCCGTCACCGAGACGAAGACGTCCCGGACCCCCGCCGCGACCGCCCAGTCGACGACCTCGCCGGCCGGGGCGTCGCTCCACAGCCACATCGCGCGGGTGCCCGCCGCGGCGGGCGCCGTCGACGGCGCCGCCTGCGCCGGCGCGGCGGCCAGCACGCCCGCCGCCGTCACCGCGACCATCACCGCGTCCAGCCAGCGCACCCGCATGGAGCCTCCCCGTGTTCCGTCCGGGGGTCTATCGCCCGGGGGCCGCGGGACCGCTGCCGCTCCCGCCGGATGTGGCCGGCCGGACGACGCGAAACCGCCACGGATCCGGTCACCGCGCCGGTCCGTACCGACAGTCAGTCCTTCTCCTCGAACAGGACGCCCGGGTTGAGCAGGCCCGCGGGGTCGACAGCGGCCCGGATCCGGCGCATCAGGGCCACCTGCGCGGCGTCTCGGGACAGGCCCAGCCAGGCCGTCTTCGCCCGCCCCACCCCGTGCTCGGAGCTGATGCTGCCGTCCCGGTCGGCGACCAGGCGCAGGACGGCGTCGGTCACCGCGTCGGCGGCGCCGCGGGCGTCGAGGACGTTGACGTGCAGGTTCCCCTCGCCCAGGTGCCCGAAGACCACCAGCCGGGCGGCGGGGGCGGCCGCGGCGACCGCCGGGGGCAGCGCGGCGACCAGGCCGGGCAGGGCGCGCACCGGGACGCTGACGTCGAGCTTGACCGGTACCCCGGCCGCGCTGATCGCCTCGGTGTGCGTCTCCCGGTACGCCCACAGCCGGGCCACGCCGGTCGCGTCGGCGGCGACCGTCGCGTCCCGGACCGCCGGGCAGCCGGCGAGCACCTCCAGCAGCACGTCGGTCTGGTCGGTCCGCCCCGCGCTCTCCACCAGGACGTACGCGGGGTGCGCGGCCCCGAACGGCGCGGGCAGGCGCCCGTGCGCGCGCACCAGCTCCAGCCCGTCGGCGAGCATCAGCTCCGCGGCGGACAGCCCCGGCAGCCCCGACCGCGCGGCGGCCAGGACGTCGAGCGCGCCGGCCACGCCGTCCACCGCGACGAGCGCGACCGCGCGCGCGGGCAGCAGCGGCACCAGGCGCAGCCGGACCCGCGTGATCACCGCGAGCGTCCCCTCGCTGCCGGCCAGGAGCTGGGTCAGGTCGTAGCCGGTGTTGTCCTTGGCCAGGCCCGCCAGCCGGCGCAGCACCGTGCCGTCGGACAGCACCGCCTCGACGCCGGTGAGCTGCTCGCGCATACTGCCGTACCGCACCACGCGGACGCCGCCCGCGTTCGTCGCCACCAGCCCGCCCACGGTCGCCGCCGACCGCGCCGCCAGGTCGACGCCGACGTCGAGCCCCGCCGCCCGCGCGTGCCGCTGCAGCCGCTCCAGCGTCACGCCCGCCCCGGCGGTGACCTGCGCCGCGAGCCGGTCCACCGGCTCCAGTTCGGTGAGCCGGCCGAGGCTGAGCAGCACCTCGCCGCCGGCCGGCACGCCGCCGCCGACCAAGCCGGTGTTGCCGCCCTGGACCGTGACCGGCGCGCCCGCCGCGGCGCACGCCCGCAGCACCGCGGCGACCTGCGCGGTGTCGGCCGGGCGCACCACGCAGCGCGCGGCGCCGGTGAACCGCCGGGTCCAGTCCGTCTCGTACGGCGCCCGCAGGTCCGGGTCCACCAGCACGTGCGCCGGGCCGACGGCCGCGGCGAGCCGCCCGAGCAGGTCGGTCACGACAGGACCCGCAGCCGGACCGTCTGGCTCATCCCGCGCAGCCGGTCGAGGGCGTCGGCGGTGAGGTTCGCGCTCACGTCGGTGATCAGGTAGCCGTACTCGCCGCGGGTGCTGAGAAGCTGGCCCTCCACGTTCACGGCGTGGTCGGCGAGCACCCGGTTCACCTGGGCCAGGACGCCCGGGGTGTTGGCGTGCACGTGGACGATCCGGTGGTGCCCCGGCTGTACCGGCAGCGCCACGCCGGGCAGGTTCACGCTCAGGGTCGTCGTGCCCTCGGCGACGAACTGGGTCAGCTTGTTCGCCACGAACCCGCCGATGTCCGCCTGCGCCTCCTCCGTCGACCCGCCGATGTGCGGGGTGAGAATCACGTTCGGCAGCCCGCGCAGCGCGGAGGCGAACTCCTCGCCGCGCCCCTTGGGCTCCCGCGGGAACACGTCCACGGCGGCGCCGGCCAGGTGGCCGCTGACCAGGTGGTCGCGCAGGGCGTCGTGGTCGACGACGATGCCCCGGGACAGGTTGAGGAACAGGCTGCCCGGGCGCATCCGGGCGAACTGCGCGGCCCCGAAGAACCCGCTGTTGCCCGGCCGGCCGTCCACGTGCAGGGTCACCACGTCGGAGTCGGCCAGCAGCGCGTCCAGCGACGCGCAGCGGGCCGCGTTGCCCAGCGCTAGCCGGTCGGCGGTGTCGTAGAAGGAGACCCGCATCCCGAGGTTCTCGGCCAGCACCGAGAGCTGGGTGCCGATGTTGCCGTACCCGACGATGCCCAGCCGCCGCCCGCGTACCTCGTGACTGCCCTCGGCGGCCTTGTTCCACAGCCCCCCGTGCATCTCGGCGTTCTTCTCGGTGAGCCGCCGGGTCAGCGCGATGATCTCCGCGAGCGCCAGCTCCACCACCGAGCGGGTGTTGGAGAAGGGCGCGTTGAACACGGCCACGCCCGCCGCCGACGCCTCGGCGACGTCGATCTGGTCGGTGCCGATGCAGAACGCCCCGACGGCCAGCAGCGCGTCGGCCGCGGCGAGCACCTTCGCGGTCACCTGGGTCTTCGACCGGATGCCGAGCAGGTGCACGCCGCCGATGCGGGAGATCAGCTCGGTCTCGTCCAGCGCGTCGCGCAGGGACTCGACGGCGAAGCCCGCGGCGGTCAGCCGCGCGACGGCCTCGGGGTGGATGCTTTCGAGCAGCAGGACGCGCACCTGCGACTGGTCGACCATCGTCATCGCACTCCAGATCGCCGTCGGGGCAGCTCGCAGGGCTGGCACAGGGCCACTTTACGGGCCGGCACGGACCGGGCCGGCGGCCCGTCCCGCGACGGGCTCCCTCACCGGCCGCCCGCCAGCGTCACGCGCAGTGCACGTCGGCATCCGCCTCTGGCGTGAAGGCCGCCAGGGCCAGGTGGCCGGCGTGCAGCCGGGAGGGGCGGGCGTACCGGTGGGTGTCCACGCCCGGCCGGGCGTCCACTGAGGATGACATGCCGGCAAGCTAGGCGACGCCTACGACATCGCCGACGCGCTCAGCCGGCCGGGTACTGGCGGCAGTACTCGTACAGCGCCATCGCCGTCGCCGTCGCCACGTTGTGGCTGTGCGGCATACCCCAGACGGGGATCTCCACGCAGTCGTCCATCAGTGCCAGCTCCTCGTCCTTGAGGCCCTGCCGCTCGTTGCCGACCACCAGCGCCGTCCGGCGCGGGAACGCGAAGGTGTGCAGGTTCGCCGAGTCGGTCGTCTGCTCCAGGCCGACCAGCCGGTACCCGTCGGCCCGTAGTTGCCGCAGCACCGGCGCGAGCGAGCGGTGCGCCCGGACCTCGATCTGCCCCAGGCTGTCGCGGGCCACCGCCGGGTCGGGCCGGACGTTGCCGGTCGCGTAGACGGTCGTGATCCCGCAGCAGCCGGCCGCCCGCAGGATGGTCGACAGGTTCACCTGGCTGCGCAGCGGCGCGCACGCCACGACGATTTCCCGCGGCCGCTCCAGGGCCGTCGGCGGGCGGTGGCGGACATGCGCGGCGGACATGCCGGGCAGTATAGGGAGGCCGCAGGCGCCTGCCGGACACGTACGCCGCGGGCGCCGGCCGGGCCGGCCGCTAGACTCCCCCGGTGCGCAGGATCGTGGGCAGGCAGGTCGTGGACATGTCCGCCGCCGACTACGCCGCGCTGCGCGCCGCCCACGACGGTGCGGTCCTGGACGTCGGCACCGGCGACGGCAAGCACGCCCAGCACCTGGCCCGCCAGCACCCCGACCGGCTGGTCGTCGGGTTGGACGCCGCCCGGGACAACATGCGGGCGGTGTCGGCCAAGGCCGCCGCGCGCCGGTCCGGCCTGCCGAACCTGATCTACGTCTGGGCCGCCGCCGAGAGCCTGCCCCCCGCGCTGCACGACATCACCGACGTCCACGTGCTGATGCCCTGGGGGAGCCTGCTGCGCGGCGTCGTCGGGGCGGACCCGCAGATCCTCGGCGGCCTGCGGGCCGTGTGCGCGCCGGGGGCGGGCCTGTACGTCGCGCTGAACCTGCACGCCTGGCGCCCGCCGGTGCCCGAGGTCGGCGGCCACCCCGAGCCCACGCCCGAGTCGGCGCTGGCGACGATGGCCGCGCCGTACGCGGCGGCGGGCTGGACGCTGGCCGACGCGGCGTACCTCGACACCGCGGGCGTGGCGGCCCTGGCGACCTCGTGGACTAGGCGGCTCAGCGCGTCGCGCGCCCGCTTCGACGTCCTGGCCGTGACGGGCGCCCGGGCGGACTGACCGCACCGCGCCCGGCGGCAACCGTCCGGATGGCCGACGGTCGGGTCAGGAGGGCGGCTCGTCACCGGCACGGGAGGCCAGCAGGCGGCGGTACGAGGCGAGCCGGCGCGGGTCGGCAGCGCCGTCGGCGACCGCCTTGTCCAGGCCGCAGTCGCCGCCGAGGCCGGAGTGGTCGCAGTTGGGCAGGCAGCCGGTCGAGGCGTCGGCCAGCTCCGCGAAGCCGTGCAGCAGGTCGTCCGGTGAGATGTGCGCCAGCCCGAAGGACCGGACCCCGGGCGTGTCGATCACCCAGCCGCCGCCGGCCAGCGGCAGCGCGACCGCGCTGGAGGACGTGTGCCGGCCCTTGCCGACGGCGCTGACCGTGCCGACGGCCCGCCGCGCCTCCGGCACGAGCCGGTTGACGAGCGTGGACTTGCCCACGCCGGAGTGCCCGACGAGCACCGAGAGCTGGTCGGCGAGCGCCGTACGCAGCGCGGCCGGGTCCTCGTCCGGGCGGCACAGCACGTACCGCAGGCCCAGGTCGGCGTAGTAGTCCAGGACCGCCTCCGGGCCGGCCAGGTCGGCCTTGGTGAGGCACAGGAGGGGGGTGATGCCGGCGTCGTACGCGGCCACGAGGCACCGGTCGATGAAGCCGGTGCGCGGCGGCGGGTCGGCGAGCGCGCTGACGATCACCAACTGGACCGCGTTGGCGACGATCACCTTCTCCCGCCAGGCCGGGGTACCCGCGCCGTCGTCGGCGCTGCGCAGCAGCGTGGAGGTGCGGGGGGCGACGCGGACGATCCGCACGAGGCTGCCCGCCCGGCCGCTGAGGTCGCCGACCACGGCCACCCGGTCGCCGACGACGACGCCGGCACGGCCGAGTTCGCGGGCCAGCATCGCCAGGAGGACGGTCCCGTCGTCGAGGGCGCAGGTGTACCGGCCGCGGTCGACGGCCACGACGAACGCGTCGACGGCCTGCTCGTGCCGGGGGCGGGTGCGGGTACGGGCGCGGGTGGACCGGCCGGGGCGCACCCGGACGTCACTCTCGTCGTACTCGCGTCTGCGCATCCCGCGCGCACCCTCCGCCCTGGCCGTCCGCCCCGCGCCGCCCGGCGGGGTCCCGGCCAGTTTCGCATCCCGGCCGGATCGGCAGGGCGGCCGGCCGCGGTTCGGCTCCGTCGGGGAAGCGCCCGGCGGACCCCACGGAGTCCGCGAGATCAGTACGAGCGCCGACTCATCGATTCGTTGCGAGTTGAGGCGTTAACATTTCCGGCCATGAAGGCTTTCAGCATCCTCGCCGCTCTCCTGGTCCTGGCCGGGACGCCCGGATCCGCTTCGGCCGTCGCGCCGGACATCCTGTCGAACACGCCCAAGATCGTGCACCTGGATCCCGACACGGGGGCGGTTCTCTCGATCAAGCGAGCCTGAAACGAAGAACGGCGCCGGCTGGTCGGAGATCAGCCGGCGCCGTTTCTCTGCTCGGGATCAGTGGATGGTCACCGAGGTGCCTGTGACGGTCTGTGTGCCGTCGCCGTACCAAACCTCGGTACGCGGTCCGGTCTTCGGGCCGCAGGCTTTGGTCCAGCAGAACGTGGCCGTGTACTGGCCGGTGTAGTAGCCGCTGCGTACCGGCCAGTTTCCTGGGTACTTCCCCGGGGCGCCGTAGAAGCCCTGGTTGGCGAGCGGGGCTCGTCCCGCGTAGTAGCACGCGTCGCCGTCGTGGCAGATTGGCCGATTCGAGACGCGGTCCGAGGCGCCGGAACGGACGGCGAGGATACGGCCTGTGGCCGGGTCGACGTGGACGGTTTTCGGGGCGTCGGACAGCAGGTCGGGCGCTGACGGTATGGCATGAGCTGGTGTTGCTGCGGTGGCCACGCTGGCCGCGGCCATGAGCATGATGAGGGTCGCTCGCACGTGCGCTCCAATGTCTTCGGCGGTTGGAGGGCGCGGCGGCCGTGTGAGGTCCGTCGGGTGTCAGCCACCGCGCCCCGAGCGCAGCAGCCGGGATTCACAATCGACCGATCACCACGCCCTCGCCGAGAACACTAGGTACGGATTGGTGGTCGGAGCGTAACTACCCGTTAGGGCAAACTGTCGCCTATTTGACAGCGAGTGGGTCAACGTTCATCTTTACCGCGAGGTCTCGAAGGTGCTCAGATCCGGCATTGCGGCGAGCTTCCCGCAGCATCAGCCCCACCGACTCCCGCACTGAGGACCGCCACCGGACCTCTGAGGGAGCCAGCCGGTCCGCCTCAAGCAGCGCCCGCGTCGCCTCCTCCGGACGTCCGGACAGGCAGTAGGCCCGGCCTACGTGCGTGAGGAGGTGCGCCGTGCGCTGGGTGGTGCGCAGTGCGCTGCGGTCGACCTCCCGGGCGGCCGACACCGCCCACCCGTGCTCACCGGCCTCCAGCAGGATCCCCACTCGCCATACACCGGCGTTCGCGCGGGTCGGTTCGATGCGCCACTCGTCCACGCCCACCTGTCCGGCCAGTTCGGACGCCGACGCAACCCGGGCCAGGGCGTCGTCGGTGCGTCCGAGCGCGGCGGACGCCAGGCCGGCTTGGAGGTTCATCATCACGGCCCAGCCGACCTCTGCCGGAGAGTTGCTGAGATTGTCGACGGCTGTGGCCGCGAGTTGCAGGGACCGGCGGCGGAGCCCGTCGGTTCCGCCGGCCAGGGCGCATTGTGCGATTGCGAAGTCGGCCGCTGCTGTGCCTGCCGTCCACTCGGCGTGTTCGGCGGCCGTCCTGCCCCGTTCGGCGAGGCGTACGGCCAGATCGATATAGCCGATGGGTCGGAGTGCCAGCGAGGCTGTCACGGCGACTTGCGTGAGTGCCCGTAGTCCTGCGTGGTCGCCTGTTTCGGCCCAGCGGAGAGCGCGGCCGAGGGTAGGGGCCAGGGATGCGCCGAGGCGGCGGTAGTCGCAGGTCATTCGGGCGACGACGACCGCCTGGACGTCGGCGGCCAGCGCCTGGTGGGGGATGGGTTCGCAGGTGAATGACCAGTCGAGGGCGCTGCGGACGGCGGGTACGGACATGCGGAGCTGCCGCTCGGACGGGCTTGGCGCGTGCGCGGGTGGTCGGATCAGGTTGGCGGTGTCCACACCGAGGGCTTGGGCGATGGCGTCGGTCAGGCTGCGACCGTTCAGGGCGCGCCAACCCTTCTCGATCATCGACACGTAGGCGGCTGACACGCCTAGTCTGTCGGCTAGATCCTGCTGTGACAGTCCAGCAAGTAGGCGGTACTCCCGTATTCGCTGTCCTATGTGCTGTCCGTCAACAGTCATTCTCCGAGCGTACGCCCGGTCGAGGCGCTGTCGGAGGCGCCGCGGGGCAGGGGAACTCGCTCATGGCAGGACTGCGAGCGCCAGCCGACATCCACGGCGGACTGAACGCCCTCCCGCTCGGGCGACAGCCGGGGCCGGGCAGGGGGCGGCGGTCAGCGGCGTTCGATGCCGATCAGGCAGGTGTCGTCGTCGGTGTCGGCGTTGGTGAAGGTGAGGAGCTGGTCCAGGTGCGCGTCGAGGTCGGCGGCGGGCCGGGCGGCGGTGTCCAGGAGCTGGCGCAGCGCGGTCTCCAGGCTGTCGCCGCGCCGCTCGATCAGCCCGTCGGTGTACATGAGCAGGGTGTCGTCCAGGCCCAGGACGAGTTCGTCCTCGGCGTACGTGGTCTCGGCGAGCGCCCCCAGCAGGATCCCGGGGATCTGCGGCAGGGTGCGCGCGGCGCCCCCGCTGACCAGTACCGGCGGCAGGTGCCCGGCCCGCGCCCAGCGCAGCGTCGCGGTGTCCGGGTCGTACAGCCCGCAGACCACCGTGGCCGTGACCTGCTTGGTCAGGTGGTGGGCGACGAGGTTGAGCCAGGTGAGAAGCTGCGCCGGCCCGGCGCCGGTGGTGGCCAGGCCGCGCAGCGCGTTGCGCAGGACGACCATCCCGGTCGCGGCGTCGATGCCGTGGCCGGCGACGTCGCCGACGCAGAGCAGGACCTGCTTGGAGGGCAGCACCACGGCGTCGTACCAGTCGCCGCCGACCAGGTGGTCCTTCTCGGCGGGCCGGTACCGGACGCCCACGCGCAGGCCGGAGGCGTCGATCGGGCCCTGGGCCGGCGGCATGATGGCGTGCTGGAGCTGGCGGGCCAGTCGGTTGCGCTCGGCGGACTCCTGCGCGGTGTGGGCGAGCTGTTCGCGGGTGGCGGCCAGGGCCACCTCGGTCCAGTGCTGCGCGGAGATGTCCTGGTACGCGCCGCGGACGCCGACCACCCGGTCGTCGGTGTCGCGGACCGGCTCGGCGACGACGCGGATGTGCCGGACGATCCCGTCGGGGCGGTGCAGCCGGAACGCGGTCGAGGCGGTCCGGTGCCGGTGCAGCACGGTGCGCAGGAACCGCTGCACCGCGGTGGCGTCGTCGGCGTGCGCGTGGGCGGTCAGCCGGGCCAGCGGGATCGGCGCCGCGTCCAGGGCGAGCCCGTACAGGTCGAACAGCGGCGCGTTCCAGGCGATCTCGCCGGTGTCGAGGTGCTCCTCGAAGCCGCCGATGCGGCCCAGCCGCTGGGCGTGCTGGAGCAGTCGGGCGAGCCGGACGGACTCGTCGTCGGTACGCCAGGTCAGCAGGACCGCCCCCGCGATGCGGCTGATGCTGATGCCGGCGGCGCCGGTCAGCGGTACCTGGTCCACCAGCGCGGTGATGGTCATGCGTTCGGCGCGGAACGCCTCGCCGGTGGCGTACACCCGCTCGACCAGGTCGAACAGCCCGCACACCCCGGCCGCGACCGGGTACGCCTCCAGCAGCAGCGTGCCGGTGAGGGCGCCGCGCGGGCGCCCGGCGGGGTCCACGAACCGGGTGTTGGCGTGGGCGACGCGGAAGTCGGCCAGCCGGCCGCCCGGCTCCAGGTGGGGCAGCAGGACCAGCGCCGGGTCGTCCAGCCCGTCGACGAGGTCGATCAGCTCCGCCAGGCCCGCGGGGCCGCCGGCCGCGGGCGCCTCGGCGGTGCCGTCGAGGGTGTGGGCGCACAGCTCGGCCAGCGCCTCGACCTGCCGCTGGATGCGCGCGGGCGGCGTGGGCAGCGGGTCCGGCCAGCAGATCTCCAGTACGCCGACGATCCGCCCGCCGGTGCCGGCGGGGGCGACCACCCGGCCGCCGTCGGGGCACTCCCGCGCGCCGATCGAGGGCAGGCCGGAGCCGGACAGGGTCTCGCTGACGACGGTGCCCCGCTCGGTGAGCGCCGCCCGGGCGGTGGTCGGCACCCCCGGTGGCACGTACCGCCAGCGCCGGGCCTCCTCCGCGCTGAACCCGGCGTACCCGGCCAGGGTCAGCGCCCCGTCCGGCCCGGCGCTCCAGATCGCCACGGCGTGGGCGCCCAGCGGGGCGACGGCGTGGTGCAGCAGGGACTCGGCGACCGCCTGGGTGTCCCCGGCGGCGAGCGCGCCGGCCTCGGCGGTGCGGATGCGCAGCACGGCGGCGGCGTCCGGGGCGTCGGCCGCGGCGTGGGCGAGGAACGTGCGGGTGGCGTCGCTGAGCTGGTCCCGGGATGCCTGGTTGACGATCTCGGCGGCGAACGCCAGCACGGTCACGCCGCCCTCGGTGGCCAGCGTGTGCAGTTGCTGGCTGGCCTCGACCGGGCCGCAGCCCAGTCGGGCGATCAGGACGCCCTTGGCCAGGTCGACGAGCGCCCGGCCGTCGGCGGCGGCCTGCGCCCGGCCGACCTCGTCGCGGAGTCGCTCGACGGTGGCGGCCAGGCGGCCGGCGACGGCCGTGGGCGGGGCGGGCTCGGGGGGTTCGTCGCGTCCTGGCCGTCCGGCGTGGGCGGGACGGGGCACGGGGTCTCCCATCGGTTGTCGTCCGAGCCGGTCTACCGGTCGGTCCTCGCACTCTCCGTGCCCAGCCAGCGGCGGATGCAATCCATCAGCTCCTGCGAGTCCACCGGCTTCGTGACGTAGTCGTTGGCGCCGGCCCCGATGCTCTTCTCGCGGTCGCCCGGCATCGCCTTGGCGGTCACCGTGATGATCGGCAGGTTCGCGTGCTCCGGCATGGACCGGATCGCGGTGGTCGCGGTGTAGCCGTCCATCTCCGGCATCATCACGTCCATCAGAATAAGGTCGATTTCCGGGTGGCCCGCCAGCGTCTCGATCCCGCGCCGGCCGTTGTCGGCCCGCAGCACGCGCATACCGTGCAGTTCGAGCACACTGGTGATCGCGTACACGTTGCGCGTGTCGTCGTCCACCACCAGCACGGTACGCCCGGACAGCGCGCGGGTGGCGTCGGCCGGCGCGGCCCCGACCGCGGTGGCGGCCGGCTCCTGCCGGACCAGCGGGACCACGTCGCCGGGCTGGTCGGCGGACAGGTGCAGGGTGATCCGCTCGCGCAGCTCGTCCAGGCTGGACAGCAGCTCCAGCGGCTGCCGGCTGGACAGCAGCGCCAGCTCGTCGTCGGGGTCGAGCCGGCGGTTGTTGTGGGCCAGCACCGGGACGTGCCGCAGCGCCGGGTCGCCCTCCATCGCGGTGAGGAACTGGAGCGCGGCGCCGCCCGGAATGTCCAGGTCCAGCACGACGCAGTGGCACGGCTGCGCGGCCAGCGCGGCCGCCCCCTCGGCGGCGCTCAGGGCGGTGACCACCTCCACGTCGTGCCGCTTGGCGTGGGCCCCGACGCCGCCCAGGTGCGCGGCGGCGCTCTCCGCGACCAGCGACAGCAGCCCGCGCGGGCGCTCCTCGATCACCAGCAGCCGGCGGACGGCGCGGGGCGTGGGGGCGGGGCGCCGGGTCGCGGCCGGCACGGGCGCGCCGTCGGTGCGGTCGGCCGCCGCCGGCTCCTGGAAGTCGGGCCGGGCCACGGGCAGGAACAGGGTGAAGGTGCTGCCGCCGCCGAGCGTGCTGCGCGCGGTGATCGCGCCGCCGAGCAGGTACCCCAGCTCGCGGCTGATCGACAGCCCGAGGCCGGTGCCGCCGTACTTGCGGCTGTTCGTCCCGTCGGCCTGCTGGAAGGCACCGAAGATCGATTCGAGCTGCGGCTCGGCGATGCCGATGCCGGTGTCGATGACCTTGAACGCGATCGCCGGGCCGTGGTGGCGGACGGCCGGCGGCGCCTCGGCCGGGTCGGCGGGCTCGATGCTCAGCTCCACGCTGCCGCGCTCGGTGAACTTCACCGCGTTGGCGAGCAGGTTGCGCAGCACCTGCTGGAGGCGGGCGCCGTCGGTGACCAGCTCGACCGGTACCCCCGGCGCCGCGGTCACCCGCAGGGTCAGGCCCTTCTGCGTGGTCAGCGGCCGGAAGTTGGCCTCCACGTAGTCCAGGAGCTGGCGCAGCGGCACGCGTTCGGGCGTGATGTCCATCTTGCCCGCCTCGACCTTGGACAGGTCGAGGATGTCGTTGATGAGCTGGAGCAGGTCCGAGCCGGCGGAGTGGATGATGCCGGCGTACTCGACCTGCTTGGCGGTGAGGTTGCGGGTCGGGTTCTGGGCCAGGAGCTGGGCGAGGATGAGCAGGCTGTTCAGCGGGGTACGCAGCTCGTGGCTCATGTTGGCCAGGAACTCCGACTTGTACTTCGAGGCCAGCGCCAACTGCTGGGCGCGGGTCTCCAGCTCCTGCCGGGCCTGCTCGATCTCCCGGTTCTTCGTCTCGATGTCGCGCTTCTGGGTGGCGAGCTGGGTCGCCTTCTCCTCCAGCTCGGCGTTGCTGCTCTGCAGCTCGTCCTGCCGGGCCTGCAACTCCTCGGACCGGGCCTGGAGTTCGCCGGCCAGCCGCTGGGACTCGGCCAGCAGCTCGTCGGTGCGGGCGTTGGCGACGATCGTGCTGACGTTGACGCCGAGCGTCTCCATCAGCAGCTCCAGGAACGCCAGGTGCACGGGCGTGAACCGGCGCACGCTGGCCAGCTCGATGACGCCCAGGACCTGCTCCTCGACGACGATCGGCAGGACCACGAGGCTGCTCGGCGACGCCCCGCCCAGCCCGGAGGAGATCGTCACGTACCCGGCCGGCACGTCGTGGACGGCGATGGTCCGGCGGCTGCGCGCCGCCTGGCCGACCAGCGACTCCCCGAGCCGGAACCGCGGCCGGACGGTGTCGCCCGGCGCCCAGCCGTAGGAGGAGATCATCTCCAGTTCGGTGCGGCCGGCGGAGTCGTCGGCGAGGTAGAACGCGGCGTACTGCGCCTCCACCAGCGGCGCCAGCTCGTCCATCACCAGCTCCGCCACCACCGCGAGGTCGCGGTGGCCCTGCATGAGGCCGGAGATGCGGGCCAGGTTGGTCTTGAGCCAGTCCTGCTCCTGGTTGGCCTTGGTGGTGTCGCGCAGCGACTCGACCATCGCGTTGATGTTGTCCTTGAGGTCGGCGACCTCGCCGGAGGCGTCGACCGTGATGGACCGGGTGAGGTCGCCCTCGGCGACGGCGCTGGTCACCTCGGCGATCGCCCGGACCTGGCGGGTGAGGTTGCCGGCCAGCTCGTTGACGTTCTCCGTCAGCCGCTTCCAGGTACCGGAGACGCCCTCGACCTCCGCCTGGCCGCCCAGGCGGCCCTCGCTGCCGACCTCCCGGGCCACGCGGGTGACCTCGGCCGCGAACGAGGAGAGCTGGTCGACCATCGTGTTGATCGTGGTCTTCAGTTCGAGGATCTCGCCCTGCGCGTCCACGTCGATCTTGCGGGTCAGGTCGCCCTGGGCCACCGCCGTGGTCACCTGGGCGATGTTGCGGACCTGGCTGGTCAGGTTGTTCGCCATCGAGTTGACGTTGTCGGTCAGGTCCTTCCACGTACCGGCCACGTTGGGCACCCGGGCCTGGCCGCCGAGCACACCCTCGGTGCCGACCTCGCGGGCCACCCGGGTCACCTCGTCGGCGAACGCCGACAGCGTGTCGACCATCGTGTTGATCGCCCCGGCGAGCGCCGCCACCTCGCCCTTGGCCTCCACCTCGACCTTCTGCGACAGGTCGCCGCGGGCCACCGCGCCGGAAACCTTGGCGATCGACCGGACCTGCGCGGTCAGGTTGGAGGCCATGACGTTGACGTTGTCGGTGAGGTCCTTCCACGTGCCGGACACCCCGCGCACGGTCGCCTGGCCGCCGAGGTTGCCCTCGGTGCCGACCTCGCGGGCCACCCGGGTCACCTCGTCGGCGAACGAGGAGAGCTGGTCGACCATCGTGTTGATGGTCTCCTTCAGCTCCAGGATCTCGCCGCGGGCGTCCACCCGGATCTTCTGCGACAGGTCGCCCTTGGCGACCGCCGTGGTGACCTGGGCGATGGACCGGACCTGCGCCGTCAGGTTCTCGGCCATCAGGTTGACGGACTCGGTGAGGTTCTTCCAGGTGCCCGAGACGCCCTTGACGTCGGCCTGCCCGCCGAGCCGGCCCTCGGTGCCCACCTCGCGGGACACCCGGGTCACCTCGTCGGCGAACGACGAGAGCTGGTCGACCATCGTGTTGATCGTGGTCTTGAGTTCCAGGATCTCGCCGCGGGCGTCCACGGTGATCTTCTGGGACAGGTCGCCCTTGACGACCGCGGTGGCGACCTGCGAGATCGACCGGACCTGGTCGGTGAGGTTGCCGGCCATCGCGTTGACCGAGTCGGTCAGGTCCGCCCAGGTGCCGGAGACGCCGGGGACCTGCGCCTGCCCGCCGAGCTGCCCCTCGGTACCGACCTCGCGGGCCACCCGGGTCACCTCGGAGGTGAACAGCGAGAGCTGGTCGACCATGCCGTTGAAGACGCTGGC
This sequence comes from Pilimelia terevasa, assembly GCF_014647915.1. GTDB lineage: Bacteria > Actinomycetota > Actinomycetes > Mycobacteriales > Micromonosporaceae > Pilimelia > Pilimelia terevasa. The sequence continues at coordinate 176,409 of NZ_BMQC01000009.1, forward strand.
GATCTCGCCGAGCAGCCCGTCGGAGCCCTCGGGCAGCCGGGTGCCGATGTCGCCGTCGCGCACGGCCGTGAGGCCGGCGAGGAGTCGGCGCAGCTCGGCCTCGCTGACCGCCAGGTCGCCGCCGGGCTCGCCCGGGTCGGCGAGAGTGGCGGCTGTCGACTTGTCGCTCACGTGGAACCTCCGTGGCGCGGTGAACGCCCGATCACCGTGCGTCCGCCCCGGCGCGGGGCGGGTCCGCCGAAGGTTACCCGATGGCAAATGTCGGCGGCAGGTCCGCGAGCGGCGGCCCTGCTCAGGCCGGGTGGGCGGACAGCCGGACCCAGACCCGCTTGCCGCCCTCGTGGTCGGCCACGCCCCAGCCGGCGCCCATCGCCTCGATGATGGCCATGCCCCGGCCGCCGTCGTCGTCGCCGTCGCGCCGCCGCGGCGCGGTGACCGAGCCGTCGGCGACGGTGAGGGTCACGTTGCGCTCGTGCGCCTGGAGCAGGAGGACGAGCGAACCGCCGCCGTGCCGGACCGCGTTGGAGACCAGCTCGCTGACGATCACCGACGCGTCGTACAGCCAGTCCTCGTCGGCGAACCCCCAGCCGCGCAGTATCGACTCCCCGGCGTGTCGCGCGAACGCGATGGCCTCGGGGCCGTCGGGCAGGTCGAACTCGGCGTTCAGCTCGCTCATCAAGGGAGGCCGTTCACGGGAGTGGTGCTCGCTGCTGTTCCTAGGGTCGCCGACCATCGTAACCGGATGTTCCACGTATCCCCGATCGCCAAACAGTCCGCGGTGCGCCGGCCGCGCGGCCGGCGGCCGGGCCGCCCGCCGCTCAGGCGCCGACCGGGTGCCGCGGGGCCGGATGCCGGGTCGGCAGGCGCACCGTGAACGTCGTGACGGCCTCGTCGGGCTCGCTGACCGCGATCGTCCCGCCGTGCTGCTCCACCACCGCCCGCGCGAGCGTCAGGCCCAGGCCGCTGCCCGGGATGCCGCGGTGCCGGGCGGCGTCGGTGCGGAAGAACAGCTCGAAGATCCGCTCGTGCTCGGCCGACGGGATCCGGATCCCGGTGTTGGCGACGCTCAGGGTGGCGGTCCGGTCGTCGGCGTGGAGGTTGACCGCGACGGCGCTGTCCTCGGCCGCCCAGGTGAGGGCGTTGTGCAGCAGCTCCGCGGCGACCTCGCGCAGCCGGTCCGGGTCGCCGTCGATGCGGACCTCGCCCGGGGCGTTCAGCTCCACCGCGACCGTGGTTCCGGCGGAGTCCCGGGCCGCCGCCAGGGCGCCGTCGACCACGGCCGTCAGGTCCATGGGGCGGGGGTGCATCCCGATGTGGCCCGACCGCATCCCGGCCACGTCCAGCAGCTTGGCGACGATCCCGTGCAGGTGGACGGTGTTGCGGTGCATCACCGCCAGCAGCTCGGCGCGCTGCGCGGCCGGCAGGTCGGGCTCGGCGCGCAGGAGGTCGGTGTACGACTGGATGCTCGTCAGCGGGGTGCGCAGCTCGTGGCCGACCAGGGCGATGTACTCGTCGCGGGTCCGGTCCAGCTCGGCGACCAGCCGCTCCGCGCGCCGCCGCTCCATGAACTCGCCGATGTGCGCGCCGATCCCGGTCAGGACCGCCGTCCGCGCCTCGTCCGGCGTCTCGACGGTGTCGCTGTAGCAGACGAGGACGGCCAGGATCACCGGCCCGCTGGGGATGGGCACGGCCAGCGCCGCCCGCAGCGGCCCCCACTCGCCACCCTCCCCGGCGGGGTCGTGGGCGAGGTCGCCGGCCCAGGCCGGGGCGGCGGCCTGCCAGGCCCGGCCGGCCAGCCCCTGGCCGTACAGCAGCGGCTCGGGCAGCCGGCAGGGCAGGTCGCGGCCCGGGGCCGCCCAGCAGCCGCCGCGGCGGAGCACCTGGGCGACGTCGTCCACGGTCCAGAACTCGACGGCCGCCCAGTCGAGCCGGGTGCCGATCAGCTCGATCATGCGGGCGACCACGTCGTCGGCCGGGCCGGGGGCGTTGAGGACCTTGGCCAGCTCCAGCTCGCACTCCACCAGCCGGGCGACCCGGCGGTGCTCGGTGACCTCGTGGGCGGCGACGACGGCCGCCAGGCCGGTCGGGCCGGTCACCGGGCGGGCGTGCACCCGGAAGATCCGCTGGGCGCCCGTCGGCGGCCGCACCACCATCTCGGCGTCCCGCACCCGCTCGCCGGCCAGCGCCCGGGTGAGGGCGAACTCCGCGGGCGCGACGGCCGAGCCGTCCGGGTGCCGCAGGCCCAGCCGGCCGGGCCACTCGGCCGCGGGCACCCCGTCCAGCAGCGTGCCGTACAGGCCGCGCCCGGCGTCGTTGTGCAGCACCGGACGCCCCTGCGCGTCGCAGCCCACCACCGCCGTGTCCAGGTTGTCCACCAGCGCCTGGAGCGTCTGCTTCTCCTCGCGCAGCCGCTGGTGGCCGAACACCCCGGCCGCGGCCTGCTCGCGCCGGGTCTCGTCGGCCCCGGCCGGCGGCTCGTCGCCCGCATCGCGCGCCCGCACGTACGCCGTGACGTCCTCGACGCGGTGCACGATCCAGCGCAGCCGGCCGCCGGTCGTGCAGACGGGGACACTGACCGGCGCCCAGTACCGGGTCTCCAGGCCGCCGTCGGCTCCGGGCCGGGCCAGGTCGTACCGGTGGATGGGCATCGTGTCCGGGGCGTGCTCCCGGACGACCCGCTCCAGCGACCGGCGCAGCGCGCCGCCCCCGGGGTGGCTGTCGGCGGCGTCGGGGAAGATGTCGAAGACCGGGCGGCCGACGATGGCCGCGCGATCGGTCCTCGTGACGGCCAGGTACGCGTCGTTGGCGGCGATGATTGCCAGGTCGGGGTCGAGGATGATCAGCGGTACCGGCGCCGCCTCGAACAGCGCACGGAAGTCGAGCGTCTCCCCCGCCTCGTCCATTCCTGACCGCCCTCATCAGCCTGCGATCGTTACTGTTCGTAAATAGTTGCCATCGGTAATGTCACCGTACGCCAAGATCGTCGCCGATTCCGGGGATCCGGCCAGCCCCCGGCCGCGACCGCGGGGGCGGCGGCGCCCCCGGCAGGGTCAGGTGCACCGTCGTACCCCCGCCGGGCGTCTCGGTCAGCCAGATCCGCCCGCCGTGGCGGTGGGCGATGCGCGCGCAGGTCGCCAGGCCGATGCCGTGGCCCGGCCGGGAGGTGTCCAGCCGCAGGAACATGTCGAAGACCCGCTCGCGGGCCTCCGCGGGGACCCCGGTGCCGTTGTCCGCGACCGTCACCTCCCACAGGTCCCCGGTCGGTCGGGCGTCGACCACCACCCGCGGCGCGACGCCGGGGCGGGCGAACTTCACGGCGTTGGCGACCAGGTTCTGGAGGAGCTGCCGGACGGCGACCGGGTCCACCCGCAGCGTGGGCAGGTCGTCCCCGGCCGCGACGGTCGCCCCCGTGTCCCGGATCGCCCGCCCGAGGTCGGTCACCACCTGGGCCACCAGCTCCGCCAGCGGCGTCGGCCGCGCCTGCAGCCGCTGGGAGCCGGCCCGCGCGTACCGCAGCAGCGAATCGATCAGCTCCTGCATCCGCACCACCGCGCCGCGCATGGTGAGCAGCCAGCCGACCGCGGTGTCGTCCAGCTCGGCCTGGTAGTCGGCCTCCAGCTCCTCCAGGTAGCCGCCGAGGACCGCCAGCGGCGCCTTGAGGTCGTGGCCGGCCACCGAGGCGAACGCCTCCAGCTCCTGGTTCGACCGGCGCAGGTCGCCGACGGTCTGATCCAGCTCGGCCGCGAGCTGGCCCTGGATGCGGGCCTGCCGGCGCCGCTCGAACAGGGCCAGCACGACCGCGGCGAGGTCGGTCAGCCGGTCCATCTGGGCGGCGGTCAGCGTGCGCGGCACGTCGTCGAACACGCACAGCGTGCCCAGCGCCCGGCCGCGCGGGGTGACCAGCGGCGCCGCGGCGTAGAACCGGACATCGGCGACCCGGCCGTCCACCCAGGGGTTGCCGGCGAACAGCGGGTGGTGCCGGGCGTCCGGGGCCAGGACGAAGCCGCCCTGGGCGAGGCTGATCGCGCACATCGACTCCGAGCGCGGCGAGTCGGCGGGCGGGAAGCCGACGGTCGTGAGCTGGCACTGCCGGTCGGCGTCGAGGAGGTTGATCGTCGCCGTGGGCACGCCGGCCACCGCGGCCGCCACCCGCAGGACCGCGGCCAGCTCGGCGTCGGCCGGCTGGTCCAGCAGGCCGTACTCGTGCAGTTCCGCGAGGCGGGCCAGCTCGTCCAGGTCCACCGCCGGCACCGCCGCCGGCCCGGTCATCGGCGGGCGGTCCCCGCGCCGCGGCCAGGGGCGGCCCCGGCGGGCGCGGCGGGACCCGACGTCCCTCGCGCCCGGGCGGGCCGCGTCGTGGTCTGCACCGGGGGGACCCCTCTCGTCGCCTATGCCGATGTCACCACACCGCGGGGGCGGTCCGGTGGAGAACGCGGCGATGCGCCCGTCGGCCGCCCGGCCCGGCGCGGCGCCGCGGGGCTCAGTACTCGGCGGGGCTGCGGTGGATCTGGGCGGCCGGGACGTGGAGGCGGCGCAGCACGCGGACGCACGCCTCGACCACCTCCGGCGGACCGGACAGGTACACGTCGCGGCGCACCACGTCGGGGACCAGCCGGCGCAGGCCGGCCCGGGTCAGCAGCGCCCGCGGCCCCGGGTCGCGGCGACGCCCGGCCACGTACCGGACGTCCAGCCGGCGCCGGGCGGCCAGCGCGGCCCACTCCTGCTGGAACAGCACGTCGCCCTCGCGGCGCGCCCGGTAGATGACGGTGGACCCGACGGGGGCCACCTCGGCGAGGGCGCGGACGGGGGCGATCCCCCGGCCGAACCCGATGAACAGGACCGGGCCGCCGACCCGCGCCCGCGCGGGCGTCGCCCGCCCGTACGGGCCCTCGGCCAGCACCCGCGTACCCGGCCGGAGCCGGCCGAGCTGGGCCGACTGCTCTCCGTCAATCTTGATGGTCAGCCGCAGGCGGTCGGCCCGGGGCGCCGCCGACAGGCAGTACGGGTGCGACCGCGTCCACTGTCCCCAGTCCACGAACCGCCAGCGCAGGGGCTGGCCCGGCTGGATCCGCAGCCGGTCCAGGTCGCGGCCGGCCAGGTGTACGGAGAAGACCTGCGACGACTCCCACACCACCTCCACCACCCGCAGCCGGTGCCGGGCGTTCAGCCACAGCGGCTCGACGACCCGGCCCCAGAGCAGCGCGGTGGCCGTGAGCGCGTACAGGGTCGCCCAGTAGGTGCGGGCGAACCCGCCCGCGAGGTCCCGGCCGGCGGTGAACTGGTGGCCGTAGCCGAGGTAGACGCCGACGTAGGTGGCGCGGTGCAGCAGCTTCCAGAAGCCCGGCGGCACCGCCCGCCGGACGGGCCCGACCGCGACCAGCGCCAGCAGGACCAGCAGTCCGGCCCCCGCGAACGCCTCGCGCATGTCCGGGCCGGACCGGAACAGGACGGCCGCCTCGGCGAGGAGCGAGGTGCGCGCGGGCAGGGCGGCGGCGCCAAGCAGCAGCAGCACGTGCGCCAGCAGGGTCAACAGCGCGGCCGGGCCGAGCCAGCGGTGCCAGCGCAGCAGGTCCCGCGGGCCCAGCCACTCCTCCAGCCAGGCGACCCGGCTGACGACGAGGGCCTGGGCCAGCAGCAGGTACCCGGCCACCATGCCCGCCGCCCGGCCCGCCTCGCGCAGGAGGTCGGCAAGGTCGGCGGGTGCGGGGCTGCCGGTGCCGAACCACCACACGGCGACGCTGGCCGCGAGCAGCCACCAGAACAGGACGCGCACGAGCGTCCGCTCGCCGGCCCACGGCCGGGCCGGACGGGCCGCGGCGGCGGGGGCCGGGTCGGGCGGCCAGGTGCCGACCCGACCCGCGGGCGGCGTCGCCAGGCCGGCGGGAGTGGTCGGGCGGCCGGGGCGCCGATGGGCGCCGGTCGGGATCGCAGTGGTCACGCGCCCGCTCCCTCCGTCGTCCCCCAGGCTGCTGCCGCCCCCGGCAGCCGTGGTTCCTTGGACGTCGGCGAGCGGCCGCCGGTTCAGTCCACGCGCCGTCCACCGAACGTCCGCCCTGCGCAGGCGAAAGTTCGGCCGGAATCACCCGGAACAACCAGGACACCACTCAGCGCCGAGCTGAGTGGCTGTCGATCTGCGAGCATGCCTGCATGGATGAAGGGGTTACGCCCATCTTGTACACCGCAGACGCTGAATCCTCGGTGGCCTGGTACGCGCGGCTCGGCTTCGTCAAACAGTGGGAGCACCGCTTTGAGCCCAGCTTCCCGCTGTTCGTGTGCGTCTCGCGCGGGCCGATGCAGCTCTACCTGTCGGAGCACCGCGACGATGCCCGACCCGACACACTTCTGTACCTCCACGTCCGTGATGTCGAGGCAGTGGCCGCCGAGTTCGGAGCCGTCATCGACGAGGCCCCGTGGGGGCAGGAGGTCAGCCTCAAGGATCCGGACGGAAACCGGCTCCGCGTTGGCAGCACCTGCTCCTGACAGCGTCCGCAGGACGGCGACCGCCAGGGTCAGCCCGACGTGACGACTTCTGATTCCTATGTTCCGGTTTGGAGTCCGTGGTTCCCGTCGAACTGCGTGACCGAATCGCACCTAGACGCGACCCATGCACGATCAGCAATGTCTAGTCATCCACGGACGTGAATGTCATGAGATGATCCAGTGTGCTGTCTTCGCAGCTCAGCGGTACCGCATCCCCGCGACCCGGCCGTCCGCTGCGAGATGGTCATGGAGGTGTCCCATGTCTGGACGCGGCATACGCACCCGCATCGGCGCGGTGGCCACCGCAAGCCTGGTCGGCCTCGGCGCCACCCTCACCACCGGACCGGTCGCCGCGCACGCGGCCGGCCCCGACCCGCTCGCCCAGTACACCGACGCACTGCTCTACTCCACCCCACTGCCCACCTTCAGCGACGTGCGCCGGCAGCGGCCCCTGCCGGCCGAGCTGGACTGGGGCAGCGACGGCTGCTCGTGGTCCCCGGACCGCCCCGTCGGCTACAACTTCCTGCCCGGCTGCCACCGGCACGACTTCGGGTACCGCAACTACAAGCGCCAGCAGCGGTTCACCGCCGCCAGCCGCCGCAAGATCGACGCGAACATGAAGAAGGACCACTACGGCACCTGCGGCGCGGACTTCGCCTGCCGGCGGATCGCCGACCTGTACTACAACGCGGTCCGCAAGTTCGGCGGCCCGTCGTTCGCCGCGGCCCGCGCGGCGCTGGACGCCGAGATCGCCCGCCAGGAGGCCGGCCGCCGCGGCCCCGGCTAACTGTGCCGTCGACGGCAATTCTCTTGTCCAGGCGTCGGGAGCGGAGAGGTCTCCCCCTTGTTGGATTCGTGTCGGAGACCTCATCTGCTCCCGGCGCCTGGACAAGAGAGGTGCCGTTCGCGCTACGGGCCCCCGCCCGGTATCGTCGCGGGAGCCTGGGTCGGGGCCGCGGCGATACCGGTGGGCAGCGGCGCGCCCCGGCCGCGGACGCCGCTCGATCGCATGTACTCCCCTCACCAGCTCTGAGTGGCGAGGCGGCCGAAGGCGCCGAAGTACCCGGGCGGCGCGCGGAAAGTCGGGCGCCGGGTGGTGCACGGATCGGAACCGGGCCGACGGCGGGCATCGGTGTTGCCGGTTGCGGGACCGAGCGTGACGCGCGACCCGCATGACGCTAGAGTCGCATCACATAGATGTACTCGAATGCCTGATGGGGGACGACATGTCCGTTCCACAGATCATCGGATGGGCGGCGTGTGTACTCTGCACGAGCGCGTTCCTCCTTGACTACTTCGCTCCGACGCCACCGGGCGGATTCTCGTGGCTGTGGTTCACACTTTTCACTCCCGGCATCACGCTGTGGGCCGTGCAGGCATTCATCCTCAGCAATCCTCCGCTGATTGTCGCCAACTCGATCGTCGTGGTTGTCCTCCTTCACCGGATCTCCCGCATTTTGCGCGCGCCGAAGGCATCGGCCAGCAACCCGCCCAAGCATGCCGAAGCGGCGCCCCGGCCCGCCGAGCCGGCAGTCGGCGGGCCGACCTCCACTCCGGCCGCGGTGCCCTATGTGGGACGGACGACGGCGATGCACTCGACCAGGGCGGTCTACCCGGATGAGCTGCGGGGCAGGGCGCACCCCGACGACCTGCGCGAGCGCGCGACGCGCATGGTGTTCGAGGCCCACCGGAACCCGGTCATGGCGGTCGGGGCGGTCGAGCGGGTCGCCGCCCAGCTCGGCCTCGACCCGGAGATGGTGCACGGCTGGGTAGAGGGGGTCGGGTTCGACGCCGACCGGTGGGCGGATCCGCAGAGCGGCGAGGCCCATCGGATCGCGGAGTTGGAGCGTGAGAACCGCGAGCTGCGGCGGGCCAACGCCATCCTCAAGAGCGCCTCGGCCTACTTCGCGGCGGAGATCGACCGGCCCAGTCGCTACGCGGAGCTCGACGGGCCCGTTCGCTGACCTCCGGCGCGGGTCGCCACTCCGATGCGCCGGTTCCGGTAAGGGGACCGGCGCATCGGATCTCCACCGCCACAAGCCTCGGGCTCCACCGCCACGGACGTCCGCCGCGGGCCCGTCGCACCCGCCGGCCGCCTACCGGCCCGCCCGTGCCGCGGACCGCCCACGGGCCCGGCACCATCGTGGATCGTGCGCTCGCGCCGGAGGCGTGGCGGCGCGCGTGCCCCGGGTCGGGTCCGGCGCTCCGTGCGCCGGGCCCTCGTACCCGGCGAGGAACGCGGTGTGCATGGCCCGGACGGACGCGAGCAGCCGCTCGCCCAGCTCGCCGCCGAGCGGCCCGTCCGCGTGCCAGGCCAGCACCAGCGACGCTCCCAGCGGCGTGCCCCGCAACGCCACGTGCGTCCGCCGCGCCTCCCGACCCACATTCGACCAGTAGGTGATCATGGTTGCGCCGAGCGCGTGGCTCAGCGCGGTGACCGCCGAGCCGCTGTTGGCGGAGCTGACCCGCGGCCGGATGCCCGCCGCGCTGCACACCGTGTGGAAGTGGCCGATCAGCGGCTGGCACTCCGGCTGCGGCAGGACGACATGCTCGTTCCTGAGGTCGACCACGTCGACGGCGGACCGCTCGGCCAGCGGGTTGGTGTCCGGCAGGCACAGGTACGGCTCCTGGTCGGCGATGACCTCCTGCCGCAGCGACTCCGGCAGATCGGGATCAGGATCCAGCTCCGGGAAGCGGCGGAGCATCGCGACATCGATCTCGCCGCTCTCCAGCAGCTCCATCAGCCGCGGGCCGGACTCGTCCACCAGCAGCGACGTCTGCGCGATGCCGAGGCTCTCCGCGCAGCGCACGAACGGCGTGAGCGTGGGGAATGGCGCGGCGCCCAGTTTGACCGACAGCCGCCCGTCGTCGGTAGCCAGACAGCGCCGGACGTCGGCGAACATGCGGCTCACCGCCGGCAGCACGGTGTCGGCGTGCGCCAGCAGGATCGCGCCGGCGGTGGTCAAGGTGATGCCCGTCGGCTGACGGTGCAGCACGGGCAGGCCGACGGCGCGCTCCAGGCGCTGCATGGCCCGGCTGACCGCGCTCTGGCTCATGCCCAGGCGGTCGGCGGCGCTGTTGATGCTGCCCGTCTCGGCGACCGTCTGGAGGATGCGCAGCCGCTGCGGCTCGATGTCCACGGCTATGCCGGCGGATCCGCGTCGATGCGCGCCTGGTGGGCCCGCCCCACGGCCCGCGCCAACTCCGGCATCTGCCGCGCCCAGAAGCCGTCCGGGCGGTACACCAACGAGTGCCGGGACAGCCGGGGCAGCCCGGCGATCGGACGGCGGACGGTGCCCTCAGCCACCGGCCCCCAGCCCTGCGCGATGGCGATGCTGCCGTCGTGCCGGATCACCTCGCTGTGCGGCCCGTAGGCCGGCAGGTGGTGGACGATGTCCGGAGTGAATCCGAACGGCCGGCACAACCGGTGCAGGACCGCGATGCTGCTGTCCGAGCCGGCGACCGCGATCCACCGCTCGTCACGCAGCTCCGGCAGCGTGACGGCCGGTTGCCGGGCCAGCGGGTGGACGTCGCTGAGCAGGATGTGCGGCCGTTCGTCGACGATGCGCTGGACGGCCAGGCCGCTCGGCCGGGGGCGGGGCATCCCGGTCAGCTCGTGCATCAGCGCCACGTCGATCTCGCCAGCGAGGAGCTGGCCGGCCACCTGGCCGAACGAGTCACCGACGGTGACCTCGACGCCGATGCTGGGGAAGCGCCGGCGCACCTCTTCCATCAGCAGGTCCGCGACGCCGCTGACGGTCCACCCGAGCCTGATGGTGCCGGCCTGCCGGTCGCGGCGGCGGGCGATATCGCCGTGGATGGCGGCGCAGTAGTCGAGAATCTCGTCCGCGTGTCGCAGAACGACACGGCCGAGCGCGGTGGGCCGCACGCCGCTGCAGTGCCGGTCGAAAAGGGAGCCACCGAACAGGTTTTCCAGGCGCCGCAACTGACGGCTCAGCGCCGGCTGGGGAAGACTCAGCTTCTCGGCGGCTCGGTTCAGGCTGCCGGTCGCGCCGACAGCTCGCAGGGCTCGCAGATGATGCAGTTCGAGCTGCATGACTCCCTCCGGGGTGGGGATGCCGGCTCCGGGGCGGGGATCCCGGTGCGGTCCCGCCGGTCATAGCGGCGGCCGCCGGTATCGTAAACCGTATTACCGGCCGGTAATAAACCCACTTACGGCGGACTTAATGTTAGCCAGTCGGTCTCTTAATTCACTGACGGCCCCGTGGAGCCAAATTCAGGAATTCGTCGCTCTCCGCGTTATAGGAGGCGACCCCCTCACCTTTGGTCTTTTTCTGGTCTGCTGCACCGATAGTGCCAGTCGGCTCCTGCTATCACCGCGGCGGCCTGACCTGCGGTGAACCAGGTCGCGGCGATGGCGTCGGGTAGGCCCTTGAGGCCGTCGCAGACGGCCATGCACACGTCCTCGATCCCCGCAGCTCAGGCCCTTGGCCGACAGCGACAGCACTCGACCCACGCGATTCGCGTGCGGACAGACGGCAGTGGTCCCGCACCCCTGGGGTGCGGGACCACTGCCGGGCTGGCCGTTCGTGAGATGTCAGCTTCAGTTGGTGAGACGCTGGCCGGCCTGTCGTGTCTCGTCGGTGACGGTGCGGGTGGCGGCGGTGGCGTCCTCGCGGACGGTGTCGGCTGCCTGGGTGGCGGTGTCCTTCACCGCGTGGACGGCCTCCTGCGCGGGTTGGCGCAGTTGGTCGGTGACCTCCTGGGCGGCGTGGGTCAGTTCCTGCTTCAGCTCGGGGGCGTGCTCCTCGACAACGTCCTTGGCCTGGGCGACGGCGCGGCGCTCGGGGTCCGTGCCCGGGACGAGGGACGACGCGAGCCAGCCGACGCCGAAGGCGATCAGGCCGGCCGCCAGGGGGTTGCCCTGCGTCTGGCGGCGCACGGCCGCGGGCGCGTCGGCGGCGGCGTCGCCGACGGCGTGCACCGCGCCGCCCACCCGGTCGCCCAGGTCGGCGGTACCGGTGGTCAGGGTGTGGCCGGCGTCGTGGGCGGTACCCATCACGGTGTCCCGCATGGACCGCAGCGCCCCCGTCACCCGCTGCTTGCGCTCCTCGACCATGCGGGCCGGGCTGGCCTTGTAGGCCAGGGCGTCCACGTCGTGGCTGAGGCTGGCGCGGGTACGGTCGATGTCGCGGCGGATCTGGTCCGGGCTGGTGGTCATCAGGCTGCTCCTCGGTTCGGCTTGAGCGCGTTGGGGATCTTCTCCACGGTGTCGGCGGTGCGGGGCAGCCCCTTGAGCCGGCTGAGCTGACTGCGGGCCGCCGCGTACAGGACAGCCGCACCGGCCCCCCACACCACCGCGACGATCAGGCCGGCCCAGCCGCCGTCCATCACGTTGGACAGCCCCCACCACACGGCGATCGACAGGAACACCAGCGCCATGTGCGCGGCCACACCGGCCCCGGCGAACATCCCGGAGGCCTTGCCCGCCTTCCCGGCCTCCTCCTTCAACTCCGCCTTCGCCAGCTCCATCTCCTGCCGCACCAGCAGCGACAGGTCCTGCGTCACGGCGCCCAACATGTCACCGAACGACCGGGACCCCACGTCGCCGAAGCGGTCGGTCAGCGGGGACGGCTCCGGCGCGGTCATCGCCCGGCCCCCGCGCTCGGGTCGAAGGGGCGGTGCTGGTCGGCGTCGTCGCCGTGTACGCCGCCGGCGTAGCCGGGGTTCACCGGCGCGGTCCCCGTGGCGAAGGCGCTCGTCGCGGCCGGGTCGGCGTGCAGGTTCGCCGGGTCGACCCCGGCCGGGAGGGGGGTGGTCGGCGCGGGCGCCGTCCCGGTGGCCGTCGGGGTGCCGTACGTCGCCGCACCCGCCGCGGAGCGGCCCCCGGCCCCGGTCGACACCGGGACACCGGAGGTCGACGGTCCGCTGAAGGTCTCCTGGGCACCGGACGTCCCCGGGGTGCCGGAAGTCGAGAGGGCACCCGACGCCGCGTGGGCACCCGACGCCCCGAAGGCGCCGGAAGTCGTGTGGGCGTCCGAAGTCGCGTGGGCGCCGGACGTCGAGGAGGCACCGGAGGTCGACGGTACGGCGGTCGGTCGCGCACCGGCTGCCGGCGGGGCGCCGAGGTTGCGGGTGACCCGGCCGGCGAGCACCCCCAGCGCCGCAGCACCGAGCAGGAACGTGCCCGGACTACGCCGCGCGTACGCACGCACCTCCTCCAACACCGCCCCCGGCTCCCGACCCTCCAACCAACCCGCCAGATCCGTGATCCGCGTCGACGCCTGCCGGACCAACTCCGTCGCCGTACCGGACTCCGGCGACGCCTCCGACATCCCCCGCAGCTCCTCACCGATCGCCCGCAGACCAC
>NZ_BMQC01000010.1 GCF_014647915.1 Pilimelia terevasa
CTACCACCGGCGCCGACGACAACGGTCGCTGGCCCGGTTGACCCCTATCGAGTACGAGACCATCATGACTCCACCGGCCAGTCAGGCCGCCTGACTAGAACTGTCACCAGTTGGTGCAGCAGACCCTTTTCCGGCTCGGATGTCAAGTAGAGGCGCTGGCAGCCCCAGCCGCGGGCTTGGTCCCCAACCCCTGTGAGCAGTGCTGATGCGATGCCGTGGCGGCGGTGGTCGGGGTGGACCATGACGTCCTGGATGTAGACGTCGGTGGGATCGTCCTGGCTGCGGAAGGCAAAGACCGCGCCGGCCAGCTGGTCGTTGACGAACGCGAGCGGGCAGGTCGAGGAGAACAGCTTCGCGTAGAGCCAGTAGTCAGAGGCCGTGCGAGGCCGGATGTAGGGCTCACCGAGGCTCATCAGCTCGATGACCTCCGCGATGTGCTCCTGACGCATAGGCGAGATCTTCATCGGGCTCCTCGGTGATGGGCGGCGACGTGTTGGGCGAAACGGGCCGCGGCAGCGGCGGGGTCGACGGCCTCGGTGACGCTGCGGCCGACGATCAGGATGTCCCAGTCGGGGCTGGCGAGCGCGGCGTTGTCGGCGGGGCTGAACCCACCGGAAACAGAGACCGGCAGCTGCGTCCATGCTCGTAGCGTTCGGGCGGCGGCGAGCGGGTCGACGCCTCCGACGCCGAGGTCGATGTTCGTGGTCACGGCCAGGCCGTCGACCGCAGCTCGTTCCATGTCTCGGATCCAGGATGAGCTGACGTTCGGTGGGACGTCCAACACGATCGGGACGCCGAGACGCCGGCCGGCGCCGACCGCCGCGGCGACGCTGGCGACACTCGCTGGGCCGATGAGCAGGACCACGTCCGCGCCGGCCTCAGCCGCCAGCACTACCTGGTCCCGGCCCCAATCGGCGGACATCATCTCCACCACCACCGTCGCGTCCCCGGCTGCCTTGATCGCACGGACGGCGGCCATGCCAACCGCCTTGATCAGGGGGTCGCCAACCTCGATGAGCGGCAGGGTTGCGCTGGCGGCGGCACGGGCGACGCGAATCGCGTGGTCCAGGTCCGTGGTGTCAAGCGCCACCTGCACCGCCCGGGCGCCACGAAGTCGTCGGTACGCCGAGCTGCGAGTGCGAAGGTCGCCTCCCAGCAGCTCGGCGGTCTCGCGCGGCGGGTGAACGTCGAGGGCGAGTACCTCGGCCCTGGCCACGGGGTCGGTGCTGGCATGCCCGTGTTGGATTACCTGATCATGAATCGCCGGTGGCAGCGACGTCCATCCGGTGCGGATCTCGCGGAGGAGCCCGAACAGGGCTGCCTCAGTCGGGCCTGACGGATGGCTACCCGCCGCGAGGGCGAGGCGGTTGGCAAGGACGGCGGAATGGAAAGGCGCGTGCCGCCATGACGTGTCGGCGCCGATCGCCGCGAGCACGGCTTCGACAGTTCCGCCGCCACCGGCGGTCATGGTGCTGGTGAGGCCCTGCATGAGCCCGCGAAGCACGCACGAGCGCACATGCCAGTTCTCGTCGCCGACGAGTTCCAGGGCCAGTCCTGGCTCGGCGCTTGCTGCGGCGGCACGCACCTTGTAGTCGGCGTCTCGTGCCAGGGCCAGCATCAGCGCTTGACGGTGTTGGGTGCGGCGAGTCCGGCTGTCGCAGAGGCCGTCGGCGAGCGCTGCCCGGACGCGCCAGGCCGAATGGCCGGCGAGGCCGTCGGCATACGGCGGCAGTTCGTCGGCGGCAAACAGATAGCAGAAGCGGGCGAAGAAGCTGGCCTCGTCGGCGTTGTCGAACTGCGCTGCCCCGAGTAGATCCTGAGATAGGGCAGCGTCCGGGCGACTCTCGATGAGCGTGAGGATGTCGGACCAGATTGCGGTACGGAATCGTCGCAGCAGGCCGAGCAGCCAGCGCGGGAAGTCGCCTCCGAGCGCCTCGATCACGGCCGGGTTCCGCATGAGCGCGTGGACGAGGTCCGGTGCGTCCTCCTGCGCGCATCGCTGGGCGCATCGGCGGAGGACTTCGGCGGTGGTGAAGCCGGACCCCGGCATCGCGGATTCCAGCAGGAGCGGAAGGGCCGTGGTCGTCGAGATCGCGCCAGAGAGCGCGGCATCAACAAGCACGCTGCGCTCCACCGCGTCGAGTTGGTGGACCAGCAGCCCGAAGACGCTGCGGGCGGTCGCTGACGCGGAAGCCGCGTCGGCAAGGCGGTTCAGAAAGTTGATCAGCTCCACCGCACGGTTGGCGGTGACCAGCTCGCGAACCGCGCCGCGCGTGAGGAAGTACTCGCGCATGAGGTCGTGGGCGAAGTCGAGTCTGTCTCCGGGGTTCCGTCGGGTGAGCGGTGGGTGTTCCTCCTCCTCTTCACGCGGCCCGGCGGGCGGCGGACCACCAGGCGTCAGGTCTGGGAGCTGCGACATCGCCAGAGCCGTCAGAGCGTCGAGTTGCCGCGGGGTGTCGTCGGCGGTGCGGCGCAGAATTGCCCGACTGCAGAAGTCGAGCAGCATCGCCGGGTTCGCCGGGTACGGCCCGTCGCGGTCAGCAGCGAGCATGAGGTGTAGGTACAGCGGCAGGCGGGCAAGCTCCTGAATCGGCTTGGGTAGGCGCCTGAAGGCAGGCGCCGTCTCGCTCCTGCTTCTGTCCCACACCTGTGCTGCGTCGTCGAGCCCCCACGAGTCGATACCGTGGCTCGAGGCCCCGCCAGGATTCGACTCGTAGGTCGACGCGGCGAGCACTGGATGCGAGGACAAGTCGATACCCGGCGGGGTGCGTACGAGCAGGAGAAACCGCAGCCTCGGATCGAGCACCTGGCGCAGTATTCGGTCGATCTCGCGGGCGACACCGTCGAGTTCGTCGTGCGTGCCGATGGCGTCCACCACGACCACCATCGGCTGCTCGAGCCGACCGCACTCCGACTCCAGCGTCAGCAGCGCATCGGGCCCGGCGGGGCAGGAGCCGAAGCGAAGGATCTCGACCGCGAGGTCGGTTTCACGGCGGCCCCATGCGTGGGCCGAGTGCAGCTGCACGTCCGCCCGCCCACGCAGATGGGCGGCGGCGTGCCGACCGAACATCGTCTTCCCACATCCTGCTGGCCCCTGGACCACCAGCACCCGCGACGGCGACACGATGAACCCGTCGAGGCTGGCGGTCGCGTGCGTCGGTGCCAGGTAGTGCGGGTGGGGTGTCTCGGCGTTCATCAGGTCCAGCAGCTGTCGGGTCCGGGCGGCCGAACAGGTCCCCAGCGTTTCCTTGCCCACCGTTTGATCGTCGCTCTGCCGGGCCGCCGGCACGGTCGGTGGCCCGGCGGCGTCTAACGCCGCGACAAACCGCCGCTGCACCTCGGCCGGGGCCTGACCGAGGTCTGCGTCCAAGATCTGCTGGGTGTTGTAGCGCAGCCGGGCCTGCGTACCACGGCGTTCCCAGTTCGAAACGGCGGCGTCGTTCACGCCGAGGTGGCCGGCGAACTCGCGGACGCTCATCCGCCGAGCCTGCCGCAGCAGCCGCGCCTCGTGGCCAGACCACTTGATGATCGCGGTCACCGGTCAGCGCCCCTCCGGATGTGTCATCGCTCCGCCACCCGTGACGGCGGCGCCATCAAGACTAGGGCAACAGTAGGTCAGCACTCCGTTTCTAGCCGTCCCGCCAGCCGCGAGGCTCGAAGGCGTCCGGCGGCGCGACCCGCCCGCCGGTTCTGACAGCTCGACGGAGGAGCCAGCATGGCGACACTCGACACGGTGCTAGAGCGGTTCGACGCCTCCAAGGCGAAGGTGCGCAAGGAGATCCGGGAGGGGTTCTTCCACCCGGACGGCAGCCTGGCGATCTCGGAGACTGAGCTGCGGTCCTGGATCGGCGACCGGGCCGTTGACGAGCTGAAGGTCGTTCTGCAGCTCTCGGCGGTCCTGGCGCGGGGCGCGCACCTGATCCCGGCACACATCCTCGCCCAGGTGACCGAGCAGGTCTCGGATGAGGCCCGGCACTTCGACATCCTGCGGGCGCTCGTGCCGGCGGACATGCAGGCCGACATCGACGCCAAGGTCGCCCAGCTGCCCGAGGTGCTCGCCAGCGACGCTCACTGGGCGAGCCTCATGGCGGCGGTCGACGAAGGTAACCCGTTCGCGGCGCTGCTGGACATCAACATCGTGCACGAGGGCTACTCCGCGGCGGCGATCGAGGAGCTGGCGGACATCCCGTTCGGCGACATCCGCGAGGCGTACGCGGGGATCGGCGCCGACGAGGAGAAGCACCACGAGTCGGGCCGTGAGCTTCTGGAGTGGCTGGCCCGCGCCTCGGCAGGCGGAGCGGCCGCCGATTCGGTCGTCGCCGGAGCCCACGAGCGGGCTTCGGGTGGGGCGATGAGCTGGAGCTGGCCCGCCGCGGCGACCGCGGTCGTCTCGGGCGCGCACGAGCGCGCCGCCGGCGGGGCCATGAGCTGGAGCTGGCCCGCCAAGTAACCCCGCCAACCGCCGCTGCTGCGCGTTCGCCCGAGCCTCGGGCGGAAAGGGACTCCACCGTGCCTGGACTGACTGACCAACAGCGGCGCTCGTTCTCTGAGCGCGGATACCTAGCCGTGGGGCGGGTATCCGCGCCGGAGCACGCCCGGATGCTCAAGGAGGTCGCTGGGCGGCTCCTCGGCCTCGACGGCAAGCCGCCCTCGCTTCCGGAGACGCACCTGCTCCGCGCGACTGGCGCCGACCCGCACGTGCGGGTGGCGCTGCACCTGTGCCACATGAACCCGGCGTTCCGGCTCAACGCCACCAGCGCCCGCGTCGCCGGCTTGGTGGCGGACCTGTTCGGCGAGGAGCCGGCGGCCCTGACCAGCCTGTTGTTCCACAAGCCGCCCACGGTGGGGCTGGAACTCGGCCTGCACCAGGACTTGCCCTACTACCCGTACCTCGGGGATCAGCAGCTCATCACCTGCTGGACCGCCCTCGATCCGGTGGACGCCACGAACGGCGGCGTGCAGTACGTGCCCGGCTCGCACCGAGGGCGGCTGCCACACCGCCAGACCGGGCAGCAGCAAGCGTTGGACCTCCCCGAGGACCTGGTCGACGCGTCCGCAGCGCACACGGTGGCCCTGACGCCCGGCGAAGCAGTGCTGCACCACGGCCTGACGGTGCACCGCAGCGCAGCCAACACCAGCGACCTGCCCCGCATGGGCCTGGCAACCCTCTACATCCCGGCCGGCGTCTCGGTGCACCAGGACGACTTCCCATACCCGCCGCTGACCCCGAGGAGCAGATGATGGCCGCCACCGTCACGCTCGCCGACCTGGACGCACTGGCCGCGACGGCATTGGTGCCCCTGCGTGCTCGCGCGGAAGACGCCGCCTCGCCGTCACCGATCCTGGGCGACCGCGCCGCCGCCGACCTGGCGCAGCGGCTGGATGCCGTCATGCCCGGCGGGTCCGTGGACGCCTCGACCCGGGCCGGCTGCTGCATCCGGGGAAAGGTCATCGACACCTGGCTGGCCGCGCTCGCCGAGCGCCTTGGCCAGCCGCTGGGCGCCGTCATCGACCTCGGCGTCGGGCTGAACACCCGCGCCGAACGCCTGCCCAGCCTGGCGCGCCGCTACCTGGAGGTGGACGCGCCCTCGATCATCGACCTGCGTCGCCGATGGCTGCCGAACGACCAGGTCATCCGCGTCGCCGGTGACGCGCTGCGCGTCGAGAACTGGATCGGCGACGCCCTTCCCGCCGACGGGCCAGTCGCGGTGGTGTGCGAGGCGCTCCTGGCCTACCAGCGGCCCGCGGCGGTCGGCGACTTCCTCGACGCGCTCGGATGCGTCCTGCCCGGCGCATACCTGCTCTTCGACAGCCTGTCGCCGCTGGCGGCCCGGCTGGCCAACCGCCCGCCTGCGCTCGCCGGCGGCCGCCCGCCGTACGTCTGGACGACGAACAGAACCCGCAGCCTGCGCGCCAACGGCCGACGCATGGAAGTACTCGCCGAGGTCTCGCTGCTGGATCAGCCGACCGCCTGCACCCGACAATTTCCCGCCGGGCAACGGCTCCTGTTCAGCCTGCCGGGGCTCCGCCGCGCCTTCCGGCTTACCCATGCCCGCCTGCCCGGGGCAACGGCATGAACACCGACGCCGAGCGGCTACTGTCGGCCGCTCAGACCGCTTTGCAGGGTGGCCGCCGAGCCGAGGCTGCGGAGATCTTGCGCGCCGCCGTCCCATCCGCCGAGCAGCGATACGAGGTGGGCGTAGAACTGCTCCGCGCCACCGGCTGCCGGGAAGGCTGGGACCTCTACGACCTGCACCCTTCCCGACCGGTGGACACGCTGCCGGGTGTAACCCGCTGGGAAGGCAGCCGCTGCGAGCAACTGGTCCTCGTCGCCGAGCAGGGATTCGGCGACGCCATCCAGTTCCTGCGCCATGTCCCGGCGGCGGCCGCGCTGGCCGACCGCACCGTGCTCGCCATCCACGACGAGCTACTTCCCGCCGTGCGAAAGGCGCCGCCGCTGGCCGGCGTGACAGTGCTCGCCAAGTCACGCGCGCGGGCCGCCATCTGGGGACCAGGCACGAGGTGGGAACGCCTCATGTCACTCCCGGCACGCCTACCGTCCCTGCGCCCGGAGCCGGCCGACGCGTACCTGGCCGCCCCGGCGGTCGCGCGGGCGCCCGGACGGCTGACCGTGGGCGTGGCCTGGCGCAGCACACCACGTCGCGGATTCCCCGGACGATCCTTTCCCGCTCGGGCATGCCGCCTGCTCACCCGGCTTCCGGGCGCCGACGTGGTCACCATCCACCGTCGCCGAGACATCCGCGCCCTACCGCCAGGCGTCCGCGACCCCGGCATCACCGACTTCACCGACACCGCCACGGTCATCGCCGCCTGCGATGTCGTCGTCACCGCAGACACCGTCACCGCCCACCTGGCGCGCGCTCTCGGCGTGCCCACCCTGATCTGCCTCCGGCACGAACCTGACTGGCGGTGGGGAACATCCCATGCCCCGACCGACTGGTACGCCGCAGCCCACCTGCTGTTCCAACCCGAACCCGACCAGTGGGAACCGGTACTGCGCGCAGCCACCGAACGCATCGCCACCGGTCAGCTCCCCACGCGCCAGGTACCGCCTCCCGAAGGAGCGACCGCATCATGATCCCCACCCAGCCCGCACGGCCGTACGACATCGTCGCCGGCCTCGCCGCCGAGTTCGACCTCGGTCGGCACCTCCTCGCCGACCTGAATACCGTGCACCGGCGCCAGTGGCGGCTGGAGGACGCCAGTCGCGACCGCGACGCCGCACCCGAACGCCTCGCTGTCCTCAAGGCCGAGATCGACAGCAGCAACGCCCGGCGCCACCGCCTCATCACCGCCATCGACACCCGCGTCGACTACCGCCCCGGCGACGGCGCCAGCCGCTACTACAGCGAGACCATCGGCGAACTCTGCGACCGGCTGATCATCCTGGACCTCAAGCACGAGGCCGTCGCCGCCACCGATCCCGGCCACCTCGCGGCGCTCTCCAGCCACCTCGCCGAGACGGCCAACCAGCTCATCGCGCACGCCCGCCGCGGCGTCGCGGTCCTGCCCCCACGCGTGGGCATCAAGGTCTACCGACGCGCTGACCAGGCGGACCTGCCACGCCAGCGCCGCAGGCTGCGCGCCCTCGTCACCTCGACCCGAAGGAGCCAGCCGTGACCACCGCGACGACAGATCCACTCACCGCCTTCGGCGAAGCCTTCCGGGCCGACGGCTTCGGCGTTATCCGCGGCGCCTTGGACCCGGCGGCGGTCGAGCGGCTGCGTCGTGCCCTCGTGGCGCAGCTCCCGCCGCCGAGCGCACCTGTGCCGAACCAGCTCATGGTGGGGCGCCTCGTGCAGCGGGATCCGCTGTTCGCCGACCTCGCCGCCCAGCCCGCCCTCGTCCGCAGCCTGCGCGAGGTCTTCGCCGGCACCACGCCACGCCTGATCTGCTCCTACGGCCACGTCAAGCCGGCCCGCACGGCAGCGCACACCGGCCCGCACTCCGACGTCGCCCATCTGCCCGGCGTCCCTCACCACCAGTCCACCCTGATGGTCAAGGTCACCTTCGCCCTCACGCCGACCCGCGCGGGCAACGGCGCCACCCGCGTCTTCCCCGGAACCCACCGCGCGCACGACGGCGGCGAGCCCGACGGCGTGCCGGTCGAGCTGGATCCTGGCGACATGCTGCTCTTCCACGCCAACCTGCGGCACACCGCGACCGCCAACCCGTCGGTACATCCGCGGCTGGGCCTGTGGTTCGTGTACGCCGTGCCGTGGATGCGCACCTTCCCGGGCGAGGAGTTCTCGCCGGAGTTCCTCCGGTACGTCCGGTCGCGCGCTGCCGCCAGGCCAGAACTCAACGCGATCTTCGGCCTCACCGACCCCTACGCCACCGGCTGACGCCACCCGAGGCGGAACCTGCGCCCGGCCGCCGCCGATTACGATTGCGCTACAGCTCAGCTCCCTGACAATTCCGTCTGACGATGCGGATGTGACACCCGATGACCAGCCCCGACGCCGACCTGCTGACACGGCTCGCCGCCGTGCGCGAGCAGGCCATGGCCGCCGCCGCCGAGGCCACCACCATGGCCGCGCTGGACGACGTGCGCCGGGAGTTTCTGGGCCGCTCGGGCACCCTGCTGGCGTTCAGACGCACCATCGGCTCCCTGGCACCCGCCGAACGCAAGACCATCGGCGCCGCGGTCGGCGCCGCCCAAGGCGAGCTGGAGGAGGCCCTCGCCGCGCGCCAGGAGGCGCTACTGGACTCCGAGCCCGCGCTGACCGAGCCATTCGACGTCACCGTGCCCGGCCTGCTGGTCGCCGGCGGTGAGGGTGGCCTGCACCCGACCGTGCAGCTGATGTACGACCTCAACGACGCCTTCGCCGCGCTCAACTTCGAGGTCTACTCCGGTCCGGAGATCTCCTCCGAGCTGTTCGAGTTCGACTACATGAACTTCCCCGCCGACCATCCCGCGCGCGAGTCCATGGACACGTACTGGCTCGCCGGCTCCGATGGCAAGACCGGCGCCCAGCGGCTCTGTCTGCGCCCGCACCTCACTGGCGCGAGCATCCGCTACATGCGTGAGCACGAGCCGCCGTTCCGGTTTGTCTACCCCGGCCGCGTCTACCGCAATGAGTCGACCGACGCCCGGCACGAGCGTGCGTTCTTCCAGTACGAGGTCCTCATCGTCGACCGGGACATTCCGCTGACGGCCGGCAAGTTCCTGGTCGACACCATCCTCGACACCGTCTTCGGCAAGCCCGTCGAAACCCGCATGCGCACCGGGTTCTTCCCGTTCGTCGAACCCGGCTTCGAGATCGACATGCGCTGCCAGGTCTGCGACGGACAAGGCTGCCGCACCTGCCGACAGGTCGGCTGGCTGGAGGTCATGCCCGGCGGCGCCCCGCACCCCAACGTGCTGCGCGCCGGTGGCCTGGACCCCGACGAGTGGACCGGCTTCTACGTCAACGTCGGCCTCGACCGGCTGGTGATGATGCGCTACGGCATCGACGACGTCCGCCTGTTCCACTCGGCAGACCTGCGCTTCCTGACCCAGTTCGCCTGAGAGAGGCCCTCGTGAAGATCTCCCTGGACTGGGTACGCGACTACGTCGACCTGCCCGCCGACCTCGACATCAAGACCCTCGCCCACGACCTCACCCTCAAGACCGTCGAGGTCGAAGCCTGGACCAACCCCAGCGAACGACTCCACCAGGTCGTCGTCACCCACGTCAGCGATGTCGTCCCGCTGGGCGACAAGGGCGTGCGGCTGACCTGCGACATCGGCACGGGCACGCCGCTGAGCGTGGCCAGCCGGGTCACCGACCTCATGCCGGGTCGGGTCCTGGCCCTCGCGCTGCCCGGCGCCCGCCTGACGCCACGCGGCGGCGACCAGTTCCGCGAGGTCGCCGTCCCCCAGGTGATGGGCATCGACAGTCAGGGCGTGCTCGTCTGTCCCGCAGACCTCGGCGTGCAGAACCTATTCGCCGGCGGCGACACTGCCTTGCTCGACGCCGCCGATCTCGACGTACCGGCCGGCACTGCGCTGGCCGAGGCGATCGGGTACGACGACTGGGTCCTGGAGATCGACAACAAGTCGCTCACCAACCGCCCCGACCTGTGGGGCCACTACGGCATCGCCCGCGAGCTGGCCGCCATCTACGGCCTGTCGCTGAACCCGCTGCCCACCCACGCGCTGCCACCAGCGACCGACGGCCTGCTGGGCGACTTCGACCCTGCACTGTGCCGGCGCTTCCTCGCCGTGTCCTTCGACCTCGACCAGCTCGGACCCGCGCCGCTGTGGATGCGCTCCCGGCTCGCCCGCATCGGCGAGAACCCCCGCAACCTGTGCGTCGACCTGACCAACTACGTCATGCTCGCCGTCGGCCAGCCCACCCACGTCTATGACGCCGACGGCATCACTACCCCGCTGGGTGTTCGGGCCGTTGACGCCCCGATCAAGGTCGACCTCATCGCGGGACACACCCGCGAACTCGACCCTGGCACCCCGATCGTCACCGACGCCAACGGCCCTGTGGCAGTCGCCGGGGTCATCGGCGGCGCCGCCAGCGCCGTCACCGACGACAGCCGCCACTTCGTCCTCGAAGTCGCGAACTTCCTGCCCCAGCCAATCCGGCGCGCATCCCAGCGGCTTGGCATCCGCACCGAAGGCTCGGCGCGCTTCGAGAAGGACCTCGACACCCCGCGCGTTGACGCCGCCACCGGACTGTTCTTGCGCCTGCTCACCGACACCGCACCGGACGTCCGCCTGCACGCCAGCCAGGACGTCGCCCACACCACCACCAACCCCGCCACTGTCGCAACCGACCTCAACTACCTGTCGACCCGCATCGGGCAACCACTGAGCGCCCACGAAGTGGCACGACCGCTGGAGGCACTCGGGTTCCAGGTCCTCGAACTCGACGGACACCTGCAGGTCACCGCCCCCACGTGGCGTTCCACCGGCGACATCAGCGGACCCCACGACATCATCGAAGAGGTCGCCCGGATCCGCGGCTACGACACCATCCCAACCGCCGGCCTAGCTGTCGCCCTGCGACGAGTTCGGGACCTGAACGCCAAGCCACTCGACCGCGTCGTACGCGAGCAGCTCGCCCGCGCCGGCCTGCGCGAGGTCGTCACCTACCCGTGGACCAGCGACGCGCTGCTAGCCGCCACAGGCCACGACAAGCAGGCAACCGTCAGGATCGAGGGTGCTCCAGCTCCGGACCGCGACAGCCTTCGCCCGTCACTAATCCCCGGCCTGCTCGAAGCCGTCGCCAGCAACCTGCGCTACCGCAGCGAGTTCGGCGTGTACGAGGTCGGCACGGTCTTCCGCACTGACAGCGCAACCCAGGACGGCAGGCCGGCCGAACACCTGCCGCCCACGCAGGGCCACGTCGCGGCGGCGCTGACCGGCAGCGACGGCGTGATCCTGTTCCGCCGTGCCAAAGGCATCCTCGATTCCCTCGCTCGGCACGCCCACCTCACCGACCTCGACCTGGACCTGGCTCCCGGTACCGACACCTGGGCCGACCAGTCAGCGCGCCTGGCGATCATGAGCGGTCGCCGTCAGGTCGGCACGCTGGGGCTTCTCACCAATCGGGTTCGCCGCACCGCCGGCATCGACGTCCACGTCGCGGCCTTCGAGATCAACCTCGGTGCCCTGACCGCGTACACCACCCGCGAGAATGCATACCGGCAGCTACCGGAACACCCCGACTCCGAGTTCGACCTTTCCGTCGTCGTCTCAGACACAGTCACCTGGCACGGCATAGCCGCCACGACTCGCGCCGTCGGCCCGCCGGTTCACAGCGTCGCCTACCTCGACGAGTTCCGCGGCGAATGGGTCCCCGCCGATCACCGCTCGCTGAGCCTCCGCGTGGCGATTCAGGTGCCGGACCGTACACCGACCGCTGACGACATCGGGAGAGCCCGTCAGAAGGTCCTCGATGCGCTTGCAACGAACCACGGCGCCCGCCTGCGCGAGAGCTAATTCCCGGTGGCTGTCTCAAGCAAGAGTACGGCGCGCGGCCAACGGCAGAGGCCGGCCGTTGCGCCCGAAAGCTGGAGGTCAGATCACCGCGACATGCTGGCGAGAAAGTCAGCGGCGAGGACGACCGGGGTGCCGCATTTGATGGCGGCTTTGGCCTTACCGGACTGGGTACCAGCCTCGGCGACAACGAGGACGTCACACTTCTTCTTGGTCACTGACTCAACCCAGATCAGGCCACAGGCTTCGGCCAGCTTGCGCAAGTCGTCTTTGGATAGTTTGGTGCCGCTGCGGTCGATGACCGTGCCGGTGAAGCACACCCGGGCGCCAGGCACGAACAGCGTGGCGTGGTCGGCACTGGCGCCCATCCGACCCTCGGCGATGCCCGCGACGGCGGTTCCGAGGAGGCGGTCAACGGCTCTGAGTCGTGTGGCTAGGTCTGATGGGATGCTGACCGCGGCGTTGATCGCCGAGGTCAGCTGCTGTTCGACCGCGTGCCGAATCGGCTCGGGAAGGGCCGCGCCAGCGCTGTCGGGTGCTGGTTCCGCCGTGGTGGCGCCGTCACGGAGGACAGCGCCGACCGCACGTCCGATGTGCAGCAGCGCGGACAGATTCGGCAGGGTGGGTGAGTTCGGTGATGTCACAGCCGAGTCACGGGTCAGGAGGAGACAGCCGCAGGCGTCGCCAGCACCATATTCACCGAAGCCCCCATCGTCGGAATCGGTGTCACCCACCCTCGTGAAGACGGACAGAGCTGCCCTGGCCCGGTCGAGTGCGTTGCCAGCCTGAAGGCCGAGGCGTTCCTGAGATGTGAGGACGCCGGGTGGGAGGTCGATTCCGACCGGGAACGGCTCCACGACGTCGAAATGCTTGAGTTCGCCTTCGAGCGCGGACAGCACCTCGTCCGTGCCGACACCCACTGGGGTGAAGCCTTCCAGCAGCGGACCGAGGGTCGCCCATGCTTGCGCGAGTGTGGGTGCAAGCAGGATGTCGGTGACACCGATGCCGTAGGCCGTGCGCGCGTCGCCGAGGTCGCGTTGGGGGTTGATGAGTGTGCTGATCGCGGTGCCGTCATCGAAGGCAACGGCTACTTCTATCGGGCGGCGCCGGTCGACGATCCCGTCCCGGCCAACCGTGAGGACTCCGATGCCGCAGTACCGCTGCCGGCCGCTCCGATTGGAAGTTTCACGGAGAAAGCGTCGTACTCGGCGGTCTGTCTTCAGGTCCCGGGCGCGCACGGGCCGAGTGAGGACGAGCCCGTCGAGCGAGGTGCAGCGGCTAAGTGCCACATACACCTGCCCGAAGTCGAACGCGCCGCCGGCCAGGTCTACGACCAGGTGGTCGAGCGTCTGGCCTTGACTCTTGTGGATGGTGATGGCCCAGGCGAGCTTGAACGGAAGCTGAGTGAAGGTTCCGACGGTTTCATTGCGCAAGGAGCCAGCGTCGGCGACCGGCCTGGTGACCTCCCACGTGTGCGGCCCGAACTCCGCGGATGTACCGTCGCGAAACTGGGCACTGACGACGAGTTCACCGTTGTGGTAGCTGACGGTTTCGATTCGACCGATGGTGCCGTTGACCCAGCGGCCGCCCGAGTCGTTGTTGAGCATCATGATCTGGGCGCCGACCTTGAAGGACAGCTCCTCGTCGGCGGGTGGTTCGAAGTCGTCCAGGTCTCCGGCCCGGACCGCATGTACGGTGTACTTCTCGCCTTCCAGGCGTACGAGACGTTCGTGGTTACGGGCCCGCACGCTTCGGTTTGTCGGGGCGAGCGTCAACCAGAGGTCGTCATCGGGTGGCTCGAACCCGGGATCGGTTCGTGCGTTGAGCAACGCCTCCACATCCGTCAGCAGGCTGCCTTCGCGGATGGCGTTGAGGGCATCGGTGAGACGCCGGTCGCCCACCTGCCGAAACACAGTCGTCAGGGCGATCGTCGGAAAGGCTTCTCGATCGAAGCTATCAGCGGAAAAGAAGTATGGAGTGGCGTAGCGGGTGGTGAAGTGCTCAGTCTCTGCCTCGAGGACCACCGGTGGTAGCTGCAGCAGGTCACCGACAAGTACGATCTGAACGCCCCCGAAAGGCTCGCCCGGTTGAGGGCCGTACCGTTCCAGTGTCGCTGCCATCATGTCGAAAAGGTCAGCACGCACCATCGAAGCTTCGTCGATGATCAGCGTCTGCAGCGTGTTGATGACCTTGACGTTCCCGCCGGGGCGCGATTTGCCGCTCCGGATCTTGTCCAGCGAGGTAGTCGTGCCGAAGCCGAAAAGGCGGTGGATCGTGTAGCCATCGACGTTCAGTGCGGCAATCCCGGTAGGCGCCGCCACCACGACCCGACGATCGGTATGCGCCATGAAATGACGAATCAGGGTCGACTTTCCCGTACCGGCCTTCCCTGTCAGGAAGAGGTGACCACCACTGTCGAGGACGTGCAGGGCGCGCTCGAACTCATCAGTGCGGACAATGGTGGCTGTGGACAACACATCGCTCCGGTCGGTCTGTGGGGTGACGTTGATGCGCTACGAGGCTCAGCTCGTCCTGACGAGGTAGACGCGCTGCGCGAAGCGGGGCGGGAACTCGGCGATCTCAGCGGCGTTCAGGTCACCGGGCATCATCCACGGTGTCGCGCCGGTAGTTGGATGCACCGTGCGTCGTTGACGCTCGCTCTCGGTAGCCAGCCAGAATGCCCACGCCAGAGCCAAAAAGTTGGCGGTTGCCAACGCGCGTTGCTCGGGCGTGTCTTGGGCGCCAGAAGCCCGGCGCTTCGCCGGAACTACCGGAAAGCTCGGGTCTACGATCTTGCTCTTCACGCGTTTGCGATAGCGATTGACCGCGGCCAAGATATCGGCTTGATGTTCTTGCGTCTCAGCCACGAACTCAGTGATGTCGGCTTCCGTGAGTACTGAGCCGTTCCACGGCAACCCAGTGACGGTTGACCCCGGCGTCAACACCACGGCGCTTCTCATCGTGAGCGAGGCGAGCTTCGCCGTGGCTTCCGGATCTCGCTCTAGATCGACGACAACCGCGTTGCCATGAGACACACCGAAGTCGTCGCCCACCGACCTGTTCGTGTTCCACACTGCCGCCCGCGTCGCGCCGGGCTGGTGGTCGACTGTCGCCATTGCCCTTAGCGCCGGCATGACCGTCACCTCAAACTCCGTTCCGTCGCCGCACCGGAACCAGGAGTCTACCTTCCGCGCGCGACCACAGGCCAGAGTGGAATATCGAGTCTAAGTGCATTCAGACCGAGTCGCCAGCGAATCCAAGCTCTTGTCGTGCAAACACAGCCGACTCTCCGATAACCCGTACTCGGGTCAACGGCGCTCCGCTTGGGGCGCTGGTGAAGTGGTCCGGGCCGGACGGGCTGCAGCAGCGGAGGCCGTGAGTGGTTGGTCACTATGGTGTTGTCGACGGCCGGGACTGCCCCGGCATCGCCAGGGCAGCGTCGTGGATCCGGGGTATGAGCGCAGGCGTAACGCAGCCCGGTGTTGGCTGATGATCGACAGTTGCCGGTCGGCGCCTGTAGCTCGCCGCTGTTGGTGGTGCGGCGAAGGCAAACAGGCCGGCGAGGCCGGCTAGATCGAGGCTGGCTACGCGCACCCCGGCGCTTCGTGGCGCTCGGGCAGGTGGCGTTAGACCTGGCCTGTGATTGATCAGCGTAGCTCGATCACCTACCCTTGGGAAGGCACTGTTTCCGCAGGTCGGCGGGGGTGCGAAGGTCGACTGTCCGATCGCGTCCGGGTGGGTGCGCCTCAGTCCGGGTAGGTACGGGTGGGTCCGGCGATTGAGTGACGCAAGTCACAGCCTGGATGCGGCGAGAGCGGACGCCCAAAGGTGAGCTATCGCCACCGATTGTGACGTCGCGCCGAACTCCAGAGGTACCGATAGCCTTCGAGACGAACCCTCCGGACGGCTCAGTCAACGGCGTCGTGAGAATGCAGAGCTGAATCGTGGGGTGCGTGGGCGGCCAGCAAGCGGCGGGCGTGCCGTTTCGAAACGCCCAACTCGACGGCGACCTCGCCAGCCGTGATCCCGGGACGAGTGCTGATACTTCGTCCCACCCACTGGCTGGGCGACAAGGCCGCCGTCCCGGCAACCGCCGCTTCCGGGGCGGGACGCGTGTCGGGAGCCACCTCGCCGCCGGGCCCGTTGTCGAGGAGGCTGAAGAGCAGCTTTACGGCGAGCAGCAGCGCCAGCGCGGGCCACCCGGCGACCGCCTTGCCCACCCAGTCCGACCCGCCGACCGCCACGTTCGCCGACAGGCTGGCAGCGGTGCCGGCGACCAGCGCCGCCCACGGCAGCCAGCCCGAGCGTCGACCGGCCCTCCGGTCAGCCAGCAGCACGATCGACGCGACGATCTCCAGCCCGTCCACCGACAGCGGGAACATGTGCGCCCGCCAGCCGATCTCACCGTGCCGCTCGGCCAACACCGCCATGTGCCCGTACGAGATCGCCGCGGCGATGCCCGCCAGCCCCACCACCGTGAGACCAGCGGACATCTGCAACCTGTCGCCCTGACGCCGCGACCGCACGGTCGGGCCGCTCACCGGCGACGGTCCTCGGGCGGCAGGAACTGGTTCAGCAGGCGCATCACCCGCACGAACATCGCGTAGCCCTCGTCCGTCGTGTAGACCTCGTCGAGGATCTGGGGGTCCGGACCCGCCAGCGCGAGGTGGAGCTGACGGATCATCTCTGTCACGATCTTGCTGTGCATCGCAATCGCCGGATCGGCGAAGGCCATATGCTTCACTTGTTCGGCAAACAGGTCGATCTTTAGCAATCGGGTGAGAGGGTCGTTCATCGGGCACCACCCCGCCGGGCAGAGCCGACCATAGGTAGGGGAATCGGGTCACCCGTGACCGTGGTGGTGGTGTTCGCATGGCGACGCCTTCGGCCCACATATCGGCAATGTCATGATCAACCCGCGATGTGTCGCGGCGATGGTCATGCCGGCGGGCAGGGGCCCTGTCTGCCTTACGTGCTGATCGGTCTCCAGAGCCTGTCGATGGGCATGACGTGGATGCGGTCTTCGTAAGTGAACGAGCGCTGTCCGGTGCTCAGCGCCACTCCGGCGACGAACCTGTCGCCGAGCGCGTTGCGTAGCGTTCGGAGTCCCTTGAGGTCAGCACCAGGCACGCGCTCGTTCGCTTTGACCTCGAACGCAAGGACGCGGCCGTCATCGAACTCGATGACATAGTCGACCTCGTCGCCGTCGTGGGTGCGCCAGTGCCCGATGGTGACTGCCTGGTCCAGCCAGGATGCCTGCTTGCGGAGCTCGCCGACGACGAAGGTTTCGAGTAGGTGCCCGAACTCGGCCAGGGCCGTGGGGTCGAGGGTGGCGAGTTTGGCGGAGGTGATCCGCATGAGCCTGGCGGCAACTCCAGAGTCGATGACATGCACCTTCGGGGATGCTGTGGCCCGTGCGCGCAGCGTCTTGCCCCAGGCTGGCAGGCGTTCGATGAGGAAGAGGTCTTCGAGAAGTCGGACGTACTGTTCGACGGTCTTGCGTTCACCGGTCAGGCCCTGAGACGCGCTGGTCAAGTTCAGCACCTGGCCGGTGCGCCCTGCTAGACGGCCCAACAGTTGGCGCAGCATGTCTCGTTGGCGTACCCGGACCAGTTCGATGGCGTCTCGCTCCAAGGATTGGCGGATGTAGTCGTCGAACCACCGATCTCGTGCGGCGCCGCTGCGGCGCAGAGCCAGTGGGAATCCTCCGGCGCACAACCAGTCGATGTAATTGGTCCGGGTGGTGGTTGACGACGGGTGGGCGGCGACGGCCGCATCGGGGTCGGCTCGCAAGGCTGGCAGGAGGTCCTCGTCGACGCCGATGGTTTCCCCGCGCGACAGCGGCCAGATGGTCATGGTGTGCAGCCGGCCGGTGAGGGCCTGCGCAGTGCGGGGCAGCGCGTCTTGGCGGGTGGATCCGGTCAGCACGGCGGTGCCTGGCGGTGTGCCTTCACGATTCAGGCGAGCCTTCAGGGCGTCGAGGATCTGCGGGGCGTGCTGGTACTCATCCACGCAGAGCAGGCCTGCCGCCCCTACTGCCGTCTGCGGGTTGGCCGCGACGGCATCGCGAGTCCCTAGATCGTCCAGGTCCAGGACGGGCACGCCGCGGGCAGCGGCCAGCGCCCTCAGTACGGTTGACTTGCCCACGGAACGAGGGCCGTGCAGGGCGATGACCGGCTCGACTTGGAGTAGGCCGTCGAGCAGCGCAGACACGCGCCGGGTCGCGATTTCGTCGAGTGTGCCGCCCACAGTTGCCCTCGCGTCCCTGGAGTACCAAAATCCGAGGAATTAAACTACCAAAATCAGAGACCCAATGACTACCCAAATTCGAGGAGATGCTGTCCGCTATCACTCTCCGGCATTGCCGCGCCGGGCAGGACGCACCACGGGCAGGGAAATGAGGTCACCGTTGACCGTGGTGGTGGTGTTCGCATGGTGACGCCTTCGGCCCACTTCCCACCGTCTGCGAAGCGGCTGTCGACGCCGTGCATGTGCGCGTTCGCAGCGAGCTTCCGTCATCGGTTTCCTGCATTCCTACAGCTGCCCTCACGCCCGTCTGCCGCAAAGGCCGAAAGCCCTCGCCCGTTCCCTGGGTAGACGTCGTCGCCGGCCGATGACGGTCAGGTCGTCGGCTTCGAGGACACCGGTCGCGGGTATCCCATCGGTGGAACCCGCGGCGCGGCCGCGCCGGGACAGCGGCGGCGCGCCGTACCGTGCGCCCATGCCACTGTTCCGTCGCGCCCGCCCGGCGTGCGCCGCCCTCGGCCGGCCGACCAGGATCGCCCTGCGTGCGGCCCTGGTCGGCGTCCTCGTCTCCTCCACCACCCCGCCGGCGCCGGCAGCCGCCACCCCGCCGGCCGCAGGAGACGCCGCCCCGGCGAGCCACTCCGCCGCCGGCGCGCGCCCGATGACCCATCTGCGGGTACTCCAGCGGATCGCCGACGCCCACGGCGGAAACCGCGCCCACGGCAGCCCCGGCTACCGGGCCTCCGTCGCGTACGTGTCGACGGTCCTGCGGCGGGCCGGCTGGACCGTCAACGTGCAGCGGTTCACCTACGACGGCGCCGCGGGCTGGAACGTCGTCGCCGACTGGCCGTACGGCGACCCGACGCAGGTCGTCATGCTCGGCGCCCACCTCGACTCCGTGCCGGCGGGGCCGGGGATCAACGACAACGGGTCCGGTACCGCCGCGGTCCTGGAGGTCGCGCTGGCGGTGGCCCGGGCGCGGCTGCGCCCCGCGGCGCGCCTGCGGCTGGGCTGGTGGGGTGCCGAGGAGGCCGAGGACCTGGTCGGTTCGGCGTACTACGCCCGGCGGCTGGGTCCGCGGCGGCGGGCGGCGATCCGGGCGTACCTCAACTTCGACATGGTCGGCGCGCGGCGCACCGTCCGCTGGGACGTCTACCACCGGCACCCGGTGATCGGGCGCCTCTGGGCCGGGTACTTCGCGGCGCGGCACCTGCCGACCCGCAGGATCGCCAACCCGCACGACACCGACAGTTGGTCGTTCGGGGCGTACGGCATCCCGGTCGGCGGTATCACCTCGGGGCCGGACCCGTGCTACCACCGCAGGTGCGACAGGCTCACCAATGTGGATCCGCGGGTCCTGCGGGTCGCCACCGGCGCGGCCGTCCGGGCCGCCTGGCGGCTCGCCACGGACCGCGGGGCACTCCGCCGCCTGCCAATGGCGTACGTCAAGGGCGACGTACGCCCGGCCCCGTCCACCCTCCGGCCGGCTCCGCCCCGCGCCGCCCCGGGCGCGAGCCCGCCGGCGTAGCCCGCCGCGGCGCGAAGTCGCCGGCCGAGGTCGGCCGAGGGGCCGGACCGGAGGGGGTGGCGGCCGCTACCGTGGAGGGCGTGCCCCTGCTCGGACCGGGCGATCCGCTGCCCCACCGACCCCGCCGCGTCCTAGTCGCCGGGACGACCGGAGCCGGCAAGACGACCCTGGCCGCGCACGTGGCGACCGCCCTGGGCATTGCGCACACCGAGCTGGACGCGCTGTACCACGGCCCCGACTGGGCGCCGAGGGCGTCGTTCGTGGACGACGTGCACCGGTTCAGCGCCGGGCCGGACTGGGTGACCGAGTGGCAGTACCGCGCCGTCCGCGCCCACCTGGCCGCCCGCGCCGACCTGCTCGTCTGGCTCGACGTGTCCCGCGCGCGGGTGCTGCGCCAGGTGGTCACCCGGACGCTCCTGCGGCGGCTCCGCCGGCAGGACCTCTGGCACGGCAACCGCGAGCCGCCGCTGCGCACGTTCTTCACCGACCCCGACCACGTCGTCCGCTGGGCGTGGACCACGCACCACAGGTCGGCGCCGCGCGTCGCGGCGCTGCGCCGCGAGCGCCCCGCCCTCTGCGTGGTCCGGCTGCGGAGCCGCGCCGAGGTCGCGCGGTGGCTGCGCGGCCCGCTCCGCGACGCGGCCGCGCTGACACCGGCCGAGCGGACAGGCCGGCGGTGAGCGCCCCGCCGCCCGAACGCCCGAGGTACCGATAACCGCGCCACCGTCCGCCGCCTGGCCGCCGGCATCCCGATTCGCGGAACCGGCCCCCGGTGGTTCGGCCGGCTGGCAGCATCGGGGGCGTAGGCCGGTCCGGAGTCTCGTGGAGCGCGGGGGGAAGTCGTGCGTCGTCTGCGCCTGGTGTCCGTTGTCCTGACCGGTGCGCTCGCGGCGAGCGTCGGCGTCGCGCCGCCGGCCGCCGCCCTGGACCTCGGCCTGGGCATGCTGCTGCCGGTACTGGCGCCGATGCTGCCCGGGCAGCAGGGCTGGGTCAGCGCGATGTGGACGACCGACGGCGACGTCTGCGACATCAGGATCACGGCGAGCGGCGGCAGCGTCGGGGTGGACTACCCGACGAACACCGACACCTACACGTCGCTGTACATCAACTCGGCGCTCGCCGACGGCAACCTCGACTACAGCGCCTTCCGGTTCGACATCCCCGACAACGCCCTGCTGGCCCAGCTCCTGACCGTGAAGGTGTCCTGGCGCCAGATGAAGAGCAACTCGTTCAAGCGGACCGACGACCTGCGGACGAAGGTGTTCACGTGCGCCGGTACCGCCCGCAGCGACACGGCGCTGGTGACCATCCCGGTCAGCCTGGCGCTGGGGGCCGGGGTGACCCAGAAGACGACCGCGCTGTCGGTGGCCCGGGGGACGCCCGGCTGGATCAAGATCGCGTACGCCGGTACCAGGCCGGGCATGAACAACTTCCGGGTCGCGCTGACGCCGCCCGCCAACCTGACCGTGACCTACCCCAACGGCGCCGGCTCGGCGGGGCTCAACGCCAACAGCGCGTTGCTGGTCGGAACCGAGGACTTCGCCGCCGTGTACCTGGACGCCTCGAAGCTGAACGCGGGGACGTACAAGGTGCCGGTCACGGCGACGTACAGCGGCGGCTCGCTGACCGGCTCCCTCACGCTGACCGTCACCTGAACCCGAAGGGGCCGCCCATGCGTCCGCGCACGCTGATCGTCGCCGCCGGTGCCCTGCTCCTGGCCGCCGGGGCCGGTACCGCCGCCGCCCTGACCCTCGACGACGACGCGCCGCCGGCCGCGGTCGACGTGGAGTCGCGGTTCGTCGCGGCCACGGCGGCGCACCTGTGCCGGGTGCAGTCGACGGTGTACTCCGACCCGGGCGCGATGGCCAGCGCGTACGCGCGCCCGCCGGACTACCCGGACGTCCCCGCCGACCAGGTGGCGGCGCTGCGGGGCCGGTTGAAGTCCGACCCGGCGCTCGCGGACCGGCTGGCCGCCGAGCTGAAGGCGACCTGCCACCCGGGCGGCGCGTCCCCGACCCCGAGCCTGTAGCCGGCTGCCGGGTCCCGGCGCGACACGCTGCGCCGGCCGGGTCGCGGCCACCCTGCCGTGAACGATCGTTCAGGCCGCGGGGACGCCGGCCGCTACCCTGTACCGATGACGTCTGAGCTGGGTACCCGCACCGCGGTACGGCGGTCGCGCCGGGACGAGATCCTCGCCGTGGCCGTGGGGCTGTTCGCCGCCCGCGGGTACCACGGCGTCTCGATGGACGACATCGGCGGCGCCGCGGGTGTCACCGGTCCGGCGCTGTACCACCACTTCGCCGGCAAGGAGGCGATGCTCGCCGCCGCGCTCGCCCCGGTCAGCGAGGCGCTGCTGGCCGGCGGCCGGCAGCGGGTCGGGGCCGCGGCCGACCCGGCCGCGGCGCTGGCGGCCCTCGTGGAGTTCCACGTCGACTTCGCGCTGCGCAACCCGGCCGTCATCGCGCTGCACCTGCACGAGCTGGACCGGCTGCCCGAGGAGCCGCGGCGGGAGATCCGCCGGCTCCAGCGGCAGTACGTGGAGCAGTGGGTCGGCGTCCTCGTCGCGGTGCGGCCGCGGCTGCGCGCCGAGGAGGCCCGGGTGCTGGCGCACGCGGCGTTCGGCCTGATGAACTCGACGCCGTACCACGGCGGCGAGGTCGACGCCGTCGGCCGGTCCGCGCTGCTGCGCGACGCCGCCCTGCGCGCGCTGCGCGGCCCCGAACAGGTGTAACGGCCGCCA
This sequence comes from Pilimelia terevasa, assembly GCF_014647915.1. Classification (GTDB taxonomy): domain Bacteria; phylum Actinomycetota; class Actinomycetes; order Mycobacteriales; family Micromonosporaceae; genus Pilimelia; species Pilimelia terevasa. Next base: position 22,473 of record NZ_BMQC01000010.1, read on the forward strand.
CTGCCGGCTCGACACCGTGCGGGGCCGGACTGGATGATCGGGGATGCTGCGCGAAACGCACGCGCGTACCGGCGGCGGGCCCGCCGCCCGAAGGAGGGCAAGATGATCGAGTCGGTGCTGGTCGCGAACCGGGGCGAGATCGCCCGGCGGGTGATCCGTACGGCAAAGCGGCTGGGTGTGCGGGCCATCGCCGTGTACTCGGAGGCCGACGCCGGGCTGCCCTTCGTCACCGAGGCCGACGAGGCCGTCTGCATCGGCCCGGCGAACCCGGCCGAGAGCTACCGCAACGTCGACGCCGTGCTGGCCGCCGCGAAGCAGACCAACGCCGCGGCGATCCACCCCGGCTACGGCTTCCTGTCGGAGAACGCCGACTTCGCCCGCGCCGTCGTCGACAACGGCATCGCCTGGATCGGGCCGGACCCCGAGGCGATCACCGCCATGGGCGACAAGATCAACGCTCGGAACCTGATGGCGGCGGCCGGGGTGCCGGTGGCGCCGGGCACCGTCGACCCCGTGGCCACGGTCGAGGAGGCGCTGGCCGCCGCCGAGGGCGTCGGCTTCCCGATCATGGTCAAGGCCGCGGCCGGCGGCGGCGGGATGGGCATGGCCGTCGCCGCGGACGCCGCGGCGCTGGCCACCGAGTTCGAGAAGGTACGCGGGTTCGCCGCGCGGATGTTCGGCGACGGCGCGGTGCTGCTGGAGCGGTACTTCCCGCGGGTCCGGCACATCGAGGTGCAGATCCTGGGCCTGGCCGACGGGCGGGTCGTCGCGCTCGGCGAGCGGGAGTGCTCGGTGCAGCGGCGCAACCAGAAGGTGGCCGAGGAGTCGCCGTCGCCGGCCGTCGACGCGGACCTGCGGTCGCGGCTGTGCGCGGCGGCGGTGCGGGCCGGCGAGGCCGTGAACTACCGCAACGCCGGTACCGTCGAGTGCCTGCTCGACCCCGGCACGGGCGAGTTCTTCTTCCTGGAGATGAACACCCGGCTCCAGGTCGAGCACCCGATCACCGAGCTGACCTACGGCGTGGACCTGGTGGAGGAGCAGTTCCGGGTCGCCGCCGGCCTGGCGCCGGGCTTCGACCCGGCGGCGCTGGCCCCGACCGGCCACGCGATCGAGCTGCGGGTCAACGCCGAGGACCCGAAGCGGTTCCTGCCCGGCCCGGGCGCGGTCCGCACCTGGGTCGAGCCGACCGGCGAGGGCGTCCGCGTCGACTCCGGGTACGCGGCGGACACGACGGTGACGCCGTTCTACGACTCGCTGATGGCCAAGCTGGTCGTCCACGGCGCCGACCGCGCCGAGGCGATCGCCCGCGCCCGCGCGGCGGTGTCGGCCTTCACGATCGAGGGCCCGAAGAACAACCTGCCCTTCTTCGCTGAGCTGCTCGACAACGAGGAGTTCGTCTCGGGCGACTACGACACCGGCATCATCGGCCGGATGCGCTGAGCACCCGCCCGGCCCGTGGGTTCCCGCTGTGCTGACAGCAGGAATCCGCGGGTCGGCGGAATGGACGGCCCGGGGCGGGCCGTTGCACCGGGAGGCGAGGGGAGTCAGCATGGGCGCGATGCCGGAGGCGGTGTCGATCCGGGAGGTCGGGCCGCGCGACGGGCTGCAGAACGAGGAGCCCGTACCGACCGCGGCGAAGGTGCGGCTCATCGACGCGCTGTCGGCCACCGGGGTCGGGCGGATCGAGGCGGTGTCGTTCGTCCACCCGAAGGCCATCCCGCAGATGGCCGACGCCGACGAGGTGTGGCGCCGGGCCGTGAAGAACCCCGCGGTCAGCTACTCGGCGCTCGTGCCGAACTCGCGCGGGGCGCAGCGGGCGCTCGCGGCCGGGTTCCGGGAGATCGAGGTCGTCGTCTCGGCCAGCGACACCCACAACCGCAAGAACGTGAACCGGTCGACGGCGGAGTCGCTGGACGACATCGCCGCGCTGGTCCCGGTGCTGCACGAGGCGGGCGCCCGGGTCGAGGTGATCGTCTCGACGGCGTTCGGCTGCCCGTACGAGGGGGACGTCGCGCCCGAGCGGGTCGCCGCGATCGTCGACCGGGTGCGCGCCGACGGCGCCGACCGGATCGCGTTCGGCGACACCACGGGCATGGGTACGCCGCGACGGGTGCGGGAGCTGCTGTCGCGGGTGCGCGAGCGGCACGCCGACGCCCCGCTGCTGCTGCACTTCCACAACACCCGGGGTACGGCGCTGGCGAACATCCTGACGGCGCTGGAGCTGGGCGTGACGGAGTTCGACGCGGCCGTCGGCGGCCTGGGCGGCTGCCCGTACGCCCCGGGGGCGAGCGGGAACGTGGCGACCGAGGAGGTCGTCCACCTGCTGCACGACATGGGCATCCGGACCGGCATCGACCTGGACGCCCTCATCGGGGCCGCGGAGCTGGCCCGGGAGATCGTCGGCAAGGAGTTGCCGTCCGGGGTCCTGCGGGCAGGACCCCGGACGCGGCTCACGGCAGCCGGTTGACCGCGCGCACCGCCGCCGAGACGGCGCCGACCGGGGCGAGCACGGGGGCGGTGCGCAGCAGCCGCAGTACGCGCGGGAGCAGCTCGCCGCGCAGGTACGGCTTGGTGAGGTAGTCGTCGGCGCCGGCCTCGTAGCCGGCGGCCAGCGAGTCGCAGTCGGCGTACGCGCTGACGATCATGATCGGCAGGTCCCGGGTCTCCGGGTTGGCGCGCAGTTGCCGGCACAGGTCGAGCCCGTCCATGTCCGGCAGCCGGATGTCCAGCAGCACGGCGTCGATCGGGTGGGCGGTGACCTCCCGGAGCGCGGCGCGGCCGCTGCCGGCTTGGCGCACGCGGTAGCCGGCGCGGCCGAGATTCCAGGTCACCAGGTCTCGATTGTCTTGTTCGTCGTCAATCACCAGGATTGTCGGCGTCACGGATTCCCCTCACGTCAAGGTGCGTACACGGCTGTATGGCCGGTCGTCCATGACCGAGGTGCGAGTCCTTGTTTCCGCCCCACCTGTCGGCGGCGGCGGGGGTCGGCTGAGGTTTTCCTGTGGCCGCCCGGCGCGGTTTCCGGGCGCGACGTGCGTCACCGGCGGCGGCCCGGCCGCGGTAACCTGAATGGGTTACCCTAACGATCGTTAAAGGGCGCCTGGTCAGGGGCCCGCGGACGTGCCGGACAGGGAGCCCGACGGTGACGCTCGATCAGGACGCGCTGGAGCAGTTGCGCAAGCGGATGCAGGCCGGCGGCGCGGAGAAGTACCACGCGGCGAACGCGGCCAAGGGCAAGCTGTTCGCCCGGGAGCGGGTGGCGCTGCTGGTGGACGAGGGCTCGTTCGTCGAGGACGGCCGGTACGCCAACGCGATGGCCGAGGGCCTGCCGGCCGACGGCGTGGTCACCGGCACCGCCACCGTCGACGGCCGCCCGGTCGCCCTGATGGCCAACGACTCCACGGTCAAGGCCGGCTCCTGGGGCGCCCGCACGGTCGAGAAGATCATCCGCATCATCGAGCGGGCGTACGACACCGGCGTGCCGATGGTCTACCTCGTCGACTCCGCCGGTGCCCGGATCACCGACCAGGTCGACCTGTTCCCCGGCCGGCGCGGCGCCGGCAAGATCTTCTGGAACCAGGTGCGCGCGTCCGGCTCGATCCCGCAGGCGTGCGCGCTGTTCGGGCCGAGCGCCGCCGGCGGGGCCTACATCCCGGCGTTCTGCGACGTCGTGGCGATGGTCGACGGCAACGCGAGCATGTACCTGGGCAGTGACCGGATGGTCGAGATGGTCACCGGCGAGAAGACCACCCTGGAAGCCATGGGCGGCGCCCGGGTGCACTGCCAGGACAGCGGCGTGGGCCACTTCCTGTGCAAGACCGACGCCGAGGCGATCGACACGATCCGGCGCTACCTGTCGTACCTGCCGAGCAACTGGACCCAGGCCCCGCCCGCGGCCGAGGCGACCGGCCCCGGCAAGGGCGACCTGGCCGCGCTGGTGCCCGCCAGTGAGCGGCAGGCGTTCGACATGCGCCGGTATGTCAAGGCCCTGGTCGACGACGGCAGCTTCTTCGAGACCCAGGCGCTGTTCGCCAAGGAGTTGACCACGGGCTTCGCCCGGCTCAACGGCGAGGTCGTGGGCGTCGTCGCCAACAACTCGATGTTCAAGGGCGGCGTGCTGTTCGTGGACTCCGCGGACAAGGCGGCCCGGTTCGTCCAGCTCTGCGACGCGTTCAACGTGCCGCTGCTGTTCCTCTCCGACGTCCCCGGCTTCATGGTCGGCAGCGCCGTGGAGAAGCAGGGGATCATCCGGCACGGCGCCAAGATGATCACCGCGATCTCCGAGGCCACCGTGCCGAAGATCTGCGTGGTGGTCCGCAAGGCGTACGGCGCGGGCCTGTACGCGATGGCCGGGCCGGGCTTCGAGCCCGAGGCGACCATCGCCCTGCCGACCGCCAAGATCGCGGTGATGGGCGCCGAGGCGGCCGTCAACGCGGTGTACGCCAACAAGATCGCCGCGATCGCGGACGAGGCCGAGCGGGCCGCGTTCGTCGAGGCCCGGCGCGCCGAGTACGAGACCGACATCGACATCGTCCGGCTGGCCAGCGAGCTGGTGGTCGACACGGTCACCCAGCCCCACGAGCTGCGCGACGAGCTGATCGCCCGGTACGCCGCCGCCCGCACCAAGGACCGGCACTTCTCCCGCCGCCGCCACGGCGTCACCCCGGTCTGACCCCACGGACACCGGCACCGCCACGCCGGTCAGCGCAAGGAGGAACCATGGACTTCCGACTCTCCGAGGAGCAGGAGGCGCTGCGGGACACCGTGCGCCAGTTCGCCACCGAGGCCGTCGCGCCGGTGATCGGCAAGCACTACGAGGAGCACGCGTTCCCGTACGAGCTGGTGCGCCAGATGGGCCGGATGGGGCTGTTCGGGCTGCCGTTCGCCGAGGAGTACGGCGGCATGGGCGGCGACTACTTCGCGCTGTCGATCGCGCTGGAGGAGCTGGCCCGGGTCGACTCGTCCGTGGCGATCACCCTGGAGGCCGCCTGCTCGCTGGGCGCGATGCCGATCTACCGGTTCGGTACGCCCGCGCAGAAGCAGCGCTGGCTGCCGGCGCTGCTGGCCGGCGAGGCGCTGGCCGGGTTCGGCCTGACCGAGCCCGGCTGCGGCTCCGACGCGGGCGGTACCACCACGCGCGCGGTGCTGGACGAGAAGACGGGCGAGTGGGTGATCAACGGCGCGAAGGCGTTCATCACCAACTCCGGCACCGACATCACCTCGCTGGTCACCGTCACCGCCGTCACCGGGGTACGCGAGGACGGCGGCAAGGAGATCTCCACGATCATCGTGCCGGCCGGGACGCCCGGGTTCGTCGTGCAGCCGGGGTACTCGAAGGTCGGCTGGTGCGCCTCCGACACCCACGAGCTGGCGTTCGACGACTGCCGGGTGCCGGCGGAGAACCTGCTCGGGGAGCGCGGGCGCGGTTTCGCGCAGTTCCTGCGGATCCTGGACGAGGGCCGGGTCGCCATCGCGGCGCTGTCGGTGGGCCTGGCGCAGGGGTGCGTGGACGAGTCGCTGAAGTACGCGAAGGAGCGGCACGCGTTCGGCCAGCCGATCGGCAACTACCAGGCGATCCAGTTCAAGATCGCCGACATGGAGCTGAAGGCGCACACGGCGCGGCTGGCGTACTACGACGCCGCCGCCCGGATGGTGGCCGGCGAGGACTTCAAGCGCCAGGCGGCGATCGCCAAGCTGTACGCCAGCGAGGTCGCCGTGGACAACGCCCGCCAGGCCGCGCAGGTGCACGGCGGGTACGGGTTCATGAACGAGTTCCCGGTCGGCCGGTTCTACCGCGACGCCAAGATCCTGGAGATCGGCGAGGGCACCTCGGAGGTCCAGCGGATGATCATCGCGCGGGACCTGGGCCTCTGAGCGGCAGCCGGCGGTACCCGGGTCGCTGACCCGCGGCCGCCGGCCGGGGCGGGGGAACAGCGGGACGAGCTGGGTGGACAGCGCGGCGGGCCGTTCCCCCGATACGGCCGGCTCGCGCTGTCCACCCTCGCGCGTGGCCCAGCGATTCCCCCGAGGAAGCTGCCCGCTTCGACACGCCACGCGGATTCGGCGCTTCCGAGAGCACGGTAACCGGACGTACGACCTGTTTGGGAGAATTTCCACTTTTGGGTGCTCATCGAAAGGGTGATGCCGGTCCGGCGACCCGTTGATCTCCGTCTCGGGAGCGGGCGGCCGGCCGCCCGCGGCCGTCAGTCGACGGCGGCCACGCCCGACGTGGCGCCCGGGGCGACGGCGTCGCGCAGGGTCCGCAGCGAGCCGAGCATCCGGGTCAGGTCCTCGGCCGGCAACTGGCCGGTGAACCACTGGGCGATGAGTTCCAGATGCCCCGGCAGCGTGGCCGTCAGGCGGGTCAGGCCGGAGGTGGTGACGGCGGCGTACGACGAGCGGCGGTCGTGCGGACAGGCCCGCCGGCACAGCAGCCCGTCGCGCTCCATCCGGTCCACGACGCGGGTGACGCCGCTGGTCGACAGGGACGTCTGCGCCGCGAGGTCGCTCATCCGCAGTTGCTGGTGCTCCGACCGGCTGAGCCGCAGCAGCACCTCGAACTCGACGACGGACAGGCCGTGCTCGGCGAGCTGGCCGGCGAGCCGGGACATGATCCCGGTGTAGGCCTCGACGAACAGGCCGAAGGCGGTGATGCGGTCGTCGTCGTACAGGTCGGTGGCCATGCTCACATGGTAGCAAAAGTTGACGCCACGATTATTGTTGTGTGTATAGTTGCGTTAACAACATCTTCTCCGAAGGAGCTACCGCCATGAGCCAGGCAGTCGAGACCACCACCCGCCCCTGGAACGGCGTCGCCGTCCCCACCCCGGGCACCTTCGCCATCGACCCCGCGCACTCGCGGGCCGGCTTCGTCGCCCGGCACCTCATGGTGAGCAAGGTGCGCGGGGCGTTCACCGCCGTCAGCGGTACCGTCACCGTGGCCGAGGACCCCGCCGCCTCCCACGTCGCCGCCGACATCGACGCGGCGAGCATCGACACCGGCGTCGCCGACCGCGACGCGCACCTGCGCAGCGCCGACTTCCTCGACGTCGAGACATACCCGCACCTGCGCTTCCGCAGCACCGGCCTGCGCCCGACCGGCGACGGCGAGTTCGTCCTGACCGGCGAGCTGAGCATCCGCGACGTGACCCGCGCGGTCGCGCTGGCCGTGGAGTTCGAGGGGGTGGCGCGCAGCCCGTGGGGCCAGGAGGTCATCGGCTTCACCGCGACCACCGAGATCGACCGCGAGGAGTTCGGGATCACCTGGAACCAGGCCCTGGAGACCGGCGGCGTCCTGGTCGGCAAGCAGGTGAAGATCGAGATCTCCGTCGAGGCCATCCGGCAGTAGCACGGTCCCGTCGTCGGTCGAGGGATTCCCGCTGATTCGGCATCGCCGCCGCGGGGAATCCCTTGATCGCGCGCACCGCGCGGGAGGGGAGGGGCGGACAGGGAGACCCACTGGTCGTCACCGTGTGCAGTCGGTCGCACACCCCGAGGTGGCGTCAGTCCGGCTGTCCCCTGGCTACCGCTCCGCGCCCTCCTACCGTGTAGGACCGACGCGACCCCCCGGTCGCGTCTCCTGGGGGAGGCAGAGGCATGGGCAGGGACGTCACGCGGGACAGTGTCACCCGCGCGGACCGGGCGAAGTACCGGCACAAAGTGCGCCGGTGCCTCGACGTCTTCGCGCTCATGCTGGACGAGTTCCAGTTCGACGCCGACCGGCCCACCACGGGCCTGGAGGTCGAGCTGAACCTCGTGGACGCCCACGCCGAGCCGGCGATGCGCAACGAGGAGATCCTCGACGAGATCGACGACCCGGCGTTCCAGTCCGAGCTGGGCCGGTTCAACATCGAGCTCAACGCCGAGCCCAGGCTCATCGAGGGCGCCGGCTTCGACGCGTACGAGAAGGACCTGACCGAGAGCCTCGGCCGCGCCGCCGAGCGGGCCGCCGAGACCGACTCGCGGATCGTGCTCGTCGGGATCCTGCCGACCCTGACCACCCGGCACACCGTGCGGGACAACCTGTCGGCCAACGACCGGTACCAGGTGCTCAACGAGCAGATCCTCGACACCCGCGGCGAGGACATCCCGCTGGACATCCGCGGCGTCGAGGAGCTGCGCGAGTCGCACGACTCGATCGTGCCCGAGGCGGCCTGCACCAGCGTGCAGTACCACCTCCAGGTTTCCCCCGAGCACTTCGCCGACTACTGGAACGCCGCCCAGGCGATCGCCGCGATCCAGGTGGCGACCGGGGCGAACTCCCCGTACCTGTTCGGCCGGCGGCTGTGGGCCGAGACCCGGATCGCCCTGTTCGAGCAGGCCACCGACACCCGCGCCGACGAGCTGAAGGCGCAGGGGGTACGGCCGCGGGTGTGGTTCGGGGAGCGGTGGATCACGTCCATCTTCGACCTGTTCGAGGAGAACGTGCGGTACTTCACCCCGCTGCTGCCGGTGTGCGACGACGAGGATCCGCAGGAGGTGCTGCGCGCGGGCGGCGTGCCGACCCTGTCGGAGCTGACCCTGCACAACGGCACCGTGTACCGGTGGAACCGTCCGGTGTACGACATCATGGACGGTCGCCCGCACCTGCGGGTCGAGAACCGCGTCCTGCCCGCCGGGCCGACCGTCGTCGACATGCTCGCCAACGCGGCGTTCTACTTCGGGCTGACCCGGTACCTGGCCGAGCAGGACCGGCCGGTCTGGAGCCGGCTCGGCTTCCACACCGCGGAGGACAACTTCCACCTGGCCGCCCGCCGCGGCATCACGGCGACGGTCCGGTGGCCGCGGCACGGCGACGTGCCGGTGACCCGGCTGGTCCTGGACGAACTGCTCGACCAGGCCGCGCAGGGGCTGGACCGGTACGGCGTCGACCTGCCGGTCCGGGACCGGCTGCTCGGCGTGATCGAGGGCCGGTGCCGGGCGGGCCGCAACGGCGCGGTGTGGCAGACCGAGATGGTCTCCCACGGCGAGCGCCACGGCCTGGACCGCGACGCCGCGCTGCGGGCGATGCTCCAGCGCTACAGCGAGCTACAGCGCACCGACATCCCCGTCCACCTCTGGCCGGTCGGCTGAGGCCGGGCGGTCGGCGGGGTCGCCGCGGCGCGACTGCTGCCGCGGCTGCCGGCGGGCCGGCCGGCCCGCGGCTCGTCCGCCGTCGGTATCGCTGTCCGCCGCCTCGGCGGGGGTCGCGCTCCCGTCGGCGGCACCCTTGCCGGCGTTTCTGCCGGCAGCGCCCTTGTCGGCAGCGCTCCTGTCGGGCCGGTTCCGGTCCGCGGTGCTCGCGGCGGCGTTTCTGCCTGCGGCGCCCGGCCCCGCGGTGCTCGCGCCCGCCGGCGGAGGCGCGGCCGCCGCGCGCCCGTCGGGGGCGGTGGCCGGGGCGGCGGCGTCCTGGAACGCGACGGCCGGGGCGAGCGAGGGAGTCTTGCGCGGCGGAGCCTGGCGCTGCTCCTTCTCCCGCGCGTCGTCCTCGCGGGCCCGGCGGTTCGCCTCGCGCACGGACTCCTTCTCGGCCCGCCGCTCGGCGCGCGCGTCCGCACGGGCGGCCTGCGCGGACGCGCGCCGGGTGCGCGCCTGCTCCTGGGCGGTCCGCATCGCCTCGCGGCGGGTCGCCCACCAGGACGGCCCCGTGGCCTCGGTCGGTGCGCCGTCCTCCCCGCCCCTGGCACCCCGGCCCGAGGTGGCGGTGCCCGTCGACCTGGCCGCGCCCGCGGACTTCGCCGGGGTCGACTTCGCGGGGGCTGATTTTGCCCCGGCGGCTTTTGCCCCGGCGGCCGACTTGGCCGGGGCAGCCGACCTGGTGGCCGCCTTGGCGGCGCCGGCCCGGCCGTCGGCCGCGGCCCGGCCCGCGGGCGGCGTCGCCCCACCCGCGGCGGCGGTGCCGCGCAGCGCCGTCACCAGCACCGAACCGGCCAGGCCGGCGAGTACCGCGTAGGGGGCGGTCAGGTACGCCGAGAGCTGCGTCGCCGCGGCGCCGGTGACGCGGGGTCCGGCGAGCAGGTACGCCAGGGCCGCCAGGAGCGGACCGGCCGCGCCGGACAGCGCCGCGCCCAGCCGGCTGCCCGTCCGCCCGGCCGCGGTCGCGGCGACGACGCCGAGCAGCGCGGCGAGGCCGACGGTCAGCCCCACGGCGGGAAGGTGCAGGCCGCGGAACCAGACGCCGCTGCCGACGTGCAGCGGCCAGCTACCGAGCGCCGAGCCGCCCGGACCGAGGTCGAAGGCGCCCAGGACGACGGACAGGACGGTCACCAGCCACACGGCGCCCGCGGTGAGCACGATGTTCGCGGCGACCGCCGCGCTGCGCAGGGCCGCGCCGGCCAGCAGCAGCCCGATGACGAGCCCGGCGAGCGCGTACCCCGCCGCCGCGGTGGCCGGCGCCACGGCACCGGTGGCGGGCGCGTCCCGGGCCGGTACCGCGAGCAGCGCCACCGCGGCCAGCCCGCCGAGCGTCGCGCTGGCGCACAGGACGAGCCCCCACAGCCCCCGCGGGCCGCCGGGCGCGTCGGTGCCCCGGGCGGCGAGCCGGTCGGCCGTCAGCGCGCCGACGATGACCGCGACCGCGGTGACCCACACCGCCCACGTGACGTTGCCCGCCCACACGGCGGCGCTGTCGGCGTCGGCCGGGGGCTGCCAGCTAATGACCCCGAGGCCGTACCCCAGGCCCAGTTGGGCAGCACCCACCCCCGCCGCGACGCCGTTCGCGGTGGCGATGGAGGAAGCCCAGCCTGCGGCCATGGGCGCAGCGTAGCGGCGAAGATCCGTACTGGCTAACGTCGCAAAACCCGCGTCCCGGATGCCGGGTACCACCAGGGGTCATAGTGCTGACCTGCGCGGATCACAACATTGCGGCGCGGCGCGGTCCGGTGGCCGAGCGGGTGCCGGACACTCCATGGAGTGAGGTGGCCGCGCCCCGGTGCCGGTGGCGGCGGTTAGGTTGGAGACGGCGGGTGGGCCCGTCGACAGGCGGCGGGAGGCGGGCCGATGGCGGCGGACGAACCGGGGCGGCGCGACGACGACGCCACCTCCCTCCAGCCGCCGGCCGCCGACGGCGACGCCACAGCGGTGGTACCGCCGGCCGGCGCCGACGCGACGGCCGCGATGCCCGGGCAGCCGCCCCCGCCCGACGCCACCTCGGTGATGCCGGCTGTGGGCGCCGGCGGGTGGTCGGCGCGCGCCGAGGTGCCGCAGTACGTCCGGCCGGCCGCCGAGGAGCCAGCGTGGGGCGGCGTCGACCGGGAGCCGCGCCGCTGGTGGATCGCGGCCGTCCTCGTCGCGGTCTTCCTGCTCGCGGTGCTGGGCTGGGGCGGCTGGCTGCTCCTGCGCGACGACCGGACGCCCGCGGTACCGCAGCCGAGCGCCTCCGCCCCGGCGGTCCGGCGGACGACGGCGGCGCCCACGACGTCCGCCCCGCGCCCGAGCCGGACGGCCCCGGCGACCACCGCCGCGCCGCGGGTGACCGTCCCGGACGTCGTGGGCGAGGACCGCGCCGACGCGCAGCTCCGGCTGGACGCGGCCGGGCTGGCCTACCGGCTGGACTACCGCGCCACCGACGAGGCCCCCTCGGGCGAGGTGCTGGAGATGTCCCCGGACGGCGGCGCGCGCGTCGCCCCGGACACCGTCGTGCTGCTGGTGGTCGCCGAGTCGCCGGCACCGCCGACCGAGGAGCCGGAGGAGTCCGCGGAGCCGGAGTCGAGCTGACCGCCGCCGGCCCCGCCCGGGTCACCAGCGGCGGCGGCGGTACCCGACGACGAGGAGTCCGGTGAGTCCGACGGCCAGGCCGAGCGCGCCGCTGTAGACCAGCGCGGTCGACCCGTCCACGGCGGTGCGCACCAGGTCGGCGCTGGCGGCGCGGGTGCCGGTCGGCGTCGGCGGCGCCGGTCGTGGCGGCGGCGTGCGGCTGGCGGGAGGGCGAAGCCGGGCCGGCGGCGCGGGCCGCGCGGCGGGCGGCACCGCCGACGCGCCGCGCGCGGCACGGGCGGCGACGGTGCGGGGCGCGGCGGCGCCCGCCGAGGCGGTCGGCGTCGGCGGCAGCGGGGGCGGGGTCGGCGACGACGTCGGGGTCGGGGAGGCGCACCGGTACCCGACCGGCGCGACGAGCACGGCCGACGGGCTGGGCTCCGGCACCGGCGCGCTCGCCGTCGGTCCGCAGGTGGCGGCCGCGTACGGCAGGGGCGCGCCGTCGGCGCCCGCCGCGACCGCGGCGACCAGGGCGGCGCCGAGTCCGGCGACCGCGAGCCCGGACGGGAGCGGCCCGCGCCGCGCGCGGGCGCCCCGCCGGAGCGCGGTCTGGACGTGCGGCATGGCGCCTTCCCCCGTACTCGGGGTCCGGTCGTCGCGCGAGGTGGCCGTGGGGGGCTCACCTGTGATCGTAGGGGCGGGCGCCGCCGGTCATGCCGGATATCGGCCGCGATGAACGCCGGTGCGCCGGAGCCGGGTCCGCGGTGGCGCTCAGGTGGCCGCGGTCGGCGACGTCAGTTTAGGCACGCGGTGCGGGCACGGGCGTGGGAGGCGACCGTGCGGGGGCGGCGGGTGGCCCGGCCGCGGGTGTCGACGCAGGCGGTCACCTGTCGCAGACCGTTCACCTGCACGAAGATCGAGCGTCGCTCGACCGCGTCACCGGCGGCGTTGAGACTGTAGCCGTCGAGCCAGGCCCAGCCGTCGTACGTCGGCCAGTCGAGCACGCGGATGACGCGGAACAGCAGAGGGGAGACGAACTGCACGCTCGCCGAACGGGTCACTTCAAGAACGTCGCCGGATCGGGGTAGCACTTGGACTCCTGTCCCGAGCTTGGTCGTCGCATCGCGAAGGTCGAGGGGAACCGGGGTGGTGCGGGGGCGGGGCCGGCCGGGTCGGTCGGCGGCCGCGGCGTCGTGCCGCCGGCCGGCGGGCACCCGTCCGCCCCGCGGCTCACCCGTCGGCGCAGCCGTCACCGCGCGTGCTCCGACGGGGCTTCTTCCACGGGGCGTCCGGGTGTACATCCCTGTCCGAAACCGTCCGTGGCGAGGGCTCGTTGCTGGTGGTGACCCCCGACGCCCGCGAGGCCGGCGGGTACTGCGCCGCGCCAGCGCCAGGTGGATCATTAACCAACAGTGAGTAACCTCTGCCCTACGCACAGCTTGCATCACGAACATGATCAATGCAAGTTGCATCGTGGAGATTCCACGTGTCGAAGGTGACATCTACCCCGTTCGGTGGTTGCTGCCCCTGGACGGACGGCGTAACACTGGGTCGGACTTTCGGGGCAACTCGGCCGGGCGACAGGCGTTCCGCCGGCTCCGCTCGACAGTGGACGGACGCGCCCGGCCGCGCCCGTGGTGCACTGGCGCGGTACCGCGGCGGCGTCGCACCACCGTCGTCGCCGCGCGACCGTGGCCTGAGGAGAGATGGCGTGACCGACCGACCCAGTCCGACGATCCGCCGCCGGCGCCTGGGCGCGGAGCTGCGCCGGTACCGCGAGGGCGCGGGCATCACCATCGAGGGGGCCGCCGCGCAGCTCGCGTGCTCGACCTCGAAGATCTCGCGGATCGAGACCGGACACAACTCGGTTACACCCCGCGATGTAGCCCGTCTGCTGGACTGCTACGGCGTGCCGCGACACGCCAGCGCCGAACTCGTCGACATCGCCCAGCAGGCGCGGCAGAAGGGCTGGTGGCACCCGTACAGCGCCGTGCTGACCGGCGCGTACGTCGGCCTGGAGGCGGCCGCGCAGGCCATCCGGGCGTACGAACAGCAGGTCGTGCCGGGCCTGCTCCAGACCCACGAGTACGCCCGCGCCATGATCCGCAGCGCCCGGCCGGACATCACCGCGGACGAAGTGGAGCGTCGGGTGCGTGTCCGATTGGGACGCCAGTCGTTGCTGAGTCAGGAGGATCCGCTCGATCTGCGGGTGGTACTCGACGAGGCGGTGGTCAGCCGCCCCGTCGGCGGCGACCCGGTGATGCGCGCACAGATCGCGTGCCTGGTCACAGCGGCGGAGCTTCCACACGTGACGCTGCAGTTGCTGCCCTTCGCTGTCGGGGGGCACGCGGGGATGGACGGCACCTTCGCCATCCTCGAATTCGCGGAGAGCCACGATCCGGACGTGGTCTACGCCGAGAACGCGACTGGCGGCCTGTTCCTCGAAAAGTCCGAGGAGCTGCGCAAGTACGAGACCATCTTCAACTCAATCTGTGCGGCGGCGCTCACTCCCCGCGAGTCGGCCGCCCGCCTTGCCCAACTGGCAAAGGAGCCACTGTGGAACTCGTCGAGGCCAAGGGATTCCGCGTCGACCTGAGCGGCGCGCGCTGGTTCAAGAGCGCGCGCAGCGGACCCAACTGCGACAACTGCGTCGAGGTCGCCTTCGTCGGCGGCGCGATCGCCGTGCGCGACTCGAAGAACACGTCCGGTCCCGCCCTCCTGTTCACCCCCGGTGAGTGGGACGCGTTCGTCGGTGGTGCCAAGGACGGGGAGTTCGACCTCCCCTGACCGGCCCGACCCTGCACCGGTGGCGCCCGGGTCCGGCCACCGGTGGGGGGTGCCCGCGACGGCGCACGGCAACCACGAGAAGGGGTCCCAGATGGCGGACGACGTGCCGGACGGCAGCCAGTTCAGCGGTTTCCGCGGGATCGGCGAGGGCGACCCGACCCTCGCCCGCGCGCACCGCGGCGCCCCGGCCGGACCGGGCCGGGCCAGCAACGGCCGGGCCCGCGTACCGGGCCAGGCCGGCGCCGAGGTGGTCGCCGACGGCGAGGCCGACAACGGCGGCGAGACCGCCGCGATGACCCCGAACCCCCTGCCCGAGCTGGACCTGAGCCGGCTCAGCGACCGCGCGCGGGACCTGGCGGGGCGACCGGCCGGCCAGGCGCCGGACATCGCCGACCACCCCCTGCTGCGCGGCCTCCTGCGCGAGTTGCCGCCCCGGGGTACGCCACTGCCGCCGGGCTGGCTGGAGCGCTGGTTCGCCGCCACCCGCTCGGTGCTCGAACTGATCTACGCGGAGCCGCCGCGCGGCTCCTGAACCGATGCCGGACCGGGCGGGTGAGACCCGCGCCCACGCTCTGGGCGGTCCGGCCCCCGAGGGCGCACCTCCCCCCTGTCCGCCCTCCCGCGGCGCCGGCCGGCGATCCCCGTCCCGGCCGGCCGCCGCGGTCTCCCGCGCCGTCCGCGGAGTCGCCGCCGGGCCGCGCCGCTCAGACCGCGAAGGACGCGGGCCGCTCGTCGGCCGGCGGCGGCGGCGTCGCCCGCCACAGGCCGGACTTCTGCGCCGCGAGCCGGGCCAGGTAGGCCGGGTTCAGCAGCAGGTACCGCCGCCAGAGCCGCCCCGGCTCCAGCCCGAGCCGCCACAGCCACTCCAGCGCGTACCGCTGCATCCACGCGGGCGGGTTGCGGAGCTGCCCGGCGTGGTAGTCGAACGCCGCCCCCACCGCCATCAGCGGCATGTCCAGCAGGGGCCGCATCGCGTACGCCCACACCTCCTGGCGCGGGCAGCCGAGCCCGACGAGGACGACGCGCGCGCCCGAGGCCGTGATCCGGTCGGCGATGGCGCGGTCCTCGCCGGGCGCGGCCGCGCGGAACTTCGACGGCTCGGTACCGGCGATCCGCAGGTCCGGGAACAGCCGGCCGAGCGCCGGGACGAGCCGCCCCAGCGTGTCGTCGGTGGAGCCGTACAAGTACACGGGCAGGCCCTCCGCGGCGCACCGGGCGAGCACCCGCAGCGTCAGCTCCGGCCCGTACACCCGGTCGGCGAGCCGGGCGCCGTGCAGCAGGTTGAGCGCCCAGCGCACCGGCTGGCCGTCGGGGGTCACGACGTCGAACGCGTTCAGCCGCGCGTTGTGCGCCGGATCCAGGACGCCGGTCATGACGCCGTGCACGGCCAGCGCCGTCAGCGCCAGCGGGCGCCGCTCGTGGGCGGCGCGGACCACCTGCGCGGCGGCCCCGTCGTAGTCGACCGCGTCGACCAGGACGCCGAGGACGTTGCGCTTGCCCCCCGCGATCACGCCGGCAGCCACTTGTCGGCGTTCGCCTCGTGGATCTCGCGCAGGATCATCGGGACGTCGTACTCCTGCCGCCAGTCCGGGTAGTCGGCCGCGAACGCCGCGTTCGACCCGATCCACCACTGGTGGTCGCCGACCCGGTTGCCCTCGTGGTACTCGGTGATCATCTCGATGCCGGTGATCTCCTGCGCCAGCGCGAACGCCTCCAGGTGGGAGGTGTGCGAGTGCCGGCCGCCGCCGAGGTTGTAGACCGCGGCGCTGCGCGGCGCGCGGAAGAACGCCTCGAACGCGGAGACCACGTCGGAGGAGTGGATGGCGTCGCGCACCATTTTCCCCTTGTACCCGAAGATCTTGTACAGCCGGCGCTCCATGTTGCACCGCATCACGTAGGCGAGGAAGCCGTGCAGCTCGGTGGCGCTGTGCGCCGGGCCGGTCAGGGTGCCGCCGCGGAAGCAGGCCGTCCGCATACCGAAGTACCGGCCGTACTCCTGCACCATTACGTCGGCGGCGACCTTCGAGGCGCCGAACACCGAGTGCAGACAGGCGTCGATGGACATGTCCTCGGTGATGCCCTGGTGGTACGGGTGGTCCTCGGCCAGCTCGTAGCGGGTCTCCTGCTCCACCAGCGGCAGGCTGTTGGGCCGGTCGCCGTACACCTTGTTGGTGGAGCAGTGGATGAACGGCGCGTCCGGGCAGTGCTCGCGGACGTGCTGGAGGAGGTTCAGGGTGCCGGTGGCGTTGACGTCGAAGTCGGTGAACGGGTCGCGGACGGCCCAGTCGTGCGAGGGCTGCGCGGCCGTGTGGATGACGACGGCGATGTCCCGGCCGTACCGGCCGAAGATCCGGGACAGCGCGGGGCGGTCCCGGATGTCGACGTCGTGGTGGGTGTAGCTGTCGCCGAGGTCGCTGGTCAGCCGGACGACGTTCCAGGCGGTCGACGCCTCGGGGCCGAAGAACTCCCGGCGCATGTCGTTGTCCAGGCCGACGACGTCCAGGCCCAGGCCGGCGAAGTGGCGGACGGCCTCCGAACCGATCAGTCCGGCGGAACCGGTCACGAGGGCGACGGCCACATCAGCTCCTTGGCGGCAGACGGCAGCGGGGTCCGCGACAGCGCGTGCCCGGCGGCTGATACCCGGCGGCGGACCGCCGCGGCGGGCGGGGTCGCGGCACGGGCGCAGTCGCGGGGGACGGGCGGGAGTCGCGGGCAGAGTCCAGCCCCTGACGTTACTTCACCGGGGCCACCCGGCCGACCGCCGGGCAGGTCGGTGGGTTCAGGGCAGGGCAGGTGGGTTCAGGGCAGGTCGGTGCCGTCGGCCGAGATCGAGGTGACCGCGACGCGCGCGCCCGGACCCGCCAGCGTGACCGTCACGCGGATCACGAACGTCAGGTTGGCGTCGCGCGGCAGGCGGTGCACGGTGGTCGACACCGCCGTCCACCGGCGCGCCGCCCCGGTCACCCTGGTCTCGGTGTGCCGGGTCGGCCGCTGGCCCCGCATCCCCGAGTCGATGACGACCGTCGCCGCGGCGCCCGGGCCGAGGGCCAGGGTGCCGCTCGCGCTGGCGGCGATGCGTACGTCCCCGTCGAAGTTCCCCGGGTAGGCGGTGACCGGCACCTCCAGCACGCACGTCGCCGCCGGCCTGGTCGAGGCGACCTGGAACCGGCGGTAGAAGTAGGTGGTGGCCAGCCCGGGCGCCGACGAGATCGCGGCGTACGGGGCGCACGCGCCGTAGCCCGCGTGGCGTCCGCGCGGGGTGCCCTGCGCGGGCGCGGCCGCGAGACCTGCGCCGAGGCCCGCGACGAGCACGCCGATCGCTGCTCCCCGGCGGCCGGGTGTGGTGAACATGCTCAGAGGTTAGGGCGGGTGGGGTCGCCGACCCGCACCAGACATCGGACATTCAGGCTTACGGGGGTGTCCCGGCGCCCGGCACAGCGGCGGCGGGCGCTCGGCGCGACCGCCGGGGACGAGAAACGGCCCGGCTGGTGTCAGCCGGGCCGTTCGCTGGTGGGGAAGGGGGGAGTTGAACCCCCACGCCCTTTCGGGCACACGGACCTGAACCGTGCGCGTCTGCCATTCCGCCACTCCCCCAGCGGGGTGTCGCAAGCGCCGCCGGCAATATACGTCGCCGGACCGGTCCGCCGCCGGCATTTGCCGCCGCGCCGTGCGCGGGCGACGGGCAGTCTGCCGGGGCGGGAACCCGTCGCGGGCGGGGACCTGCCACGTACGACAGGAGTGCCCGGCGGGTCACGCTCCGGCAAAGGCTACCGCACCCGGCACGGTCCCACGAAGGTGGGGCCGCCGCGCCCCGGACGCCGCCCTTCAGCTCGCCGGCGCCGACCGACTAGTCTTCCCGCGGGGCATGGCGAGCACCGTCCCGTGGGTACGGCGGACACCGACGGCCGACCCCGGCGCGGGCCGGACGACGGGAGGCGGCCCGTCGCCTGCGGCGCGGCGGTGCCGATGGCGGATACCATGATGCCTCGGGAGCCGAGGAGGAGCCGGTGAGTGTGCTACAGCGCTTCGAGAAGCGCCTGGAGGGGATGGTCGAGGGGGCCTTCGCCAAGGTCTTCAAGGGGGTCGTGCACCCCGTGGAGATCCTCAACGCGATGCAGCGTGAGGCGGAGGCGCACAAGGCGATCCTGGCCGGGGGCCGCACGCTGGTGCCCAATCGCTACGTGATCGACCTGTCGCCGTACGACCACAGCCGACTCGCGCCGTACGCCGCCGCGCTCGCCCAGGAGCTGGCGCAGTCGCAGGCGGAGTTCATCGGCGAGCAGGGCTGGACGGTGTACGGCGACGTCATCGTCGAGGTCGAGCGCGGCGAGGGGCTGGACACCGGCATGTTCCGGGTCACCGCCGAGGTGTACACCGGCGGCGACGTCGCACCGGCCGGCCAGGGCGGGTACCAGTCCGGCCAGTACGACTCCGGCGGCGGCGGGTACCAGCAGTCCGGCGGCGGCGCGCGGCTGATGGCCAGCGACGGCCGCAGCTACCCGCTCCAGGCCGGCTCCACCGTGATCGGCCGCGGCGACCAGGCGACCCTGCGGCTGCCGGACGTCGGCATCTCCCGCCGGCACGCCCGGCTGGACTTCGACGGCGCGCAGGCCGTCCTCACCGACCTGGGCTCCACCAACGGCACGATGGTGAACGGCCAGCGTGTCTCGGCCGTGTCGCTCAATCCCGGTGACATGATCCAGCTCGGCACCACCACCCTGACGTTCCGCGTGGACGGCTAAGGACCTTGCCCGAGATCGTCGTCACGGTCGCCCGCTTCGGCTTCCTCATTCTGCTGTGGATTTTCGTGTTCGCGGTGGTCGGGGTCATCCGGCGGGACCTGTTCGCCGGCGGCCGGCCCAGTCGGCTGGTCGCCGCGCCCAGGGCCAACCTGGCGACGCTCGCCGGGGGTTCGCCGGGCAAGCCGGCCAAGGGCCGGGCGGCACACCAGCTTGTGGTGACGGCGGGCCAGCTCGCCGGTACCCGGATCACCCTCGGGGAGGCGCAGATCACCATCGGCCGGGCGGAGGACTCCACCCTCGTGATCACCGACGACTACGCATCGGCGCGGCACGCCCGGCTCGTGCCGCGCGGCGGCCAGTGGTTCGTGGAGGACCTCGGTTCGACCAACGGCACGTACCTGGACCGGACCAAGGTCTCCGGACCCACTCCCGTACCGTTGGGGGTCCCCATCCGGATCGGCCGGACCTCCCTTGAGCTGCGCCCATGACTCTGACCTTGCGCTACGCCGCCCGCAGTGACCGCGGGCTGATCCGCGACGGCAACCAGGACTCGGTCTACGCCGGGCCGCGGCTGCTCGCCGTCGCCGACGGCATGGGCGGGATGGCGGCCGGCGACGTCGCGAGCAACATCGTGATCGGCGCGATGGCGCCGCTGGACGAGGACGTGCCGGGCGAGGCGCTGGTCGACGCCCTGCGCGCGGCGGTCGACACCGCCAACGGCCAGCTCCGCGAGACCGTCGCCGCCAACCCGCAGATGGAGGGCATGGGCACCACGCTGACCGCGATGCTGTTCACCGGCAGCAAGATCGGCATGGTGCACATCGGGGACTCGCGGGCGTACCTGCTGCGGGGCGGCGAGTTCCACCAGGTCACCAAGGACGACACGTACGTGCAGATGCTGGTGGACGAGGGCCGCATCTCGCCGGAGGAGGCCAGCAGCCACCCGCAGCGCTCGCTGCTGACCCGCGCGCTGGACGGGCGCGACGTCGAGCCGGACTTCTCGGTGCGGCAGGTGCTCCCCGGCGACCGGTACATGATCTGCAGCGACGGCCTGTCCGGGGTCGTCTCGTTCGAGACGATCCAGCAGACGCTGACCGAGATCGCCGACCTCCAGGACTGCGTACACCGGCTGGTCCAGCTCGCCCTGCGCGGCGGCGGCCCCGACAACATCACGGTGATCGTCGCCGACGCCACCGACGCCGACATCGTCGAGTCGACCCCCGTGGTCGGCGGCGCCGCGGCCAGCGACCGCGGCATGACCACCATCGCGGACGACTCGACGCCCGCCTCCCGCGCCTCGGCGCTGACCCCGCCGCGGCCCCCGGCCCCCGAGCCGGAGCCGGAGCCGGCGGTCGAGTACGCGGCGCCGCGCAGGCGCCGCCCCCTGCGCACGGCGAGCCTCGGCCTCCTGGCGATCGGGCTGGTCGGCGCGGCCGTGTGGGGCGGCTGGGCGTGGGCCCAGCGGCAGTTCTACGTCGGCGCCACGCAGGACGGCAAGGTCGCCATCTTCCAGGGCGTCCCGGGCGACATCGCGGGGCTGCGGCTGTCCAGCGTGCACGAGACGACGACGACGTCGGTCGAGGAGTTGACGGCGGTGGCGCAGGGCGAGGTGCGCCGGGGCATCGAGGCGCGCAGCCAGTCCGACGCCGCGGCCACGCTGCGCCGGCTGATCAGCGACGACCCGGCCAACCCCAACCGCAGGCCGTTCTGCCCGCCGACCCCGACACCGTCGCCGACGGTGATCCTGTCGCCGGACCCCACGCCGTCGGCGGGGCCGAGCCGGCCCGGCGGCGGTACGGCGTCGCCGGTGGCCGCCCGCCGGCCCGCGGGGCTGCGGACGACCGCGCCGGTACCGCCGGCCGAGACCCCCGCACCCACCTCCGGGCCGTCCGACGACTGTGTGGTCCGTGACTAGCGCACGGCGGCGGCGCGGCGAGGAGTCCCGGTGACCGCCGGGACGGTGAAGGCTCCCCTGGCGGCACGGCCGACCCGCGGGCGGCGCAACGCCGAGCTGGCGATGCTGCTGTTCGGGATGGCGATCGTCGCGGCCTACGGGGCGATCGTCGAGGGCACCGTGCTGGGCCGGGTCACGCCGGACTTCTGGGTGCCGGCGGCGATCCTGGCCGCGACGTTCCTGGCGCTGCACCTGGCGATCCGGTTCCTCGCGCCGTACGCCGACCCGGTGCTGCTCCCGGCGGTCGCGCTGCTCAACGGCGTCGGCGTCGGCTTCCTGCGCCGGCTCGACCTGTCGCCCGAGGCGGGCGAGGCGGTCCGCGACCTGACGGTCTTCGGCGGGGTCGGCGGGCGGCAGCTCGCCTGGACGCTGGCGGCGGTCGTGGGCGCGATCGTGCTGCTCGCGGTCGTCCGCGACCACCGCACGGTCTCCAAGTACGCGTACACGCTGTGCCTCATCGGCATCGTCCTGGTGATGATCCCGGCGCTGCTGCCCTCGGCGTACTCGGAGATCAACGGCGCGAAGCTGTGGATCATCGTGGGCGGGTTCAGCATCCAGCCGGGCGAGTTCGCCAAGATCATGCTGCTGTCGTTCTACGCGTACTACCTGGTGCGCAAGCGCGAGGTGCTGTCCCTGGCGAGCAAGCGGTTTCTCGGCGTCGACTTCCCGCGCGGGCGCGACCTCGGCCCGGTCATCGTGGTGTGGCTGCTCTCGCTGATGGTGCTCGTCTTCGAGAAGGACCTGGGCACCTCGCTGCTCTACTTCGGCATGTTCGTGGCCACGCTGTACGTGGCGACGGAGCGGGCGAGCTGGCTGATCATCGGCCTCGCCCTGTTCTTCGGCGGCGCCTTCTCGGCGTACTACCTCGGCAAGCTCGTCGGCGGCCCGTTCTCCAACTTCGTCGTGCGCGCCGAGACGTGGCTCGACCCGTTCGCCGACGCGCACGGCGGCGGCTTCCAGCTCACCCAGTCGCTGCTCGGCCTCGGTACCGGCGGGCTGTTCGGGGCGGGACCGGGCGCCGGCCAGCCCGGGGAGATCCCCGAGGTGCACAACGACTTCATCTTCGCGGGGATGGGCGAGGAGATCGGCCTGTTCGGGCTGACCGCGCTGCTCGCCGTGTACCTGCTGATCGTCGTGCGGGGGCTGCGCACCGCGCTGGGCGTGCGCGACTCGTTCGGCAAGCTCGTGGCCGGCGGCCTGGCCTTCACCCTCGGGCTGCAACTGTTCGTGATCATCGGCGGGGTCAGCAAGCTCATCCCGCTGACCGGGCAGACCACGCCGTTCCTGTCCGCGGGCGGCTCCTCGCTGATGGCGAACTGGCTGCTCATCGCGGTCCTGCTGCGGATCTCCGACGCGGCCCGCGCGCCGGCCGACGCCGCCCCCGGCGGGGTGGTCGCGCCGCCGAGCCACATGCACGGCGCCCAGACGGAGGTGATCCGTCCGTGAACGCCCCGCTCCGCAAGATCGGCGTCGTCGTCCTGATCCTGTTCGGCCTGCTGTTCGCCAACCTCAACTGGGTCCAGGCGTACAAGGCCGACGAGTACCGGGAGAGCGAGTTCAACTCCCGCGGCAAGCTGGAGGAGTACCTGCGCCAGCGCGGCGCGATCGAGGCGCAGGGCAAGGCGCTGGCGACCAGCGTGGAGACCGAGGGCCGCTTCCGGTACCTGCGCAAGTACCCGTTCGCCGGCCTGTACGCCCACGTCGTCGGCTACAAGCCGCTCAACCTGGGCGCCATCGACATCGAGCGCTCCGAGAACGCGTTCCTCGCCGGCTCCAGCGACCGCCTCATCGGCGAGCGGATCAAGGAGATGCTGACCGGCAAGAAGACCGGCGGCGGCCACGTCCTGCTGACGGTCTCGCCGCGCACGCAGCAGGCGGCGTTCAACGCGCTGAGCCGCAACTCCGTCGGCGCCCGGCGCGGCGCCGCGGTGGCGATCGACCCGCGCACCGGCGCCGTGCAGGCCCTGGTCAGCGTGCCGACGTACGACCCGAACCCGCTGGTCAGCCACAACACGGTGGCGGCGCAGGCGGCGTACAACCGGCTGCTGGGCCAGCCGGACCGCCCGCTGAACAACCGGGCCACCGCCGAGACGCTGCCGCCCGGCTCGACGTTCAAGGTGATCGTGGCGGCGGCGGCGCTGGAGAGCGGCCTCACGCCGGCCACGGCCATCCCCGCCGGCTCCAGCTACCGCGCGCCGGGCACCACCCAGGAGATCCGCAACGCCGTGCCGAGCATCTGCCCGGAGTCGCAGGTCACCCTCAACGAGGCGCTGACCGAGTCGTGCAACACGGGGTTCGCGCAGCTCGGCGTGCGCCTGGGCGCGGACCGGCTGAAAGAGAAGGCGCGGGCGTTCGGGTTCGGCGACGACGGGCTGACCGTGGGCCGGCTGGACGACGGCGGCATCCCGACGGCGCCGAGTCAGACCGGCGACATGCGCAACCCCAACGGCAGCGACGACACGGCGGCCGTGGCGCAGTCCTCGATCGGCCAGCGGGACGTGCGGATGACGCCGCTGGCGGGCGCCATGGTCGCCGCGGCGATCGCCAACGACGGCCGGCAGATGCGCCCGTACGTGGTGCGCCAGCTCCTCGGGCCGGACCGCGGCAGCCTGTACAACGCCTCGCCGGACACGCTGCGCGAGCCGGTCGGGGCGGCGGTGGCCGCCAGCCTGCGGCAGATGATGGTGTCGGTCGTCCGCTCCGGTACCGGGCGCAACGCGCAGATCAGCGGGTACGAGGTCGGCGGCAAGACCGGTACGGCGCAGAACGGCGACGCGCCCGACCACGGCTGGTTCGTCGGCTTCGTGCGGGACTCCGGCGGTACGCCGATCTCGGCCGTGGCGGTCGTGCTGGAGAACGCGGGCAGCGGCGGCAGCGGCGAGGCGACGCAGATCGCCGGTGAGATCATGCGCGCGGTCATCGCCGACCCGCGCCGAGGGGGCTGACGTGTTCAGCCCTGGGATGGTGCTGGGCGGCCGGTACCGGCTCGACGAGCGGATCGCCGGCGGCGGCATGGGCGACGTCTGGCGCGGCACCGACGACGTCCTGGGCCGGACCGTCGGCGTGAAGATCCTGCTGCCGGCGCTGCTGGACGAGCCCGGCTTCGCCGAGCGCTTCCGCGGCGAGGCGCGGACCATCGCCGCCATCAACCACGCCGGCGTGGTCGACATCTACGACTACGGCAGCGACGACCAGGTGGCGTACCTGGTGATGGAGTTCGTCGAGGGCGACGCCCTGTCCCGGACGCTGTCGCGGGTCCGCCGGCTGACGCCCGCCCGGACCATGGCCCTGGTCGCCCAGGCGGCCGAGGCGCTGCACGCCGCCCACCTCAAGGGCATCATCCACCGGGACGTCAAGCCGGGGAACCTGCTCGTCCGCCCCGACGGCTCGCTGGTGCTGACCGACTTCGGGATCGCCCGGTCGGCGATCGTCGGCCAGCTCACCGCGGCCGGGGCGGTCCTGGGCACCGCGTCGTACATCGCGCCCGAGCAGGCCACCGGCGGCACCGCGACCCCCGCCTCCGACGTGTACTCGCTGGGCATCGTCGCGTACCAGTGCCTGGCCGGCCGGCGGCCGTTCGAGGGCGACAACCCCATCGAGATCGCAATGAAGCACGCGCAGGAGCCGCCCCCGCCGCTGCCCGGGGACATCCCGCCGGGGATCAAGGCGATCGTCGAGCGGGCGATGGCCAAGGAGCCCGAGGGCCGCTGGCCGTCGGCGGCCGCCCTGGCCGGCGTGGCCCGGCAGGCCGTGGCGGCCGCGGCGGCGCTCGCGCGCGGCGCCGCCCCGCCCGGCCAGGGCGGCCGCGCCGCCGCCCCGCCCGGCCAGTCCGCCCGCGGCGCCGCGGCGGCCGGCCCGCCCGCGCGCGGCGCGGCCGCGCCGAACTCCCCGGCCCGGGGCGCGACCGGCACGGGCGCCCGGGGTGCCGCATCGGCGGCGGGCAGCGCCGCCGTGCGCCGGAACCTGCCGCAGCCGGGCGTCCGGCCGCCGGGTGCCGCGCCGCGGTACGAGTCGCCGGCCGCCCTGCCCGGCCAGCAGTCCTCCCGCGGCCAGGCCGGGCGGTACCCGTCCCCGCCGGCCGGCGGCCTGCCCGGGCGGGTGGGTCCGGTCGACGGCGCCGCGCCGTCGTCGGCCGCCGCCCAGGGCGGGTCCCACCGGGCGGGCGGGGCGTCCCCGGCGCCGTACCAGCCCGCTGCGGCGCCCGCCCACCGCGCCCCCGCGGGCGGCGGCCCGCCGCCCGGCTACCGTTACCCCGCCGCGCCGGTCGCGTCGTCGACCGGCCGGTGGCTGCGCCGCGTTCTCATCGCCACCCTGGTGCTGGGGCTGCTGGCGCTGCTCGCCTGCGTCGGTGTCATCACATTCCTGCTGCCCCCGGGCACGGCGAGCGCGCGCGGCGGGGTCGGGCAGGGCATAGTGGGCACGTACGAGTTGAGTGAAGGACGGTCCCGAACATGACGGCGCAGGCCCGCTTGCTGGGCGGCCGCTACCAGGTCGGCGAGCTGCTCGGCTATGGCGGCATGGCCGAGGTGCACCGCGGCCGCGACCTGCGGCTGGGCCGCGATGTCGCGATCAAGATGCTGCGTACCGACCTGGCCCGGGACCGGACCTTCCAGGAGCGCTTCCGGCGCGAGGCGCAGAACGCCGCCGCCCTCAACCACCCGGCCATCGTCGCGGTCTACGACACCGGCGAGGAGCACCCCCCGACCGGCGAGACGCTGCCGTTCATCGTGATGGAGTTCGTCGACGGGCGGACCCTCAAGGAGGTCCTGGCCGCCGAGGGCCGGATCATGCCGCGGCGCGCGCTGGAGATCGTCGCCGACATCTGCGCGGCGCTGGAGTTCAGCCACCGGCACGGGATCATCCACCGCGACATCAAGCCCGGCAACGTGATGCTCAACCGCAACGGCCAGGTCAAGGTCATGGACTTCGGCATCGCGCGGGCCCTGGCCAGCGGCGCCACGACGATGACCCAGACGAGCGCCGTGATCGGTACCGCGCAGTACCTGTCGCCCGAGCAGGCACGGGGCGAGGCCGTGGACGCCCGCTCCGACGTCTACGCCGGCGGCTGCGTGCTGTTCGAGCTGCTGTGCGGGCACCCGCCGTTCACCGGCGACAGCCCGGTCGCGGTGGCGTACCAGCACGTCCGCGAGGACCCCCGGCCGCCCAGCTACCTCAACCCGGAGGTCGGGCCGGACATCGACGCCATCGTCCTCAAGGCGCTGGCGAAGAACCCGCTCAACCGGTACCAGTCCGGCGCCGAGATGCGCGCCGACGTCCTGCGTGCCGCCGCCGGCCGGCCGGTCATGGCCACGCCGGTCATGGGCGAGGACGAGACCGCCCTGATCGGCGGCGCGCACACCGCCGCGACCCAGCAGGTGGCGCAGGTCGGGGACGCGCGGCGGCGCAAGTCCTCGGGCTGGGTCGTCGCGGCCTTCGCCGCGCTGGCGGTCCTGGCCGCGATCGCGCTGGTCATCGGGCTCACCCGGGACGGCGAGAAGCCGGCGCAGACGGTCAACGTTCCCTCGCTGCAGGGGCAGGAGCCGTCGGCGGCCGAGGGCACGCTGCGCGAGCTGGGCCTGGTGTACGCCGTGGGCGACGCGGTCAAGAGCGACGACTGCGTGAAGAACACGGTGGTGCGGCAGGTGCCCAGCGCCGGTACGGCGGTGGACCGCGGCGAGAAGGTGACCGTCAACCTGTGCGCCGGGCCGGACTCCGTGTCCGTGCCGACCGACCTGGTCGGCCTGACCCAGGCCGAGGCCGAGCGCCGGCTCGGCGACCTGAAGCTGAACGCGAGCGTCACCCAGGTCGACAGCGACGCCACCCGGGGCACCGTGGTGAAGGTGCCGAGCGCCGGCAGGTCGGTCGGGGCCAACTCCCGGGTCGAGATCCAGGTGTCACGCGGCAACCTGAGGCCGGTACCCAACGTGATCGGCCAGACCCGCGACGCGGCGGTGAACGCGATCCGGTCGGCGGGCTTCGAGGTGGTCGAGGTTCTCGGCCTGCCGTCGGTGGAGAACGGCGGCCGGGTCCTCAACCAGAACCCCGTCGGCAACCGGATCGCCAAGCAGGGCTCGACCGTGCAGATCCTGGTGGCGCGGCGCCTGGAGCCGTCGGCGACGCCGTCCGCCTCGCCGACGGCCGAGCCGGACCTCACCCGCAGCGGCGGCTGACCGCCGGGCGCCCGACCTGTCGCCGGGTGGCCTCGGGAGCGCGGGTCAGCTCGTGGCGAAGGCGGCGCGGCGGCGGTCCTCGACCTCGGCCGCGAGCGCCGGTGCGCGCTCCAGGGCCGCGGGCAGCCCGCAGGCGGCCAGCCAGTTGGCCAGCATCAGGTGGCCGCCCTCGGTGAGGACGGACTCGGGGTGGAACTGCACCCCCTCCAGCGGCAGGCTGCGGTGCCGCATGGCCATGACCACGCCGGAGTCGGTCCGGCCGGTGACCTCCAGCTCGTCGGGCAGCGTCTCGGGCGAGACCGCGAGCGAGTGGTACCGGGTCGCCGTGAACGGGTCGGGCAGCCCCGCCAGCACCCCGGCGCCGGTGTGCCGCACCAGCGACGTCTTGCCGTGCAGCAGTTCGGGTGCCCGGTCGACCACGCCGCCGTACGCCTCGCCGATCGCCTGGTGGCCCAGGCAGACCCCGAAGATCGGTACTGAGTCGGCGCACTCGCGGACCACGTCGAGGCAGACGCCGGCCCGCGCGGGGGTGCCCGGGCCGGGCGAGAGCAGCACGCCGTCGGCGCCGGAGCGGCCGACCTCGGCCACGGTCACCTCGTCGTTGCGCCGCACGTCGCACTCGGCGCCGAGCTGCCCGAGGTACTGCACGATGTTGTAGACGAACGAGTCGTAGTTGTCGATCACCAGTACGCGCACACGCGTCACCCTAGTCCCGGTCAGCCGTTTTCGGCGACGCCGCCGACCTGCACGTCGTCGAAGGGCAGCAGCGGCTCGGCCCACGGGAAGACCACGTACCAGAGCAGGTAGACCGCGCCGGCCAGCAGCAGCAGCGAGCCGACGACCTTCCCCGGCCGGCCGAAGGGCAGGATCCGCCAGATCAGTCCGTACATCTCACCTCCGCAGTTCGGCCGGGTCGCCCGCGGAGCGGGGCTGGGTGCGCAGCAGGGACGCGTGCACGACGAGCCGCTCGTAGTTGTCCCACTTGGGGTTGCACGTGGTGATGGTGAGCAGCCGCTCGCCGGACCGGAAGCCGGGCGGCACCGGGTCGACGACCTCGACGGCGGTCGGCCGGACGATCCGGCTGCGGGACGTGCGGTACACGTACCAGTTGGTCTTCGTCTCCACGACGATCGGGTCGCCGGGGCGCATGTCGTCCAGGTCCCAGAAGGTCGACTTGACCCGGTGGCCGGCCACCGAGAAGTTGCCGGACTGGCCGGGCATCGCACTCTTGGGGTAGTGCCCGGGGGCCACCTTGATGTCGTCGGGCGCCACCCCTTCGACCACGACCCACTTCTTGGCCAGCCGCGGGATGTGCAGGCGGGCGACCGCGTCGCCGGGCGGCGGCTTGCCGGTGCTGGGCCGGTTGGCGGAGGCGGCGGCCGGGGTCTTGTCGAACGCGCGGTCCAGGTCGCCCTGCGCGGCGTCGACGATGGCCGTCTTGCCGTAGATCTCGTACCCGGCGAACAGCAGCAGCACCACGCCGCAGGTGATCATCAGCTCGCCGAACCCGCGGACGGTGCCGCGGACGACGCCGCCCGCGGTGACCCGGCCACCCCGGCGCGGGGCGGGCGGGTCGGCGCCGGGGCCGCCGGCGGGCGCCGGGGGCGGTGACGGCGGCGGCGACGGCGGGACGACGCCGGTCGGCGGCACGGCGGGCACGGCGGCGGTACCGCGGGCGGTACCGGGGCCGCCGACGGTGGCGGGGCGGGGAACCTCGGCGATCCGGCGGGGCATCCCGGGCTGTTCGGCCGTGGTGTCGACGCGGTGCCGGCCGCCGCCCGCGCCGGTGCCGGGGGGCGGTGGCGTGACCGCGGGGCCGCTGGCCCAGGCGCCGTACGGGGCGTCGACGGACTCGGTACCGGCGACGGCGTGGATCGCCCCGGTGGGGTCGGAATCGGTCGGCGCGGCGCCCGCCCCGGCGGCGCCGAACACCGGGCGCTCGACAGCCGGCGCGGCGGCGGGCGGCACCGCGATAGGCGGCACCTCAGCCGGCGGTACCGCGACGGGCGGTAGCGCGGCGGGCGGCATCGCGACGGGCGGTAGCGCGGCGGGCGGCATCGCGACGGGCGGCGAGTGGTGCGGGTCGGGCCTGGTCAGGTTGGGTGGGGCGGCAGGAGGGGCCGGCGGTCCGGCCGCGCCGGGCAGCTCCGCGACCGGGTGCGGCGGCAGCGCGGCCGGGCCGGGCAGCGGGGTCGGGCCGGGCGGCGGGGGCGCCGGGGCGCCGGTCGTGGGGGCGAGCGCGGTGGGACCGTCCCAGGCCGGCCGGTCGGCGGGCGGCGGGCTGGCCGGGGTGTCGGGCCGGGTCTCCCGGCCGCGGCGCGCGCGGCGCTCGCGGCTGCGCGCCCGGCGGTCCTCGCGTTCGCGGCCGGCGTCCAGGTCGACGTCGAACTCCTCCGTCATTCGACGCTCACCTTCGCCGCCTGGATGACGTCGGCCTGCTCGAAGGCCGGCAGCCGGACGTCGTCGAGCCGCCGCTCCTCGTAGCCCAGGCCGTACTCCTGGGCGTCGGTGCGGAACCGGTCCACCTCGCCGGAGTCGGCCAGCGCCCCGCGCAGCCGCTCGGGCGCGCCGATGG
The DNA here is from genome assembly GCF_014647915.1 of Pilimelia terevasa. Lineage (GTDB taxonomy): Bacteria > Actinomycetota > Actinomycetes > Mycobacteriales > Micromonosporaceae > Pilimelia > Pilimelia terevasa. Next base: position 52,374 of record NZ_BMQC01000010.1, read on the forward strand.
CGGTGATGGTGAACGGCGGCGAGTAGATCCGCCCGTGCAGGACCAGCACGGAGCCCGCGCAGCGCACCGCGCTCGTCGAGATCACCCGTACCCCCATGATCGCCATCGCCTCCGCACCGCCGGCCCACAGCGCGTTGACCACGGCCTGGACGTCCTGCTGGTGCACTACCAGGTCGTCGTTCGTCGCCCCGCGCGGCGGAGCGTCCTGGGTCGAGTGCGGTGCGTCATCCAACTGTACGGTCAGGCCGGGACCGTGCACCGGCGTGAACGCGGCATCCGCTTCGAGTCGTTTCGCCCGCGCCCGCTCCTGTCGTACCGGAACGTCCGTACCGGCCAGCTTCTCCGTCTGCGCCGCGACCTCGCCGCGCAGCGCCGCCGCCCGCGCCTCGGCCCCGGCCAGCCGGACCTTGCGCTCATTGATCAACTGGGCGAGCCGCGGCCGCCGGTCCTCGCGCAGGGCGGTGCCCTCGGCGGTGGTGGCCGACGCGGTGAACAGCAGCCCGGCCGCGAGCGCGATCAGCGGCACCCCGGCCGACCAGCCCGGCCGCCGCCATCCGCCGGGCAGCGGGCGGGGCGACGAGCCCCCGCCGGGCCGCAGGGCGCGGGCCGCGCGGCGGGCCGCGGCGCGCCACGACGACGTCCCCGACGTATCCCCCACAGCAGCCTCCCAGGTCCCGCGCCGGGCTGCCGCACCGCGGGGATGGGTGTCCGCTGGTGCTCAACCGGCCGAATGTGACTACGCTAGCCCTCGAACATTATTCGTCGTCGTCCGTCACCCGGGCGGGACCGCGCTCCGGCAGGGCCGTACCTGGACCCGGCGGAGGGCGACACCCGCAGGTCCGTCGGCGCGGACGGGGCCGACCGGCCCCCATCCGCTCCGCCGGTCGGCCGGGACCGGCCGGCGGGGACAGATGTGCGCCTACCGGCCCCTCAGGAGAGCGTCGTGCCCAAGTCAACGGTTCGTAAGAAGAAGACCTACGCGCCGCCGCCGGACGTGCGTGCGACGTCCGCCGCGGCCAGCAAGAAGCCGAGCCCGATGTGGGTGCCGGCGCTCGCCGTCGGCCTGATCCTCTTCGGCATCGCCTGGCTGGTCGTCTTCTACCTCTCCGAGCAGGCCTACCCGGTCGCCTCCTGGAAGTACTGGAACCTGGCCGTCGGCTTCGGCGCGATGGTCGCCTCCCTGGGCATCCTCTCCCGGTGGCGCTGACCCGCTAGATGCTGACCGCCCTCCTCACCTCGCTCGTCGCGGCGGCGATCACCGCGGTCGCGGTGGCGTACGCCGTGCGGGCGGTCCGCCGGATGCTCGCCGTCATCCGGCTCGGCCAGCCCGACCCCACCCGGACCGGCGACGCGCCGCGCCGGGCGCGGGTCATGCTGGCCGAGACGCTCGGCCACACCCGGATGCTCAAGTGGAGCGTCGTGGGCGCGGCGCACTGGTTCGTCATGGTCGCGTTCATCGTGCTGTCGACGCTGGTGCTGGAGGCGTACTTCGAGGTGGTCAGCCCGGCCGGCCACCTGCCGTGGCTGGGCACGTGGCTGCCCTTCGGGCTGCTCACCGAGTGGGTCGGCGTCCTGGGCGTGGTGGGGATCGCGGTGCTCATCGCGGTCCGGCTCGCCCACCGGCCGACCCGGCCCGGGGGCCGGTCGCGGTTCACCGGCTCGACGATGTGGCAGGGCTACTTCGTCGAGTACGTCATCGTCGCGGTCCTGGCCTGCGGCTTCCTGATCCGCGGCTTCCAGGTGGCCACCGACCACTTCGCGCACCCGTTCTGGGCCACCCCGGTCAGCCACGGGATCGGCGCCGTGCTGCCGGCCTGGCCGGCGGCCATCAGCGTCACCGCCATGGTCAAGATCGTCATCTCGATGACGTGGCTGATCGTGATCAGCCGCAACGTCACCATGGGCGTGGCGTGGCACCGGTTCCTGGCGTTCTTCAACATCTACTTCAAGCGGGACCCGGAGAAGCCGGCCGGCGCCGGCCTGGGCGCCCTGCGGCCGATGGTCTCCGGCGGCAGGCCCCTGGACTTCGAGGAGGCCGACCCCGAGCGGGACCAGTTCGGGGTCGCGCAGGTCGAGCAGTTCTCCTGGAAGGGCCTGCTGGACTTCACCACCTGCACCGAGTGCGGCCGCTGCCAGTCGCAGTGCCCGGCCTGGAACACCGGCAAGCCGCTGTCGCCGAAGCTGCTCGTGCTGAGCCTGCGCGACCACGCGTACGCCAAGGCGCCGTACCTGCTGGCCGGCGGCGGCAAGGACCTCACCGGCGAGGAGAAGGGCACCGCGGAGCAGTTGGCCGGCGTGGACGTGCTCGCCCTCGCCGAGGCCGAGCGGCCGCTCATCGGCGACGCGGCGGCCGGCGGCGTCATCGACCCGGACGTGCTGTGGTCGTGCACCACGTGCGGCGCCTGCGTCGAGCAGTGCCCGGTGGACATCGAGCACGTCGACCACATCGTCGACATGCGCCGGTACCAGGTGATGATCGAGTCGAGCTTCCCGTCCGAGGCCGGCGTCATGCTGCGCAACCTGGAGAACAAGGGCAACCCCTGGGGCGCCCCGCCGACCACCCGCGAGGACTGGACCAAGGGCCTGGACTTCGCGGTACCGAAGGTCGGCGAGGTCGAGGAGTTCGAGTACCTGTTCTGGGTCGGCTGCGCGGGTGCGTTCGAGGACCGGGCGAAGAAGACCACCCGCGCCGTCGCCACGCTGCTGCACCAGGCCGGCGTCTCCTACGCCGTCCTCGGCGCCGGCGAGACCTGCACCGGCGACCCGGCGCGGCGGATCGGCAACGAGTTCGTCTTCCAGATGCTCGCCCAGCAGAACGTCGAGACGCTCAACGAGGCGTTCGGCGACCGGCCGACCAAGAAGATCGTCGCCACCTGCCCGCACTGCTTCAACACCCTGGGCAACGAGTACGGCGAACTGGGCGGGCACTTCGAGGTCGTCCACCACACCGAGCTGCTCGCCCACCTCGTGGCCACCGGCAGGCTGACCCCGGTCACGCCGCTCGACGGCGGCGTCACGTACCACGACCCGTGCTACCTCGGCCGGCACAACCGCGTCTTCGCGCCCCCCCGAGAGGTCCTCGGCGCGGCCGTCGGCGGCGTCACCGAGATGCCCCGCAACAGCGAGCGCTCCTTCTGCTGCGGCGCCGGTGGCGCGCGGATGTGGATGGAGGAGCGGATCGGCAAGCGGATCAACGTGGAGCGGGTCGAGGAGGCCCTGGCCACGGGCGCGAAGACGATCGCGGTCGGCTGCCCGTTCTGCACCACCATGATCAGCGACGGCGTGACGGGCAAGGGCCGGCACGAGGAGGTCGAGGTCGTCGACGTCGCCTCGGTGCTGCTCCGCACCACCCAACCCTCCTGACGGCCCGCCGCGCCGGTCCGGCCAGCACGCCGCCGTCCTGACCACCTTCCGTCCGTCCGCACGCCCCGCCTGCCGCGCCGCCGGGTTTGGCCGCGGGGGGATTTCGGTATGGGCGGCGGGCGGATGGCGGCGCGGCGGGGGCCGGCCCGGGGCCGCGCGGCGTGCGAGAATCTGGGCGAGGTGAGAGCGTCATCGACACGGCACGATCCATCGACACGGCATCGCACGCGGCGGGCGCGGCGGGAGCGCTGGCCGCGGCCCCCGCCCCGTCGGCGGCCGACACCCTGCTCGCCGCGGCGGACGCGGTCCTGCTGACGACCGTGCTCCCGCTGCTCGGCTTCGTCCTGCTGACCGCCGGCAACGCGTTCTTCGTCGCCGCCGAGTTCGCCCTCGTCACCGTCGACCGCCCCGAGATCGACCGGATGGCCGACGCGGGCGACAAGCGGGCGCGGACCGTGCGCCAGGCCCTGCACGCGCTGTCGTTCCAGCTCTCCGGCGCCCAGCTCGGCATCACCCTGACCGCGCTGCTCACCGGCTACCTCGCCGAACCGGCGCTGTCGCACCTTCTGGAACCGCTGGTGGGGCCGGTGGCCGGCGGCGCCACCAGCGCCGTTGTCGGCCTGCTGGCCCTCGTCGTCGCCACCCTGCTCTCGATGCTGTTCGGCGAGCTGGTGCCGAAGAACGCCGCGCTCGCCCACCCGATGCGGGTCGCGCTGCGCACCGCCGCGCCGATGCGCGCGTTCTCCGCCGCCTGCGCGTGGCTGATCCGCGGCCTCAACAACTCGGCGAACGCCCTCGTCCGCCAGCTCGGCATCGAACCGCAGGAGGAGCTGGCCAACGCCCGCTCCCCGGAGGAGCTGGGCCTGGTGGCCGTCATGTCGGCGCAGGCCGGCGCCCTGCCGGCCGACACCGCCCAGCTCCTGCAGCGGACGATCCGGTTCGCCGACAAGCGGGCCGCCGAGGCGATGACGCCGCGCGTCGACATGGTCGCCCTGAAGTCGACCGCGTCGGTGCGCGACCTGCTCGCCGCCGCGCGCGAGTCGGGGCACAGCCGGTTCCCGGTGTACACCGAGACCGTGGACCAGATCACCGGCGTCGCCAGCCTGGCCGACGCCCTCGCGGTACCGCCGGTCCGGCGCGGGCTGGTCACCGTCGCGGCGTTCGCCCGCGAGCCGATCTACGTACCGGAGAGCCTCGACCTGGACGCCGTCCTCGCCGGGCTGCGCAGCGCCGGGGCCGACCTGGCGATCGTCGTCGACGAGTACGGCGGCACCGACGGCCTGGTCACCGTCGAGGACCTGGCCGAGGAGCTGGTCGGCGTCATCGCCGACGAGCACGACGCCGACCCGCCCGCCCTGCCGGACCTGGTGGACGAGCTGACCGCCCCCGGCGGCGAGCGCACCCACCTGGTCGACGGCGTCCTGCGCGAGGACGAGCTGGTCGAGCAGACCGGCTACCGCCTGCCCGACGGCCCGTACGAGACGCTCGCCGGCTTCCTGCTCGCCCGGCTCGGCCGGCTGCCCGCCGCGGGTGAGTCCGTGCTCGTCGACGGCTGGGAGTTCACGGTGGTCGAGGTGGAGCGGCACCGGATCGCCCAGGTGCGCGTCGTGCGCCCGGAGGAGACCGATGACTAACCTCCTGGTCACCGCGGTCCTGCTGCTCGGCAACGCCTTCTTCGTCGGGGCGGAGTTCGCGCTCATCGCCGCCCGGCACAGCGCCATCGAGCCGCTGGCCGCCACCTCGCGCAGCGCCCGGTGGGCACTGCGCGCGATGAACGACATCCCGCTGATGATCGCCGGTGCGCAGCTCGGCATCACCATCTGCTCGCTCGGCCTCGGCGCCATCGCGGAGCCGGCCTTCGCGCACCTGCTGGAGTCGCCGTTCCAGGCGCTGGGGGTACCGGAGCGGGCCGTCCACCCGGTCGCGTTCGTCATCGCCCTGGGCGTCATCGTCTTCCTGCACACCGTCGTCGGCGAGATGGTCCCCAAGAACATCTCGCTCGCGGGGCCCGAGCGCGCCGTCCGGTACCTCGGCCCGCCGATGCTTGCGTTCTGCCTGCTCACCAAGCCCCTGCTCGCCGCCATGCGGTGGGCGGCCCGCCAGGTGCTGCGGGTCTGGAGCATCGAGGTCAGCGACGCCGTCAAGACCGTCTTCACCGCCGAGGAGCTGGCCGGCCTGGTGACCCAGGCGCGGACCGAGGGCCTGCTCGACCCGCGGGAGCACGCGCGGCTCGCCGGGGCCCTGGCGCTGCGCCAGCGGACCGCCGGGGACGTCGGCCGGCCGTGGCCGGACGTCACCACCGTCGCCGACGACGTGTCCCCGGCCTCGCTGGAGGACCTGGTCAGCCGCACCGGCCGCTCGCGCTTCCCGGTCGTCCACCGCGACACCCGGCGGGTGCTCGGCTTCGTGCACGTCAAGGACATCCTCGGCTACGCCGGCCCCGCCCGCACCGCACCGATCCCGGCGGACGTGGTCCGCCCGCTGCCCGTCGTACCGCCGGACCGCACGCTCGCCGACGTCCTGCTCGGTATGCGCCGCGACCGCCGGCACATGGTCCTGATCAGCGATGGGCGCAGCCCGTTGGGGGTGGTCACGTTGGACGACGTTCTGACCGCGGTCGTCGGGGTCGGCCACGGCGCGCGGGAGGTGCCGGCGTGAACCGCGCCGTACCGGCCGGCCTGGCGGTGCTGCTGTGCGCGGCGCTCGCGGCCTGCCACGCCGACCCGCCCGCGCCGGTACCGCTGGAGGAGCGGGTCGCCGCGCTGACCGACGCCGAGCGCGCGCTGCTGCCGGCCGGGCAGCCGACCACCGCCCGGTTCGGGCTGGACGACCCGGTGTCGCTCACGCCCGAGTCCGCGGGCGCGGCGGCGGACGCGGTGCGCCGGCTCGTCCTGCGGCCGAAGGCGGAGGCCGGCGGCGAGGTGCGCTTCGTGGAGTCCCCGCGCGGGCGGGCGGCGCGGTTCCCGGCCCGGTGCCCGGGCGACGGCCCCGCGTGTCCGCGGGCGATCCTGGAGGCCGACGACGCCTCGCAGCTCAACCCGGACGCCCGGCCGGTCCGGTACGGCGCGCGGCTGCGGATGGCGCCGACCGACGTCGCGGACGGCGCGAACGTCCTGCAGAAGGGCTTCTCGACCGGGCCGGGCGCGCAGTACAAGGTGCAGGTCGACGGCGCGCAGGGCCGGCCGAGCTGCGTCGTCGCCGTGGACGGGAAGATCCACAAGCTGGAGTCGCCGGTCGCGGTCGTCGACGCCAACTGGCACACCGTCGCCTGTACCGCCGCCGACGGCCACCTGCTCATCAACGTCGACGGCCTGGTCACCGAGAAGACCGTCCCGCGCGACCTGCTCCTGCGCAGCGACCAGCCGCTGCGGGTCGGCGGCAAGCACGCGGCGGCGGGCAACGACCAGTTCGCCGGGGAGATCGACGAGGTGTTCGTCAGTATCTACGGATAGTGATGCGTCCATCACGGTCGCGGTGGAATCGGCCGTTCCGACCACATTGCTCGGCGTGCTCCGGTATCGGTATGTGACCGTTGGCGGCACGAGGCTTGCGACCGTGCGGCGCGCTCCCTAACCTGGACCCACGTCGGACCGGACGTCGGTGCCCGCCCCTCGGGTGCGCCGGTCCGCCACCGCCAGCCGCGGCGGCCTCGACCCCTCACGCCGAGCCGCCGCCTCCCCCGGCGGCGGTGCCCGGGTCCCCCGAAGGAGTGCTGCCCTCCGTGGCCAGCGATCACCAGCGGCTCACCGCGCGTTCTGCACCCCGCACGCTGCTCGCCGCCGCCGTCGGCGCGGGCCTCGCCGCCGCCCTCGGCCTACCGGCCGGTCCGGCCGCGGCCGACCCGACAGTCGGCGAGATCGAGAAGCAGATCGACACCGCGTGGAACAAGCTCGAACCGGTCATCGAACAGCACAACGCCGTCCGCACCCAGCTCGCCGACAAGCGCAGGGCCGCGGGCGCGTTCGAGGAGAAGATCAAGCCACTGGCCGGCAAGGTCGACGCGGCGATGGCGCGGGTCGGCCAGTTCGCCAGCGTCCGGTACCGCGGCGGCAACGTCAACGCCATGAACGCGGTCCTGACCAGCGGCTCCCCGACCAGCCTGGTCCGCCAGCTCGGCATCATCGACCAGTTCGCGCGGCGCCAGTCCGCCCAGGTCGCCGACGCGGCCCGGCTGCGCGCGCAGTACCAGGAGAAGAAGGCGCCGCTGGACGCGCTGATCGCCGACCTGGCCAAGTCCGAGGCGGCGCTCAAGCTCAGGGAAGACCAGATCAACGCCGAGGTCAAGAACCTGGAGAAGATGCGCCTGAAGGCGTACGGCAACAGCGGCGGCACCGGCAGCCTGCGCCCCGCCCCCTGCCCGGCCACCTACCCCGGCGGCCCGGTCGGCAAGGTGATCCGCTTCGCCTGCTCCCAGATCGGCAAGCCGTACGTGTGGGCGGCCGAGGGCCCCGGCTCGTACGACTGCTCGGGCCTCACCCTGGCCGCCTGGCGGCAGGCGGGCGTCGGCCTGCCGCACAACGCCGCCGCCCAGCGCCGCGCGATGCGTTCGGTCAGCAAGTCGGAGCTGCGCGCCGGCGACCTGGTCTTCTACTACGGCGACCTGCACCACGTGGCGATCTACGCCGGCAAGTCCGGCGGCGTCCACTGGATGGTCCACGCCCCGTCCTCGGGCGACGTGGTCCGCATGGCGCACATCGACGAGCAGCCGATCCACAGCTTCGGCCGCCCCAAGTTCTGACCGCCGCCCGACGGCGCCCGGGGTTCAGCTACCGGGCGTCGTCGGTGGTGAGCTGCTCGCCGTCGGTCGTCGGCCAGACCCGCCAGTTGCGGTGCGACCGGCTCGGCGTCGGGCCGCGCTGGCCCTGGTAGCGGGACCCGTAGACCGCCGAGCCGTACGGGTGATCGGCGGGCGAGGACAGCCGGAAGATGCAGAGCTGCCCGATCTTCATGCCCGGCCACAGCTTGATCGGCAGGTTGGCGACGTTCGACAGTTCGAGCGTCACGTGCCCGGAGAAGCCCGGGTCGATGAACCCGGCCGTCGAGTGCGTCAGCAGCCCGAGCCGGCCGAGGCTCGACTTGCCCTCCAGCCGCCCGGCGAGCTGGTCGCCCAGCGTGATCACCTCAAGCGTGGAGGCCAGCACGAACTCGCCCGGGTGCAGCACGAACGGCTGCCCGCCGGGCACCTCCACCTCGCTCGTGAGGTCGTCCTGCTGCACCGACGGGTCGATGTGCGTGTACAGGTGGTTGTGGAAGACCCGGAACAGCCGGTCCAGCCGCACGTCGATGCTGGAGGGCTGGATGAGTGCCGGCTCGAACGGCGCGAGGCCGAGCGCGCCGGCCTTCAGCTCCGACACCAGGTCGCGGTCCGAGAGCAGCATGACGTGCACGATAGCCGGACCGCCGGGGCGGGTCAGCCGCGGTACACCGCCCACGCCTGCCGCATCCGCCGGACCTGGCCGGGGGTGAACTCCACCATGCAGCCGTCGTGCCCGTAGTCGAGGTAGTTGCGCACCGGGTCGCGCCCGGCGGCCGCGCAGGTGTCCCGCCCGACGGGGCAGCCGGCCGCCGGCTCCGCCTCGGCCGGGGTGTCCGCCACGTGGTCGCCCTCGCCCGCGCACCCCTGTTCGAAGGTGTGGTACAGGTTCAGCCAGTGCCCGACCTCGTGCACCGCGGTGTCGCCCTCGTTGTACCCGCGCACCTCGCCGCCGGGCAGCGTCTCGGCGTGCAGCACCACCCCGTCGCCCGGGTCCACCGACCGGCTCGGGAACGTGGCCCAGCCGGCCGCCGGGGTGCCGAGCCGGCTGACGTACAGGTTCAGGGTCCGCGCGTCACCCCGGCGCAGCGCGTACTTCATCTGCCGCTCGGCGCGCGAACCGTAGGTGATGTACGCCCACTCCGGCCGCACCACGCGGTTGACGTCGCGCAGCACGAACCGGAACGGCGACGCGGCGCTGCCGGACCCGCCCCGGTACGCGCGGTTCAGCACGTCCATCTGCTTGTCGATCATCTCGTCGGAGACGGCGCCGGTCGCGCGGCGGCCGTCCGCCGAGACGACGTGCACCACGACGGGGACGGTCACCGCCCGGGGCAGCAGGTCGTCGGTGAGGCCCCGGACCAGGCGGGCGAACTCGCGCTCCCGCAGGATCCGCTGGACGCGGGTCAGGCCGGCGCGCAGCGGGTGCCGGATCTGCGGGATGAGGCCGCCGACCAGGTCGAGTTCCCCGGGGTACGGGCGGGCGTCGGCGGCGGACGGGACGCAGTCCGGCGGCGGTGCCGCCGCGGTGGCGGGCGGTACCGCCGACGGCGCGGACGGGGGGGCTGACGTGGGTGCTGACGCGGGAGGGGCGGCGGCGAGGAGGGCGGCGGCGCAGGTGGCGGCGAACAGAGCTGGCAGCGCGGGCACGGGGGTCCCTTCGATGACGGCGCGCGGCGGGCGGGACCGCGGGGACCAAGGGGTCCGTAGCCGTCAACGATTCAAGGCGGCTCGGGGCGCTTCCGTCTGTGCGTCTGGCCGGGCGCGCGGGGATGGAGGGGCGGCTGGCCCGGGCCGGCGGGTGCCGGCGGGGGCGTCCGAAGGGGAGCGTCGCGGTGTGGCGGTCACCCAGCCGGGGAGGGTGGCTCGGCGGGGGTTCACAGCGTCGGGTAGAGTGCATTCACCTGCGGGTGTAGTTCAATGGTAGAACATCAGCTTCCCAAGCTGACAGCGCGGGTTCGATTCCCGTCACCCGCTCAGCGACGAAGGCCCTGAGTCAGAAGCGACTTCTGACTCAGGGCCTTCGATCTTTCAGCTACCCAGAATGGTCGGCGGCCACCCACGGGCCATTAGCGGGTCATGGGCACTGCATGTAGCAGCCCGTGCGCCCTGCGAGTGCTACAGCTTGGCGGCGTACGCGACGGAGGCGTCGTCGGGTTGGGACAGCGTCAGGTGCCTGATGTCGAAGACCGAAGACACCTCCACGTCGAACGGCTTCATGATGTCGCCGGGGCCGAGGTTGTCGCCATCCCGTTCGGGGTAGTTGTCGATGCCGTTCATGACCTGCCACTCCGCCCACAGTTTGTCGAGTTGCGCGTGGTGCAGCCAGAACGTCGGGTCGTTGGGCGATGCGGCGGTCATCATCTGGCCTTTGAAGGCCATATGAATCTCGTCGTGGGGGTTGATCTCCAACGCTTCCCGGTAGCGGGTGTAGTTCGCACCAGAGCGCTTCATGAGTTCGGGCATCTTGTTCAGGCGGCGAGTAAGTCTCCTGCCTGAGACGACGCCCACATTGATCGGCCAGACGTTCTCGTCGAAGAAGCCCTTCCCGTTCTCCTCGGGCTCGACGGCAGGGCCGAACGAATCCACTGTGAAAAGCTCGGCGCCCATCGGATCCACGTACCAGTCCCAGTAGGGGATACTCACCTCTACCGACTTGTCCGGGTTGTGCGTACGTAGATCGGCCTCGAACTCCATCAGAAACCGACGGTGCCACGGCAGGAACGAGTTGGCGCCGTGCGCGTGTGTGTTCCACGCGAAATAGGAATGCCGCTGAACATACCAGTCATAGAGGTTGCCGACGTCTCCGGGACCGGGCGCGGTCTTCAGGGCAAACAGGGCTTTGATGAAAGAGGGGAAATTAGCCCGAGGATCGTCGTACCGGTAACGGGTGATAGCCATGGCAGGGGACCTTCCAGGAAGTCAGGGGATTTCAAGCTGGCTAGTGATGCCGTTGGCCGTACGTTGACCAGTCCGAGTACCGATCGGGAAGGAGTTGACGCCCGATCTCGCGCAGCCGGTCAGCGGCGAGGGTGGTGGCCGCCTCGACAGTCGGCTTCGGTTCGTAGTGGGCGACGGTGCTCCGGTAGCCATTCGAATGGTTCATCATGAACAGGTAGACGCCGTAGATGAGCCCGTACTCGCGGCGCACGCCCGACCGGTCCTCGTACGTCTCGATCAGGACGCGGTCCTTCAGGCCGCCCTGCGGAAGCCCACCCGGCTCCTCCGGGGCACGGACGCTGACCAGCCTGAGGCCCGCGGGGAGTCCGGGTGGGCCCGCCGAACCCGCAGACCTGGCCGCGGTGGCTACGTCGGGCAGAAAGCGATCACCGACGAGGCCCGCCGTACCAGCTACCACGACGCCGGCGAGACCGAGACGCAGTACACGGCGTCGATCCATAGCTCCCATGACGGGCTCCAATCAGGTGTGGCGCGTGCCCCGCCTTTGTGGGTGAGGCGATCGGGTGTCCGGCGGCACCGCTGCGCTGCGTGGTGTCAGACACAGAGACGCTCCACCGTGAGCCGCCAAGCCTCAAGGCCGGCGATGTCCCCCGGACGCCTGGGACGGAACAAGATGCTCTGACCTGCATGAATGGAGTTCGATAGGAACGCCGCCCAAACGCGGGGCCGCAAGTAAACCTCCAGGTGTGCTCAGCCGGGCGCTGGCGGTGCTGGTGGTTGAGGACGTGTACATCGCCGTCGATCGGTTCGTCGGGGCGACGCGGTGGGCGAGGGCAGCCATAGCCGGAGCCGGGTGCGGGGTCATGCCGACGGGTGCGTGATCTGTGTCCAGGAGTTCGGGCCGTTGAATCTGCAACTCCGCCCCGACCGCCGCTGGCGCATGTCCACGCCGGCGGCTCCGGTACTGGGACGAAAGTCAGGCGGGGGCGCCGCCGATGCCGATCTCGTTGCCGTCGGGATCCCGGAACACCGCCTTGCGGACGCCGTTCTCGTAGGTCTCCCGCGTGTCCGGCAGTACGCCCCGGGCCGCCAGCGCGGCGAGCCGCTCGTCGAAGTCGCCGACGAAGACGGTGTGCATCGCGTGCCCTGCCCGGGCCGGCCGCACCTCGATGTACAGGTACCGGTGGGTGTCCAGCTCCCATACCGCTTCGGTGTCGTTGGGCAGGAACGACGGCGGCCCGCCGAGGAGCCGGGCGTACCAGTCGACCGCCGCGGCGTAGTCCCGGACGGGGATGCCCGCGAACAGGTCCAGCGTCATGCGCCCATGCTACGGCCGGCGGCGGTGTGCGAAGTGAACAGCCGCCGTGGACTTCGTGCGCCTGGGCGCAACGGGCTTGCGCCGCGGCGGCGTCGCGCGGAGGATCCTCCGCGCGATGCGAGAGTTCTCGGTTCCTGAGCGCCTCGGGGCGGCCGGCGCCGCGGCGGCGCTGGCGGCGTTGCTCACCCCCCGCGTGCGCGCGGCGACGGGGTGGGGTGTGCCCTGCCCGCTGCGCACCGTGACAGGTGTGCCGTGTCCGGCGTGTGGCCTGACGACGGCGGCGGAGGCGCTGGTGGGCGGCGACGCGGCCGGCGCCGCGGCGGCCAACCCCGCGGTCTTCGGGCTCGCGGCGCTGACGGTCGTCGGGCTGGCGGCGCTGGCCCGCCGGGGCCTGCGGGGCGGGGCGCCGGTGCCGTGGTCCGCGGCGGCGCGGCGCCGGGTGGGCTGGGTGGTCGCGGTCGTCGCGGTGGGCAGTTGGGCGTTCCAACTGCGTCGTTTCGGAGTCATGTAGACAGTCGGGAGCAGGGAGAGTCATGAACTATGCCAGTTGGGTCCGGCGCGTCGGGGCGAGCCTCGTGGACGGGGCCGCGGTGTCGGTGCCCGTCATCGCGGGGGCCTCGGTCCAGGGCGCGACGATGCAGGGGGCGTCCCCGTCCGGGGCGGGGGCGGTGGCGTACTGGATCGGGCTGCTGATCTCGCTGGGGCTGTGGGTGTTCAACCGGCTGATCCGGCAGGGCGGCACCGGGCAGAGCTGGGGCAAGAGCGTGCTCGGGCTGCGGCTCGTGGGCGAGGAGACGGGGCGGCCGGTGGGGGCGGGGATGGCGTTCGTCCGCGAACTGGCGCACGTCATCGACCAGGTCCTGTGCATGGTCGGCTACCTGTTCCCGCTGTGGGACACCAGGCGCCAGACGATCGCCGACAAGCTGCTGAAGACCGTCGTCGTGCGCTGACGCGGGCGTCCCGACCGGCCCGGTGGGTCCGTCCCGGCGCCGGGAACCGGCGGCGGACCCCTGAGGTCGGTGGTGCCCTTGGGGCGCAGTCGCCTGCCGGGTCAAGGGTTCTGGAGCGATTCTCGCGTTCGGGTGACACGGTTCCGGGCCGGTCTGAGACTGGGTGTCGTCCCACACCCATACCGAACGGGAGCGAATCGTATGAGCGCACCGACCGCCAAAGCCGCGAAGGGGGCCGCCGCCACACAGGGCGGCCTGTTCATCGGCAGTTGGCAGATCGGCACCCGGCAGGCCGGCGCCCCGACGCTGTCGATCCACTGTACGTTCGACGCCGCGAGCGGCTCGGTCCACGGACTCGGCCAGCTCCAGCAGAGCACCGACCCGCCGCTGGACATGTCCTGCCGGCTGGACGGCGACTACGCGTACCTGACGGTCATGCCGGACGCGAGCCACATCATGCTGACGCTGACCGGGCACCCCGCGCTGCACTGGCCGACGCCCGGCGGTCCGGGTCCGATGGTTCAGCCGGTCCTCAACCTGCGGATGGTGCTCGCCGCCGACTGGCAGACGGGTACCGCGACCTTCCAGTACCGCCGGCCGGACGGCCGCTGGGAGCGGGTCGAGTCCGCGCCCTGCCAGACGATCACCGACGCCCCGCTCGCTGGCATGCCGTGAGGAGAGAGCACATGCAGACCGTGATCCTGACCCCCGAGGACGTCAGCGCCACCTACCGGGCCGGAACGCTGACCATCGAGGCTTCCGGCCACGAGGACGGGGTGACCGACATCGCGATCGTCAGCGCCGACGCCGAGCCGGTGACCCCGCCGCCGTTCCGGGTGCAGGGCCAGCAGTCCCCGGCCGTCGGCCACTTCCCGTACCAGGTCGAGGCCACCTTCCCGGTGGACGGCGACCCGCAGGAGATCGCGATCGAGAGCCCGAACGGCACCCTGATGGTGTCGGTGCGCTCGCTGACGTCGCGCTGAACCGGACGCACACCCCCGCCGCCGCCCCCGGACCCGCCAGCCGGGGGCGGCGGCATCCCCTTTCGCCGAGGAGGACCCGTGGACGCCGCCGCGCTGCTGCGGTACTGCCTGGCCAAGCCGGGCGCCTGGCAGGACGAGCCCTGGGAGGGCGACCTGGTCGCCAAGGTCGGTGACAGGATCTTCGCTTTCCTGGGGTCCGGGGCGCCGACGGTCGGGGTCAAGTGCGGGCCGGACCGCGCGGTCGCCGACGAGTGGCTGCTGCGGTACCCGGAGGCGGCGCGGCCGATGCCGTACCTGGCCCGGTACGGCTGGAACAGCCTCCAGCTCGACGGGCCGATCCCGGCGGCCGAGCTGCGCGAGGCGGTCGACGCCTCGTACGAGGCGGTGGTGGCCAGGTTGCCCCGCGCCCGTCGCCCCGCCTGACCCGTCGCCCCGCCTGACCCGCCGGCCGCGCCGCGGCGGCCGGCGCCGGTGGTCAGGCCGGCTGACAGGTGACGTTGGACAGGCCCTTGCGCGCGCCGGTCGAGGCGTTGTCGCACAGCACGTGGTTGTCCAGGCCGGGCGCCACGTGGAAGCCCCACCCCGGCCCGTCGACCTGGGCGGTGTTGCCGGCGAACACGTTGCCCCGCCCCCAGCCCCCGACGACCTGGCCAGCCCGGAAGCCGTCGCCGTGGGAGAGCTGCCCGCGGTTGCCGCGGACCTCCCAGCCGTTGCCGCGGACCGTCACCCACGCGTCGGCGTACGCGCCGGTGAGCCGCGAGCCGTCGAAGGTGTTGCCGGCGATCCGGCCGCCCGACGTACCCTCGCGGGCCACGACCGCCTCGGTGGTGGTGGCCGAGATCCGGTTGTCCCGGATCACGTTGCGGTCGCAGGCGTCGGGCAGGCAGGCCGACACGGCGCACCAGTGGCCGGCGGCCGAGCCGACGGTGACGCCCGCGCCGCCGGCCGGCCGGCGCAGGCCGGTGGCCCGCAGGGTGTTGCCCGCGACCAGGTTGTCGGTGGCGCCGTGGCGCAGGTGGACGGCGGTCTCGCCGACCTGCTCGACGGTCAGCCCCTGGACGACGACGCGGCGGCCGCGGTCCACCAGCAGGCCGGTCCCGCCGTTGCGGACGGTGAAGCCGACCAGCCGGACGAAGGAGGCGCCGGCCAGGTGCAGGACCCGGCCGTGCGGGCGCCCGCCGCCGTCGAGGACGGCCCCGGGGCCGCCGCAGACGAACAGCGGCGCCGCGGGCGTACCCGAGGCGCGCAGCAGGAACCGGCCGCGGTACACGCCGTCGGCCAGCCGGATCGCGGTGCCGGGCCCGGCCGCGGCGAGCGCGGCGGCGAGCTGGCCGGGGCCGGCGACGCGCACGGTGGCCGCCGGGCAGGCCGCCGCCCGGCGGGGCGCGGGCGAATCGGCGGCCGGGGCGGCGGCGGGCGCGGCCAGGAACGGCGCCGGGGCCGGCGCGGGGGGCCGGACCACCGCCAGCAGCGCGACGGCGACGGCGGCCGCGGCGATGACGCTGATGGCGGCGACCGCGGGCAGGGGCATGCGGGTGGCGAGTACCCGCTCGGTGCGCGCGGGCGGGGGCGTTGCGGACACACCGGTCCAACGACCGGCCATGGACGTCGGTCACCACTGTGGAGGTGGCCGTATGCTGTCCGGCCGGTTGCCGGCACAGTGACGGCAGCCGATGGCGCGGCCGCGCGGCGGCCGGTCGGGGCGACTCCCGGCGCGCGCGGGAGGCCGGCGGGAGGGGGCGGGGCGGGGTGCGCTGGGGGGTGGGCCGCGCAGCGGCCGGAGCTGGCCGGTCGGCCGACGGCAGACGGCCGCGCGGTGGACGGCCGGCGACCGACAGGCCGTACCCGCTCATCCTTGCCACGACCCGGCGAAACCGGGCAGGCAAATCGCGGCGGTCGGGGAGCCAACCTCATTCTGTGCGGAGCGTCGATCAGGCATGCTGAACGCGATAACCATGCGAATCCCACGCCCGGGCCGTCGCCCGCTCAGTTCTGGTTCCCGCGCCGGCCTCGGCGCGGCCTTCGTGCTGGTCGCGCTGGTCTGCGTGGTCGAGCTGGCCGACGGCACGGACGCCAACTACGTCGGGTTGCTGGCCGCGGCGCCGTTCCTCGCGGCGGCGTTCGCGGCCTGGCCGGTGGTGCTGTCGGTGGGCGTGCTGGCCAGCGTCCTGGGCATCGTGTTCGCGATGGGGACCGGCGTGTTCGCGTCGCAGACCGCGGTGATCAACGTACTGGGGATCATCGCGTCGACGGGCGTCGCGGCGGGGGTGGCCACGATCCGCGAGCGGCAGACGGTCCGCATCGCGGAGCTGACCCGGCTCGCGTCGGTCGCGCAGCAGGCGGTCCTGCGCCCGCTGGGCCCGCAGATCGGGATGCTGCCGGTGGCCGGGCGGTACATCTCGGCGACGGCGGCGGCCGACATCGGCGGCGACCTGTACGAGGCGCTGGACACGCCGTACGGGGCGCGGATCATCATCGGCGACGTGCGCGGCAAGGGCCTGGACGCGGTCCGGCTGGCGAGCATCGTGCTGGGCTCGTACCGGCACGTCGCCTACGAGCGGGCCGACCTGCGCGCGATCGTCTCGGACCTGGACCGCGCGGTGGCCCGCTCGGTGGGCGACGAGGACTTCGTGACCGCGGCGCTGGTCGAGGAGCGCGGCGGCACCCTGACGATCGTGAACTGCGGGCACCCGCCGCCGCTGCTCCTGCGCCGCGGTCAGGTGATCACCCTGGATCCGCCGTCGCCCGCGCCGCCGCTGGGCTTCATGCCGGTGGTGAAGCCGCGGGTGGAGCGGCTGGAGCCGGGTGACCGGCTGCTGCTGTTCACCGACGGGCTCGGCGAGGCCCGCCGCGACGGCGAGTTCTTCCCCACCGCCGAACGGGCGTGGCGGCTGCTCGGCCACGGGACGGTCGGCGACGGGCTGGCGTCGCTGGAGTCGGCGCTGGTGGAGTGGGTCCGCGGACAGCTCGACGACGACATCGCCCTGGTGCTCCTGGAGTACGTCGGGCCGCAGTCGACGACGCCGGTGCCGCAGGTGCCGAGCTGGGAGGTCGAGGCCCCCGCCCTCTGACCGCACCGCGGCCGCGGTGCGGCGCCCGGGGCTCGGCGGCCGGGGCTCGGCGGCGACGGTCGAGTGCGACCGCGGTGGGCCTTTTCGGCCGACGACTGCCCTTGTCGCGCCCGGCAACAGGTGTGACCTTTACCGGAGGCATGGCGTCGCCGTCCGGCTGGCCGATATGACGAGGCGCGGTCCGCCGACAGACCGTTGTGGGAGTTACCGGACAGTAGGTACAGTGTAGTTACTGGCCAGTAACCGCGCGCGCCCGACCGGAGGTGTCAAGGTGAGTCACTACCGCAGCAACCTGCGTGACCTTCAGTTCAACCTGTTCGAGGTCCTGGGTGACGCCGCCTACGGCACCGGGCCCTACGCCGACATCGACGCCGGTACCGCCCGCGACGTGCTCGCCGAGGTCGACCGGCTGGCCCGGGAGGACCTGGCCCCCAGCTTCGCCGAGGCCGACCGGCACCCGCCGGTCTTCGACCCGGCCACGCACACCGCCCCCCTCCCCGCGGCGTTCAAGTCCGCGTACCACGCCTACATGGACGCCGAGTTCTGGCGCCTGCACCTGTCCCCGGAGCTGGGCGGCACCCTGGCCCCCCGCACGCTCCAGTGGGCCGTCGCCGAACTGGTGCTCGGCGCCAACCCGGCGGTGTGGATGTACGCGTCCGGCCCGTCGTTCGCCCAGGTCCTGCACGAGGAGGGCACGGACGAGCAGCGGCGCTGGGCCCGCCTGTTCCTCGACCGCGGGTGGGGCTCCACCATGGTGCTGACCGAGCCCGACGCCGGCTCCGACGTCGGCGCCGGCCGCACCCGGGCCGTCCCGCAGGCCGACGGGTCGTGGCACCTGGAGGGCGTGAAGCGCTTCATCACCTCCGGCGAGCACGACCTCACCGACAACATCGTCCACTATGTCCTGGCCCGGCCGGTCGGCGTCGAGGGCGCGGGCGGGCCCGGTACCAAGGGGCTATCGCTGTTCGTGGTGCCGAAGTACCACTTCGACCCGGAGACCGGCGCGCTCGGCGCGCGCAACGGGGTGTACGCCACCAACGTCGAGCACAAGATGGGGATCAAGGTCTCCAACACCTGCGAGCTGACGTTCGGCGAGCAGGGGGTCCCGGCGGTCGGCTGGCTGCTCGGCGACGTGCACGACGGCATCCGGCAGATGTTCCGCATCATCGAGAACGCGCGAATGCTGGTCGGTACGAAGGCCATGGCGACGCTGTCCACCGGCTACCTCAACGCCCTCGACTACGCCCGCGCGCGGGTCCAGGGCGCCGACCTCACCCGGGCCGCCGACAAGACCGCGCCGCGGGTGCCGATCATCCGGCACCCGGACGTCCGGCGCTCGCTGCTGCTCCAGAAGTCGTACGCCGAGGGCCTGCGCGCGCTCGTGCTCTACACGGCGCAGTGGCAGGACGCCGTCGCGCTGGCCGAGGCGGCCGGCGACGCCCGCGCCGCCCGCCGCGCGGCGCGGGTGAACGACCTGCTGCTGCCGCTGGTCAAGGGCTGCGGCTCGGAGCGGGCGTACGAGCTGCTCGGGCACGAGTCGCTCCAGACGTTCGGCGGGTCGGGCTTCCTCCAGGACTACCCGATCGAGCAGTACGTGCGGGACGCGAAGATCGACACGCTGTACGAGGGCACCACGGCCATCCAGAGCCTCGACTTCCTGTTCCGCAAGATCGTCAAGGACGGCGGCAGGGCGCTGCTCACCGTGGCCGGGGAGATCCAGGCGTTCCTGGCCGCCGAGGCCGGCAACGGCCGCCTCAAGGACGTCCGGCTGCGCCTCGGCGACGCGCTCGCCGCCCTCCAGGGCATGGCCGAGACGCTGACCGGCTGGCTCGGCGAGGCCGAGGAGGGGGACGCCGCCGCTCTCTACCTTGTCGGTCTGCACAGCCGGCGGTTCCTGCTGGCCGCGGGCGACGTGGTGGTCGGCTGGCTGCTCGCGCGGCAGGCTGAGGTGGCGCTGGCCGCGCTGTCGGCCGGGTGCGCGCCCGCGGACGTGGCGTTCTACGAGGGGAAGGTGGCCGCCGCCCGGTTCTTCGCCGGGGAGGTGCTGCCCCGCCTGGCGGCCGACTCCCGGGTCATGGAGCTGGCCGTGGCCGACCCCATGGAGCTGTCCGACGACGCCTTCTGACGGTGGGGGAATCGGTGTCCGAGGGCGGCCTTGGGCGCCGATTCTCCGTTTGCGTGTGGCGCACGCCGCACATTCTCGCTTTGCCCGACGCCCGGTAGGCCAGGCCGAGTTATCCTGGTTTATCAGGTGAAGGAGTGCGATATGGGAATCGGTGGAGGTATTTTCCTCATCGCGGTGGGCGCGATTCTCGCGTACGCCATCAAGGTCGACGTGGACTTCATCGACCTGCGGGTCACCGGCTGGGTGTTCATCCTGACCGGCCTCACCACGGTGCTGCTGACCGTCTGGTACCTCATGTCGCGGCGGCGCCGGCCGGCCACCGGAGCCGACAAGTCCGTGCTCCAGGAGACCCGGATCGCCCACGGCCACGCCGTGGTCGACCCGGAGCCGATCGCCAGCCACCTGCGCCCGCCCCTGGAGCCGTAGCCGGCGGCGCGCTGGTGGCGTACCGGGCGCAGGTCGCCGGGCCGGTCAGCCGCGGGCGGTGTACAGCTCCGCCAGGGCGGCGTCGCCCGGGCCGAGCCGGGACCACGGGACGCGCGGCCGGTGGACCGCGATCCCGGCCGTCCGCAGGGCCGGCGTCGCCGACGACGGCGCCAGCAGGGCCGACAGGCCGGTGACGGTCGGGTTGTGGCCGATCAGCAGTACCGTGCCCGCGTCGTCCGGCAGCTCCTGGAGCAGGGACAGCAGCGTGCCCGGCGTCGAGTCGTAGATCTCCGCGCGGTAGGCCGCCGCCGGCTGGGCCGCCTCGGCGAGCGCCACCGCGACCGCGTGCCAGGTCTGCCGCGTCCGCCGGGCCGGCGAGCACAGCACGTGGGCGGGGACCAGCCCCCGGCGCAGCAGCCAGGCACCGGCCGCGGCGGCGTCGCCGTGGCCCCGGGTCGTCAGCGGGCGGTCGATATCTTCGCCTTCGTCCGTCTGTGCGGCCTTGGCGTGGCGGAGCAGTACGAGCGTCGTCTCGGTCACCCGCACAGCTTGCCTGATTGGGCCGCGCGCCGTCGGGTAAGAGATCGGTGGACCTGGCCGCGGACCGGCGGCAGGTCGCGCCCGCCACCCTCGCGGGCGCCGCACCCCGGAGGTAGAGGAATCATGGGCATCGGCGGAAGTATCTTTCTGATCGCGGTCGGCGCGATCCTCAGTTTCGCGGTCGACTTCCGGCTCGGCTGGGTCGACATCAACACCGTCGGGTGGGTCCTCATGCTCGCCGGCATCGCCGGCCTCGTGCTCACCCTGGTCTACAGCCGGCGCAGCCGCACCACCGTCGCCACCGGCGGCCGGGGTCGGGTCGTGCAGCAGACCGAGGTCCAGGAGCCGCCGCTCTAGTCGGTCGGTCGCCGCTTTGGTCGTCAGCCGCCGCCCGGGTCGTCGATGCCGCGCAGGATCAGCGCGACCTCGCGCTCGCCGTCGCCGTCGACGCGCACCGGGACCCCCCAGTCCTGGCGGACCAGGTGGCAGGCCGCGTGCGCGGCGTCGGCGTCGCAGGTGGCCGCTTGCGCGACGACCTGGAGCACGCCGCCCGGCACGTCGGGGTTGAGCGTGAGCTGGCGGTGCAGGTCGGTGCCGACGCCGGCACCGTCCAGCAGCAGCGCGGCCGGGGAGGCGGTGATCTCCAGGCGGGTCGGCGGGCCGTACGCGTCGTCGAGCTTCTGGCCGGGCGCCGGGGTGAACACCACGCGCAGCGTGACGGTACCGGCGGCGACCGGCGTGGCCGGCCGCTCCGTGCGGTGCCGGGTGTCGTGGGCCGCCCCGGGCGCCGGGGTCGCGGCGAGGCGGGTCAGCCGGTGGGCGGCGGACTCCACCACGACGACCGCGCCGTCGGCGGCGACGAGCACGTCGCTGGGCTCGGCGAGTCCGGTGTCGACGGTGTCGACCGTGTCGGTCGCCGGATCGTACCGGCGGACCGCGCCGTTGTAGGTGTCGGCGACCAGGACCGTCCCGTCCGGCATCGGGCACAGCCCGAGCGGGTGCTGCAGCAGCGCCTGGCCGGCCGGGCCGTCGGCGTGCCCGAAGTCGAACAGCCCCTGGCCGACGACCGTGTGCAGCGCGCCGTCGGCGACGTACCGCAGCGCGCTCGTCTCGCTGTCCACCAGCCACAGCCGCGTCCCGTCGGGCGACGGGGCGAGCCCGGAGGGCTGGGCCAGCCACACGTCCGGCAGCGGTCCGTCGCGCAGCGCCTCGACCGTGGTGCCGGCGTACACCCCCGCGCGCCCCGAGTCGGGGTCGTACCACCAGAGCTGGTGGATGCCGGCCATCGCGACGATGATCCGGTCCTGGTACCAGGCGACGTCCCACGGGGACGAGAGGTCCAGCGTGGACGCCTCCGCGCCGGCGTCGGGCGGGGCGGCCGTGCCGGCCCGCCACTGCCGGCCCGTACCGGCGAGCGTCCACACCGCGCCGTCGGCGAGGCGCACCGCGCGCAGGCGGTGGTTCACCGTGTCGGCGACCACCAGGTCGTAGCCGAGGGCCGCCGCGCGGTCGGCGGGCAGCGCGCACAGGCCCTGCGGCTCCCGGAACCGGGCAGCGTCCGCGGGGCCGTCCGCGTGGCCGGCGGTGCCGTCGCCGATCACCCGGGTGACCGTCTCGCCGTCGGCGGCCAGCCCGACGATCCGGTGCCGGGCGGTGTCGCTGACCAGGAACCCGCCGTCGGGCGTGGCCACCGCCTTGCCGGGGAAGCGCAGTGTCGTCGCGGCCGGCGGGGGCGGGACGTACGGGCCGTCGCCGCGGCGCAGGGTGCCCTGCGCCCCGTGTACCGCCACCAGCTCGTCGACCAGCCGCGCCAGCCCCTCGGCGTGCCCCTCGCCGGCCATGGTCGCCACGAGGCGGCCGGCCGGGTCCACCACGGCCAGCGTCGGCCACGCCTTCGCCGCGTACCGCCCCCAGGTGATCAGGTCCGGGTCGTCGAGCACGGGGTGCGTCACGCCGTACCGCTCCACCGCCGCGGCCACCGCCGCCGGGTCGCGCTCGTGGGCGAACTTGGGCGAGTGCACCCCGACGACCACGAGGACGTCGGCGTAGCGCTCCTCCAGCGGACGCAGTTCGTCGAGGACGTGCAGGCAGTTCACGCAGCAGAACGTCCAGAAGTCGAGGACGACGATCCTGCCGCGCAGCGCGGCCAGGCTCAGGTCGCGGCCGCCGGTGTTCAGCCAGGCGCGGCCGCGCAGTTCGGGGGCCCGGACGGACGGCGCGCCCACGGCTACGCCGCCGGGGACCTGAGGCAGAGGACCAGCGCCGGCCGCCGCTTCTCCAGGACCGCGGCCGGCTGCGCCTTGTCGACGCACTGGGCCCGCTCGTTGACCCGCTGGCTGATCTGGAACGCGCCGGGCTCGGTGCACAGGACGGGCGAGGCCAGCTCACCGGACTGCTTGACGCAGCGCCCGACGGCGTACTCGTCCTCGGGGGTCAGGGCCCAGATCGCGACGAACGGCACCACGAGCAGCAGGACCGCGGCCCCGAGCACGGCGAGCAGGACCCGGCCGTTGCGTACCTGGGGCGCGGGTGCCTCGTCGGCCGGCGCGTGGTCCGCGGGGTCCTCGACCGGCGCCGGTACGCCGACCGGGCCGGTCGGGGCGGAGGCGGGCGCCTGGGCGGGCGCGGCCGGGTGCGCCGGTACCGTCGGCGTGACCGCCTGGCCCGGCATCGCCCTCGTGGTGGCCCTGGCCGTCGGGGCCGGCATCGTCGCGGTGGTGGCCGCGGCCGCGGAACGCCCGCCGTCGGACTCCGCCGGACCGGCCAGGCCCGCGTAGGCGGTGGCCCCGCCGTACGCCGACATGGCCTGCGGCGCGGCGTCGGCGTGGGCGGCCGCCTCCGGGGTGGTGGCGTGCGGGGCGGCGGCGTGCGGGGTCGCCGGGTGCGGGGGGCCCGGGTGCGGGGCGGCCGCGGGTGGCTGGTGGGAGGCGCCGCCGTACGTGGTGGTCGTACCCACGGTGCGCTGCCCCTGCGGGTGGCGCGCGCCCATCGGCGGCACGGTCGGGTACGCCTGGGTGTCGAGGCGCGCGTGCGCGGCGAAGTCGTCGGGGTCGTCGGTGGCCGCGCGGGCGGGGGTGGCCGGGGCCGGTCCGGGCTGCGTGCGCCAAGCGGCACCGGTGTCCCCGCGCCGGGCGGGCACCGGTGCGCCGGGGTCGGCCGCGGGTCGGCCTGGACCGGCGGCTGCGCCCGGGTGCCCGGCTTCACCCTGGTGCGCCGCCGTGCCCTGGTGCGCCGCCGTGCCCTGGTGCGCCGCCGTGCCCTGGGGCGCTGCCGTGCCCGGGTGGGCGGGTGCGTCGGGGCGGGCCGGTGTACCGGGGTGGGCCGGGGCGTCGCGCCAGCCGTCCAGCCCGCCGGGCCAGCCCGCCGGGGAAGTGGTCTCGCCGGCCGCGGCCGGCGCGCCGGCACCGTACAGCCGGCTCTGCCCCTGCGGGACGGGCGAGCCGTGCGGATGCGGGGTGCCCTGCGGCCGGCCCGGGTCCTGCGGCGGGGTGGCCGGGGCGTGGGGCTGGCGCGTGGGTGCCGGCGGTGCCGCGGCGGTCCGCGCGGGCGGCGCCCACGGGTTCGCCGGGGCGTTCTCGGCTGAAGCGGTCTCGCCTGGGGCGCGGTCGGCTCTGGCGCGGTCGGCCGGGACGCGGTCGGCCAACGCGTGGTCGGCCGGGGTGTGGGTGGCCGGGGTGTGGTCGGGCACGGGGGCGGGGGTGCGGCCGTAGACCCGGCCCGGCGTCTCCCGTCGGGCCGGCGGCTCGGGCTCGTCGCCGTGGAACCACCCGGTCCCGGCGTGGCGCTGGGCGGGGACGGGCGCCGGCAGGTCCCGCTGGGCGGTCACCGGGGTGAAGCCGGAGAAGCTGCCGGTGATCTCGCCGTCGGGCCGGGTACCGGCAGCGCGGGCCGGCGCGTACGGGTCGGTCGGGGCACCGTAGGCGGGCTGCCGGGTGGGCAGGGGGTCGCCGCCGGCCGGGTACGGGCCGGCGGGCGCGCGGAACTCGGGGGCGGACGGCGCGGCAGGCGCCGGGCGGTCGTCGGGCGCCGCCGCGGCGCGGTCCGCGGGACCGGCGTGGTGCGACAGTGGCGGGAGGACGCCGGTGTCCTCGGCCGGGAAGGGCACCGTGGTCGGCGGCGGGCCGATCGGCTCGAAGCTGGACGTACGCGTCACGGAGGGTGACGGGGAGGTGAACGCGGCGAAGGCGGCCGGCTCCCCCGGCCGCGCGTCGGCCTCCGCGACGGCGCCGCCGTGCTCGACCCGGGTCCGACCCGTGGTCGGATCGTGCGGACTCTCGGACGCCATCGGACCTCCTCCATCGCTGACGGCCGCGATCCACTGGCGGGGATGCCGGGGATTCGAGGGCGACGGTACCCCCGAATCGTGCGGAATGGGGGTTCGCCGATAGGCCCATTTCGGCCGTCCGCGCCGCGTCGGGCGGACGGGTTCCGCACCGCGCCGCGCCGTAGGGCGGTACATCACACCGTACCGGGCGTCACCGGTTCGGGGAATTCAGGTGTCACCGGGTCGGGAAACGAGACGACCCGGCCGGGGAATCCCCGACCGGGTCTGGTCGTGCTGTGTACTGCGGAGAATCGGCCGCCGCGGGCGGCGCGGGATCCGACGGTCCCACGGGTGTCACCGCAGGTGACGGGCGACCAGCGTCTGGATCTCGTGCTTCAGGGCGGGGGTCTTGGCGTTCTCCAGCGCCCGCTCGATGGCGCGGCCGCGCCGGTGCGCCTGCCGACGGTCCCGGAGTCGAGTGATCATGCTCATGGCGGTGGATTCCCTTCCGTGGCGGTGTGGGGCTCGGTGCTGCCCCTGTATTCAACCGCAAACAGTCGGCCCGCCGCCATCGATTCTTAGGTGAGCCCCGCCACTGGCCTACATATCGAAGGTGAACGACGGGGTTCACCAATGTTTCCTGAGTCACAGCCAATCCGCGGACCCCGTCTTTCTCGGACCGTTTTGTTCTGTTTGGTCCGATCGGCCGCGCTGGCGGACAGGGAGGTGCCCGGCGTACGGGGAGCCGGTCCTGACGCGCGTGGGGGCGGGGTGACCTCAGTCACCCCGCCCCCACGCTCCGTGCGGTGTCGGCTCAGCCCCAGGCCAGGAGCGCGGCCTCCGGGTCGGCCAGGAACTCGCCGATGTCCCGCAGGAACATCGAGCCCAGCTCGCCGTCGATGATCCGGTGGTCGAACGAGAGGCCGAGCGTCGTGACCTTGCGGATCGCGATCTCGCCCTCGTGCACCCACGGCATGTCCCGGATCGCGCCCAGGCACAGGATCGCCGACTCGCCCGGGGGCAGGATCGGGGTACCGGTGTCGACGCCGAACACCCCGACGTTGGTGATCGTCATGGTGCCGCCGGACATGTCGGCCGGGGCAGTCTTGCCGTCCTTGGCAGTCCTGACCAGGTCGTTGAGGGCGTCCGCCAGCTCCCGCAGGGAGAGCCGGCCGGCGTCCTTGACGTTGGGCACCATCAGGCCCCGCGGCGTCGCCGCCGCGATGCCGAGGTTCACGTACTCCTTGACGATGATCTCGGAGTCGGTGAACGTGGCGTTGACCATCGGGTTGCGCGCCGCCGCCATGAGCATGGCCTTCGCCACCAGCAGCAGCGGCGAGACCCGGACGTCCCGCCAGTCGCGGCGGGCCTTGAGCCGGTCCAGCGCGGCCATCGCGCGGGTCACGTCGACCGTGAGGAACTCGGTGACGTGCGGCGCGGTGAACGCCGAGGAGACCATGTTCTCCGCGGTCAGCTTCCGCACGCCCTTGACCGGGATCCGCTGCTCGCGGTCCGGCCCGAAGGACGGCGCCGTCGCGGCGGCCGCCGGCAGGCTCGCCGGCGCGGCGCTCACCCCGGCCAGGGCGGCCTGCACGTCGTCCCGGGTGATCGAGCCCCGGGGGCCCGAGCCGGTCAGCCCGCGCAGGTCCACGCCGAGGTCCTTGGCGAGCTTGCGCACCGGCGGCTTGGCCAGCACGCCCGTGCCGTTGGCGGCCGGACCGGCCGGCGGCGCGGCCGGCCGGGTGGGCGCCGCGACGGGCGGTGCCGCGACCGGCGCCGCCGCCGGGACCGGCGCCGCGGCGACCGCCGGGGTGCCGCCCTTGCGCGCCCGGCGCTTGGTCGAGCCGATCTTGGGACCGGTGCCGACCAGCATCGGCCCGCCGGTGTCCGGCTCCTGGGCCGTGAGGCCCGGCTCGCTGAACCCGGTGCCGGCGTACCCGGCGCTGCGGCCCCCGGCACTGGCGGCCGGCGTGGTCGTACCGGGCTCCTGGAAGCCCTGGCCGGCCGGCGCGGGCGCGGCGTCCAGCGGCGCGTCGGCCGTGGCCGGCGCCTCCAGCGGGGCGCCGTCGGGCTCGGTGTCGATCGCGATGATCGACGTACCGACCTCGACCGTGGTGCCCTCCGGGAAGTGGATGGCGTGCACGCGGCCCGCCCACTTCGCCGGGATCTCCACCGCCGCCTTGGCGGTCTCGACCTCGACCATGGGCTGGTTCAGGGCGATCGCGTCGCCCACCTTGACGTACCAGGTCAGGATCTCACCCTCGGTGAGGCCCTCGGCCAGGTCGGGGAGCGGGAACTCCTTGATGCGGGACATCAGCTCACCATCCGAAGGCGCGGTCGACACCGTCGAGCACGCGGTCCAGGTCGGGCAGGTACTCCTCCTCCACCCGGGCGGCCGGGTAGGGGGTGTCGTAGCCGGTCACGCGCAGGACCGGGGCCTCCAGGGAGTAGAAGCACTCCTCGGTGATCCGGGCGGCCAGCTCGGAGGAGACGCTGACCTCGCTCGGCGCCTCGTGCACGACGACCGCGCGGCCGGTCTTGCGGACCGACGCGGTGACCGTGGCGATGTCGATCGGCGAGATCGAGCGCAGGTCGATGACCTCGATGCTGCGGCCGTCCTCGGCCGCCGCGTTGGCGGCGTCCAGGGCGGTGCGGACCATCGGGCCGTACGCGATCAGCGTGGCGTCGGTGCCTTCGCGCAGGACCCGCGCGCGGTGCATCGCGGGGGCGGTGGCGACGGTCAGCGAGGTGTCGACCTCGCCCTTCTCGTAGTACCGGCGCTTGGGCTCGAAGAAGACGATCGGGTCGTCGCTGGCGACCGCCTGCTGGATGCCCCAGTACGCGTCGCTCGGCGTCGCCACCGAGATCACCTTCAGGCCGGCGGTGTGCGCGAAGTAGCCCTCGGGCGACTCCGAGTGGTGCTCCACCGCGCCGATGCCGCCGCCGAACGGGATGCGGATGACCATCGGGATCTTCACGTTGCCGCGCGAGCGGTAGTGCATCTTGGCCACCTGGCAGACGATCTGGTCGTACGCCGGGTACACGAAGCCGTCGAACTGGATCTCGACGACCGGCCGGAAGCCCCGGATCGCCAGGCCCACGCAGGTGCCGACGATGCCGGCCTCGGCCAGCGGCGAGTCGATGACCCGGTTCTCGCCGAAGTCCTTCTGGAGGCCGTCGGTGATGCGGAAGACGCCGCCGAGCTTGCCGATGTCCTCGCCCATGAGAAGGACCCGGGGGTCGTTCTCCAGCGCCTTGCGCAGGCCGGCGGTGATCGCCTTGCCGATGGTCATGGTCTCGATCGCCATCAGTGGGCGCTCCCCTCGAACGAGGCGTGGTACGTCGTGAACTCCGCCCGCTGGGCGTCGACCAGCGGCGAGCCGTGCGGATAGACGTTGTCGAACAGGCTGACCGGCTGCGGGTTGGGCATGGCGAGCACCCGGTCGCGCAGGTCGGTGGCGATCTCCTGGGCGTCGGCGTCGACCGAGGCGAAGAACGCGTCGTCGGCGACCTTCTGCTTCTCCAGGAAGCTGCGCATCCGCAGGATCGGGTCCTTGGCCTTCCACTCCTCCAGCTCCGCCGACTCGCGGTAGCGCGTCGGGTCGTCGGTGGTGGTGTGCGGGCCCATCCGGTAGGTGTAGGCCTCGACCAGCATGGGGCCGTTGCCGGTGCGGGCGTGGTCCATGGCGTGCTTGGCGACCGCGTACGAGGCCAGCACGTCGTTGCCGTCCACCCGGACGCCGGGGAAGCCGTACCCGCTGCTGCGCTGGTACAGCGGCACCCGGGTCTGCCGCTCCAGCGGCTCGGAGATGGCGAACTGGTTGTTCTGCACGAAGAAGACGATCGGGGCGTTGAAGACGCCCGCGTAGACCATCGACTCGTGCACGTCGCCCTGGCTGGTGGCGCCGTCGCCCATGAACGCCATGACGGCCTCGCCGTCGGAGGTGCCGACCTTGCCGTCGAAGTTGATCCCCATGGCGTAGCCGGTGCCGTGCAGGCTCTGGGCGCCGATGACGATCGTGTACATGTTGAACTTGTACTTGTCCGAGTCCCAGCCGCCCTGGTCCACGCCGCGGAACAGGCTCAGCGGCATGATCGGGTCGATGCCCCGGCAGTAGAGGACGCCGTGCTCCCGGTACGTCGGGAACGCCATGTCCTGCGGCCGCATCGCCCGGCCGGCGCCCACCTGCGCGGCCTCCTGGCCGGCCAGGCTGGCCCAGATGCTCAGCTCCCCCTGGCGGCAGAGCGCGTTGGCCTCGATGTCCAGCTTGCGGACGATCGCCAGGTCGCGGTAGAGCCCGCGGTACTCCTCGTCGGAGAAGTCGACCGAGTACTCCACGCCGTTGGCGCCCGTGGACCTCTCGATGCGCTCGCCCTCGGGGGTGAGCAGCTGCACCATGTCCGGGCCCGCCGGGGTGCCCGCCCCGGCCTTGCGCCGGGACGTGCGCTGCGGTCGGGCAGCCTCGCCCTTCGCCATGCGTCTCTCCTGTCTGCGTTGCGGCAGCGGGGTTGTCCCGACCGCGTACGGTCCGCGTGGCGGCGGATCGCCGCGCACAACTCCCCGGCCCCGCGCGCGTACGCGCGCGTATCTGTGTCGCCGGGCGCCCCGCGGGGCGGTCCGGCCGTGCCGGTGGCGGCCACGCGCGCCCGCGTCGCCGTCGCCCGGCTGCGGGAGCCGGGCGTGGGGAGCCTAAAGCAGCGCCGTGAACAGGCAAAATGACGCTCGTCACGGGCTGGCCGGCGGCCGGGTCGACCGGCCGCGCCCACGCGGGGACGGCCAGCGCCGGCGGCCTGGTGGCCCCATCCTCGCATTAGGCCGGCCGCGCGCACACCAGGCCTGCGCTCTCGGGTTGACTGACTGTACGATTTGTGGTTAGTCAGCCCTAATGTCTAGTTGGTTTTGCCCGGATCGACCCGCATCCGCGCGGCGAACCGGCTCCCGGAGGAGGCCAGGCGTGACCCCAGCGGCGGGGATCCCCCACCACCGCGGTGCCGGACTCGCCGGCCCGGCGCCCCGGTACGCGCTCCTCGTGGCGCTGCTGGTGGCGCTCGCCTGCGTCCCGACGCTCATCGCGGCGACGGTGGGCATGGCCGCGCTCGACCCGCCGCGCGCGGCGGCGCCGGTACCGTTCATCAGCCGCCCGGCGGCCCCGTCGGTGATCATCCTGCCGGGCCAGCCGGCCGCCCCGCCGCCGGCCGCCGGTACGGCCGACCGGCCGCCGGCCGCCGCCGACGCCGGCTGTCCGCCGCAGACCCTCGACTGGCGCCCGCTCACGCCCTGCTGAGACTCCCGGCCCGCCCCCCGACGCCGCCGCCCTACAGCGGGGAGACCGGCGGCTGGGCGTCGACGGCGGTGAGCGTCGCGTATAGCGCGGCGGCCGGCAGGCTGCGCAGGCGCGCGCAGTAGGTCGCCCAGGTGGTCAGGACGCGCGGCAGCATCGCGGCGTCCACGGCGTCGAGCACGGCGGCCTGCGGAATCCACGTGGTCAGGAACCGGCGGACCTTGGTGGGGCTCCACCGGCGCACGTCGTCCGGCACCGCCTCCTGGTACCGCCACAGCAGGCCGAGGCAGTAGTCGCGGGCGGCGGCGTCGGCGGGGTCCAGGTCGCGCAGGCCCGCGGCCGCCGCCTCCGGGGACCGCAGGAACGCGGCCTGCTCGGCGGGAGCGTCGGCCGGCGGCGGAAACGCCCACGGGGGTACCCCGCCGCCTTCGGGCGGGCCCTCCCCGGCCGCGCCGTCCTCGGGCGCGCCGCCGGCCGCGGTCCCCGGTGCGGGCGTCGGCGGCGGCGTGAGGGGGATGGCCGCCAGGCGGGCGGCGATCAGCAGGCGGTCGGCGCCGGCCGCCTCGTCGTCGGGCCGCTCGGGCGCGGTGTCCGCCGCGGCGAAAGCGCGCCGGACCAGCGCCGCCAGGCCGGCCGGGGCGGGCTCGGCGTACCAGCTCAGCGCGTCCTCGGCCAGCGGCGCCACGCCCGCCCGGAACGCCTCGGCGGACCGGATCACGAACGCCTCGCGGACCCGGCCGAGCTGGTGGTCCACGAGGACCGCGACCGTGTGCTCCGGCCCGCCGGCCGGTTCGTCGTAGGCGAAGGTGGCGGCGAACCCGGACACGTCGCCGTGGATGTCGCCGTAGCCGAGCGTCCCGGTCAGCCGGACACGGCCGAGCTGGCCCACCCACGGCGCGCCGCCGCCTCCGACGTCGCCGTCAGGTCCGTCGGTGCGGGGGCTGTCGTCGCGGGGTCCGTCGCCGGCAGGCCGGTCGTCGTGCCGGCCGGCGGGCGGTGGGAGGTCCCGGCGGCGGGCGGCGGGCGCGCCGGTCAGCGCGGCGAAGACCGCGTGCGGCAGCCGGGCGGTCGGGTCGGGTGCGGTGGCGGCCGCGAAGTCGTCGACGAACCGGGTCACCGCCGCGGCGCGGTCCGGGGCGGAGACGGCGTAGACGCTGCCGAGCAGGGCGCTGCCCAGCAGTTCGGCGTCGAGGGCGGTCGGGGATCCGGGAAGGTCCCCGGCGGCCGCGAGGACGGCCTGGTACGGGGTCCGGGGGGCGGGACCGGGACGGCGCGCGGCAGACATCAACCGAGCGTACGCGGCCTGCTCGCCGTCCCCCTGCTCCCCTCACCCGCCCGGCCCGCGCGCCCGGGACGGGTCACCCGCGGACTCCGCGGGATCCGTGCGGCGTCGTCAGCGGCGGCGGCCGGCGGCCGCCAGTGCCTGGCGCAGCTCGGCGTACGCCTGCAGGACGTCCCGGATCGGCGCCACGACGAGGGTGCGGGCGACCTCGGTCACGGCCGCGTCCAGCGCCCGCCGCGCCCGCTGCCGGGCCCGCCGCGCGCCGACCCCGACCAGCGGCCGGGCCGCCGCGGCGCCGAGCAGGCCGACCAGCAGGCCGCCGCCGGCCAGGTGCGCCTGCAGCGGCAGGTCGCCGATGTGGGCGACCACGAAGGGCGGCAGGCCGAGCACCCGCAGCACGTAGTCGACGACCAGCCAGGCGACGCCGACGACGACCGCGACCGCGCCGGCCCACTGCACGAGCTGGCACGCCCGCCACCAGCCGGGGACCCGGCGCAGGCCGAGGTCGGTCCGGGAGATGGCCAGGTCGAGGGCGTCGGGCAGGTCGGCGAGCCGGGACCGGGCGGCCGCGAGGATCGCGCCGGGCCAGGGCGGCGGGAGGGGGCCGGCGGCGCGGGCGGCGACCTCCCGGACCGCGAGCGCCGCCGCGGCGCGCTGGGCCGCGCCGGCCGGCGGCAGGGAACTCGCGGCCTCGGTCGGGCCGCCGGCCAGGCGCAGGCGGCGCAGCGGGTCCGGGCGCAGCAGGGACAGCCACCGCAGCGGCGGCCACCCCGTGGCGGTGCGGCCGCGCCGGGCGTACGACGCGGCGGCGGCATCGGCGGCGACAGCCACCCCGGCGGCGTCGCCGAGGGCCGTGGCCAGGTCCCGGACGGCACCGCGGTCGACGCTGTCCTCGGCGGCCGCGGCGGCGACGTACGGCCGGAGCCCGTCCAGCACCACGTCCACCTCCGCGTGCCAGCGGCGGGCGGCGGCCTCGCGGCGGGCCACCGTGCGCTGGAGCGCCGTCCGCAGCCCGGTCAGGCCGCCGTCGGCGGTGGCGGACGTGGCGACGACCGGTACCTGGCCCAGGCCCTCCTCGGCCAGCAGCCGCTTCAGGTCCTGTAGGACGTGGGCGACGTCGTCGTAGCTGAGCCGGTCCGCCTGGTTGAGGACCACGACGGTGATGTCCTGCCGCGCCCCGTACTGGCGCAGGTAGCTGGCGTGCAGCGACGTGTCGGCGTACTTCTGCGGGTCGACCACCCAGACGACGAGGTCGACGAGGTCGAGCAGCCGGTCCACCTCGATCCGGTGCGCCGCGGCGACGGAGTCGAAGTCGGGCAGGTCCAGCAGGACCAGCCCGTGCAGGGCGGCCTCGTCGTCGCCGTCGAGCACGCTCTCCCGGACGAACCGGTGCCGCGGCGCCACGCCGATCCAGTCCAGCAGGCCGGCGGCGCCGGTCAGCGGCCCCCACACGCAGGCGTGCGCGACGCCGGTCGTCGGCCGGCGGACCCCGACCGGGGACAGCTCCAGCCGCGCCACGGCGTTGAACAGGCTGGACTTCCCGCTGCCCGTCGTACCGGCCAGCGCCACCACCGTGTGCGCCCCCGACAGCCGCAGCCGCGCCCCGGCCCGCTCGACGAGCCGCCCGGCGGCGTCGAGGCTGCCGGCGGGCAGGACCGGTGCGGCCAGCGCCGCGAACCGGGCGACCGCCCCGACCCGGGCGGCGAGGTCGTCCGCCCCGGCCGCCAGCGGGGTGGGCGCGGCGCCCTGCGCCACCTGACTCATTCGGCTCCCTCCACGGGCGGCAGGGGCGTCGGGTGCGCGCCGACGAGGTCGAGTCCCGCCCGCGCCTGCGCGACTCCGGCGGCGGCGGCGCGCAGGGCGGGGCCGCTGTCGGTGACCGGGTACGCGTCCAGCCTGGCCGTGAACCCGGCCAGGGCCGTGGCGAGCAGGGCGTCGGCCCGGGTGAGGAGGTCGGCGCGGGCCCGGGCGGCCAGCCCGCGGATGGCCTGGTCGCCGAAGATCGCCTCCAGCAGCTTCTGCCCGGCGACGGCGCTGCCGGCGCCGGCGGCCACCTCGGCGCCGGTCGGGATGAAGGCGGTGGACGCGAAGACCGCGACCATGACGACGAGGCTGGTGGCGTTGACGGCGTACGCGGCGCCGCGGGCGCGGGCCCGCTTGTCGGCGCCCTCGACGCGGACCAGGTCCAGGACTCCCCGCTGCCAGTCGCGGATCAGGCGGGCGACCTGCTCGGACAGCGCGTCGCCCGGCTTCTCCAGCTCCGGTCCGACCAGGGCCGTCCCGGCCGGGTGGGACCGCCAGCCGGCGGCGGCCTGCTCGACGGCGTCGGCGGCGGCGCCGCGCAGCAGGTCGGCCAGGCCGGCCTCCAGCGCGCCGCGCAGGTCCTTCTCGGGGACGGGCCGACCGGTCAGCGCGGCCGTCAGGCGGTCGCGGAGCCGGCTGACCCCGGCCTCCAGCGAGCGCATGAGGTCGCCGGTGCCGACGAACTCCTGCCACCGGGCCAGCACCTCGCCGCGCAGCAGCGTCCCGTCGCGCAGGCCGCGGGCGATCCCGTCGCGCCCGGCGGCGCGGGCCTCGTCGACCCGGGCGGCCAGGTCGCCGACCGCGGCGGTCTGCGCGTCGGCCTCGCCCGCCAGGCCGGCCAGCGGCGCCGCCAGCGCGGCCACCGCGCCGTCGAGGGTCTGCCGGACGACCGCGCCGCGGGTGACCGGGTCGAGCGCCAGGGCGTGCAGCCACGCCCGGACCGGCTCCACCTCCCGGGCCGCCAGCAGGCCGTGCGCGTCCACCCGCGTCTCCGGCAGGACGAACAGCGGCGCGTGCGCCAGGTCCCGGGCGTCCAGCATCTCGCGCAGGTGGGTCGTCACCTCGCTGGCGGCCTCCGGCGGGACCCGGTCCAGGACTAGGGCCGTGGCCGTACCGCGGGCGACGGCGGTGCGCAGCAGCCCCCAGGGCACGGCGTCGGCGTACCGGGCGGCGGTCGTCACGAACAGCCACAGGTCGGCGGCGGCCAGCAACTGCCCGGCGAGCAGTCGGTTGTCGTCGACGACCGAGTCCACGTCCGGGGCGTCGAGCAGGGCCAGCCCGGCCGGTACCGACGCGTGCGGGACCAGGTGCAGGGTGGCCGGCGTGCTCGTCGCGGTCGGCGTCCGGGTGAGCCCGGGCAGCAGGTCGCCGCCGCGGAACCACGCCTCGTCCGCGGGGTGGCACAGCAGGACCGGGGCGCGGGTGGTCGGCCGCAGCACGCCGGCCGCGGTGACGGGCGTACCGACGAGGCTGTTGACGAGCGTGGACTTGCCGGCGCCGGTGGACCCGCCGACGACGACGAGTAGCGGGGCGTCGAGCCGGCGCAGCCGGGGCAGCAGGTAGTCGTCGAGCTGGTCGAGGAGGCCGGCGGTGACGGTGCGGGCCTGCCCGGTACCGGGGAGTTCCAGCGGGTAGGCGGTGCCGGCGAGCACGGTCCGCAGGCGGTGCAGGGCGAGGTCGAGCGGGTAGGTGTCGCCGACCTCGGGAGAGTCGCCGTCCGACTCCGCGTCGCCGTCGACCTCGGCAGGTTCGCCGTCGGCGTCGGCGTCGGCGTCGGCGTTGGCGTTGGACGGGTCGGCGTCCGGCTCCGCGGGCGGACCGGACGCCGGAGGGGCGTCGGCGTCCGGGGCGGCCGGGGGCACTGCGGCCGGGGGCACTGCGGGGGGCGGATCGACGGCGGTGTCCGGGGGGACCGCATCCGCGTCGACGGCGGTGGATCGGATCGTCCCCGCGGCCGCGTCGTCACCGGACGGCGTGGTCACGCCCCCACCCTGCCCGATTCGCCCATCCGGTACAACCTCGCGGCCGCGCCGGCCCGCGGGTTGCGTGTGACGGACTCAACTTCGGCTTGACGGCCGGCGGCGCCGTGGCAGTATTGAGTCCGGCCCACTCAACTTCGGGTGAGCCCCGGCCCGGGGAGCCCCATCCGCGCCCCGCGCCGACTCGACCCGCACCCACTCGACCCGGAGGACTGGGAATCATGGCACGAGCGGTCGGCATCGACCTGGGGACGACGAACTCCTGCGTCAGCGTTCTTGAGGGCGGCGAGCCCACCGTCATCGCCAACGCGGAGGGCTCCCGCACCACGCCCTCGATCGTCGCCTTCGCCAAGAACGGCGAGGTGCTCGTCGGCGAGGTCGCCAAGCGCCAGGCGGTGACGAACCCGGACCGGACCATCCGTTCGGTCAAGCGGGAGATCGGCACCACCTGGTCGATCGACATCGACGACAAGAAGTACACCTCCCAGGAGATCTCGGCCCGCGTGCTGATGAAGCTCAAGCGGGACGCCGAGGCCTACCTCGGCGAGACGATCACCGACGCCGTGATCACGGTCCCGGCGTACTTCAACGACGCCCAGCGCCAGGCCACCATGGAGGCCGGCGGGATCGCGGGCTTCAACGTCCTGCGCGTGGTGAACGAGCCCACCGCGGCGGCGCTCGCCTACGGCCTGGACAAGGGCTCCAAGGAGCAGACCGTCCTCGTCTTCGACCTCGGCGGCGGCACGTTCGACGTCTCGCTGCTGGAGCTGGGCGAGGGCGTCATCGAGGTCAAGTCGACCTCGGGCGACAACCACCTCGGCGGCGACGACTGGGACGAGCGGATCATCGACCACCTGGTCAAGACGTTCCGCGGCCAGCACGGCATCGACCTGGCGAAGGACAAGATGGCCCTGCAGCGGCTGCGCGAGGCCGCCGAGAAGGCCAAGATCGAGCTGTCCGCGTCGACCACCACCAGCATCAACCTGCCCTACATCACGGCCGGCGCCGACGGCCCGCTGCACCTGGACGTCACGCTCTCCCGGGCCGAGTTCCAGAAGCTCACCCAGGACCTGCTGGACCGCTGCAGGCACCCGTTCGAGCAGGCGATCAAGGACGCGGGCGTGAAGCTCGCCGACGTCGACCACGTCATCCTCGTCGGCGGCTCCACCCGGATGCCGGCCGTCGCCGAGCTGGTCAAGCAGCTCACCGGCAAGGAGGCCAACAAGGGCGTCAACCCCGACGAGGTCGTCGCCGTCGGCGCCGCGCTCCAGGCCGGCGTCCTCAAGGGCGAGGTCAAGGACGTACTCCTGCTCGACGTCACCCCGCTGAGCCTGGGCATCGAGACCAAGGGCGGCATCTTCACCAAGCTGATCGAGCGCAACACCACGATCCCCACGAAGCGCTCGGAGATCTTCACGACGGCGGACGACAACCAGCCCTCGGTGCTCATCCAGGTCTTCCAGGGCGAGCGCGAGATCGCCGCGTACAACAAGAAGCTCGGCACCTTCGAGCTGACCGGCCTGCCGCCGGCCCCGCGCGGCGTGCCGCAGATCGAGGTCACCTTCGACATCGACGCCAACGGCATCGTCCACGTCAACGCCAAGGACCTGGGCACCGGCAAGGAGCAGTCGATGACGATCACCGGCGGCTCGGCGCTGCCGAAGGACGACATCGAGCGGATGATGCGCGACGCGCAGGAGCACGCCGACGACGACAAGCGCCGCCGCGAGGAGGCCGAGGTCCGCAACGGCGCCGAGCAGCTCCAGTGGCGGACCGAGCAGTTCCTCGCCGAGAACGGCGAGAAGGTGCCCGACGAGTCGAAGAACTCGATCAACGACGCGCTGAGCGAGCTGCGGTCCGCGCTGGGCGGCACGGACATTGAGAAGATCAAGACGTCCAGCGAGAAGCTGAACGAGGTCTTCAGCAAGGCCGGCGCCCAGATGTACGAGCAGGCCGCGGCCACCAACGCCGACGCGCCGGGCGCGCCGACCGCCGGTGCCCCGGGCGCCGACGCCGGCCCGGCGGGCGCCGCGGCCGGCCAGGCCGACGACGTCGTCGACGCCGAGATCATCGACGAGGACCACAAGAAGTGATCCCGCACAACCCAGGGACGGAGGTGGGCGGGTGAGTGAGCGCGAGGAGAGCGGCGCCGACCGCCTGGTCATCCGGGACAAGCGCAAGATCGGTCCGACGGCCGGCCGGCACGCCGCCGAGGGCGAGACGGCCGAGCCCGACGGCCCGCCGGGTACCGCGGAGGACACCCCCGCGGCCCCGCCGGCCGCCGAGCTGGGCGCCCTGCGCGCCGAGCTGGACGAGCGCACGCGCGACCTCCAGCGGGTGACCGCCGAGTACGCCAACTACCGCAAGCGGGTCGACCGGGACCGGAGCCTGGCGGCGGAGCAGACGACCGGCGCCGTCCTGGCGTCGCTGCTGCCGATCCTCGACGATCTTGACCGGGCCCGTACCCACGGCGACCTGGTGGGGCCGTTCGCGGCGGTGGCCGACCAGCTCACGGCCACGCTCCAGAAGTTCGGCCTGGCGGCGTTCGGGGACTCCGGCGACGCGTTCGACCCGACGGTCCACGAGGCCGTCACCCACCTCACGTCGGCGGAGGTCCAGGCACCGACGTGCGTCGAGGTCATGCGCCGGGGGTACGCCCTCGGCGACCGCCTGCTCCGCCCGGCGCTCGTCGCCGTCGCGGAGCCGGCGTAGGGCCATGGCGACCAGGGGATTTCCGCGGATCCACACCGATTCCTGCGGGAAGTCCCCTGGTCACCGATCAGTGACGGGTGGAGGTGTGACGGGTGAGTAGCAAGGACTGGCTGGAGAAGGACTTCTACGCCGTGCTCGGCGTGCGGAAGACCGCGACCGGCGACGAGATCAAGAAGGCGTACCGCAAGCTCGCCCGCGAGCTGCACCCCGACCGCAACCCGGGCAACCCCGAGGCCGAGGAGCGTTTCAAGGCCGTGTCCGAGGCGTACGGCGTCCTCAACGACGACCGGCAGCGCCGCGAGTACGACGAGATGCGCACCCTGTTCAGCTCGGGCGCGTACCGGCGCGGTGCCGGTGGCGGCGGCGCCCGGCCGGGCTTCGACCCCAACGACCTGTTCCAGGGCGCCTCGGGCGGCGGCCGCTTCGGCGGCTCGGCGTTCACCGACCTGTTCAGCACCATCTTCACCGGCGGCGCCGCCGCCGGGGCCGGCCCCGGACAGCGGGACCGGCGCAGCGGGCCGGCGCGCGGCCGCGACGTCGAGACCGAGGTCGCCCTCGACTTCGACGACGCCGTCCGCGGCATCACTCTGCCGCTGACGCTGCGCTCGCCGGGCGTCTGCGACACCTGCCGCGGCAGCGGCGCCAAGGCGGGCACCACCCCGCGGCGCTGCCCTGCCTGCCAGGGCACCGGCATGGTGACCCGCAACCAGGGCGCGTTCAGCTTCTCCGAGCCGTGTCGCGACTGCCAGGGCGCGGGCACGGTCGTGGACGAGAAGTGCCCGCAGTGCAAGGGCACCGGCGGGGTGACCAAGTCCCGGACCCTCACCGTCCGGTTCCCGCCGGGCGTCAGCGACGGCCAGCGCATCCGGCTGGCCGGCCGCGGCGAGCCCGGCGCCCGCGGCGGCCCCGCCGGCAACCTGTACGTCACGGTCCGGGTGGAGGCCGACGGCCTGTTCGGCCGCAGCGGCGACGACCTCACGCTGACGGTGCCGATCACCTTCGCCGAGGCGGTGCTCGGCACCGACCTGAGAGTGCCCACGCTGGACGGCGCGGTCACGCTGCGCGTACCGGCGGGCACGCCCAGCGGCCGCACCCTGCGCGCCCGCGGCAAGGGCGTCCCGCGCCGCGACGGCCAGGCCGGCGACCTGCTCGTCACCCTGGAGGTGGCCGTCCCCGACCGGCTGTCCGACGACGCGCGCAAGGCGCTGGAGGAGTTCGCCGCGCACACCCCGGGCGCCGCCCGCGACCACCTGCTGGCCCGGGCGCAGCGCCATGGCTGAGGACGCGGGTGCGCCGGTCTCGGACGAGAAGGTCCTGCTGATCTCGGCAGCCGCCAAGCTCGCCGGGATGCACCCGCAGACGCTGCGCCAGTACGACCGGATGGGCCTGGTTCAGCCGGGCCGCGCGCCGGGCGGCGGCCGCCGGTACAGCGTCCGCGACGTGGCGCTGCTGCGCGAGATCCAGCGGCTCAGCCAGGAGGACGGCGTCAACCTGGCCGGCATCAAGCGGATCATCGCGCTGGAGCAGACGGTGGGGGACCTGCGGGACCGGATCGCGCAGGCGCGGGCGGACCTGGTCGAGGCGTACGAGCGGGTGGCCGAGATGGAGGCGTTCACCGCCTTCCCCCGGCAGGAACTGCTCCCGGTCCACCGCCCGGGCAACGCGCTGGTGGTCTGGCGGCCCAGCCCGCCCCGCCGCCCGGCCTGACCGCCCCGGCCGGCTCCGCCGTCAGCCGAGGCTGCGGGGGCGGCGCACCAGGCCGCCCTCGCACCAGTCCGCGTAGCTGAACAGCTCCGGCCGCGCCAGCAGTACCCGGCAGTTGTGCGCCCAGCGCACCAGCACCTCGTCCCCGCGCCCCTCCGCCTGCTCCACCAGGCGCCGCAGCCGCCGCCGCGGGTGGTGGCGGAACGCGGTGCGGATGGCGTCGCCGGCGTAGATGTGCAGGCAGTGCAGCGCGAACCGGCGGGCCGGGCAGGTGTCGTCCAGGGCGAGCGCGAACAGGGTCCCGATCAGGCGGTCGCCGGTGACCAGGAGGTCGAAGTCGGGCGGCAGGGCGGTCACCGGTACCGAGTCCGGCGCGTAGGCCCACGCGCGCAGCTCGGCCGGGGTGGGGTCGACCACGCTGGTGAATCCCCGGACCGGCGCCAGTCGGCGCACCGCGGTGTGTCCCCGCGCGCGACGATGGCCCACGCCGCCTCCCGCCCGTGACCGATATCGAAGACGATCACGCTAACCTGGCGCTGACCAGGGCGGATATGCGCTGACCGGGCGCCTGCGGCTACCCGGTCGGCCCACCCGCGCCGACCGCGGGGGCGGGCGCGGGCGCGATGAGCCGGCGGAACCAGCGGGCGTCGGGGAGGCGGGCGAGCAGCGGTGCGGTGACCACCGTGACGAGGACGTACGCGGTCGCCAGGGGGGCGAGCTGCGGGTGTACGCCGGCCGCGAGTCCGGCGATGACGATAGAGAACTCGCCGCGGGGCATCAGGGCGAGCCCGGTCCGCCACTGGCCGGGCCGGCCGATGCCGGCGCGCCGGGCGGCGCGGATGCCGGTGACGACCTTCGTCGCCATGGTCACCACGGCCAGACCGATCGCCGGGAGCAGGACGGGCGGGATGTCGTCGGGGTTGGTGGAGAGCCCGAAGAAGACGAAGAAGACGACGGCGAACAGGTCCCGTAGCGGCGCGAGGATCTCGGTGGCGCTGTGCGCGACCTTCCCGGACAGGGCGATGCCGACGAGGAACGCGCCCACCGCGGCGGAGACGTGCAGCTTCGCGGCCGCCCCGGCGACCAGCAGGGACAGCCCGAGAACGCCGAGTAGGAGCACTTCGGGGTCGTCGGGGTTCATCATCCTGGAGATGGCGTTGCCGTACCGGACGGCGACCACCAGCACGACCACGACCGTGGCGACCGCGACGCCGAGGGAGACCGCCCCGGCGACGACGCCCGCGCCGAGCAGCAGGGCGCTGAGCAGCGGCAGGTAGAAGGCCATCGCCAGGTCCTCGATGACGAGGATCGACAGGATCACCGGGGTCTCCCGGTTGCCGACGCGGTTGAGGTCGCCGAGCATCTTGGCGATGACGCCGGAGGAGCTGACCCAGGTGACGCCGGCCAGCGCGACCATCGCCACCGGCCCCCAGCCGAGCAGCAGGGCGAACAGCGCACCCGGTACGGCGTTGAGCAGCGCGTCGAGGATGCCGGCGGGCAGCGCCCGGCGCAGGTTGCCGACCAGCTCGTCGGCCGAGTACTCCAGGCCCAGCATGACCAGCAGCAGGATGACGCCCATCTCGGCGCCGACCTCGATGAACTTCTCGCTCGCGTCGAGCGGCAGCAGGCCGCCCTTGCCGAAGGCGAGGCCGGCCAGCAGGTAGAGCGTGATGGGCGAGATGCCGACGCGGCGGGCGAGGCGGCCGAGGATGCCGAGCCCGAACAGGAGTGCGCCGACTTCGATGAGCAGGAGCGGGATGTGCTCGTGCACGCTCAGTCGTCCGGGTCGGCGTCGGTGAGCAGCCGCGTGGCGGAGTCGAGACCGGGCCGGGTGCCGACGAGGACGACGACGTCGCCGGCCGCGAAGATGAACGCCGGCCCCGGCGAGGGGATGGTGTCGCTGCCGCGCAGGACGGCGACGATGGAGGCGCTGGTCCGGGTGCGGATCTTCGCGTCGCCGAGGGCGCGGTCGACGTAGGGGGTGCCGAGGGTCAGCGGCACCTGCTCGGTGAGCAGGCCGGCGGCCTGCTCGCGGAGGCTGGCGAGCTGTTCGAGGATCAGCGAGGCGCCGAGCAGGCTGGCCAGGGCGTCGGCCTCCTCGTTGGTCAGCGGGATGGTGGCCGCGGAGGCGTCCGGGTCGTCCTGGCTGTAGACCACCAGGTCCCGCCGGCCGTTGCGGCGGGTGACCACGCCGACGCGCCGGTGGGAGGCCGTGAGGAGATCGTGGCGTACCCCGATCCCCGGGAGCTCGCTCTGCTCTATCCGTACCTGCACCCCGTCAACCTAACCCGTCCGCGGCGCGCGCCGCCCCCCGTGGGGCGGCGCGCGCGGCTGGCGGTTCGGGCTGGTAGTTCGGGCTGGCGGTTCAGGCCGGCGGGGTCAGCCGGTCGACGCTGCCGCAGTTGCGGCGGGGACTGACGCCGCTGATGCCGTCGCGGGCCCAGCAGACCTTGATGCCGGGCGTGTGGCGGGGCTTCTTGGCGACGGCGATGGTCCGGGTGTACTCGGCGCCGGTGATGCCGCAGCCGGCGGTGAGCGGGTGCCAGGCGGGGTCGGCGTCCTCGACGCGGGCGGTGTAGTAGGCGGCGTGGCAGTCCGGGCCGAAGTCGGCGGTCAGCCGGCCGGTGACGAACACCGGGAAGGTCGGCTGGATGGCGGTGCTGGCGCCGTACTCGTAGGTGCCGCTGGCGACGCCGGTGCGGGCGTCCTCGGCGTGGAACGTCAGGCCTGCGGCGGCCGCGCCGTCGGCGATCGTCAGGGCGGCGAGGGCACCGGCCGCGGCAGCGGCGATGACGGTCTTCATGGCAGTTCTCCCCAGAGTGACGTGCGGGCCGTCCCCGCGTCAGGGCAGATCCAACGCGTCCCGGCCGAATCCGGTCAATGGATGATCGGCGGCGCGAAGCGGCCGTTCAGCGGAGAGACGTGATTGGAATTCATCTATCTGGACAGCGTGCGGGGCGTCCCCGGCGCAGGGTCGGAGGGGCCCGTGAGGTTCGTCACCGGGGGTCCCCCGGGAGATATGGGCGCCGGGCGGACTTGAGCGGAATAGACTCAACTCTGCGCGTGTCGTACCTCGCAGCACCGGCCCCACGGAGAGGTCCCTGATGAACGCCGAACGCTTCACCACCCGCAGCCGCGAAGCCATCACCGCCGCCGCGAGCGGCGCCA
Organism: Pilimelia terevasa; assembly: GCF_014647915.1. Lineage (GTDB taxonomy): Bacteria > Actinomycetota > Actinomycetes > Mycobacteriales > Micromonosporaceae > Pilimelia > Pilimelia terevasa. The sequence goes on from NZ_BMQC01000010.1 coordinate 94,998, forward strand.
AGAGCGACGGCCACGCCACGGTCGAGCCGTGGCACCTCCTGCGGTCGCTCCTGGACACCGGCGGGTCGACCGCCGGCCCGCTGCTGCGCGCCGCCGGCGCCAACCCCGCCGACGTGCGCCGGGCGGCCGTCCGGGCGCTGGAGTCCCTGCCGTCCGCGGCCGGCGCCAGCCTGGCCGAGCCGACCCTGTCCCGCGAGTTCGTCAACGCGCTGTCCGCCGCCGAGGAGATCGCCCGACCGCTCGGCGACGAGTACGTCTCCACCGAGCACCTGCTCGCCGGCCTCGCCCGCGGCGCGGGCGCCACCGGCGAGGCGCTGCGCCGGGCCGGCGCGACCGAGGAGCAGCTCGTCGCCGCCTTCCCGCACGTGCGCGGCGGCGACCGCAAGGTCACCTCGCCGGACCCCGAGCAGACGTACAAGGCGCTGGAGAAGTACGGCGTCGACCTCACCGCCGCCGCCCGCGACGGCAAGATCGACCCGGTGATCGGGCGGGACGCCGAGATCCGCCGCGTCATCCAGGTGCTCTCCCGCCGGACCAAGAACAACCCCGTCCTCATCGGCGAGCCCGGCGTCGGCAAGACGGCCATCGTGGAGGGCCTCGCCCAGCGGATCGTCGCCGGGGACGTGCCGGACAGCCTGCGCGACAAGCGGCTGGTCTCCCTCGACCTCGGGGCGATGGTGGCCGGCGCCCAGTACCGCGGGCAGTTCGAGGAGCGGCTCAAGAGCGTCCTGGAGGAGATCAAGGGCTCCGAGGGCCAGGTGATCACCTTCCTGGACGAGCTGCACACCGTCGTCGGCGCGGGCAAGGGCGAGGGCTCGATGGACGCCGGCAACATGCTCAAGCCCATGCTCGCCCGCGGCGAGCTGCGGATGGTCGGCGCGACGACGCTGGACGAGTACCGCGAGCACATCGAGAAGGACCCCGCGCTGGAGCGCCGCTTCCAGCCCGTCGTCGTCGGCGAGCCGTCCGTCGAGGACACGATCGGGATCCTGCGCGGGCTCAAGGAGCGGTACGAGGCCCACCACGGGATCCGCATCACCGACGCCGCGCTGGTGTCGGCGGCGGTGCTCTCCGACCGGTACATCGCGGACCGGTTCCTGCCGGACAAGGCCATCGACCTCGTCGACGAGGCGGGCTCGCGGCTGCGGATGGAGATCGACTCGCGGCCGGTGGAGATCGACGCGATCCAGCGCGCGGTGGACCGGCTGCGGATGGAGGAGCTGGCCCTGGCCAAGGAGTCCGACCCGGCCAGCGTCGACCGGCTCGGCCGGCTGCGCAAGGACCTCGCCGGCCGGGCCGGGGAGCTGGCGGCGCTGACGGCCCGGTGGGAGTCCGAGCGCGCGGGCCTCAACCGGGTCGGCGAGCTGAAGAAGTCCCTGGACGACCTGCGCGGCCAGGCCGACCGCGCCCGCCTGACCGGCGACCTCGCGTCGGCCTCCGAGCTGCTGTACGGCACGATCCCGGCGCTGGAGAAGGAGCTGGCCGACGCCGCCGCCAGCGCCGACCAGGCCGAGCCCATGGTCAAGGAGGAGGTCGGCGCCGACGAGATCGCCGGGGTCGTCGCCGCCTGGACCGGCATCCCCGCCGGCCGCCTGCTGGAGGCCGAGACCGCCAAGCTGCTGCGGATGGAGGAGCTGCTGACCTCCCGGGTGATCGGCCAGGGCCCGGCCGTGCACGCCGTCGCCGACGCCGTCCGCCGCGCCCGGGCGGGCGTCGCCGACCCCGACCGGCCGACCGGCTCGTTCCTGTTCCTCGGCCCCACCGGCGTCGGCAAGACGGAGCTGGCCAAGGCGCTGGCCGGGTTCCTGTTCGACGACGAGCGGGCGATGGTGCGCATCGACATGACCGAGTACGGCGAGAAGCACTCCGTCGCCCGGCTCGTCGGCGCCCCGCCCGGCTACGTGGGGTACGACGAGGGCGGCCAGCTCACCGAGGCCGTCCGGCGCCGCCCGTACTCGGTGATCCTGCTGGACGAGGTCGAGAAGGCGCACCCGGACGTCTTCGACGTCCTGCTGCAGGTCCTCGACGACGGCCGCCTCACCGACGGGCAGGGCCGCACCGTCGACTTCCGCAACAGCATCCTGATCCTGACCTCCAACCTGGGCTCGCAGGTGATCGCCGACCCGACGATGACCGAGGAGCAGCGCCGGGACGCGGTCCTGGCGGTGGTCCGGTCGCACTTCAAGCCGGAGCTGCTCAACCGGCTCGACGACATCATCGTGTTCGCCGCGCTCACCGGCCCGGACCTGCGGGCCATCGTGGACATCCAGCTCGACGTCCTGCGCCGCCGGCTGTCCGGCCGGCGGCTCACGCTGGAGGTCGGCGACGGGGCGCGGGCGTGGCTGGCCGAGCGCGGGTACGACCCGATCTACGGCGCCCGGCCGCTGCGCCGGCTTGTGCAGACCGCGATCGGCGACCGGCTCGCCAAGGGCCTGCTCGGCGGCGAGATCCGCGACGGCGACACCGTGGTGGTCGAACTGGGCGAGGCCAAGGACGCGCTCGCGGTGCGCGCCGCCCGCTGAGCCCTGGCGCCCGACCCCTGGCGCTCGGCCCCGCGTCCGGCTCCCACGTCCGCGGGATCGGGCGCGCGGGCGGCGCCCGGTCCGTAACGTCGGTGCCGTGACCGAGGCGCCGGCGCCACCGGGCGACGCCGACCGCGCGGCGGCCGGGAGCGGCCGCCCGCGGCCGGTGCGGACGGCGGTGCTCCTGCAGGCCGCCGCCGTCCTGCTGCTGCTGGTGGCCGCGGCGGCCACGGTGTCGGCGGCGGTCCTGCAGCGCGGCGCGATCGCGGCGGCCGGGCTCAGCGCCGAGGACGCTGCGGACATCCGGGCGACGTTCTGGCGGCCGGTGCTGGCCGTGGTCGTGCTGCTGCTGGGGTACGCGGCCATCCTCGCGGTGCTGCTGCGCCCGCTGTGGCACGGCTGGCCCGGCGGTGGCAGGCGGTCGGCGTGACCCTGCCCTGGCTGCTGCTGGTCGGCCTCGCGCCGACGTACTCGGCCGTGCGCGCCGCCGCGGCGTGGGTGCGCCACCTCGTCTCCCGGGGGGACTCCGGCCCGCGGCCGGCCGGCGCCGCGGCGGAGCCGGCCGACTGGTGGACGCGGACCTGGCACGCCGCGGCCACCGGCGACGGCGCGTGGCAGGCGCAGGCGCCGACGCTCGCGCTGCTGGCGCTGGCGGTGCTCGCGGTCGCCGTCGCCCTGCCGCACCACCGGTCGGCCCGGACCTGGTTCACCCGCCCGGCGCCGGCCGCCCGCGCGACCCCGCCCGACCACCCGCCGCCGGGTGAGCGGGCCGGCGTGCCGCCCGCAGCCGGGGACCGGCGGGCGTCCGCCGGCTAACGTGTGCACGAGCGGAGAGAGAGGACATCCATGTCGTACGGTCCGGCGCCCGCGGGCGCCCCGCCATCGCGCCGCCCCGGCACGGTCAGCGCGGCCACCGCGCTGATCTTCCTGTACGTGCTGCTTCTCCTGGTCGGCGCCGCCCTGCTGGCGGTCGTCTTCCCCGACCTCGAACGCGCGTTCGCCGACGCCGCGCCCGGCGGCTCCGGCGACGCCAGCGGCGCCGTGGCCGGCGTCGTCGTCGGACTCGGCGGGTGCGTCGTGCTCGTCCTGGGGATCGCCTTCGTCGTACTGGCGGTGTTCGCGGGCAAGGGGCGCAACGGCGCCCGGGTGACCCTGTGGGTCCTGGGCGGGCTCATGGCCTGCTGCGGCGGCGCCTCCGCGACCGGTGACGTGCTGGGGCTCAGCGGCCTCCAGTCCGCCGGCGCCGGGGCCGACCTCCAGGCGAACCTGCCCGAGTGGTACCGCTGGACCAGCGCCGGTGTGCAGTTCACCGGCACCCTGGTGCTCCTGTGCGCGCTGGTCCTGCTCGCGCTGCCGGCGTCGAACGCCTACTTCCGGCCCGCGCCCGAGGGGTGGTCGCCGGCCGCGTACCCGGCCTATCCGGGACCGGGCGCCCCGCAGCACCCCGGCCAGGCCGCGCCGTACCACCCGGGCCACGTCCCGCCGGGCGCCCCGCCGCAGCCGGGCCACGTCCCGCCGGGGGCGCCGTACCCGGGTCACGCCGAGCCGGGCGCGCTGTACCCGGGTCACGCCCCGCTGGGCGCGCCGCACCCGGGCCACGCCGCGCCGGGCGCGCCGCCGCACCCCGGCTACGGGCCGCACCCGGGCGGACCCGCCCCGGACGCGCCGCCGCCCGCCGGGGCCGTGCCCCCGCCCAGCGCGCCGCCAGCGCCGCCGAGCGCCCCGCCGCCTCCGCCCGCGGCCCCGCCAGCGCCGCCCAGCGCCCCGTCGGCGGACCGGGAGGAGCCGTAGCGGGTCCGGCCGGGGTCGCCCTCGTCACGGGCGCCACGGCCGGTCTGGGGGCCGCGTTCGCGCGGCGGCTGGCGGCGGCCGGGTACGACCTGGTGCTCGTGGCGCGCGACGCCGACCGGCTCGCCGCCACCGCCGCCAGCCTGGCGGCGGCGCACGGCCGGGCGGTCACGCCGCTGCCCGCCGACCTGGCGACCGAGGCCGGCTGCGCGGCCGTCGCCGGCCGGCTCGCCGCCGACCCGCCGGTGGACCTGCTCGTCAACAACGCCGGCATCGGGCTGGCCGGCTCGCTGCTGCGCAACGACGTCGCCGACGAGTGCCGGATGCTGCGCCTCAACGTCGAGGCCGTCCTGCGGCTGACGCTGGCGGCCCTGCCGCCGATGGTGGCCCGCGGGTCGGGCGCGGTCGTCAACGTCGCGTCGGTCGCGGGATTCGGCCCGATGCCGGGCACGGCGTACCCGGCGGGCAAGGCGTGGGTGATCAACTTCAGCGAGTCCGCCCACCTCCAGGTCCGCGCGCACGGCGTGCGGGTGATGGCGCTGTGCCCCGGGTTCGTCCGCACCGAGTTCCACGCCCGGGCCGGCCTGGGCACCACCGGCGTACCGGACCGGATGTGGCTGGCCGCCGACGACGTCGTGGCCGCCGGGCTGGCGGATCTCGCCCGGGGCCGGGTGGTCAGCGTGCCGGACCGGCGGTACCGGCTCGTGACCTCCGTCATGCGACATGCACCACGTTCGTTGCTCTACCGGTGGGTCAGCGCCGTGGGCAGCCGACGCCCAAAGCGGGACACTTAACAGATTCCGGGTCAAGTTCTGGACAACGAGTGTTCGCTTCGTCACTCTAATGGTGGGGGTATCACCCGCGGAGATGCGGCGGGTGAGTACCCTTTCCGCCATGGACCCCCGCGATGAACTGCGCAAATACATCAACGAGCTGGCCATCGTCCGTGGTCGGGTCGTGCTGTCGTCCGGCAAGGAGGCTGACTGGTACGCGGACCTGCGTCGCGTGACCCTGCACCATGCCGCCGCGCCGGTGGTGGGCGATGTCCTGCGCCAGCTCACCGGCGACTGGGAGTACGACGCCGTGGGGGGCCTCACGCTGGGGGCCGATCCGATCGCGATGTCGATGCTGCACTCGGCCGCGCGGGCGGGGGCCGCGCCCCTGGACGCCTTCGTCGTCCGCAAGGCGGAGAAGGCGCACGGCATGCAGCGTCGGGTGGAGGGTCCCGACGTGGCCGGACGGCGGGTTTTGGCGGTCGAGGACACATCCACGACGGGCGGCAGTGTCCTTACCGCCGTCGAAGCGTTACGAGAGGCTGGGGCCGAAGTGGTCGGCGTTGCGGTTATTGTCGATCGGGGGGCGGGACGGGTGATCCAGGACAAGGGAATCCCCTACCGCGCGGCATATACGTTGGCGGACCTCGGCCTTACGGACTAGAAAACTGCCGGTTCGGACCTGCTGATATGCAGGCGGGTCGATGCTGTTGGTGGAAGGATGGGCTCTGTGGGAACTGCGTTGGCCGAAATGACTATGCCTCAGATCTCGCCGCTTGCTGGCGAGCCGATCGAGCGAGCTGATGCTGAGCGGCTCGCCGGTGTGTTGAAGGCGCTCGCCGATCCGGCGCGCCTTCGTCTGCTCAGCCTGATCCAGGCTGCGCCGGACGGTGAAGCGTGCGTGGCGGACCTGACGTCTCCGCTGGGACTCTCCCAGCCGACCGTCAGCCACCACCTGCGCATCCTCACCGAATCCGGGCTGCTGGAGCGGGAGAAGCGCGGCGTGTGGGCGTACTACCGCCTGGTGCCGGCGTCGATCGCCACGATCGCCGACCTGCTGACCCCTCCGCGCAAGCGCGCCACCAAGCGCGCCCGCTGAGCCTGGCCGGTACACCGGCGTCACGCATCGACTCCACCGACCGTCTTCGCGCGGTCCCGCCGGACGCCATGGGGGAGGCGCCCAGCGGGCCGCGGGAGATGGCGTCGAATTGACGGGTGTCTCCGGGACTTTCGTCAGTTCCCGGGTGTACCCGCGCGGCGCAGCCGACGTTCCCGCAGTACCTCGACGGCGATCGGCAAGATCGAAATCAGGATGATCAATGCCACCGCCGGCAGGATGAAGCGATCGATTTTCTCGGCGGGGATCACTTTGGTGATCTGGTCGGCGAGCAGGTAGCCGGCGAGAATGAGGCCGTCGGTCCAGAGGATCGCCCCGATGACGTTCCACAGCAGGAAGGTCCGCGCCGGCATCCCGAGCATCCCGGCGACCGGGTTCAGGAACGTGCGCACGATGGGGATGAACCGCGCCAGCACCACCGCCTTGCCCGGACCGTACTTGCGGAAGTAGAACTCCGCCTTCTCCACGTACTCCTGCCGGAACAGCCGCGAGTCGGGCCGGGCGAACAGCCGCCGCCCGTACCGCGCCCCCAGGTGGTGGCCGAGCTGCGCGCCGACGATCGCCGCCAGCGGCGCCCCGATCAGCAGCCCCGGCAGCGACAGCCGGGTCCCCACCGCCGCGTCGGCGATCGGCGTGGCGGCCAGCCCGGCGAGGAACAGCAGCGAGTCCCCCGGCAGGAAGAAGCCGACCAGCAGTCCGGTCTCGGCGAACAGGATGACCCAGATCCCCAGCAGTCCGAAGGTCTTGATCAGTTCTTTCGGGTCCAGTGGGTTGACCGCCAACTGGTCGGCGAGGGCCTGGGTCTTCTCCGCGGTGTTCACGGCGCCCCAGCGTACCGACGCCGCGCCAGCCTGCCGAGCCGCCGTCGCTTTCCCGCCCGTCGCGGGGTGCCTCCGGCACCGGACGACCGATAGAGTCGTGGCGGTTCGTACCTAAGGAGGGGCACCCGAATGGACAAGGTCGTCCACAGCGCCGCCGACGCGGTCGCCGACATCGGAGACGGCGCCACCCTCGCGGTCGGCGGCTTCGGGCTCTGCGGCATCCCCAGCGTGCTGATCCGGGCGCTGCTCGCCCGCGGTACCACCGACCTGTCGGTCGTCTCCAACAACTGCGGCGTCGACGACTGGGGCCTCGGCCTGCTCCTGCGCGAGAAGCGCATCCGCCGGATGACCAGCTCGTACGTCGGGGAGAACAAGGAGTTCGAGCGGCAGTACCTCGCCGGCGAGCTGGAGGTCGAGCTGACCCCCCAGGGCACGCTGGCCGAGCGGCTGCGCGCCGGCGGCGCGGGGATCGCGGGCTTCTTCACCCGCACGGGGGTCGGCACCCAGGTCGCCGAGGGCGGGCTGCCGTGGCGGTACGCCGCCGACGGCGGCGTCGCCGTGGCCTCCCCCGCCAAGGAGGTGCGGACGTTCGGCGACCACGAGTACGTCCTGGAGGAGGCGATCACCTGTGACTTCGCCCTGATCCGCGCCTGGAAGGGCGACCGCCAGGGCAACCTGGTCTTCCGCGACTCGGCGCGCAACTTCAACCCGCTGTGCGCGATGTCCGGCCGGATCACGGTCGCCGAGGTCGAGGAGCTGGTCGAGGTCGGCGACCTGCCGCCCAACGACGTGCACGTGCCCGGCATCTTCGTCCAGCGCGTGGTCGTGCTGACGCCGGAGCAGGCCGCCGAGAAGCGGATCGAGCGCCGCACCGTCCGCCCCCGCCCCGACGCGGCCTAGTCCACGGCCCGGCAGAGAGAGAGTCGACCATGGCACTGACCCGTGAGCAGATGGCGGCGCGCGCCGCGGCCGAGCTGACCGACGGCTCGTACGTCAACCTGGGCATCGGCCTGCCGACCCTGGTGCCCAACTACGTCCCGGACGACGTCGAGATCGTGCTCCAGTCGGAGAACGGCATCCTCGGCGTGGGCCCGTACCCGTACGACGGCGAGGAGGACGCGGACCTCATCAACGCCGGCAAGGAGACCGTCACGGTGCGCCGGGGCGCGGCGTACTTCGACTCGGCGCTGTCCTTCGGGATGATCCGCGGCGGCAAGGTCGACGCGGCGATCCTCGGCGCGATGCAGGTCTCGGCCGGCGGCGACATCGCCAACTGGATGATCCCCGGCAAGATGGTCAAGGGCATGGGCGGGGCGATGGACCTGGTCCACGGCGCGAAGCACGTCGTCGTCCTGATGGAGCACGTGGCCCGCAACGGCGACTACAAGATCGTCAACGAGTGCTCGCTGCCGTACACCGGCCTCGGGGTCGTCCAGCGGATCATCACCGACCTCGCGGTGCTCGACGTCACCGCCGACGGCCTGGTCCTGCGCGAGGTCGCGCCGGGCGTCACGGTCGACGAGGTGCGGGAGAAGACCGAGCCGGCGCTGACCGTCCCCGACGACATCCCGGAGATGGCGACCCGCTGACCGCGCCGGAGCTGACCGCCCCGACGCTGACCGCGGCCGGCGTCAGCGGCCGTACTCGTCGTCCAGGTGGACGATCTCTGCCTGCTCGGCGGCGTCCCACTCGCTGACCTCCAGGGCCGGCGAGGGCCGGGCGCTGTCGTCGGCCGGGTCCGCGGTCAGGGCCTGCTCGGCGGCGTCCGCGGCCGGGGCCTCCGGGTCGCGCTCGTCGGGGTCGAGGTGGTCGGGCAGGGGCAGGTCCTCGTACTGCTGCTGCGTCATGGCGCTCTCCTCCCACCGGTGATCCCCGGCGGGGCGCGTCGCGCGCCGGTCTCCGCCGGGCAGTCGCTTCCACGGTACGGGTGGTTTCCGTCCCCCCGGCGCCGTACGGGCAAACCAACGGCGGCCCAGGTCAGGCCGGCGGGCGGGTGGCATACTGCGGCGGACGGTCCACCGACGAAAGGAGTGCGTCAATGCCCATCGCTTCCCCCGAGGTGTACGCCGAGATGCTCGACCGCGCCAAGAGCGGCGCGTTCGCGTACCCCGCGATCAACGTGACCTCGTCGCAGACGCTCAACGCGGCACTGCGCGGCTTCGCCGAGGCGGAGAGCGACGGCATCATCCAGGTCTCCACGGGCGGTGCCGAGTACCTGTCGGGGCCGACCGTCAAGGACATGGTGACCGGCTCGGTGGCCTTCGCGGCCTTCGCGGTCGAGGTGGCGAAGAAGTACCCCGTCAACATCGCGCTCCACACCGACCACTGCCCGAAGGACAAGCTGGACGGCTTCGTCCGCCCCCTGCTGGCGATCTCCCAGGAGCGCGTGGCGCGCGGCGAGGCCCCGCTGTTCCAGTCGCACATGTGGGACGGCTCGGCGGTGCCGCTGAAGGAGAACCTGGCCATCGCCCGGGAGCTGCTGGACGCGGCCGCGGCGGCGAAGGTCGTCCTGGAGGTCGAGGTCGGCGTCGTCGGCGGCGAGGAGGACGGCGTCGAGAACGCGATCAACGAGAAGCTCTACACGACCGTCGAGGACGGGCTGGCCATGGTCGACGCCCTCGGGCTGGGCGAGCGCGGCCGGTACATGGCGGCGCTGACGTTCGGCAACGTGCACGGCGTGTACAAGCCGGGCAACGTCAAGCTGCGGCCGGAGATCCTCCAGGAGGTCCAGGACGCGGTGGGCGCCCGGCACGGCGCGGAGAAGCCGCTGGCGCTGGTGTTCCACGGCGGTTCGGGGTCGCTGCTGTCGGAGATCCGGTCGGCGGTGGACTACGGAGTCGTGAAGATGAACATCGACACCGACACGCAGTACGCGTTCACCCGGCCGGTCGCCGCGCACATGTTCGCGCACTACGACGGCGTGCTGAAGATCGACGGCGAGGTCGGGAACAAGAAGCAGTACGACCCCCGGGCCTGGGGCAAGGCGGCCGAGCAGGCGATGGCCGCGCGGGTGGCGCAGGGCTGCGAGGACCTGCGCTCCACGGGTACCACGCTGGCGAAGTAGTCCGGGGCCGGGTGACAACCACCGGATCGGGTGGGTGTCACCCGGCCGCCCGGGTGGCAGGCGTCACCGGTTCCCCTAGGCTGCCGGTGTGTCTGTTTCGCCCCTGATGGGGCGCGTGTGTCGGGTTCTGGGTGCGGTCGTCCTCGCGGCGGCGGCGCCCGGCGCGGCCCTGCCCGCGGCGGCCGCCCCCGCGGGCGCGCCCGGGGCGTCCGCCGGGCCGGACGGGGGCGACGCCCCCGAGGAGCGGGAGCCGGGGGTACCGCCCGCGGGCAGCCACGGCCCGCCCGTCGGCGCCCAGCGCGACGCGACCGTCGGCATCGCCGGCCGGATCTGGGACGACCGCGACCGCGACGGCCGGCAGGACCCCGGCGAGCCCGGCATCTCCGGCGTCCGCGTCTGGACCTTCAACTACGCCCTCGCCGACCCGATGTCGGGGGCGCAGATGCGCGCCGCCGCCGTGGCGAGCCTGCACGAGTGGGAGCGCGGGCGGATGCCGGTGCTGGAGCCGGCGGAGACCGACTCCACGGCCAGCGGGCCCGACGGCCGGTACGACTTCGGGCTGCTGGCGCCCGGCCCCACCGTGGTCGCCGTCGTCACCGCGACCTACGAGCCGGAGACCGACGCGCTCACCCCGTCGACCTCGCTGACCCGGCCGCACCAGGGGCCCGACGGCACCGACTCGGACTTCACCGCCACCGACGCCGGGACGTTCGGGCTCGCGGCGGTCACCACCGTGGACGGCGACCGCCGCGACCTCGACGCCGGGCTGCTCGGCGCCGCCTCGGCCGCGCTGCCGGTCACCGGGCGCGGCGTGGCCGACGGGATCGTGCTGGGCGCCGGGCTCTGCGCCGCCGGGGTCCTGCTCCTGCGGCTGGCCTCGCTCCGCCGCCGCCCGGCGGGACCGCCCGCCGGGCGCCGCCTGTCCGGCGGTCCGTCCACCGGCCGGCGTCCGCCGGCGCGTCGGCGTCCGACCGGAAACCGCTGACAGGAGGCGCCATGCGTCGCACCACCCTCCGCCGCACCACTGCCGTCCGCCGCGCGATCCTCCACCGCACCGCCCTCCGCCGCGCCGCCGCTCTGGGCGGCGTCGCCACCCTGCTGCTGACCGCGGCGCCGGCCGCGGCCGCCCGGCGCGGGCCGACCGTCACCGTCAGCGGGCACATCTGGCTGGACCGGGACCGCGACGGGCACCGCGACGCCCGGGAGCCGGGGGTCGCCGGGATCCCGGTGGGCGTGGTCAGCTTCGCCGACGTCTCGGCGGGCGGGCTGGTGGACCTGCCGCAGCGGGCGGCGTCGACCTTCGTCATGCGCCAGTACGCGGCGATGGACCCGGGCGAGGCCGAGCTGCGGGTGTACCTGACCAGAACTGACGCCACGGGCGCATACCAGTTCGACGGCGTCGCCGCCGGCCCGCTGTTCGTCGAGGTGTTCACCGGCCAGCCCGCCGATGGCCACTTCGCCCCGAAGTGGCGGCTGACCCGCCCCGACCGCGGGGGCGAGGACGGGGACTCGGACTTCGTCCGGTACGGGCAGGACGGGCTCGTGGGGCAGGTGTACCACGACGCCGCCGACGGCGCGGTCATCCGGGCTGACGGCGGCTTCCTGCCCAGTCCGCTCCCCGCCACCGGTTCACTGCCGGTGACCGGGGCGTCGCTCGGCGCGGTGCTCGCGGCCGGTACCGGCGCGGTGCTCGCCGGGCTCGCCGTCCTGCTGGTCGGGCGCCGCCGCCGCGCCTGAACGGCCGCCCGCCGTACCGGTTGGCGCGATGCGCTTGAACTGCCCCGCCCTGTCGGATTGCTGACTGAGCGTGACCGGGGTCCGCGCTACCTTGCCCGCCGATGTGCACGGCTAGGCGGAGGCGGTAGGACCATGGCACAGGTGCGAAGCGTCGCGGCGGCGGCGGTACTGGCGACGGCGGCGGCGGTGCTGGCCGGCTGTACGGGCGGCGAGAGGGCGACGATGTCGCCCGCGGCGTCGGCGGGCGCCGCCGCGTCGGCCACCTCCGCGGCTGCGCCCAGCCCCGGCCGGCCGTGGTTCGACGAGGTGAAGGCCGCCGCCGCGGGGACGAAGGTCGGGGGTGCCGGCGGCGGCTGCCCGATGCCGGTGGCCTTCACCGGGCCGAAGGGGTGGAAGGTGAAGCCGTTCCGGCCCGGGGGCGTCCTGGACGAGCTGGCCAAGCAGGGCGGTTTCACGCTCGTCTGCGAGCTGGACGCCAAGCCCGCGCAGGTCCTGGGCCTGATGAAGGTGATGCTGGCCGACCAGGCCGGCGGGGACCTGCGGGCGGCGGTGGACGCCTACCTGAAGCCCGGGCCGGACACCAAGGTCCGGTCCCGGGTCGACCGGGAGGTCACCGTCGCGGGCGTGCCGGCCCTGGAGGTGGCCTACGAGAACTACTCGGCGCTGCTGGAGACGACGACCCGGGCCCGGCTGCTCGCCGTCGGCAACCGGGGGCGGATGAGTCTGCTGTGGATCGGCGGGCTGGACGAGCAGGAGCACAAGGGGCTCCTCGGCGGCCTCGTCCTGGCCCGCACGACCATGGTCGTCAGTCCCTGACCCCGCCGCGGGTCAGGCGTTCTCCTTGCGGAAGGTCCGCGTGCCCCACCACACGGCGAGCACGAACAACGCGACCGTCCACAGCGACCCCCAGAGCACCTTGTCGACCGTGAAGTCGCCGAGGAACGAGTTGCGGACCGCGTTGACCATGTGCTTGACCGGCATGTAGTCGCTGGCCGTCTGGAGCCACGACGGCCCCAGCGACATCGGCAGCAGGATGCCCGACAGCAGCAGGACCGGCATCATGACGACGTTGATGACCGGCGCCATGACGTCCTCGCTCTTGGTGGTGAGCGCGAGGGCGTTGGACGCGGCCGCGCACGCGCCGCCGGCGAGCAGGGTGAGGACGATGCCCAGCACGATGCCGCGCAGCGGGGCGCGCATACCGAGCAGGTACCCCAGCCCGACCAGGATCAGCGCCTGGACGAAGAGCTGGAGCAGGTCCCGCCACAGCCGGCCCATGAGCAGCGCGGTCCGGCTGGCGGGGGTGACCCGCTCGGCCTCCACCACGCCGTCGCGCCACTCGGCGATCAGCCCGAAGCCGGCGAAGAACGCGCCGAACAGGCCGAGCTGCACGAGCATCCCGGGCACGAAGAACGTGTACTCGTTCTCCACTCCTAGTGCGCCAATCAGCGGCTTGAGCAGGGGGCCGAACAGGAGCAGGTACAGCACCGGCTGGAACGCGCCGATGAGCACCCACGCCGGGTTGCGGAGGTTCATCCGCAACTGCCGGCGGAAGACGATGTAGCTCTCCCGGAGGAATCGCATCGGTATGCCTCTCATTCGCCCTCGCGCAGGGACCGGCCGGTCAGCGCGAGGAAGACGTCGTCGAGCGTGGGGCGGCGGACCTCGATGCTGTTCAGCTCGACGTCCGCCTGGGTCAGGTCGCGCAGCAGGCCGGGTACGGCGGTGCCCGCGCGACGGATCCGGCCGCGGACGTGGCGGCCGTCGACGACCACCCTGTCGCCGTCCTCGGTCAGGGCGTCGAGCGCCTTCGCCACGACCGGCGCCTGCGCGATGTCGGCCACCTCCAGGTCGACCGAGTCGCCGGCCACCTGGGACTTCAGGTTCTCCGGGGTGTCCGCGGCGACGATCTTGCCGTGGTCGATGACGATGATCCGGTCGCTGAGGGCGTCCGCCTCGTCGAGGTAGTGGGTCGTGATGAACACCGTGGTACCGCGCTGGTCGCGCAGGTTGCTGATGTGCGTCCACAGGTTGGCCCGCGCCTGCGGGTCCAGGCCGGTGGTCGGCTCGTCGAGGAAGACGAGCCGCGGAACGTGGATCAGCCCCATGACGATGTCGAGCCGGCGGCGCTGGCCGCCGGAGAGCGTCTTGGGCTGGCGGGTCCACATGCCGTCCAGCTCGAACTGCGAGAACAGCTCCTGGCCGCGCTGGCGGGCCTCGGCCTGGCTCATGCCGTAGAGCATCCCGTGGTCGATCACCTCGTCGCCGGCCCGCGCCACGCTCCCGGTCGCGCCGCTCTGCGACACGTAGCCGATGGCCCGGCGGACGTCCTTGGACTGGGTGGCGACGTCGTAGCCGGCGACCGTGGCCTCGCCCGCGGTCGGACGCAGCAGCGTCGTCAGCATACGCAGGGTAGTCGTCTTGCCGGCGCCGTTGGGGCCGAGGAAACCGACGATCTCGCCCTCGGCGACATCCAGGTCCACGCCGTCCACGGCGCGTACCTCGGTCTTCTCCCGACCCTGTCGGCTCTTGAAGGTCTGGACGAGACCTCTGGCGCGGATCACTCGCGGATACCTCCTTCGGAGATCGTGACAGTGCGTGAGTCAGTGTTCAAGTTTGAATAGTCAGTGTCAAGGCAATAAGCGGCGACGGACGCGCAGCATTCCCGGGGGGTGTGACAAAGCCGGCCCCCGCCGAGGCGGGCACGCGGCGCGGTCAGGGGAGGTTCAGGACCCGCAGGTAGTGGGCGCGGTCGCGGTGCATCTGCCAGCCGGGGTCGTCGGCGTCCGGGCGCCAGTCCATCCGTTCGCCCGCGAAGTGCAGCTCGCCGGCCGCCACGCGCGCGCGCAGCGCCCGACACCAGCTCTCGTCGACCGCGTCGGTCCGTTCCCAGAGGCCGGCCAGTTCCGCCACGTGCCCCGGTACCGCCCCGGCGTTCGCGTACCGGGCGGCCGCACCGGCCCGGCGCGCGGCGATCGTGTCGATCCGGGCGGTCAGCCAGGTGAGGAAGTCCGCCCGGGGTACCAGCGGCAGCAGCGCCACCGCGGTGTGGAAGGCCGTGGGCGAGGAGCGGTCGGCGGCGGTCACGGCCGCGGCGAACAGTCGGCGGAACTCGCCGTCACCGGCCGGGGTCAGCGTGTAGACCGCCACGTGCCGGCTGCCCTCGGGCACCTCGTGCCGGGCGAGCATCCCCTGCCGCGCCAGCGTGCCGAGCACCGAGTAGATCGACCCGGGTCGCAGGTGCGCCCAGTCCTCGACCTCCCAGGAGATCAGCTCGCGGCGGATCTGGTACCCGTTGACCGGCGCGAACAGCTTGACGGCGCCGAGCATGAGCAGCCGCGTCTCGTTCGCCGCCACGCGCACCGCCCTCCCTCGCCCGCTCGCCCGCCAGTCAAGATCACTTCATCGCCTCCGCGAGCGTCCCACGCGCCGGGTGCGTCCCACCACCCGGCCGTCGCTACCCGGCGGCGGCCGGCCCGTCGGGAGCGGCGCCCGGGCCGCCGGACCCGTGGTGCAGCCACTCCCGCAGGCCCGGCCCGGCGTCGGCCGTGAGCGCCGCGAGCCGCGCGTCGTACCGGGCCAGGTCGGCCGCCGTGAACACGTCCCGCCACTGGCCGCACGTCCCCCGGCGGAAGAACCGGCCGGCGTCGGTGAACATACCCAGCCGCTCGTCCGGCACCATCTCGGCCGCCCGGTCGCGCATGGCCGCCAGGGAGGCCGCGGCGACCAGCTCGGGCCAGCGCTCCGGCGGTACGGCGATGTCCAGCCGGCGGGCCAGCGCCCGCATCGCCCCGCCCAGGTCGCGCGAGAGGTCGGCGTAGTGGAGCAGGACCACGTGCGGCGCGTCCCGGCGCGCCCACGCGTCGGCGAGGTGGTCGACGACCCCGGGCAGCCCCTGCGGCGCCTCCCCGTCGGCGTGGGGCGCGCCGTCGATCCAGAGGGCGACGCGGGCGTCCGGGGCGGGCGGGGCCGGCGGCGCGAAGCCGAACACCCGCTCCACCGCCGCCGGGTCGAGGTTCGCCAGGTGGTGCTCCAGGGAGACCATCACGTCGCGGGGGTCGCGGCCGACCACGATGTACGTGACGTCCGCGCGCAGCGGCAGGCCGCTCAGCGGGGTGTGCGTCTTGATGAACCGCCGGTGCCGCTGCGCCGCCAGCGCGGCGTGCACCTGCGCCGCGGGGAGCGCCGTCATGTCCAGCCACGGCGACAGCGCGGTCAGCGGCGCGGGCAGCCGCGGGCGCTGGAAGACCAGCAGCGCCACCAGCATCTGCGTCCAGGTGGTGCCGCACTTGGCCGGCGTGCTGATCACGATGTCGCCGGGGCGGTGCGCGAAGCCCGCCCAGCGGGCGCTGTCCGAGAAGGAGGTCACTCGACGCGGCGGCATCCCCCGACCCTAGTCGGCCGGGCCCTCCCGCCCCACCCCCGTGAGGACGGCCACCGCCTCGCGCACGTCGTCGGTGAGGTGCAGCGCGGTCGACAGGTCGCCGTCCGGGGACAGCCCCAGCAGCGGGCGCAGCAGCGCCTCGACCGGCAGCGTGTGGGTCCAGAAGTGCCGGTCGAGGAAGACGTACGCGCCGCTCACGCCGTCGGTGCCGTAGAACGTCTTCGTCGCCGCCTGGAACACCTCCTGCACCGTGCCCGCGCGCCCCGGCGCGAACACGATCCCGCCGCGCGCCAGCCGCAGGATCGTGTCCTCGCGGATGGCGTTGGAGAAGTACTTGGCGATCCGGCCGGCGAACAGGTTCGCCGGCTCGTGCCCGTACAGCCAGGTCGGGATCGACAGGCCGCCGGCCCGCGCCCAGTCGTCCCCGCCGCGGTCGGCGGCCGGGAAGCCGGCGCGGACCTCCAGGGCGGCCGCGGTGTACGGGTCGTGGTCGCCGAAGTCCGGCGCCCGGGCCAGCCGGTCGATCGCCGCGCCGAGCGCCTCGGCGGGCCGGCCGGACAGGTACGCGCCCAGGTTCGCCGCCTCCATCACCCCGGGGCCGCCGCCGGTCAGCACGAGCTTGCCGGCGCGGGCCAGCTCCCAGCCGAGGACGGCCGCCATCCGGTACGGCGCGCTGCCCCGGGGCTCGGCGTGCCCGCCCATCACGCCGACGATCGAGCCCGGGCCGTGCCGGGCCAGCCAGCCGCGGGTGGCGTCGGCCAGCGCGTTGTCGACGCCGTGGTCGTGCATCCGCTGGGCGAGCGCCTCGCGCACCGCCGGGGTCGCCCCGCCGGCCGCCCGGAAGTGCCGGTACACCACCGTGTCGTACATCCCCGCGAAGCCGTGCGCGGCGAACCCCGCCGCCAGCTCCGCGGGCGTGTACAGGTGCCCGGGCTGGCTCGGGTAGGGCGCGTCCGCACAGCCCGGGACCACGTGCCCGCCGCGGCGCACCAGGTCCGCGGGCACCGCCGGGTCGGCGAAGGCGCACGCCACGAACAGCGCGTCGGCGACGTCCACGCCGGCCAGGTCCGGTGCCGCCGGCCCGTCCAGCCGCAGGCCCTGCACGGTGAGGCCGGCGAGCGTGCCCTTGGCGACGTGGCCGGCCAGCTCGTCGAGGGTCTCGACCTCCCCCTCGGAGGTGTCGGGCAGGGCGGTGACATCCGCCGGTGGTGGAGTCGGCATGTCGGCATTGTGCCTGGTTCAATGGCCGTCATGCAGAACCTTCTCCCCCCGCCTCCCGAGACGCGGCTCGTCGGCGACCCCGAGGCCGCCGCCGCGCTGGCCGCCGCCGACACCGACGCCGCGTACGCGGCGGTGGCGGGCCGATTCCCCACCTACAGCGACGCCTGGGCGGCGCTGGCCGCGCGCGCGGCCGAGGCCGGCCAGCCGGTCGCGGCGTACGCCTACGCCCGCACCGGCTACCACCGCGGCCTCGACCAGCTCCGCCGCAGCGGCTGGAAGGGCCACGGCCCGGTGCCGTGGGCGCACGAGGCCAACCGCGGCTTCCTGCGCTGCCTGCACCACCTCGCCCGGGCGGCCGGCGAGATCGGCGAGGCCGACGAGGCCGCCCGCTGCGCCGACTTCCTGCGCGACTGCGACCCGGCCGCCGGGGACGCCCTCGCCTCCGCCTGAGTGACGCCCCTCTCCCGCCCGCGAGGAATCGAAGTCGGCCGTTGCGGGTAGGAGGTCGGTCCCGGAGCCGTTACGCGCTGCGGGACCAGTGACCATTGGGGAGAGTCATGAAGCACGTACAGCGTTCGTCCGCCGCGCGGATCGGCGCGGCGGCGGTGCTGCTGGCTGGCGTGGGCACAGCCGCGCCCGCGCACGCCGCCCCGGCCGCCGGCATCGCGCTCGACGCGACCGTCTTCGAAGGATCGGGCTGCCCCGAGAGCAGCGACGCCGAGGCCGACCTCGACGGCCACCGCCTGCGCCTGCGCTACGAGCGGCTGGCGGCCCGGGCCGGTGACGGCGGGGGCGCCAGCCAGCGCGCCAACTGCGTCGCCAACCTGAAGCTGACGGTCGCCGAGGGCTGGCAGTACCGCGTCGACCGGCTGTGGCTGCGCGGCTACGCCGCCCTCGACGAGGACGTCGAGGGCCAGGCCACCGCCACCTACTACTTCGCCGGCTCGCCCGCCACGGGCGAGACCACGGCCGAGCTGACCGGGCCGTACGACGACGAGTTCTCCCGGTCCGGCGGCGGCGACGGCGCCTGGTCGGAGTGCGGCGCCGACCGCGCGCTGAACATCAACGCCTCGGTGTTCGTCGAGACCGAGGGCACCGGCGGCGCCGGTGAACTGTCGCTGGGCAACCGGCGCGGCCTGACGGCCGACCTGAAGCTGCGGCGCTGCTGACGCCGGAGGGCGTCACCACGGATCCCTTGCGGGCCGCGCGGTTCCACTCGGCGCGGCCCGCAAGGCTGTCCGGGGGTGGCCGGGAGGCCGTCCCGCGATCGGCCGAAAGGCTATCCAGAACAGCCACACTGGACTAACTTCCCCTGTGGACGGTCGCGCCACCCGGCCGTACCGCGCGGCGGCGCCGCGGGTGCCGCGCCGCGCGGGCCACACCACATCCACGGGGGGACACACCATGACGCCTGGCTCCAGATTCGGACTGGTCGCGGCGGTCGCGCTGCTGCCGGCGACGCTGGCGGCGCCCGCCGCCGCGGCGCCCGGGCCGCCCGACGCCGAGATCGCCGACGCCGTCTTCGTCGGGGCCGGCTGCGACCGGGCGGCGGGCCGGGTGGAGCTGAAGGACGACGCGCTGCTGATCAGCCCCGGCCGCGCCCTCCAGGTCACCGCGGGCATCCGGGAGAACGGCAACCACGTCCCGCGCGCCACCACCAACTGCCAGGTCAACGTCAGGTTCGCCAACGCCGCCGGCTGGCAGTTCGCCGTCACGACGGTCGAGGGCGCCGGGCGCAGCGCGCTGGCCCCGGGCGGCTCCGGCCGGTTCATCCTCACCTCGTACCTGGCGGGCACCCCCGACACGCTGGAGTCCTCGATCCGCCTGACCGGGCCGACCTGGGGCGACTGGGGGTACAGCGGCGGCAGCTCGCCGAACTGGAGCGACTGCGGAGCCACCCGGGCGCTCAACGTCAACACGCGCCTCCAGGTCGAGGCCGGGACGGTCGACCCGGACACGCGCAGCACGATCGGCGTCAACAGCGAGTCCGGCGTCCGCCTGGTCCTGAGCTGGCGCGCGTGCTGAGCGGTCGGCGCCACCACCACGACGACACGGGGAGAAGCATGAGACTGCCGAGGAACCTGCTGGCCGTGGCGCTCGGTGCCGCGCTGCTGCCGGTCGCTGCCGCCGCGCCCGCGCACGCGGCGGCCGACCCGGCGTTCGAGATCACGGAGGTGCAGGCCACGGGCACCGGCTGCCCGAAGGACTCGCCGGCCCGGGCCGAGGTCCGGGACGGGCGGGTCGTGGTCAGCCCCGGCAAGGGGATGTCGGCGCTCGCCGGCACCCGGGAGAACGGCGTCTACGTGGCCCGGGCGGTGCGCGCCTGCCAGGTCGGCATGAAGCTCGTGCACGCCGCGGGCTGGCAGGTGTCCGTCCCGCGGCTCGACGCCGACGGGCGGGCGATGCTGGCCGGCGGCGCCGCCGGCCAGTTCGTGGCCCGCGCCCGGCCGGCCGGCGATGTCGGCGGCCCCGAGGTGGAGGCGCGGATGGCCGGGCCGACGTGGGGCGGCTGGGGCATCGGCGGCACCGCCCCGGGCCGGTGGAGCGAGTGCGGGGCGGCCCACCAGCTACTCGTCGACGCGCAGGTCGTCGCCGCGGTGGAGACTGCTGATCGGGAGACCCAGAACGTCGTCCGGGTCAACGGCGACGCGGGCCTCCGGCTGGACCTCGCCTGGCGGCAGTGCCCATCGGCGCCCCGCGGCTGACCGGCTGGCGCAGAGCGGCCCGGAGCGGGGGGTGGCCACCCCGTTCCGGGCGTCACAGGCCCTCGGCCACGGCGGCGGCGATGCGCAGCCACGCCTCCCTCGACGCGCCGCTGAGCTGGCCGTACCGCACCGGCTCGCCGGAGTCGACCAGCTTCTCGTACGGGGCCAGCAGCACCGCCCGGGTACGCGCCGCGAAGTGCTCCTGGATCGCCGGCAGGTCGATGTCCTTGCGGGTGGGTGGCATCGACACCACGGTGACGGCCTGCCGGACGAGCCGCCGGCGGCCGGTCTGTTCGAGGTGGTCGAGCATCCGGGCGGCCGGCTCGGCGGAGTCGTTGCGCGCCGACATGGTCACCACGAGCTGGTCGGTCGCGTCGATCGCGGCCTGCCAGTTCTCGGCGCGGACGTTGTTGCCGGTGTCCACGAAGATCAGCTTGTAGAACCGGGAGACGACCTCGCGCAGCTCGGCGAACGCCTGCGCGGTCAGCATCTCCCCGGCGGTCGCCGACTCGTCGGAGGCCAGGACGTCGAACATGCCCTCGCCCTGGGCGCGCACGTACTGCGACAGGTCGCCGACCCGCCCCTGCGCGCCCGCGAACTGGTCCAGGTCGCGCAGCAGGTCGCGGACGGTGCGGCTGTGGAAGTCCTGCTGCGCGCGCATCCCTAGGGTGCCCTGGGTCTCGTTGTTGTCCCACGCCAGGACGTAGCCGCCGCGGTGCTGGCCGAACGTCATCGCCGACAGCAGCACCGCCACGGTCTTGCCGGCGCCGCCCTTGGGGTTGACGACCGTGACCTGGCGCAGCCCGCCGAAGTTGCGCCGGACCGTCTCGACGTACCGGCGGTGCTCCAGCTCCCGCTCGCCGGGGCCGAGCCGGACCAGCCCCAGCGTGGCCTTGCGGACCGCCGCCCGCGCGCCGCTGGTGGCCAGCGGGTCCGCCGGCCGGGCCGCCCGCCGCCGGGCGAAGTCGTCGGCGGTGGGGACGGGCCGGGCGTCGACCTCCGGCGGCAGGTCCGCCTCGCGCGCCCAGGCCGGGCCGGCCTGCTGCCGGGGTACCCGCGCCGCCGCCCCCTCGGCCGCGGCGGCCGTCGGCACCGCCGGTGGCCCGCCCGCCGCGGGTGACCCGGCGGTGCGGTGGGACGGCGGGACGGCCTGGCGGTCGGGGGATCCCTCCGCCGCGGCGAGCGCGGCGTAGGGGTCGGTCCCGGCCGGCGCGGGCGCGTCGGTAGCGGCGTCGGTCAGGTCCGCCAGGGCCGCGTACGGGTCGTGCGGCGGCGGGTCGGAACGGCGGTCCGGCGCGTCCCAGGCCTGCGGACCGGCGGGGCGGTGGCGGGCGCCGCGGGTCCCGGCGGGGATCAGCAGCGGCGGGTCCGCGGCCGGGTCGTCGTAACTGATCGGCAGCAGGTCCTCGGTGGGGGGCTCGATGGCGGCGCGGCGGGCGGCGGCCCGGTCCGGCGGCGCGGCGGCCGTGGGGACCTCGGCGGTGCCGCGGGTCCGGGTCCGCCGCGGCAGCAGCGGAATGTACGGCCGGCGGGGGTTCGCGGCCGCGCGCTGCTGCGGTACGGCCGCGCGGTCCGGCGCGGTCGGACGAGGTCGGGGAGCGGCCGGGTGGGGTCCGGGAGCGGCCGGGTGAGGCTCGGCGGCGGCCGGGTGAGGTTCCGGGGCGGCCGGGTGAGGTTCGGGGGCAACTGGTTGGGGGCCGTGGACGGCCGGGTGGGGTCCGTAGGTGGTCGGGGGCGGTCCGGGGGCGTCCGGCGCGGCGGCGTCCGGCGGGCGCGGCGGGCTGCCCGGCGGCGTGGACCAGGGGGACGCCGTGCTCCAGGCCGGCGCGGCGGCGCGCCCCGGCGGCGGTGCCGGCGCGGCGCGCTCGGGGGGCGGCGCGGGTGCGCTTGGCGCCTCGTCGTCGGCGCGCGTGACGTCGGGCGGCCAGAAATCCTGTGTGGAGTGTGCGGTCGTGGTGTTCTCAGGCGTGTACGGCTGCTGCGGCACCGCGGTCCTCCCCCCTCCCGGAAATCCTCCCCGTTCTCCCGGATCCACGGCCAAGGGTGGCACAGACCGTCAGTGCGCGTACACCGCCCAGGCGCCCGGCTCCGTCCACCATGCTCGCTTGCGGGCGAGGTTTCCGCTCACCCCGTCGTCGTTGAACGGCAGCGCGGCGGTCGGCGTGACCGACACCGCCCGGCCGCGCGCGCGGCGGACCTCGACCCGCGGCCGCCGCCGTCCGAACGGCCCCCGGGCCACCACCGGGATGGCGACGGCGACGTCCACCACGCCGTCGGCGGGGTCGGGGTCGCGCACCATCGGCACGCCGCCGACGGTCGCGTAGCCGGCGGCGTTGGCGATGACGGTCGCCACCACCGGGTCGGCGCCGTCGGTCAGCAGGACGTCGTCCACCTCGACCCGGCCGCGCCACGGCAGCGCCCGCCCGTGGTCGTCGGCGCCGCCCAGCAGCGCCCCGTCGAGGGTCACCGAGCCGCTGTCGGTACGCAGCAGGTCCAGGCGGCGGGACCGGCCCCCGAGGACCGCGGCGGCCACGTCGGCCGGCTCCCGGGGCAGCCCGAGCTGCGCGGCGAGGTCGGTGTCCGAGGGGCCGAGGGGGAGGATCGCCAGCGGCGGCAGGTCCGGCACCGTCCGGGTGGCGGGCAGGTCGGCGGGGCGGCGGCTCGGCGGCGGTGCGTACCGGCGGACCAGCCGGCGCACGACCGCGCGGAGCTGGCCGTCCGCGGCGGTGGCGACCACCAGGCGCGGCCCGTCGGCCGCCGGCCAGGCGAGGCCGTCGGGCCGGCCGGGGCCGTCGCCCGCGGCCAGCACGTCGTCGATCTCCGCGTTCGAGGCGGCGGTCACCGTGCGCACCCGCGCGCCCGCCGCGGTCAGCGCCTGGGCACACGCCAGCACCGGTGTCCGCGGGCGCTCCGGGCCGCAGCCGCCGCCCTCGCCGCAGCAACCGCCCGCACAGCCGCCACCAGGGCTTTCGTCACCGAGTGAGAGAATGACGACGTCGGGCACGGCCGGTGCTCCTCCTACCTTCGAGGGATGTGCCACCCGCGGGTGACGCGGTTGTTAGCCTGGCACACCGGGCTCGCCGATCGGTCGCCACCTGGGCACCCGGCCCGCACGGAAGTGAGATGAGATGCCAGCGATCGTACTCATCGGTGTGCAGTGGGGCGATGAGGGCAAAGGGAAGGTCACGGACCTTCTCGGCGGCGAGGTCGACTATGTCGTGCGGTACTCCGGGGGTAACAACGCCGGGCACACGGTGGTCACGCCCGACGGCCAGAAATACGCCCTTCACCTGATGCCCTCGGGCGCCCTGTCGCCGACGGCCACCATCGTCATCGGCAACGGCGTCGTCATCGACCCCAAGGTCCTGCTGACCGAACTCGACGGGCTCGCCGCCCGCGGCGTCGACGTCTCGGGCCGGTTGGTGATCTCCGCGGACGCGCACCTGATCATGCCGCACCACCGGGCGCTCGACCGGGTCGTGGAGCGCTACCTGGGGTCGTCCCGGATCGGCACCACCGGCCGCGGGATCGGTCCGGCGTACGGGGACAAGGTCGCGCGGATGGGCATCCGCGTGCAGGACCTGCTCGACGTCGGCATCCTGCGCAAGAAGCTCGACCTGGTGCTGCGGGAGAAGAACCAGACCCTGCAGAAGATCTACAACCGCAAGGCCATCGAGGTCGAGGCGGTGGTGGAGGAGTACCTGGGGTACGCGCAGCGGCTGCGGCCGTTCATCACCGACACCCGCGCGCTGCTGTGGGGGGCCCTGGACCGCGGCGAGACCGTGTTCCTGGAGGGCGCCCAGGCCACGATGCTCGACATGGACCACGGCACGTACCCCTTCGTGACCTCGTCCAACCCGACCGCGGCCGGCGCCTGCGTCGGCTCCGGCATCCCGCCGACGGCGATCTCGCGGGTCGTCGGGGTGTCCAAGGCGTACACCACGCGCGTCGGCGCCGGGCCGTTCCCGACCGAGCTGCACGACGAGCTGGGCGAGCGGATCCGCAAGGTCGGCGGGGAGTACGGCACGACGACCGGGCGGGAGCGCCGGACCGGCTGGTTCGACGCCGTGGTGGCGCGGTACGCGGTGCGGGTCAACGGCATCACCGACCTGTGCATCACCAAGCTCGACGTGCTGTCCGGGCTGGACACGGTGCCGCTGTGCGTGGCGTACGAGATCGACGGCAGGCGGGTCGAGGAGATGCCGACCACGCAGACCGACTACCACCACGCCGTGCCGGTGTACGAGGAGCTGCCGGGCTGGTTCGAGGACCTGTCGCACGCCCGCACCGAGGCCGACCTGCCGGAGAACGCCCGGGCGTACATCGCCCGCGTCGAGCAGCTCTGCGGCACGCGGGTGTCCCTGGTCGGCGTCGGCCCGGCCCGCGACCAGAACGTCCTGCGCCACCCGCTCCTCTAGCGCCGCGGCCGGCTGCCTAGGCTCCGGTCGCGTTGCTGTCCACAGGCGGACCGTTGTCCACAGGCCGCGGCGGCCGGCCTGGCGCACGCCGCGCGGCCCCCGGCACCGTGGCGGTATGCAGGGACTCGCGGAGGCCGAGCGCACGGCCACGGGACAGGACGGCGTGCTGAGCCGTTGGCAGGCGCTGCGCGGCGGGCTCGCCGCGCGGGAGGTGGACGCGCTGCGGCGGTCGCGCCGGTGGTGGCCGATGGGGTGCGGCACCTACTTCGTCGCCTCCCCCGGGCACCCCCGGCCCGGCCGGCGCGCCGCGATCCGCGCGGTGCAGCTCTCGCTCGGCCCGGACGCCGTACTCGTACACGACACGGCGGCCGAGTGGTTCGGGCTCGTCGCGCGGCACGACGGCGCCCCGGTCCACGTCGCGGCGCCCGGCCGCCGCGGCCGCGCCGCCGGACCGCGCGGCGCGGCGGTGGTCCACCAGTGGGCCGTACCGGCGGCGGCGCGGACCACGGTCGCCGGCCTCCGGGTCACCACGGCGCGCCGCACCGTGGCCGACCTGCTGCGCGTGGCGGCCCGCGACGACGCCGTCGCGGTCCTGGACGCCGCGCTGCACCGCAGCCTCGTCGGCGCGGACGACCTGGCCGCGCTGCCGGCGCTGCTGCGGGGCCGGCGGGGCGCGGTCGCGGCCCGCGCGCGGCTGGCACTGGCCGACGGGCGGGCGGCGTGCGGCCTGGAGACGCTGGTCCGCCTCCGGTGCGTGGACGGCGGCGTACCGCCCGAGGAGCTTCAGGTGCCCGTCCGCGACCGGGCCGGCCGGATCGTCACCCGGGGCGCCCTGGGCTGGCCCTCGCGCGGGCTGATCGTCGAGGCCGACGGCGTCCCGGGCCACCGGGACGCGGCGGCGCTGGACGCCGCCCGGCAGCGGCACAACCGGATCGCCGACGCGGGCTGGCGGATGCTGCGGTTCGCGTGGCGGGACACCGCCAGGCCCGGGCTGATCCCGCGGCGCGTGCGCGCGGCGCTGGACGGGTGAGCGGTGCCCGGCGGGGTGCTGGCGTCCGCGGTCGGTAGAGTTTTCGGCGTGCGGGTACTGGTGATCGGTGGTGGGGGGCGCGAGCACGCGCTCGCGTTGGGGCTGGCGGCCGACGCCGGCGTGGAGCGGCTGGTCGTCGCGCCGGGCAACCCCGGCATCGAGGCGGTCGCGGACGTGCGCGACGTCGTCGTCACCGACCCGGACGCGGTCGCCGCCCTGGCGGTGGAGACCGGTGCCGACCTGGTGGTCGTCGGGCCGGAGGCGCCGCTGGTCGCGGGCGTGGCCGACGCCGTCCGCGCCAAGGGCATCGCCTGCTTCGGGCCGTCGGCGGCCGCCGCGCGCCTGGAGGGCAGCAAGACCTTCGCCAAGGAGGTCATGGTCGCCGCGGGCGTCCCGACCGCCACGGCGTACACGTGCGTGGACGCCGTCGGCGTCAACGAGGCGCTGGACGCCACCGGGGCGCCGTACGTCGTGAAGGACGACGGCCTGGCGGCCGGCAAGGGCGTCGTGGTCACCGACGACCGGGCGGCGGCGCTGCGGCACGCCGGGGAGTGCGGCCGGGTCGTGATCGAGGAGTACCTCGACGGCCCCGAGGTCTCGCTGTTCGTCGTCACCGACGGCGACACGGCCGTCCCGCTGCTGCCCGCGCAGGACTTCAAGCGGATCGGCGACGGCGACACCGGCCCCAACACCGGCGGCATGGGCGCGTACGCCCCGCTGCCGTGGGCGCCGGCCGACCTGGTGGACCGCGTGCTGGCCGCCGTCGTCACCCCGACGCTGGCGGAGATGCGCCGACGGGGCACGCCGTTCGCGGGCCTGCTGTACGTGGGGCTCGCGCTGACCGCGGACGGTCCGAAGGTGATCGAGTTCAACGCGCGGTTCGGCGACCCCGAGACCCAGGTCGTCCTGGCGCAGCTCGCGACGCCGCTGGGCGGCCTGCTGCACGCCGCCGCCACCGGCACCCTCGCGGCCCACCCCCCGCTGCGCTGGCGCGAGGGCGCCGCCGTCACCGTCGTCCTGGCCAGCCACGGGTACCCGGGCACCGCCCGCACCGGCGACCCGCTGGCCGGCGCCGAGCAGCCGGGCGTCGTCCACGCAGGGACCCGCCGCGCCGCAGACGGGACACTGCTGTCGGCCGGTGGCCGCGTCGTCTGCGCCACCGGGACCGGCGCCGACCTCGCGGCCGCCCGCGACGCCGCGTACGCGCTGCTCGGGACGGTCCGCCTCGCCGACGGCCAGTACCGCACCGACATCGCCGCCGCGGCGGTCGCCGGCACGGTCCGCGTACCGACGCGGTAGCGCCGGCCACCCGCCCGGGGGCGGCGGGAAATTTTCTCCCGGACCGCGTATCGCCCGGGTCGCCCCGCGCTCCTGTCCGTGTCTGCCGCGGCGAGACGGCCGCGGCGCGAGGGGGATGGGAGTACGACTGTGGCACGCTTCAAGAAGATTCTTCTGGCCGGTGCCGGCGCCACCGCGATGCTGGCTGTGGGTACGGCGGCGGGCGCGGCGATCACCGGTGCGTCGGGGACGTTCACCGAACGTCAGACGTTCGCCCGCAACGACGCGCCGATCAACGTGACGTCGGCCGGTTTCGTCGATGTCGCCTCGGTGGTCGTGGGGATCCCGAGCGGTACCCGCCGGATGCTCGACGCCCGGTTCACCGCTGAGACGCTCTGCTCCGGTTCGGGCGGCTGGTGCTCGGCCCGGATCGTCGCCACCAACGCCTCGACCGGCAGCACCGTCGAGCTGGCGCCGGTGTCCGGCACCGACTACGCCTTCGACTCGCCCGGCGACAACTGGGAGGGTCACGCGCTGGAGCGCAGCTCGCACTACCTGCCGGCCGGCACCTACCGGGTCCGGGCGCAGGCGGCCATCGTGGCCGGTGCCACCTCGCTGCGGCTCGACGACACCCACCTCGCCGTGGAGGTCATCCGCCCGTGACGGGGGCGTGTGGGGGCGGCGGCCGCGCGGCCGCCGCCCCCACACGGGCGGTCCGGTCGGCCGGGCTGGTCAGCGCGGCCGGCGCCGTGCCGGAGGTGCCGTCCCACCATCCCGTCGCACCGTCGACCGCGCTGTTCGGCGACGTGTGCGTCATGGTCCTGGCAGCCGGGTGGACCGGCGTGGCGTTTCTGGCGGCCGGTGCGGACTACGGCGCTGTGACCGGGCCGTCGACAGGCCGCAGCCCCCTGCGCAGCGACTCGGCGATCTCGTCGCGTCGGCACAGCGCCGCCCGCCACCCCACGACCTGCGCGGTGAACGTCTCGCCGCCACTCCTGGCCTCCACCGTCCACGGCCGGCGGAACAGCACCCGCCCCGCGAGCGCCAGCACGAGCAGGACGAGCACCACGACGAGATCGATGAGGAGCAGCAGCAGCGGCAGCAGCACCCACCAGAACAGCGCGGCGGCGGCGATGACCCCGATGAAGACGACCACCAGGACGAGGAGCGCGTCCCCGAGGTCGAACGAGCCCGCCGTACTCCCGCGCGAACCGGACAGCGCCACGTCACCCAACTGGCCGGTGCCGTCGACCACGTGACCGGCATCCTGGCGCCGGTTGCGGCGCCTGAGGCGCCAGCCGCCGAAGCGCCGGGCCAGCGCCCGCCAGCGTGGTTCCCACACCACGCGCACCGTCCACTGCGTGTCGTTCGGCGTCGTCACCAGCACATTCCGCACGCCGCCAAACTACCTGCCGCGGCCGCCACTCTCGCGCGATGCGACCGCTTCGGCACTCGTCGCGGAGTCCTGATCCGCGGCTCCCGGGTGACTAGGTGAGCGTGTTGGGAAGATGCGGGCCGATGTAGCCGACATAGACGACGCCCGCGCCGTGTGACGCGTCGTGGAAATGCATCCGGGGCGCGACGGTCGTGGAGTTCCCCAGTTTGATGTGCGCCCCCATGAAGACCCTGCCGCCCGGGTCGACCGTACGCGGCACCGCGAACACGCGGGCCTGGTGGAATTTGGGGTTGCGGCGCACCGTGAGCGACTCGTCCCTGGCTACCTTGCCCGCGGACAGCGCGTACCAGTCGCCGTCCGGCGGCTTCTCGCACCAACTCTTGAAGTCCCCGGCGAATACGCCTTGCCCGGAGGCCCGGGCGTAGTCGGCCAGGGCAAGCAGCCCCTGCCACGCGACCTGGGCCCAGGCCGAGCTGTGCGGCTGTTCGTCGAGATCCAGGCAGATGCTCTGGTCTCCGGCGAAGGTGACATGGGGGTCGAGCTGGCCCACCCGGTCGAGGAGTTCGGCGAACGAGGTCGCCAGCGGCGGCGGGCGCTCCGCGGGTGTGTAGGCGCTGTCGAAGAGCCTGGCCTCGGTCAGGCGCTGCTGCAGGGCACGTACCTGCGCGTAGCGCTGCTCCAGGCCCTCCCGCTCGCCCTCCAGGTCGGCGGCCAGGCCCAGCATCTCGTCCTGCTGGCGGGCGACCGTCGCCCGCAGGGCCCGCTCGGTTTCATCCGCCGCGACGAGCAACTCGGTGAGGAGGGCGACCTCGGCGCGGAGCGCTGCGGTGGGGTCGTCGGGTCGGCGTGGCGGCGGGCGGACGTCGTGGATCGACAGGTGGAGGCCGCGGGCCGCGGCGGGCGGTACCGCGGCGGCGGCGAGCTGCCTCGGCAGCACGGCCAGGACCCGCGCCGCCCGTGCCGGCTCCGCCTCGATCCGCCGCCGGCTGAGGACCCGGTGCCGCACGGCGTCCTCCGGCACCGCGGGGTCCGCGCCGGACAGGTAGGTCCGCACGGATCCGGGACCGATCCGGTGGGTCGATCCGATGCCCTCGTTGAACGCGCCCGCGGCGACCGGATCCAGGAGGTAGATGCTGGCCAGGCCCGGCAGGTGGCGCACGAGCCGGTCGACGACGGCGCCCCACCGAGGGAACGCCGCGTCGGCGGGAGCCGCCGCGACAACGGCCGGCAGCCTCCGGTCCTCGGCGCACACGATGTCGAGCAGGTCGTCCACCGCGGCCGCGCCGACGGTGACCGGCCGGTGGCGCAGCTCCGCCTCGCCGTCGTACGCGTCGAGTGCCTCCAGGAGGAGGCGGACGAGCCGGGGCGGCGCGGCCGGCGGCGCGAGAACGCTGTCGGACACCACGGGCTCGACGTTCAGCGAGACCCACGTCCGGTCCGGCTGCCGGCCCCGGGTCACCGCGACGGTGCTCACCCAGGTGACGCCGTCGCCGCCCGCCTCGCGCAGGTGCCAGCCGCTGACTCCGTCCGTGGCGGCGTACCGGATGACCACGCCGCGGGCCAGCACCGCGCCGCCGTCGTCGAACCTGCCGACGTCGTACCGCTTGCTGCGCAGCCAGCTTCGCAGTTGCTCGCGGGCCCGCGCGGCGGTGGCGGGGAAGTCGAGCGGCGTCTCGAATGCCGTGCGGTACGGCAGAGCCTGGCGGCCTTGCGCGGGGACCGCCGGGCGCACACCCGTCTCGGCGCGCAATGACTGCCGCTCCTCCCGGGGTTCGTCCGGTCCGCACGGGTCCGACGCGGGTCGCGAGCGGCGGGTCGACGCGGGCGGACCGGTCGGCAGCGGCAGGGCGCCCGTGTGTCGGGCAAACGGTACGCGTCCCTGTGTCGGTGACCGGGGGAGGACACACGGCGGCGGAGCACGGCCGCTCCTTTTCGTCCCTGCGGGTTCACCGGTGTCCCCTGATCGGGGGACGCGGGGTCGGCGTTCACTCCGATGGCCATGATCGGAGTGGACGGCCGGGGCGGTGGTCGGTGAGGGTGGGCCCCATGTCCTCTCCCGGGTGGCAGCCGCCCCGGCTGTCCGGCCGCCGGCTCGCGGCGGCCGTCGCGGCGGCCGCGCTGGGCGGCGCCGCTCTGGTGGCGCTGACGTGGTTCGGGTCGGCCGAGGGACTGGACCGGGCCGAGAAGTGGGTGTCGGTGTGCGCCACCCCTGTCTCCGTGGCGGGGACGGTGGCCGGTGTGCTCCTGGCGGTGTCGCAGTGGCGGCGGTCGCGGACTCCGACCCACGAGGAGGCCGTGCGGCCGCCGGACGGGCCGCCGATGCCCGCGCCCGTGCCGCGGGCGGACGCGGGAATGTCGGTCAGCGCGCAGCATTTCGGCAGCGGGGACCTGAACGTGGCCGAGGAGATCCGGCTGGAGCGGCGCGGGCGGGACCCCCGGTGACGGCGGGCCGGGACGACCCGTTGCCGCGCGCGGTGGCGCTCCATGGCGGCTCGGGAGACATCAATGTGGCCGGCCGCCTGGACATTCGTCGCGCCCCCCGGGTGCCGGTGACCCTGCCGCACCGGGTGGGTAACGCGCCCGCGCCGGTGGCGGCCCGGCAGGAGCGCGCCGCGGACGGCCGGCTCTGGGACGCGGTGGCCGCCGGTGGCGCGGCCGTGGTGGCCGGGCTGGGCGGTGTCGGCAAGACCCAGGTGGCCGCCGCGCTGGCGCACCGGCTGTGGGCCGGCGGTGCCCTGGACCTGCTGGTGTGGGTGTCGGCGACCTCGGCGCGGGCGGTCCGGGCGGGGTACGCGCTGGCCGCGGCGGACGTGACCGGGGTCGAGGACGAGGACGACCGCGACGGCGCCGACCGGTTCCTGAACTGGTTGCAGGCCCCGGGGCAGGCCGGCCTGCGCTGGCTGGTCGTGCTCGACGACGTCGGCGACCCGGCCGACCTGGCCGGGTGGTGGCCGCCGGTGCGCGCGGGCGGGGCGACGGTGGTGACCAGCCGCCGCCGCGACCACGACCTGACGGACGGCCGGGCGCTGGTCGACGTGGAGGCGTTCACCCCGGCGCAGGCGGTGGACTTCCTCACCGCGCGCCTGCGCGGGGACGCCCGGCGCCTGGTCGACGCCGGGCCGATGGCTGCCGATCTCGGTTTCCTGCCGCTGGCGCTGGACCAGGCGGCCGGCTACATCGGCAACAGGGGCATCGACTGCCGGGCGTACCGGCGCCGGTTCGCGCAGCGCGCGCTGGACGAGCTGGCGCCCACCGGGGTCGACCCGGCGGGCCGGCTGGCCAACGGGCAGCACCCGGTCGCGGTCACCTGGCGGCTGTCCGTCGAGGCCGCCGACGACCTCGACCCGGTCGGGCTGGCCCTTCCCCTGCTGCGCGTCGCGGCGCTGCTGGACGGCAGCGGCATCCCCCGGGCGGTCCTGACCAGCGCGCCGCTGCTGCGCTACCTCGCCGCCCAGGCCGGCCGGGAGGTCGACGGGGACGACCCGGCCGCGGCCGGTCGGTGGGCCGAGGACGCCGCCGACGCGGTGGAGAACCTGCGGCTGCTCAGCCTGCTCACGGTCGACGCCACCGGCCCCGCCGGCCGACGCCCCGACGGGGAGCGCCCCGGCGGACCCGACATCGCCGGTGACGTGGTGCGGGTGCACGCGCTCGTGCAGCGGGCGACCCGGGAGGCGGCCCGCAGGGACCTGCCCGGGGCGCAGACCTGGCGGCAGCTCGTCCACGCCGCGGCCGACGCGGTGCTCGCCGCCGCCGACCGCGCGGGCCGCGACCCGCGCGCCCAGGAGATCCTGCGCGGGAACGCCCGCACGCTGATCGCCCACGGCGGCGGGGACCTGTGGGTGCCTGACGGGCACCGGCTGCTGTACGGGCTGGGCGGGAGCCTGCGCGAATCGGGCCGCGTGGCGGCGGCCGCCGACTACTTCCGCGAGCTGGCCGACACCGCGGCCCGGTACCTCGGGCCGGACCACCCCGACACCCACCTGGCCCGCGGGAAGTACGCGCGCTGCCTGGACGCCGCGGGGCGGCACGCCCCCGCCGCGGCCGAGTACGACCGGCTCGCCCCGCACCGCCGCGGGGCGCCGGGCGACGACGACCAGAAGCTGGTCGCGCAGGCCAACCGCGCCACCGCGATCGGCAGCGCCGGCGACCCCAAGGCCGCCCTGCGCATCTTCACCGGCCTGGTCCGGTCCCGCACCAGGCTGCACGGGCCGCACGACCCCCGCACCCTCGTCACCCGGGCCAACCAGGCGCGCTGGCGCGGCGAGACCGGGGACCAGGTCGGGGCGCTACGGGCCTACGACGAGCTGGTCCCGCTGTTCGAGCGGACGTTCGGGCCGAGCGAGCAGACCCTGTGGGTGTACGGCCAGCAGGCGACCTGGCGCGGCGAGCTGGACCCCGCGGCGGGCGTCGCCGACCTGGCCCGGCTGCTGCCCGCCCAGTCCGCCCTGCTCGGCGCGCACGATCCGTCCACCTTGTTGACGCGCCACAACCTCGCCGGCCTGAAGGGTCGGGCGGGGAAGGTGGACGAGGCGGTCGGCGACCTCGCCGACCTGGTCGCCGACTGCGAACGGCACCTCGCCGAGCCCGACCACCCGGTCACCCTGATGGCGCGGAGCAGCCTGGCGCAGTACCTGCTCCTCGACCGCGGCGACGGTCCCGGCGCGTACCGTGTCCTGCGGGACCTGGTCAACGGCCAGACCCGGGCGCTGGGCGCCGACGCCCCCGCCACCGCGCGGACCGCGAAGGTCCTGACCCGCATCGAGGACGAGTACCGGCGCCGCCTCACCGCCTGGGTGGGCGCCAGGACCGGCCCCGGCCCGCACCACACGACGGTGGCCCGGCTGGCGTCGGACATCCGCGCCGACGCCGACCTGACCCGCCGCGCCCTGACGCGCCTCGTGGACACCGGGAAGCTCCGCCTGGCGCGCGGCGGCCAGGCCGGCGCGGTCGACCCGTCCGCCCTCACCGACCACGCGCGCTTCCAGGTCGTCGCGGCCTGACCGGCCGGGCGTCAGGGTCCGACGTGGCCGGTCAGGTGGACCCGCTCCCCGCCGCCCAGGCTGAACCGCCAGCGCCCGCCGGCGGCCTCCGCGGCTCCGAAGTCGACGCCGCCCGGCAGCAGGATCGGGGACCGGAACGCCACGTCCACCGCGTACGTCGCGGGCAGGCGCCCGTCGAGCGCGGCCAGGCAGCGCGCCTTGCTCCACATCCCGTGCGCGATCGGCCGCCGGAACCCGAACAGCCGCGCGCCCAGGGCGGAGGTGTGGATGGGGTTGCGGTCCCCGGAGACCGCCGCGTACGACCTGCCGACGCCGGTCCCCAGCTTCCAGCGGGCCACGGTCGGCGCGACCTCCCCGCCGCCCGCGGCCGACCCGGCCCCGGGGTCGCCGTGCCGCGCCCCGCCGCCGTGCGCCGCCGGATCCGCACCGGCCCCGGCGGCACCGGCGGCCGGCCCGTCGCCGTCCCCGCCGCCCGCGTCGGCGGCCCGCTCCCGCCGCAGGTACGTCGACACGCCGCGCCACGCCAGGCCGTCGGCGTCGGTCACCTCGACCGCCAGGTCGAACTGCCGGCCGCGCGGGTGCGGGCGCAGCTCCTCGGCGACGGCGGTGACCGTCAGCGTCGCGGACGCCGCCAGCTCCCGCAGCACCTCGATCCGGTTGGCCACGTGCACCAGCCCGACCATCGGGAACGGGAAGTCGTCCCGGGACATCAGCGCCATGGCCAGCGGGAACGCGAGCACGTGCGGGTACGTGGCCGGCAGCGCGTCGCGCAGCGGGAAGCCGCAGACCCGCGCGTAGGCCGCGAGGTGCGCCACGTCGACGGTGACCCCGTCCACCGCCAGCGCCGCCGCCGGCAGCGTCCGCGGCGCCTGCCGCCCGCCGCGCTGCCCGAGGGCGCGCGGCACGGGCAGCGCCCGGCCGACGGCCCGGCGGTAGAGCGGGCCGACCTCGGGCATCCGGTCCAGTTCGACGCGCATCACGCCCCCAGCAGGCTCTGGCCGCACACGCGGACGACGTTGCCGGTCACCCCGGCCGATCCGGGCGAGGCCAGCCAGGCGACCGTCTCGGCCACGTCCACCGGCAAACCGCCCTGGGCCAGGCTGTTCATCCGGCGGCCGGCCTCGCGCAGCAGGGTCGGCATCCGCGCCGTCATCTCCGTCTCGATGAAGCCCGGGGCCACCGCGTTGACGGTGACGCCGTCGGCGGCGAGCGCGGGCGCCAGCGCCCGGACCCAGCCGATGACGCCGGCCTTGCTGGCGGCGTAGTTGGTCTGCCCGCGGTTGCCGGCGATGCCCGCCATGGAGGCGACCCCGACGATCCGCCCCCCGGCCGGGATCAGGTGGGCGGCCCGCAGGCCGGCGGTGACCCGCTCGGGGGCCGTGAGGTTGACCGCCAAGACCGCGTCCCAGGCCTCCTCGGACATCCTGGCCAGCGTCTTGTCGCGGGTGATGCCCGCGTTGTGCACGAGGACGTCCACCCGGCCGTGCCGGGCGCCGAGGTAGTCGGCGAGCCGGGCGGGCGCGTCGGGCGCGGTGAGGTCGAGTTGCAGGGCGGTGCCGGCGACCGCGTTGGCGACACCGGCGAGGGCGTCGCCCGCGCCGGGCACGTCGAGCGCGACGACGTGCGCGCCGTCGCGGGCGAGGACCTCGGCGACGGCGGCGCCGATGCCGCGCGCGGCGCCGGTGACGACGGCGATCCGCCCGGCGAGCGGCCGGTCCCAGTCGGCGGGCGGCGGCGCGTCGGCGGTCACGGTGACGACCTGCCCGGAGACGTACGCCGAGCGGCCGGACAGCAGGAAGCGCAGCGTGGCCGCGATGCCCTCGCCGACCCCGGGCGCGACCTGGACGAGCTGGGCGGTGGTGCCCCGCCCGAACTCCTTGCCCACGCTGCGCACGAAGCCCTCCAGCGCCTGCTGCGCCGCGGCCCCGGCCGGCGTGCCGGCCGCACCGGGCGGCGTGCCGAGCACGACCACCCGGCCGCCGGGGGCGAGGCTGCGCGCCGCGGGGTGGAAGAAGTCGTACAGCCGCCGCAGGTCCACCACGTCGGTCAGCCCGGTGGCGTCGTAGACGAGCGCGCCGAGGCCCTCGCGTGGCCCGTCCACCACGTCGATCTTGGCCTCGGCCAGCACGGCGGCGACGGCGTCGGCCAACCGGCCGTCCCCGCCGCGGAGCACCGGCCCGGGCAGCGGGGGCGTCCCCTCCCGGTACCGGCGCAGCCGGGGTGGCCGCGGCAGCCCGAGTCGGGTGACCAGAGCCCGGCCGGGGCCGGAGTTCGCGAAGCTCGCGTACCGATCGGTCATGCCTTCAGCGTACTGATGGGTAGGGTGGGGACCATAGGGAAACGGCAACCACAAGGGGGCACCGTGCCTACAGACGCCGCCGCGCGGGCGGATTCCGCCGGCCCGGACACCACCGCCGTACCGCACCGGGCGACCCCCGGCCCGGGCGCCGTCCGCCGCGTCGCCGTCGTCGGCGGCAACCGGATCCCGTTCGCGCGCTCCCAGGGCCGGTACGCCGCCGCCTCGAACGCCGACATGCTCACCGCCGCCCTCGACGGGCTCGTGGCCCGCTACGGGCTGGCGGGCCAGCGCCTCGGCGAGGTCGTGGCCGGCGCCGTCCTCAAGCACAGCCGCGACTACAACCTGACCCGCGAGTGCGTCCTGGGCGCCAAGCTCGACCCGGCGACCCCGGCGTACGACCTCCAGCGCGCCTGCGGCACCGGGCTGGAGGCGGTGGTCACCGTCGCCAACAAGATCGCGCTCGGGCAGATCGACGTCGGCGTGGCCGGCGGCGTCGACACCACCTCGGACGCCCCGCTGGCGCTGAACGAGGACATGCGCCGCACGCTGCTGGACATCAACGCCGCGCGGTCGCTGGGCGGGCGCCTGCGGGCGGCCAGCCGGCTGCGCCCGCACCAGGCGTTCCAGCCGGAGACCCCGCGCAACGCCGAGCCGCGCACCGGGTACTCGATGGGCGAGCACGCCGCCATGACCGCGCGCCGCTGGGGCGTCCCGCGGGCGGAGCAGGACGCGCTGGCGCTCGCCTCGCACCAGCGGCTGGCCGCGGCGTACGACGAGG
Organism: Pilimelia terevasa; assembly: GCF_014647915.1. Classification (GTDB taxonomy): domain Bacteria; phylum Actinomycetota; class Actinomycetes; order Mycobacteriales; family Micromonosporaceae; genus Pilimelia; species Pilimelia terevasa. Next base: position 131,329 of record NZ_BMQC01000010.1, read on the forward strand.
GGTTCTTCGACGACCTGGTCACGCCCTACCTCGGGCTCACCCGGGACCAGAACCTGCGCGCGGACACCACGGCCGAGAAGTTGGCGTCGCTGCGGCCGGTCTTCGGCACCCAGGGGCCGCACGCCGACGAGGCGACGATGACGGCCGGCAACTCGTCCCCGCTCACCGACGGCGCCGCCGTGGTGCTGCTGGCCACCGAGGAGTGGGCGCGGGAGCGGCAGTTGCCGGTACTGGCCTGGTTCGACGGCGCGCAGACGGCGGCGGTCGACTTCGTGCACGGCGACGAGGGTCTGCTGATGGCGCCGGTGTACGCGGTGCCGAAGCTGCTGGCCCGGCACGGGCTGGGCCTGGCCGACATGGACTACGTCGAGATCCACGAGGCGTTCGCCTCGCAGGTGCTGGCGACCCTGGCGGCGTGGGAGTCGCCGGAGTTCTGCCGCGAGCGGCTGGGGCTGCCCGGCCCGCTGGGCAAGATCGAACGGTCCCGGCTCAACGTGCACGGCTCGTCGCTGGCGGCGGGCCACCCGTTCGCGGCCACCGGCGGCCGGATCGTGGCGACGCTGGCCAAGCTCCTGTCGGCCCACCGGCTGCCGGCGCGCGGGCTGATCTCGATCTGCGCGGCCGGCGGCCAGGGCGTCACCGCCCTGCTCTCCGCTCCCGCCTAGCGGCCGCCCGGCCGGCGCCCGCCGGGCGAACCGGGACGAACGCCCGTCGGCCCGGCCCGATCCGCGGACCGCGCCCGGCGCGTCGGTGGCGGCTGGCCGGCGGACGGTAGCCTGGGCGGGTGACTGTGCCGAACGTGCTCGCCTCCCGTTACGCCTCCGCCGAGCTGGTGGAGCTGTGGTCGCCCGCCGAGAAGGTGCGGATGGAGCGCCGGCTGTGGCTCGCCGTGCTGCGGGCCCAGCGCGACCTCGGCGTCGCCGTGCCCGACGGGGTCGTGGAGGCGTACGAGGCGGCCGTCGACCTCGTCGACCTGGACGCCATCGCCGCCCGCGAGCGGGTCACCCGGCACGACGTGAAGGCCCGGATCGAGGAGTTCTGCGACCGCGCCGGCCACCAGCACATCCACAAGGGCATGACGTCGCGGGACCTCACCGAGAACGTCGAGCAGCTCCAGATCCGCGCGTCGATGCTGCTGGTCCGCGAGCGGATCGCGGCCGCGCTGGCCCGGCTGGGCGCGCGCGCCACGCAGTACGGCGACCTGGTGCTGACCGGCCGCTCGCACAATGTCGCCGCGCAGGCCACCACGCTGGGCAAGCGGTTCGCGTCCGCGGCCGAGGAGCTGCTGATCGCGTACGAGCGGCTGTCGGACCTGATCGCCCGGTACCCCCTGCGCGGCGTCAAGGGGCCGGTCGGCACCGCCGCCGACCAGCTCGACCTGTTCGACGGCGACGCCGCGAAGGTGGCCGCGCTGGAGGCGCGGGTCGCCGCGCACCTCGGGTTCGGCCGGGTGCTGGACAGCGTCGGCCAGGTGTACCCGCGCTCGCTGGACTTCGACGTCCTGTCGGCGTTGGCGCAGACCGCCGCGGCGCCGTCCTCGCTGGCCACGACGATCCGGCTGATGGTGGGCCAGGAGCTGGCGACCGAGGGCTTCCGGCCGGGCCAGGTCGGCTCGTCGGCGATGCCGCACAAGATGAACACCCGCTCCTCGGAGCGGATCAACGGGCTGGCGGTCGTGGTCCGCGGCTACCTGGCGATGATCGGCGAGCTGGCCGGCGACCAGTGGAACGAGGGGGACGTCTCCTGCTCGGTCGTCCGCCGGGTCGCGCTGCCGGACGCCTTCTTCGCGCTGGACGGCCTGTTCCAGACGTTCCTCACGGTGCTGGACGAGTTCGGCGCCTACCCGGCCGTGGTCGGCCGCGAGCTGGACCGCTTCCTGCCCTTCCTGGCCACCACCAAGGTCCTGGTCGCCGCCGTGCGGGCGGGCGTGGGCCGGGAGGTCGCCCACGAGGCGATCAAGGAGCACGCCGTCGCGGTGGCGCTGGCGATGCGGGAGAAGGGCACCGCCGACAACGACCTGCTGGACAGGCTGGCCGGCGACGAGCGGCTGCGGCTGTCCCGGCGGGACATCGACGCGCTGGTCGGGGACCGGGCCTCGTTCGTCGGGGCGGCGCCGGCCCAGGTCGCGGCGGTCACCGCGCGCATCGCCGCGATCCTGGCCGCCCACCCGGCCGCCGCCGCGTACACCCCGGCCGACATTCTCTGACCCGCTGCGCGAGTACCGCGCAAACGTATTTCACAGCGACTCGCTGGAATCTATTCACATCTATTCGGGTGTCCTATCTTCGAGCTTGTCGGCACATTCCCCGCCGGCACCGGGAGGGAGCTACCCATGACCCGTCTCCGCCGCTGGAGCGCCGTCGGCCTGGCCGGCGCCCTGCTCGCCGCCGCCGCCGGGGTCGCCCACGCCGACCCCGCGCCGCCCACCGCGCAGGTGGTCGGCGGCACGCCGGCCAGGCAGGGCGACTACCCGTGGATGACCCGGATGAAGACGGGGTGGGGCGGCTGCGGCGGGACGCTGGTGTCGCCGGACGTCGTCATCACGGCGGCGCACTGCTACAAGTTCGGCGGCGAGGGCATCACGGCCTGGATCGGCAACGTGAACTTCGCCGAGGGCGAGCAGCGCAAGGGCGTGTCCAAAGTCAACGGCAAGGGCGAGGGGGCCGGCGACTGGTCGGTGGTGAAGCTGGACAAGCCGTACGCCGCCGCGTCGTACCCCGTCTTCCCGGCCGACGGCGCCCACGACGCCGGGCCGACGTTCCGGGCGATGGGCTGGGGGGCGACCAAGGAGAACGGACAGACCAGCAAGGTACTGCTCCAGGTGGACCTGCCGAAGGTGGACGACGCGCTGTGCGCCGCGAACGGCAACATCCAGGCCGAGGTGTGCGCCGGGGACTACGAGAAGGGCGGGATCGACACCTGCCAGGGCGACTCCGGCGGACCCCTGGTGAAGCGCGACGGCGACCGGTGGGTGTTCGTCGGGATCGTCAGCCGCGGCGTGGGCTGTGCCCGGCCGAAGAACCCCGGCTACTACACCCGGGTCAGCGCCTTCCGCGACGACATCCGCAAGGCCATCCAGCAGCTCGGCGGGCAACTGCCCGCGGGCCTCTGAGCCGTCGTCGGGGCGGCCGGGGCAGGCCGGCCGCCCCGACGACGCCCGCCGCGCCGCGGGCCGCGCCCCCTCCCGGTACCGCCGCACCCGAAGGAGCGTCATGACCCGCATCCGCACCGCCCGCCGCCGCCGGCTGGCCGCGGCGCTCGCCGCCGGCCTGCTGGCCGCGAGCCTCCCCGCCGCGGCGTCGGCGTCGCCCGCGGCCGTACTGCCCGCCGCGCCGGACGCTGCCGCACCGCCGGCCGCCGGGCCGCCGCCGGGCGTCGAGGACTACGCGGGCATCGTCAACCTCTGGGGCTGCTCGGGCTCGCTGGTGCGGTTCCGGCAGTCGCTGGACACCGACCGCGCCCTGGTCCTCACCAACGGCCACTGCTGGGAGAAGGGCTTCCCGACGGCCGACCAGGTCATCTACCGGGAGCCCAGCACCCGCACGGCACTCGTCCTGCAGCCCGACGGCAAGGACCTGGGGACCGGTTTCAAGGCCGACCAGATCGCGTACGGCACCATGCTGGACACCGACGCGCTGGTCTACCGGCTCGCCGCCACCTACGCCGACGTCCGGGCGCGGACCGGGATCGCGCCGCTGACGCTGGCGGACCGGCCGCCGACGCCGCCGGTGAAGGTCGTCGTCAACTCCGGGGCCAAGAAGAAGATCTACCGCTGCACGTACGACAAGCAGATCCACCGGCTCAGGGAGGGCTCCTGGGTCTGGAAGGACGCCCTCCGGTACCCGGACTGCAAGGTCGTCCCCGGTACGTCCGGCTCGCCGGTCATCGACGTGGCCACCGGCCTGGTGGTGGGCGTGAACAACACGACCCCGATGGGCGGCGGCGACTGCCAGTTCAACAACCCGTGCGAGGTGGACGAGGCGGGGAAGGTCACGGTGACCAGGGACGCCGGCTACGGCACCCAGACGTACCTGTTCACGGAGTGCCTGAACGACCGCCGGGAGATCGACCTGGCCGTGCCGACGTGCCGGCTGCCCGGGCCGAAGCGCTGACCGGCGCGGCGGTGTCCAACGTGTCAGCTCGCCGCGGCGAGGTGGTTGCCCGGCCGGACGCCGTTCGCGCGCAGGGAGACGACCACGGCGGTGCCGTACGCGCAGATCTCGATCCAGGACGAGGTCAGGTTGCGGTGGTCGAACCGCATGGCCACGATGGCGTTCGCGCCGCGGGACAGCGCGTTCTGGGCCATCCGCTCCACCGCCTCCTCGCGCCAGCGGGTGAGCATTTCGAACATGCGGGGATTGGTGCCGCCGTGCAGCGACTTGATTCCTTCGTTGAAGGGATTGTTGGAGCGCGCGGTGATTCCGATTACCTCGCCGAGTACGTCGCGGATCTCGTATCCGGGAAGATTGTCCGTGGTCACGACCAACATGAGCGAAGTTTAGTCCGGTGTGCCCTGTCGGGGGCGGCGATTGCGGAAAGCCCGGGGATCTGATGTGGCCTGCGCCACAGCAGAAAAGTCCGTGCCGCGCGGGCCTTTGGCGCGTCTTTCACCCGCGCGACGCATCCGGCCCCGAAAGCGTCGTACCCGCTTGCTAACGCCGCCGCCGTCATTTCCGGCGGGCGGGACATCAGCACACGACGCCGTGCGGGAAATGTCACCTGGCTCGCCGGCCAGGGCGCCTCCTAGGATCGGCGGAGACCACCCCCTCCGAAAGGTCCCCCCGTGGAGTTCGCGCTCGTGGCGCTGACGGCCTTCCTCCTGATCGTCCCGGTGGAGCTGCCCGACAAGACGTTCATCGCCACGCTGGTTCTGGGCACCCGGTATCCGCCGCTGCCGGTCTGGCTGGGCGTGGTCGCGGCGTTCGGGGTCCAGTGCCTCGTCGCGGTCACCGCGGGGCACCTGGTCAGCGCGCTGCCCCAGCGTCCGGTCTCGTTCGCGGCCGCCGGGCTGTTCGCCGTCGGCGCGGGCCTGCTCGCCTGGCGCGGCCGCCGGGCCGACGCCGAGGGCGCGGCCCAGGAGCGGGAGTACGGCGACCGGCTCGCCGGCCGCGACGCCCGCCGCGGGTGGAAAGCGGCGGCGGCCAGCTTCGTCGTCCTGTTCACGGCGGAGTGGGGCGACCTGTCGCAACTGCTCGCCGTCGCGCTGGTGGCCAGGGGCCAGCCGCCCGTCGCGGTGTTCCTCGGATCCTGGGCGGCATTGACGCTGGTCTCCGGCGCCGCGGTGCTGTCGGGCCGGTGGCTGCTCACCCGGGTGAAGCTGTCGGTGATCACCTACATCGGGGCGGCCGTGTGCGCCGTGCTGGCTGTCGTGACAGTCGTCACGGCGTGGTGAGCGGGCGTCACCCGGCCGGTGGATCTCTCGCTCATCCGGGTACGCTGACCCCCAGTTCCATCCCCGCGCAACCCGCGTTTACGCAGGTCCGGTAGCACAGCAGGTCGGGCCGTGGCGTAGGCCGCGGCGACCTAGGCAGGAGACCTCCAGTGGCTCGCGTCGTCGTTGACGTCATGCTCAAGCCCGAAATTCTCGACCCGCAGGGTCAGGCAGTCGCGGACGCACTGCCCCGGCTCGGCATCTCCGAGGTCGCCTCGGTGCGGATCGGCCGGCGCGTCGAGATCGAGTTCACCGGCGAGGCCGACCTGGAGCGGGCCCGCGAGATCGCCGACAAGCTGCTCGCCAACCCCGTGATCGAGGACTTCGCCGTCTCCGCGCCGCAGGAGGGTCCGGCCGCATGAGCGCACGCGTGGGCGTCGTCACCTTCCCCGGCTCGCTCGACGACGGGGACGCCGCGCGCGCGGTCCGGCTGGCCGGCGGCGACGCGGTGCGCCTCTGGCACGCCGACGCCGACCTGCACGGCGTCGACGCGGTGGTCCTGCCGGGCGGCTTCTCGTACGGCGACTACCTGCGCGCCGGGGCCATCGCCCGGTTCGCGCCGGTCATGACCTCGATCGTCGCGGCGGCCGGGGCCGGCCTGCCCGTCCTGGGCATCTGCAACGGATTCCAGGTCCTGTGCGAGGCGCACCTGCTGCCCGGCGCGCTGACCCGCAACCAGCACCTGCACTTCCGCAACCGCGACCAGGTCCTGCGGATCGAGTCCACGCGCACGGCCTTCACGCGCGCGTACGCCGACGCGCAGGAGATCCTCGTCCCGGTCAAGAACGGCGAGGGCTGCTACGTCGCCGACGCCCGGACCCTCGACGCGCTGGAGGCCGAGGGACGCGTCGTCGCCCGCTACGTCGGGGAGAATCCCAACGGCTCCCTGCGGGACATCGCCGGCATCACCAACGAGGCGGGCAACGTGGTGGGCCTCATGCCGCACCCCGAGCACGCCGTCGAGGCGCTGACCGGCCCGTCGCAGGACGGGCTCGGCTTCTTCACCTCGATTTTCAGCCACCTCGGCCGCCCCACCGCGGCCAGCGACACTGCCGCCGCGAACGCCCCCGGAGCCTCCGTATGACCGCAGCGCCCGAACCCGCCACCGCCCCGGCCGCGCCCGCCGCCACCGCGCCGGCCCCCGCCGCCCCCGCGGTCGACACCGTCCCGGCCGCCGCGGACACCGCCGACCGCCCCCAGCCGTACGCCGAGCTGGGGCTGCGCGACGACGAGTACGACAAGATCCGCGAGATCCTCGGCCGCCGCCCGACCGAGTCCGAACTGGCCATGTACTCGATCATGTGGAGCGAGCACTGCTCGTACAAGTCGAGCAAGGTGCACCTGCGCCAGTTCAGCGAGAAGGCCCCGACCGACACCCGGATGCTGGCCGGCATCGGGGAGAACGCGGGCGTCGTCCAGATCTCCGACGAGCTGGCCGTCACGTTCAAGGTCGAGTCGCACAACCACCCCAGCTTCGTCGAGCCGCACCAGGGCGCGGCCACCGGCGTCGGCGGCATCGTGCGCGACATCCTCGCCATGGGCGCCCGGCCGATCGCCGTGATGGACCCGCTGCGCTTCGGCGCCGCCGACCACCCCGACACCGCCCGGGTGCTCCCCGGCGTCGTCGCCGGCATCGGCGGGTACGGCAACTGCCTCGGCCTGCCCAACATCGGCGGCGAGGTCGTCTTCGACCCCTGCTACCAGGGAAACCCGCTGGTCAACGCCCTGTGCGTCGGCGTCCTGCCGGTGTCCCGCCTCCAGAACAAGGCCGCGGCCGGCGCCGGCAACGTGGTCGTCCTGATGGGCGCCAAGACCGGCCGCGACGGCATCGGCGGGGTCTCCGTGCTCGCGTCGGCCACCTTCGACGACGAGTCGGCGCAGCGCCGCCCGTCGGTGCAGGTCGGCGACCCGTTCACCGAGAAGCTGCTGATCGAGTCCTGTCTGGAGATCTACGACGCCGGCCTTGTCGTCGGCATCCAGGACCTCGGCGGCGCCGGCCTGACCTGCGCGCTGTCCGAGACCGCCGCCGCGGCCGGCACGGGGATGCGGGTCGAGCTGGAGAAGGTGCCGCTGCGCGAGGCGTCGATGGCCCCGCACGAGGTACTGGCCAGCGAGTCGCAGGAGCGGATGCTGCTGATCGTCGCGCCGGAGCGGCTCGACGAGGTCCTCGACATCGCCGACCGGTGGGGCGTCATCGCCACCGCCATCGGCGAGGTCACCGACGCCGACGACGCCGACAAGGCCGGCCGCCTGGTCATCACCTGGCACGGCGAGACCGTGGTGGACGTACCGCCGGGCTCGCTCGCCGACGACGGGCCGGTGTACCAGCGCCCGATGCGCGAGCCGTCCGACCTGATCCTGCTCCAGGCCGACCGGGCCGAGACGCTGCCGCGCCCGCACACCGGGGACGCGCTGCGCGAGACGGTGCTCACGATGGCCGCCTCGCCGAACCTGTGCGACAAGAGCTGGGTCACCGAGCAGTACGACCGGTACGTGCTCGGCAACACCGTGCTGGCGCAGCCGTCGGACGCGGGCATGATCCGCATCGACGAGGCGACCGGGCTCGGCGTCGCGCTGTCGGTGGACGGCAACGGCCGGTACTCCCGCCTCGACCCGTACCGCGGCGCCCAGCTCGCCCTCGCCGAGGCGTACCGCAACGTCGCCGTCAGCGGCGCCACGCCGATCGCCGTCAGCGACTGCCTCAACTTCGGCTCGCCCGAGGACCCGGGCGTCATGTGGCAGTTCGCCGAGACCTGCCGCGGCCTGGCCGACGGCTGCCAGGAGCTGGGCATCCCGGTGACCGGCGGCAACGTCAGCTTCTACAACCAGACCGGCTCGATGGCGATCCACCCGACGCCGGTCGTCGGCGTCCTCGGCGTGATCGACGACGTGGCCGGCCGGGTGCCCACGGGCTTCCGCCCCGAGGCCGACGTCCTCATGCTGCTCGGCGAGACCCGCAACGAGCTGTCCGGCTCCGAGTGGGCCTGGGTCGCGCACCAGCACCTCGGCGGGGTACCCCCGAAGGTCGACCTGGCCGCCGAGCGCCGGCTCGGCCTCGCGGTCGCCGCGGGCGCGCGCGCCGGCCTGGTCAGCGCCGCGCACGACCTGTCCGACGGCGGCCTCGCCCAGGCGCTGGTCGAGTCGTGCCTGCGGCACGGGGTCGGGGCGCAGGTGGCGCTGCCCGACGGGCCGCTGGACGCGTTCACGATGCTGTTCGCCGAGTCGGCCGGCCGGGCGCTGGTCGCGGTACCGCGCGGGCACGAGAAGGCGTTCGCGGGGTTGTGCGACGAGCAGGGCGTGCCGTGGACGGCGCTGGGCGTCGTCGACCCGCACCAGCCGGCGCTGACCGTCCGGGACCAGTTCACGCTGCCGCTGGCCGAGCTGCGCGAGGCGGCGACCGCCACCCTGCCGGGCCTGTTCGACGGCCCGGCGGCGGCGGTCCGGGAGACGCCGGCCGAGGCCCGCGACGCCGTCGGTACCCCGACCGCGGACGCCACCGCCACGGCGTCGACCGGCAGCCCGTCCACGACGCCGCCGCCCACCCCGGCGGCGGCCAAGAGCCCGACGGCGACCGCCGGGAAGCCGACGCCCCCCACGGAGCCCCCGACCGAGGCCGAAGCCTCACCGGCCACGGAGTCCCCGTCCGGCACCAGTGCCACGGGTTCCCTCTCCGGCACCAAAGCCGAGGGGTCCCCTTCCAGCACCAAGGCCGAGGGGTCCCCTTCCAGCACCAAGGCCGAGGGGTCCCCCTCCGGCACCAAGGCCGAGGGCGCCGCACCCGCGGGGTCCGCCGACAGCGGCTCCGGCGCGTCGGACGTCGGGGACACGGCTCCGGGCGACGCGGGAGCCTCCGGGAGCGACGCCGCCCCCGACGCCGCCGCGGGCGGCCAGGACCGCGCCGCCCGGCCGGGTGGCGCCGGTAAGCGACCCAAGGGTCCCTCCGGCAAGCGGTGAGCGGCGTGGCGGGACCGGGCGGCCGCGCGGCGGAGCCGATCCACGGCCAGCCGGGTGCCGGCGTGCGTTTCGACTGGGGCAACGCCGGTGCGGCGTCCCTGGCCAAGGTGTGCGCCGCGCTGGTCGTCGTCGACGTGCTGACGTTCACCACCGCGGTGGACGTCGCTGTGCACCGCGGCATCCGTGTGCACCCCTTCCCGTGGGGCGCCCAGGCCGCCGCGTACGCCGACCGGATGGGCGCCGCCCTGGCGGTGGCGCGGACCGACGTCTCCCCGCAGCGCCCCTACTCGCTGTCGCCGCACGCGCTGCTCTCCGCGCCGTACGTCGCCGAGCTGGTCCTGCCGTCCCCGAACGGCGCGGCGATCTGCGCCGCCGCCGGGGTCAGCGGCATCCCCGTGCTCGCCGGCTGCCTGCGCAACGGCGGCGCCGTCGCCCGGTGGCTGCGCCGGCACGGCTACGGCGCCCCGGACCGCCCCGTGGGGGTGGTCGCCGCGGGCGAGAAGTGGCCCGACGGCACCCTCCGGCCGTGCGTCGCCGACCTGGTGGGCGCCGGCCTGGTCCTGGACGGGCTCGTCGAGGGCCCCGGCGGGCTGTCCGTGGAGGCCGCCGTGACCCTGGCCACCGTCGACGCGCTGCCGGACCTGCGGGCGGCGGTCGCCGGCAGCGTCTCGGGCCGCGAACTGGCGGCGTACGGGTTCGGCGCCGACGTCGAGGCCGCGCTCGCGGTCGATGTCTCGCCCGTGGTACCGGTGCTGCGCGACGGCGCCTTCGGCCCCGCTCTGGACTGATCCGCGGTCAGTCGTCCATCCACTCGACGGCGCGGCGGGCCGGGCGGTCGGCGGGCGGCGGCGGCGCGTCGCCGGGCTGCTGGCTGAGGCCGGACAGGTACGACTCCGGGGTGAGCGGAGCCGGGTAGCCGGCCGCCGGCCGGAAGTGCCCGGTGGGCTCGTCGTAGCGCGGGGTCTCGCCGGTCGGCGCGGGCGCCCCCGCGGGGAAGTACGGCGACGGCGCCGGCCCGGTGTACCCCTGCGGGGCCGGGTAGTTCCCCTGGCGGCTCTCGCCCGCCGGGTACCCGTCGTCGGCCGGGTCGTGCGGCGGCTGACCGGCCGCCTCGGGCGCACCGGAGTGCCCCGCGGGACCCGGGTACCCGCCGGTCGGCGCCAGGAAGGTGTCCGGGGGCGCCGGGTACCCGTTGTCCCGGCCCGGGTAGCCGCCGGCGGGGTACGCCGGCGTCCTGAGGTCGGCGTCGAGGTCGGTTCGGCGGCCGGGGAGCGCCGTCGGGGAACCGAAGGCGTCGGCCGCCCCGGGCTGGTGCGGCACCGGGCCGGGCCCGGCGTCGCCGCCGGCCGGCCCGCCGAACGCGCCGCCGAAGCCGCCGGTCGCCGGTGCGGGGCCGCCCGGGTAGTCGTGGGTGCTGCTGAGGAAGCCGCCCGCCGCGCCCGCGCCGACCCGCGCGCCGGGGTCGTCGGCCGGCACGTCGCCGACGGCGGTGCCGCCCACGGTGGTGTCGAGGCCGCCCGCGGTGCCCGGCACGGTCGCGCCCGGGTCGCCGAAGCCGTACCCGGTCGGGGCCGTCGGCGCCTGGTAGGCCGAGGCGCCCGCGCCGTGGTACGCGGGATTCGTCGGCAGCGTCCCCGGGCCCGCGTCGGTCGTGCCGGCCGGGAAGCCCTGCGCGAACGCGCCGTCGTCGACGGGCGCGAAGCCGCCGACCTGGGTGGCGTCGCCGTAGTTCGGGGGCGTGCCCCACGCCTGCGGACCGCCCGGGCCCGGCTGCTGGGGGAGGTACGGCGGCTGGCCGGGCGCCTGCGGCGGCAGCCCGTACGGGTCGGCGTACTCGTCCCGGACCGCCGGCTGCACGACGGTGGCCGCGTTCGCCAGGGCGTCCGCCCCGCCGGCCGGCCCGCGCGGCTGGTTCACGATCGCCGTGGCGTCGTCCAGGCGCGGGTACCGCGGGTGGCCGGGCGCGCCCGCGCCCTTGACGGGGGCGTCCTGCCGGCGGTGGCGGTTCAGGTACCAGGCGCCGGCCAGGCCGCCGGCCAGCAGCAGGACGCCGAGGCCGACACCGAGCCAGGTCAGCGGGCCGGTCGACTCCTCGTCCGAGGAGGCCGGCTCCGCCGCGCCGGAGCCGGCCGGCGGCGTCTCCTCGCCGGCCGGCGGCACCGCGTCGTCGGTGGGCGCCGGGGTCGCGGTCGGGCTGGGCGTCGGGGTCGGCCGGTTGGTGGAGCGCATCCGCAGCCGCAGGTTGAACGTTTCGTTGCTGCGGACCGTGATGGTGGTGACGGCCTGTTCGTACTCGCTCGCCTGGGCCACCACCCGGACGGGCCCGGGGGTGATGACGCTGCCCTCGCTGCCCTCGAAGCCGAACCGCCCGCCGCCGTCGGTGTTGGCCAGCCGGGTGTTGCCGCGCGAGTCCTGGATGCCCACCTGGGCGCCGCTGATGCCGGCGCCGGTGGCGACGTCGACGATGCGGCCGGTGATCCGCCGGGCGGTCTGCGGGCCCTCGGGTCCGCGCACGGTGATGATCCGCTCGTCGCGGTCGGACTCGCTGACGACGGAGACGGGCACCCGCCGCCGCTCGCCGTTGCCGAGGGTGCCGGCGGTGACCCGCGCGCTGAACACGCGGCCGATGCTGGAGGTGACCTCGCAGCCGGAGGTACAGGTCAGGCCGGGGCCGACCTCGACGGTGGCCGAGCCGGGGCCGCCGAGGATGCCGTGCGAGGCGGTGAAGGTGACGGTGGCGCTCTCGCCGGAGCGGAGCTGGTCCGGGCTCACGGCGAGGATGCGGACCTCGACCTCGGCGGCGGCCGGGGCGGGCGCGGCGGGCTGGCCGGGTGTCGCGGGCGCGGCAGTGGCGGCCGCGGCGCCGATCAGCGCCCCGCCCAGCATCGCCAGTTGCGCGACTCCGGCGCGAAGCATCCACGCTCGTCGCTGCGTCCTCACGGGCCACCCGCCTTTCATCGGCGCACGTCGGGTTGGTACCGACGGTCACTATGCCCTGTCCCCGCGGCCGTCCGCGACCCCGGGGTGGTCCGAATGCGGGCGATTTCAGCGTCGTATCGTTCCCGGGTGTCCTCCGCACCCGATCCGCTGCCGCCCACCCTGGCCGTACTCGCCGCGGTGGCCGAGGGAAAGTCTCCCGGTTCGGCCACCCTCCGGGAGGCCGTCCGGGCACTGCTGGCGGTCCTGGCGGCGGCGGCGCCCGGCCGTGCGGTGGAGGTCCGCGTACCCCCGTACGGCGCCGTGCAGTGCGGCGCCGGCCCGCGGCACACCCGGGGTACGCCGCCGAACGTCGTCGAGGTGGATCCCCTCACCTGGGTACTGCTCGCCACGGGCCACCTGAGCTGGTCGGACGCGACCGCCGCCGGCCGGGTCCGGGCGAGCGGCGTCCGCGCTGATTTGTCAGTTTTTCTCCCTTTGCTAACGCCGCCGACCGGGTCGGGGATCCGCCCCCGTCAGGCGTGATCGCGGACCAATCGGGCACATCCCCGGCCGTCGCCTCGCGCGCGGTCCCACGATCGTGGCCCGTATACACTGGCCGTACCCCCCGGACGAAGGAGTGGCAGGTGCCCCGAGGCGACGGCCGACTGAGCCACGACCTCGACCCGCAGCATCCCGGCCCGAAGGACGAGTGCGGCGTCTTCGCCGTCTGGGCACCGGGTGAGGAGGTCGCGAAGCTCACCTACTACGGCCTGTACGCGCTGCAGCACCGCGGCCAGGAGGCCGCCGGCATGGCCGTCAGCGACGGCACCCGCGTCGTCGTCTACAAAGAGGTCGGCCTGGTGTCGCAGGTCTTCGACGAGGCGACGCTGGCCAGCCTCCGCGGCCAGCAGGCCATCGGCCACACCCGCTACTCCACCACCGGCGGCTCCACCTGGGAGAACAGCCAGCCCACCATCCGCGGCACGACGTCCGGGACGACGCTGGCGCTGGCCCACAACGGCAATCTGGTGAACACCGCCGAGCTGGCCGCCGAGGCCCGCAAGCGCGGCCTCACCGTCGACGGCACCTCCGACACCCACATCGTCACCGCCCTGCTCACCAGCCGCCCCGACCTGCCCGTCGAGGCCGCCGCGCTGGAGCTGCTGCCGACGGTGAAGGGCGCCTTCAGCTTCGTCTTCATGGACGAGACCACCCTCTACGCCGCGCGTGACCCGCAGGGCGTGCGCCCGCTGGTGCTCGGCCGGCTGGAGCGCGGCTGGGTGGTGGCCAGCGAACAGTCCGCCCTGGACATCGTCGGCGCGAGCATGGTCCGCGAGGTCGAGCCGGGCGAGCTGCTCGCCATCGACGAGAACGGCCTGCGGTCCACCCGGTTCGCCGCGGCCGACCCCAAGGGCTGCATCTTCGAGTACGTCTACGTCGCCCGCCCCGACGCCACGATCGCCGGCCGCAACGTCTACGCCGCCCGCGTCGAGGTCGGCCGCCGGCTCGCCGTCGAGCACCCGGTCGAGGCCGACCTGGTGATGCCGGTGCCGGAGTCGGGCGTACCGGCCGCGATCGGCTACGCCGAGGCGTCGGGCATCCCCTTCGGCCACGGCCTGACCAAGAACGCCTACGTCGGCCGCACCTTCATCCAGCCGTCGCAGACCATCCGCCAACTCGGCATCCGGCTCAAGCTCAACCCGCTGCGCGACATCATCCGCGGCAAGCGCCTCGTCGTGGTCGACGACTCGATCGTCCGCGGCAACACCCAGCGCGCGCTGGTCCGCATGCTGCGCGAGGCCGGCGCGCTGGAGGTGCACATCCGCATCTCCGCGCCGCCGGTGCAGTGGCCGTGCTTCTACGGCATCGACTTCGCCACCCGGGCCGAGCTGATCGCCACCGGGCTGGACAACGAGGGCATCCGCCGCTCGATCGGCGCCGACTCCCTCGGCTACGTCTCGCTGGACGGCCTGATCGCCGCGACGGAGCAGCCGAGGACGCGGCTGTGCCGGGCCTGCTTCGACGGCGAGTACCCGATCGGCCTGCCCACGCCGGAGCTGATCGGCAAACACGTCCTGGAGGCCGTCGGCAAGCGGGTCACGGTCGGGGGAGCCCTGGCCAGCGAGAGCGCCGAGCGCGCCTGACCTCCGCCCGAGTCGACCTCCGCAGGATCCGCACAGAAAACGAGGTATCACCGTGGTGCACGCGCACGACCGGTCGGCGACGTACGCCGCGGCAGGCGTCTCGATCGAGGCCGGCGACCGCGCGGTCGACCTGCTCAGGAGCAAGGTCGCGCAGACGACCCGGCCGGAGGTCCTGGGCGGCCTGGGCGGTTTCGCCGGACTGTTCAAACTGGACATGACGAAGTACACCCACCCGGTGCTCGCCTCGTCCACCGACGGCGTCGGCACGAAGCTGGTCATCGCCCAGCAGCTCGACATCCACGACACCGTGGGCATCGACCTGGTCGCCATGTGCGTGGACGACCTGGTGGCCTGCGGCGCCGAGCCGCTGTTCCTGCTCGACTACATCGCGTGCGGCCAGGTGGTGCCCGACCGGATCGCCGAGATCGGCGCCGGCATCGCCGACGGCTGCCGGTACGCCGGCTGCGCGCTGCTGGGCGGGGAGACCGCCGAGCACCCCGGCGTGATGCGGCCGCACGAGTACGACATCTCGGCCAACGCCGTCGGCGTGGTCGAGGAGGCCGACATCCTCGGCCCGCACCGGGTCGAGGTCGGCGACGCGGTGATCGCGATGCAGTCCTCGGGCCTGCACTCCAACGGCTACTCGCTGGTCCGGCACGTCCTGCTGGGCGCCGGCCGGATGCGGCTGGACTCGGTCGTGGAGGACTTCGGCGACCAGCGGACCCTCGGCCAGGAGCTGCTGACCCCGACGCGGATCTACGCCCGGGACTGCCTGGCGCTCATGGTCGAGGCGCAGGTGCGGGCGTACTGCCACGTCACCGGCGGCGGCATTCCCGGCAACCTCAACCGCGTCCTGCCCCCGGGTGCCGACGCAATCGTGGACCGGTCGTCGTGGCGGCCGGGGCCGATCTTCGACCTGATCGAGGCCAAGGGCCGGATCGCGCAGGCGGAGATGGAGGCGACGTTCAACATGGGCGTCGGCATGTTCGCCGTCGTCGCGGCGGAGGACGCCGACCGCGCGCTGGCGTTCCTGACCAACCGCGGCGTCGCGGCCTGGCACGCGGGCGAGATCGTCGAGGGTACGGGCGAGGTCCGCATGACGCACTCCTACACCCGCGGCTGACCCGCACCACCCGCGCGCCCCGGCAGTCAACGGCCCGCGAGGCACTCTCCCGTACCGGGCACGGGTGCCGCGCGGCCTCCGACCCGCGGCGTGCTCCCGCCCTTCCCGGGGTACGGGCGTTGTCAAGGCAGCGGTCCGCGCCCTAGGGTGTCCACGATGTCCGGTGGTGAGCGGCGGGGCGACGGGGTGGGCGGAAGCCAGGGGCCGCCCACGGGGATGCGCGGCGTGGCTGAGCGGCCGGCGTACGTCGTGATGCAGCCGACCACCCTGTGCAACCTGGACTGCGCGTACTGCTACCTGCCGCTGCGGGCCGCGAACCGGCGGATGTCCGTGCCGGTCGCCGAGGCCGTCGCCGCGGCCGCGAACGGCTGGGCGGCCGAGGGCCGGTTCTCCGTGGTGTGGCACGGCGGCGAGCCGCTCGCTGCCGGGCGCGCGCACCTCGCCGCGCTGATGGCGCCGTTCGACCCGGCCGTCGAGCACCACGTCCAGACCAACGCCACGCTGGTCGACGACCGGTGGTGCGCGTTCTTCGCCGACCACGACATGCGGGTCAGCGTCAGCGTCGACGGCCCCCGCGCGCACAACGCCGCCCGGGTCGACCGCGGCGGCCGGCCGGCGTACGACCGGATCGCCGCGGGCGTCGCGGCGCTGCGCCGGCACGGCGTGGCCTTCTCCGCGCTGTGCGTCGTCAGCGACCCGGCGCCGGAGGCGGCCGCCGCGCTGTACGGATACTTCCTGGACCTGGGCTGCGACGTGCTGGGCATCAACATCGAGGAGCAGGAGGGCGTCAACGCGCGCGCGAACGCGCACGACCCCGCCCGGGTCCGCGCGTTCTGGGCCGCCCTCACCGCGGCCTGGCGCCGGGATCCCCGGGTGCACCTGCGCGAGGTGGAGTGGACGCTGCGGTACGCCGCCGCGGTCCTGGACGGCACCGAGGACGCGCTGCTGCCGCGCCAGTTCGACCCGGTGCCGACGGTCGCCCACGACGGCGGGGTGGTCCTGCTGTCACCGGAGCTGGCCGGCTTCACCGACCCGCGGTACGGCGACTTCAGCTCGGGCAACGTGCTGCGCACCCCGCTGCCGGCGATCCTGGCGGCGGCCACGGACACCGGCTGGGTCCGGGAGTTCCTGCGCGGCGTCGAGGGGTGCCGGGCCGGCTGCGACTACTTCGGCTTCTGCGGCGGTGCGCACGCGGCGAACCGCTACTTCGAGATCGGGCGATTTGACGGTACGGTGACGAACCACTGCCAGAACAGCAAAATTCGGCTACTGGAGGGAGTCCTCGACCATGTCGACGCCCACGAGCGCGACCGGTGACGACGGCTGCACGGCCGCCGGTCCGCCGGTCCCGGTCCGGGACCGGATGCGCGGTGCCCGGGGCGCCCTGGGCGCCCTGCTGGCCGAGGCCGGCGCCGCGCGGGTCCGGCGCGCGGAGGCGGCGGGCCCGGCCACCGCGGCGGTGTGCGCCTGGAACCACTTCGAGAACATCCCGACGTTCTTCAACTGGAACAACCGCCCCCGCTAGCGCCGCCACCGGAGTGAGGGTCACGGGCAGTGATCGTCGCGGGCCGCGCGGCGTACCGCGTCAACGTGCACCGGGTACGAGCGCCGGTGCACGGGAAGGCGGTGATGCTGCGCACGGCGCGGCCGGTCGGTCGGAGAGGCGGTACCTGGCACCGGCCGTGCGCCAGGAGAGACAGGCGGCGATCCCGGAGGGGATCAGCGGCGGGGCGACCAGCGGTCGCCGGGATCGTCGTCGAGGTCCTCGTCGTCGGCGTCGCGCTCGTCGCTGTCGCTCGACGTGCTGCCACTACCAAGCTCGCGCTGCAGTGCAGTGAGATCGGTGTTCGGGGAGTGGTACTTCAACTCCCGGGCGACCTTCGTCTGCTTCGCCTTAGCACGGCCGCGCCCCATGGCGACCCCCTCGCACACATGTCGGGGCCGCGCGATGGCAACCACCACCGCGGGGGAGCCCCGATGAAGTCCGGCATCTCTCGTGGCTCTTACGGTACATGGGTACGGCCGGCTTCGGCACCTCGGGTCGGGCCAGGCATAACCACCTACCCCGGGTCGGGTCCGCCCACACGGCCAGGTTTCCGCGACCGGGGTAGTTTCCCGACCTACCGGACACAACACCTCGTGCCGGTCCTTACCGGCAGCACCGGCCCGACCGGTGCTGGAACCGCCGGTCGGCACCGGCCGCGCGTCCGGACCGCGGCCCGGACGCGCGGCACCGTCAGACGCGGATCGTGCTCAGCCTGCCCACCTCGGTGATCCGGCGCTCGGCGAGCCGGTCGGCCGCCACCGCGGCCGGCACGCCCTCGGCGTCGGCCAGCTCCAGGATCTGCTTCGTGGTGTCGAAGATGCCGGTCGCGCGGGCCTTGGCACGGGCGAAGTTGAAGCCCTCGATCTCGTCCGCGACCTGGATGACGCCGCCGGAGTTCACCACGTAGTCCGGCGCGTACAGCACGCCGCGCTCGTCGAGCAGCTTCTCGACGCCCACGTGGGCGAGCTGGTTGTTCGCCGCGCCCGCGACGACCCGGGCGCGCAGGACCGGCACGGTGTCGTCGTTGAGCGCGCCGCCCATCGCGCACGGCGCGTACACGTCGATGTCCGAGGTGATCAGCGTCTCGGTGTCGGGTACGAGGTCGACCTCGGGGTGGGTCTGCCGCGCCCAGGCCAGCGCCTTCTCCGACACGTCGGTGGCGACGACCTCGGCGCCGTCCTCGCGCAGGTGGCCGACGAGGTACCGGCCGACCTTGCCCAGGCCGGCGACGCCGACCCGCCGGCCGCGCAGCGTCGCCGTACCCCAGGCGTGGGCGGCCGCCGCCCGCATCCCCTGGAACGTGCCCCACGCGGTCAGCACCGACGAGTCGCCGGAGCCGCCGTGGGCCTCGGAGCGGCCGACCACGTAGTCGGTCTCCCGGTGGATCATGTCCATGTCCTGGACGTACGTGCCGACGTCGCACGCGGTGTAGTACCGGCCGCCGAGCGTCTCGACGAACCGCCCGTACGCCCGCAGCAGCGCCTCGCTCTTGATCTGGTCGGGGTCGCCCCAGATGATCGCCTTGCCGCCGCCGAGGTCGAGGTTCGCCAGGGCGTTCTTGTACGCCATCCCGCGGGAGAGGTCCAGGACGTCGTGCAGGGCGTCGGCCTCGCTCGCGTACGGATAGAAGCGGGTGCCGCCCAGGGCGGGCCCCAGCGCGGTCGAGTAGATGCCGATGATGGCCTTGAGGCCGGACTTCCGGTCCTCACAGAAGACGACCTGTTCGTGGCCGGCCGTGCTCTCGGGCCCGGTGCTGAATACGCCCATTGCTGCTCCAGGTTCTGGTAGAGCGGCGATCCCGTGGCGCGACCGCCGCGAGGCCGGCGTACGGGAAGATGTCGTGTGGGTTGACGTCGGCCTACGCCCATCAGGGTAGACGCCGCCGGGTGCGGACCGCGCGCCGCGCCCGGTCCCGGACGGGCGGTGCGGCGCGCCGGGGTCCGACGCCTGGTCACCGGCCGTGGCAGGGGCGCGGGCGGCCATGGCAGGATCTCGAAGGTGCCCTCGCCGTCCGCGTCCTACCTCCGGGTGTACGAACCGATGACCGCGTTCAGCCGCGAACGCCGGTCGCACTGGCGCCGCTACATCGACGCCGGCCGCGCCGTCGACCTCGCGCAGGGGCCGACCGCCCAGCGCGCGGCCGTGCTCTCCGCGCTCGGCGCCGGCTGGACCCGCCTGCCCGACCTGGCCGACGACGCGTACGTCGTCACCGACCCCGCCTTCGCCGCGGACGACGGGCCGCTGGTCTGCCCGTGGGACCTGCGGGTCCGGGTGGCGCTCGCGGCGCTGACCGCCCGGGAGGGCGTGCCGGCGGTGCTCGCCGACGCCTTCGTGCCGGCGGTGCTCGCCGGCCAGGCCCGCGCGGTGATCGACGAGTGGCGGCTCGCGACCGAGGCCGCCGACGACGCGCAGCCGCAGCCGCACGAGCAGGAGGCGACCTGGGGGGTGCCGCTGCGGTGGTTCGTCTTCTTCGACGTGGCCGAGCGGGAACTCTCGGTCACCCCCGGCGCCCGGATGCTGCGCTACCGCACCCGGATGGCGCAGGCGCGGCGGCGGGCGCACCGCGCGGTGGCCGTCCTGCGCAAGGCGGTCGGCGACGCGCCGATCACCGAGGCCGTGGAGGAGGCGGCCCGGTGGCTGGAGAGCTTCCACCCGCGGGCGCTGGTGGAGCTGGACTACGGCGGCATCGTCGACCTGCTGACCGACGAGGAGCTGACAGCCGACGACTCGCCGGCCCTGGCCGCGACCGGGCTCACCGGCCTCGGGCGGGCCGACGCGGACGCGGCGACCCAGTCGTACGAGGCCCTGGTGACCCGGTGGCGGGCCGTGCAGCTCCGCGAGCGGATCAACTGACGACATAGTCTGTCCGTAGTGGACTGCTTGCGCTACGTATATATTTTTTGATGTTGACCATGGTCAATTGCAGTAGTCGACTGAATGCGGAGCGTAAAATTGCGCCGTATTAAGGCGGATTCACAGCCAAAAAAGCGGGCAAAAACGGTCAATCATCATCCATCCATCTAGAGACGTTAAACCGTTCGGCCCATGTCGGACATCGCGGACTAGCCGGACCATGTAAGAGCGCCGATCGGCGGGACCCCGGTCGTCGTCTCAAGTCCCCTTTGGAGGAACCCCGATGGCATCGCGTACGCACGAACCCGAGCCGCTGCTGACCCCGGCCGAGGTTGCGTCGATGTTCCGTGTCGACCCGAAGACCGTCACCCGGTGGGCCAAGGCCGGGAAGCTCAGCGCCATCAGGACGCTCGGCGGCCACCGCCGCTACCGGGAGTCCGAAGTGCGCGCACTGCTGCAGGGTCAGATTCCCATGCAGCGCCAGGGCGACTGACGCCCTCCGCTCCACCCGCATCGCCGACGGCGCGTTGTACCTGTCGACGTCGACAGGTACAACGCCGTCCGTCGTCCACGGTTACGCCGTTGGACACATTCATTTACCCCTAAGGGCACAGCGCTGCCGCCGGGGTACGCCACCGGCAGGGGTCGAGCAACTCCTCCGGTACCGCCGGAACGGCGTCCCGCACCCAGTCCCGTTCCGCCGCGCTCAGCGGCGCACCCCGGACCAGGGCCGCGTGCTGCCGGAGCTGGTCCGCGCTCTCCGCGCCGATCACCGCGGACGTCACCCACGGCAGCGACCGCACGTACGCCAGGCACAGCTCGTCGCGCCCGGGCCGGCCCAGCGTGACGGCCAGCCGGTCCAGCGTCGTGATCAGCTCGTCCCGGTCCGCGTCCGGCAGGCCCGGCCAGCGGACGGCCCGCCCGGCGGCCAGCAGGCCCTGGAGGAACACGCTGCGCACGGACACCACCAGGTCAGGCCGCGCCAGCAGCGCCTCGCTGACCGCGGGCGCCAGCCACCGCCGGTCCAGGATGTTGCAGGGGAGCTGGAGGTAGTCCAGCTCCGGCAGCGCGAGGACGGCCGGCAGCTCGTCGGGCCGCTGGATCGCCACCCCGATCCGGGTGGCCACGCCGCGGGCGCGCAGCCGCCGGAGCTGCTCCCAGGCCGCGCCCCCGGCCAGCCACGCGTCCGCCGTCCGGTGCAGCAGGACCGCCAGCCGCTCCACGCCGAGCGTCTCCCGGCTGCGCGCCACGCTCTCCTCCACCGCCACGGCGACGTGCCCGGCGTCGGCGCGCGCACCGCCGTCCGGGGTCGCCAGCGGCGCCACCTTCGTCACCAGCGCGAAGGTGTCCGCCGGCAGCGCCGGCAGCGCCGCCCCGAGCCGCTGCTCGCTGGCGCCGTACGCGCGGGCGGTGTCGATGTGCGTGACGCCCAGTTCGGCGGCCGTCCGCAGCAGCGCCACCGTCGGCCCGACCGGCGTGGCCGCGGCCGGCCCGTACCCGCCGAGCTGCGCGCCGCCGAGGATCAGCGCCGACTGGCGGTACCCCCCGCACCACCGGTCGGGCACGCGCGGCGGCGCGGGGACGGGCTGCACCTCGGTACCGGACTGCGGCATGGTGTCCTCCCTATCGTTTTGTGGCCTAATGACCGTATCAAGATCCAATTTCGGATAGTCATGCCCCGTTACGGATTGGTGTCATAGTGTCGTGATGTCGCGACCTGCCGGCACCGCCGCGCCGGTATCCCGTGCGTCGCGGCGGCGCACGCGGCACGCGGGTCGAACGGGAGCCGGAATGGCATGGTGGCGCAATCTCGCCGGCAGCCTGGCCCTCGCCCTCGTCGCCGCCGCGGTCGCACTCGGACTGCCCGCCCTCGACCGCCGCCTCCCCGAAGCCCGCCCGCTGACCCCCGGCCTGCTGTACCACGTCGGCGGCGGCGTCCGCCTCGTCCCGCCCGCCGGCGCCCTGCTGGACATCGCCCGCGCCCGCCCCGGCCGGCGGACCGGCGCTGCCCTGTTCCTGCTCGGCCCGGTCCGCCTCGCCGTCGTCGCCACCCCCTTCGCCCGGGACCTCGCCGCCGCCGCCACCCGCCTCCGCGACAAGATCACCGCCCGCCGGGGCAGCCAGGTCACCGGCCCCGAACAGCCGTACGTCACCGCCGCCGGGCTCACCGGCCTCGCCGGCGGCTACGCCGGACCCGACCGGATCGGCCGGTACGTCGTCTTCGTCGTCAGCGGCGTCGCCGTCGAGGTCACCGTCAGCGGCCACGACGCCGAACTGCGGGCCACCCTCGACCACGTCGACGCCAGCGTGCGGTCGCTGACCGTCCGGCCCCCGCGGTGACCGCGCCCGCCCGGCGCACCCCCGCCCGCAGCTGGCGCACCGCTCCCGTGCGGCCGGCCGACCTGGCCGCCGCCCGGGTCAACCCCTTCACCCTGCCCGCGTACTGGCTCGTCGTCGGCCTGCTGCTGGCCGGCGCCGCGCGGATGGTCGGCGTCTGGCACGCCGGGTTCCAGCGGTTCCCGGTCGCCGCCACCGCCGCGGTCCTCCTGTTCGCCCTGTACGCCGTCCCGTTCTGGTCACTGCTCGGCTCGCTGGACTACCTGGAGCGCGAGCCGGTCATCCTGCTCGCCACCGCCTTCGCGTGGGGGGCGCTGGTCGCCACCACCCTCGCGGTGGCCGGCACCCCCGCCGCGAACAACCTGCTGGCCAAGGTCGCCAGCCCCGACTTCGCCGCCGCCTGGGGACCCGCCGTCGCGGGCGCCACGGTGGAGGAGGTGGTCAAGACCCTCGGGGTCTGGGCGATCGTGCTGCTGGCCGCCGGGTACGTCAACAGCGTGCTGGACGGCTTCGTCTACGGCGCGCTCGTCGGCCTCGGCTTCCAGGTCGCCGAGAACGTCGTGTACGCGATCAGCGCGGTCGCCCTGGCCGGCCTCGGCGACCGGCCCGACGCGGTCGTGACCACGTTCCTGCTGCGCGGGGTACTCGGCGGGCTGTGGAGCCACACCCTGTTCAGCGGCCTGGCCGGCGCCGGGATCGGGTACCTCGTCGTCCGCCACCAGCGCTCGTGGACCGTCCGGGTGCTGACCGCGGCGCTCGCCTGTACCGGCGCCTGGCTCGCCCACTTCATCTGGAACAGCCCGGTGTGGGCCGACGGCCTCGGCCAGGGCGGGTGGGGCGTGCTCGCGGCGCTGGTCCTCAAGGGGGCGCCCGCGCTCGTGGCCATCGTGTGGGTGGTCCGCGTGGCGCACGGCCGGCAGGCCGACTACTACGTCGCCCAGCTCTCCGGCCTCGGCGACCGGCGGGTGGTCACGCCGGGCGAACTGCGCGTGCTGGCCAGCGGCCCGCTGCGCGCCGAGGCGCGGCGCCAGGCCGGCCGGCGGGCCGGCGGCCGGGCGGCGCGCGCGGTCCGCCGCCTCCAGACGGCGCAGGCCCGGCTGGCCGTGGCGCTCAGCCGCGCCGACGTGGCCGGGCCGCAGAGCGCCGCCGCCGACGCCGAGGTCAGCCACTGGCACCGCGAGGTCCTGGTGCAGCGCGACCGCCTGGAGTCCTACGGGCACCCCGAGGCGGTGGCCGTCGACGTCGCCCGCGCCCGGCTCGTGCGGTGGGCGGGCAGCGCGCTCGGGCTGGTCGCGCTGGGCGCCCTCTGGCTGGCGATCCGCGCGCTGAACCCGTCCTAGTGCCGCGGCGGCCGGTGGCGGCGGTCAGTGGATGATCGGCAGCCCGGCCGTCGCCATCGCCTTGATCACCGCGGCGGACTCCACCAGCCCCACCACCAGCACCGCGTCCGCCCGGAACTCCCGGATCTCGGCGGCGCCGCCGGTGAAGTCGACCGGCTTGTCGCCGGCCGGCCGGTACGTCAGGGCCTTCACGTGGTCCTCCGTGCGGCCGGCGTTCAGCAGCGCCTGGCGCACGTTGTTCTGGAGCCCCGTGCCGTACGCGTCGTCGCGGGCGACGATCACGACCCGCTGCGCCCCGTCCCGCATGATCACGTCCGCCAGCGCCCGACCCTGGAGCACGTCGGAGGGGGCCGTGCGGAAGTACAGCCCCGCGTCCTCGACGTTGGTCAGGTCGGCGGCCGTGTTCGACGGCGAGAACAGCACCACGCCCGCCCGGACCACGTCCGGCAGGATCTCCCGGGCCACGCCGGAGGTACCCGGTCCGATCACGACACTGACCTGGGCGGCGACGAGATCCGCCAGCGACCGGCGGGCCGTCTCCGGATCGGTGCCGTCGTCCCGGTCGAGCCACTGCACGGGCGCGCCGAGCGACCCGCCCGCGGCGTTGATCTCCCGGAGGGCCAACTGGGCGCCGGCCCGGGCCCGCGGGTACAGCAGCGCGGCCGCGCCGGTCTTGGGCAGCAGACCGCCGATGCGCAGCGGCCCCGCGGCCGGAGCGCCGCCCGTGGCCGGTGCCTCGTCCTGCGAGACGGTCGTCTCGTCACCGGCGCCCACGAACTCGGTCTTGGCGTCGTCGATGCGGTCGCGCTCGCCGAAGTGCAGGGTCGCGTACGAGGCGGAGGACGGCTCGCCGGCCTGGGTGAAGCCGGAGCGGCGCAGGGAGATCCCGCGGTACCGCAGGTCCTTCTTCGCCCGGGCCAGCTTCAGACACGCCGCCACCGTGTCGCACAGCTCCCCGCCCGCGGTCACGCCCGTGATCTGCGCGGCCACCCGGCGCGGGTTGGCGCTGCCAGCGATCTCGGCGGCCACGGCGCTTATCACGACGGCGTCGTACGCCTCCGCCGCGTAGCTGAAGTCGGTCAGCCGGCCGTCGATCCCGGTGAGCCGGGTGCGGAAGCTCTCCGACAGGGGCGTGAGCGGGATGGTGCCCTTCATCCCCGCCAGCAGGCCCGGCTGCTCCCTGAACTGCTCGCCGAACGAGTTGCTCATGTTGCCGTCGGCGCCGTAGATGCGCATCGACGAGGCGGCCGGCTGGTCGGCGGCGTCACCGCCGCAGGCGGTGAGCGCGGCCAGCAGGACGGCGGTGCCGGTCAGGAGAGCGGCGTGCGACGTGCGCATGGACGGGTGTCTCCCTCCCGGAATGGTCACCCCGGCAGACTAACGCGCGATGCGCGGCGTCGCACCGGGTGTAGCGCCGCTGCGGGAGGTCGAAATCCTTCCGTTACCGTGGGATTCCGCAGGAAAAATCTACAATGTACGGTGTAACTGTGATCAAAACCGCAGTTCAGACCGGGTGCTTACGGTCAGGAGAATCTGTCCTATCCGGGCGGTGAGCCTCGGGGACCGGCGGTCCGGTGGCGGCGGGGGCGTCGTGCCTCCAGGCGGGCGAGGTGACCGCCGGCCCCTGGCGGGCGTCGCGGTGCTGCCGAGCGTCACATATGCCGTGCCGGACGGCCAGACGGACGATCGAGTACAGCAGGACGGATCCCAGGGCGAGCGCCAACCACCACGGCATCCGCTCAGCGTAGGTGGTCCGGCGCGGAAATCTCGTCGCCGCTGCCGGGTGGTCCGCGGTCGTGGGGGCAAAGCAAAGCGCCTACCGGCGTTTCCGCAGGTAGGCGCCTACTCAGCCCGGCGAAGGTGCTGGTGGCCAGAGGCGGGGTCGAACCGCCGACCTTCCGATTTTCAGTCGGACGCTCGTACCAACTGAGCTATCTGGCCGTGGCGCCGTCAGGCGCCCGAAAAGAGTAGCAGGATCGGCACGCGCGCACCGTGTCGGGTCCCTCCAGTCGCCGTGCAGTGAATCGCCCCATTTGGCCACGTCGGCAACGACGTACAGTGACCGGGAACGCCGGTTCGCCCACCTTAAGTGACTAGTGTCTTGCGTGGCGGTGTGCTTGTCCGGCTGTTGCGGCCGGGTGTTGCGGGTCCGCGGTGCAGAAGGTGCGGCGGTCGTCTGCCCTTGGCCGTCGTTGTGACGTCCGTGCGTGTCAGTGCGGGTGCGTACGGGTGGGTGCGGGTGAGTGCTTCGACATCCGAGCGATCCGGGAGCGAATACCGGGCACGACCCGCCCCCTATTTTCGTCACTGGGTGTGATCCTCGCTGTTTGAGGCGGCTGTCGCCGGTTGGATGGCGCGGTACCGACGCTGCGCTGCTCGAGCCCGGTCGCGGGGCTGGTTCGTCACGGTGGCCGGCCAGTGTGGGGCTATCCGATGCCGCCATCTCGGGCGGTCCGGGGTGGGGTGCGGTAGTCGGGAGTTGCGGGCGCTGCGGGCGGCGGGGGTGGCCCTGGGGATGTGCGGGCGCCGGTTGGGGGCCGCGGCGTGTGCCGATGCCGGCACGGAGCGGAGTAGTGCCGTGTGCGCCGGGCGGTCGCGGCCGCTGCGGTGATCGCTGGGCTGGGGTCGCGTGCCGCGACTCGGCCGGCGAGGAGGGCCGGCAGCAGTCGGCGCGAGCAGCCGAATGGACTCGTCGCGCTGCCAGGTCGGGGCGGGCACGCCGTCGACGGCGGGCAGCCGCCCGTATCGCTTGGACCGGTTTCGGTGCGCAGGGCCGCAAGCATCGGTAGGGGCCTTCCAGAAGTGTGGGCAGCAGGTCATGACCTGCTGCCCACACTCCCGGCGCAGCTGAGCTGACGGTCGTCCCTGCCACCGCTTTGAGGACGGAAGTTCGGCGGCCTTGCCGAGGACGTCCGGGGGTCAGCGGCGCAAGCCGCTGCCGATCCCGGCCATTGAGAGGGCGACGCACAGGAGGCCGGCGAGCATCAACGCGGTCGGGGTCAGCGGGCCCAGGGCCGCCCCGATGAGCTGGAGCAGAAGCGCCAGACCGAAGAGAACGGCGGCGATGACGGCGAACATGGTGACCTCCAGCAGGGGGAACAGTGACATCGCCCGATGCCCGATCTTGACCGCCGGAAAACCTGGACGATCCCGCCGCTGGGGCCACCACGCCTCGGGCCGTGGGTTCAGGTTGTCAAGCGCCGGGTTTGTTGGAGGGTGTGATCACGTTCGCCGGTGTCGTGACCTGCACGGTCGCGGGTCCACAGCCCCATCTTTAGGGCACGCAGGGCCAGGTCGGTGCGCAGATTGGTGGATATACCCTGAGTCCTTTTCATCCCGGTGTATTGGCAGGTCAGACGAGGTGCGGGACGGCCTCGACCCCAGACGGTAGGCCTGGTCCACCGCAGGTCAGGCCGCCGGGCTAACAGCAGGAGCCGACTGGTCGAGGTCGCGGTGAGGTCTCTGCGGTCAGGATGAAAAAGGCTCCCTGGATATCCCCACTGTCATCGTTGCGATGTTGACGAGCGCGACGTCGCGGACCGCCGAGGACCACCGCGCCTCCCGGCCGGCGTGCGCCTGAAACGCGCGCGGGTCGATGGAACGCCTCGGCGAACCGGCGCGCCCACCACAAACCAACCCACCCCGAGCATCACCCCACGACTTTGCCGGAGCCCTGTGTGGTCGCCGGCCGAAGAAAGGTGGATCAGCCCACCCGTCCGGCTCTGTGCCGCCACCGAGCCAGAGCACCAGCATTGAATTTCGAGTTCATGTTGATAGAAGGCCATCCTTGATGTGTGAGGTCTCAAGACATTCTTGACTGATCGTCGTCATTAGATCCTTGACGCCGGTCCATGTTCGATGATCTCCTCTGACGCGTTCCCGGCGCTGGAGATGATGTGCGCGACGATCGTGGTTGGCTGGTCGAGCACCGGTACAAGGCGGTGTGCGAAGTCCGGCAGGGACATCCGGTCGCCGAGGTGGCCGCCCGGTTCGGAACGTCGCGGCAGAGCGTGTACTCCTGGCTGCGCCGCTACGACGAGGAGGGCCTGGACGGGCTCAGGGAACGATCCCGGCGTCCCCATTCCAGCCCTCGCAGCTGGCTGCCGAGGTAGAGGCGCTGATCTGCGAAATGCGTCGGGCACATCAACGCTGGGGCGCGCGGCGGATCAGCTTCGAGCTGTCCCGGACCGGTCTTGACCCAGGGCCCTCGCGGGCGACCGTGCATCGGGTGCTGGTCCGCAACGGCTTGGTCGACCCCCACGCCCAGCAGCGCAAACGTGCCTGGAATCGCTGGGAACGCGACGCGCCGATGCAGCTGTGGCAGCTCGACATCGTCGACGGCATGCGCCTTCCGAACGGCCGCCAGTGCAAGATCGTGACCGGCTTGGACGACCACTCCCGGTTCGCCGTGGTCGCCGCGGTCGTGGCCCGACCCACGGGCAAAGCGATCTGCGCGGCGTTCACCGCGGCGATGGACCGCTACGGCGAGCCCGAGGAAGTGCTGACCGACAACGGCAAGCAGTTCACCGGCCGGCACACCAAACCCATGCCGGTGGAAGTGCTGTTCGAGCGCATCTGCCGGCAGCGCGGCATCGTGCAGCGGCTGACCAAGATCCGGTCGCCCACCACGACCGGGAAGGTGGAACGCTTCCACCACAGCCTGCAGCAGGAGTTCCTCAACCACTGCGCCCCGTTCCCGGACCTGCCCAGCGCTCAAGCGGCCCTCGACGGATGGGTCGATGCCTACAACACCCGCCGGCCCCACCAGTCGCTGGACATGGCCACCCCCGCCACCCGGTTCCACCGGCCTGTGATCGCGGCCGCTGCGACGCTGCGCCAGCCGAGCCGCCCCCAGCGACCCGCTGCCGCTTCGGTGCCAGCTCTCGCTGAGCTGCGGGCCGTCGAGCTTCACCTGAGCGTGCCGCCCAGCGGCGCCCTCAGCCTGGCCGGACGCCAGCTGGTCTGGGTCGGGAAAGCGTTCGCCGGCCGCACCGTGCATCTGTGGGCCGACCAGCGCTCCATCCACCTGGCTGTCGCCGGGGAACACCTCAAGACCGTCCCGTC
Organism: Pilimelia terevasa; assembly: GCF_014647915.1. Classification (GTDB taxonomy): domain Bacteria; phylum Actinomycetota; class Actinomycetes; order Mycobacteriales; family Micromonosporaceae; genus Pilimelia; species Pilimelia terevasa. Next base: position 160,040 of record NZ_BMQC01000010.1, read on the forward strand.
CCGACTCAGCATCGATGACCTGCACCAACTCACCGCCCGCGGCGGCCGAGCCGCCGGCCCGACACCCGCAGCGTCCGCCCTCCACCCCGACGATGCCCTCGGCGCCACCGCGGTGCAGGTCCACCGAACCGCTAACCGCGACGGCAACGTCCAGCTCGCCGGCCAGCGCATCCAGCTCGGCGCCGACTACGCCGGCCAGCGCATCACCCTGCGCATGGACGGCCACCTGCTCCACGTGATCGCCGACGACCATCTCGCCCGCACCCTGCCCTCACCAGTGCCTGCTGACCAACGCGGCCGGCTCGTCGGCGCACAACGCGTCGACACACCCCTGCCCCCACCACGGGGCGGCGCCCCCGCCGTCCGGCGGCGCGTGCCCGCCGACGGCGTCACGATGGTCGCCGGACAACGCCTACGCATCGGACGGGTCCATGCCGGCAAAACCGTCACCATCGCCGTCGAAGACACCCACTACCGCGCCTACTACGACGGAGAAGAGCTGGGCGCCTACCCACAAACCGGCAAACCAGCTGTCCGCGTCACGAGAACGGCGCATCGCGCCGGACAAACGCCAGTGCGTCCAGCATGTCCTGACAACGAACCGTCAACGATCTCTTGAGACCTCACATACACCCATTCTCAATTCGCCTTCTTGAGGAACGGCAGTCCAGTGCGTTCATTCTCAGTCACAAAATACCCGGCAGGCGGCGAGTCCAGAGAGTCGCTACGGATGTCTCGGCTGAAGTAGTAAATCGTCTGAACTTTGCCGCCCCTAAGGCGCACTTGATTCGCATTCAGGTAATAAGGGTCGCCCGCCGAATTAACGTATCTCCAGGCGCGCCTGCCCGACAGGAGGTCGTTAAGTTTCGCCGTCGCCTGCAAATCGCCGGCATCGATGGCGCGGCGATACAGTTGCTCCGCTTCCTCGACCCGGCCCTGCTCTGACAGCAATGAAGCCAAGCCGCCCAAAGCATCCTGCCTGCCGGCATCGATGGCGCGGCGATACAGTTGC
>NZ_BMQC01000011.1 GCF_014647915.1 Pilimelia terevasa
GCGCCACTTCGACGCCGCCTCCGGTGCCATCCGCTGGGAGGCGCCGACCCCGCCGGGTACCCGCCAACTGCTGGTCCACGGACCGACCGCCTACACCGGTAGCGGCACCGGCGACATCCAGGCTGTCCGGGCGGGACGCCTTCACCTGGGCGGCCACACGTCGGCGGTGGGCGGCGGGTCGGGCAGGGTGAGTCCGCACCGCTGCGCGGCATGCTGGAGTCCCGCTTACCTCCGATTTGGTAAAGCAGCGATGACAGCCGTCTCCCACCCAGCCTCGCTGACGTGTCCGTCACTTCGTGGAACCTGCCGCGCGGCGCGCATGTGTCTCCACGCAGAGAGGTAGATCACTGTCTGCCCTTGCATCTGGCAGGTTCCGCGGCGTGGGGGGTACATGTGGCGCATGCTGAATTCCGGAACCGTCGCGCTGGTGACAGGCGCCGCGCGTGGGATCGGCGCGGCCGTCACCCGGGCATTCGTGGATGCCGGTGCGACTGTCGCGGCGTTGGATGTGGACGCGGTCGCCGCCACCGAACGCGTCCTGCCACTCGCCACCGACGTCAGCGACTCCGGGGCCGTGGAGCGCGCGGTGGCCGAGGCCGAGCAGCAACTCGGGCCGATCTCCGTCGGCGTCTCCGTCGCCGGAGTTCTCCGCCCCGGCACGGTATGTGACACCTCGGACGAGGACTGGGCAGCGACCTTCGCCGTGAACACGAGCGGCGTTTTCCACGTGCTACGCGAGTTGGGGCGCCGGATGGCTCGCCGGGGTGCGGGGTCGCTGGTGGTCGTCGGCTCCAACGCCGCCGGGGTGCCGCGGGCGAACATGGCCGCGTACGCGGCGTCCAAGGCCGCGACGACCATGCTCGCCCGCTGCCTCGGGCTGGAGCTGGCCGGCTCGGGCGTGCGATGCAACGTGGTCTCGCCGGGGTCGACGGACACGGAGATGCAGCATCGACTCTGGACCGACGACAACGGGCCGGAGCGGGTGATCGCGGGTGATCTTGCGAGTTTCCGGGTCGGAATTCCCCTCGGTCGGATCGCCGACCCGGCGGACGTGGCCGACGCGGTGCTCTTTCTGGCGTCGGACCGGGCACGGCACATCACCATGCAGAACCTGTACGTGGACGGTGGAGCCACCCTGCGTGCGTGACCACTGCACCGGAGCCGATGCGGCAATTTAACTTAGGTTAGGCTAACCTCTGCCTAGGCAGACCTGTCACGGGTGAGAGGGGAATCGTCGTGCCCACCACCGCTCCCGTGCGTCCTCGTCCGGTGCACACCGCAGCCGACCTGCTCGCCGCGTACCTACCCGGCTCCTACTACTTCTCCTCCCCGCGCGGGGTGCTGCTCGCCGACGGCGTCCACGCCCGCGTCGGCGGTACCGCGGGCGCCCGCGGCCGGGGCGCGGCCGCCGCGCTCGCCGCGGCCACCCGCGACGGCGTCGAGGAACCCGTCGCGGTCGGCGCCATCGGCTTCTGGCCCGACGCCGAGGCGACGCTGTTCCTGCCTTCGGTCGTCCGGCGCGCGGCCCCGCTGACCGGCAGGAAGCCCGCCCCCGCCGGGCTCGCGCCGCGCTGGTCCATCACGCACCGGCCGGCGCCCCGGATGTACGCCGACAGCGTGCGCCGCGCCCTCGACATCATCCACGCGGGCGGCCTGGACAAGGTCGTGCTCGCCCGCTGTCTGGAGCTGACCGCCGACGCCCCGGTCCGGGTGCCGCAGTTGCTCACCCGGCTCGTCCGCAACGATCCCGCCGCGTACGCGTTCGCACTCGACGTGAGCGCGCCCGGCGACGCGGCGCCGCGGACGCTGCTCGGGGCGAGCCCCGAACTGCTGGTCGCGCGGCGCGGCGACACGGTCGTAGCGAACCCGCTCGCCGGCTCGGTCCCCCGCGCGGCCGACGACGCCGACAACCAGTCCCGGATCCGTGACCTTCGGCGCTCGCCGAAGGACCGGGCCGAGCACGCCCACGTCGCCGCCCAGGTGGCCGCCGTCCTGCGCCGGCACTGCGTCGCACTGGACGTCCCCGAGCCCACCGTCGTCGGCACACCCACGATGTGGCACCTCTCCACCCGGATCACCGGCCGACTCGCCGACCCCGGCCACCCGGACTCCTCCGCGCTGGCCCTGGCCGAGGCGCTGCACCCCACCCCCGCGGTCTGCGGCGTCCCGGAGCAGCCCGCCCGGACGACGATCGCGGACCTGGAGCCCGAGGACCGCGGCTACTACTCGGGCCTGGTCGGCTGGGTCGACGCGCACGGCGACGGCGAGTGGGTCGTCACGATCCGCAGCGCCGAGGTGTACGGCCGGACCGTGCGCGCCTTCGCCGGGGCGGGCATCGTCGCCGGTTCGGACCCGGCGGCGGAGCTGGCCGAGACGAGCGCGAAGTTCCGCACCCTGCTGGGCGCCCTCGGCGTGGACGGCGGCCTGAGCGAGCCCGGCAGCGAATCCCGGGCCGGCGCGCCGGAGACGGGCACCGCCGGGCACGGCGAGGTGATCGCATGAGCACGACCTGGCCGACGGAGTTCGCGGCGCGGTACCGGGCCGCCGGGTACTGGCGCGGGCAGACCTTCGGCGCGCTGCTGACCGCGCTCGGCGCGGCGCACGCGGGTCGGACCGCCGTCGTCGGCGACGATGCCCGCTGGACGTATGCCGAGCTGGACGACCGCGCCCACCGCGTCGCTGCCGGGCTGCGCGACTGGGGCATCCGGCCCGGCGACCGGGTCGTGGTACAGCTTCCGAACGTCGCCGAGTTCGTGGCCGCGGTCTTCGGGCTGTGGCGGGCCGGCGCGCTGCCGGTGTTCGCGCTGCCGGCGCACCGCGAGACCGAGCTGCGGCACTTCGTCACGCAGTCCGGCGCGGCGGCGATCCTCACCGTCGGCGTGTACGAGCGGCACGACCACGCCGCCACCGCGCGGGCTGTCGCCGACCGCGTCCTCGCCGTGGACGGCGCCGAGTACGCCGACCTCGCCGCGACCGCACCGCGCGGGCTGCCCGACCCCGACCCGGCCGGCGTGGCGTTCCTGCAACTCTCCGGCGGCAGCACCGGCCTGCCGAAACTGATCCCGCGGACGCACGACGACTACCTGTACAGCGTGCGGGAGAGCGCCCGCATCTGCGGTCTGCGCCCGCAGAGCGTGTACCTGGCCGCGCTTCCGGTCGCGCACAACTACCCGCTCAGCTCGCCCGGCGTCCTGGGCGCGCTGCACGCCGGGGCGAAGGCCGTCCTCGCGCCGCGGCCCGACGCCGACACCGCGTTCCGGCTCATCGAGGCCGAGCGGGTCACCATCACCGGCGTCGTACCGCCGCTGGCCGCCGCGTGGGCCCAGGCCGCCGCCCGCACGCGGCGCGACCTGTCGTCGCTGGAGACGCTCCAGGTCGGCGGCGCCAAGTGCGGCCGCGAACTGGCCGAGCGGATCGGCCCGGCGCTGGGCTGCCAGCTCCAGCAGGTGTTCGGCATGGCCGAGGGGCTGGTCTGCTACACGCGCCTGGACGACCCGGCCGCGCTGGTGCTCGGCACGCAGGGCCGCCCGATCTCGCCCGACGACGAGATCCGGGTGACCGACCCCGACGACCCGGCGGTCGAGGTGGCGCCGGGCGAGGTGGGCGCGCTACTGACCCGCGGCCCGTACACGATCCGCGGGTACTGGGACCGCGACGCCGAGGCGTTCACGCCCGACGGCTTCTACCGCACCGGCGACCTGGTGCGGCGGCTGCCCAGCGGCCACCTGGAGGTGGTCGGGCGCGCCAAGGAGCAGATCAACCGCGGCGGCGAGAAGGTCGCGGCCGCCGAGGTCGAGAACCACCTGATGGCCCACCCGGATGTGCTCGACGCCGCCGTCGTGGGCGTGCCGGACGAGTACCTCGGCGAGCGCACCTGCGCCTACGTGGTGCCCGTGGCCGGGGCGGCGCCCAGCGGTGCCGACCTGCGCCGGTTCGTCCGCAGACGCGGGGTGGCCGCGTTCACGGTGCCGGACCTGGTGCGGGTCGTGCCGGAGTTCCCCGTCACCGGCGTCGGCAAGACCAGCAAGCGCGAGCTGCGGGCGGCGCTGACCGCCCATGCGACGAAGGGTTGACGCACGTGTCCCTGCCGAAGATCCCGCCGTACCCGCTGCCGACGCGCGCGGAGCTGCCCCGCGCGCGCGTCGGCTGGCGACCCGACCCCTCCCGGGCGGCGCTGCTGGTGCACGACGCGCAGCGGTACTTCCTCGCGCCGTACGCGGGCGACCCGATCCCGGCGGTGCTGCGCAACGCGGCGGCCCTGGCGGCGGCGGCGCGGCTGGCCGGCGTGCCGGTCCTCTACACCGCGCAGCCGGGCCGGCAGGCGCCGGGCGACCGCGGCCTGCTCACCGACATGTGGGGGCCGGGCATCGGCGCGGTCGTCGACGCCGATCCGGGTGCCGCGGACATCGTGGACGCGCTGGCGCCCGCGCCCGGCGACGCGGTGCTGCCGAAGTGGCGGTACAGCGCGTTCCAGCGCAGCGATCTGGCCGAGCGGCTGGCCGCCGCGGGGCGGGACCAGTTGCTGGTGACCGGCGTCTACGCGCACATCGGCATCCAGGCCACGGCGGTGGAGGCGTTCATGCGGGACGTGCAGCCGTTCCTGGTCGCCGACGCGATCGCCGACTTCTCGCGCGAGCGGCACGACGAGACGCTGGCGTACGTGGCGCGCACGTGCGGCGGGGTCGTCGTCGCGGCCGACGCGCTGGCGGCGCTGTCGGCCCCGGCCGTGGCGGAGGCGGGCGCGTGAGCACCCTGACGGCCGAGCGGCTGCGCGCCGACGTCGCCGCGGCGCTGGACTGCCCGCCCGCGGAGGTGGACGCCGAGGCCGACCTGCAGGACCTGGGGCTGGACTCGCTGCGCGTCATGGGCCTGGTGGAGAAGTGGCGGGGCGCCGGGGCGTCCGACCTGGAGTTCGCCGACTTGGCCGAGGACCCGCGCCTGGTCGCGTGGAACGCCCGGCTGGTCCGGTCGTGACGCGGACGGACGGGCGCGCGCGGCACCTCGACGCCATCGCCGAGGTGCGCGCGGGCGACACGCCGACCAAGGTCGGCTACCCGATCCGGGTGCGCCGCGCCGAGGTGCTGCGCACGGCCGCCGTCGGCGCCGGGCTGGTGCGGGTCACCCTCGGCGGCCCGGGTACCGCGGGCTTCGAGGCGCACGCGCCCGACGAGCACGTGAAGCTGCTGTTCCCCGACCCCGAGGACGGCGCGCTGCGGCTGCCGACCCAGGACGGGCTCATGCTGCGCTGGCCGCGGCCGTCGCCGACGTCGCGCGAGTACACGGTGCGCCGGTACGACCCGGGCAGCGGCGAGCTGGACATCGACGTCGCCGTGCACGGCGGCGGGCTCGGCGCCCGGTGGGCGCGCACTGTCCGCCCCGGCGCGCACGTGCACGTCGCCGGGCCTCCCGGCGGGCTGATCGTGCCGCACGTGTACGACCGCTACCTGCTGGCCGGCGACCTCACCGCCCTGCCCGCCATCGCGCGGTGGCTGGAGGAGCTGCCCCGCGCCGCGGCCGGGTGGGCGTTCATCGAGGTGGCCGGCCCCGCGCAGCGGATCGACCTGGCCGCGCCGCCGGGCGTCGCCGTGCGCTGGCTGCACCCGGTCGGGGACCTCGCCGACGCGGTCCGGGGCGTCGACATCCCCGCCGGACTCCGCACGTACGTGTGGGTTGCCGGCGAGGCCGGCGCGATCCGGCCGCTGCGCGCCTGGGTCCGCGACGACCTGCGCCTGCCCCGCACCGACTACGACATCACCGGCTACTGGAAGCGCGGCGTCGCCGACTTCGACGACGACCACGACCACGACCACGACCACGACCACTGATCGAACGGTAGGACCGCACATGCGCATCGCCAGAACCGCCCTCGCGACGGCCGCCGCGCTGACGCTCGGACTCACGGCCGGCTGCGCCGGCGGCAAGGCGGGCCCGGACGGCGCCGCCGCGGCGACCCGGGTGTTCGCCGCCGACAACGGCGACGTCACCATCCCCGCCGCGCCCAAGCGGGTCGTCGCCACGGGCTACGCCGTACCCGCGCTGCTGGAGGCGTCCGCGCCGCTGGTCGGCGTCTCGACGTGGAACCGCGGCATCCCGCTGATGGGCGAGGCGGACCGGGCGACGTACGAGAAGCTGCCAAAGGTGGCCGGCGAGCAGGCCGCCGAGACCAACTACGAGGCCGTCGCCCAGGCGGACCCGGACCTCATCGTCATCGGCGTACCGAAACCGGCGCTGGCCGACATCGACATGAAGCGGCTGGAGGCCATCGCTCCCGTCGTCGCCATCGGCCCGTCCGTACCGAAGGCGTGGCGCGAGCTGTCCCGCCGCCAGGCGGACGCCGCCGGCTCGCTCGCGGCGTTCGACGCCGTCCGCGCCGAGTACGACAAGAAGGCCGCCGCCGGCGCGCAGAAGTACGCCGCGGTGCTGCCGAAGCTGAGGCTCGCCCACCTGGGCGCGTACGGCGAGGTCGGCAAGGGCAACTTCCAGCGCGAGTTCAACGGCTCCTGGGGCACCAACGTCGCCCAGGACCTCGGTGCGAACTACTACGGCGAGGTGAAGGTCAGGGGCGGCGGCAGCAAGGACGTGAGCGAGTACCCGTCCGTCGAGGAGCTGTCGACGGCGTTCGCGCAGGCCGACGCCCTCACCTACTCCGTGGCCGCCGACGGCTCCCTTCCCGCCCCGGTGAAGTACGTCCTGGACTCCCGCCTGTGGAAGAACCTGCCCGCCGTCAAGGCCGGCAGGGTGTTCCCCCTGCGCTACACCGAGGCGGCGACGTACCGCTCCGCGCTGAGGACGCTGGACGCCGCGGACGCGGCGTTCGCGCCGCTGCTGACCAAGTGATCCTGCGCCGACGGTCGACCCGGACCGCCGCCCTGCTGGCAGCCCTCGCGCTGCTGGCCGGGGCGGCGGTCCTGAGCGTCGGCGTCGGCGCGCACACCATCGCCCCCGCCCAGGTGCTCCGGGCGGTGCTGTGGCCCGGCGACTCCGCCGACCACCTCGTGGTCCGCGACATCCGGCTGCCGCGCGCCGCCCTCGCCGTGGCCGTCGGCGCCGCCCTCGCCGTGGCCGGCGCGCTCGTCCAGGTGCTGACGCGCAATCCCCTCGCCGAGCCCGGCATCCTCGGCGTGACCGCCGGGGCGGGCTTCGCCGTGACACTCGGCGCGGCCGCCGGGGTGGCCGGCGGGGCGCCCCTGGAGCTGGGCGTCGCCGTGCTCGGCGCCGCGGCCGCCGCCGCGCTCGTCGGCTCCGTCGGCCACGGCTCCCCGCTGCGCCTGGTGCTGACCGGCGTGGCGCTCAGCTCCGTCCTGGCCGGCATCTCCCTGGGGCTGCGGCTGCTGCTGCCCGAGGTGTTCGACCGGTACCGGTTCTGGGCCGTCGGCTCGCTGGCCGGTCGGGAGCAGGCCGAGACGGCGCCCGCGCTGCTGGTCATCGGCGTCGGGGTCGGCTGCGCGCTGCTGCTGGGCCGACAGCTCAACGCCGTCAGCCTGGGCGAGGACACCGCCGCGGGGCTGGGCGTCCGCGTCGCCCCGGTGCGGGCGGCGGCGTTCCTGCTCGTGACGGTGCTCGCCGGGGCGGCCACGGCGCTCGCCGGGCCGATCCTGTTCGTGGGCCTCATCGTGCCGCACCTGGTGCGTCCGCTGGCGGGCGCGTCGGTGCCCTGGCTGACCGCGTTCGCCGCGGCGGTCGGGCCGGTCCTGCTGCTCCTGGCCGACGTCGGCTCCCGCCTGCTGCTGCCCACGGGCGAGCTGCCGGTGGCGATCGTGACCGCGCTGCTCGGCGGCCCGGTGCTGATCTGGGCGGTCCGGCGGTGACGGCGCTGGTACTGCGCCGCGGCGGGCTGTCGCTGCGGGTCCGGCGCCGCACGCTCGTACTGGCCGCCGCGCTGCTGCTCGCCGCCGCCGCCCTCGCCGTCGCCGGCCTCTGCTACGGCCCGACGTGGGCCGGCCCGGACCGGGTGTACGAGGCGCTGTCCGGCGCCCCCGGCGGGCCGCACGTCGTCATCCGGGAGTGGCGGCTGCCGCGGGTGCTCGCCGGGTTCGTCTTCGGCGCGGCGCTGGGCGCCGCCGGCGCGGTCTTCCAGAACCTCACCCGCAACCCCATGGGCAGCCCCGACGTCATCGGGCTCGACGCGGGCGCGTACACCGGGGCGCTGGTCGCGCTGACGGTGCTCGCCGGCACGCCCACCCAGCTCACCGCCGCCTCGGTCCTCGGCGGGCTCGCCGCCGCCGCGGTCGTGTACCTCCTGGCGCTGCGCGGCGGGGTCTCCGGGCTGCGGCTCGTCGTCATCGGCATCGCCGCCAACGCCACGCTGTCGGCCGTCAACTCGTGGATCGTCCTGCGCGCCGACCTGGACATCGCCATCGCCGCCGTCGGGTGGAGCGCCGGCTCCCTGAACGGCGTCGACTGGGCCGACCTCGGCGTGCCCTTCGCCGTGATCGCCGTGCTGCTCGCGCTGCTGGCCGCCCGGTCGCGCGCCGTCCTGCAGGCGTCGCTGGGCGACGACCTCGCCGTCGCCACGGGCATCCGGCTGGAGCGGCTGCGCCTGGAGCTGGTGCTCATCGGCGTCGGCTGTACCGCCACCGTCACCGCCGTCGCCGGACCCGTCGCGTTCATCGCGCTCGCCGCGCCGCAGATCGGCCGCCGGCTGGCCGCCGCGCCGGGTGTACCGCTGCTGCCGGCCGCCCTGGTCGGCGCCGTCCTCCTTCAGGGCGCGGACCTGGCCGCGCAGGCGCTGCTGGCGCCGGTGGCGCTGCCGGTCGGCGTCGTCACCACCGCCATCGGCGGCTGCTACCTCCTGTGGCTGCTGGCCCGGGAGGTCCGTCGCACCCCCGCATCGAGGAGCAGGCCATGACCACCCTTGCGCTGACCGGCGCGCAGCTCGGCATCTGGAACGCCCAGCGGCTGGAGCCCGAGTCGCCGTACTACCTCGTCGGCGACGTCGTGGAGGTGCGCGGCGACACCCCGGTGGACGCGGAACTGCTGGCCGACGCGATCCAGGCGACGGTGGGCGAGGCGGAGTGCCTGCGGCTGCGCGTCACCGAGACCGCCGACGGTCCGCGCCAGTCGGTCGCCGCCGGGCCGGCGCCCCGGCCCCGGGTCCTCGACCTGAGCGGCGAGGCGGACCCCGCGGCGGCCGCGCACGCGTTCACCGCGGCCGAGCGGCAGCGCCTCGCGCGGCAGTGCCGCGGCATGGTCGACCGGCCGCTGTTCGCGTACACGGTGCTGCGCCTGTCCGCGCGGGAGGTCTGGTTCACCCAGCTCGGGCACCACCTGGTCTTCGACGGCTACACGGCGGCGATGCTGGCGCGCCGCACCGCGGCCCACTACACGGCCCTGGTCACCGGCGCGACGGCGCCGGCCGCCACCTTCGGCGCGTTCGCCGACCTCGTCGCCGCCGACCGCGCGTACCGGGAGGGCCCCGACGCGGAGCGGGACCGCCGGTACTGGGTCCAGCGGTTCACGCCGCTGCCCGAACTGGGCGACGGCGCCGCGCCCGCCGGGCCGCCGTCCGGCACGCGGACCGCGCACGCGGTGCTGCCCCCCGAGGAGGTGGCGCAGCTCAAGGCCGCCGCCGACGCCACCGGCATCACCTGGGGCGAGGGCCTGATCGCCGCCTACGCCGCGCTGCTGCACCGCGTCCTGGGCGGCACCGAGGTCGTCTTCGCGGTACCGCTGATGTGCCGCACCGGCGCGGCGCTGCGCACGCCCGCGATGGCCGTCAACGTGCTGCCCGCGCGGCTGGCGGTGCGCGGCGGCGACGACCTGGCGTCGCTGGGCCGGCGGGTCGCCGGGGTGCTCCGGGAGATGCGGGCCCACCAGCGGTACCGGGGCGAGGACCTGCCCCGCGACCTGGCCGCGCCCGGCGCGGGCGCCCTGCTGCACGGGCGCGGCGTCAACCTCAAGGCGTTCGACCTGGCCATCGACTTCGCCGACGCGGTCGGCGTCATGCGCAACGTGGCCGGCGGGCCGCCCGAGGACATGGGCCTGGCGGTCCTGCCGACCCGTGCCGGGGGGCTGGCGCTGACGTTCGAGGTGGACGCCCGCACCCACGACCAGGCGGCGGTCGACGCGCGGCTGACCGCGCTGCGCAGGCTGCTCGCCGGCCTGGTGGCGGGGGTGCCGGTCGGGCGGGTGGAGCTGCTCGACTCCGCGGACCTGCTGCGGGAGTGGTCCCCCGCGCCGGTCGCCGGGGCGGCGCCGGACGTGTCGGACCTGGTGGACGCCCTGGACCCGGCCGCGGTCGCGCTGGTGTGCGGGGCCGACCGGCTGACCGGGGCGGAGCTGGCCGGGCGGGTGCACGGGCTGGCGCGGACGCTGCGCGAGCGCGGCGTCGGCCGCGACGACGTGGTCGCGCTGGCGCTGCCGCGCTCGGCCGACCTGGTCGTGGCGCTGCTCGCGGTCCTCGACGCGGGAGCGGCGTTCCTGCCGCTGGACGTGACCCAGCCGGCCGCCCGGCTGCGTCAGCTCGCGGCCGGCGCCCGGCTCACGATCGCCACGCCGTCGACCGCGGACGTGTCGCCGGTACCGGTACTCGCCGTGAGCGTCGCCGTCGGCCCGCCGCTGTCGGAGGTGGAGCGCCACCCCGACGACCTGGCGTACGTCATCCACACGTCGGGCTCGACGGGCGCGCCCAAGGGCGTCCTCGGGCGGCGCGGCGCGCTCGCGGAGCTGGTCCACGGGCACCGCCACGGCATGGTCGCCGACGCCGCCGCGGGGCGGCGGCTGCGCGTGGCGCACACCTACTCGTTCGCCTTCGACTCGGCGCTCGACCAGTTGCTGTGGCTGCTCTGCGGGCACGAACTGCACGTCTACGACGCCGAGACCGCCCGCGACCCGGGCGCCCTGCTGGCCGCCTACGCCCGGGACCGCATCGACGTCGTGGACACCACCCCGTCCATGGCGGGGCCGCTGGTCGACGGCGGGCTCCTGGACGGGCCGCACCGGCCCGCGCTGCTCGTGCTCGGCGGGGAGGCCACCCCACCGGCGCTGTGGGAGCGCGTGGCCGCCTCCGGCGTGGCCGCCCGCAACCTGTACGGGCCGACCGAGGCCACCGTGGACGGCACGGCCGCCGCGGTGTCCGGCGACGCGGTCACCATCGGCGGGCCGCTGCCCGGGACGCGGGCGTACGTCCTCGACGGCGCCCTGCGCCCCGCCCACGTCGGCGAGCTGTACCTGGCCGGGCCGCGGCTGGCGCGCGGCTACCGGGGGCTGCCCGGGGCGACCGCGGAGCGCTTCGTCGCCGACCCGTACGGCGCGCCCGGCGACCGGATGTACCGCACCGGCGACCTGGCCCGGTGGACGCCGCGCGGACTGGAGTACCGCGGCCGGCGGGACGGCCAGGTGAAGGTGCGCGGGTACCGCGTCGAGGTCGGCGAGGTCGAGGCGGCACTCGGCGCGCTGCCGGGGGTGGCCGCGGCGGCGGCCGCGGTGCGCGGCGGGCGGCTCGTCGGCTACGTGGTCGGCGGGGAACTCGACCCGGCCGGGGTGCGCGCCGCGCTCGCCGGCCGGGTGCCGGAGCACCTGGTGCCCGCCGCGGTCGTCGTCCTCGACGCGCTGCCGACCACGGCACACGGCAAGCTGGACCGCGCGGCGCTGCCGGCGCCCCGCGTGGACGGCGGCGGCCGCGCCCCGGCCACGGCGGCGCAGCGGCTGCTCTGCGCGACGGTCGGCGAGGTGCTCGGCGCCGCCGCCGTCGGCGTGGACGACGACTTCTTCGCCCTCGGCGGCGACAGCATCACCGCGATCAGCGTGACGAGCCGCCTGCGCGCCCACGGGCTGGAGCTGGCGCCCCGGGAGCTGCTGGCGCGGCGCAGCTTCGCGGACGTGGCCGCGGCGGCGCGGCGGCGCGACGAGGCACCGGCCGTACCCGACGAGCCGGTCGGCCCGGTGCCCGCGCCGCCGATCGTGCGCGCGCTCCTGGAGCCCAACGAGCCCCGCGCCGTCGCCGGCTACGCGCAGTGGACGGCGCTGCGGCTCGACGCGCGGCTCCCCCTGGCCGACCTCGACCGCGGGCTGCGCGCCCTGCTGGAGCACCACGACGCGCTGCGCCTGCGGGCCTCGCCGGCCGGCGTCGACATCCGGCCGCGGGGGTCGGTGCTGCCGGACGCACGCGAGCTGCGCGACGCAGCCGACCGGTCGCCCGCCGGGCTCGCCGCCGTCGCGGAGCGGCTGGCGGCCACCCTCGACCCCGCCGCCGGCGAGCTGCTGCGCGCCGCCCTCGTCCGCGCCCCGGCCGGCGAACCCGACCGGCTCGTCCTCGTCATCCACCACCTCGCCGTGGACGGGGTGTCCTGGCGGGTGCTGCTGGCCGACCTGCGCGCCGCCTGCGCCGGGGAGCCGCTGGCGCCCGTGGGCACCTCGTGGCGGCGGCACGCGATCCTGCTGGCCGAGCGCGGCGAGTCCGGCGCGCACCGCGGCGAGCTGGCCCACTGGCGCGACGCGCTCGACGGCGACCGCATCGCGGCCCGCCCGCTGGACCCGGCCGCCGACACGGTCGCCACCGCCGCGGTGACCCGGACGCTGGCCACCCCGCAGCAGACCGCCGCCGTGCTGACCGCGCTGCCCGCGGCGTACCGGGCCGGCGTCGACGAGATCCTGCTCGCCGCGCTGACGCTCGCACTGCGGCGGTGGAAGCCGCTGGACAGCGTCTCGGTGACGATGGAGGGCCACGGCCGCGACCGCTCCGAGGTGGACCTGGCCCGGACCGTCGGGTGGTTCACCAGCGAGCACCCGGTGCGCGTACCGACCGCCGGCGACGTCGGGCGACTGCTGCGCGCGGCGAAGGAGGCCGCGCGGGCCCTGCCCGGCGTCGGCTACGGCGTGCTGCGCCACCTCGACCCCACCACGCGCGAGGAGCTGTCCGCCACGCCGCCGCCGGACGTGCTGCTGAACTACCTGGGGCGCTTCGCCCCGCTGCCCGACGCCGGGTGGCACCTTCCCGAGGGCGACCCGTTCGCCGTCGTCGAACCGCCGGCCAAGGCGCTGGAGCAGTTGCTGGCGCTGAACTGCTTCGTGGCCGGCGACCGGCTCGCCGTCGAGTGGACCGCCGCGTCGACCGTCCTCCCGGCGGCGGAGGTCGCCCGGCTCCAGCGGGCGTGGGCCGAAACGCTGGAGGCACTGGCCGGGCACGTCGGCGGCGGACTCACCCCCTCGGACCTGCCACTGGTCGACCTCGACCAGGCCGCGATCGACGCCGTCGAGGCCGACGGGCCGGTCACCGACATCCTGCCGGCCACCCCGCTACAGGTCGGCCTGACGTACCACACGCTCCTGGGCGGCGCCGCCGACGAGCGCGCCGAACCCCCCTGCGCGGAGGGCGACCGAGCCGAGACACCGACCGCCGACGTGTACGTCGTGCAGGCCGTGGCCCGGCTGAGCGGGCCGGTCGACACCGCCCGGATGCGGGACGCGGCAGCGGAACTGCTGCGCCGGCACCCGGCGCTGCGCGCCCACCTGCACCTGACCGCGGCCGGCGACGTCGTCCAGGTCCTGCCGGCCGACGTGCGCCTGGAGTGGCGGCACATCGACGGCGGGCTCGACGCCGCGCTGCGCGAGGAGCTGGACCGGCCGTTCTCGCCCACCCGGCCGCCGCTGATCCGGTTCCTGCTCGCGGCGCTGGCCCCCGACGACCACCGGCTCGCCATCACCATCCACCACGCGCTGCTCGACGGCTGGTCCATGCCGCTGGTCGGCCGCGCGCTGCTGGCCACGTACGCCGAGCTGGGCGGCGGGCCGCCCGCGCCGGTGGCACCGTCGCCGACCGCGTACCACCGCTGGCTCGCCGGCCGGGACCGCGGCGCGGCGCTCGCGGCGTGGGAGAGGGCACTCGCCGGCGCCGAGGGCACCCGCCTCGCGCCGACGACGGCGCGGGCGACGGTCGGCCGGCCCGCACGCGTGGCGGTGGACCTCGGGCCGGAGTTCAGCGCGGAGCTGCGCCGCTTCGCCCGCGAGCGCGGCGTCACTCTCGCCACGGTCCTCAACACGGCGTGGGGCATCCTGCTCGGCCGGCTCACCGGCCGCCGCGATGTCGTGTTCGGCTGCCCGGTCTCGGGCCGGCCGGCGGAGGTGCCGGGCGTCGAGGCGACCATCGGTCAGCTCGGCAGCGCGATCCCGGTGCGGGTCGCCGCCGCGCCGGCCGAGCCGGTCGCCGCGCTGCTGGACCGCGTACAGGCCGAGGCCACCGCGCTCGCCGAGCACCACCACCTGGGGCTGCCCGACATCCAGCGGGCGGCCGGCGCGGGCGAGTTGTTCGACACGATGCTCGTGGTCGAGAACTTCCCGCTGTCGGACCGCACCCGCGTCGAGGTCGGACCGGGGCTCGCGCTGACGGGCGTCGACATCACCGACGCCACGCACTACCCACTGACCGTTATCGTCATCCCCGGCGACGACATCAGGATCGGCCTCGGCTACCAGCCCGAGGCGTTCGGCGCGGACACCGCCGCGGCGTACGGCCGCGGCCTGCGCCACCTCCTGCGCCAGATCGTCGCCGGCCCGGACACTCCCGTCGCCCGCCTCGCGGTGCTCGACGCCGCCGAGCGCGACCAGGTCCTGGGCCTGGGAGTGGGACCGGAGCCGCGCCGGCCCGTCGGCGGCGTGCTGGCGGAGTTCGCCGCCTGGGTCCGCCGCACCCCGGATGCCGAGGCCGTCGTCTGCCGCGACCGCACGCTGACCTACGCCGAGCTGGACCGCCGCGCCAACCGGCTCACCCACGCGCTGCTGGCCCGCGGCGTGCGCGCCCAGGACCGCGTCGCGGTGCTGCTCGGCCGGGACGTGGAGATGCCCGTCGCGCTGCTGGGCGTGCTGAAGGCCGGCGCGGTCTACGTGCCGATGGACCCGGCCTACCCGCGGGAGCGGCTGGCCTACATGCTGGCCGACGCCGCGCCGACCGCCGCCGTCGCCACCGACGGCGGCCACGCCGACCTGCCCGCGGTGGACCCGACGGCGCCGGGTGGCCCGCGCGGGTGGGACGCCGACCCGGTGCACGCCCGCCGGGGCCTCACCCCGGACGCGCTCGCGTACGTCATCTACACCTCCGGCACCACCGGCCGGCCCAAGGGCGTCGGGGTGCCGCTGCGCGGCGTGCCGAGCCTGGTGTCGCTGCAGGAGGACGTCGTCGGCATCGGCACCGGCGAGCGGTACCTGCACTTCGCCTCCACCAGCTTCGACGTGGCGGTGTGGCAGACGCTGCTGCCGCTGCTGTCGGGCGGCGCCTCGGTCATCGCCCCGGACGAGGTGCGGCTGCCCGGCGACGAGCTGCTCGACTACGCGGCCGCCCAGCGGGTCACCGGCATGAACCTGCTGCCCTCGTTCCTGGCCGCGATGCCCGACGACGCCGCCGTGGACCCGGGCGTGTTCTTCGTCGTCGGGGCCGAGCGGCTCGACCCGGCGCTGGCGGCCCGCTGGGGCCGCGGGCGCAGGGCGCTGTTCAACGCGTACGGCCCGACCGAGGTCACCGTGAACTCGGTGACCTGGCGGTACGACCGGGACGATGCCGGCCCGCTGCCGATCGGCCGCCCCGACCCGCTGGTGCGCGCGTACGTGCTCGACGGCGGCCTGCTGCCGGTCGGCGTCGGGGCGGTGGGCGAGCTGTACCTGGCGGGCCCGAAGCTCGCCCGCGGCTACCTCAACCGGCCGGGGCTGACCGCCGGGCGGTTCGTCGCCGACCCGTTCGGCCCGCCCGGCGAGCGCATGTACCGCACCGGCGACCTGGCGCGCTGGCGCCCGGACGGGCAGCTCGTGTTCCTCGGCCGCACCGACGCGCAGGTGAAGCTGCGCGGCTTCCGCATCGAGCTGCCCGAGATCGAGACCGTGCTCTCGGCGCACCCGGACGTGCGCGGCTGCGCGGTCGTCGTCCGCGGGGACCGCCTCGTCGCGTACGTCATCGGCGACGCCGACGCCGCGGCGCTGACCGGCCACCTCGCCGCCCAGTTGCCCGAGCACATGGTGCCGTCGGCCGTGGTGTTCCTGGACCGGCTTCCGCTGACCCCCGCCGGGAAGCTCGACCAGGCCGCCCTGCCGGCGCCGGAGCGGGCGCGCGGCGGACCCGCCCGCGAGCCGGCCACCCCCGCGGAGGCGACGCTGCTGCGGGTCCTGCGCGAGGTGCTCGGCCGGGACGTGACCGTGGACGACGCCTTCCTCGACGTCGGCGGCGACAGCATCGCGTCGCTGCGGGTGGTGTCCCGCGCGCGGCGCGCGGGCCTGGCCCTGACGGCGCGGGACGTCTTCGAGGGGCGCACGGTGGCGGGGATCGCCGCCCGCTGCGGTACCCCGGCGCAGCCGGCGGCCGACGCCCCCGCGGTGGGCGACGCCCCGCTCACCCCGGTCATGCGCGACCTGTTGCGCCGCGCGGGGAGTGCGGCCGACCGCTTCTGCCAGTGGGTGGAGGTCTGCGTACCGGCGGGCGGCGAGGCCCGGCGGTGGCGCACCACCCTGGACGCGGTGCTGGCCCGGCACGACGTGCTGCGGGCGCACCTGGCCGGCGGCGCGCTGCGCATTCCCGCGCCCGGCACCGTCACCGGCGCGGACGTGCTCGTGCACGTGCGCACCGCCGACGGCGACGTGCGGGCGCGCGTCGACGCGGCGGTCGAGGCGGCGCGGGCGGCGATGAACCTGCGCACGCCGCCGCTGCTGCGCGCCATCTGGTGCGACCCGGGTGCCGGGCGCCCGGGCCGGCTCGTACTCGTCGCCCACCACGCCCTCGTGGACGCCGTCTCGTGGCGGGTGCTGCTCGACGACCTCGCCCACGCGTACGGGGGCGGGGAGCTGACCCGGCACGGGCAGTCGTTCCTGGGGTGGGCGCGGTCGCTGCGCGCGGCGCGGGACGGCCGGGCGGGGGAGCTGCCGTTCTGGGCGCGGGTGACCGCGGGGCCGCCCGCGCTGGGCGCCGCGCTCGACCCTGCCCGCGACACGGCCGGCACCGCGCGGCACCACCACCTGTGGCTCGACGCGGCGACGACCGGGACCCTGCTGACCGCGCTGCCGGCGGCGTACCGCTGCACGCCGGACGCCGTCCTGCTGACCGCGCTGGCGCGGGCCGTGGCCGCCTGGCGCGGCACCGCGCCCGACCTGCTGGTCGCGCTGGAGAGCCACGGCCGCCCGCCGCGGGCGCCGGACGGCTCGGGGCCAGTGGACCTGTCGGCGACCGTCGGCTGGTTCACGGCCGTGCACCCGGCCCGGATCGCGCCCCCGGCCGGCCCGGCCGCGGTCGCCGCCGTACGGGACCACCTCGCCGCGGCCGGTGACGGCCTGGGCCACGGCATCCTGGACGCCGACGGCCGCCGGCCGGAGGTGAGCTGGAACTACCTGGGCCGCTTCCCCGCCCCGCCCGCGGCGGAGACGCCGTGGCAGCCGGCGCCCGACGCCGACCCGCTCGGCTCCGGTGGCGGCGCCGACCTGCCGCTGCCGTACCCGCTGATGATCGACGCGCTGGTCCGCGACGACACCCTGGGCGTGCGGTTCACGTGGCCGGAAGCGCTGTTCGGCGCGGCGGACGTCGCCGCCCTGGCCGGGCACTTCGCGGACGCCGCCCGCGCGCTCTGCGCGCCGGCCGGGGTCCTGCCGCTCACGCCGCTGCAGGAGGTGCTGCTCCGACACCCCGAGCCGTACACCGTGCAGGCGGCCTTCCACCTCGACGGCCCGCTGGATCTCGCCGCGCTCCGCGCCGCCGCCGGGCAACTGGTGCGCCGGCACCCGCACCTGGGCGCGGTGTTCCCGCCCGGACACGCCGTCCAGGTCGTACCCCCGGCGCCGCGCGTGGACGTCCGGGAGGCCGACTCGCTGGACGACGAACTGGCCGAGCCGTTCGACCTGGCGACCGGACCGCTGCTGCGGGTCGCGGCGCTGCGCCGCGGCCCGCACGCGTGGACGCTCGCGCTGACGAGCCACCACCTGCTCTCGGACGGCTGGTCGGCGCCGCGGATCCTGGCGGAGCTGTTCGCCGGGTACGCCGGCACGCCCCTGCCCGCACCGGTGCCGCTGTCCCGGTACACCGACTGGCTCGCCGGCCGGGACCGCGCCGCGGACATCGCGGCCTGGCGGGACGCGCTGGCGGACCTGCCGGAGGGCGACGCCCTCACCCGCGGCCGGGACCACCGGGTCGCCGCCGCCGCGCCGGTCCTGTTCACCGTGCCGGCGCCGCGCGTCGCCGCGCTGACGGCCGCCGCCGCGCGGCGCGGCCTGACCCCGAACACCCTGCTGCAGGGCGCGTGGGCGGCGGTGCTGGCCGCCCGGTCGGGGCGCCCGGAGGCCTGCTTCGGCGTCATGGTCTCGGCGCGCGACGCCGACGTGGACGGCATCGAGGAGATCATCGGGCTGCTGGCGAACACCGTGCCGGCCCGCGCCCGCTTCACCGGGACCGTCGGCGACGCGCTCGCCGACCTCCAGGCCCGGCAGCAGGCGCTGGCCGGACACTCCGCCGTCGGGCTGGGCGAGCTGACCGAGCTGACCGGGCGGCGGCGCCTGTTCGACAGCATGGTCGTGTTCGAGAACTACCCGGTCGACCCGGCCAGGCTGCGCGAGCCGGCGCCCGGCCTGACGGTCACCGGGGCGCGGTTCCGCGAGCGGACCCACCACCCCGTCACCGTCACCGTCGTACCCGGGGACGGCGGCTGGTCCGGCGTCCTGGCGTACCAGGCGGGCATGTTCACCGCCGGGGAGGCGGCCGCGCTGGCGGACGCGTTGCAGAGTGCGCTGGCCGCGCTGCCGGGCCGGCTCGACGAGGACGCGGCCGCGTTCGTGGCGGGGCTGCGGTGAGCGCCGCCCCGGAACGGGTCGGCGCCGACCTGTGGCGCGTCGCCGGGATCCTGGTGCTCGGTACGTTCATGGCCACACTGGACGCCACGATCGTCGCCGTCGGGGTGGACACGCTCGCCGACGCGTTCGGCGCCCGGGTGGCCGACATCCACTGGGTCAGCACGGCGTACCTGCTCGCCGTCGTCGCGGCCGTCCCCGCCTCTGGCTGGCTCGCCGAGCGGTACGGCGGAAAGCGCGTCTGGATCGGCGCCGTCGTCGGGTTCGTGGCCGCCTCGGCGCTGTGCGCGGCCGCGTGGTCGCTGGCGAGCCTGGTCGCGTTCCGCGTCCTCCAGGGCCTGGCGGGCGGGCTGCTGCCCCCCACCGGTCAGGCGCTGCTGGCCCGGGCGGCCGGGCCGAAGATCGGCCGCCTCATCAGCGTCGTCGGCGTCGTACCGCTGCTCTCCCCCGTCCTCGGGCCGCTGCTGGGCGGCGCGATCCTCGGCGTCGCCGACTGGCCGTGGCTGTTCCTCGTGAACCTGCCGATCGGCATCACCGCGGTACTACTGGCGAGCCGGCACGTGCCGGCCGTCGCGCCGGCGCCGTCGCGGCCTCCCTTCGACATGGTCGGTGCATTACTACTCGCACCGGGCCTGGCCACCTTCGTGTACGGGCTGTCGGGCCCGCGACCCGCGCTGGCGCTGGGCACCGCGATGCTCGCCGCATACGTCGGGCACGCCCTGCGATCCGGCCGGGCAGGACAGCGCCGGTCCCGGCCCGTGCCGCCCCTGGTCGACCTGCGGCTGTTCGCGCGGCCACCGTTCGGCGCGGCAGCTCTGGCGCTGCTGATGCTCGGCGCCTCGGTGTTCGGCACGATGTTCCTGCTGCCGCTGTACCTGCAGGACGGTGCCGGCCTCTCCCCGTGGGAGGCGGGCCTGCTGCTGGCCCCGCAGGGCGCCGGGGCCGTCGCCGGGTCGCTGCTCGTACAGCGGCTCGTGGACCGCACCCCGCCCCGCACGCTGGTCCTTGCCGGAATCACCCTGGTCGCCGCCGGCACCGCGCCGTTCACCCAGCTCGCCGCCGCACTACCGGACAGCGTCGTCGCCGCCGCGCTCGTCGCGCGCGGCTTCGGCGCCGCACTCATCAGCGCCCCGATCATGGCGCTGGTGTACCGGCGAGTCAGCCGGCCAGACATCCCCCACGCCGCCGGCGCGCTGAACCTTCTGAACACACTCGGCGGCTCCCTCGGCACCGCGGCCCTGGCCGTCGCGCTGCAGCACCGGCTGACCGCACGCGGCCCCGGCGCCATCGCGGCCGCCTTCGCCGATGCCTTCTGGTGCGTGCTGGCACTAGCCGTCGTCGCCGCAGTGGCGGCCGCCTGGCTGCCGCGCCGCCTCACCGCCCCTGACGAGAGGACCACCACCGATGTCTGACCCCCTACCGACGCCGGCCGCGATAGCCGCGGCCCTCCCGCCGGCGCCGCGCTCGGTGACCCGGGGCCGCGCCGCCGTCCGGGCAGTCCTCGACGGGCACGACCCGCGCCTGCTGACGATCGTCGGACCGTGCTCGGTGCACGACACCGACGCCGCGCTGGAGTACGCCGGCCGGCTCGCGGCCGCCGCCCGCCGCTACGGCGACGACCTGGTCGTGGTGCTCCGCGCGTACCTGGAGAAGCCGCGCACCGTCTCGGGCTGGACCGGGCTGCTGCCCGACCCGACCCTCGACGGCCGCGGCGACGTGGCCACGGGCGTACGACGCGGCCGGGAGTTCCTCGTCGCCGCGGCCGCCACCGGACTACCCCTGGCGTACGAGTTCGTGGACCCGCTACTCGCGCCTTACGTCGCCGACACCGTGAGCTGGGCTGCGATCGGCGCCCGCACGGTCGCCAGCCAGCCGCACCGGCACCTGGCCTCCGGCCTCCCCATGCCGGTCGGCATGAAGAACTGCGTCTCCGGCCGCCTCGACACCGCGATCGACGCGGTCCGGGCCGCGAGCCTGACCCACGTACTGCCCGTGGTCGGGCCCGACGGACGACTGACGCGGGTCCGCAGCATCGGCAACCCCCACGCCCATCTGGTGCTGCGCGGCGGCCCGACACCCAACTACGGCGCCGCGGCCGTCGCCGACGCCCTAACGCGGCTGACCGGGGCCGGCCTGCCACCCCGCCTCGTCGTGGACGCCTCGCACGGCAACAGCGGCAAGGACCACCTGCGGCAGCCAGCCGTCGTCACCGACCTCGCCGCACAGGTCGCCGCCGGCAACACCGCGCTCGCCGGCGTCATGATCGAGTCGTACCTCACCGACGGCCGGCAAGCCCCCGCGGCCCGCCCCCTGCGCCCCGATGTGAGCGTCACCGACGCATGCCTCGACTGGAACGCCACTGAACGACTACTGCAGACACTCGCCCGGGCCGCCGGCGCTCGCCGCGGCCGTATGACTCCAGTGACGGCATCAACGGTCACGGCACCCTCCCGCCTCCTGGCCGACGCGACCCGGTACGAGGCGGGTCCGTAGAGCCGCCATTCGACCTACATGTGCCTCAGTAGGTGTTTCGTAATGGTGTCAGTCGGGCCAGTCGAAGTGGCGGCGTTTCTGCCGTTGGGTGGGATGGTCGCGGGTGAGGCGGCGCAGCATCTGGTTGATGGCCGCCCACCGGATCATGGCTTCGGAGACCGTGGTGGTGCGTTCGTAGTCGCGGGCCAGGCGGCGGTGGGCGGTGAGCCAGGCCAGGGTGCGTTCGACGACCCAGCGTCGGCGGTGCACGACGAAGCCGCGCTGCCCGGCCGGTGGGCGCACGATGTCCAGGTTCATGCGCGAGCTGGTGGCGCACCAGTCGACGAGTCGGCCGGCGAAGCCCTGGTCAGCGAACACGTATCGCATGCCCGGCGCGGTGATCGTGGCGGCGATCAGGGCGCCTTTGGCGCCGTCGCGGTCCTGCCACGAGGCGGCAAGCACCCAGGCGGTGACCAGCAGCCCCAACGTGTCCGTGACGATGAACCGCTTACGGCCGTTGACCTTCTTCCCCGCGTCGTAGCCACGCGAATCGGCACCGACGGTGTCGGCGCCTTTGACGCTCTGGGAATCGATGATCCCGGCAGACGGCTGCGGGTCCCGGCCCCACCCACCCGCAACTCATCGGCGCGGTCAAAGGTCTACCCGTCCAGGCGCGCAAGTCGCTGACCTGGGATTGCGGCTCTGAGATGGTCCGGCACAAGCAAATCACCGCCACCACGATGCCGGTCTACTTCGCCCGCCCCACTCACCCTGGCAGCGCGGCAGCAACGAGAACCTCAACCGGATCGTCCGCGAATACCTCCCCAAAGCCGTGAAAATCACCTCCAGCCCGGACTACCTCGCCATGGTCGCCGCTGAAATCAACGACCAGCCCCGTGAGATCCTCGGCTGGAAGAAACCCTCCGAAGTATTCGCCGAGCTGATCAGCTCAGATGCTTCCACCGACTGAACCTGCCGTCCGGCCGTGGGGGTCGTGAATCAGCCTGCTGGCATCGTGAAGTGGAAGCGGCTCCCGCCGCCGGGGTTGTCGTCCACGGATATGGTGCCGCCGTGGCGTTGGACGATCCGTCGGCAGATGGCCAGGCCGAGTCCGGTTCCCTGGTAGCTCCCGGTCGTGTGGGCGCGGTGGAATGAGTCGAAAACTCGCGCGTGCTGCGTGGTCGGGATTCCGATTCCGTGGTCGGCGATGACTACCTTGACGAGGCCGTCCGCGTGGCGTTCAGCGCTGATTTCGACGTGGGCCGGCTGGCCTGGCGTGGTGTACTTGAGCGCGTTGCCGATGAGGTTGTCGAGGAGTTGGCGGAGCATCGCCCGGTCCGCGCGTACGGTTACGGCCACCGCATGGATGTCGATGAGGGGCAGCGTCGCCGACGTGTGGGTGGGCCCGGCGCACAGATGGGCGGTACGTTCGGTCACGACTTCACGGACCGCCTGGTTCAGATCGATTTCCTCGATCTTTTGGTTCGCATCGCGGGCGGTCGCATAGCTGAGCAGGTCGTCGATCAGCCGTCGCATGCGCTCTATTCCCCGGAGTATGGAGTCGACATTGTCCCCGTGGTCGGCGCGTACCGGTTCGCCCGGCGGTGCGGCCGACTCCTCTTGGAGCAGTTCCGCGTAGGCGGCCACGCTAGCCAGCGGCGACTTGAGGTCGTGGGCGACGACTCCGGCGAAGATGTTCAGTTCCTCGGTCTGTTCCAGTAGTTTGGCCTCGGTCAGCCGGCGTTGTGCGAGTTCCTGCTCCAGCAAGGCCGAGGCGACGGCGAGTTGCGCCTCGTGCTGCTTGCGGGCCGTGACGTCTCGCAGGACGGCGACTGCACCGGGGCGGGCGGCTCGGTGGTGCAGCGGCCGTGCGTTGACGCTGAGGACGGAACCGTCCGACGCGCCCCGGAAACCGATGATCATTTCTTCCCGGTCCACCGACTCGTCGCGCTGTGCCGCACGTGTCCACGGTAGGTCCTCGGTGTCGAATAACGAACCGTCCAGGCGATACGCCGGCTGGCTCGCCAGCCAGGCACTGTCGCCGGCGGGTCCGGTGATCGGGGCGGCGGCGCTGTTGTGGTGCACGAGTTGGCCCGACCGGTCCACCACGATTACCGCTTCGCTGATGCTGTCCATGATGAGTGCTAGCAGGTTCGCCTGGTCGCGGGCGGCGCGTTCTTGCCCGCGCAGCTGGGCAGTCGCGTCGGCCACCCGGGCTAGCGCTCGTGCACGGGCGCTGAGCAGCACGTACACGAGGACAGCGAGCAGCAGGGAGATGGCCGAGCCGGTCGCCGTCGCGCCGATGGGCAGCGACCGTCCGCTGCCGGGAAGGCTGGTGGCTGTCGCGGCGGTGTGGAGGCCCCACTGCTGCTGTGCCACGGGGATCGACACCGACCGGTGCAGGTCAGCGCCGGTCCCGTCACCCAGTTTGGCCACCGTGACCTGGGCGCCGCCTGCCCCCGGGGTGGTAAGGGTGACACCGAGCAAGTCTTGCGCGGTGCTCCGTAACGTCTGGCTGATGAAATCCTGGCCGCGCAGTCCCATCAGAATCCAGCCGCGAAAGGTGCGGCCCCCCGCACTGTCGACAGGGCTGTACACCGGCGCGGCGAGGACAAACGACATCTGCTGCTGGTCTACTGGCAGGCCGCGGTCGCGGAGGAGTTGGTAGGTGTCCGACACCACGGTTTGACCAGTCCGCCGTGCCTCCGTCAGGGCAGCGCTGGGCTGGGGAGCGTTGCGGATGTCGATCCCGGCCAGCGTTGGGGCGCTGCCGTCGAGGTTGCGGCTGAAGACGGTGAACATGTGCGTCCCGCCCGGATCACCGGGGGCAGGTTTGAATACCAACCCGGCCGCGCCCCGGCCCCGCCAGAACCGCTGGACCGCCCCGTACCGGTCCCGCTCGGCGGGCACGACGAACACCACCCCAGAGGCACCACTAAGCCGTTGGGCGGCCAGCGGGGCGGTGATGTCTGCGAAATCACCGGTCGTGAGTTCCGCTTGCGCGCCCACCGAGGCCGCCACATCACCGACAGCGTCGACATATCTGGTGGCCTCGGCGCCGACCGCCTGCTGCGCCAGAGCAGTCTGGCGATCCATCGTCTGACTCGCGACCTGGCCGCGCAGTCGCTCCAGGACGGCTACAGCGGCAAGTGTCAGACATATTCCCAGCCCGAGAGTGACGGCTGCCAACGCCAACGCGGAGCCGGGCTCCACGATCCGCCGCCATACTTCTCGGTTCGGCAACCGCACCGCCTGATCATCCCTCTGGCCGACGATATATAGTGTATTTTGGTAGAAATTACCACCAGTCGGGCAGCGCGGCGCTAGGACTGATGTAGCGTTGAAAGCAGCTCGATTCGACGATCGCCCGGGAAGTGGGCGAAGCATGCACCAGGAAGTACCGGCGTTTTCGGATGTCCGTGGCCAAGTCGGGGTGGAGCCGCCGGCACGCTCCGTGTTCCCCGCCGTACTCGTAGCCGTCGCGACCATGAGCAGCCTCGCCATACTCGACGCGGCTGCTGGGCCGACGCTCATCTTGGCGGGTTTGTTGGCCGCAGGCCCCTGCCTCGCTGCATCGTCCGGCCGCCCCCGGGCGGTGCTGTTCGTCGGGGGCTACGCGCTCCTGCTCATCTCCGCACTCGCGTGGTGGCCCAACAGGATCTGGGGCACGACACACCACCTGCTCTTCCTGCTCAGCACCGCCGCCGTGACCGCGGTCAGTGTCATGCTCGCCCGCCATACCCAGCAGCTCGAGGCGTTCGCTGTCCAGTCCCAGGGGCCACTGCGCACGCTTGCAGCCGTTGTCGCATCGACCGACGAAGCGATCATCGGCAAGACACTGCAGGGCGTTATCACGTCCTGGAACCCGGGCGCTGAACGGATGTACGGCTACACCGCCGCAGAGGCGGTCGGATCCCATATCTCGCTCATCTGCGGACCTGCCGGTGACCAGGACCTTCCGATGCTGCTGGCCCAGGTCGCCGCTGGCCGCAGCATCCAGGAGTACGAGACCCAGCGCAGGCGTAAAGACGGCACAGACATCGACGTGGCACTCACCATCTCACCCATCCACGACGCCCGCGGGGTCGTCGTCGGGGCGGCGGCAGTCGCCCGTGACATCACCACGCGTAAGGAGGAGCAGGAGCGGCGCGACACCGTACAGGAACGCACCCGGCAGGCCCAGCGCATGCAGAGCCTCGGCCAACTCGCCGGCGGCGTCGCCCACGACTTCAACAACCTGCTGGCCATGATCCTGAACTTCACGGCGTTCGCCGCCGAACGCAGCGCGGCCGACGCCGCCGTACAGGCGGATCTGGACAAGGTCCGCAACGCCGCCGAGCGCGGCGCAGGACTTACCCGACAACTGCTGCTGTTCAGTCGCGGCGAGCAAACCAGCACCGACGTACTCGACGCCAACGACTCCATCACTGAGGCCTGCGCGATGCTCTCCCGGGCAATCAGCGCGGACATCACACTCGTCACCACGCCGTACCACGAACCGGTGCTAATCAATGCTGACAGCGGCCAAATCCAGCAGGCACTGGTCAACCTCGCCATCAACGCCCGCGACGCGATGCCAAACGGCGGCACCCTCCGCATCGAGGCCAGCCCCATCGATTTCGACGAACACCAGCCAGACTTCCAACCGCCCCTACCGTCCGGGCGCTACGCGTGCCTGACCGTCAGCGACACCGGCACTGGCATGAACGACGAGACACTCGCCCACATCTTCGATCCATTCTTCACCACGAAAGCGGTAGGCTACGGGACCGGCCTAGGACTGGCCACCGTGTACGGCATCGTCACCGACGGCGGCGGCAGCCTCCACGTCAGCTCCACACTCGGCGCAGGTACCTCCCTCTCCCTGTACCTACCCCTGGCCTCCGGCTCGGGTCCGACCGCGAACTCCGCACCCTCCACTGCGGTCACACCGCTAGGACAGAACCAGACGGTCCTCGTGGTCGACGACCAGCCAGAAATCTGCGAAATGCTCACTCGAATCCTCGCCGCTGCCGGCTACCGCCCACTGTCGGCCACCGATGGACCGCAAGCGCTAAAAATCATGTCCGAGGAAAGCTGCGCGCTGCTAGTGACCGACACGGTGATGCCCGGGATGTCCGGCCGCCGCCTCGTCGAACTACTACGCCGCCTGCACCCCCACCTTCCCATCCTGTACATGTCCGGGGACGGCGCGGGCCTCCACGACGTCCCCTCCATCCCCCACGAAATCAGCTCCCTGGCAAAGCCATTCACGGCCAACGACCTGCTCCGGCAGGTCCACGACCTAATCGGTGGCCGGTAGTTTCGGCCGGGCTACCGGACTCCACGCCGCGGAACCCGATGCGCGGGCCACGGCAGGCCCGCGCCCGGCTCCAACTCGTTGAGGCGAACGACCAACCAGTGGCCGGGAGCGGCGTGCCGAGCAGCGGGGTGATGTCGGTCAGCCATAACCGGTCCGGAGCGGTGGCGGTGAACTCGCGGCCGACCAGGTCGTCCTGCACCGGCGGCCCCGACCGGCGCAGGCTCTTGCGAGCCCTGCGGGAAAACACCGACCAGATTCGCTGTTGAGCGCACAACCGCTGCACCCGGTTCTCGCCGGCGGCCACACCACGGTCGGTCAGTTCGTCGGCGATGAGCCGGTAGCCGAACGCCGGGTCGTCGGCGTGGATGTCGTAGGCGGCGTTGATCAGGTGGGCGTCGTCCCAGTCCCGCTGGCTGACCGGGTCAGCCTTCCATCGGTAGAACGCCTACTTGGAGAAACCCGACACCCGGCAGGTCACCGCCACGGGGATCCCGTCAGCAGCAAGGCCGAGGACAGCGGGTAGATCATTTTGGGGAGATGTCCCGGGCGAAGAACGCCGCCGCCCGGCGCAGGATCTCGTTCTCCTGCTCCAGCAGCTTGATCCGCCTCCGGGCCTCACGCAGGTCGGCGGACTGGACCGCGGTCACACCGGGCCGGTTTCCATCCTCGATGTCGGCCAGCTTCAACCAGCGGTGAAGACACGATTCGGAGATCCCGAATCCTTCGCGATCTGCGACAGCGGGGCCTCACCCCGGCGGCGGGCGACCGCGACGACGTCACGACGGAACTCAGGCGGGAACGCTTTCGGCACGGGTGCATCCTTCCAGGAGGACCAAGATCCTCACAGGTCAAGAGTCAACCAAAACCGGGGCAGTCCCATAGCGGACTAGTGGCACCCAGGTATGGAAGGTTTCTTACCCGACCCCGTGATCAACTTTTCTGTATGCCCCGGACCCAATCTGTGACGGTGGCCGCTGAGCTTCACGCCAGCGCTCCGCCGAGGCGCACGACGGGACGGTCACCCCGTATTTGCCAGGCTCGGCGCTGCCGTCGCTGTTGAGCGGACGCGCGGCGCTGCGTGGGCCGGCGATCCTGGCGCGCGGGGGCTGAGTTGCATTCGTAGGCGCGCGATGATTCGGTCGATTTATTGCCGATATTGGGCGTTATGCGCTATGTGCCGCTTAGCTTGATGGGGTAGGTGGTTGACGGTGGTGGGGGTTTGCGGTGTCGGTGCGACCGTGCAATGGCTGGGTGCGGCGGCTGGTCGGGGTGTGTGCCGCGCTGGGGGTGGTCGCCGGGGTTGTGGCTGTGCCGGTGGGGGCGTGGGCGGCGCCGGTGTGTGGTGCGGGAACGGTGTCGGTGACGCGGGTGTCGGGTCCGACGCTGTATCTGGAGCCAGGGACGCTGAACAGCGCCTACGCGATGTACAAGGTCACCAATGTCAGCGGTGCCGGTTACCAGGATCTGTGGGTGCAGATCGGTTCGTTCGCGGGTCCCTCGATTGGTCTGGCGGCTTCGGAGACCGGGCGGGCGCACCCGGGCGCCGTGGCGAACGGTGCTAGTGCGAACGCGGCGTTCTATCTGACCGCCTCTGCCGAGCATCTGGTGGCGGAGTCGCACAAGGTGAGCGTGTACACGACCCGCCCGGACCTGGCCGGGGGAGCGTTGTGTGAGGCGTCGTTCACGCTGGCGGCGGAGAACGACATCGCGGCGGCGGCGAATAAGGTGACGTCGGTGACCAGCAGTTCCACCCCGCAACTGGGTGGCAGGTTGACGATCACGGTGGTGGGGGACACCGGCACCATCGGGGCGGCGGGCAAGTTCACGGCGACGCCGGCGTCGTATGCGAGTTGGCCGGCTAACGCCTACCGGCTGACCGGGTCGCGGATCACGATGACCGGCGGTAACACCGGTGTGCACACTGATGTGCTGTACCTGTCGGGGCTGAACTCGTCGTCGACGGACTACACGGCTGAGTTCACCTTCGCCGTGGTCGGTACCACCGCCTCGACGACCGCGGTGAGTCCGATGACGCACATCTCCAGCGGCACTCAGGTCAAGCACACGTCGACGTCGAACTTCGGGAATCTGCCGGCGATTCCGCAAGTGGTCAACACCACCACCCTGGCGATGTCGGGGAGCCCCGGCTCCCTGCCGTCGCAGGGCGGGACCGGCACCTACACCGTCACCATCACCAACACCGGCGGCGGGGCGAGCACCCTGGACGATGTGGTTGTCACCCTGCCCGTGGGCACCAGCTATGTGCCAGGGTCGGCGACGTTCGCCGGGACCACCACCCCGGACCCGAGCATCAGCGGCAGCACGGCGACCTTCCTGAGCGGCCTGACTGTCCCGGCGAGCTCCAGCCGGACGTTGACGCTGCAGGTGACGGTGCCCGGCACACCGGGTGCCTATACCGCTTCGGCGACTGGACACATCGCCGCTGTGGCGGTGGACTCCACGCTGGGTACCGGCGACAGCGCGCCTCCCACCGCCGGGATCACTGTCGCCGGGCCGGCCCCTACGGTCACCGGGTTGAGCCCGACTACCGGCCCCGCGGCGGGCGGCACCAACGTCACCATCACCGGTACCACCCTGACCGGCGCAACGGCCGTGACCTTCGGCAACCAGCCCGCCACGGGGTTCACGGTGGTCAACCCCACCACGATCACCGCCGTCACCCCGCCGGGCAGCGGCGCTGTCGATGTCACCGTCACTACTCCTAACGGCACCTCCGCCGTGGTTCCCGCCGGTGTGTTCACCTACCAGGCGCCGCCGGTGCAGCCCCCCACACCAGCGAACCTGACCTCCACCGGCACCGGCACCACCGCGCAGACCGCTACGGTGACCATCCCCGCCGGCGGCACCGCCACCCTCCTGGACGCTCAGGGCAACCCCACCGCCGGCGCGGTCACCGTCACCGGCCAGGGCAGCTACAGCCTGTCCGGCACCACGATCACGTTCACCCCGGTCCTCGGCTTCACCGGCCAGGCCACACCCGTGGGCTACCGGGTCACCGACCAGTACCAGCAGTCCGGCAACGCCACCTACACCCCCACGGTCAACCCGCCCGCAGCCCCCAACCCCGGCAACCTCACCTCCACCGGCACCGGCACCGCAGCGCAGACTGCCACGATCACCATCCCAGCCGGTACGTCGGCGACCCTTCTGGACGGCCAAGGCAACCCCACCGCAGGAAACGTCACGGTCACCGGGCAGGGCAGTTACAGCCTGTCGGGCACGACGATCACGTTCACCCCGGTCCTCGGCTTCGCCGGCCAGGCCACACCCGTCGCCTACCGGATCACCGACGCCTACAACCAGTCCGGCGACGCCACCTACACCCCGACGGTCAACCCGCCCGCGGCGCCGAACCCGGGCAACCTCACCTCGACTGGTACCGGCACGGCAGCGCAAACCTCGACCGTCACCATCCCAGCCGGGATGTCGGCCACCTTGCTCGACGGCCAAGGCAACCCGACCGCGGGAACGGTGACGGTCACGGGCCAGGGCGGCTACAGCCTGTCGGGCACGACGATCACGTTCACCCCGGTCCTCGGCTTCGCCGGCCAGGCCACACCCGTCGCCTACCGGATCACCGACGCCTACAACCAGTCCGGCGACGCCACCTACACGCCCACCGTCAACCCGCCCGCGGCGCCCAACCCACCCAACCGGACCTCCACCGGCGTCAGCCCCGCCACCCAGTCGGTGACGATCACCCTCCCGGCCAACACCACCCCCACGCTGCTGGACACCCAAGGCAACCCCATCGGCGGGCCCGTCACGATCACCGGGGAAGGCGCCTACACCCTGTCCGGGGCCACCATCACCTTCACCCCACAGCAAACCTTCACCGGCACCGCTACCCCGGTCACGTACCGGCTCACCGACGCATACAACCAACACGGAGACGCCACCTACACCCCGACCGTCACCGCCGGCCTGCCCAACCCACCGCAGCCAAGCAACCTGACCTCCACCGGCACCGGCACCACCGCGCAAACCGTCACCGTGACCATCCCCACCGGCGGCACCGCCACCCTCCTGGACACTCAGGGCAACCCCACCGCCGGCGCGGTCACCGTCACCGGCCAGGGCAGCTACAGCCTGTCCGGCACCACGATCACGTTCACCCCGGTCCTCGGCTTCACCGGCCAGGCCACACCCGTGGGCTACCGGGTCACCGACCAGTACCAGCAGTCCGGCAACGCCACCTACACCCCCACGGTCAACCCGCCCACAGCCCCCAACCCCGGCAACCTCACCTCCACCGGCACCGGCACCGCAGCGCAGACTGCCACGATCACCATCCCGGCCGGTGGGTCGGCGACCCTCCTGGACGGCCAGGCAAGCCCCACCGCAGGGACGGTGACCGTAGCCGGGCAGGGCGGCTACAGCCTGTCGGGCACGACGATCACGTTCACCCCGGTCCTCGGCTTCGCCGGCCAGGCCACACCCGTCGCCTACCGGATCACCGACGCCTACAACCAGTCCGGCGACGCCACCTACACGCCCACCGTCAACCCGCCGGCGCCACCGACAGCGGCGAACCTGACCAGCACCGGCCAAGGTGTCCAAGAGCAGACCGCCGCCGTGACCGCACCCGCCGGCGGCGCCGTCCGGCTCCTCGACGGCGGCAACCCGGTCACCGACCTCACCGTCGATGACACCGGTGCCTTCGCGGTCACCAGCGCCGCCCTCACCTTCACCCCCGAGTTCGGCTACCTCGGCCAAACCACCGTCACCTACCGGCGCACCGACGCCTACGGCCAACACGCCACCGCCACCTACACAGCCACGGTGACCGCCCCACCACCACCGGCGGCCCCGGACCGCACCACCCGCGGGGTCGGCACCACACCACAAAGCACCGTCGTGCCCGTACCCCCCGGCGGCACGATCGCCCTCCTGGACGCAGCCGACAATCCCGTCAGCCAGGTGACGTTCGCCGGCAAGGGCACCTACCGACTCCAACTCATCCAGAGCGCAAACCTGCTGGCGGCGGCGCCGCGACGCGCCGGCGCGCTGCGCGCCACCGCCCTCACCACCGGCGCGAAAATCGTGTTCACCGCCGTCCTCGGCTACAAAGGAACCGCACCCGCCGTCGACTACCAGGTCACCGACGCCTACGGACAGACCGCCACCGCCACCTACACACCCACCGTCGTCCTACCACCACCACCGGCCTCACCACCGCAGACCAGCACCGGACCCCAAACCAACCCCCAACAGGTCACCCTGCCCGTACCCCCAGGCGGGACCGTCACCCTCATCGACGCCACCGGAAACCCCGTCACCACCCTGACCATCCCCGGACAGGGCACCTACACCCTCAACCCCACCACCGGCGTTCTGATCTTCACACCCCTACCCAACTTCACCGGCCAACCCGACCCCGTCACCTACCAACTCACCGACGCCTACGGCCAAACCTCCACCGCCACCTACACCCCCGCCGTCATCGGCGCTCTACCCGTCACCGGCACAGGCGCACCCACCAACCAACTCGCCACGACCGGGCTCCTACTCCTGCTCCTGGGCGCACTCCTCACCACAGCCACCCAACACAAGCGACCGACGGCCGGCCGGTGAAGCCCACACCACCCGAACCAGTTGTGGCTGTCCGACATCACCGAACACCACACCACTTGGATTCCCATCACCCGGCGGACGGATCGCGGGAATGAGTAGTTCGTCGGCGGCGGCCGGTAGGTGCTCCTCCAGTTTCAGCGCGACGGCCCGGCGTGGCGCGAAGGCGCCCGTCTGCAGGGAGGCACAGCGCGGACCGGTGCCGCGTCGAGATAGTCGTCGGCCTCGTGGCTGAGACGGCAGGCTGGATCCGCGGGCCGGTAGTGGCAGTTGGTGGCGCAAGCTGTGGCGGTGTGCGGTGGTTGTCGTCGGGGTGGGACGCCCGGTGCCCGGGCACGCCGCAGGTGGGGGCAATGCCCGCCGCGTGCGGTGGCAGTGGCTTGACGCCGTCCGGCCGGGGTCGGGACCGTGGGCGTCGCCCCGGCGGCGCTAGTGACGCGTGCCTGGAGTGGTCTTGTGGTGTGGGCGCGCGATGGTGAGGCACCAGCCGCGGCGCGGTGGGCGGTGTTGCGGCCACTGCTGCCTGCACTGACAGGTCCAGGGCGGCCGCCGTCCACGGTCCCGCGGGAGCCTCTTCGTCCGACACTCGTGGTGACGCGTGGTGTGCCGTGGGTACAGTCGGGGACACCGCGTGCGAGGGGCCGTTGTGTGAAGAAGCTACGCACCGAATTCGACCGGCTCGGGTTGTTGATCGCGGGCATGGCAGCGGTGCTGCTCAGCGTCAGTGACCTGACGGGGATCATCGACCTTCCTGTGCTCAGCCAAAGCACGCCCAAGTTCGCGCTGCTGGTATCCGGGATGACCCTCATGATCGTCGCGAGCACCCTCACCACCGCCGGCCGGCTCACCCACGAGCGGCTGGCCGCGCTGCGCGACGTGGTCGTTGGGCAGCGGCAGGCACAGCAGCGGGAGGCCGCGGCGCTCCAGCAGGCTACCGCCGACCAGTTGGCGGCCATGCACGCCGAGCTGCTCGGACAGCTACGGCACAACCACGCCGCCATCAGCCGGGCGGTGGTGGCCCAGCTCCCGGACCTGCTGGAGCAGACCGAACCCTCGGTGCTACGGATCTACCGGCCGTACCTGGAGGAGATCTTCCGGACGCCGGCCCGGGTACTGACCGAGGGGCGATTCCGACTGGAGAGTGTGGACCAGCAGCGCAGCTTCCACCGGCGTGCCTTCGACCAGCACCCGGGCGGGCACTTCGTCGCCACCAGCCTGCCCACCCGTCGCTACTTCTGGCAGTCCGACTACGTCGAACGGGCGATGGCCGGGTTCGTGGCCGGCGGCGGGATCATGGAGCGGGTGTTCTTCCTCCCCCACGGCGCCGACACACTCGCCGACCCAGAGTGCCGGGCGATCATCGATGCGCACGCCGAGATGGGGGTTCGGGTATCGGTGCTGGACGTGTCCCGGGCGCCGGTACCCACCCACCGGTTCTTCTTCGCGGCCGCCTCCGGTGCCTTCGCCTGGGAAGCGATGCGCGGCCCCGACGACCAGATCACCTCCTTCGAGGTGACCGCCAACCAGGTCGACACCCATCGCTACCTGGAGCTGTTCGACCAGATCCGGAACATGGCCGAGCCCTACCGGCCGGGCCTGGCGGCGGCCCGCCAGATCGGCGGCCCCTGCGCCGTGGCGGTGTCCCGAGAACCGGCCGCGTTCACCGAGTTCGAGCGACGCGGCTGGCAACGAGCGGCCCCGGTCTACGCGGAGGTATGGTCGCCGCTGACCCGCCAGACCAACGACAGCGTCCTGGACGCCCTGGCGGTCGACGTGGACACCACGCTGCTGGACGTGGCCTGCGGCGTCGGAGACCTGACCGCCGCCGCAGCCGACCGCGGCGGGACCGCGGCCGGCGTCGACTTCTGCCCCGCGATGCTCGATCTGGCCCGGCAGCGCCACCCGGGGCTAACGTTCGGCGCGCAGGCGGCGCAGCAGCTGGCGTACGGCAGCGACCGCTTCGACGCGGTGGCGATAAACTTCGGCCTCCTGCACGTCCCGGACCCCGAGGCGGCGCTACGCGAGGCGTACCGGGTACTGCGCCCAGGGGGGCGGTTCGCCTTCACGGTCTGGGCGGAGCCGGTAGAGGCGGTCGCCTTCGAGTGGATCCTGCGGGCGGTCGCCGACTGTGGCGAGCAGGTGACGGTGCCGCACGGCCCGGACTTCTTCCACTTTGGCCGAGCCGCGGAATGCCGGGTGGCACTGACCACCGCGGGGTTCGCCGCCGTCAACGTCGTACGCCTGGACCTGGACTGGCGACTGTCCTCGTCACGTGCGGTGTACCCGGCGTTCCACGCCGGCACCGCGCGTATCGGCGGCCTGCTACAACAGCAGAGCCCGGCCGCACAGGAGCGCATCCGGTCGCAGGTGGACGCCTCGGCACGGGAACTGGCGGACGCCGACGGGGGGCTGGTCGTCCCGATGCCCGCCGTGCTGGCGTACGGCGTCAAGCACTGACCGGGGGCATGTCCACACCATCTATGCAATCCTTTACCGTCGCGCGCACGGCCCAGTTTTCGGCATGAGCAGATATCCACGGGTTAGTGCGGCGTTATCTGGCCGCCGCCGATCGGGCCTAGCTGACAAAGTAGTTCTCCACGTCACTCACGCCCAGATCAACGAACGACCAGACCAGTCAACAACCCAAATGACACGCGGCCTCAGGGGCCATCGCCAAGAGCCCGTGATTGCTCCTCACTACCGGCGGACTCCGGTCGGCCACGCGGCGGCTCTGTCTCTACGAGTTCGACGGCTTCATCCGGCGGCACTCGTGCCGGCAGCTCGCCAAACCGTACAGATCGCTGGTTCTCACGATCAGCATCGGCGTGTTGTTTGTCTGTCATGAACCGATTTTCGCACAAGCGTCATTCAGGATGGGGGCGAAAGATATGGCACCTTCCAGCGCGTACGCAGCCCGCACTCAACTCGGTATGGGCGTGTCAGTGTCCACCTACGTGCCGAGCGGCTGGGGCTGACGTCGGCGAGGGCGCCGCTGGATGGCTGGCGGTGGTGTATGCGTCCGGCGGCGACGATGGTCGTTGGACGTGTTCGGGTCGACGCCGCTTACGTTCAGTGAGGGGTCCAGGCGCCGGACAAGTTCTGCCTCCGTAGTAGCCGGCTCCGCGTCCTCAGCCCAGGTCAGCCGCAGGGGGGTCTGTCAAACGTTCGTCTTAGAATCGGGAGCCAGGTAGCCCTCACGCCCCAGGCGCGTGCGCCGCACATAGGCGATGAACTGCCCAAACGCGGATCGCTGCTCCAAGTCCGCCCCAACGATTGGCCGCTGTGCGGTCGATGTGTGCTTGAGCGTCGTGATCCTGCCGAAAGGCCCCGATCCTGTTGCTCCGAGTACGACTATCCACAGCGATATACAGCGCTCGCACCTATGGTGACCAGGGCAGATGTCCGTGCGGCCTTGCGTGCGCGCTCCGTGCCGGCTCCCCGGGACGCCGTAGCGAAGATCGCTGGTCGGCCTACGCGCCAGCCGGTCCGCCCGCTGGCACTGCCACACCCCGCAAACTGGCCACGCCGTCCTCGTAGCCGTTGCCGCCCTGCTGAACGCAGGGTGCTCGGCAGGGGCGGCGGTGCCGGCTCGGGCAGCCCGCGGTCCGGCTCGACTGCGCCGCCACTGTTCAGCCGTCCCCGGCGGGGCGGCCACGCCCCACGCCGGGGCGTGGCCGCCAGATCATCGCTGTGGTCAGGCGTCGACTTTCGCCGGGGTGCCGTTGACCGCCGGGGCGGGCGGCCGCGCGGCTTCCCGCAGGTCGTAGCCGAGGACGGCGTGGCTGGTGATGTCGATGCCGGCGACCTCGTCGCGGACGGGGATCCGGAAGCCCAGCACCCGGTCGATCACTTTGGCGATCGCCCACGCGGCACCGAAGGCGTAGAGGCCGACCGCGAGCGGCCCGAGTAGCTGCAGCCCGAGCTGCTGCAGGCCGCCGCCGTAGAGCAGGCCCTGGTGCTGCTGCGGGAGAAAGGTGTACCGGGCGAGGATCCCCAGCGAGACCGCGCCGACGAGGCCGCCGACCAGGTGGACGCCGACCACGTCGAGCGAGTCGTCGTAGCCGAGCCGGTTCTTCAGCTCAACCGCCCAGGCGCAGATCGCCCCGGCCGCCGCGCCGATCACCGCTGCGGCCCACGGGTCCACGAAGCCGCAGGCCGGGGTGATCGCCACCAGCCCGGCGACGGCGCCGGAGGCGATGCCGATCGCGCTGTAGTGGCCGTGCCGGTACTTGTCCACCGCGAGCCACACCCCCGCGCCGACGGCGGAGGCGATCAGGGTGTTCATGAACGCCAGGGCTGTGGTGGAGTCGACCGCCAGCTCGGAGCCGGCGTTGAAGCCGAACCAGCCGAACCAGAGCAGGCCCGCGCCGAGTAGCACCAGCGGGACGTTGTGCGGCTGCTGGTGGCCCGGCCGGTGCCGTCGGCCGAGGACCAGGGTCAGGGCGAGTGCCGCGGCGCCGGCGTTGATGTGTACGACGGTCCCGCCGGCGAAGTCCTCGATGCCGAGTTCGGCGAGCCAGCCGCCGCCCCACACCCAGTGCGCGACCGGGAAGTACACGACGGTGGCGTAGACCAGTGAGAACACCACCCAGGCGGTGAACCGGGCCCGGTCGACGACCGCCCCGCTGACCAGCGCCACCGTGATGACGGCGAAGGTGAGCTGGAAGGCGGAGAAGACGAGCTGGGGCAGGTTGTCGCCGGTCTCCGGTGACAGGCCCGGGTAGACCGTGTCGACCAGCCCCTGCAGCCCCAGGTGGTCGAGGCCGCCGACGACCGCGTTGACCGCTGCGTCGCCGGCGGGGTCGAAGGCCAGCGAGTGGCCGTACAGCACCCAGGCCACGGTGACGGTGGCGATGCTGACGAACGACATCATCATCATGTTCAGGGCGCCACGGACGCTGGTCAGCC
The DNA here is from genome assembly GCF_014647915.1 of Pilimelia terevasa. Lineage (GTDB taxonomy): Bacteria > Actinomycetota > Actinomycetes > Mycobacteriales > Micromonosporaceae > Pilimelia > Pilimelia terevasa. The sequence goes on from NZ_BMQC01000011.1 coordinate 37,022, forward strand.
CGCCGTAGAAGAAGGCCAGCCCGGGCGTCATCAGCAGCACGAGCGCGGTGGCGGCGAGCATCCAGGCCGTGGCTCCAGTGTCAATGGGCATTGCTGCGCTCCTTTCGCGTCGTGGGGACCGTAGACGCGGCGGCGGCGGGCGTGGGCAGTGGCGCGTCGCCAGCGGCGAGCAGGGCCAGGACCTCGGCGTGGCCGCCGCGGCGGGCGTCGTCTGCCGGGGTACCGCCCCAGCGGTCCACCGACGTGGGCTGCCGCACCAGGCTGAGCAGGTGCGCGACCACGTCGGGGTGGCCCTCGGAGGCGGCCAGGTGCAGGGCGGTGCGTCCGTCGTAGTCGGCGGCGTCGGGGTCCACTCCGGAGGCGATGATCGCCCGGACTTCCTCCAGGTCGCCTTCGCTGGCGGCCCAGCACAGCCGGATCACTCCGTTGATCTCGGCTTCGTGCTTGCGCAGGCGCGGGTCGCGCTTGCTGCCCCGGCCACCGGTGACCAGGCCGTCGTAGGTGTGGAAGTTGTACCGGGCGACGAGCTGTTCGCAGAACCGCACGCCGCGGACCGAGTTGCCGATCGGGTCGAGCCGCGGGGACCAGACGCACACGCCCATCACCTGCGGTACCACCACCATTACGGCGCCGGAGACGCCGCTCTTGGCGGGCAGGCCGATCGAGAAGGCGAACTCGCCGGAGTAGTCGTACATGCCGCAGGAGGACATCAGCGACAGGCAGCGCTGCACGGTGCTGGTGGCGAGTACCTGTTCGCCGGTCACCGGGCAACGCCCCCCGTTGGCCAGGGTCCCGGCGACCATGCCCAGCGCCCTGGCGTTGACCTCGATGGAGCAGCACTGGAAGTAGAACTCGAGCGTCTCCACCAGGTCGGTGGTCGGCGGGAAGGCGCGGTTCTCCCGCATCGAGTAGCCGAGCGCGAAGTTGCGGTCCGCGGTGGCCCGCTCGGAGAGGTAGACGGCGTTGTTGAAGCCGACCCGGCCGCCGCCGGCCAGCCGGCGCCAGGCGTCGGCGACGAAGTCGAAGCGATCGGCGACGTTGAGGTCGGGGCGGATGAGCGCGCCGGACATGATCCCGCCGGCGTTGATCAACGGGTTGTGCGGCAGCCCGTCGCGGTTGAAGGTGAGTTCGTTGAAACCCTGCCCGCTGGGCTCTCGACCCACGTGCTTGTGCACCCCGTCCGGCCCGTGCTCCTCCAGCGCGAGGCAGTAGTTGATTGCCTTGCTGATCGACTGGACGCAGAACGTCGCGTCCGAGTCGCCGAGGGCGAGCTGCTGGCCGTCCACGGTGCACACGGCGACCGCGAACTGGTCCGGTTCGACCCGGGCCAGTTGCGGGATGTAGTCGGCGACCCGCCCCGACCGGTCCTCCCGGGCGGCCTGGTAGATGCCCGTCAGCTCCCCGGCGAAGGTGGTGAAGTCGGGGATCACCAGCTCGCCGGCGGCGGCCCGGCTGATCAGGCCGCCGTCGCTGCCGCACAGGGCCACGAACTGGTCGAGGGTCAGCGGTTCGTCGCTGTCTCCCACCGTCAGGGTACTGCCGCGCAGTCGCGGGTCGTCGGCGCTGATGCCGACCCGGCGCAGTTGGCCGAGGACGGCGCCGCGGGTGACCGTGCCGTCGAGCCGCCGCGGGAACGACTCGTAGATTCGCCGGTACGGGCCGGAGCGGTCCGGGGCGTCGGCGGCCGCCGGTGTGGTCGAGGGCGCGGCGGTCGCGGTACGGTTCCTGGTCGAGGCCATCATGTGTCTCCGTCCGGCTCAGATGTCGAAGTAGAGGGCGAACTCGTGCGGCGTGGGGCGCAGCCGGATCGGGTCCACCTCCAGCTCGCGCTTCATCGAGATCCAGGTCTCGACCAGGTCGGGGGTGAAGACGCCGCCGTCGAGCAGGTAGTCGTGGTCGGACTCCAGCGCGTCCAGCACCTCCGGCAGCGAGCCGGGTACCTGGCGCACCTGCCGGGCCTCGGCCGGGGTGAGCTGGTAGAGGTCCCGGTCCATCGGCTCCGGGGGCTCGGTCTTGTTCTTGATGCCGTCCAGGCCGGCGAGCAGCATGGCGGAGAACGCCAGGTACGGGTTCGCCGACGGGTCGGGCACCCGGAACTCGACCCGCTTGGCCGCCGGGTCGGACCCGGTGATCGGGATGCGGGTGCAGGCGGATCGGTTGCGCTGGGAGTAGACCAGGTTCACCGGGGCTTCGTAGCCGGGCACGAGCCGGCGGTAGGAGTTGACCGTCGGGTTGGTGAAGGCCAGCAGCGACGGCGCGTGCTCCAGCAGGCCGCCGATGTACCAGCGGGCCGTGTCCGACAGCCCCGCGTAGCCGGACTCGTCGTAGAACAGCGGCTCGCCGTCGATCCACAGGCTCTGGTGGGCGTGCATGCCGGAGCCGTTGTCGCCGAAGATCGGCTTGGGCATGAACGTGGCCGTCTTGCCGGCCGCCCAGGCCGTGTTCTTCACGACGTACTTGAAGGCCATCAGGTTGTCCGCCGCCTGCAGCAGCGTGGCGAACCGGTAGTTGATCTCGCCCTGGCCGGCGGTACCGACCTCGTGGTGCGCCCGCTCCACCCGCAGCCCCACGCCGGTCAGCTGGCGGACCATCTCGTCGCGCAGGTCGGCGTGCTGGTCGGTCGGGCCGACCGGGAAGTACCCGCCCTTGTGCCGGGTCTTGTAGCCGCGGTTACCGCCGGGCTCGTCGCGGCCGGTGTTCCAGGCCGCCTCGTCGGAGTCCAGGTAGTAGAACCCGGCCTGCGCGCTGGTGTCGTACCGCACGGAGTCGAAGACGTAGAACTCGGCCTCCGCGCCGAAGCAGGCCGTGTCGGCGACGCCGGTCGTACGCAGGTGCGCCTCTGCCTTGGCGGCGATGTGCCGCGGGTCCCGGCTGTACGGCTGGCCGGTGAGCGGGTCGTGGATGAAGAAGTTGAGCGCCAACGTCTTCTGTGCCCGGAACGGGTCGACGAAGGCGGTGCTCACGTCGGGGCGCAGGAGCATGTCCGACTCGTGGATCTCCTGGAAGCCGCGGATGGAGGAGCCGTCGAAGGCCAGCCCTTCGCCGAGCAGCTCGGCGGTGCAGGCCTGCGCGGGTACCGTGAAGTGCTGCATCACCCCGGGCAGGTCGCAGAAGCGGACGTCGACGGACCGGACGTCCTCGTCGCGGACGTACCGGAGCAGATCCTCGTGCGATGAGAACATGAAAACTCCTCCTGTTTGGTGGGCGCAGGTAGTGCCGTCGCCCTGCACGTGGTGTGGATGGGACGGGTTACCTCTCGCCGGCGCTGGCCCTGCGCGACCCGGGTACCGCGTCGCTCCCCATACGGACGGCACCCGAACCTGGTTCAAAGTTTTCCGGCCCGGCATTCGTCCGACCTTCCCGACGGTCACCCCGCCGCGTACGCCAGCGGCTTCCCCGCGCTGCCGCCGCGCCCTAACGTTGGCGACATGCAGGCCACGTTCCCGCCGCATTCCGACCGGCAGCGGCGCCGCGTCCGGCTGTCCGCCGCCGCGCTTGCCCTCACCCTCGTCGGCGGCACCGGGGCCTGGCTCGCCCGCGACCCGACGCCGGACTGGCCGGACTACGTGGACATCGGCCAGGTCAACCAGCTCACCTCGACCTGGCCTCCCACCCCCGGCGACACCGCGGGCACCGGCTCCTACACCTGGTCGTGCGGACGCAACGAGATCGGCCACCGCAACAGCGCCAACGTCGTCGTCACGCCCGGCTCCACCGGACCCGTCCACCACACCCACGAGTACGTCGGCAACACCTCCACCGGTGCCGACTCCACCGACGCCAGCCTCGCCGCGGCGGGCACCACCTGCGACAACGACGACCGGTCCACCTACTACTGGCCGGTCCTGCGCCTGGCGCCGCCCGACGGTGGCCAGGACGGCCAGCACGGAGCGATCCAGACGCCCGCCGCGGTGACGCTCACCCTGTACGGAAGCCCGGTCGGACCCGTGGTCGCCCCACCCGGCGGCCTGCGGGCCGCCGTCGGTGACGCGCTGGCCGTGACCGACGGCGGCCGGCACGCCGCTGCCACCTGGACCTGCGCCGACAGCCCCCGACGGCGCACCGACCGCTACCCCCGCTGCGGTCCGGGCCAACGGGTCCTGCGGGTCTTCGACTTCCCGAGCTGCTGGGACGGGCGCCGCACGGACAGCCGCGACCACCGTGAGCACCTCGTCCCGACCGCAGCCGACGGCCACTGCCCACCCCGGACGTTCCCCGTCCCCCAGCTTCAGGTCATCGTCGCCTACGACCTGCCGACCGGCCGACGCTTCCTGGTCGACGCCTTCGCCGACCAGAACCACAGCCCCCGCACCGACCACGCGTTCGCGCTCAACCTGATGCCGGCGCCGGTCCTCGCCGAAGCGGTGTCATGCCTCAACGCCGGCCGCGCCTGCCGCGGCTGACCACCCGGGAACCAAGAAATGGTGAACCGGATCCGGGCGGCGTCCGTAGTGCGGACGACCCCCGTGTCAGCAGCGCACAGGAGGCAGCCGGATGGTCAGACTGAAGGTCCGCTCAAGTCAGCGGACCAGGGACGAGGCCCTGGTCCGTGCCCTCTACGAGGAGCACGGCGCGGCGATCCTCGCCTACGCCGCCCGGCTCACCGGGGACCGCGCCGCGGCCGAGGACATCCTCCAGGAGACCCTCATCCGGGCCTGGCGGCACGCGGGCGACCTGTCCGCCGCGGCCGGCTCCATCCGCGGCTGGATGTTCACCGTCGCCCGCAACCTGGTCGCCGACCGGGGCCGCGCCCGCGGCGCCCGACCGACCGAAGTAGCGCAGGCGCCGACGACCGTCCCCGTCGAGCACGACCACGCCCAGTCGGTGGTGGACTCGCTGGTCGCCCTCGACGCGCTCGAGCGGATCTCGGCCGAGCACCGCAGCGTCCTGGTGTCGATCTACTTCCACGGCCGCAGCGTCGCCGAGACCGCCGAGGCACTCGGCATCCCAGCCGGCACCGTCAAGTCGCGCTGCCACCACGCGCTCAGACAACTGCGGCACTCGTCGCTGGGGCGCTCCATCGTTTTGGAAGGGGTAGCCTGATGACCATCACCCCGCACCACAATCCCCTACTCGGCGCGTACGCCCTCGACGCCCTCGACCAGTCCGAGCGAACCGAGGCGGACGCCCACCTGGCCGGCTGCGCCGACTGCCGGGCCGAACTCACCGAACTGACCGCCGTCCGTGCCGCCCTGGGCCACCTGCCGCCGGAGGCGCTGCTGCACGGGCCGCCCGACGCCGACCTCGTCCTACACCGCACCCTACGCCAGGTCCGTAAGGAGAACACCGCCCGCCAGCGGTGGGGACTATCCGCGGCGGCCGCCGCGACCGTCGCCGCCCTCGCCGGAGCGGTCCTGGCCGGCGCCGCCCTAACCAGCCGATCCGCGCCGCCGCCGACCGCGGCACCGCCGACCACCACCGCCGAACCGCAGCCGCCCGGTACCCGCATCGCCACCACCCAGGACCCGCGCACCCACGTCCGCGTCACCGCGTCCATCATCCCGGTGGCCAACTGGGTGCGCATCAACGTGGCCGTCAACGGCATCGCGCAGGGCCAGGACTGCCGCCTGATCGTCGTCGACCGGCAGGGCCGGCGCATGATCGCCGGCGGCTGGATCGTCTCCGAAAAAGGCGAGCGAGACGGCACCAACCTGGACGGCACGGCCGCGATCGCAGTCGGCCAGGTCAGCGCAGTCGAAGTCGAGAACACTGCCGGCACCCGCCTAGTTTCCCTGCGGGTGTGAACGGCGCGAACCTCACCAACGAGCCTCGGCTACATTCCGTGTCACCTCACCAGAAGGCGTCGCCAAGGTGTCAGTGATCCCACTGCTGCGCGCCCGGCACCCCGTGGCGCCCGTGGTCGCCCTCGACGCGTTCCTCGACCGATTCCGGTCCCCGCGCTGTCCGACTGGATGAACTTTTTGAACCGCCCCCCGCCCTCCATGCGGTGGGCGACGACGCCGAGCTTGTCACCGACGTTCTCGACCAAGCCCGCAGACTTGACGTTGGAATCAGCAGCGCTCCGCGGGCGGTCGGCCGCCGTTTTCCGATATCACAGCGGGCCAAAGACCTCGTTACCCGCAGCAGGGCAGGCGGCAACGGCGGCATCGAAGCCCTCCCGCGTCCTGAACGACGGCTGTCCGACATGATCTACCGGGCCCTACCCGGATGAGGTGACCTGGAACTGGTTGACGACATCTTCCAGGTTGCCGACGGTAGCCGACACTTCCTCGGCGGCGCGGCGGGTGTCGCTCGCCGATTCTGTCGCTTCTCGTGAGGTGCCACTGACTGCGGCAACTCGTTGAGCGATGTCGCTGGCCATGTGTGCGGTCTGCGCTACCCGTTCACCGATTTCGCGGGTGGCGGTGGACTGCGTGCCGACGGCGGCTGCGATAATTTGCTGGATGTCGGCCACCTGGTCGATGTTGGTGGAGATGCCGGTGATCGCCGCTGCTGCGTCGGTGCTGTCGGTTTGGAGAGCGGCGATCTGGCGGGCGATGTCCTCGGTCGCCGTCGCGGTCTCGCGGGCGAGGTCCTTAACCTCGCCGGCCACTACCGCGAAGCCTTTGCCCAGCTCGCCAGCGCGGGCGGCTTCGATGGTGGCGTTGAGTGCGAGCAGGTTGGTCTGCTCGGCGATCCCGGCGATGACTTTGGCCACTGCGCCGATCTGGTCGCTGGACGAGGCCAGTCGGGTGACCGTGTCGGTGGCCCGCCCGGCGGCGGCGACGGCGGTGTTGACGATGCCGGTGGCTGACTCGGCGTTGCGGGCGATCTCGGCGATCGATGACTGCATCTGGTCCGCCCCGGTGGCGATGGCTTGCACGTCCTCGCTGACCCGGGTGGCGCTGGCGGATGCTGCGGCAGAGTCGGCCGACACCTGGTCGGCGCCGGCGGCGACCTGTTGACTGACCGCCGTCAGCCGTCCGGCCGCGCCCGACAGCGCCGCGGCTTCGGTGGTGATCCGGCCGATCGCCGCGCCTACGGACTCGACGGTGGTGTTCAGCGCCCGTCCCATCAGCCCGAGGTCGTCGGCGACGCGGACGTCGATCCGGCCGGTGAAGTCACCGGCGGCGACCCGCTCCAGCAGGGCCTTGGTCAGCCGGATCGGTCGGGCGATCAGCCGGGCGATGAGCCACACGACTCCCCCGACCAGCGTCGCCGAGATCACCGTCACGATTATCAAGATGACAGTCGTGGACTCAGCCCCGGCGTTGGCAGCAGTGACTTCCCGGACCGACACCTCGCTCAGAAGCGTCTTCACTGCGTCACTCTGCTCGTCGAAGGCGCCCCAGTGCTCACGCACGGAATTCAGGTCGGTCAGCGCGAGCACGGCGCTGGAGCGGGCGAGTCGATCGGAGTCGGCCAGCAGCGCCTCGATCGTCGGCTCGAACTCCGCCCGCAACACGCGGAACTCGTCCCCGACCTCCGCGGCGTTCAACGTCTCCAACTGCTCCCGCAGTTCCCCGGCGTGTTCGGTCATCTGCTCCACGACCTCAACCCGGTCCGTCGCCGACAGCGGCTGGGCAAGGATCGCCGCGTCGGCCAGAACAACGGACGCGGTGTGCTGGGCGTCAATAGTGGTCGACAAGGTGCGGGCGACCTCGAAGGCGCGCTCCGCGCGCTGAGACGACGCCCGCGCCTGCAGAATCCCAATACCTCCCACAGCTACCACCGCAATGATCGCCAACGCCCCGACAGCAGCCAGTCTCCGCCCGATTGTCCAGTTCATCGCATCCCCCGGTCGGCAAACGACGCGCACCTTCTCTAACAAGAGAACCCTTAATCGATGCGGCACCACCGGAGAATCACCGAAACCGGCGCGGTGGTTGACGGCGTCGCCACGGAATGCCTTCATGCACGGCATGCCCGCCGGCGCTGCCGCTCACTGCACCGACCCGTATGACGCGGACCCGGCCGGATCCGCCGCCGGTCGCTCGCCGGACGCCTCGGCCGGACGCCTATCGAGTGGTTGTTCGCGGCCGGCCGGTGGCGCAGGATCGTGGCATGCCTGCCTACGCCATCGCGCACCTGCGCACCCCGACGGTGAACGACGACGTGCTCGACTACCTCGAGCGGATCCAGGACACGCTTGAGCCCTACGGTGGCCGTTTCCTGGTGCACGGCGGCGACGTCAACGTCCTGGAAGACGAGTGGCCCGGCACCATCGTGATCATCGAGTTCCCGGACTGGGAGAGCGCACACGCCTGGTACTCCTCTCCCGCCTACCAGGAGATCCTGCCGCTGCGGACCCGTCATATTGACGCCGCGGCGATCATCGCGCCGGGAGTGGCAGCGGGCTACCATCCGCGCGCCGCCGCTGCGCGCCTGCGCCAGGTCAGGTGATCCGCCGCCCATCTGCCTCGGCTTCACCTCTGCACGGCAACAGCACTCAAGCAGCATCGATAACGCAGAGTTACGAAATTTTTGGGCCGGGTTTGCCGCCGGTGTTGGCTCCGTGTTGGCTCGGATGTCAACGCACTCACCCGTACGTACGCGCATTGACACGCACAGCCGTCGCCTTTGCGGGCCGGGGCGAACGGCGCTCAAACTCGCCCCGCCACCAGGTCACGCACCCTCGGGCCTGCAACAGCCGGTCGAGCGACCTCGCCGATTTAGGTTCACCGAACGTGAGCGGACTAGCGTTGTTTCACTACGGTGTGTACAAGACAATGGCATGTTCTCGGACAAGTCGATCGGCCGCCGCCGGCCCGGCCCGGGACGAACGACGTCGCCCGTCCCTGCTACTCTTACCGCGCGTCACAGCGCGCACGGCCAGATAGCTCAGTTGGTACGAGCGTCCGACTGAAAATCGGGTACGTGGGGCCGTTTTCTAATCCTATGTGGGCGAATGCATGGCGGCTGACCTGCGGAAACGCTTCCCGCCCTTCAGGTCGCTGCGGCATCCGCGGGCCGTGACTGCTCGGCGCTTGCTCCGTTGACGCGACGCTGTCGAACGCCAGGATTCCGCGCCTCTGAGCGCAACTACTGCCGGTGACAGGTGAACCGGCCATCCCTCTGACCAGGACGGAAGCTCGTCGTCGTTCATCAACGCGGCGATGCGGACCGCGATCTTTCGCGGCAGTCAAGGCCCATCCTCGACCACCTAATCCACTTAGCACGGATGTACGAGGGCGGCACTCGGTCATACTCATGTGCCACCATCTGTCATCGAAGGAGCGCTTACTGTCGATCTTTCGGGTCGTTGGGGGCATCGCTTGGTAGTACATGGGCAGCAGCCGGATCTGTTCACCGTCGAGGACGCCTCGGCGGAGCCGTCGATGAACGAGGTTCGTTCCCCGGCTGGGGACGCCTCGGTCCGAGCGAGGTGGCGAGCGCTGGTCCTCACTGACCCGGTCGCTCGTCTGGTCCGCAACGCGGGACATGCCGGTATCGACGACGATGTCTTCGATCTCAGACAGCTGGCCCTCGCCGCGATCGACGTGGCGGTCGCCTCGATGGGATTCGCCCGGCAGATCACCCTGGCGCAGCTCGTGGATACCGTTGCCGGGCTCGCCCGGCTGATGGACGAGCGGGACGACCCGGTGGCGGCGATTGAAGCTGCGCGGTGGGTGGTTCGGGGTCTACTCAACGACGCCGAGAATCAGGGCAAGTTCGTATACGTCTTCCACGACATACGTTCGACGCCGCGCCGGCGGGAGGAGTACGCCTTCAAATTGCTGTCGTTGCAGGACAGCCCGTCGGGCGCCGTCGTCCAGGCATCGCCCCAGGCGGTCATGCTCTACCTCAACGGCTTGAACCTCGATGTCGATGACGCTGAGGAAGCCCTATCGGTAGTATTGCGTCGCCAGTTGGAGGACCGCCGCTTTGAGGCTGCCGGCCGCACGGCGGAGACGGCCGAGCGTGCATCTGTGGCGATGGCGGCCACCCTCGCAGACATCATCGAGTCGACTCGCCGTGACGTGCGTTCAGCCGACTGGCTGGTGGATGTTCCTGCACGACTGGCCCGTGCTCGCAAGCACGTGAAGGCGCGAATCGAAGCCGACGGCGAGGTGATCGGCCATGTCATGTCCGGTATCGATGCGGAGTCCGACGCCGCCGTCCGACGCGCGTCTGGTGATTTAGTCGAGACGTTGCAGCGGATCCGCGAGGTGCACCTCGATCTCGCGTCGCGCGCCTCCGGCGCACGGGAGGTACTTCAGCAGGCGCAACTGCGCCAGGTGTTCAGCCGGCCTGTGCGGTTACGGCTGCTCAACGTCGAACGGGAGCTGTTCGAACCGATCCTGGCGATGGCCACCGCCGACGCGCAGGCCGTCTGCGAGGCGTTCACCGACCGCATTCTGGGGTTCCGGCTCCCACGGGTGCTGCACCTGGGCGATCTGGTGGACAGCCTGCTCACGCCGACGCGGCAGGTCACACCAGTCGAGTACGTCCCGGAGGACCCCGGCAACGCTGATGAGGCCGATGCCCAGGCGTACGCGCCAGAAGTCATCGCGGCGGCCACAAAGATTTTGCGTCGGGCCGAACATGCACCGGTGCCACTTAGCGAGCTTGTGGACGCCGCCACCGCCGTGGACCCCGAAGAGGTGGACGGAGCGGTCGAGGATCTCATCGAACTGGTCACCCTCGCAGCCCTGTGGGCCTACGCTCCCGACCTGCCCGAACCGGGAGATTCGCCCACCGCCGGCATCGACACGTTGATCGCGGCCCTGACAGCCGAGCGCACAGGCCACACGATCGACCGGCCCATGGTGTGGGGCAACCAGTTGATGATCTCCGCGAGTGGGGCGATCTCATGAGCATTTCCCTGGAAGATGTCCGACGCGCCGCCGAACTGGTGACCTTCGGGCTGCGCCACGGCGCCCGTCCCACTGACGGAAACCCCTACGGACTGCTGCTGCACCGCTACCGCACCGAGGCGGCCTTTAGTGACTTGGTCGACGTACTCGCCAGCGGACTCGGACTGGTCGTGCTCGGCACTCCGGCGCGCACCGGCATCGTCGTGACCACCCAACCCGGCAGCGTCTTCGCGATCCGCACCTCCGACCTGCGCAGCACCAACATGGGCCCGGAAGACAAGCTGGTGGCCGGTCTAGTAACCCTTGCGATCGCCGCGTACGCCTTCCCCCACCCGCGGGACCTAGACAGCACTGACGTCAAGATCGTCGAAGTTGTCGCCCTAGACGCGTTCATCCGCTCGGCAATTGCCCGTGTGACCGCCACGACTGGCGAAGACGGCAACGACGCACAGGCGCGTCGGGCCGCCGACGTCTACGACCGGATGAGTGCCTTCCTACCCAAGGCGAATCAAGCCGGGCCCGCCAAGGGATGTACGCAGTGGGCCATCGGTGAGGTCCTCGGCTGGCTCGTCGACCGCGGAGCCGCCCGCCCCGCGCCGACCATGGGCGCCACCACGTACCAGCTCACCGATCGCTTCCGGCTCTTGGTCGCCGACATCGGCGGCGGTGAAGCGCTCGAAGCGCTGCGAACTGCCCGACGCGAATCGGAGACCACCTGATGCCCCCTCCTGCCCGGCTGTGGAGGATCCGCCGGATCTACCTCGACCGCATCGGCGCCCCCGCCGCGCGCTTCCGCGACGTGTGGCTGGAGTTCGGCAGCCGCACTGGGAACCCGCTCGACACGATCCTGTGGATGCGCAATGGCGGTGGCAAATCCACACTGATCGCGTTGATCTGCGCATCGATCCGGCCCGCGCGTAACGACTATCTCGCCACCGCAGAGACCGGTCGCCACCTCGAGGACTGCGTGCTGGGCGCCGACACTGCCCATATTGCCATCGAGTGGCAGGACCCCGAGGGAACGCGCATGGTTACGGGCGCCGTCTACGAATGGACCGACCGTATCCAGCCCGCAGACCCGAACGCCTCCTGGGAACAGCTGCAACAACGCTGGTACGCGTTCACCCCTTCGCGCCCCGGGGCCGAGCTCGAGGTCCTGCCCTTCCACGACGACAACCAGCACCCGACGACGCTGAAGGCGTTCGCCGATGCGATCGCGGCCTTGCCGCCCGAGGCAGACGCTGTGGTGATCGACTACAAGGATCAAGGAAAGTGGACTGGCGCTCTGCAGGACCGTGGCCTGGATCCCGGTCTGTTTAGCGCCATCCTGAAGATCAACGCCAGTGAAGGCGGCATCGAGAAGCAGTTCAAGTTCTCCACGACCGACGAGTTCGTGCGTTACCTACTCAGCCTGGTCGGCGACTCTGCAGCATCCCGCAGACTGTCCACCATGCTGGGCAAACACCGCGCCAGCATCGCCCGCCACCCGCGCCTGCGCACCGAACTCGACTTCACGCAAGAAGCTGTCGAACACCTCAAACTCCTCAAGGAAGACCACCGTCGTCTGCACGAAGCCGAGGAGGCCCGCGCCACGCAACGCCATCGTGCGCGCACCCTGGCCGCCTCCTTCTCCGCGGCAGCCGGCCACGCCCGCAATCAGGTTGCCCGCTTCAACACGGAAGCTGACGACCACCGCGAACGCCGCAAGCAGGCCGCCGACAACGCCGACGCCTACGAGCGTCTGCACCGCGAGTACCACTGGTGGGCGGCGCATCTGCTCGACGAAGCCACTCGGGCCGCCAGCACAGAGGCTGATAAGACCGTCGCCGATCGTGACCGGCTACGCCAAGCGTGGCATTTGGTCCCCACCCTGGTCCAGCACGCGGAGCTGTCAGCGGAGCTCAAGGGCCTCCGCGAGCAGCAGACACGCGACGAAGCCGACGCCGCCCCCGTCCGTGAGCGCTACCAGCAGGCTGCCGCACAGTTGATCGCGGTGCTCGACCGATCTCGACGCGATCTCGAAACCGCCATCGACGCGAACGAGAAGACCGCCGCCGCTGCCGAGAAGGAACGACGGAAGGCCCAGGACGAGATCGGAGAGGCCGATCGTGAACTTGGTGCTCTGACTGCCGAGAGCACTCAGCTCACGCGAAGCATCACGGTGTTCGAGACAGCGGTGGCTAGAGCAGTCGCCGACGGGCACCTGCCTGCCGGCGCCCACCTAGCAGACACGCATACCGCGTGCGCCGACCAGCACGCCCGCCTGGTACGCGAGCTGGACGTGGATATGCCGGACGCGGCGAATGCGCTGGCCGAAAGGCGCTCGCCGATCGACGCTGAACACCGCGAGCTGGGCACGCAAATCGCCAACCTCAAGGTCGCGCTGCGCAAGCTCAACGACGAACGTCAGCCCCTGCTTGACCAGATCAGCAGCCTCAGCAGGCACAACCGGCTTACTCTGCTGGCCCAGTCCGGCATCGTTGACCCGGTCGCCGAAAATGGCGCGCTCCAGCAAGCATTGACTGATGCGATCATCGAGATCGACCGCGAGCGTATCGATCTGTCGGTCGAAGACGCCGACGATCGGCGAGCGCTGCGATCACTCGCTGGGCAGTCCGGTCTTCTCCCGGCTTCCCTCGACCTGACCCGCGCCGCCGACATCCTGCGCGAGCACAGCATTCCCGCGACCACCGGCTGGCACTACCTCGCCGACGCGGTCGCACCGGCGTTGTGGCAGCGAGCCATCACCAGTGCGCCATCTCTAGTCGCCGGCCTTTTGGTGTACGACGCTGACGACCTAGGCGTCGCCCAGCAACGCCTGGATGCTGCTGCGCTAACCCCCGGCACCACTGTTCAGGTCTCCACCACCCGCGCTCTGCAGGATGCCATCGACACCGACGCGGGCACCGTGGGCGGCTTCGTCGTTGCGCCAGCCGCAGCACTCTTTGACCGCGACGCTGTTACCGCGGAAGTCGAGCGCCGGGAGACGGCCAGCGCGACTCGCGCCGACCACCTTCGGCAGCTTGAGCTCGCCCGCGACCACGATAAGCAGCTGATCCACGAACTAGCGCTCCTGGCGACCACCTGCCCTCCGGGCCACCTCGAGCACCTCGCCGCCGAGCACGACCGCATCACCGCAGCGGTCGCCGTGGCAGAGAAACGGCATAGCGAGCTCACCGCGCAGCTGGCCGACCTCGATGTCCGCGCTGCGCAGCTGAGCCGACAACGTGAGGAGGCCATCAGGAAGGAAAGGATCATGAGTTCGCGCGTTCACATCCTCAGCGGCCTGGCCCAGCAACTGCCCGCTATCACGGAGCTGCGTACCAGGCTGGCCCAGGTACCTGCCGCACGCGAAGCCCTCGAGGCTGCTAGGGCGCTCGCGGTGGCATCCGAACAGGAGTTGCGCACGGTCTCCGAGCGTGCGAATGGCGAGGTCAGCCGTGACCGGCGGGTCGTCGCGGGTTACATTCGCGAGGCCACTGAGTTCGCCGACGACGCAGGCGAGGCGACCGACGAGGCTGAGGCCGTCACCCTTGCGCAGGCGCGAAGCACGTTCGAGACCGCCCGCAAGGCCCATCAGATTCAAGCATCGCGCAGTGTGATCGCCGCCCAAATCGAGGGCGTGACCGGGCAGATGTCACGTCTAGCCGCCACCATGGCCGTAGCAGACCAGGACGTCCGAGGCCTGGCCAATGACCTTGCCGCAACGCCCGCCGCATCCGACCCTGCCATGAGCGCTGAACTCACAGCGACCGCCGAGGCTCAATACGCCGAGGCGCTCGGCGAGCGGGCCGTCAAGCGCAGCGACGCGACGGAGGCCGACACGGCACTGCAAAAGGCCAGCCGCACTCGCCCAGTCCGGGTCGAACTATTGCTGCCGGTCACCGAACCCGCCGACCTCGACCACGCCAGGCGTCTGCGGACAGATGCCGAAGAGAACCAGGAGCGCCACCGCGCACAGCGACAGGCCGCAGCCGAAGCTCTCGGGCGCCTGGAAACGCGTATTGAGCAGCTGACGAACGACGCTGACCAGTTCGACGGCCTCGCCGCGAGCCTTATGAGCGACGAGGACCAAGTCATGGACGTCACCGTACCGCCCGCCGCCTATGCGGGAGCCATCACCGACGCCATGGCCGAGGCGGACACGGCGCGCCGAGAACTGACAACAGCCGATCGGAGCGTCGGCACCGCCCGCGCGGCCGTCACCGAGCGCGGCCACGTCGTCAGCCGCTGGTCCGCCGAGGCCCGCTTTGCTGCCGTCTCCGCTGAGGTGAAGGTTCGTTTCAGCGGCGGTGAACACACCAGCGGCTTGGCTGAGGAAGCGGACCATCTCATCGCGGAGATCACCCTTTATAGAGCGAATCTTCAAGGGCAGATCGATGAGGTGGAGCAGGACAAGGAGATCGTAGTGTCCGCGCTCTGCGAAGAAGCGCGCACGTGCCTTAAGATGCTGCAGCGCGCACAAACCCAGGCGCAGCTCCCGGCCGGAATCGGCGACCACCTCAAGAATCGCCGTTTCCTCGACGTCGGCCCCAAGCACGGCGTCGATACCAGCCCGCCGGTCATGCGCAGCCGCATCAGTGCCCTCGTCGATGGCCTCGTACAGAGCGAAGCCAAGACGCAGCCCGACGGCAAGACCCTGACCTGGCAGGCTGTCTCCGCCGCCGTCGGCGGCCCCGGGCACTTCAGGGCGCGCGTCCTCAAGCCGTCGACCAACCTCGCCGACGAACGGGAACCCGTCGAACGGATGGGCAAATGGTCCGGCGGCGAGAAGGTCACCATCAGCCTGTTGCTGTTCTGCATGCTCGCCCGCCTACGCGCCGCCAGCCGCGGCACCGATCATCCCGGTCTGGGTGTCCTGCCCATGGACAACCCCCTCGGTACCGTCAACTACGTCGCGTTCCTGGACCTGCAACGACGGGTCGCCGCCGCCAACGGCATTCAGCTCATCTTCCTGTCCGGCCTGGCCGACATGCGCGCCATCGGCCGCTTCCCCAACATCATCCGGATGAAGAACACACACAACCACGATCGCACCTACGCCCAGGTCAGCGAGCGCAGCATCAACGACGACAACCTCGCCGCCGCCATCACCACCGCGAGGCTTACCTTCCCTCTGCAGGAGAGCCTGCTGTGATCGGCCTCAGCCCCCTAGCCCGTCACTTGGCCACAGCCGTCACCACCCACCGAACCGCCCGGATACCAGTCGGCGTCCTGCGGACCGCGGCCCATGCCGCGGACCTCTCGCTCGCCGGCGACCCGGACGCACGCCGAAGACTCGCTGGCGCGCTCGACGAACTCGCCACCGTCGGCCTCATCCGAACGCCAGCAGCAACAACCCGGGCTGCCTGGGACTTCACCCTCCAGCCACCACTACCCAACTGGGTGCAACGCCTCACCGCGCAACGGGCTCCAACAGCCCTCCCCGTGGCGGTCACGACCACCTGGCACGCACGACTATCCTGGGCCGCGGCGTTCGTCGCCAATGAACGCCCCACCGACAACGAACTCGCCCTGCTCCACGCGGCGAACCGTTACCTCGCGGGGCACCGGCCGCCCGAGATTGTCCCGATGCGGGAGCGCTCCTGGGAGTTGCTGCACGAGGAGAAGGCCCTCGACGCCCTCAGCCGGGGACGACTGTTCGCCGCGAACCGCCTTACCTTGGCGGACCTGCATTGCGAGCGCATCCCCCTGCCCCTGGTCCAATGGCACATCGGCGACGGCTCCGCCGCACTTCTAGTCGAGAACCACACCACCGCCCACAGTCTGGCCTGCTGGCTGCCTGCCAGCGGCTCGGTCGGCACCGTCATCTGGACCGGAGGCAGCCAGCTCCCACAAATCCTTGCCTCCATGCCGGCAGACTGGTCACGCCCCCTGTCCTACTACGGGGACCTCGACTTGCGCGGTATCGAGATCGCCGCCGACGGCAACCATCACGCCCAAGCCCTCGGGCTGGGTCCGCTGACCCCGGCGTCGAACCTGTACCGCCTGCTACTCGACGTAGGCGTACCGGTCAAGCCCAAGACGCGCGCCAGGATCATCGCCGCCGACCACGCCATTCTCAACTGGTTCCCGCCGGACCTGCGGGCACCCATTGGCGTGATCATCGCGGCAGGCCAGCGCATCCCTCAGGAAGCCACGGGCCGCCGCCAACTGGCCAACATCGACCCGAGCGAGTTCGACCTCTGCGGCGCCCCGGCGAGTCCTCCATCCCCGCCGGGGCGTTGATTACCGGCGGTCATCGGCCACGCAGCACGCCTTCCATCACAGGTGCAGCCCTTCGGCATCTGCGGCGTCGGCGAGGGCGACCAGCTCGGCCTCAGTCGCCCACCTAAGGCTGCTGCCGACGGGTGATTTGGTGACCCGGATCAGGGAGGTTACATGCTGGGCGACGGCCAACATATGGCTGATAACGACCACTAGCCGTCCGGCGCTTGCCTGGGTGGACAGGGCATCGAGCGCCTCGGCCAGCGCCGTCTGGTCGAGTGTGCCGAAGCCCTCGTCTAGAAACAGCGCCTCAGCCCGGCCCCCGCTGCTGCTGGCATGTTCGACGAGTGCCAAGGCTAGAGCCAAGCTGGCTTGGAACGTCTCGCCTCCTGAAAGTGTTTTCACGTCACGCAGGCGGCAGGTGTGCTCGTCCCACACCTGGAAGTCGGTGCCGAACGCGAACCGCCCTAGGGACATACCGCGCAGGAGTCCGGTGGCGGTTCCCAGCAGCGTTTGCTGCCGCTCATGCACGGCGTCGGCCACGAACTTTCCGTCACCGAGGAGTTTCACCAGTGCATCGAGCCCGTCCACGTGTGGTTGCGCGATTTTGAGACGGGCCACGACGTCGTCGTACTCGACGGTGTTCGCGGTCGCCTCCTTGTAGGTGCGGTCGGCGACGGCCTTGCGCCCGATCGCATCGGTGAGTGCCTCGTCGAGCGGCTTACCGCCGGTCGGCGCCTCAGCGATGATCGCGCCCATCTGCTGCGCGCACCGGCGTCGAACCTCTCCGAACTGGGCGAGGTGATCGTCGGCGCAGGTCGCTGCGGTCAGCGCACTATCGGTGACCTGGGCAGCCCATTCGCAGTGGACGTTGACATCGGCCGTGACCTCGATGTCGGGTGCTTCCGGCAGTGCCAGCGCCGCCGCGATCGCAACCTGCACGGTTCGGAGCTTCAGCACGGCCTGGCTGGCGGCCGTGGCAGGCTTGGTGACGTGTTCGGTGCGGCGCACGCCGAGTTCTCGACGTTGTAGGTCGATTTTCTCGAGTTCACCGTCGAGTGCCTCGATCATCCTCCAATGTTCGGCGAGTTTTTCCTGCTCGCGGCCGGCGGCTCTTTGCTGCGCGACCACTGCGTCCGGGGTGGGCCCGTCGGGCCGATATGGCTCCGGCACCTCTTTGATGAGCGCGGCGATCCCCTCCTGGACCCTCGTGAGCTCATTTTTCTCGCGGTCCACCGCGGCGGCGTCCCGGTCGACCTGCCTGCCGAGAGCTTCGGCCTTGGCGGCGGCGCCAATCTTGCTCTTGCGCAGTGTCACGGCCGCCTCAGCGAGGGCAGCTTGCTCGTCGGTGGCCCGCTGCAGTGCAGACAGGTGTTCGGCGAGGATCGCGTCATCCTCGGACTCGAGTGGGAAGGGTCCGAGTTGCGCGGTGAGCGCGTCGATCGCCTTCTGCGCGCGCGCGTCATGCGCCGTAAGGTCTTGTGTTGCCCGGCCTGCGCGGACTTGGGCGTCACTGTGAGCGGCGACCGCTTCATTGACCGCCTCACGGGCCTTCTTAGCCTTCCGGTGAGCGTCATCTAGGGTACGCTCGGCGGCCTTGAGATCCGGCGCGTTGGGCGGGGTGAACCCGTCAGGCAAAGGGTGTTGGCACACCGAACATGCGTCGCCGGGCGCCAAGCCGTGGGCGGCGTGGGCGGCGGCATTGGCACGCCGCCGGTCCTGCAGGGCCGCATCGGCGGCGGCGGCCTCGCGCTCGACGTCGGCGACGTTGTCCTGTGCCTTCCGCAGCTCTGCAGCAGCCCGCGCCGCTGCAACGTCGAAACGGTGCTTGGTGTCGGCCAAGTCCTGACGCTGCGCGGCGAGGCGGCGGGCGTCGGCGAGGCCGGTGCGAAGCGTCGCTAGACCGCTCTTGAGGCCGTTGACGGGGCCAGTGCGGTCGGAGAGGGCGGCTTCCGCCCGTTCCAGGAGCGGCTCGTGCCGCATGTCTTCGGCAACGGCCGCCGCGGCGTCTACTCGCAGCCTTTCGAGGGCCTGCTCCTCCGTTCGGTGGCGTTCGGTGCGTTGCGCCGCGCTGATGATGCGTTCGTGTAGTTGGGACAGTTGCCCCACCGCGGACGTGAGGGCGTTGGCCTGCGAGCCACCGGGCCTGAAGTCACCCAGCCCAGTGAGAAGTTCTTCCCGCCGGGTACGCAACGGCTCGGCGCGCTCGGCGAGCTCGGTCTCCTGGGCGGTGATCTCCCGGTCCAGGCCGGCTAGCGTACGCAGCTGCTGCGGCGCATCGGTCTGGGCCGCTTTCGACAGAGCCTCGCGCATGCTGGTGAGAGCGGCGTGCCGCTCGCCTGCTCGCTTCTCCTCCTCGAGGAGGCCGGCGACGGCTCCCTGCGCTGTTCTGAGGCGGGAGAGCTGCTCGGTGATCGTTTCCGCCTCCGTGGCGGCAGTTTTGGCGGTCGCGCGAGGGTCCCCGAGTGCCGTCTTGCGGGTACGTAGCTCCACGATGGTAGGCGTGAGTGCGTCGCGCTGTTGGCGCGCGCGGTCGACGACCGTGTCGAGGATGTCGAGGCCGAGCAGACCTTTGAGTATCTTGGCGCGTTCACCGCCGCTGGCGTGCAGCAGTTGCTCAAACTTCCCTTGGGGCAGGAGCACCGAGCGGAGGAACGTCTTGTTGTCCATGCCGACGAGGTCAACGATGCGAGGGGTGACGAGCTTGCCGTGGACGACCTCGTCTCCGTCGAGCGACTCCAGCTTGTGGACCGTCCCGGTTGGTTTCCTCGAGAGTTGCCGGGTCACCCGCCATGGGCGTCCGCGTGCCTCGAAGTCCATTGTCACGGCCAGGGCGCCGTCGCCGCCGTCCGCGATCAAAACCTTCGAAGACTGTGTTTCCCAGGTCGCGGTGCCGAAGAGCGCGAAGTTGATCGCCATCAAGATGGTGGACTTGCCGGCGCCGGTGTCGCCTATGATCCCGACGAGGTCGTGACCGCGGAAATCGATGTGCTGCCGGCGGATGTAGGAGCGGAATCCGGAGAAGGTGAGCTGCAGCGGCTTCATGCGACACCACCAGCCGGGACGCGGAGCTGTTCCTCGGCCGGGAAGTAGGGGTCGCGCTCGTCCTGCTCCGCGGCAAGGAACTCGGCCATCATGGCGGTGACCGTGCCGATCGGCGCGGTGCCTGCGCCGTGCTCGTTCACGTACTGCTCGAATGACTCGAGCAGGCTGCGCTGCACCTGTGTCTGCCCAGGTTCCACGACGTCGTTGCGGGGCTGGGCGCCGTCGACGCGTTGTTGGACGTCCAACACTCGGGCCTTTGCGAGCAGGGTGTGGACGCGTTGCGCAAGGGCGGGTTCATAAGCCGGCGTGTGCACCGTGACGAGGCACAGTGCGTCACCGATGGCGCCAGCCTGTTGCTGTAGCTCGTCCCAGGTGCCGTCGAACTTGATCAGTTCTCGGCCTCCGCGCAGCGGGACCTCCTCGCATACGGCCGCTTTGCCGGGCTCGACGGTCACGAGGGTCACGCTCTTGCGTTGCCCGGCTTCGCCGAAGTCCAGCGGGATCGGCGATCCCGCGTAGCGTCCGACGACCCGGCCGGGCAGCTGTTGCGGCTGATGGATGTGTCCGAAGGCCGCGTAGTCGACGGCGGGGATGGCGTCGGGGTCTACGGCGAACTCGTCGGTGGTGTGCCGGGCCCGCTCGCTACCCGCGAGTCCGGCGCCGGTGACGTGCATGTGCGCGGTGAATAGGGTGACCTCGGACCGCGGGTCCAACCGGTCCGCGAGCCCAGCGGCGATCCGGGCCTGGAGGTCTGCGAGCTGTTCACGGTAGGTGCTCGACCACGGCTGGGCGTCGGGGATGGTGGTCAGGCGCTGGGGATAGATGAACGGTAGAACCCCGACCCTGGCTCGGGTTCCGTCGCGCCCCGGCACGATCAGATAGTCGCCGTTCGCGCCGAGCGGGTGACTGACGAAATGCAGCTGGTGCAGCCGGCCGAGCTTGTCGAGGTAGCGGTGCAGCGCGACGTTGTCGTGGTTGCCCGCGACCACGATCGTCGGGGCGATCGCTGCCAGTTCGGCGAGCCAGCCGACGACGCGTTCGATGTCGTTGTGGCTGACCCTGGAGTGGTCGATCAGGTCCCCGGAGTGCAGGATGCCGTCAGGTCGGCGTTGCTTGGCGATCTCAATGATCTCCGACATGGCGTCGACGAGGTCGGGCATCCGGGGCTCGTTGTAGGTCGTCCGGCCGGCATGCCAGTCGGAGGTGTGCAGAAAGAGCATGGCGATGGCGCCTTTCATCCGGCTACGTCGCGGCGCAGCCTGAGGAATTCGAGGGCAGTTAGTGGTGTACGCGGACGCGGTGGTTGGACAGGTGGGCGAGAACGGCCTGGTTGGCCTCCCACCCGTCGGGGAACTTGATGAAGTCCTTCAGGTGCACGGGTTCGGTGTCGGGGTGGGCGTCCAGGAGCTCGGGGATGCCGCGGCGCCCGACCACGATGCAGGCTTGACGGTGGCGGGAGGTCAGCACGCATAGACGGCCGGGGGTGAGGTGGAATGGTGTCGCGTCGATCCGACCGGACAGTGGATGCAGGATCACGGTGATGTCGAACTCTGCGCCTTGCAGCCGATTTGCGGTGTCTACCCGGATCCCGTCCGCAATTTCGCCACGGTTCTGCAATGCTCGGGTGATGGCGGCGACCTGGTCGCGGTGCGCTGCGCCAACGGCGATCCGCGCGGCGGTGAGCCGCCGGCCGCCAGGGGCTTGCTCGCAGACCGTCTCGGTACCGCGTTGCAGGAGCCGAACAGCTACGTCCGCAGTGGCGGTCACCGTCTCAGTGTCGGTGCGCAACGTGTTGCGATGCGGTAGCTCGAGGAAACCCCATCCGGTGCCTGCAGCGAGGTCGATCACTTCATCGACTGCGGCGCGTCGGATCCCGACAGTTGGCACGTGCATCGCGCGTTCGTCGTCGCGCGTGCCGGGGACGAACTCGGAATACGGGTAGAAGGCCGTCTTGATGAGGCGTGCGGCGCTAGCTGGCAGCCGCCAGGTCACTGGAAGTTCGTGCGGAACGATTTCCGGGTTGTTGCGCAGCAGCACGGCAACTGCGCTCTGCATGGGGTCCCAGGGCAGACCGGCCCACCGTTCCCCGTCGATGGGGGAGAACGGATCGAGCTGTCCGGGGTCGCCGACGAACAGCATCCGCTTGAACAGCGGCACGATCAGCAGAAGCATGTCCGAGCGCATCTGGTATGCCTCGTCGACGATGGCCCACGGCCAGGTGCGGACGCTCTGCACCTGCGCCCACTTGGCGGCGGTGCCGACCACGACTCGGCAATCTGGCAGGTCATCGACGCGGGATGCGACTTGAATGTTGGGCAGGAGCAGCATGGGCGACGGCAGGTATCCGTCGCGGGACAGCCGTCCGATGATCAGGCCAGGGAGCCGAGTAGCGATCTTGGCGACGAGGTCGTCCACCTGCGCGTTGGTTTGCGCGACGACCACGACCGTGTCGCCGCCCATGGCGATCTCAGCCGCAACGCGCCCCACCAGCGTGGACTTGCCGGCGCCGGGTGGCGAGTCGACAACGACACCGCGGTGACCGCCGCTAGTGAACGCGTCGAGGATCTCTGCCATCTTGATCTCCGCACGGTCTTGCGGCGCGATCATGACCAGTCCTCCGCAGCGTCCTCAACAGCAGGGGCTGAGTCAGGCGCCGGGCCCCCATGCGTCCATGGGGTTTCCTCCCGTGCCGGCCACGGCCGGCGCCGCACGAACGTCTCCGTCACGCTCGTGTAGGTGACGTCCTCGCCGAGCGCGGGAACGGAGCCAGGCTTTGCGGTTTGGCCGCTGCCCATCCGGTTCTGTAGTTCAAGTGCGACACGCCAGCCGTCTTCGGTCTCGGCGACCGACTCGATGACCGCCTGCTGGCCGTTGCGAGCCGGGTCGTATACGTGCTGCCCCACGTCGAAGTGGATGTGGTCACCAGTCGCCACCAGAACTAGTGGACGCAGCACACTGCGACGTAGCCCGGGCACCCGGCGAGTCGCGTCAACCTTGACGACCTGCCCGGAGAATGCCTCACCAGTGAGGCGATGGTCCGCTATGACCAGCGGGTCGTCGTAGGCGCGCTGTGCTTCGAAGGCAGCCTTTCGCTGTTCCAGCTCGGCGAGTCGATGGGCGCTGCGGCCGGCGTTGTCGCGCTTGGCCTGCGGTCGGCCGCCATCGGCGACGTACCGGTGGAACGAGGTGAACCGGTCACGTTGCTGTTCCCAGCGTTTCGGCACCCGAGGCGCCTCGGGCACATCGGCCAGAAGGCCGATCGCGGTCCACACCAGCTCCCAGGTTGGGCGCATCTGCTCCTCCAGCATGGCGGTCAAGCGCTGGTGAACAGCTCTGTGCGCCGCCGGGGTACGCGCGGTCGCCAAGTCCCGCAATGCGGGTTCCAAGAAGAGCCGGTCGAACGTCGGATCGGTAGCCGGACCGGCCGGTGGACACAGCTGCGGATCCTCCGCTCGGCTGACGGCCGAGGCGACGTCCATCCCCTCGGGCGGGTCGAGCCAGGCTATCTGGGCGGCAAGGTTGCCGTCTTCGAGATCGCTTTGCCCGGTCGCCCACACGGCGGCCACTGCCCGGGTCGCAGCGATCAGCGCGCCGGTGTCAGCGAACTCGGCCTGCTCGGCGAACCAGGTCAGCCAGATGCCGAGTTCGCGCACCTTCTTCGGCACAGCCCACGGTCCTTCGGTCTGACGTAGCCTCGTCATCCGACCCAGCGTGCGGACGAACTCGACTCCTGCCGGGTTTGGAACCCAGATCTGCGGGGCGTCGACGACCCTGACCCGCGCATTCGGCCCCGAACTGGTGGCCTGCGTCCGCTGCGCGGCTGTCTCGATGGGGAACAGCAGCTCGCTGGCGAGCCGGCCGGCGAAGTTCAAGCGCTCCGCCCGTTCACGGGGCTGGCGGGTCACAATCAGGTTCGGCCGGGCACGGTCGCTACCGACCATCGCCGCGAGCGGCGCGTTGGTCTCGCCAGCCAACGTGAGCGGCACGATCACGATCGGCGTCGACGATATGTACAGGTGCCGGAACACCGTCAGTCGCTGCGGGGCCATCGAGTACACCGCCAACGCCTTGGCCAAGGAAGTCAGCGCGCTCATCGGGCAGCCCCGAGAGCCGCCTCGCGCATGTCGTACGCCCTGCGTAGCAGCTCAGCCGCCTGCCGCTGGCCGGCATCTGGCTCCCTCAGGCCAGTGGCCAGTTCGACTGCCTCCTTGATCGAGTCGACGCCGCCGAGGTCCTCGCGTACCACCCGGCCCAGCACCGCGACCGTGCCGCGTGCCTCCGACCGGCATACCCCACCCAGCTCGCAGGCGCCCAGGCACTCCGGCGAGTACCGGGCGGTGACCTGAAAGATCGCCGTCGCCAGTTCCTGGGGGTCACGCGTCGGCTGGCCGGCGTCGTCCAACCGCAAGTCGAACGTAAGGTCCGGCGGCAGCAGTCGCAGTATGCTTTCCACGCTTTCCATCCGGTTCAGCTGGCGCTTCAGCGTCGCCAACTGCTTGCGGACATCGAGCAGTTCCGCCACCGGCTGATTGCTGAAGTCCTTCGGGCACACGAGCACGACGTGGTCAGACACCATGTCAGGGTCCAGCCCGGCCGTCTGCAACATCTCCCGCATAGCGAGCACGTACACAGCGGATTGCTGGGCGGCAGCCGCCACCTTGCCGGAGTCCGCGGCGCCGTCCAATATGGCGAAGGACTTGATCTCCACGACGAAGAATTGATTGCCGAGCTTGAACGCGATCAGATCCGGTTCGATGCGGACCTGCACCCCGTTCACAGTCAGCTGCAGGATCGGGTGGTCGAACAACGTCCCGGTCGGCTCATCGGACTCCACCGCCGCCTGTAGGGCGCGCTGGGATCGGCGCAGTCGCGAAGTGATCCGGTCGTCGGTGTCAGTCGGGTTGAGGTCGTGATAGTGGACCTCGGCGACTGGCAGCCGGATGTGTTCCCGCAACAGGCGCAGTAGCTCAGCACATCCGTCCGCCTTCACCTTCGCTTCGAAGCCTCTCCCCCGAGCAATAGCGATGCTTGACATTTGGCCGATGGAGATGCGGATGCCCAGTCCTTGTGCAATCTGCCCTTTGTCGATACCTGCGGCATCAAGCAGGGTGCGTCGGCGGCAACCGGGATTCGCCGCGAGTGCGGCGAGTGTGCGGGCGTTGTGCGGCTTTCGCGGTGCCGCACCACGTAGAGCGTTCAAACGTTCGTCGACGACAGCCATCTCAACCTTTGAAGGACGGGTCCGGATCTTCGCGGGAACCGGGCCGTCGGATAGGGGGAAGTGGAAGCTAAGTGTTCGTGACGGACCGAACTGCTTTGAGTTGTGCGCCCCCGAACAGTTGTTCCGCATCGGGGAGACGTCGCGCACGGTCCGCAGCTGCCTCGCGTTGCTGGCGGTCGAACTCCTCGTGAATCTTCAGCTCTGCCTTCGCAGCGGCAACGAGCCTTGACGGGTCGAACTCCTGAGTGGAACTGCCAGCGCCTGGAATGTTGTTGATGAACGGCCACAGGAGCCGAATCGACTGCGACCCAAGCTCCCCAGCGCCCTGCAGGTGGCGAACCAGGCGGATCGCGGCGGTAAGGAAGTCGACCCTGGGGGACAATGGACCCATGATGCGACGGTCTAACGGCCACGTGGATATCGCTAGGAGGCCACGCACGCCCACGAGCTGATCCGCCGTTAGGGCAGCACAGATGTAATACGGGCGTGCGTACGGCGCTGCGCGAAACGATCGCTCCTCGTCGCGCCGAAGACTTGCGAGCTTGGTCGCAATAAGTCCGCCCGCGTACAACACCTCGTGCGTCGCGACGATCAACCGAGGCGCCGCCGCAACCCCCAGCACCGTAAGAACCTGATGTACCTGCTCGCGGACGGGGAACAACGACATGGCCGCCGGCAACGTCTCCGGTGGGGACAGCATCGAGTCGTCGGACTCCAGCAGCGCCGAATCCCAACTCAGCTCCGCCGCCCGTAGCTCCGCGCGCAGACGAGGGACAGCGGCACGCTCGCCAGCGGCAAGTGCTTGGCGGAGGCGACCGCGGAGCTGCGAGATCCGCATCTCGAGCTCGTCCATGGCGTTGGGCATGGCGGAGACCGTATCACGAATTCCAAAGTCTTCCAAAGATCTCCAGACTTGCCGGAGAGTCTGCGAGGACGCTATGGCTAGCCGGCGCCGGACGGGGCACACCGAATCCGCGCGGTTCTAGGTGTTTGGCAGCAGCGTGCGCTGCGGGCGGCAGCTCGCCGCCGCACCGGGCCGGGCGCCTAACCTGTGAGGGTGATTCGAGAGGCGTACCTCGCCGCCGCGGCCGTACTCACCGACTTCCTCGACCACCCGGCCGTCGAGGCCGCGTGGAAGGCGCCGAGTCGGCTGCCGAAGATGACCGTCGGGGGCGTCGCGGCGCACCTCGGCAGCGCGATCGAGCGGGTGCTGATCACGGTCGAAGCGCCGCTGACCGGCGAGGCCCCGATCTCGCTGCTGGAGCACTACACCCGGGCGGCGTGGCGGGGCGGGGACATCGACAACGCCCCGAACACCGCCTTGCGCGACGAAGGCGAGGCCGCGGCCGACGGCGGCGCGGCCGGGCTGGTCAAGCGGTGCCGCGAACAGCTAGCCGAGCTGCGCGACCGGCTGCCCGCCGAGCCGGCCGACCGGCTGGTGTTCCACCCCCGGGGCCCCTGGACGCTGACCCTGGACGACTTCCTCGTCACGCGGCTGGTGGAGATCGCGGTACACCTCGACGACCTGGCGGTGAGCGTCGGGCAGCAGGCGCCGGACCTGCCGGAGGAGGCGCTCGCGCCGGTGTTCACCGTGCTGACCCAGCTTGCCGTACACGAGCACGGCCCGACCGCGGTGCTCCGGGCGCTGACCCGCTCTGAGCGCGCGCCGGCCAGTATCGCGGTGCTGTAACCCTCGACCGCATCGCCACGGCCACTCCCCTCCCGTGGAACCACTCGTGATCACGGTGGGTGGTCTTGTCGTAGGCGGCGGGTAGCGTCCCGGCCGCCGGCCCCGGGCGTTAGCCCGCGGCTGGCTTCCCATCGTCGAGCGGTCGGGGGGCGTTTCGTGGGCTGGTTGAAGCTGACGCCGAAGGTGCCCGCCGACCCGGCGGGCATCCCCCATATGAGTGAGTCGGGGTGGCTGAAGCACACCGACACCCTGGCCGGTACCAGCTTCGCCGCGGTCGCCCGCCGCCTGCCCGGCACCATCCGGCAGGCACTGGGCATCGCGTGGGTGGCGAGCCGGATCGACACCGCCGCCGCGCTGCTGCTCAACCTCCTCACCGGGGTAGCGACCGCGTTCGGGCTGCTGGCCACGCAGAGCGTGCTGCAGCAGCTGTTCGCCGCCGGGCCGACACCGGAGCGGGTCCGGGCCGCGGTTCCCGCGCTGGCGGCGGTGGCCTGCACCGTCGCTCTGCGCTCGGGGCTGGGTATCGCGGCCGGGTGGGCGCAGTCGCGGCTCGAGCCACGTGTCGTGGATGCGGTCGAGCGCCGCCTGTACACGGCGACGACGCTGGTGGACGTGGCGGCGTACGACGACCCGGACTTCGCCGACGAGACGTTCCGCTCCCGGCAACGCTCCAGCATCTCCGCGCAGTACCTGGTGCGCGCCAGCATCGACCTGACCGCCGGCGCGGCCGGGCTGGTCGGTACGGCGGTGGCGCTGCTGCTGATCCACCCGCTGCTGTTCGCCGCCCTCGCCGCCGCGAGCGTGCCCGGGGCGTGGACCGCGATCCGCGTCGGCCGGTTGGGCTACCTGGTCGACCGGCTGCTCACCAACCGGCGCCGCCGGATGTGGCTGCTCGCCGAGGTGATGGCCACCCGCACCGCCGGCGCGGAGGTCCGGGCGTTCACCGCGCGGGACTACCTGCTCGGCGAGTACGCCACCGTCGCGGAGGCACAAACCCGCGCCGAGGTCGACACCGCCAACGTCCGCTCCACCATCCGGCTGATCGGTGGGATCGCCTCCGGCATCGCCACCGCCGGCGTCTACGTCCTCCTGGGCTTCCTGCTCGCTGACGACGTTATCCCGCTGGCCGCCGCCGGCACCGCCGTCCTCGCCCTGCAGGCGGCACGGCAATCCACCGCGTTGGCGCTGGTGAACATCAACAAGATCTATGAGGAGTCGCTGTACTTCGGCGACTACCTCGACTTCGCCGCCCGTGCCGCCGCCCTGACCAGCCCTCCCCATCCGGGTCCGGTCGCCGCGCCGGCGAGGATCGATGCGCGGCAGGTGAGCCTGCAGTACCCGGACAGCGACCGCCTGGCTCTGGACAAGGTGACCGTGACCGCACGGCGAGGGGAGACCATCGCCCTGGTCGGGGAGAACGGCTCCGGCAAGACCACCCTCGCCAAACTCCTCGCCGGCCTATACCGGCCCACCGACGGCACCATCGAATGGAACGGCACCCCCCTGACCGGAGGCGGCGAGGCGGTGTGGCGGCACGTCGCCCTGGTGCCGCAGGAGCACGTGCGGTGGCCGTTCACCGCCCGCACGAACATCACCATCGGCAGCCCCACGCAAGACGGCCCAGACGAGCTGGCGGTCGAACGGGCGGCGGTCGACTCTGGTGCGCACGAGGTGATCACCGCCCTGCCGGCGGGCTACGACACCTTGCTCTCGCGCGGCTTCGCCGGTGGCGTCGACCTGTCCGGCGGGCAGTGGCAGCGCATCGCCTGCGCCCGCGCCTTCTATCGCGACGCCCCGCTGCTGATCTGCGACGAGCCGTCCGCGGCGCTGGACGCCCGAGCTGAGCACGCGCTGTTCACGGCGCTGCGGGCCAACGCCGAGCGGCGGATCACGGTACTGGTGACTCACCGGCTGGCGAATGTCCGGCACGCCGACCGGATCTACGTCATCCACGAGGGCCACCTCGTCGAGGAAGGCACCCACCAGCAGCTCATGGCCGCCGACGGCCGGTACGCCGAGCTATTTCAGCTCCAGGCGGCCGGCTACCTCGACGCCGACGCAGCGCGTGTACCCGCGCAGGTCAACGCCGCCCGCGCAGGGCAGCCCGATAAACCGACCTGATCAGCACGAGGATGGAGCCCCCGATGCCCACCGCCGCGGCCGCACGCCAGCGCATCGCCGACCTGGCCACCCGAGTCACGCCCATAGACCATCGCGAGGACGCCGACCGGGCCGACATCCTCGCCTGGGTAGCCTCCGGCCAGCCGCTGTTCCGCACCGCCAAACCGGATGTGCCGGCCAAGCACCTCGCGGTGTACTTCGTCCTCCTCGACGAACCGTCGGGCAGTGTTCTGCTCGTCGACCACATCAAGGCCGGCTGCTGGCTACCACCCGGCGGGCACGTCGACCCCGACGAGGACCCCGCCGTCACCGCCGTCCGGGAAGCCGCCGAAGAGCTCGGCATCGACGCCCGCTTCTACCCGAAGCTCGGCGACGGGCAGCCGCTGTTCCTGTCCGTCACCCGGACCCGCGGCCCCGGCTCCCACACCGATGTCACCATGTGGTTCGTCATGACCGGCGACCGCGATACGCCGATGACCGGCGACCCGGCCGAGTTCGCACGCACAGACTGGTTCAGCCTCGACCAGATCACCGCGTGGGCGCCCGACGCGTCCGACCCGCACATTCAGCGTTTCGTCGCCAAGCTCCAGGAGGCGCTCGCCCTCGCGGTGGAGCGGACCCGCCTAACGCAAGACTCTTGAGGGGATCCGATCCGATGACCAACACCGCCGCCGACGCCGAGGTCCGATCGGGCGGCTGCCTGTGCGGCAAGATCCGATTCACCGTGACCGGGACGCCGGACTACCCGCACGTCTGTAGCTGCCCGCACTGCCAGAAACGTGCCGGCGGCCCGCTGCAGACCTGGGTCGGCTTCCCGCTGACCAGGCTGCGCTGGACCGGTGAAGGCGGCGAACCGACGTGGTTCGACACCTTCCCCGCACAGACCAAGCGGGGCTTCTGCCCGACCTGCGGAAGCCACATCGCCGCGCACGATCACGGCGACAGCACGATCGGCATCAACGTCACCGCGCTGGACCAGCAGGACGATCCCGCGCTGCTGCCCGTCAACCAGTCCTTCCGCGGCGACGCCGTGCCCTGGCTCCCGCAGGTACCCGACACGTCGCGCAGCCCGGTCGGCTAATCGGCGCCCGGCGGCGTCCAACCCGGATGATCGCGCTGAACTGCCGATGAGAGCTGCGGCCGATCATGTCGTAGTCGACGCACTCGATCATGTTGAGGCGGTGCGCCCGGACTGCCCTCCACTGTAGGGAGTCAGCGCGGCGGCGCCTCAGTGCGGGGAGTCAGCTTTGCAAATTACCACGAGCGGAGCAGCAGCATTCCATCGTCGCCAATACTAAGGCGAGGAGACGATGCCGACTTTATCTCGTCGTCCATCGCGGGCTTGTCCGACAGATGGGCGGCGGTCACAGCCCCCACCCGACCGATTGGTGATTTTCGGAGGCTTACGTCCTCCTACTCGGTGTTCTCGGTAGCAGATCTCCCGGCCCGCGGTAGCGCAGGCGGATGCCGGTATCAGCACGGTGCCGGCGGGCGCGGAGGATGCCTTGCCGATCCGCGTCGAGGCGGATATTTGCCTCGCCTAGCAGGTCGAAGCCCGTGGACCAGATGTTGATCTTTCCGGGCGTGGCGTTGGTAATCCGCAGCCACGTGTCGGGCTCGGGAACGTCCCTGTACCAGGTGACGTCCGGTACGTCTTCGGTCTGGTGACTCCATCGGCGGGCACGGCGCCTCCCTGACGGGTTGACGAATGCTTCCCATGCTGAGCGCGATTCGGGCGTCGGCCACGCCGGGTTGAAGGCGTACTCCGGTTCGAGGTTATCGATCCAGTCGCGCAGGCCCTGGGTCGAATCGAAGGTGGCGTCGGCACTCGTGACTGCGGCGATGGCGGCGAGACGGTGGTCGAAGCCGGTGCGGATGAGGACCGAGGCTGCCTGGTTGAAGGTTCCCGTCTCGATCGCCGCCACCGTCGCGCCCGACAAGGTGTCGGCACCGGCATTGTCCTGGGCGGTTTCGTACACCCTGGCGGCTTCCATTCCCCAGACCAGCCGATAGATGACGTCGTCCTCGATGAACTGCGCGATGTCGACGCGGTCGCCGGGTACTTCGCCGAGGGCCGAACCGCTCACCCAGTGCCGCAGAACGTCGCTCCAGTTGGCGAGGTTCGTCTTCGGCCCGAAGACCTCGATCGCGAATACGATTTCGGCGATCAGCACGATCAGGTCGGCGGCCGTCGCGTGGTCTTCCTCCAAGATGGCGGTTTCGGCCTGGCCCGCAAGGGCGATGATGCGACCGGAGACTTGGGCGAGTTCGGAGCCGCCCTGCGCACCGAGCCCGGCCAGGAACCATCCGCGCCGCTGGGACGGCGTGGCTGTCTGCCACAGGTGCCGGGTCCGGCTAGAAACGAGTCCGCGCACGGCTGCCCTTGTGAGGTCTTCGGCGCGGCGGAGCTGCCGGTCCCATAGCGAGTCGCGGAGGGCGTCGGCGACGAGCTGGGTCGCGGCGTCGGCGAGGACGTCTTGGTCGCCGTCGCCGACGATGCTGAGAATTCCGATGTCGAGCAGTTTGAGGTTTTCTCGCCAGCTTGCGGCTGCGTCCTCCTGCGCCGTGGCGTCCTCACCGGTTATCACAGGAAGTGTCCAGTCTGGTCCACCGGTGAGGTACGCGAGCAGGGGCTCAATTTCGGTGAGCCCCTGCGAGCGATACATCCTGCTCAGCAGCGCAAACCCGATTTCGATCAGGCCCGATCGGAGTTCTTTGCCGCCGTCGCCCTGCGTCAGTTCGAACCACTCACGGCGGCGTCCTGGTGTGGGGGCGAAGATGGGGTAGAGGACGAGTCCTTCGGTGTCGACGAACGCGCGGCCGGCGCGGCCAATCACGTTCGCGAACTCTGAGGTTTTGATCAGTTCCCGGCCGCGGTGCAGGCTGTGAAAGAGCACCGCCGAGGCGGACAGGTTCAGGCCTTGGGCCAGGGTCGGCGAGGCGATCGTGACCTTGAGGATGCCGCGTTGCAGGAGACGCTCGATCTCGCGGCGGAAAGGGCCGGGCAGCGCGCCGTGGTGGATGGCCACGCCGAGTTCGAGGCATTTCAGGATGGGATGGTCGGCGCCGAACCATTCCGCGCCCACGACCAGAGCATCACTGAGGTCGACATCGGCCGGCAGCAGAGACGTGATGACGCCTCGCGTGTGAAGGTCGACGATGGCGCGGGCGAAGGGTTCGACGGATTTGCGCACAGGGCAGAAGACCAGGACGGTCTGACCTTCATCGACCAGCCGCCATCCGGTGGCGATAACGTGTTCACGCTGGTCCTTCGGGAACATCTTCTTGCGTCGCCCGCTCGGTGCTTTCTCCTCGAAGTAGTGTTCGATGAATGGCTGCTCTGAGCCAAGAGTGATGGACAGACGTGCATGGTCTCGTCGCCATTCGACGAGCCCGAAGCGCTGCTGCGTCGGGCGCCATGATTCGCGGTGCAGACCGTCCGCTTCGTCGTCGGTGATCCACGCGACAAAGTCGTCCAGCTGAGGCCCCGATGGAAATACGGCTGAGAGGCAGAGGATGCGCCGTTCCGAGGCGTCCGGGCGGCGCAGCAGGCGCTGAATCTGGGCCTCGTAGCGCACCTCGCGTTCGGAGGCTCCGATCATGTGCCCCTCGTCCAGGACGACGAGGCCGACGTCGTCGAGCAACGACGGGTCCGACCGCAGGGCGAAGTCCAGCTTCTCGGGAGTTGCGACGACGATTTCGCTTGAGCGCAGGGTGTCCTCGTCGACGTCGCTGGTTCCCATGCTTCCGTAGAGCGACGAGACTCGGATACCCAATGGGGTGAACGTCCGGGCGAGAATGTGTTCGGTTTGCGCGGAGAGCGCACGCAGTGGGGTGACGTAGACCGTTCGCCGTTGCTGTGCGAGACAGGCCAGGATCGACAGCTCCGCGATGCGGGTCTTGCCGGCGCTGGTCGGCAGCGCGACGACGAGGTCTCGTACGTCTTGGAAGAGTCGGTCGACGACGTTCAGTTGCGAGGGCCACAGGTCGATCTCGGAGCGTTCTCGTGCCAGCAACGACGCGACAAAGGTCCGCCGCAGGTACCGCCACCGCTCGACGCGTTCGGCGGCCCCGGCCGGCGGATCGGTCGGAATGTTGGTCTCCAGGCTGGTATCGAACAAACCGCCGAGCATATGTCGGGTGAGCCGATAGACCCACCACGGCCCGGGGGCGTTGGCATCCGAGGATGCCTGCTCACCCTCCCGCAGCTCGGTGAGAGCGATCTCCAGGAGTGCGCGGTCGCCGATCTCGATCGCGAAGAGCCCGGACGAGACCGCCGACAGGTAGTTTTCGCTCAGTAGCAGAACGACGGGGCCGACCTGGTCGGGTTCGGTGTCGTCGCCCGCCACGCTGTCCGAGGAGTCGAGGGCGACCAACAACGCCTGGTCAGAAAGCTGATCGGATGATCGCAGCGACAAGGTTCGCCGCTCGATCGCGCCGAGGTCACGCATGAGCAGGTCTGCCAGCGTCTCCTCCATCGGAGTTAGTCGTTCCGACTGCCGACTGCCCTGGATCAGTGAGAACGCGCGTGCGGCGAAGCCTCCGAGGTGGCTGGCTGCGCCGGCTACGAGTCCGTGAAAGCTAAGGTCGTCCCCGGGGGCGGCGTTTCGGGTGGCTGCTTCCAGGGCGTAGGAGCTCTGGACGAATCCCTGCCGCGCGAGGTCTGCCTGCTCGGGCGAGTCGTTCTGCGCGATCTCCCACAGCTCAAGACTGGTCGACAGCAACGCATAGCCGTAGTTGAGCAGGTCGGCGTCCAAGAATGCGCTGAAGTTGGGGGCCTCCGGAGGCAGGGTGCCGTTTCGGCGAATCATCGACTGCGCTTGACCTTGAGCCAGAAGCCGGTTGCGGAAGCCTGCGTCGGTCACCGTGGTCAGGATGTCTACCAGTTCCTGCGCCTCACGGGCCACCGGCGGTCACCTTCTCGTAGGCTTGACGAATGAACTGCTGGTGGCCTCGGACGCGCAGTGTGATTGTCAGCTGCGACACGGGACCCTGGTACGCCACGAGGTCTGCCGTCACGTGCTTGCCGGGGTCGTTGCCTGTGAAAAGGAACATCAGATGATCAACGTCGGCCGGGCGGACGCCCGCCAGCTGCAGCTCGAGCACGGCGATGCCGACATCGCTGTCGGGCGTGGATAGGAGCCGCTCGGCGAACTGCGCAAGCGACTGCGCTGAAGGCAGCTCTCCGTTGCGCGACAACCCCTCGCGCGCTTCGACGACGGTGTCGTTATACAGCCGGGCGCGGCTCTTGGCCTCGGCTTTGACGACGCGTGCCTTGCCGTCGGAACTGAGCTTCGCTCCGAGCGCGTCATCGCCTCGCATGGCCCATTCCTGGTGGTCGCGTTCGCTGAGTCGGCTCGGCCCGACCACCCACCCTTGCTCCTCGTGGAGATAGGCGGTCGCGAGGATCTCGCCGATGTCACCGGAGCGGGCGCTGGCCGAGGTGGGAAGTTTGTTGCGAAGGAACTCTGCGACGGCGTCCTTGCCCAGCCGCTCGGCGATGTCCGCGAGCGACCCGGACTTGGTGTACGCGGCGGGTAGACCAGCTGCGACCGCGGCGACTCCCGTGCTGTCGTCGTGCGACTCGATGAGGCCGGCTAGGTGGCCGCCTGTAGGCACCGGCGCATGAACCGTACACCAGCGGCGGAATTCTGACATGTCGTGACGTTCCCGTATCCCTGTCTGTGTCTGAGCGTCAGCCGACAAACTGTATCGAGTAGCCGGAGTAGCCAGGCCCCTTTGCCGCCGTACGTGTTGCGGCTGCCCGATTTGCGACGCTGTCAACGGAAGCCCAGCCGAGCAAGCCGCCGATCACGCGCGGTGCGCCTCATTGATCCGACCAGGTGGCGATGCCAAGCGTCGGGGATGTCCGGGGCTGGTGCACGAAGGGGCAGTCGAAGTGCGTGCCACGAAGCTGCACGCGACGATCGGTGGTCGCAATCGCTGCTCAACCAGGCCCTGAAGCTTCGGTTTGCCGTCGCAATTGCCGGACCTAATGCGTCAGGGGCGATCGCTCCCGAATGTCGCTTCGTGGCCGGCGTGGGCGA
This sequence comes from Pilimelia terevasa, assembly GCF_014647915.1. GTDB lineage: Bacteria > Actinomycetota > Actinomycetes > Mycobacteriales > Micromonosporaceae > Pilimelia > Pilimelia terevasa. Next base: position 72,110 of record NZ_BMQC01000011.1, read on the forward strand.
GCGCGGCTTGGGTTGTGGCGGCGAGCCCGAGCCGGTTCCAGTGGAAGATCACGTGTAGCGCGAGGACGGCGCGGAGTCCGCGTGTGAGCCTGCCTGCTTCTCGGGTGCGCTGGAGGGTTGCGCCTGCGTTGATGAATGCGGCGTGCCATTCGTCGGTGGTGCGAACGGTACCGGTGATGAGTTGCCCGACGCTCCTGATGAAGCCGCCCCACGTGTGGCTGCTGGGCGGCTGTGTGAAGTGCTCGGCGCGGTGCTCGGCCACGCGTGCCCAGACGTCGCCTTGCTCGTTGAGGTCGAGTCCTGCGCCGCGCATGAGCGCCGTACACAGCACCAGTGACCGTTCCCGCCGGTCGGTCGGCTGGTGCTGGAGGTACCGCAGGAGGTGGCGGCTGTCCTGGTGGAACAGGGTGTGCGAGGTCGTCATCGCCTCTGTGCCGCCGAACGCGTGCGTCTCGGGTTCGTAGATGTCGGGGGTCCAGCTCACGCCGTCGGTGATCAGCTCGTGTGCCCGTTGCTGGCTGTGCTGCTGGTCGGGGGGTAGGTATCGGATGCGCCAGGCGCCCTTCCGGATGTACCACCACGAGGTGATCAGTCCGCTGGACTGGGCGGCTGGGAGAACTCGGTTCAGGTGTTCGATCGCCCGGAGTTCACGCTCGCGGGCGTCCTGGCCGGGGTAGTTGATGTTGATCTGTTGCCAGAGGCTGTCGTCCATGGGTGGGCCTTTCGCGTCAGGCGATGAGGAGGCAGGCGTCCCAGGCGGTTGCGGTGGTGCCCATTCCGGCGAGGGCGGCACCGGTGGTCCCGGTCAGCAGCCCCAGGGGTTCGTCCGCGTCGCCGGTGGCCCGCTGGTGGAGAGCCGCGATGGTGTTGAGCGGTGTCGGGGTGAGCGCGTCGGCGGCGATGCGCCTGGCGGTGGCCAGGAGTCCTGCGGTGCCGTGGCATAGGCCGCCCTCGACGAGCCGACCGGTCTGGTCCGGGTCGGTGACGCAGCAAGCGAAGGCCGTCTCGGCACGGTTCTGCCGGTCGGGTTCGTGCAGGGCCTGCGCGGCGAGCTGTTGGGCGCGGGCGATGCCGGGGGTGCCGTAGCACCAGGACGGCCGCAGCGGTGTCTGCTGGGTCGGGGCCCCACGGTTCACGTCGGTGAGGGTGAGGGTCTGTGGCCACCAGATCGCGCCGTCGGTGTTCTGTTGCCAGGTGTCGAGCCATCGGCAGATCCGCTGGATCGCCTCGGAGTGCCCATTGACGGTGATGCCGTCGCGCAAGGTGAGTGCGAGCAGCGCGAGCGGGCCGGTGATGCCGTGGGCGATGCCGTGGTTGGCGTGGCCGCCGACCGGCGGCGGTTGGTCGCGTTCGGGGCTGTTGCAGCACCACCAGCCGGGAAGTTCAGCTTGGGGTTCGGTGAGCCGGACGAGGTACTCCAGGACGTCGCGGAGCAGGTCGAGGTCGCCGATCCGGCGTAGGGCGACCCCGAGGCCGGTCAGTCCGCGGATCAGGTCGTACTCGGCGAAGTGCGGCAGCGCGCCGCGGTCGATGCGGCGGTGCGCCGCCTCCAGCCGCTGCCGGGTGACCATGACGGTGCCCTCAGCGGTGGTGGCCTTGGCTTGGGCGAGGCCGGGGTGGTCGGCGGCGGCGAGGACGAACGCGAGCGCGGGGGCGCCGTAGAAGAGGCTCGCTCCGGCCGCGATGCTGACGCCGCCCACGGTGGCCTGCCGTAGGGCGTCGCGCGCTGCGGGCCAGTTGCCGGTCTCCAGGTGCAGCAGGGCGACGCCGGCAGCTCCGTCGGCGAGCGACTGCCCCGCGCTCATGCCGTCCGCCTCGCGTGGGCGGTGTGGGCGACGGTGCGGGCCAGGCGCAGGCAGTGCTGCTCGGATGCGGTGCCGACACCGATCATGCGGGCGTGGTGCAGGTGCAGCAGGTCGCCGAGTACCTGGTCCGGGTCGAGCCCGTCCGCCTCGACCAGCGCCCGATAGGTGGCCAACGCTGAGGCCAGGCGCTCGTCGTGGAACGGGACTCGAGCGGCGTCGAGCTGGGCCGGATCCAGCCGCGGGCCGGTGTGTCGGGGGACGTGCGTGGTCAACCAGCGCAGGCCATCGCCGGTGAACCCGTCAGCGATGGTGATCATGCTGGCGGCGGTGTTGGCCTGCCGGTCGCCGGTCAGCCGGCGCAGGGCGGCGTGGGAGTCGGCGGCGAACACGACCTCGGCCGCCGCCAGGATCGGCCCGACGCCGTGCCGGGTCTCCGGCCGGTACTGATGCAGGCTGTAGTCCTGGACGACGGCATCGCCGTGAAGTTCCTCCACCCAGCGGGCGAGGTGGCGGGCGGCGTCCGCGAACCGGTCGACGTGCGGAAGCGGGATGCGCAGCCGCAGGTGGGGTTCGGGCTCGGGGTACCGCAGGAACCACCAGCCCGGCGGTAGGTAGTCGGCGGCGCGTCCGGCGAGGTCGGCGAGGATGGCGTCGACCCGCCCGTACAGGCGGGCCTCCAGCCACCTCGACCGGCCGGGCAGGTGCACGACGGTGCTCGCCCGCCGGGCGGAACGAGGCGGTCGGGTGGCCGGCGCAGGGTCGGTGAGGGTGAGCATCAGCTCGGCGGGGCGGTTGTCGATCCAGCCCGCCGGACCAGGCGCCTCGGTGATCACGGCGCGGCCATGCCGGTCGAGGTGCTCGCGCAGGACCGCCAAGTGCGCGGGCTGGTCCAGGTCGAGGCGCAGTTGTACGTCGTCGCCGCCGATGAGGACGTGCTGCGGAATGTGCCACTGGTGCTGGTGGCGCTGCCACGCGTCCCGCCACTGCGGCCATTCGGCGGTGCGAGCCGGGACCGCGGTGGGCTCGATGGTCCAGCGGGCCGGGTGCAGAATGCTGCGTCCGCGCCGCACGCGGGGTAGGAACGGCAGGCCGGCGGCGTGCCCCCAGTCGAACCGGGTGCACGGCGAGTTGTAGGCGGTCCAGATCTCGGCCAGGAACCGCGTCAGCGGCTGCTGAAGCGACGGGAGCACGCTGTTGCACAGCAACGGCTCGACCGGCTGGCCGGTGCTCCGGGACACCAGCCACAGCCGCCGGCCGTCTCCGGTGACCGCCAGATCCGCCACGGTCCACGGCGGCGCGGGATGGAAGTCGCCGACCGGGAGCACCGGCAGCAGCTCGGGCGTACGGGCCAGGGCCGCGAGGCGGGCGTCCAGCGGCGGGCCGGACAGTTGCACGGTGGCCGCGCCGGGCAGGGTGGTCGGCAGCTCGCGGTATACCCGCTGGAACGAGGCGAACTCGGCGGGCGTGAGCAGGTGCAGGAACCGGCCGGCGGACACCCCGGCGTGCCGTGAGCCGCTGAGCACCGTCAGGACGAACTCGCCGCGGTCCAGATCCCGCAGCGTGTCGGCGGCGAGGGAGAACCGCAGCTCGCTGTGCGGCACCGATGGCCGGTCGTCGCCGCCGCGCAGCCGCTCGATCAGCGCATCATCCAGGAGCACCTCGGCGCACTCGTCGAGCGCTGATTGCTGGGCGAGTTGGCCGAGCAGCCGATCCCGGCCGGTGAACTTCGCGGGTGTACGGCGGGTCGATCCGCGGTATCCGGCCGGGAACCCGAGCACGCTGAGCACGTCGCGCAGGGGCACGGCCGCTCCCGGCCCCCACCGCTCGATGAACGCTCGGTGGTACTCGACCCAGCCCGGCAGCGGCGGCGCCACCGCCACCAGCGTCGCCGCGGCCCGCCCGGCCTCGCGCAGCACCGCCGGCGGAAGGGCGACCTCGACATCGGCTCGCAGGTCGACCGCGACCCGCTCACCGGGATCACGCGTCGTGCCGCCATCCGGTGCGTAGCCGGCAGGGTCGGTGACCATCGCCGGGCGCAGCGCCGACAGCAGCACTCCGGCCTTCACCAGGTCGGCCAGCAGCCGCTCGGCTGCCGCCGCGCCAGCGCCCGGTCCCGCGATCTTTGCGGCGAGGTCGGCGAACCCGATCGGCGTCCGCGCCGCGTCGATCGCGGTCCGGACCGGGCCGGTGAGGCGGACCTCGACATCCCACCGCCGGTCACCGTCGGTGCGGGCGTACGGCAGCACCCACCGCCCGGCGCGCTCGTACCCGAGGGAGTTGGTCATCACCGCGGCCGTGCGCAACGCGGCGAGGTTCTGCTCGACGCGCGCGGTGTGCTCGGCGATGACTTCGCCGTCCGGGCGCGCGACCGCCCGATGGGCTTCACCCACCCGGACGCTCGCGCGGGTACCGAAGTTGACGGGGGCCACTCCGACTAAGGTGCCGAACGGGGTCGCGCGGGTGGTCCACCGCAGCAGGTACCTAACTGCCGTTCCCACGAGGCGGCGCAGCCGGTGCTCCTCGATCGGCTCACCGGACACGACTTGAGTGATCCGCCCGGCGAGGTCCGGCGCTGCGGAGGTCACCGCCGCCGCGAATTGCGGCGATGCCCAGACCGCGGCGAGCCAGGTGCGCCACTCGTCCGGTCCGGCCGAGGCCGGGTCCGGCCAGGCGGGCAGGACCAGATCGTTGGGGTAGGAGGCGACTCGGATCAGCGCCGCACCGGCTGCGGAAATCACGCTTGCACCACCGAGGGGGTCGGCGGGTCCGGCGCCGCGCGGGCGCCGGACCCGGTACGAGGGGTTGGGGGGTCAGTTGCCGCCGTCGCAGCGGGTGGTGCCGGCGTTGGAGCCGGTGTTGCCCGACCCGCAGCCGTCACTGGTGTTGGTGGAGTAGCCGCTGGCGGCGGGGCCGGCGTCGACCAGGCTGACGTCGAGGACGAACTCTTCTTCGATGGTCGTGTCGCTCATGGGCTTGCCTCTCTATGAAGGGTTGAAGGCGAGGACGATGCGGCTGTGCCGCTTGTCCAGCACCGTCCCGGCCGGCAGGTCGCCGTCGGGAGTACCAGCGGGCGCGACATGCAGCACCGGCGAGGGCGTGCCGGCGTCCAGCCACGCGCGCATCTGCTCGACCATCCGCCCCGCCGCCGCGGCAGCAGCCGGCCCGTGCGCGCGGGCGCCCACGTCGAACAGGTCACCGGTCCAGGTCAGGTCCGAGCGGTAGCAGAAGGTGCCGTCGGCCAGCGCGGCGGGCGTGCCGAACCGCCACGCCGGGGCGACGCGGCCGGCGTCGATGGCCTCCTGCTGCGCGGTGAGCACCACGAACTGCTGCCCGTCGTCGGTGGTGCGGGCGGCCAGCCACAGGTCGAGGTCGGCCAGGACCGTGCGCGCCGGCAGGCTCGCACCGGCCCACTCCTGCACCGGCGGCTGGGCCAGCAGCGCGCTGACCGCCTGGGTGTCGATCTGCTGGCCGAGTTCGTCCAGCCGCAGGTGCACGCCCTGCGCGATGTCGACGAAACGCATCTCGTGGGCGCCGGCCCCCTGCATGGACACGAACCCGCACAGCCGCTGGCTGCGGCTGACCAGCCGGTCACCGGTGCGGCGCAGCGCCCACGAGCGAGTCATCCCGAAGGTGCGCAGCGGCACCACCAGGGTGCCGTGCTCGGCGAGCTGGGCGGTCCACGCCGGCGGGATGTCCCACGCCCCGACCGTCACAATGATCAGGTCGTAGAGGCGACCGTCGGCGATCGGCTGTTCGGCGTCGGCGCACACCACGCGCACGTCGTCGTAGCCAGCCGCGATCAGGCAGGCGGTAGCGCGGTCGGTGACGTCGCTGTCGATGTCCACTGTCGTCACCGATCCCGCCGGCCCGACCAGCTCGGAAAGCAGGGCCGCGTTGTAGCCGCCGGAGCCGATCTCCAGCACGTGCCGGCCGCACAGTCCACCGTCCACGGCGTCGGCGGCCTGGCCGAGCATCTCCGCGATCAGCCACGGCGCCGACACCGAGCTGATCGCCTCGTCGCCGCGCCGCTTGGTGACCACCGCCTCATCGGCGCGGTACGCCTGGGTCAGCGGGGCGTCCGGGGTGAACAGGTGGCGGGGGACGGCGCGCAACGCCGCCTCCACCTCGGGTCGCATCGTCAGCCCCTTGTCCCCGTGGTCGGAGACGAGCTGGTCGACCATCGCGGTATGCAGGTCCTCGCTCGGCATGGTGTCGACGCTCACTGGGATGCACTCCTCTTCCATCAGGGCCGCCACGTGGGACGGCTCGGCTTCGGGCTGTTCGGGCTCAACACCGGGCTGAGCGACGGGACTCGAGATCGGCTTGCGCGGTCACGGCTGGCGGGTACGCGATGTCGTCGGCATGCGCGCGGGCGGTGTGGTGTCGGGGACAACAGGCGCCGGAGCCGCGAACGCCGCGGCCACCGGCTCGGATCGGACCGTGCCGGCGCGTCGCAGTTCGTCGATGGTGGGCTCGGTCATCGGTGGCTCCCGGGTTGGGTTGTCGTGGGAAGGAGGCGCAGGTGGGCGGGCGGCGTGCTCCGGGTGGCCAACCGTCGTCGGCCGGGAGCGGATGCGCTCGAGTCAGCGCCGTCGCCCGGCTGGGTCCCGGCGGTCGGGGCGGCGGTGTGCCGGCCGGGGACGGCGAGGACAGCAGCCGCGCGGCGGGCCGCGGGACATGGTGCGGCGGCCAGGCGGGCGGCGTCGTCCAGGCAGCCGGCGCACCAGCCGCCCGGGTCGGGTCGGTGGATGGCCAGGGTGGCGGCGGCGCGGGTGAGCACGGCGTCGAGCTGCACGACGATCACCTCCGGCCGCCTCGGCGCGGCCGGCGGGCGGCTGCCGGCGGCCGGGTGGGGTAGTTGTACAGATGGCGGCGCGCGCGGCGGCTTGGCATGTCGGGGCGGCTGGCTACGGTGGGGCCATGGTCGTGCGTTCCCCGCGGCGCGGTGTCACGCGCTGGCAGCCCCCGCAGCCGCCCACCGTCCCCGCCTCGCTGACCCGCGGGGTACTGCCGGACCACGACTTGGACCATGAGGTGTCCTTCGACCGGGTCGAGTTCGACGGCCTCGACTTGACCGGCCGCCGCGCGGGCGGGGTGCAGTTCGAGGAGTGCCGGCTGGTCCGTACGGATCTGGCGGAGACGGTGCTGGACCGGTCGCAGTTCTCCGAGTGCATCGCCGAGCAGGCGAACTGGGCGAATCTGAAGGCCACGAAGTTGACGTTGCTGCGCTGCCGGCTGTCCGGGCTTCGGCTGACCGGCCTGCACTGGGTCGACGGCGGCCTGCGCGACGTCACGATCTCCGAGTGCCGGGTGGACCTGGCGTCGTTCCGGTTCTCGTCGTTCTCCGCGGTGCTGTTCGAGGACTGCGTCCTGACCGGCGCGGACTTCACCGGCGCGAAGTTGGGCGGTGCCCGGTTCGTGGGCTGCGACCTGACCGGCGCCCGGTTCCCCGAGGCACAGCTGAAGGGCGCGGAGTTCTCCCGCTGCACCCTGGCGGACATCGACGGGATTACCAACTTCGCCGGGGCGGTGATCGACAGCCACGACCTGATCGCCCTGTCCTACACGCTGGCTGGGGCGCTGGGCATTCAGATCCGCGACTGATGTCACCGCCGGCCCCCGATGAGGGGGGTCTTGCTGACCAGCAGCGGGCCTAGCTGTAGGTGTTGCAGGTCGGACCCGTCGAGGACGGCGAGGGCGCCGGCGGCGGTGCGGGCGATGGGCTGGCCGTGCAGGTTCAGTGAGGTGTTGAGCAGGATCCCGCGCCCAGTGGCCTGCTGGTAGGCGGTCAGGATGGCGGCGAGGCCGGTGTCGGTGTGGTCGTCGACGATCTGTGGCCGGCAGGTCAGGTCCGCGGGGTGGACCGCGGCGATCATCTCGGGCAGGGCGTCGGCGCGGGCGGGCATGGCCAGCATCATGTGCGGGCTGGGCAGCTTCTTCGGGTTGTGCAGGTAGTCGTGCTGGCGGCTGGCGAGCACGGCGGGGGCGAACGGCATCCAGAAGTCGCGCTGCTTGACAAGCCGGTTCAGGATCCGCGGCAGGTCGGGGTTGGCGGGGTCGGCGAGGATGGACCGGTTGCCCAGGGCGCGGGCGCCGAACTCCATCCGCCCCGCCGCCCGACCGACGATTTCGCCGCGGGCGACCAGCGCCGCGACCGCGGCGGCTGGGTCGGCAGGGTGCTCGACGTGGTAGCCGGGCCGGTCGGCCAGGGCCGCGGCGGCGTCGGCTTCGGTGATGTCGTCGCCGAGGTAGCAGTCCGCCAGCGGCGCGACGTCGGCGTGCCCGTATTCGTCGGCGGTGTGCTGGTACAGGGCACCCAGCGGAAGGCTCTCGTCGCCGCAGGACGGGAACGCGGCGAAGCTGTCGACGCCGGGCAGGGCGGCGAGGCGCTGGTTTGCCTTGACGTTCATGAACACCCCGCCGGCGGCGAGGACGTCGCGGATGCCGGTGTGCGCGACGGCGGCGGCGGTCCAGTCGGCGAGGAGGTTCTCGGTGAACAGCTGCAGTCCGGCGAAGACGTCGTCGAAGCGGCGGCCTTGCAGCCGGGCGGCGATCCGCGGCCAGCTGCGCTCCACCGACGCGGTGGTGGTGCGGCGGAAGGTGAGTCCGTCGGCGGAGAGCTTGAGGAAGTCGCCGTAGACCGCAGCGACCTGGCTGGCCCGGCCGGGATCGGCGTGGGGGGCCATGCCCATGAGCTTGTACTCGTCCTCGTGCGGGGTGAAGCCGTGGGCGTGGGTGGTCCAGAAGTACAGCAGCCCGAGACTGTTGCGCAGGTCCGTGCGCGCTACCTCGGTCGCGTGGCCGTTGCGCCAGACGGTGATGGTGGCGCAGGCGCCGTCGCCGAACCCGTCGCAGGTCAGCACCAGGTAGGGGCGGGCGGGGTCGGCGCGTAGGCCGTAGTAGGCGGTGGCGGCGTGGGTGCGGTGGTGTTCGTAGAAGCTGACCGGCGCCTTCACGCCCACGCCGGCGAGGGCGTCGGTGACCTGGCGGCGGTTGGCCGGGGAGTCGTCGGCGAGCAGTTGCACCTCGTGGCGGGCGACGCCGGGTCGGCGGTGGAAGTCGACGAGCCGGCGCAGGAACTCCTCACGCGGGCAGTGCGCGACCGGGCCGGTGCGGGCGCCGTAGGCGACGGCGGTCACGTCGGCCGGATCCGCGGCGACGTGGCGCAGGCATGCGGCGATCGCCTCGCGGGGGAAGCCGATGTGTCCCTTGTTCCGGGTCAGGCGTTCCTCCTGCACGCAGTAGATCAGCCGGCCGTCGACGGCGATGGCGGCCGCGGAGTTGGCGCCGGCATGCAGGGCGAGGGTCAGGGCGGTCACGAGATGGCTCCGGCGGGCTGGCGGGTGGGAATGTCGAGCAGGTCGGTGAACCACTGCCACTCGGCGAACTTCAGCTCGGCCAGCCGGGTCAGGTCCCCGGCCCGGGACTCGTGCAGCCCGGCGAGGACGGGCCGGACATGCTGGGCGTACCAGTCGGACAGCTGGGCGTCGAGGTCGGCGATCTCGGGGTCGGCGAACCGGAAGCCGCGGTGGAACGGTGCGGCATCGAGCAGGCCGTCGTCGCGGATGCGGCGCTCGGCGACCGTGCCGGGGATGACCAGCAGCCGCGAGCGGGCCAGGAACTGCGGGACCCGGTGGCGGCCGAACTCCTCCAGGGCGGCCAGCTCGGCGCGCAGGGCGGGCAGGGTTTGCCAGGGGTGCCAGAGGATGTAGCTGGCCACGGTGGTGATGCCGGCGGCATCAGCCGCCGCCACCACGCGGCGCAGGTGGTCCAGGTCCTGACGTTTGCCGTACAGGCGGTGCAGCGTGTCCGGGTTGAGCGACTCCACGCCGATGAGCAGTACGTCGACGCCGGCTTCGGCGAGCAGGGTGATGGCTTCGCCGGTGAGGGTCTCGGACCGGATGTTCATGCTCAACCCCACCCGCCCAGCCAGGCCGTGGGCGTGGAGGGCGTCGCGGAGTTGGCCGGCGCGGCGGATGCAGGCGTCGCGGGTGCCGCCGAAGTCGACGTCGTCCATGGAGAAGCGGGTGGCGCCGGTCAGCTCGTGCAGGTGGGCGATGTCGGCGACCGCAGCGGCGATGGGGAGTTCGGTCCAGCCGGCGCCGAGGTCGGCGTTGTAGGCGCAGAAGGTGCAGCGGGATCGGCAGCCGCGGCTGGCCGACACCGACACCACCGCCTCCGGCTGCCGAGCCACATCCTCGGCGGTGAGGTCGAGCAGCGAGGTGTGGCCGCGCAGCGCGTCCGCCGCATCGGCGGCGACCGCGGCCACGAGCGGGTCGCGGGCGGGCCCGCTGTTGGGGTGCAGGCCGACGACGTGGTCGACGGCGCCGTGGGCGCGCAGCTCCGCGGCGGCGCTGGTGGCCAGCGGCCCGAACCCGAGCACCGCGACCGCGTGCCGGAAACGGGCGGCGGCCAGTTCGTCGGCGATCTCGGCCAGCCGCGGCCCGTAGGCGTCGGAGGTCCACAGGTGCACGATCAGCACGTCGAACCCGCCACCTGCGAGCACGTCGGCGAGCGGAGAGGCGTTGGCGGCGCGGTTGTAGGCGTCCAGCAGGCAAACGTGGTGGCCGCGGGCGCGTAGGTGGGCATGCAGGGCGAGCGCTTCGCCGTCGACGTGGTGCTGCTTGAACCCGCCCTCGTACAGGCTCGGCGCCCACAGCAGGATCCGCGCCCGCCGGGTCGGGGTCAGCACTCGCAGCGCCGGCATGGCGTGGCCACCTCCCCCCGGAACGCGGCCATCGTCGCCGAGGAGAACCACACCTGGTCCAGGTCGTCGGTCAGCAGGTTCCCGCACCGCATGGCTGGGTTCTCCACACCGAAGATGCAGGGGTAGATGTCGGCGCGCTGGTCCACGGCGAAGCCGACGGTGCCGCTGCCGCACGGCTCGTCGGGGTTGATCGTCTCGATCTCCACCGCGTGCAGCCGGGCCAGCCGCGCGCACTCCGGCACGAGCGTGCCCATGATCTGCGCGTCGTCGAGGGTGTGCGCGACCGTGGAGCGGCCGACGGGCTTCTGCGGGAAGAACTTGAACCGCGAACAGCCCACCTGCACGCCGACCTTGACGATCTGCTCCAGCTCGGCAAGGTTCATCCGGTTGACCACCGTGTTGATCACCGGGGTGGCGAACTGCGCGATCTGCTCGATCCCCGCCAGCGTCCGGGCGAACGAGCGGGGGGCGCCGCGGATCAGCTCGTGCGTGGCGGCGGTGCCGCCGTCGAGTGATACCTGCACCGTGCCGACACCCAGCTCGCGCAGCCGGGTGAGGGTGCGTGGGGGTAGGACGGTGGCGTTGGTGCTGACCCCGAACCCCATCCCGCGGCCCAGGATCTCGCCGGCGATGTCGAAGAACCCGTCCAGCATCAGGCTCGCCCCGCCGGTGACGTAGACGTCGAAGACGCCGTAGTCGTCGAGCCGCCCTATCACCTCCCGCCACGTCTCGGTCGGCAGCAGGAACGGGTCGGCTTTCGGGCCGCCGGAGCAGTAGCAGTGCAGGCACTTCTGATTGCACACGGTGAACGGCTGCAGGTGCACCCACATCGGTTTCAGCACCGGCAACGCGGGCCGGCGCTCAGCGATTGCGCGGCCGGCCCCGTCCAGGTCCGCCGCGGTGACCGCAGTCGGGCGCTCGTCGGCGGCGACCAGCACGTCCTGGTCGAGAAGGCTGGCGACGATCTCCGCCCAGCCGGCCTCGGTGATCGGGTCCAGGCCGGGCACGTGCACCGCCGGCGACGGCGCGGCGGCGGGCCGGGACCGGTGGTGCAGCAGCACCAGCGCGACGGCGGCGGGGTGCAGGTTGAAGATGCGCCGCGGCCGGCCCCGCCACGCCAACGCCCCGAAGTGCTCATGCCGCAGCCGCAGATCCGGCGCGACGGTGATAGCCGCTGGAAGTACCGACACCCTGACCCCCCTTCCCGGGTGGTGGGGCGGGCCTGCTGGCGCCCGCCCCACCACGACCATCACTTCGCCGCCGACACCTGGCGGTCAGCGGTCGCGGCCTGCTTGCCGGTCGGGAACGGACGGTCCGGGGCGACTGTGCCCGAGTAGGTCCGGTGGCCGATCGACAGCGACGCCGCCGCGGTCGTCTCGTACGCCGTCACCGGCGGATACGTCGAGGACATGCCGATACCTCCTGCGATATCGCTGGGTTTCAGCGGGTACCTCCCGCTATCTACTCATTGACCCACCGCCCGCGCCGTGAGGCCAGAAGGCCGATCTGTACAAGTAGGAGGGTCGCTACTTGTACAGATCACCGTCCGGCGCCGCCGGGCCCGTCGTGCGATGCTCCCGACCCCGCCGCGCGCCGGCGACGGTCTGCGGCCAGTTGCTGAGCCCGCACCGGCGGCCACAGCGCCTCCAGCTCCCCACCAGCGACGAGGACCTTGTCGCAGCTGGCGGCCAGCTCCCGCGACGGCCAGCGCTCTGCCCGCTCGGTCTTGGCGACGGTCTGCGCGCTTTGAAAGACGAGGTCGGCCAACCCCTGCTGGGACAGCCCGCGCCGGATCCGCCATGAGCGCAGGGCGGCACCGAAGCGATGCGCCGGCGACGCGTCCGGGGTCAGGTCACTCATCCGGCCGGCCACAGCCACCACCACCCGGGCCACCGCAGCCGGCACCGCGCAGGGGGCACCCGGCCGGCGGGAGCTGGAATCTCCGCCGGCCGGGGCTTTCCCCAACCCCCTCCGCTCGCCCCTCGGGTGGGCGAACGTCTTTCACCCGGCCGAAGCCGGACGCGGTTCACGCGCCGCTCCAGGTGAGCCGGCCCGCTTCGGCCATCACGTCGAACAGCGCCTCCGCATGCCCCGCGTCGACCGGCAAGCCGGTGGCGGTGGCGGCGCGCGCGGCGAGCAGCGGCACCGGGCTGGCGTCATCGACGGCGTGCGCGAGGGCGACCAGCCGGGCGTAGTCGGCCGGCCCGTCACCCAGCAGCCCCGCGAGCCGGCGGCGGCCGGCGGTGTTCAGCGCCTCGGCCAGGGCGTGCAGGGTCCAGGGGCCGGTCCAGCCGCGTAGCGGCACCCGCCCCACCGGCAGGCTCGTGACCGGCGGGGGCAGCGCCGGGGCGAGGCGGTGGGCGTGTTCGGCGACCTCCTTGCGCCGCGCCTCGACGTCGAGCAGCCCGCTGGGGTGCCAGCGGCTCAGGACATCGAGGCCGCCATGCGCGGAGTCGACGGCAGCGACGAGATCCGCGGTGGTGGGCTGGCGTGGGCCGCTGTCGCCGAGCAGGTCGGTGATGCGGCGCAACGCGAGGTCCGTGGCGGCGTCGGTGACCTCGGTCAGCGCCGGCCCGCCGATACACAGCGCCGTGACCGCGACGGCGGCGGTGATGGCGCCGAGCCGCAGCTCGGGGTAGGAGATCGTGGCCGGGGTGTCGCCGCTGGTGTGCTGGTACCTGTTCGGTTGCCGGCTGAGCCGGGCGGCGGGGATGCCGATGGCCGGGTCGGCGTAGAGGGCGTGGTCGCCTGCGCCGACGAACGGCACGACACCACGCGCCCAGGTCGGCAGCCGCACGGTGCCGGCGTAGGAGCGGACGTCCGGCTGGACCGCCCGGGCGGCGGCTTCCAGGGCACCGGCCAGCGGCGAGGGCTGGTGATCGGGCGACCCCTCGATCGTGAGGGTCCCGCCGCACAGCTGGGGATCTCCGCCCAGGGAGTCCAGGCACAGCACGAACTCCGGGCCGGCGTCGCCGGTGTCGGCGATGTCGTGCAGGAACGCCGCCGTACCGACCGTCTCCGGCGCCCACAGGAATGCGAGGTCGGGGCCGGCGTTGGCGCCGAAGATGGAGTAGGCGGCGTAGGCGATCGAGGTCAGTGCGGCGGCGCCGGAGGCGTTGTCGTCCGCGCCCGGGCCGGCGTGGCACAGGTGCGCGGACAGAAGCCCGTGCGGGCGCCCCTGGCGGCGGACCTTGCGGCGGGCGTAGACCAGCGGCATCGCCGCCGGCGGGTCGCCTTCGACGAAGACGTGGACGTACTCGCCGGCGTCGGCGGCGTGCTGGAGCCGGGCGGCGTGCTGCAGCGACACCGAGAACACCGGCAGCCGGGTGCCGTCGGCGGCCTCCAGCCGCTCGACCAGCGAGGCATCGATGTTCGACCTGCGGTCCGTGCGGACGGCTACGCCGATCGCGCCCTGGTCGGCGAGCTGCTCCAACCGCGCATCGAGTGCCAACCGCGGCGTGGGCGGTAGGAGGTAGAACGCGCCACTGATACGCCGGTCGGGGCTGCGTTCCAGGTCCACGACCGGGCCGGTCAGCCCGGTCGGCGGGGTGGCCGCGCAGCCGCGGGCCATGGTGCAGGGCTGCTCGGGGTAGGCGATCAGCGGGGCGCCGTCGCCGTTGATCGTCAGGGTCGCCGTCCGCACGGCCGGGGCGGTGCTGGGGGCGTGGTTCCACCAGTGGGCGTCCGCGGTGCCGGGTAGGTAGTGCCGCACGTGCACCTCGAGCCCGGCCCGGTCGGCGCGGGCGGCGACGAGTTCGGCGGCGGCGAGCAGCCCCTGGCCGCCCTGGGTCCGGTCGTGGCCGGCCAGCGTGGTCAGGTCGGTGCGCAGGGCGGCGGTGGAGATGACGTCGCCGTAGGCGGTGGCCAGGTCGGTCAAGCGCACGGAACTGCCTTTCGCGGAGCGGTTTCGGGCATGGCGGGATGGCCGCGCCGGCCCGTCGGACGGGGAACCTCGGGGCCGGCGCGGAGCCGGGGCGCTGCTAACGGGGTCGGAGGCCGGGCTCGGCGCGCGGTCGGCGCGGCGGGTGGGCGGTTAGGTGTAGACGGCGGTGGCGGCGTCGCCGATCGCTGCCTTGGTGACGGTGCCGATGATCGGCAGGCCGGCCAGCGGTCCGCCGGCGTAGCGGGTGGGGAGCCGGTCGATCGCGTCGGCGACGGCGGCGCGGACCTCGGGGACGGCTTGGTTGAAGAAGAACATCCGGTCGTGCAGCCCGAGCGCGTGCACGAGCACGCACAGCCCGTCGGTAACCGGATCCGGGGCCAGGCCCTTGACGATGTCCTGCCCGTCTACCGCGTCCCGGGCCCGCGCCCGGACGCGGACATTGAGGCCGCCGTCGGCGAGCGTGTGCCGCGGACCGAGCAGCCGACGGTGCACCGGCCGAAGCCGCCCGGCCACGACCAGGTACGCCTGGGTCCGCTCATACAGGCCGGGCGCGATCAACCCCAGCGCGGTCGGCAGGGACAGGGTGCCGCCATGGACCCGCAGCCGGCCCATCGCCTCGGCCAGCAGCCGGTCCGTCGGCGGCTGCGCGAAGGACCGCACGAACACCCGCGTGTGATCGACGGTGGCGACCCCGGCGATCAGCAGGTCGGCCAGCGTCGCCCCCGCCAGGGCGACGGCCAGAGAGCGGGGGTTGACCAGGAGCTTGAACCGGCGGTCCTCGTCGTGGGCGAACAGGAACACCTCATCGCGCACCGTCAACGTGTGGGCGCCGCGGTCGCGGGCGTCGGCCGGGATCCGCTGCACCGCCACCACCCGCTCCCCAACGACCGCCCGCCCGGCGGTCACCGGTACTCCCGACCGCGCTCGGCCAGCCGGCTGTGCACGCCCTCATACGGGGTGCCGCCGGGCACGTACCGCTTCGCGATCCCGGCCGCGATCGTGTAGTTCGCGTCCACGACGTTGCCGATCGGCGCGGTACCGGCCTGGGACAGCAGCTGGTACGAGTCGAGGGCGTCCATGCCGGTCAGCTCGCCGATCCAGCCGACCAGGTCGTGGCAGCCGGACCGGTAGGCGTCCTCCAACGGCCGCGCCACCCCGACCGAGAACAGCTCCGAGTCGGACTCGATCCGCGGCGTCGCCGTCGCCACCGCCTTGATCACGTCCACGATCAGGACCGTGGTCATCGCCGTCTCGACCGCTACGCCGCAGCACTCCCCCTCCCCCTGCCGGGCGTGCCCGTCGCCGAGGGCCAGCAGCGCCCCGTCGACGTTGACGGGCAGGTAGAGGGTGTTCCCGGCGCGCACGTGCGGGGTGTCGAGGTTCCCTCCGTGCCGGTCCGGGACGATCGTCAGACGCGCTTCCCCGGCTGCGGGGGCCACGCCGATGGTGCCGATCATCGGCTCCAGGGGCAGATCCACCACGTGGTCGCTGCGGCGGGCGGTGAACCGGACGGTCCGCGTCGACCGGTCGATGTCGTAGCGCCAGACCCGCTCCTCGAGCCACGGCTGCAACGTCGCCGTGCTCGGGGTGCCGGTGAGTGCCCCGAAGCCGGGGAACGTCGCCGAGAACCCGTGGTCGCGGCGTGGGGTGATCGACACGATGTGCACGGCGAGGGTGTCACCCGGCTCGGCGCCCTCGACGTGGATCGGGCCGGTCACCGGATTCAGGTTCGGGAACCGGCACACCCGCGACGGCAAGTCGTCGACGCTCAGCACGGCGCCGCCGAAGCAGTCCTCGGTCTGTACCTGCAGCACCTGGCCGGGCCGGACCTTGGCGATCGGGGGCACGCCGCCGAAGGTGTAGGCCAGCCGCTCGGCGGTGGCATCGAGGACGAGCAGATCATCGGACATCGGGTTACGCCTCCTGAAGATGGTGGGGCAGACGGGGACGAAGGCCGGCCGCGTACATGCCGGCCAGGACCAGCACGCCCACCCCGAGCCAGATCACGCCGACTTGCTGGGCGAGCAGGTTCGCGTTGACCGCGACCGCGATCAACACCGCCGCCCCGGCCAGCGGCAGCAGCAGTTGACGGACGAACTTGGGGCGGCGGCCGGCACGGCTGTGGTGCCAGATCACCGACGCGTGCAGGGTGATGAAGGCGATCACCGCGCCGAAGTTCACCAGCGAGGACAGCAGGGTGATGCCGTCGGCGCGGCCGGCCATCCACACCCCCAAGCCGAGGGAGAGCACGGCGGTGGTGAGGATCGCGTTGATCGGCACCGCCCGCTTCAGCGACACCCGGGCGAGGAACGCGGGTAGCTGCCGGTCGCGGGCCATCGCATACAGCAGCCGCGACGTGGCGGCCTGGGCGACCAGTGAGTTGGCGATCCCCCACGCCAGGGCGGTGGCGATCGCAGTCAGCGTGGCCAGCCAGCCGCCGCCTGCGACGCGCGCGGCGTCGTAGAACGCCGTCCCGGCCGGGTCGCCGTTGGCGATCAGGCCGTCCGGGTCCGGAGCGAGCAGGGCGGCGACCCAGCCCTGTACGACGAACAGCGTCCCGGCCAGCAGCAGCGCGGCGACCATCGCCCGGCCGACCTGACGGCTGCCATCGCGGGTCTCCTCGGCCAGCATCGAGATCCCGTCGAAGCCCAGGAAGCTCAGCATGGCCACCGACACCGCGGCGAAGATCACCGGCCAGGCGAACGCGTCCGGGTCGAACAGCGGGCTCCACTCGAAGCCCCGCCCCTTTCCGTCAGCCAGCGCCTTCATCCCGATGGCGAGGAACACGCCCAGCACGGCCAGCTCGGCGACCAGGAACACCTTCGTCACCAGGGCGGTCAGCCGGATCCCGAAGCTGTTGACCAGCGTGTTGAGCAGCACGAACCCGACCACCCACACCAGCGTCGGAACCGCCGGGAAGGCCGCGTTCATCGCCACCCCCGCCACGACGTACAGCAGGCACGGGACCAGCAGGTAGTCCAGCAGCACCGCCCACCCGGCCAGGAACCCGACCGGGGCCGCGATGCCGCGGCCGGCGTAGTTGTAGACGCTGCCCGCCATCGGGTACACGCGCACCATCTGCGCGTAGGAGTTTGCGGTCAACATCATCGCCACCATGCCGACCAAGTACGCCAGGGCGACCATCCCGGCCGACGCCGAGAAGACCGAGCCGAAGATTCCGAACGGTGCGATCGGCACCATGAAGATCAACCCGTAGAACAGCAGATCCCGGGTGGTGAGCGTGCGGCGGAGTTCTTGGCGGTAGCCGAATCGTTCGAGTGAGGGGTCGGTTCTGGTCACGTGCAACACTTCCTGCCTCGGAATCGGGGGTGAGGGCCGGTGATCCCGGAGAGCGTTCTACCTACCGGCGGCGTTGTATGGTCATGGACCACGGAGCGCGGGATCGAGGGGCCGACCTGTCCGCGCGTCGTGACCGTCCAAGCACACTCCCGCCGCCTCGGACGGACAACAACCCGGGGCGAATCAGTACCGAATCAAACTGCGAAGGGCCCATGACGGCGGACGGCATGCCCGATGCGCTGCGCGAGGCGCGGCGTAGCTCCGGCATCGCGTTTCACCGCTTCGCCAGCCTCGCCGGATACTCCGAGGGTCACCTGCGCAGTGTCGAGAACGGGCGCCGGGCGGTCACCGAGGACATCGCCACCGCGTACGACCGAGTGCTCCGCACCGGGGGTATGTTCGTCGTCCAGCTGCGGACGCTCGGCGGCATCGACGCGGTGTCGTGGGGGCGGGCCAGCACCGAGGCCTTGCTGACGACGATCACGCAAGAAACGGACGATGTGAAGCGACGCTCCATCCTGGCGCTGCCCTGCGGGGCCATGGCCGCCACAGCCACCCTATGGGCGGACGCCCTCAGCCCAGCTACGCCCGTCGAGGGCCACGGCCCCCAGCGCATCGACGTCCGCCTTGTGGATCACATCGATCAGCGGCTCGACCACCTGCGCCACCTCGACGATCAGATAGGCAGCGGGGAACTCACGCGGCTTGCCCGGTCCGAGCTAACGCTGATCGCACGCCTGCTCCGCAACGGTCGATTCACCGAACCGGTGGGCCGGCGCCTGTACTCACTGGCCGCGGAAGCGAGCAGGCAGGCGGCGTGGGGACACTTCGACCAAGACCACAACGTCTCAGCGCAGCGCTACTTCGATCTCGCGCTTCGCGCGTCAGCGGACGCAGGCGATCCTGCCGCGGGTGCGTACGCCATGTCGTTCATGGCTGTGCAGTGCTACTCGACCGGCCATCCGCGCGACGCCATCGCGCTCCTCGAGGCCGCGCAAGCAGCCATCTCGCGGACCGGCACGGCGCGCATGAAAGCCATGCTCGCGGCCCGTCATGCTCGCGCGCTGTCGAAGACCGGTGACAAGCAGGCGTACGCCAGGATGCTGCACAAGGCGCGGGTCGAACTCGAGCGCGGCCCGAGCGAGGACGACCCGCCGACGTTGTACTGGGTCAGCGAGGCCGAGATCGAGATGATCGCCGGATCGTCCGCGTTGGACCTGGGTGACGCGCGAGAAGCCATTCGTCGGTTCGATGCCGCCATCGCAGCGGACACTGTCAAGGGCGAATACGCGCGCAGCCAAGCCATCTACTTCGCGAGGGCAGCAAAGGCGCACATTCAGGTCGGTGACCTCGATGGCGCCCTCTCGCGCGCCGAAGACGCCCGCCAGTGTCTCTCCAGCGTGGACTCAGCTCGTTCGTCAGCAACGCTGGCTCAGCTCCGTGGACTGCTGCGCTCGCACGCCAAGAGCCGAGCGGTCCGAACCTTCCTGCAGCAGGACGCCTGAATGGCGTCAGGTCGCCGGTAGGCCGAACAAGGCCCGTAGGACGCGCGATGTCTCGTCCTCGTCCAGCGCGTGGATGACCGTCATGCCCATCCGCTGGGCCGGAACGAGATTGGCTTCGGTGTCGTCGGCGAAGACGCACCTATCGGCCGCTACTCCGAGTCTTTCGAGGGTGTACTCGAAGATCGCAGGATCGGGCTTACGGATCTTTAGGTCGGTCGACAGAACGAAGTGATCCACGGCGTCGTGCAGGTTATAGGTCAGGTAGGGATCGTGCGGGTCGGTTCCCAGAGAGTTCGACAACACCGCCGTGCGGATACCTGCCGCCCGCGCCTCACGCAGCACGTTCAGCACTTCATACGCAGGATCGAGCGCGTAGAGCACTCGGCCCATAAGGTTGGAAGGGTCGACTCCGATCAACGCCCCGAACCCGGCGTTCCAGTCCCGCTGGTCGATCTCTCCCAGCTCGAGTCTCCGGTACAGGTCTTGCCCGCGGGGATCCGCCCACGCGCGCAGGAAGACGCCTCGTCGGAGCCGCTCTCGGTGCTCGAAGTGGTCAATGACCTCCACCATGTTGCTGGTCATGACGCCCGCGAAGTCGAGGATCAAGCCGTCATAGCGCTCTGCCACCACGAATGGTGATGCTATCGGACGACCCGATCTTGCCCCCAACGTCGATGGGGCCGGCTCGTTCGTCCTGCGCTGGAGCTGCGAGAACCTGTCCGCTGTGCGTGGGCCGGCCGGGTGTGGCCGGCCCACGCACATTGTCGGTATGGAGTTCTCAAGTCACGGTGCCGCTGAGGGCCGGCCTTTGAGCGTTGACCAGGCCGTACGCCCATTCAGCCCGACGGGCGGTAGCGGTGGAACCATCGCCATGCGGACAAGGAGCGTTGTCCGCATGGCAAGCACCTGGATCGCCGTGGCGCGCGTGCGGCAACGGGCTCGCACGTGATGCGATAGCGGCGTGACGCTTCAGCCTGCGCAGCCACTGGACGCCCGTGTGGTCGCATCGGATCGGACAACTCTGGATCATCTCGTCCACGCCGGCGGCGGCTTCTATTGGCTGGAAGCCGGCGGCCGATCGGGCGGCGAAGCTGTCGTGGTGCGCGCGGAGCCTGGCCATGTACCGGCGGTGGTGTCGGTTCCAGGTGTCGAGATTGCCAGCGGGCTGCATTCGTACGGGGGCGGCGCGTACGCGATCGCTGGTGATGGGGCGCTGTGGTTCACGACGACGGACAAGGCAGCCCTGTACCGGCGCGGGCACCGCGAGCTGGTCGAGGTAGGCATCGGTGTCATCGGCGATCTCGTGGCTGATGGGGATGCCGTTCTCGGAGTGCGTGAGGACGCCGACGGCGACGCCCTCGTCCAAGTCGGGCCCGACGGCCGGACAGTCGAACTGATGCGCGCCACGGCCCACCTGTCGTCGCCGACCAGGTCGGGTCAGCGCATCGCATGGCTGCAGTGGGACGACGAGCACATGCCCTGGGATCGGTGCGGGCTCTGGGTCGGGCAGATCGGGCCGGACGGCAACCTCGTTGACGCGCAGCTCGTTGCGGGACTGCCGGAGGAGGCCGCGGCCCAGCCGCGCTGGGCGCCGGACGGCACGCTGTACTTCGCGTCCGACCGGGCGGGCTGGTGGAACCTGTACCGGTGGGACGGACATCGCGTCGCCCGGCTAACGGACACCGCCGGCGAGCAGGCCGTGGCGCATTGGGAGCACGGCTACCGGACGTTCGACCTGCTCCCCGACGGCCGGATCGTCGTGATCACCCAGCGCGGCGCAAGCCAGCGGCTGGAGGTCGTGTCGCCTACCGGCCGGACGGAAGTGGTTCCGCTGCCGTACAGCTCGATCAAGCCTTACCTCGCAGTGGGCGACGGTGCGGTGGGCATCATCGCCGCGACGCCGGTAACCAGCCCCGCGGCCGTGCTGGTGAACATCGACACCCCCACGACAACGCCACTCAGCACCCCCGCTCACGAGCCACTGGATGGGTCCGCCCCGGTGCGCAGCGAGCCGCTCGTGGTCGGCGGCATCTGCGCGACGCTCTACCGAGCCGGCCCACGGGACGCGCCGCTGCCCACGATCGTCCGGGCACATCCAGGTCCGACCTACAACATGCAGGTCAGGGTCGACGCCCACATTCGGTACTTCACGAGCCACGGCTTCGCCGTGGTCGACGTGGACTACCGTGGCAGCACCGGCTACGGACGGGCGTTCCGGCAGAGCCTCTACGGGCACTGGGGCTGCTACGACGTCGAAGACTGCACGGCCGTGGCGCGCTGGCTGATCAAGGAAGGCTACGCGCGCGGCGACGCGACGTTCATCGCCGGAGCGAGCGCTGGGGGCTACACCGCGATGCGCTGCGTGAGCCGCAACGACAGCCCGTTCGCCGGCGCGGTTGCCTCCAGCGCGATCGCCGACCCGCAGCGGTGGACGACCACGGTCCCACGCTTTCAGCGGGCACACGCGAAGGCCCTGGCCATTGGCGCCGAGCCCGTGGCCGCGGACACGATCGCGCGTCCTGTGTTGCTGCTGCACGGGACCCGCGATGCTGTCGCTCCGATCGACGACGTCCGGCCGCTGGCGGCGGCGCTTCGAGGGCGAAGCGGCGAGCACCAGCTCGTGGAGCTCGACGCGGGCCACGGCCTGACGGCGCCGGCCACGCTCGTCACTGCGCTGGAGGCCGAGCACGCCTTCTACGGTCGCCGGCTCGGCTCGCCCGTGGGCTGAGGGTCTATCCGGCCAGCCGGAGGGCGCCGGCTGCCGCGGGGGGTGAAAGGCGCTCGGTCGCGTACTCCCGGAACTCGCGCACGGCTGCGACGTCGGCATGGTCGGCCAGGCGCGCCAAGACGGCCAGAACACGTTGGGAGCTGCGGAGCGAGGCGATCGCGGCGGCGTGATCCACGGCGGTACGGCCGACCGCGCACGCCTCCTCGATGTCGCCGGAGGCCGCCAGCGACGTTGCCAGCAGCGCGGTGTCGATCGCCAGGCGCCGGCGGCGGGTCGGCGCGAGGCTGGCGACGGCCTGCCGTACCTCGGCCTGGGCGGCGCGGTGCTGGCCGAGGTCGACCAGACAGTGCGCCCGCTCATCGGCGAGGTATGCGCCGTCGAAGTAGCCGATCCACGCCGGTTCGTCTCCGGGGCGGATGGCCTCCAGTTCGCGGTCGGCCACCGCGAGCGCGCGCGTGCTGGCGGCTTCCTCACCGAGTCGGGCGTGAGCGCGGGCCGTAACCGCGGCGAGCGCGGACCGGATTGCGGGTGTGGAGCAGCTATCCGTTCCTGCAGATGCGGCGAGGCTCATCCGTAGGGCGGTAGAGGCGTCACCGCAGTGCAGCGCGAGATGGGCGAGGCTGACCCCGATGAGGTAGGCGCCGTAGCGGCGGTCGTCCTGTGCGGCGACCAGGCCGTTCAGGTAGTGGCGCTGGGCGGTCCCCACGGCGCCGACGTCGACAGCGGCGTAGCCGGCCAGCTCGTACGCGCCGACCACCAGACTCCGGCCGGTCGACGTGGCTGCGGGCCCGTCGGATGCGGATCGTAGGGCGGTGACCTCGCCGGCGATGAGTGTGTCGATCTGGTCGTGGACGACGCCGGCGCCGTACCGGTGGTCGGCTTCCCGGAGGCGCTCCAGCTCTCCGGCGGCGCGATCGAGGACCGCCTCGTCCGGGGTCAGCATCGGCGGTCGGCCAGGTGCGTGGCCCAGGTTGCCCAGCAGCCAGTCCAGCGTCGGGCGGTCTAGCGCCGGCGCCTCGAAGCCGGAGTCGCCGGCGGCCGGCCGCCGCACGCCGTGGAACCGTGCGGTCTTCCACAGCGCCGCGAGCGCGCCTCCGGCGCCGAGGACGGTGTCGCAGTCGGTGACGAAGCGGTCTGACGGCACTCGCTCGGCAGTTTCACAGCGTCGAACGGTGTCAGCCGTGTATCTGATCTTGCGACCGAGTTCGGCTTGGGACAGTCCCGCGGCGGTGCGGAGTCGGCGCAGTTCGGCGCCGAAGTAGTGCAGCGTGGACGCCGATGGAGTCAAGCGACGTGGCTGCTGACCCATCGCGCCTCCCGCCGCTGTTCCCTGGCCGGGTCTGCCCGGCATCTGAGGACGGTACGCGTGGCTAGCGTCGCGCGGGGGTCGCCAGGCCGGGGAGACCTTGAGCAGCCGGCGCAGCGGCCTGAACGCCACCGACGGGGCGTCCGACCACGCGGTCGGACGCGCCCCTCGACGGTGTCAGGCGGCCTTGGGCCGCGAGCGCGGCACGAGCTTCGTGACCTTGTTGGCGGTCTCCTTCTGCAGTTCCTCCAGTACGGACGTGTAGAGGTCGGCGGTGATCCGGTAGTTGGCGTGGCCGAGGGTTTCCTGGATCTCTTTGAGCGTGGCTCCGGCGGCGAGCATCAGGGTCGCGGCGAGGTGCCGCAGGTCGTGCAGCCGCACCGGCGGCAGCCCCGCGGCAGCCACGATCTTGTAGAAGATGCGGGAGAGCTGCTCGGGATGCCAGGCCGAGCCATCGGATCGGACGAAGAACAGCCCACTCGCCACCCATTTGGCTCCGGCCGTGAGCTGCCGCTGCGAGCGTCGTGCCTTGTATTTGCGCAGGCTGCCGGTGGTGTCGTCGCCGAGCGCGACCTGGCGGGCGCCCGCGCGGGTCTTGACCGTCTTGGTTACCGGGACGTAGCCGACGCTGGTGATCTGCTGTTCGACACCGAGCTGCCCGTGGACGAGGTCGACGTTGTCGTCAGGCAGCCCACACGCCTCCCCTCGCCGCAAGCCACGGTGCCCCATGACCTCGTAGACGGGGGCCAGGTCGGGGTAAGCGGCCTCGGCGTAGTCGAGGAAGATGCCGAAGTGCTCGGCGGTCCAGACCATGACCGGGGACGGCCGCAGTCCGGTGCGCTCCCACTTGGCGACGGCCGCCTTGGTCCACAGCCGCGGCTTGGGCGAGGCGCCGGAGGCCAGCTCGACGTTGACCGCCGGGTTGTACTCGAGCAACCGGTGGATCCGGATGGCGTCGTTGAGGGCCTTACGGATCGTCGCCTTGATGCGCTGCTGGCTGGCTGGCCCGACGAGCCGCTGCCCCTTGACGCTGGCGCGAACCGTCGGGTCGGCGCTTTGCCGCGCTTCGTGGATCTCGGCGTTGCGGTCGTCGATGGCGTCGAAGATCGCCAGGAGGTGGTGGGTGCGCAGCTTCTGCAGCGGCAGGTCCCCGATCGCGGGGGCGAAGTAGAGGCGGATGTGGTCGTCGTAGTTGCGGTAGGTCTTCGGCGAGATCTTCCGGCGGCGGCTGGTGAGCCACTCGACGAGGTAGTCCCCGGTGGTGGTCTCGGCGTGGACGGCGACACCGGCCCGGATCCGGCGGGCCACGGTGTCGCGGTCCGGCAGTGGCTCGCGCTGCTTGAGGCCCTGCAGCAGGTCCCCGACGGCTCGTTTGGTGTCCGGGTCGTCGCCGGCAAGGCCGAGTAGCTCGCGGACGGCGTCGCGGGCCGCGACGGCTTCCTCGCGGAGGCTGTAGCCGGAGCGGCGGAACTGCCGGCGGGTTCCGGCCGCGGTGGGTGGGAGCTCGACCTGCATCGCCCAGGTGCCGTGGTGCGGGCTCCAATTCTTGTCAGATCCTCTGCGCAGTTTCGGGCAGGTGGCGCCGACGAGCTTGCCGTCGGGGTTTCGGCAGGTGCAGCGTTTCGTAATAGAGCGGTCGGGCGCGGCCATGGGCACACTCCTCCTATGTATCGAATGCGGGGATGCGATTTCGTGCTTCCTACTTGGCGTGGTTGATCAACGCTCCGATTCGGGAACGGATCAAGTCGACGGCGCTGATTCCGTCGTTCCGTCGGTTGATGGCGGGCTGGGGTGGCGTGGGGGTTCGGCGGGGATGCCGAGCACGGCCATGATCGACAGGACGGACACCCAGCGGCGTTTCCCGACAGTCATCACCGGCACCGGGAAGGCGCCGCGACGGGCGGCGTCGTAGGCGACCGTGCGGTTCATGCCAAAGATCGAACCGGCGGTGGGGATGTCGACGAGCGTCCCGAGGGCGCGGATCTGCGCAGCGGTCCAGCCGTTGGCCCGGCCTTTGGGCCGTCCCTTCGCCGCGCTCACCCGGTGCCCCTGCCGCGGCGGCGGGCGGCGGTGACCGCGTCGATCATCGCCTTCCACTGCGCGCGCCGCAGGCCGTGGACCCGGTCGATGAGTAGGGGCCAGTACAGGGCGAGGCGGCGGACGATCAGGCTCCAGCAGTCGCTGTGCAGCACGGTGACGGTGGTCCCGTTGCGGCTGCGCACCGTGCGGACCGCGCCGGCCGGCGGCGCTTCGAGGAGCTCGTCGACCAGGCCGGGCAGGTCGATGTAGTCGAGCAGCTCCGCGGCGGGGATCCGGTCCAGCGCGGGGTTGCGCAGACGCCGGGGATGCAGGTTCGGCCGGCGGGCCAACGTGGCGGCCATCAACGTCGCCGGCCGCAGGTAGCGCCCCGTGGCCGGCGCGGTCCGCGCCGGGCGGGCGGTCTGGGTGTGGGAAATGGTGGAAGGCATATCGGGCTCCCGAAAAAGGCCAAGTCGTGGAGCCGGCCCACCGGCGCGGACAGCAGCACCACCAGACGGGGACTGTCGGCGGCCGAGGCCGGAGAAGAAGAGGCCGCCGGTGGCACCCGGGCGCGGCTGGAAAGCCGTCGCGGTTCTTGGGTGCCACCGGCGGACCAGTGGTGGGGAATTTCAGGACTGGGCGGGCCAGCGGGCCAGGCCGAGCAGGTCCAGGATCGGCGCGACCGGCACCCGGTACCGGCCACCGACCTTGATCACCGGCACCGGGAACGCGCCCCGGGCGTTGATCGGGTACGCCGACAGCGGCTGCAGCCCGAGGATGGACGCCGCGGTCTGCAGGTCGGTAGACACACCCAGCGCCCGGATCTCCTGCGCCGTCCACCGGGTCGACCGCCCACCGCTCGCGCCGGACTTACCGGCGCGGTCGCTGGTGACGGTCTCGGTCGTGGTGGTCCGGCGCAGCTGCCAGCGGCTGGTCTTGCGGTGCGAACCGGCGTAACGGCCGGTGCGGGAGTTGGTGTTGTCGTCGGAAGGCATACAAAGCTCCTGAGAGACGAAGATGGCCGGCCCCGGGATCCGCGACGTCGCGGATCCCGGGGCCGGCCTGATGAAGGGGGTGTTGGTGCGAGGTGGTGCTGCCGTTGGCGCGGGCGCGCTGCGGGCGGGCCGTGCTCCGGTGGACTCCTTTCGATCAGCGCCGACAGCGGGGTCAGGTCGCTGGGGCGTGCCAGCGTCGGCGGGCGATGCCGTCGACACCGTGGTCGGCGCGGCGGCGGCTGGGCCGCGACCAGCCGGCGGTCGGGGGCCGGGAGGCGACGACCTGCCAACCGGCCGCGCGCAGGCTCGCGCCCGATTCACCGTTCTGGGTGTAGGTGATCAGCCGGCGGTAACCCATCGCCTTCGCCGCCCTCCATGCCGCCCCGTACAGCAGGCTGCAGGCGTTGCGCGCGCCGTCGGCGACGGCGACGCGGGTGACCTCCAAGGTCTGGCCGTCGTCGAGGAGCCGGGCCACGGGTCGGCCCACGACGGCGACGCCGACCAGGACGTCGCCGTCAGCCACGCCGAGCGAGAACTTGTGGCCCCGGGGTGGCCGGTGGTGGCGGTGCCAGTCGTCGATGAACGCGACGGCTTGGGCGAAGGTGACCGGCACGACCCGCAGGGTCACCGATCGACCTCACGCCATCCGGACCGGCGCCCGGCCGTCCGGGCCGCCGCCGGCCGGGGCTCGGGCGCCGTACGCCGCGGTCGGCCGCCCGGGGCCGGGACGGCACCGTTGCCGAGCGCACGGGGATCGGGAGTTGGTAGGTGGTTCGACAGCATGCGACTTCCTTGGTCAAGAAGGCGGCCGGGCCGGCATCCGCAACAACCAGATGCCGGCCCGGCCGACGGGGGAAGGGATCTACAGAGGTGGCGGAACGGGCCGATCTGCGGTCCGGGCCGGACGGCGGGGATCGGCTCGCCGCGGCGGCGGCCCTGCGGGAGCAGGGGCCGGCCGCTGCGATGGATGTGGTGGGCCTCCTCGGCGAAGGTGAAGCCGGTGTCGGGTGCGTCGGCGCCGAGCTGGCGCAGCAGCGCCACCGGCAGCCGGCCGTTCGGGCCGGCGCGGCGACGCCGCCACGTCCGCGCCGCCATCCAGTGCCAGGCGTTGGTGAACAGGGACATCGGATCGGCCTCCTGGGCTGTGGCGGGAAGAAGGCCCCGCCGGCAGCGCGTCACCGCGCTCGCCGCCGGGGCCTTCAAAGGTGTGCAGTGTGGTGCGGTAGGGGCTCCTCTACTGGTGGGGGTCTGGCAGGTGCGGGCGTAGCCGGAGCAGGGCCTCGTCGTGGTAGGCGCCGACGGTGTCGATGCCGACGTACGAGCGGCCGAGCTGCAGCGCCGCCAGGCCGGTGGTCCCAGCTCCCGAGAACGGGTCCAGGACCATGCCGCCGGGTGGGCAGCCGGCCGCGATCGCCCGCATCGGCAGGTCGACCGGGAACGGCGCGACGTGCGCCCCCCGGTACGGCCGCGTGGCCAGCAACCAGACGTCGCCCGGGTTCTTGCCGCGCGGGTGCGCGGCGGTGTGCCGGCTACCGGTCGGGGCGAGGTTGACCGCCCCGGCGCGGGGCATCACGGAGCCGACACTGTATTTACTAGCGCCCCTGCGTCGTGCGGTCGCGCCGATCCCACCTGTGGCGCCCTTGCGGGAACCGCCGAAGACCCTGCTGCCGTCGGCGGCCTCGGGGCGCAGCAGCGGCTGGCGGATCGGATCCAGGTCGAACCAGTACCTGGCCGACGCGGTGAGCAGGAAGAACATCTCGTAGGTACAGGACAGGCGATCACGCACCGATTCGGGCATCGGGTTGGTTTTTGCCCAGACGATCGCGTTGCGGATCCACCAGCCGTCCGACTGCAGGGCCAGCGCGGTACGCCAGGGCACGCCGACGAGGTTCTTCGCCGGCAGCCTCTTTCCTTCTTCTCCTTCCTTACCTACTACGGGTGGGGTGTGCCGGTCGGCGGCGGTGTAGCCGTCGCCCAGGTTCAGCCACGCCGTACCGTCCGGTTTGAGCACCCGGCGGATCTGCGCGAACACGGCGACCAGCCGGTCGACGTACTCGTCAACGTTGGGCTCGAGCCCGTAGGGGACCTCGCCCGGCTGGCTGCCGGTGGGCGCGTAGTCCCGCAGTCCCCAGTACGGCGGTGAGGTGACCACGCAGTCGACCGACGCGGGCGGCATCGCCGCCAGCACCTGCACGGCGTCGCCGCGCAGCAGCCGCACCGGCCCCACCTGCCCATGTCGGAACGCCGCGAGGGGGTCGCCACCCCCGGCCGGCGAGGCCGCGCTCACGGGAACGGCTCCCACCGGGTCGGGCACAGCAGCAGCCGCAACGCGAGCGCCGCCTGGGCGGGAACGACCCCGTTGCCGAGCACGTGCAGCGCCCGGGTCCGCGGCAGGTCCAGCTCGGTGACCCAGCCGGCCGACAAACCCATCAGCCACTCGACGAACGGCGGGGCCAGGACCGGCTTGCCGTGGCGACCGGTCTGCGTCGCCGCCGGCGCCGACCGCCCGAGCAGCAGCTCCCAGCAGGCGACCGCCTGCGCGTAGATGCCCCACGCCCGCTCGTGCGCGGCGCTGGCCACCGTGGTCCGCAGGCCCGGGCCGCCGGTGCCGTGCCGGCCCGGCCCCCGCCCATCCGACGCGCGCGGTGTCGGAAGGACCGGCAGCCGCACCGATGCCGACGGCAGGGTCAGGTCCCCGCGCCGGCCCCGCTGACCCGGGCTGCCCTTGACCCCGTCGCTGGCACGCGGCGTCGGCAGCAGCCCGTCGGCCGGCGTGGACGCGCACGCCGGGAGGAACCCGGCGAGCGTGTTCAAGCTGTGCCGACGGGTCGCCCCGGGCGACGGGCTACGGTTCGACCCGTACGCCGCGGCGGTCGGCGTCGGAAGTAGCTGACCGCTGTGCCGGCCCCCCTCGATCAGGTCGGGCAGGCCGTATTGGTGGCCTGGCCCTTTGCCGTCTCGGGCGCACGGCGTCGGCAGCGTCCGCGCCGAGCCAGGGCTGGTCTCGGTGGTGGCCGAGCAGGAACAGCCGGTCCCGCCGGTGCGGTGCTCCGACGTCGGATGCGCGTACGCATGTCCATCGCGTGTCGTACCCGAGCGCGGCCAGATCACGGTGGACGACGTCGAGGCCTCGCCGGAGTAGGGCGGCGACGTTCTCCACGAACACGAGGCTGGGTCGAAGCTCGCCAACGGCGTGGGCGACTGATCCCCACAGGCTGGACTTCGGCCCGCTGATCCCGGTTCGGCCGCCGGCGTTGGAGATGTCCTGGCACGGGAACCCGGCGGTGAGCACGTCGACTCGGGGCACGGTGCCCCAGTCGATGTGCTGGATGTCGCCGAGGTTGCCGATGCCGGGCCAGCGGGCGGCCATGACCCGGTTGGCGTGCCGGTCGGTTTCGGCGTACCAGGCCAGCTCGCCGCGCAGCACCAGCTCGACGGCCAAGTCGAGGCCGCCGTAGCCGGAGCACAGCGACCCGACCCGCGGCCGGCGTGTGGTTGGGGTGTGGGCGTCACTGTTCACGCCACCCCCCGACCTGTGGCCGGGGTGTGGGGGCAGGTCCACGGACCGCACCCCAACGCCTCGGCTTCGCCGGCGCCCGGCGTGCGGGGTCGCAGGATGACCTCGTCGAGGGGCACCCGCTGCCGGTGCAGGAAGAACTGTCCGCGCAGGGGCTGTCCGGCGGCGTTGGCTCGCGCCGAACCGTTGCGGATCGCGCGGTCGAACGCGACTGCGTCCGCCCACTCCGCCGGCTTGTGGGCTTTCAGGTCGGCCCAGAAGTCGTCGGAGTGGAACGGGCATCCCAGGCACGACGAACGCGGAGTGCCCGGGAAGCCGTGCCGGGTCAGGAACTCCAGGCAGTCCCCGCGCCGCCAGCCGAGGTCCAGCAGCGGGAAGGTGTTGCGCATGTAGCGCACGTCGGCAGGCCGGGCCCGGCCGATCTCGTCGACGCTGATCCCGATCGCCATCTGCGCCCACACGCCAGCCGGGATCCGGCGCGGGTGCGGGTAGCCGAGCCGGCGCCGAACTTCCACTTTGATCGGTTTGACCTTGTACTCACTGGTGCATTGCCGGCGTGCCATACCCTTGCGCCCATCCGGGGACAAGGTGAACAAGGGCATCGAGGCGAAGCGGTGCTTGGGGTCCAGGGCGTCGTACCGGATGTTTCCGGCACCGACCCGCACGACCGGGATGCGATGGGCAGCGGCGTACCGCTCCAGGCGCAGCAGGTGCTCATAGACCGCGACGGGCTCCCATGCGGTGTCGGCGAACACGGCCACGTCGAAGGCGTCGACCAGGCCGTGGCAGGCCGCCACGAGACGCGCCGAGGACTGCACCCCGGCACCCAGCGACAGGACCCGCAACGCGGGCCGCCCCGGCGCGGTGGCCGGGGCGGCGCTGCGTGCGGTAGCGGTGGCGGTCATCGGGCCACCACCCCCGCGGTCGGGTCGCCGGGGTTGCGCAGGACGATGACGTCCTCGTGCGCGATCAGGTGCATCGGCACCCCGACCAGCCGCTGCTTGCGGACGTGGCCGAGCTGGAAGAACGACGGCCGGGCGATGATCCGCCCGTCCCGGACCGCGCCGAGGGAGGCGGGCATCCACGCCACCGGCACCAGCCCGGCACCCAGGCCAGCGCCGACGACCGCAGACGGCAGGTCGACCAGCGGGCCCTTGTGCCGGAACGGCCGCACCGTCACCACCACGACCCCGGCCGGGCGCAGGACCTGCCGGCAGCCGGCCAGGATCTGCGTGAACCCGTCGATGAGCGCCTCGGTAGACCGGTGGGCCAGGTTGCCCCGGTCCTCGCCATAGCGGTAGTTCTGCTTGGCGATGCCCGCTTCGGTCGGATCCACGTGCCCGTGGACCGTCGACCCGTACGGCGGCGAGGTGACGACGAGCGCGACCTGACCGTGCAGCACGGACGGGAGGAGCTGGGTCAGCGCGGTGGAGTCGCCGCGGATCACCGAACCACGACCCGGCGCACCCTGAGCACGAGCCAGCGCCAGGTTGGCGTCGGCGATGTCCGACCACCGCGACTCGTACTCCACCCCGACCGCGTCCCGCCCGAGGTGCATGGCCTCGACGAGGGTGGTGCCGACCCCGGCCATCGGATCCAGTACGAGATCACCGGGGGCGGTGTAGGTGGCGATCGCGTGGGCGGCGGTCGCCGGATACATCCGGGCGGGATGGGACTTCTGCTCGGGTACGTATCGGCCGCGGCGCTGGACGGGCTGGGTCTGCTGCGCGGTCGCCCACACCGACAGACGGTCCGGGTCGACTGGGTTGCGGCGGCTAGGCATGAGCCTCACCCGCCCGACGCAGGTACACCCGAAGGTCGCGGTGGACCCGCACGTGCCCCGACCCGGTTGGGTCAGCGGCAGCGGCCAACTCGGCCTTCGTCGGGTAGAACACGAACCGCTCGCCCTCGGCGGGGGCACCGACCGCGACGATGTGCTGGAAGTAATCCAGCCCCACCGCCGCAGCAGTGACGTGGACCGGACGCTGATCGACCGGCCCCGCCAGCGCCGGGTCGACGAGGATCAGGCAGCCGCCGGGCAGCAGCCACCCGGCCGCCTGACCGAACAGCGCCGTGGTGGCCTCGTCGGTGGCCGGCCGGTCGGCGACGACCAGCGCCGCCATGCCTGGCCCGGGGTCGGTGGTGTGCCGGCGGCCGGCCTGAGCGCAGGCGTCGGGGATGCTCGGGCTGGCGGTGCGGTCGACGACGGTGTGGCCGGGGTTGGCGTAGGAGGTGACGATCGCCGCCGCGAGCCGGGCCCCGATCTGGTCGGGGACGTCGGTGTCGGTGGTGGCGGTGCGCCACAGGCTGATCGGGACCGGCGGCTCGCCGGTCACCACATCCACCCCGTCGACAGCGACGGACGTGGACGCGGGGGCGGGCAGGGGCTCGAGCGAGAGCTCGGACTGGGACTTCAGCTTGGGCTTAGGCATTCGGTGTGGGAGTTCCCGCCGCGGCGGTGATGCGCTGACGCCTACCAATCCGCGTTTGCCATCGCCAGCGAACGCCTTACCGCGATGGCAGAGCAGTGGCAGCGATGGCAAACCCACGCGGGCCCGGGCGCTGCCATCGCAGCCCGCAGTGGCAAAACGCGGTCAAGAACCTCGTGTGTCCGACATGCACGATTGCCAGCCGCCGCCTGGCTCTACCCATCCTCCGCCGCGTGTTTACGCAGGTCAGAGGCGGTCTGCCATCGCATTGCCATCGCGCTGCCATCGCTGCCATCGCAGGCCGCCGAGGCCGTCTGTGTGGCCGAAAAGGGCCTCTGACCTGCGGTGCCATCGCAGTGCCATCGCCGGCTGGCCCAATTCGTGGCCTGACCGCCGGCCACCTGGCCGCGGCACCGAACCTGCGAAGGGCACCTGCGATGCACACGACCACGACAACCGCCGCCACCCTCGATACCCCGACCGCCGCCGGCGGCACGAGCGCGGCCTGGGCGGCGGGATCGTCGCTGTCAGCGGCCGAGACGGCGTTCGACCTGCTGACCACGGAGCCGGCGCCGCTGAGCCTGGACTGCACCGACATCGACGGGCTGCCCGCAGGGCCGGTGCCGCTGCCGCAGGTCCGGGCGTGGCTGCTGGCCCACCCCCAGGCGCACGGCGCCTCCGACGAGGTGTGGCGGCGCCTGATCCTGGCCGCCCGGCTGGACGGGCCCGCGTGGGTCGTGGCGACGGTCGGGATGGCGATCCCGGCGTTGGCGGCGATGTCGCGTCAGCTGCGCGACCGGTTCGCCGAGGCCGACCCCGTCGACATCGACGCCGAGCTTCTCACTGGGCTCCTAGAGGCGGTCCGCGACCGTGTCGACCGCCAGGCGGCAGGGCTGCTGCCGACGCTGCGGATGACCGCCTGGCGGGCGGCCTGGGCGATGCTGACCCGGGACCTGGACGTCGAGCCCCGCGACGACATCGACCACACGGTGCCCGCCTCGCGGACCCCGCGGCCGATGGTCGCCCACCCCGACCTGCTCGTCTGGCGGGCCGTCGAACTGGGCGTGGTCGACGGGGAAGACGCCGACGCCTGGATCGACATCCGGCTCGGCCACAAGGCGCCCGAGCCGCACGCGGCGCGGATGGGGATCAGCGTAGACGCGCTGCGGATGCGCCTCGGGCGCGCCGACCGTGCCCTGCACACCGCGATCCGTGCGGGTGCCCTCTCCGACGGCGCTGGCCCCGGCGAGCGCGAGCGGCACGGCACGGTGGCGGCCAGGCGCAGCGGGCAGCGGCGCCGCACCGCCGAGGCGGCAGCCGGCCGGATCGCCCGGCTGCTCCGCCAACCCGCACCCGCGACCGCGATCACCTGACCCCTGGAACGACTACCACCCTGTGGCCCCGGCGCTTTCGCCGGGGCCACAGCCACGTCTGGCCACCTACAGCTCGGCGACCTGGGGCACCAGGCGGGCCGGTGTCCAGATCATCCGATAGGTCGGCAGTGGCAACGATGGCAGCGGCGCTATTTCGGTAATGCCGGGCGTGGCAGCGGCGCTGCCACCGGTTTGCCACTGCTCTGCCATCGCTGCCACCGCTCTGCCACTGCGGTAAGGCGTTCGCTGGCGATGGCAAACGCGGATTGGTAGACGCGAGACCACCCAGCTCGGCCAGCCCACCAAGCCAGCCGCACGCGACGGGGTCTCGCTGGCCGCCGGGGATCTGCCCGGTGTCGGACCAAGACGCCTCGCGGGTTGGCGTGATCCCGGGTGCCGCGCCTATCGATGCGCTGACACCTCATCGCCAAGCACACACCCTTCGAGGGGAGGACGAGTTCCTCTCCGGGCTTCGCGCCCCACCTGCGACGCGTTCGCCTTCCGGCGCCGGCCCCGGCGGCTACCTCCCTTTTCCCCTGTTCGCCCCGCCCTGCGCGGTGGGGCCGGAGGTGTCTGCCATGCGAACCTTTATCCACAGCCTCATCCACAGGCCAGGCGTGCGCGCCGTGGCCGCCCACGGCACCGCGATCGCCCTCGCCGTGGCAGTACCGGAGGCCGCCTACGCCGACCCCGGCGACGGCACCGCGGTCCTGGCGGCCAACACGCTGCCGCAGGTGATCGCGAACCTGCAGTCCTGGGTCATGGGGCTGCTCGCCGCGATCGCCACCCTCTTCCTCGTCCTCGCCGGCGTCTACTGGGCCACCGCAGGCGGCGACCCCAGTGCGGTGGAGCGGGCCAAGGCCGCCCTGCGCAACGCCTGCATCGGCTACGGCCTTGCCGTGCTGGCGCCGGTGCTGCTCGGGGTGGTCAAGGGCATCGTCGGCGGCTGATGCGTCATGGGCTTCTTCCTCGACGGCATCCTCAAACGCCTCGCCGAGATGCTGCTGGCGGGCTTCGACGCGATCGTCGCCGCCCTGACCAAGATCCTGCTCGTCATCCCGAACGTCACCGGCCTGCCGCAGGTGCAGGCGCTGACCGGCAAGTCGGTGTGGGTCGTCGACACCGTCTTCGTCCTGGCGTTCCTCGCCGCCGGCGCGATCACCATGTTCTCCGGCGGCAGCGAACGCGCCCGCTACGAAGTCAAGGACCTACTCCCGCGCCTTGTCGTGGGGTTCATCTGCGCGCACTTCTCACCCCTGATCTGCACCCTGGCGATCGACCTGGCCAACGCGCTGACGTTCAGCTTCTCCCAACAGCCCGGCACCGAAGCCGGGGCGGTGGCGGCTATGCGCCGACACCTCGTCGAGGCACTCGCGGGGGGTCCGGCCACCGCGCTGCTGTTCGTACTGATCGGCGTGCTCGTCGTGACGCTGGCGTGCATCGCGGCGTTCCAGACGATCGCCCGGCTGTGCATCCTGATCGTGCTCGCGGCTTTCGCGCCGATCGCCCTGGCGATGCATGCGCTGCCGCAAACCGACCCGGTCGCCAGGCTGTGGTGGCGCAGCTTCGCCGGATGTTTGGCCGTGCCCTGCCTGCAGGCGTTCGTCCTGCAGGCAGGGGCCTGGATGCTCACCGACCCCAAGGTGCTGCTACCCAACCTCGGCCTACCCGGCCAGCCGACCACCCTCATCAACTTGTTGATCGTGGTGGTCCTGCTCTGGACCGTCATCAAGATCCCCGGCCTGGTCGCCCGCCACGTGCGTTCGCCGGCCGCGTCCGGCCGCACGGTCGTCGGGGGCGTGTTCCGCATCGCGGTGGTCCAGCAGGCCAGCCGCGTCATCCCCGGCCTGAAAGGACGGTAACCCTCATGCCCGACAAGACCGACACACCCGAGGTCCGCGCGCGGATCACGTCCGACGTCGACGCACCCGACAAGATCCTCTACGGGTTGACGTTCCGGCAGTTGGCGATCCTCGCCGTCGCCGCCGTGATCTTCTACGGCCTGTTCCAATCGCTGCGCCACACGGTGCCGATGCCGGTCCTGACCGGTGCAGGCATCGTGTGGGCAGGGTTGGCGTTCGGCCTGGCCGTCGGCCGCCGCGACGGGCTGCCCTTGGACGTGTGGCTGGCCCACGCGCTGCGGCACCGCCGCGCACCCAAGGCCCTCGCCACGGCGCCGCCGGCAGCGGGCAACCTGCCCGGCTGGGCGCCCAGCGCCACCGGCGCGACGGCGGGGCCGGCACCGCTGCGGCTGCCCGCCGACGCCATCGACCGCGACGGGCAGATCCGTCTGCCCGACGGCACGGCGGCGATCACCGCGACCACCACGGTCAACCTGGCGCTGCGCACGACGGACGAGCAGGCCGCTCTGGTCGACGGGTTCGGCCGGTGGCTCAACTCCCTGACCGGGCCGGCGCAGATCGTGGTGTCCGCCCAGCCGGTCGACCTGACCGCCCGCGCCAAGCGCCTGGCCGCCCGGGCGCGCCGGCTTCCGCACCCGCAGCTCGCGGCGGCGTGCGCCGACCACGCGCAGTTTCTCGCCGACCTCGCCCAGCGGCGCGACCCGCTGCGCCGGCAGGTCCTGGTCGTCACTCGCAGCGCCCAGACCGACGGGCACGCGGCGCGGCGGGTCGCCGACGACACCGCCCGCGCGCTGGGCGGCCTGGGGGTCACCGCCCAGGCGCTGGATGCCGGCGCGGTCAGCGCCGCCCTGGCCGCGGCCGTGGACCCGTACCGGGCGGCGCTGCCCGGCCAGCGGGCCGCCGCTGGCCGGCC
Organism: Pilimelia terevasa; assembly: GCF_014647915.1. Lineage (GTDB taxonomy): Bacteria > Actinomycetota > Actinomycetes > Mycobacteriales > Micromonosporaceae > Pilimelia > Pilimelia terevasa. The sequence goes on from NZ_BMQC01000011.1 coordinate 108,452, forward strand.
CGTCACCGCCGCCGGTGCCCCGGCGGCCGACACCAGCTGACCAACCACCCGGCCCTCGCGCCGAAGAAGGGAATCGATCATGAGTGTGTTCGCGCCGTTGCGGCGCCCCACCAACACCCAGGCCCCCGCCCCCGACTCCGGGTCAGCGGGGGCCTTCGCGTGCGGGCCCGTCGAAGTCGCTGCCCGGCACATCCGCGTGGCCGATGGCTACGTCGCCACCCTGGCCGTGACCGGCTACCCGGCCGAGGTCGGGCCAACGTGGCTGGCGCCGCTGTTGTCGTGGCCTGGCCGGCTCGACGTCGCCATCCACGTCGACCCGCTCCCGGCGCCGATCGCGGCGGACCGGCTGCGCAAGCAGCGCGCCCGCTACGAGAGCAGTCGCCGCGCCGACGCCGCCAAGGGCCGCCTCGGCGACCCAGTCGTCGACGCCGCAGCCGAAGACGCCGCCGACCTGGCCGCCCAGCTCGCCCGCGGCGTCTCCAAGCTGTTCCGCGTCGGCATCTACGCCACGGTCCACGCCCGCACCGAGCTGGAGCTGCAGGTGGCGTGCCAGCAGGTCACCGCGGCCGCGGCGTCCACCCTGCTGGAGGTGCAGCCGACGACGTGGCGGCACCTGCACGGCTGGACCACCACCCTGCCGCTGGGCCACGACGCCCTCCAGCAGCGCCGGACCATGGACACCCGCGCCCTGGCGGCGGCCTTCCCCTTGGAGTCGCCGGACCTGCCAGCGCCGCTTCCCGGCCAGCCGGCCGACGACGGCGGGGTCCTCTACGGCGTCAACCCGGCATCCAGGGGGATCGTGTGGTGGGACCGCTGGACCCAGGACAACTACAACTTGGTCGTCCTGGCCCGGTCCGGTGCCGGCAAGTCGTACTTCGTCAAGGTCGAGACCTTGCGGCACCTCTACGACGGCGTCCGCGTCGCGGTAGTGGATCCGGAGGACGAGTACCTCGCCCTGGCCGACGCCGTCGGCGGCCGCATCGTCCGGCTGGGGCAGGCCGGGGTGACGGTCAACCCGCTCGACCTACCTGCCGGCGACCGGCGCCCGGATGTGCTGACCCGACGCGCGTTGTTCGTCCACACCTTGGTGGCGGTGCTGCTCGGCGAGCAGCCCACCGCCGCCCAGCGCGCGGCACTGGACCGGGCGGTGCTGGCCACCTACCGGGCCGCCGGGATCACCGCCGACCCCGCCACCCACTACCGGCCCGCACCCCTCCTGGCCGACCTGGTCACCCAGCTCGACGCCACCGGCAGTGCCGGTGCGGAGTTGGCGGCCCGCCTGCAGCCCTGGATCAGTGGCTCAGCCGCCGGTCTTTTCGCCGGGCCGTCGACCCACCGGACGGATTCGCACTTGGCGGTGTGGTCGCTGCGGCAGTGCCCCGACCAGCAGCGCCCCGCCGCCACCCTGCTGGCGCTGGACGCGATCTGGCAGTCCGTGGATTACCAGCCCGACCCCGGCAACAGCCGCCGACCGCTGGTCCGACGATTGGTGGTGGTCGACGAGGCATGGCAGCTGCTGCGCGATGGCGAGGGCGCGAAGTTCCTGTTCCGGCTGGCCAAGGCCGGCCGCAAGCGCAACACCGGGCTGACGATCGCGACCCAGGACGCCGCCGACGTGCTGGGCACCGACCTCGGCCAAGCGGTCGTCGCCAACGCGGCGACGGCGGTGCTGCTGCGCCAGTCCCCGCAGGCCATCGACGCCGTCGGTGATGCCTTCGGTCTGACCGGCAGGGAGCGGCGGCTCCTGCTGGCCGCCCCGCGCGGGCAGGGCCTCCTGCTCGCCGGCGCCCACCGCACCGGCCTGGAAGTGGTCGCCTCGGCTGCCGAGGCGGATCTCGCTTCGACGTCACCGGACTCCCTAGCCGACGACGACCCCCTCTGAACATCCCGAGCCTGCTTGGAGCAGATCATCATGCACACCCTTGCCTCGATCCACCCTGCCCAGCTCACGCCGACCCCGGACCCCGCACCGCCAATCGCCCCGCCCCACCTCGACCCTGGCGCTGCGGCTGCCGATGCGGTGGCGTGGGCGCTCGGGCGGCCGTGGCTGCTCGGCGCCCTCGCCCTGATCGCCGTCAGCGCGCTGACGCTGGTGCGGGTGGTCGCCAACCTGCGGCACCTGCGCCAGGTCGACGGCGCCCGCCAGGTCACGATCGCGCCGCCGCCGCAGGTCGACCCCGCCGGCGCCGGCGTGTTCTGGGCCAACCTCGCCGGAATCCTGCGACCAGCCCGGATCAAGCGCCTGCGGTACGGGACACCGCATGTCGTCTTCGAATACCTGTGGGTCGGCCGGCGGCTGACGATCAGCGTGTGGGTGCCCGGCACCGTGCCGCCGGGGGCGGTGGAGGCCGCCGCCCGCGCCGCCTGGCCGGGCGCCGCCGTCACCACCACCGACGAGGCCACCGATCCGCTGCCCGCCGTGGAGAACATGACCGCGGTGGGTGGGCAGCTCGCCCTGTCCGACGCCGAGTGGCTGCCCATCAGCACCGACCACGACGCCGACCCACTGCGCCCACTCATCGCCGCGGCCGGCCGGCTGCGCGACGACGAGCACGCCGTCGTGCAGGTACTCGCCCGCCCCGCATCGCCACGTCGATACGCCCGCGCACGGCGGGCCGCCGGCCGGCTACGCGCCGGCAAGCCCGCCGCCAGCGGCGTCGACCTGGGCGCCCCGATCCGCGGGGCGCTGGACATCTTCCTGCCCGGCCCACCGACCTCCGGCCGCGCCGCGACGGCGGGACCGCGGCACCCGGGAGTGGACCGCGACGTGCGGGCCATCCTGGAAAAGAGCAGCGGCCAGCTGTGGCAGGCCGGCATCCGCTACGCGGTCGCCGCGGTACCCCGCGGCGGGACCGCGCCGAGCCCGGACCGGCGGGAGCAGATCACCCGCCGGCTCGGCGGCATCGGCTCGGCGGTCGCGTCCGCGTTCGCCGTCTATTCCGCGCGCAACCAGCTCGCCCGCCGACTGCGCCTGCCGCACCCGGTGCGGGCCGTCGCCGACCGCCGCCTGGGTGCCGGGTTCCTGCTCGGCACGCCCGAGCTGGCGGTGCTGGCCGGGCTGCCGCAGGACCTCGCGGTGCCCGGCCTGGACCGGGCCCGCGCCAAGGCCATGCCCGCGCCGGTGGAGGTACCCACGGGCGGGCGGGACACCAAGCCCCTCGGGCTGGCCGAGGTCGGGGGCCACAAGGTCGCGCTGCGGGTGGCGGACTCCCGGTACCACACCCACATGGTCGGGCAGACCGGCTCGGGCAAGTCGACGCTGCTGGCGCGGCAGATCATCGCCGACATCAACGCCTACCGCGGCACCGTGGTCATCGACCCGCACGGGGACCTGATCACCGACGTCCTCGAACGCCTCGACCCCAAGCACGCGGACCGGGTGGTGCTCTTCGACCCCGACCAGCCCAACCCGCCCGCCCTGAATCCCTTGGACGGGTCGGATCACGACCTGATGGTCGACAACATCGTCGCCATCTTCTCCTCCATCTTTTCCAAGGCGTGGGGGCCGCGGATGGACGACGTGATGCGGGTATCGTGCCTGACCCTGCTCCGGCATTCAAATGTGACGTTGCAGCACATCCCACCGCTGCTCAATTCGCCGCAGTTCCGGGCCGAAATGACCGCCGACCTGGACGACCCCGACGGGTTGGATGGCTTCTGGCAGTGGTACGACGCCATGACGCCGGCGCTGCGCTCGCAGGTAATCGGTCCCGTCCTTTCACGGCTTCGCTCATTCCTACTGCGCGACTTTGTGAAGCGGACCATGAAATGGCCCAAGTCATCGTTCGACATGGGCAAGATCCTCGACGGCGGCATCCTGCTCGTCCGCATTCCCAAGGGCGTGCTCGGCGAGGACACCAGCAAATTGCTGGGCTCGCTGATTCTGGCGCGGGTGTGGCAGGCCGCCACCGCCCGGGCGTCACTGCCACCCGAGAAGCGGCGGGACGCCTCCATCTACTTGGATGAGGCCCAGAACTTCCTAACCCTCGCCGGGTCGCTGGACACGATGCTGGCCGAAGCCCGTAAGTACCGGCTCGCGATGACGTTGGCGCACCAGGACTTGGCGCAGTTCCCCCGGGAACTGCTCGCGGCAGTCTCCGCGAATGCGAGGAACAAGGTGTTCTTCTCGGTGGCGCCGGAGGATGCGCGGGTGCTCGCGAGGCACACGATGCCGGAACTCGACGACCACGACCTCACCCACCTCGACGCCTACACCGCCGTCACAAGGTTGGTGGTCGACGCCCGGCAGACCGCGCCGTTCACCATGAAGACCCTGCCTCCGGCGCCGGTCGTAGGAGCGGTCACCGCGATCCGCCAGTCCGCGGCCTCCCGGGTACCCACCCAGCACCGCTCCGCCGTCGACGGCCTAGTCGAGCGGGCCGCCCGCAAGGAGGCCCACCAGAAGGAGCGGGCGCGCCGCGAGCGCCAGGATCCGGTCAACGGCACCTGACCGCTCCGCGCCGGGCCGGGACCACTGCACAACTTGGTGGTCCCGGCCCGCTGCCACCTGCAGTGGCAAGACAGCGATGTGTCCGAATTCGTTGCCGCCTTCGCTGCTGCCTTCGCTGCTGGGTTCGTCACGCGGATCTCCGACGAAACGACCCAGCCTCGCGCGCTGCCCCCGTTCGCGCAGGTCGGCGGCCTGCCACCGGCCGGCGCCGCCGGCCGTGCTGCCCAGACTCCTCCTCCCGGAGGTTCGTCTTCTCCCCCTTGGCGAGTCCTAGCCGTCTACCGAAAGGCCCTGCTCATGCCTGCTGTCGACCCGCTGATCCACCTGCGACACGTGACCGTCCGCGACCGGCTGCTGATGTCCTGGCTCACCGAGCACTACATCCTGTCGACCGAACAGATCACCCAGGCCCTGTTCCCCAGCCTGCGCTCAGCGCAAGTCAGGCTGCGGCTACTGACCCGCATCGGCGCCGTGACCCGATTCGTGCTCCCCATGGCCGACACCACCTCCAGCTCCTACCGCTACACCCTCGGCCCACTCGGGGCGCTGCTGCACCCGACCGCGTGGCAGGACCCGGACAACCCGGCCGCCAAGCCCGCCCGCACCCACCTGGAGCGGCGCAACCGGATCGTCCGCTCCCCACGACTGGGCCACCTGCTCGGCGTCAACACCTTCTTCACTGCCCTGTACGGGCACGCCCGCACCTGCCCCGACGCCGCGCTGCAACGGTGGTGGTCAGAGCAGCACGCCACCAGCGTGTACTCGCCCCGCTCACCCAAACTGCGACCCGACGCCTACGGCGTCTGGACCCACCACGGGCAGCTCACCGAGTTCTTCCTCGAGTACGACACCGGCACCGAAGGGCTGCCCCGGGTCCTAGCCAAACTCGGCGCCTACGAGGACCTCGCGCACGAAACTGGGGTGGCCCGCACCCTCCTGCTCTACGTCCCCGACACCCGGCGCCGCGGCCGGCTCACCGCCGCGCTGCACGGCGAGCCGCTGCTGACCCCGGTAGCGGTCGCCGCCCACACCGCGGCCCCGCACGAGGCGGTGTGGCACCTACCCGGCCACACCAAGCCGCTGGCCCTGCACGAGCTGCCCAGCACCCACCCGGACGACTAAGTCCGAAATGCCACCGGTGGCAGAGCGGTGGCAACAGTGGCAGAGCAGTGGCAGCGCGGTGGCAGCAACCGCCGCCGCACCCGAGTTTGCCCAGGTCACACGGGCTTTCGCTGGGTGCGGCGGCGGGGTTGCGTTGCCACCGGCCATGTGTACCGTCCAAGGCCACACACAAACTCCACACGCACCACCCAGGCTGGTCCCACCCCGGACTCCCGCCGCGCGACACGGCATCGAACACACCCACCCGCTCACCTGAGCCGGTCGGCCCGACGCCCAGCGCAGCGAACCCGCAGGGTCGCACCAACCACCAGCACCACCCGGCACCACCGAGCACCACCCGCTCCACCCACTGCTCAATCTCGAGCAACCCCCGCGGCAATTAATGCCGCGTCACGGGCGCTCGCCCGATCTCGCCGACACGGCGCTACCGAACAGCCGAACCGCACGATGCGGTCCGGCCGCCTTCGCGCGCCCGGCATCGGGCGCGCTCTCGTGAAGGGAACCGATCACCGATGACCAGCACCGAGGCTGGTACGCCGCTTGGCCGCTACGGCAGCCGCGCCCGTGCCGCACTCGCCACCGATGCCACCGCGCGCCCGAGGGCCGCTTCGCCGTCGCCCCGTCCGGCAGCCTCGTCCGCGCCTGCCACCGCTGCCGGCGCAGCCATCCGGGTGCCGGCGACGGTCCGCACCATGATCGTCTGCCTGCCCGAGGACCTCCCGACCGCCGCGCTCGCCGACGGCCGGGACCTGAGCCTGCTCGGGATCACCGCGACCGCGACCGCACTGTTCTGGACTGTGCCCACCGTGCGCGTGTGGCAGCGCGGTGACTTGATCGACCGGCGGGCCGGCAAGCGCGGACCGCGCTGGTGCGCCGGCGGGCCGCTGCGGCTGCTGAACCTCGACGGGATGCGCCACGCCGCCGGGATCGCCGCCGCCGTCCGCCACCACACCTGGGCGGCCACCGTGCGCGGCACCCGCAACGCCGGCGCGTGGCCGGACTACCTGGGTCGGCACCTGCAGCACGGCGACCGGTACCCGCTCGCCGCCGCCCAGCGGGACTTCGAAGCCCAGCCCCGGATCCTGGCGATGCGCGCGCACAACGCCGCCCAACCCCACGCCCCGCAACTCGACCCGTACGAGGTCGACGCCTACCAGACGGGGCACGCGGCCTACCAGCACCTGCACGCCGCCGCCGCGGTCTGCGGCGACGCGGTACGGGCCGCGGACTCCACGGCGCTGCGCCCGGCCAGCGGCGAACTGACCGACCGGATCACCTACCTGGCCGCCGCCAACGCCCACCTCGCCCGGCTGCGGCCCGACGCCCGGCTGCTCGCCCTCACCGTCTGAGCCCGACCACGAACGGCGCGGCACACCTCGCGGGTGCCGCGCCGTCGCGCATCCAACCAACCCACAGAACTGGAGAAACCTGATGGCACTGAGCTTCACCTTCGAGCTCGGCCGAGTGCTGGAGTTGGCCGAGCACGCGGTGGCCGCCTCGGCCCACGCCGACCCGATCGGCAACGAGCCTGCAGGCCCGGCCCTGCTGCTGGGCTGCAACGACGGCGTGTACCTGCTGTCCAATGGCGACCCCCAGGTCCCGCCGGCCGCGGACCAGCCACCGCACTCGACGCTCCTGGCCGCGTCCAGCAACGAGGCCCCACCTATGTCCACCCCCGGTGTGTACCCGGCTGGCGGTGGATTGTCCGGCCTGTACCCCAGCCTGGAGGCCGCCGCAGCGGCCGGCGCCGTCCACCTGGACCTCCGAATCTCACCGCTGCCTCTGCTCACCGCGGACGGCGGACCGCTGCTGGAAACGCTGCGCGGCGGCGCCGCGGCCGAGCACCGCCGGGTGCGGATGACCTTCGATCGCGGCGGCGATAACCCGCCAACCATCACCACCGAGTAACCACCACCGAGCCCAGCCGGGGGTCGCCGCCCGCCCCCGGCTGTTCGGAAGCCCAGCCCGGCAAGGCGACGGAACGCGAACCGCATGACACCGCCGCACCAGGAAGCCCGCGGCATCCGATGCCGCCCGCCACCTCCATGGCGCCGCGACGCAAGTCGGCCGCTGCAGCACTCGAAGCCCCGAGTCCGGTGTCGTGCGGCGCTTCATGGCGGTGCCCACATGCCGGGGCGCCGACCCGTGCCCGGCCACGAAGCCGCCGGGTCTCGCCCTGTTCCTCTTCCGCTCCCCAGCGAGCTGCCCACGGGCGCCCCGCTGGCGACCTGATCGATCTGGCGAACGAAGCGTGGATCAGTCCCACGCCCAACGAGAAGGGAAACCCAACCACCGTGTCACCAACACAAACCGAGCCGATGACCACCGAGCAAAAGGTCGTCCACGCCATGTGGACGGACCTGAACCGGGCCGCCACGGCCGCCGAGATCGCCGCTGCCGCGGGGCTCGGCTACTCCACCGTCACCCCGATCCTGCGCCGTCTCCACAAGCGCGGCGACGCGACCAAGGACGCCTCCGGCCGATGGGCGCTGGTCGAAGGCCGCCCCGTTTCCACCAGCGGCAACCTCCCCGAGCCGGACTCCGACCTGACCGACCAAGCCGACGAGGAGGACAACGCCGAAGACGAGGACGCCCAGGAGCCCGACACCGCCGACAACCCCACCACCACCCCCGACCCCGACGCGGAGGCCGACACCGACGAGGACGCCGAGGACGCGGCGGATTCCGAGCCGGAAGGCGAGCAGACCACCGCGGCCACCGCACCTGCCGATACCACGGCGCCGGTGGCCGAGGACTCGCCTGCGGCAGCACCCGACGACGACCAGGTCGCGCCACCCGAGCCGCCGGAGGCCGCAGCCGACGGCGACGGCGACGGCGAGGACAGCAAGGGCGACGCGGACCCCGACGAGGCGGGCGGGCGCAAGCGCCGGTCACCGGCCAAGCCCAAGCGCGGCAAGGGAGTACTCCGCGAGGAGGTCCTGGCCATGCTGCGCGCCAACCCGGACCAGGCGTGGAAGGTGTCCGAGATTTGCCGGCTGGTCAACGACGCCGACGACGGCACCCACAACATCGCCTCACCCGGCGCGGTGGCTAACGCGTTGGAGAAGCTCGCCGGCGAGGGCAGCGTCCGCCAGCTCGACGGCAAGCCGGTCACCTTCCAGGCCGAGTGACCCGCGCCCCCCGGCGCACCCCTCTTCCGAAGGTCTTCAGCCCGGGTCGGCCGTACAGCTTGGTCGCATCACGGCCGACCCGGTGCTCCTTAACAGACAAGGAGCCCGACAAGTGTCCATCACAGCGCAAGTACTCACCAGCCTCGGCATCCTGCTGCTCGGCGTCATCGCCATGACCCCCGGCGTGTGGAGCATGCACCGGCGCGCCGCCTACTGGCGCGCGCAGGCATTGACCGACCCGCTCACCGAACTGCCCAACCGGCGGGCGCTGACCGCGCACCTGCGGCAGCGCCACGAAGACCGGGCGCCGACCGCGATCCTGCTGCTGGACGTCGATGGCCTCAAGGCCGTCAACACCGGCTACGGGCACGGCGCCGGCGACGCTCTGCTGCAGGCGCTCGCCGCGCGGCTGCAACACCTCGGCCCAGTGCCTGTGGATCTGGCGGCGCGGCTGGGCGGCGACGAGTTCGCCGTCGTGGTCCACACCGGCGACCCGCGCCAGGCACACCGGGTCGCCGAGGCCGTGCACGCCGCCGTCACCGGCACGCCCGTGTCCCTGGGCACCGATCTGTGGGTCGACCTCGGTCTGTCGATCGGGGTGGCCGTCGGCACGGCCTACTCCCACCCGCCGTTGCTGCTGCACCAGGCCGACCTGGCCATGTATGAGGCCAAGGCGGCAGGGGGCGGGGTGCACCTGCACGGCCCGGCCGCGGTACCGACGACCTGCGTGGACCGGCGTCCGCTGGTGCGGCCCCGCGACCGCCACCGGCCCGCCGAACGAGGGGGCCGGCGGTGGTGATCATCGGCGCTGAGCAGCGGTCGCTGTGGACCGAACTGCTCCGGCGGGTCTGGCGCGCCACCCACGACGGGGCGGACCCGGACCCGCATTGGCTGGCCGACACCGCCAAGACGCTGGCCGCCGCCACCCAGACAACAGTCGGCCGGGAACGGGAGCAGGCGCTGTTCGCCGAACTTCGCCAGCTGCGCGAGCAAGGGCGCATCGACCTGGACACGGCCACCGCCGTGCAGCGCGCCTTCGAGGCGCTGACGGTACCGGTCGGAGGGCTGGTCGAAGCCCACGCGCGCGTGCGCCTCGGCGTGGTCGGCCGCGACCGGGAAGCCGCCATCGACGCGGCCCAGGACGTGCTGCGCGAGGTCCTCGGCGCCGACGCCTGCGAACTGCTGTCCCTGCGCATCCGCTGCGCCTCGCCAGCCGGCCACGCCGGGCCACCTCCAACCTGACCCGGCCCACGTGCCACCACCAATCCCCGGCCGGTTCACGGCCAGCCACTCAACAAATCAGGAGGCCCACGCAATGGGTGAACGAATCATGATCGGCGTCGCCGAGCCCGGCGGCGCATTCACCGCCGAGTACCGGCAGTGGGGCGAAGGACCCGAGAAAACGGTCCCGCAGCTGCGCCGGCAACTGCAGGAGCAATTCGGCGGGGACGCCGCGGCGATGTACCGGCGGGAGGAGAACTCCGAATGGCCGCTCGAGCGAGGCAACATCCGCGCGAGCGCTGACCCGAACTACGTATTCCTGTACCTCATCCACGTGCCCGCCACCGCCGTTGAGGTGTACACCCCAAACCCGCTCGACCGGCGCGGCACAACGTTCGAATGGATACTGCACAGCCGCTACCGCCTGACCGCCAGCGACGACGACATGTTCGCACTGGACGGCGAAACCGTGCGCTGCACGAACTGCGACAGCGTCGAGGTCGACTTCGTAACCACCTCGCCGTCCACCACCGGCCTCGGTGAAGACACCGCTATCCGCTGCCGCAACTGCGCAGCCACCGAGACAACCACCTCGGCCTTCACCATCGGCCGACGCCCCCCGATCTGACCCTCGCAACACGCCAAGGAATCCGGCCGGTCGCCCCACCACGCAGTTCGCGGTGGACGACCGGCCGCTTCATGGCATCCCAAATTTCCGATGAGGAGAAGTTCATGTCCACGCATTCCTTCACCGCCGGCGACTATGCCGTCCTTGACCGCAGCGTCTCCGACAGCCTCGGCGAGGTCTACGAGATCACAGGCGTCGCCGCCGGGCTGCTCACTGGCAGGCCGATCGGCGGCGGCATCGAACTCGACGCCCAGGTCCACCTGTGGCAGCCCGCCGACCCGGCCCTGGTCGCCGACGCCCAGCGCATGGCCGCCGGCGGCTTCGCCAACGGCGACCTGGTCGTGCTCGCCCCGTACTACACACGCCGCACCACCGCCGGTGTCGTCTACCGCGTCAACGAGATCGACGGCGGCAAGAAGTCCGTCCGAGCCACGTCCGTCGTCGGCGGGCGAGTAATCAGAGCCGACTTCGACGGCTGGCGGCTCGCCCCGGCCGACCTGGCAGCCGCCGCTCTGGCCAAGGCCAGCGCCAGCGGCGCCGACCCGGCTGCCGTGGTGGAGGGCGCGGTGGTCACCATCGCCGGCCGCGGCTGGAAGCAGCCCGCCGGGCAACTGTTCGTGGTGACCCGCCGCGCCGGCGACGAGAAGGTCCGCGTCGCGCGCCTCGGCGGCGACGGTGGGCGGTACTGGCCGAGTGTCCCCCTGGCCTTCGTGACCGTGGTGGCCCCGCCGGCCGCGCTGGTGGTCGGCGCGACGGTGTGGGTCATGCACTACTACCAGCGTCCGGAGGTTCCCGAGCAGACGCTGCACGCGAGCGCGGACTCCGCGTACGCGGCGATGGCCAAGATCGCCCGTGACCGGTGGGCGAAGGCCGGCACCGAATGTCCGGAGTTGGCGGCGCAGCCGCCTGCCGACCCGCAGGAGCTGATCCAGGCGTACTTCGGCCGGACCAACGCCGACGACTTCGCCCACGTCGAGGAACAGACAGTCAGCGCCTGACCTACAACCCGAATTGGTGGGGCCGTGACGCGAAGCCCGATGCGGGCCGCGTCCGGCCCCACCTTCATTTCCCCGTCTCTGGAAGGGAGGTCTACCCGTGGCGATCAAGCACACGCTCGTCACGGCCGTTGCGGTGGTCGCCGCCCTGGCGTTGATCGGCGCCGGACTCACCGGCGCGGGCTTCGGCATCAGCGGCGACACCGGCGTCTGCGTCCCAGCACCGACTGCAGGGGCACCGTCAGCACCTGCTTCGAGTGGGTTGGACGACGAGCAGACCGGTAACGCCACCACGATCGCCGCCACCGGCGCCCGCCTCGGCGTACCCCAGCGCGGGTGGGTCATCGCCGTGGCCACCGCTATGCAGGAGTCCGCGCTGCGGAACCTGGCCGGCGGGGACCGGGACTCGGTCGGGCTGTTCCAGCAGCGCCCCAGCATGGGATGGGGTACCGCCGCCCAGCTGCGCGACCCCCGGTACGCGGCCACCGCCTTCTACCAGCGGCTGGTCAAGGTGGCCGGCTGGGAGCAGATGCCGCTGACCGTCGCCGCGCAGGCGGTCCAACGCTCTGCCTACCCGGATGCCTACGCCAAGCACGAGAGCGCCGCGACCGCCCTGGTCAACACGATCGCCGCAGGTGCGATGGTGCCCGTGTGCCCGCCGGTCGGCGCGCAGGGCTGGGTCGCACCGGTGACCGCACCGGTGGTGTCCGGGTTCCGGACCGCCGACAGGCCCGGACATCAGGGTGTTGACCTGGGCGCGGCCCGGGGCACGCTCATCCGCGCCGCCGCCGCCGGCCGGGTCGTGCAGGCGGTCTGCAACGTCAGCCCACCTGAGCATGGCTGCGACCAGGACGGCTCGCCGGCGGTTGGCGGGTGCGGCTGGTACGCCGACCTTGACCACGGCGCTGGGGTGATCACCCGCTACTGCCACATGGCCGCCCGCCCTCTGGTCCACATAGGCCAGCATGTTCCCGCCGGCGCGCCGCTCGGGCACGTCGGCTCCTCGGGCAACTCCTCCGGCCCACACCTGCACTTCGAAGTGCACCTGCGCGGCGACGCCGGCCCCTCCGGGGCGGTCCCGCCCCTCGAGTGGATGGCCGCCCACGGCGCTCCTCTCGGGCAAACGTGAGGTTCGGCGGCGCCACCCAAACGTCCGGCGACCCGTCCTCCGGGACGGCGGGTGACGGCGATGCAGGAGTCCGGGCTACGGAACCTTCCCGGCGGGGACCGTGACTCGGTCGGCCTGTTCCAGCAGCGGCCGAGCCAGGGCTGGGGCACCGTCGCGCAACTGCGCGACCCGGCCTACGCGGCAACGAAGTTCTACCAACGGCTGGCCAAGGTTCCCGGGTGGGAGCGGATGTCAGTCACCGACGCTGCGCAGGCCGTGCAGCGCAGCGCTTACCCGAACGCCTACGCCAAACACGAACCGGCCGCCATCCGGCTCCTGACTGCCATCGGTACCGGCCTGCCGGCGTGCCCGCCGGTCAGCGCCAACGGGTGGGTAGCCCCCGTCAAAGCCGCGGTCGTGTCCGGGTTTCGCACCACAGACCGGCCCGACCACAACGGCGTCGATCTGGGTGCGCCGCGCGCGACGACCATCCGCGCCGCCGCCGCTGGACGCGTCGTGCAGGCGGTGTGCAACGTGGTGCCCGCCTCGCACGGCTGCGACCGGGACGGCAACCCTGCCATCGGCGGGTGCGGCTGGTACGTCGACATCGACCACGGAGGCGGTGTCATTACCCGCTACTGCCACATGAGCCGGGAGCCTCGCGTCCACATCGGCGACCGCGTCACCGCCGGCCAGCCGTTAGGGCAGGTCGGCTCGTCCGGGAACTCTTCCGGCCCGCACGTGCACTTCGAGGTCCACCTACGCGGCGACGCCAGCCCCACTGGTGCGGTGCCGCCGCTGCCCTGGATGGCAGCCCACGGCGCAGCTATCGGCTGAACGTTCAGTTCGGCGGCGCCACCCAAACGTCCGGCGACCTGTCCTCCGGGACCGGCGCCGGAATGCACAACACCAACCCTCATCCGCGGGTGCCTGTCACCTCGGCCGGGGTGTGGGGTGCCCTCCATCGAGCAAAGGAGAACATCTCCGATGTCGAATCAGGTGGCCGGTGCGCCGATGGTGCGCTACCGCTACAACGTCCAGCAGATGCGCCGCTTCGCTGTCATCGCCTCCCGGGCGGCCGATGAGTGGGAGCTGGTCTGCGACCTGCTGTGGGCGATTTACACCCCGCTGCTGTCCCACAGCACCGTCCCCACACCGCCGCAGGCGACCGAGACTGGCGAGGTGCCGCGGCTACTGATCCCAGCGGGGCAGGCTGCCGCCATCCGGCAACTGGCCTACGACCGGGCCGACGACTGGGCCAGCAGGGTTGAGGTCGCGTTGCGGCTGGTCAACCAGATGCCCCCCGAGTACCCAGACCCGGGCCAGCCCACCGGCAAGCGAGCTAGTGGTCCTCGGCGGTAGCGCGACCGACGTCATCGAACTCCACCAAATGGCAAGCGATGCGCCCCGCACCTAGCCCCCTCCGGTTCGGGGCACATCGCTTCCCAACCCATGCCCAACGCGCCACACACGACCGAAAAGGGGAACTGTCATGGCAGCTCAAAATCCACCCCACTCGCCCCCACCGCCGCGGCCCCTACGCATCGGCGAGGAGGGCATCTTCGCTGGGGACTGGGCGCTCACCTACGACCCGGCGACCGGCCGGCACCGCGTCCCGGTCGGGTTCCCTGGCCTGTTGATCGACTGGTGGAACGGGTTCGCGGTCTGGTCCTGCAACCGTGCGGTGGCCGAGGCGGTGGTCGCCGACCAGCAGTGCCTACGCGACCAGATCACCCGCACCCTCACCGGGCAGGGCCTGACCGGTACGGCGCTGCGGGCCGAGTTGGACGTGCAGGCCGCGTCGATGGTGTGGGACGGCGCCGACATCATCGTCGACGAGACCAGCCAACACGGGCCCGCCGACGGCGTGTCACGGATTAGCCCCGACCAGCGGGGTCGGTATGTGATCTGCGGGTGGCGGTGGACCTGGGCCCTGGTTGACCCCGCCGACTGTGATCGCATCGCCGACCCCTGCAGGGGGCCTGCGGTGACCCGCTGCCTGTCGCGCGGGCATGTCGACAACGACCTGCTCGCCCGGGTCATACACGCCGCCCGTGGTGACGCCGACAACACTGCCGCGGTGTGGGAGATGGACAACCTCGGCGGCCGGTCAACCGGCGACCCCACCCCACTGGCCCGCAAGGTGATCGCCGGAGTCGACGACGGCGACCCCGCGATCCTGGATGCGCTACCCGGGCCCTCGGGTCGACGGGCCGGCCGAGGCGTTCACCCAGGCTGCCCCGGCCGGCGCTGACCTGGCCGGTCTGTGCCCCGGCTGCCGGGAACGCGTCGACGACGCCTACCTGAACGAATATGTGCAGCGTCTGCATGACGCGGTCGTCGAGCACTGCGAATACCACCTGAACCCGTAGCCCACCCCGGGACTGCGGATCCGTCGGGCCCGCACGGGCCGGCGCCAACCCTGAAATTTGAGGCAGGGGAACGCGCCGGCGTCACCGGCCCGCGTTCCCCTGCCCCTCACTGTGAGGAGCAGCAATGTCCAACCCGAAACGCCACGTCTACACCGCAGCCGAGCTGACCGCGATCGTCGAGGCGATCAACACCGCCGGCGACGGCGGCCGGCTGCTGCGCGGCACGATGGAAGCGATCTGGAAGCCGCTACTGACCCAGTACGCGACGGGGTCAGGCCACAACACCGCAGTCCGCCCGGCCGACCATGAGATCCCGCTGGCGCAGTGGCAGGCGGTGACCGAAGCCGTCCTGGCCCGGGCCGACCAGTGGGGCCTGGCACCGGTCATCGCGTTCGACCTTGCCATCGGCTTGCCTTCGCACTACCCGGACCCGACGGTGCCTACCCCAGACCTGCCGGTCGGGGTGAACCTGCCCGGCGTGCACCGCCTGGAGGCCGATCGGGATGCCACCGAGGTGATCAGCGCGGCCAGCGCCTACTGCGACGCGCTGGCCGCCGCCTACGGACCGGGCAGCGGCTACCACCTGGACGCGGTCGTGTCCTGGCAGCGGCAGCTGTCGCGCATGTTCCAACTGTCCCTGGGCGCCCGCACCCGCGTACACCGCGACGGTCCGCTGTCGCTGCTGGTCCACACCCAGGCCGGCATCACCTACGGGCTGCTCTTCCACGCCATCCCCCGCCGCTGCACGGTCTGCGGCGCCGGGCTCACCGACGACGGCACCGCTGTCGGCGGTGATTCCGGCTGCTCGCATGCGCCGAACTACCCGCTCGACCGCCCGCAGCCCGGCACCTGGTCATTTCATTCCTGAAAGGACGTCCGACCGTGATGAACGGTAGTGACAAAAACGTAGACGATGCGTCAGCTCACCGCCCACCGGCCAAGCTCCGGCCGGCTGACGGGAGTGATCAGGGAATCTGGCCGGCCGCCGGTGTTTACGGCGGTGAGCCGAAGGACTGCGCGCCGGAGGCGGTGCGTGAGGAGTACGACAAGCGGCTGGGCTACTTCGAGCTGTTGGACAAGCACGAGACGGCCTGGCTCGCGGCGGAGGTGCGCATGCTGTACCGGCAGTGCGAAAGCGTGAAGGCCGACTGTCGGCAGCGGCTGGCCGAGGCCCACCAGCGGGAACTGAACCTGCGGCATCGACTGGCCCACCAGCTGCTGGGTCTGATGCCCCGCTGGGGCCTCGGCAAGTACGCGACCGCCGGCGCGCGAAGGGCTCTGGACGCGGTGTATCCGACCGGGAACTGTTCCGATTACTGCCCACACGACCAGCACCGATAGCCCGCCCAGGACGGCCAATGCGCTCCCTAGCAGCGGCTGCGCACATCTATGGATCGGTCCGATACAGGAGGTGGGAGGCACCGGCGAACGCCGAAGCCTAACCTCCGTCATTCATGAGGAGAAGCAGTGTCTACACCAGTTCGGCACGTCTACACGCATGCGGAGATCACCGCGATCACGCAGGCGGTCGACGCCGCGACCGACCCACACAAGCTGATGTGGGGGGTTCTGGCCGCCGTCTACAACCCGCTGCTGGCCGCCGCCGGACGTGGGGACTTCGACATCGTCGAGTTCACCACCGGTCAGATCCAGCCGGCCCAGTTCTGCATC
The DNA here is from genome assembly GCF_014647915.1 of Pilimelia terevasa. Classification (GTDB taxonomy): domain Bacteria; phylum Actinomycetota; class Actinomycetes; order Mycobacteriales; family Micromonosporaceae; genus Pilimelia; species Pilimelia terevasa. The sequence goes on from NZ_BMQC01000011.1 coordinate 125,150, forward strand.
CCGGCCGGTCAGTGGACCGCCATCGACCGTGCGGTGTGCGCGCGGGCCGATCAGTGGGTTACGCGAGTGGCGTTGGCGTTGGCGATCACGATGAGTCTGCCGCTGCAGGACAACCCCCGACCGTAACCGCCGTGGCCGCTGACCAGCCGTACACCGGCCGACCGCGGCAGTAGCTGTAACACCCCGGCGCCCACCTGGTGGGCGCGTTCACCTTCACCCAGGAGGTGGCCGCGCCCAGACGGGGGGGCGGCCACCTCCTGCCCATTTGATGGCAGGAGCACCAACATGCACATCCCCAATCCGGCCGGCAGCGCACCAGCCTGGTCGATGACCGCCCCCAACCCCACCGCCGCGACTACCAGCACCACGGCGCCCCCCGCACCGCCCGCGACGCTGACGGTGTCGGGGTTGCCGACGCTGCGTCCTGGTCAGCTACGCGCCCAGGTGTTGGCGCACCTGGTCGGCCAGCCCGGTGACGGCAACACCGTCGGCGCGGTCGCCCGCGCTCTGGCGGCCGTTCCACTGGGGCGGTTGGTCAGGCGATCACCAAATTGGTGGAGCTGGATCACGTCACCGGGGAGGTGTCGGGCGGGAAGAAGGTCTTCCACGTCACCACCGCTGGCCTCCAGCAACATCAGGACAACCTGGCCGCCGGGGTCCTGGACGCTCCTCCGGCCGCGGCCCGCAACCGCCCAGTCCCGGCACCGCGTCCGGCGCCTGCGGCGGCGCCGGCACGGTCGGGGCCGGTGCTGCGTCCCAACGGCACCCCGTACCACCCACGTCAGTTGGCCGGCCGCCGTGATGTGGATGTTCTGCAGGAGTTGCGTGGGGCGGGTATCGCCGCTCTGCTCTACGGCCCGCCCGGCACCGGCAAAACATCGGTGGTGGAGGCGGCGTTCGGCGCCGAACTGCACACCGTGGCCGGGGACGGCGACACCACCGTCGGGGACCTGATCGGTGACTACGTACCCGACAGGGCCGGCTACCGGTTCGTGCCCGGACCTTTGCCCACGGCGATGCAGGCCGGGGAGGTGCTGTTCATTGACGACGCGACGTTGATCTCGCCGCGGGTGTTGGCGGTGATGTATCCGGCGATGGACGGCCGCCGCCAGATCGTGGTGAAGGCCGACGGCGGCCGAACCGTGACAGCAGCTAACGGGTTCTACGTGATCGCCGGTCACAACCCGGGTGTGCACGGCGCGGTCCTGACCGAGGCCCTGGCCTCCCGGTTCTGCGCGCACATCCACGTCACCACCGACTATGACCTGGCCCGGGCGTTGGGTGTCGACTCCCGGACCGTGCGGGCGGCGGTGGAGTTGAACGCCAAGGTGCAGGTTGGGGAGATCGGTTGGGCGCCGCAGCTGCGCGAGCTGCTGGGGTTCAAGAAGATCGCCGACACGTTGGACGTCGACAGCGCGATCGCCAACCTGGCGGGTGTCGCCCCGGTCGAGGACCGCGACACCGTCGCCGAAGTCCTAGCCAAGCAGTTCGGCCGCCGCATCGTGACCGGTCTTGCCCTCGGCAAGCAGCTCTGAGCCGGGGCTGAAGAGATGACGACGATCAACCAGCACGTCACCAACACCCCCACCTCCAGCCGTCCGGCCGCGACCGATCCGATCTGGGGCCGCTACTCCGCCGCCTGGACCGCCCAGGTCGCCGACCTGGCCGGCCGCGCCGACCTCACCGTGGTGGTCCAACCCGGTGCGGGCCGAGGGGCCCCGGCCTGCTTCATTCCCGCCACCAACACCATCGAAGTCAACAGCGACCTGCTCGACGTTGACCCCCACACCGTCGACCCGACCACCGCGACCGCCCGTAACGCCTACCCGGTGGCGTGGGGGGCACTGGTACACGAGGCCGGACACGCCGCCCACTCCCGGTGGTGCAGGGTCAGCACCGGCGCCGGGGTGCCGTGGCCGGTCATCGAAGCCGCCACCCTGCTCGAAGAGCCACGCATCGAAGGCCGGCAGCTCAAACGCCGGCCTGGGGACCGTAGGTGGTTGCGGGCGATGGCCGGCAAGCTCCTGCTCGCCGACATTCCCACCGTCGACAACCCGTGGACCGCCGGCACCCTCGCCGCGCTACTACTGGCCCGCGCCGACGCCAGAATCCTGGACCGGCGCGAAGTCCGGCCCGCCCGTACGGCGGTGCGGAAGCTGATCGGTACTGACCGGCTGCGGGAGCTGGGCAAGATTTGGCGTAAGGCCCTGCGCACCAAGGACGGTGACGCCGACCGGATGCTGGACCTGGGCCGGCAGTGGTGCGACGTCCTCGGCGTCGACACCGGCCTGATCGGGCCGATCATCCTCGTGCCCGACGGACCACCCGGCGGCGACGGTGTGGCGCGGAAGGCCGCCGCAGCGACCGCCGCCGCGGTCACCGCCACCGACCTGGCCGACGCCCACACCACCACCGACGCCGACATTCACGTCGCGGCGGCAGCCGCTGCACGAAGCACAGCCCGGACCCTGGAAGCGCAGGCGCAAGCCCAGGCCCAGGACGCGGCCCGGAAAGTGTTCGGCCGCCGCGCCGCCGCAGGCCCGACCCGCCAGCCACAGCAGGCGGAACAGGCGGCGGCCCGACAGTTGTCCCGGGCGTTGAAGGCCGCCGCCCGACGCGATCCGGTCGTGGTGTCCACGACGTCGGCGACGCCGCCGGGCCGGTTGATTGCCCGCGCTGCTGTCACCGCTGCTGCTCAGCGCGCCGCCGGTGTTCGACCTGAGGCCCAGCCGTGGCGCAGCAGCCGCTCCCGGCGGGTGCTCGATCCGCCGTTGGCGGTCGGGATCACGGTGGATGTGTCGTTGTCGATGCGGGCCTGGCTGGGCCCGTGTGAATCGGCGGCGTGGATCACCGCCCAAGCCGCCTCCTGGGCCGGTGCCCACACCGCCACCGTCACCTTCGGCCGTGACGTCACTCCCATCGCCTACCCCGGCCAGCCACCCGGCCACGTCCGCCAGCTCGGGCTGGAAAGCCACACGCGCGGGTTCTGCACGACGGTGGACGCCCTTGACGGTGCGCTGCACCTGTCCGATCCGCGTGGTGGGGCCCGGCTGCTGGTCGTCGTCTCCGACGGCGAGCTGCTGGTCGGGGAGATGGTGCGCGGGCAGGAACAACTCGACCGGCTCCGCAAGGCCGGCTGCGCGGTGCTGTGGCTGGGCCCCGCCGACAGCCAACCCCTGCACGATGTCACCGCACGCCTCGGCCTTGCACCGGCACAAGCCGGCAGAGCCATCGCCGAGGCCGCCACCGCCGCCCTACGCCGCCAATAGGCAGGCAGCCCGGACCCGGCAAGAACTGTCCGGCCGCACCGACCCGACGGCCGGTCATCTGGCGCCTCACCGACCTGCGGTGAGGCGCTTCGCATGTCCCCAACAAGGAAGGAACCGCGATGTTCAACCATCCCGAATCGATCACCACCCCAAATCTGGTGGTGCCGCAGGCGCTGGCCAAGGTGTTGCAGCAGGCGTGGGCGCAGGCCACCCACACCGACGCCAGCCCCCAGCGGTGGATTACCGACACCGTCCGGGCGCTCGGAGGGCACCTGGACGACCCGATCCGCAACGCCCAACGCCTCCACGACGGCCTAGACGATCTGCGCCGCACCATCCACACCCAGATCCACGACGCCGTCACCGAACACCACGTCGACTACCAGTGGGCGCAAGGGTTCCTGGAGGTCTGCGGCGCGGAACCGCTGCGCAGTCGCTACCGGGTCGTCGTCCAGATCGGCTTCGAAATCGACGTAGACGCCGAGTCCGTCGACGGCGCCGAAGATGACGCCCGCGAGCAGCTGGTCTCCGCCCTACGCCTGAGCAAAGTCGCCAGCTCCTACCTGCGACCCGAAACCGAGATCACCGTACGCAAGGTGGACCGCGGCGATCTGGTCCACCCCAACACCTACCTGTAACCCCAGCCCCGCCGCCTTGCCGGCAGGGCTCTGCTTGCCCTTCCCATCCCATACGCCGAAGGCGCCCCCGGCCCGCACCCCGTGCGGCGGTGGGCGCCTTCGGCATTTCTTTCGAAAGCGAGATCGACTGTGAGGAACAGGTATCCGGAGCCCGCCGCTGGTCTGGGCGTCTACCTACAGGCGTTCCTGGACCACCACGGCTACCAGATCGACGACGAAATGTGGATCCAGATCGGCCAGCAGCCACACAGCGTGCTGGCAATCTGGTCCCAGCTCGCCGCCTACGCCGCCGCCGACTACCAACTGGCCCTCCTGCACCAGCCGGTCGCGTTCCTACGCGGCGAGGTCGGCGACACCAACACCGACTTCGCCGACATCGGCAGCTACATCACCGCCCTGGACGCCTGCAACAACGCGCACACCCAGTACGCGCAGGCCAGAGTTCAGGCGGCGACGCGGATCCACCACTGCCTGCACCAACTCCACAACTACGGGGCGCTGCACCGCAACGTCACGGACTGGGACACCGTAACGCTGTCCCCGCACCGGCAGCCGGGCCACACCGTCAGCGTGCAAGCCCCGGCCGGCGGCTCGCCCGAGCGTGGATGGCCGCTGGTGCGCGTCACCGACGCCCAACTGCGGTCGCTGGTCGCGGCAACAGCCGGGACCGCACCGGCGCCGGCCAACCCGGTGATCAGGCAAGACGGCGAAGCGTTCGTCGAGACCATCGCCTGTCCCCACCGAGGCAACATCGACCAGCTCCTCATCCCGGTCATCACCGCCGACGGGGACTGCTCCTACCTGCTACGCGATCACCACTGGCAGCCCACCACCACAGCCAGCCAGGACCAGCGACCCGACTGACACCCCACCGGCACCACCTGTCCCGAACGCCGAAGGCGCCCTACCGCAGCACGCGGTACCGGGCGCCTTCGGCGTTCCCCCCTGAAAGGAATACCGACACGATGATCGACTACGACCCGTGTGAAACCCCAGGCATACGCGAGTACCTCCACGAACTCACCGCCGCCGCCGGCTACCAGGTGGAACCCTGCGAGATGGGGTGGACGTTGGTCAACGACCCCGACACCTGCACCAGCTGGATCCGCGCCGCCGCCACCTACGCCGCCGCCGGCTACCAGCAGCGGATCCTCGCCGGCACCATCGACATGCTCCGCGACAACATCGGCGACCAGAACCTCGACCTCGACGACGTCCTCAGCCACGCCCCGCTGCTGGCTACCGCCGCCACCAGCTACCAGGCGATGGTCCGGGATCGGACCGCCGCCTACGAGAGGTTCCTCACTCACAGCACCCGACTGGGCCGCATCCACGCCCTCACCCCCGACAAGATCGTCTGGGAGAAGCGGTCACTGACCCCGGCCGGCGGCCACCGCCCGGTCACGGTGACCGCGCCGGCAGACGGCGGACCGCAATGGCCGATAGTGCGCGCCGACCGGCAAGCGATGACCGCCATCAGCGACGCCCACAGGCAACTGCGGCCGAAACCAACAACGCCGTTGATCAGACGGTTCGGCGACCACTTCGCCCTCAACACCGTCAACCACAACGGCTCCACCAGCTACCGGATCCTGATCGAAATCAACACCCCCGAAGACACCTTCTGGCCGCTGCGCGCACTGCACTGGACCGACCCCGACAACACCGCCCCGAACGGGGCACCCGGCGGAGTCGATACCGGTCACGCGCCGGACCTGCCGCCCGGCACCGACGCCCGCACCGCCCCGGCCACCAGCTGACGCTGTCGCCGGGGCGTCGGGGGCGCGACTTGACCCGCGGCGGCCGGCGAAGCGTCCATGTCCAACGCCGCACCAACCCGGCTGCGGCACCCCCGCCGAAGTCAGGAAGCAGTAGATGACAACTCCATCAGCGCCCCACGGCGTCTTCGACCCCACCAACGGCGCCTACGTCAAACTCAAAGAACTCATCCTCGAACACTTCGACATCATCGAGTGGACCCGCGAACAGGACAACCCGACACCGGTCATGGTGTCGTTTATGGACATCGCCACCGGCGACGCGTTCACCATGCGCCCCATCGACTCCATCACCGACACCGACCCCATCACCTTGCTGGTGTTCACCGCAGCCGGCCAGGTACGCGCACACGGCCCCTACCGCGGCCGCACAGCCGCGAACACGATGAAGGCCGAAATCGCCGCAGCGGACACGACCATCGCCCTCGCCTTCACCGCCGCACTGCACCCACCGACCGAAACACTCCCTGGCCCGGCTGACGCGTGGCATGAACTGCACCCGCGAATCTCGACCGATGTCGAATTCGTAACCAGCAGGCACGGACCGCAGATCATGCTGTGCATCGACTGGACCCAGCGGCGGCTCCTGCCCGTCGGCCCGTTCCCCGACGCCGACACCGCCGACCTGTGGCAGCCGGACAATGTTCCCCCCGGCGCCTCCACCGACCGACTCGACCTGACCTTGCCCACCGCAACGAACGAGTAGCCCACACCGTTCAGGACACCCGTCGCGGCGCCCGCCACATGCCACCAGCACCGGCGGGAGCCGCGACGGGCGCGTGCGAAACATGCAGCCGATCAACGACTGACGTGGTTGCCCGCCGGCTCAGCGGTGGGCTCAGCCGCCCTCGAGCATCCGATACAGGTCGGCGGTTGCCGGCTCCTCGGCTCTCACCTCGGGGAACCGGACGTCGTCGTAGCCGTATCCGCAGGTGATCGAGGCATCGGGGAAGCCAGCAACCGGCGGTACAGACACGCTCATCTCGGTCAACCGGCCCCGACCGTCAAGGACCGCCTTGAACGGAGCCCGCCGCGCGGCCGGCCCCAGAGCCGCCAGATGGCCAGGCGCCACCGGCGGCAGGCCAGCATCAACGACGGCCAACAGGTCCACCGTGCCGCTGTACCGGCCCGCCGCGTCGAGACGGGCGGTCACCGCCTCATCGACCAGCACGATCGAGCCGGCCGGGTCACCCGCGGCGCTCCGCGCAGATGGCCAACTGTATTTCAACTTCGCCGGGTCCAGCCGCGCCCAGCCGCCGGACAGGTCCGCAGCACGCCGGCCCGTAACGGTGACCCGCCCGAAGCCGTCCCCACCCCGGTTCAACACCCACAGATCCCGCGGGCCCGTGCCATCCGGGCTGGTCCGCCCCGCCCTGTGCTCCAGATACCAGCCCCGGACGAAGTCCACCGCGCCAGCGCGCCGGTCGTCCGGGGCCTGCCGCCAGTACCGGTAAGTCCCAGTCCGCTCCGACGGGACGCTAAGAATCAGATCAGTCCGGATCTGCTCAAGAGCGAAGTGACGGACACCGTCGACAGCCGCGCCGCAGCCGCCGGCCACACCCAGCGCGATCACGACAGAAACCACCGCGACGCACCGGCGAGCTAGACGGTGAGCAGTCGGGGTCACAGCACGCTCCAAGCTCCGGGACGACACCCGTCAAGGTCGGGGCGGCGCCCAGTCTGCCGCAGGAGTCGACCCCGGTCTATCTGAAACCCGACAGTTACCGGCGCACGGCACCCATGTTGATCACCGGTCAGTCCCCGGCCGCACCTGACGACTCTCAACGCCGCCAGGCCCAGCTGGTCAGGGCGTGTCGGTGTCGCGGCTGCGTTTGATGGCCTCGGGCATGTTGTGCCGCCGCACGGTGCTGGGGTGGCGGCCGAGCCTTTCGGCGATAGCGCCGGCATCCAATGACGGGTCTTGCCGGAGCAAGTGGGCGACCGCGTCTCTGGTGTTCTTCGGAATGGCGTCCTGGTCCTGTTGCCCGGCAGGCGTCTTGTGCGCGTGCTGGTCGGCGGCAGCGGGCGAGTCGACCCTTTTCTCGTCGGTGGGCAGCACCGCTGGGCGTCAGTTCCGGTGCTTCAGAGATCGTCCGTGGTCAGAGCCGTCGATCTGGCCGGGACGCCTTCTAATCCGTGCGTCACCGCTTCTTTCGGCGGCCCTTACGCAGCGCTGCCTCGGCAGCCTTGCGGCGCCGGATCGCTGCATCGTCACGCGGTGGCGCGCCGGCCGTGGTGGCGATGCGGGGGCGGCGGCCGTTGACGTCACGAACTCGGCGAGCACCGTCGCGTTGCCACTGCTCAAGGACGGCGGGCAGCCGCTGCCGGGTGCGCAACCACGACGAGGCCGCCGCGATGCACGGATCATCGATGCTCTCCCAGTCCTGCATGAGGTCGGGCTGAAGCAAGGCGTTGGCCGCCACCTGGAAGTAGAAGTCGTCGCGGGCCTGCGCGAACCTCTTCATCGCTTGGACCCGGCGGATCTGGGGGCAGAAAGCCGCCCCGATGAGCCACGCTGCGCCTGCCATTACCCCGCCGGCGTCTTCACCCTCAGGTGTCGGCGCGCACAGGATGTCGATGAGCCGACGCTCGGCGTCGTCGAGCACCATCGGTGCGTCGTCGCCAAGCGCGGCCTCGTAGGCGGCGCGGGCATCGTCGGCGCCGACCAGGCGGTGGGTGCGGCCCAGACCCGCCATCTCGAACATCAGGATTCCCTCGCCAACCTGGAGTTCGCTGTCATGGCCGACCACTTCCGCGGTCCGGTCGAAACCGGCGATGACCAGCGTGTCCGGTCGTCGCTGGCCCTTGCGCATCGGGTCGCCCAGCCGGGCGTACGGCGAGGACACGAACGGGCAGACCTGGGCCGCGTACAGCGCGCATACTTCGTGCACCGGCGCCTCGCTGAACCGAGGCTGCTCGCCCATGTGCTGCAGCTCGTCGTCGAAGGTGACCTGCCAGCGCAACTCGTCCCGCAATGGCGTGGCGCAGACAGCGCACAGGTCGAACGTGGCGAGGACGAGTTTGCGTTGCTCGGAAAGGGAGCCGTAGTCCTCCCGACCCGGGTGCTGCGGTATCACCGCGATGATGGGGTAGCCGCGCGGGTCCACACGAAGATGGGCGCAGCGGGCGGGCGCGATGACCTCAGCCGGTCGCCGGCTCGCACCACGCCACTGGCGGTCCTGTTCCCGCGCGGTGTCGAGGTTGCGATCCCCTTCGGCCTTCACCGTAGTCCCTCCTCCAGGCGTTGGATAAGTATGAGCGACCGCGGCGGCGCGCCATGCCTCACCTCAGTCAGGCACCAGCCCCCGAGGAGGGCCGCCAAGGGCTTCCCCGCACCGAGTCCTTCATCCGTGCCTCCGCAACGCGCGCTCACCGCGTTTCGTCCCGCCTGGACCGGCCGGCACGGCGGGCCACCTCAGCCAGTAGCCGGGCGGCCAGATCTGTGGTGTCGTCGTTGGGTTCGACGTCGATGTCTTCCAGGGCCTGGGTCAGGCGCCGACGGGTCGCGCGGATGCCGTCGTCGTCACCGAGGGCGGCGTGGGCGCGCATGGCTTCCTGGTAGAGGACCTCGGCGTGCGGCTGGGCGGCGATGACCGGCTCCAGCACGGTGAGGGCCTCGGCAGGCTGCGCGGACAGCTCCTGGGCAAGGGCGAGGACAGCGTCGATGTAGTCGCGGTGGACCGCCTCGCGGGGGATGGCCAGCCACGGCCACTTCTCGCCGTCGGCGAACGTGCCTCCGTAGGCGGCCAGGGCTTGGCGCAGGTGCCGGGCCCGGGCGACGCCGGTGTTGGCTGTCTTGGCCTTGGCCAGGTGCGAGCGCAGCCGCAGCACGTCGATATCCAGCCGGTCGGTGTGCAGGGCGATGTGGCGACCCTGCCGGCCGACGTAATCGCCGCCATCGCCGATGTCGGAGAGGGCGCGGCGCAGGAGGCTGAGCGCCTTGTTGATCGCTTGCCTGGCGCGGGGGAACGTCTTGTCCGGGACGAGGTCTTCGAAGATGGCGTCCACTGAGGCCTGCCCGTCGTTGACGGCGAGGTAGGCCAGCAGTTCCAGGGCGAGTCCGCGTCCGCCGAGCATGCCTGGCCGGTCGTTGTCGGGCAGTGTGGGCCGGCCGAGCAGCAAGATCCGGATCTTCCCGTCAAAGCCGGTTCCGGAGTCCTCGACCGCGTCGGTGACGGTGTTGTCGGCGCACGGTTCGGACTCGATGTCACCGGCGTCGGTTTCCTCGTTGGAGGCGGGCTCCGGCGGCAGCCGGTCGAGGGTCGTGGCCGCCGGTGGCGTGACGTGGTGGCCGTTGACCCTCGCATCAGATGTTGTCTGCGAAGGCTCGTCGTGGGTGCCGCCGGTGTCAGCCGGGTCGACCGCTGGTTGGGTCGGGACAGCCGGTGCTTCGGGATGGGGGTCGGGGGCCGGTTGGCCGTTGTGGGCCTCGGCGAGAGTGATGAGCATCGCCAGGGTCTGGTCGGTGTCCAGGACGGTCAGGCGGCCGAGGTCCGCGCTGTGGCCATGCCGGTGCCGCTCGACCAGACCCGGGCGTGAGGCCCGGGTGGTGGTGCCGTCGGCGGCGACCTCGACGGTGTCGCCGTGGGTCCAGCCGCCGAGGAGAATGCCATGCGTGTCGAGGCGGTGGTGGTGGGACAGGGACCAGGCGATTCGGGTCTGTTCGGTGGCCGGCCCGACGTCGGTGATCAGCAGCAGGGGTGGCAGGTCCTCGACGTGCGGGTTGTCGCCGTCGCGTAGGTCGCCGATGGAGAACGTGTCGTGCTCCTGGCACAGGCGGGCCCGGCACAGGGCATGCGCCTCCAACTCGGCGAGTGCTTCCTCGAGCCCGGCGGTGACCAGCAGCCGGGAGGACTCCGGCACGCGGACGGCGGCGGCGCCCAGCAGCGAGGCCAGCGTTGCGGCGGTGATGATGACCTGGGTTCGAGAGTGCAGCAGTTCGATCGTGCCGGAGGCGAGCGCGGCCACGAGCATGCCGCGGGCGGCGGCGTGGGCGCCGGGGCCGGTCAGGCCCAGGCCGGCGGTGGGCCACAGGTCGGCGTGCTCGCCGGTGATCGCCGGAACGACCGGTTGCGCGTCACCCACCTGCACTGGCTGCGGATCGGTTTCCTCGGCTTCGTCGTCGGTGTCGGGGTCGGCGTCAACATCCGGGGTGCGGGCCTGGCCGGCCAGGTCCAGTCCGTCGTCCTCGTCGTGGTGGTGGTGTTGGCCGCCGGTGTCGGGCTTGAGGTCCTCGACCCAGTCCTCGATCGGCTCGGCCACCGCAGCCGCCGCGGTGGAGTCGCTGGTCGGGACGAGGCGTACGCGCAGGTATCGCAGCATCGCGGGAAGCGGCTTGAGGTCGTGGTCGCGGCGGTCGACACCGTGGCCGTGACCGGGTCGGTAGCGGCGGCGTCGGTGTGCCCACACCAGCACCCCCGCAGCCGTGAGCGCGGCGGCCAGACCGACGTCGACCCAGCTTCCGCCGGGCAAGTCAATGCCGCGCGCCGGCGCCGGCGTGGCAGGCGTTGAGGGCCGCTGCGGGCCGGCCGGTGTGCCGGTCGGCCGCTGATCGCCGGATGTGGGTGTGACGACCCCGTCGTCGCTGTTAGGGGCCGTCGGGGTGGGCGTGGCTGGGCCGGTCGGGCCGGCTCTGGGCGGCGGTGTGGTGGGCCCGGGCTCCCTAGGCGGTGTCGGCTCGCTGGGCGGTGTGGGGGGTTTGGGCTTGGTTCCGGCGGGTGGGCGTGCGTCGCCGGGTAGGTCCAGTGTCCAGCCGGGGTGGATCAGGCGGGGGGTGTGCAGGGTGCGGCCGTCGGCGAAGTGGCGGTGCTTGTTGAGTTTGTAGATTTCGGGCCAGCGGTCGCCGTCGCCGAGCCACCGTTGGGCCAGCTTGTACAGGTTGTCGCCGGGACCGACGGTGACGTCGTAGGACTGCTGGTTGGCGACCAGCGTGACCGTTCCCGGCTCCACCCGATCGGTGGAGGTGTCGGTGGGGTTGTCGAGGCCGTGGGTGGGTTGCGGGATGCGTAGCTGCCAGCCTTGGCGGATGAGGGTTTGGCAGTGCTGCAGCGACCGGCCGTCGGGCTGGGTGACACCGCTGTTGGCCGCGACGATCCGCGGGTAGGCCTCGGCGCTGCCGTAGTACCGCTCGGCGACATCCAGCAGGTGCTCCCCTCGCTGGACGGTGTGGACATGCATGTCACTGCGTCCGGCGCCGGGCCCCTGGTGCACCAGCACCGGCCGGTGGGCGTCGGTGGCGGCTGGCGGGGTGGCGTCGTGGATGGCGGCGACCGCCGGCCGGTCCGGTAGTACCGGCGGGGTGGCCGCTGACGCCCAACTGCCGGCGGTCGCGGTGGTCAGGACCGCGCCGAGGAGGAACGTGAACATGGCCCGCTGGACCCCGATCGCCGGCCGGGCGCGGACGCCGGGCCGCAGGTGGTCCAGGAGTGCGGCGGTGAAGGCTTGCAAAAGTGTCAGCCAGGCGATCCAGCCGGTGAGGGTGATCGCGCCCAGCAGGACGATGTTGCTGTGGTCGACTTCCCACAGGTGCTCCCCGGCCCAGGCCGCAGCCGCCACCGGGTTGGTGCCCAGGGTGAGTAGTGCGGCGGGGATGCCGAGTAGGATCGCGGCCATCGCGGCGACGGCGGCGACGGCTTTCAGGATCCGGGTCAGCATGAGCGATGTCCTCTGCGATGGAGGTCAGTTGGGTGTGAGGATGCGGGCGGTGGCTTCGCCGGTGATGTCGCGGCTGCCGTAGCCGAACGCGCCGAGTAGCAGCGGCTGGTGGCTGATGGTGGCGGTGACGGTGACTGACTGCCGGTCCGGCGCCACCGTGGCTGTGCCGGTCGCTCCCGCCCGGAGCAGGTAGCGGGAGGCCGCCTCGTTTGCCGCGGCCGGGTCGATGCGCTTGACCCCACCGGCGACCGCGGCGGGGAGGTCGATTGCTTGTCCGGCGGTGCGGGCGGCTTGGGCGGCGACGTTGTCCGCGCGTTGCAGCGCCCTCACCTGTCCAGCACCGTCCACGACCAGGCCGACGAGCAGTAGTAGGACCGGGGCGAGCATGGCGACGAACACGCTGACCCCACCCCGGTCATCGCCGATGTCGGCCAGCCGCCGCCGCGTCATGGGGTCACCGTCCGGGTCCGGTACCGGTCCAGAGGTGAGGTGAACTCCTGCCGCAGCATTTTGGTCGCCGTGAGCCCTGGCAGGGCGGCGAGTTTGGCGTAGGACAGCGTGCACCCGACCTCGACGCGGACCTGCGCCGGCTGCCCGAGCGGGGCCGTGAATCCGGTGGTGTCAACGGACGTGTTGACGCTCTGGCATTGCAGGCCGTTGCCCGACAGTGACCGGTGCGCCGCCCGGTCGGCCGCCTGTCGGGCGGTGGGCGGGTCGGTTTGTAGGGATGCGGCGCGGGCGGCGTCGTGTGCGGCGTCAGCGACCGCGCTGGCGGCCAGGACGGTACGGCCAGCGGCGACGGCCAACAGGATCAGCAGAAGCAAGACGACGGCCAGGATCGCCGTCTCGATCGTCACCGACCCCCGCTCCCGCCCGGCTCCGCGCAGCCGGCGCACCAACACCGTCGGCAGCAGCGCGACGGCCGACCGGCCGGTCATCGCGCGCCCTCGCCGGTGACGGCTTCGCGGGGGCCGCTGCTGGACTTGGAGATCCGAGACCACGGCCCAGGAATGATCGCGACCGAGTTCGCGTCGATAGTGACGGTCACCGCGGCGCCGGTCGTGTCCACCCGTACCCGCGCATCAGCGACCAGCCCGCCGGCGGCCTTGTCCAGGAACCGGCCGGCGGTCGACTCAGCGGCGCCAGGTGCGGCGTCGTAGAGGCGGCCGGCGTCAACACCCTGCTGCGCGGCGGCCAGCACCGTCATGTTCGCGTACATGCTCAACGCCGCCTGGACACCACCGGCGATGAGGGTCATGACGATCGGCGCGACGATCGCCAACTGCACCGCCGTGGCACCCCGCTCGCCGCGCAGCCGTGAGCATCGCCGCGGTAGGCGGCGGGGTCGGGAACGCATGATGCGGGACAACGCGGTCAGGGGGTGAGGCCGTTGATGACGTCAATGAACTTGCCGACGCCGCCCTTGATCGCGGCGATGACCAGCAGCGCGAGCAGAGCCAGGCCGGCAGTGATGATGACCGTCTGAATGGTCTCCGCACCCCTGTCCCGCCGCTCAGGACCATCGAGCCGCGTGCGCAGCCGTGCGAGAGCGGTCTTGGCCGTGTGGAGCGTCTTCATTTGTGCACCTCCCGGTGTCTCATGTGGCAAGTTGGAGTTGGGCCACGAACGGGTAGATCGCGATCGCCAGGAGCACCAGGACCAGCGCGGCGCCCAGGGCGTCCAAAGCGGTTGATGACGCTTTCGCCGTCGATAGGGCGTCGTAGCGGATTTGGGTTCGCAGGCTGGCGGCTTTGGCGCGCAGGGTTTTGTAGACGTGGGCGCCGGCGGTGCCGGAGGCGTGCATGATGTCGCCCAGATCCCCCAACGCCGGCACGTCCAGGTCCCGGCCCAGCTGTTGCAGCCGCTCCCACGGCGGTTCCAGGCGCAGCCGCGCCCCGCCGATAGCCTCGCGGATACAGTCGAACACCGGGCCGACCCCGACAGCGGCGGCCTGCTCCAGCGAGGCCACCGGCCCGTGCCCTGCCGCGTTTGCCAGGGCCACCTGGTCGAGGTAGACGCACACCCCACGCCGGTACTGCGCCCGCGCCCGCCCCGCCCGGGCCTGCACCCCCCGGTACTGCAGCCCCATCGACCCGACCGTGAAGCCCAGCCCACCGGCGGTCGGCGCCACCAACGGCAGGTCCAGGTCCGCCAGGGACGCGGCGAGTGCCAGGGTGGGGGCGGCGATCAGGCCAGTGAGTGCGGCCAGGCCCATGTGGGCCAGGAACCCGGCGCGGGTCTGCCCGAGTACGGCGATGTCCGCTGCTGGTACCAGCTTGTCGGTGAGCCAGCGCCAGCCGCGCCGCAGCGGGCTCTGGTAGATCTGCGGGGGGTTCAACCGCGCCAGGGCGGGCCCAAGGGCTGGGGTCCCCGGCCGTAGTTGCCAGATAACCACTGTGACGGCCAGGCCGAACACGGCCCCGGCAATCAGGCCAGCCGTCGCGAGGGTCCACCCACTCACCGCACACCCCCGGGGTCGAGACTCACCGCACACCCCCAGGGTCGAGAGCGAGGATGCGAGCCGGGCGGGAGGGTAGAGCCAGGCGTCGGGCGGCCAGCAGCAGACCGATGAACGCCGCCGAGAACAGTGCGAGGACGACTTGCCCAGTGGCGGTCGCATAGGGGGCGGCATACGCCGGGGCGAGCACTCCAAGGGCGAATTCGGCCAGCACCATCGCCGTCAACACCTTCAGAGTCAGGCGGGCGTTGGCCCGTTCGGCGTGCACGGCGCGTCGGATGCTGGCCTGCTCAGCTGCGGCGGCGGCTATTCCGTCCAGGACGTCGCCGAGGCGGGAGCCGCGGACCTGGGCGTGAGCGATGAGAGCGACGATCACCTCGTCGGCGTGCGGGTCATCCAACTGACCAGCCAGCCGACGCAGCGCGGTGGGTAGATCCTGGCCGGCCTGCAACGCCATCGCCAACCCCCGCACCTGGACGGCGATCTCCGGGCCCGCCGTGGTGGCGGAGGAGATGATGCCCTGCTGCAGACCGGTGCCGGTCTCGACCAGATCCTTGAGACGTCGGGTCCAAGACTCGACCGCCTCCAACCGCTCGATCGCCGCCGCCTCCAGCCTTCCGGCGCCCAGTAGCCACGGCAGGCCCACCACCGCCAAGACAGTGAGCAAGGCGGCGACCGGCATCCCCGACACCGCCAACACCACCAACGCGGCCACGGCGGCGGCGGTCAGCCGGCGGCGGTGAATACGCCGCTGCCGGACCCCACCACGCCGCGGTCCCGCCCACACCCGACGGGCCCAGGCTGCGGCCGGTCCGAGGGTGGGGCGGATCCGGCCCGTGAGCAGGCCGGCAAGCCAGAACACCGACGCCGCCAGGACGGCACCGGAGGCCATCGCGGGTAGGAACAGGCCGTCCATCAACGGCCCCGCACGATGGTGTCCAGCCGACGTGGCCAGCGGCCCACCCCACGGTGATGGTTGAGCAGGTGGGGGTCGTAGCCGACGCGTTGCAGGCGGGTGAAGTGCCGCTCCGGTAGGTGCTGGGGCACTGCCCGCCCCGACAGCCCGTCGGCCGGCCCGAACACCGTCGTCGTCCGGACGCCCTCGCCGTCGGGGTAGAGGCCGTCAACCTCCAACACGTGGGACACGAAGCGGTGCTTCCGTCCGCCGATGGCGGTTTCGTCGATCAGTTCCACGTAGACGATCAGGTCAATGGCGCCGGCGACCTGACGGAACGCCCGCTGCACGCTGTGTTCGCCGCGGTGGGCCAGGACCAGTTCAACGACGCGGTCCATCACCAGCTGCGGGCCGCGGGCGTGGATCGTGGCCAGGCTGCCGCCGGTGGTGCCCATCGCCTGCAGCATCGCCACGATCTCCCGCGACCGCACCTCGCCCACGATCACCCGGCTGGTGTTCAGGCGCAGGGACAGAGGGATCATGTCGTCCAGGGTGATCTCCCCAACCGGCCGTCCACCCACCCCCAAATCGCCGTGGCCCTCCCGGGCCTCCAGGGACACCGCCCAGGGGTGGGCGCCGGTGGTGTGCAGGCCCAGTTCCCGGGACTCCTCCATGGTCACGAACCACTCGTGCCGCGGGATCTCCGAAGCCAACGCACGCACCAGCGTGGTCTTCCCCGCACCCGGCCAGCCGGCGACCAGCACGTTCAACCGGGCGGCCATCGCCGCGATCAAGAAGTCGACCAGCAGCGGATCCAACATGTCGTAGCGCGGGCCCACCAAGTCCCGCAAGGTCACCGCGAGTGCGCCGTGGCGGCGGATGACAACGACCGGCCGCTGCGACACCTGGTAGATCGCGGTCAGCCGGGACCCGTCCTTGAGCTGCAGATCGAGCATCGGCTGCGACGGCGACAACGAACGTTCAGTGGAGCCGGAATCCGCAGCCCGGCGGGCGAGGTTAGCGACCAAAGCGATCAGGTCCTCGTCGCTGTCGGCCACCGCCGGCGCGGTGCCGATCCGGCCGTCGCGATACTCCACCCGTACGCCGTCGCAGCCCAGGATCGTGACGTTTTCGATTCCCGGGTCATCCAACAACCGCTGCAGGCGGCCCAGTCCGGCAACCTCCGCCAACACGGCGGCCAGCAACGCATCCTCATGAGCAGGGGTGATCAGGCGATGGCGGCGCTGCTCATCCACCCAACCGGCGACCACGCGGGTCACGATGCGTTCGTTCTCGGCCACCGCGACCGGATCGTTGCTTCCGGCGGCGTGCAGGATCGCAGCCTGCTCCCGCACCACCCGCTCATGCAACTGCCGCACCAAGCCGTAATCGACCAACTCCACCCCACCCGGCCGGTAGTGATCAGGTTCCCGGGGGCCGGGCGCAGGCACATGCCGGTCAGCCTGCGCGTCGGAGAGCGCGGACCCATCACCGTTGGCGCGTGCAGGCGGGGAGTCGGTCAGCCACGGCGGCTTCACCTCACCGGACATCGGCGGCCACCCCCTTGCGGTGCAACCCGGCGTGCAGGGTGTGGGCCAGGCGGTGGGCCTCCACGATCAGCCGCTGCCCCCGCGGCAGCACCCCACCCTGCGACAACCTCCGCGCCACCCGCGGCGCCCACGGCCACACCCCCACCACCGGCACCCCCAGCCGACGCCCCGCCTCACCGGTGTAAGGACCCTGGTCGATGATCAGCAACCGGATATTCTGCGGATGCCCGGCTGCGGCTTCGAGGCTCGCGAGCGTCGGTTGGGCATGGGCCAGCGACGGCAGTGTCGCCCGTACCACCAGCAGCACGGTGCTGGCCGCAACGATGATCGGCCAGAGGGTGTGCTCGGCTGACAGCCGGCCGCAGTCGGCCACCACGTCCAAGCCCTGCCCGTCGAGGTCGCCGAATAGGGCGGCGAGGTCGGGGCCCATCTGCGCCACCACGCCGGCCGATGTCGGGGAGCTGATTCCAGGCAGGAGCAGGCGCCGCTGCCCCGGCGGTTGAAGATCGATGAGGTTGCCGAAGAAATCCTCTCGCAGTCGTCCGCGGGCGTGCGCGACCGCCAGCTCGGCCGTACCGCGATCAGCAGGCATCTGACCGGCCAGGTAGCCGGGTAGGGCGTCACCGCCGGCGGGGTCGCACTCGGCCAGCACCACCGGGGCCGGCCACGACAACGTCAACGCCAAAGCGCCGGTGCTCACCCCGGGTGAGCCTTTCGCCGAGCAGATCGCTACGACACCCATCAGCGGTCACCGCCGTTGACCACCAGAGCAATCCGGTTGGCGGCGGCTGCGGTGGCGATTCGCGGGGCCTCGCTGGCTTCGACGATCACGTCCACGGTGGTGCCGCCACCGAACTCCAGCGCCCGGACAGCGACGACCGTCCCGGTGAACGTGCGCGGCTGCCCGTCCTCACCGGCGGGGCCGGTGTTGGCGGCTGGCACCTCGACCAGCTGCACGCCGGCGGCCGGGTACAGCGGCTGCGCCGGCGCGTGCTCGGCCTTCAACGGCACCGAAACCATCCGCTTACCGGCACCCGGGAATGTGTCGACCAGCGGCGTGTCGGCGGTTACGAGCTGCCCAGCCAGCAGCGGCAGCTGCGCGTACCGGCCGGTGATCGAGTCCTTCTGGTCCGCGTCTACGGGCCGCACGGCGGCGTCCACAGAGCCGCGCACCACCACCAGGTCCGGCTCGGCGATCCGTTGGCCCATCGCCACCGGCCGCGCCACCGCCAGATAGCTACCGCCGCCGCGCACCACAGTCAGCAGATACGCCACCGCCAAGCCAGACAGCACCATCGCCACCACAGCGGCAGCGATCACCGACCGGCCCGCCCGCCGGCCGGCGACCTTCCTCGGCGCCGCCACCAGACCAGCAGCGCGGGTGTCGGCGTGCGCGGTCATTCGTTGACCACCGCCAGCTCACGGACCTCAACCTGCGTCGACGACTGGCGAGTGACGGTGAGTTCACCGCGCTGACCCCCACCGGTCCAGGTCACATTCCAGGTCGTTACCGCCGTGACGGCGTATGCCCCACCAGGCTGGGACCTGCTTGGCATGCGGTAGACGTAGCCGCAATCCGGCGACGACGCACCCGCAGCAACCACCTCCGGCCTGAACGGGGTGCCCGGCCTCGTACACGTCACCGACTGCCCGTCACCCATCCGCCACCGGATACTCGCGGCGTTCGCTGTGGCCGTGACCGTGATCCCACCTGCGGACGCAGACGCCGTCGCCGGCCCCCACGTCGCTGGCGACACCGCCGTCCACAACCACACCGGCAGACCGACCAGACCAGCACCCTCACGACGCGGCGCGGTCCCGATCCGCGGCCCCCGAATCGGTAACCGGGCCACCGCCTGCTGCGCCAACACCGCCGGTGACACACCAGCGGCGAACCCCGCCGGAGGACTGGCCAACCACTTGATGCCCGCCCCCGCGATGCCCAACGGCTCGGTGGCCCCCTTGGGGTAGCAGATGTACTCGTAGACAGCACCCCCGGCCGCCTTACGGCCTCCCCACCACGCGTGACCCGGCGGGGGCGGTGGGTCGATGACGCTGTAGTAGCAGCCCTCAGCGCTGTTGAACCAAGCGGTCGTGGCGGTACTCAACATGCTGCGAGCAGGAATCGTGCACGGCACCACCTGGGTCTGCTGCACCAACTGGTGACAGTTCTAGTCAGGCGGCCTGACTGGCCGGTGGAGTCATGATGGTCTCGTACTCGATAGGGGTCAACCGGGCCAGCGACCGTTGTCGTCGGCGCCGGTGGTAGG